>NZ_JBVHLZ010000001.1:0-241829 GCF_055558735.1 Streptomyces sp. NPDC025651
TGCCAGTTGTCCTGCCAAGGGCATGGCTGGTTGGCTACGTTCGGAAAGGATAACCGCTGAAAGCATCTAAGCGGGAAGCCTGCTTCGAGATGAGTATTCCCACCCCCTTTGAGGGGTTAAGGCTCCCAGTAGACGACTGGGTTGATAGGCCAGATCTGGAAGCCCGGTAACGGGTGGAGGTGACTGGTACTAATAGGCCGAGGGCTTGTCCTCAGTTGCTCGCGTCCACTGTGTTGGTTCTGAAACCACGAACGACCCCGCATGGGTTTTGCCGTGTGGTGCGGTTGTCAGTTTCATAGTGTTTCGGTGGTCATAGCGTGAGGGAAACGCCCGGTTACATTCCGAACCCGGAAGCTAAGCCTCACAGCGCCGATGGTACTGCAGGGGGGACCCTGTGGGAGAGTAGGACGCCGCCGAACTCCTTTTGAAGAAAGCCCCGGACCGGGAACGGTCCGGGGCTTTCTTGCGTTATGGGCCCCTTTTCTTGATGGGGATGGAATAGCTGCCGCCCCTTTCTGCTCAGAGGCGGCCGGCGGCCTTGAGGGAGAGGTATGCGTCCGCCAACGCGGGTGCGAGGTCCTTGGGGGTGGCGTCCACGACCGTGACGCCACGGCGGGTGAGTTGCTCCGCTGTGCGGTGGCGTTCCGACTGGGCTTGGGCGGCTGCTGCTGCGTCGTACACCGCTTCTGTCGTGCCGCGGGAAGCCGCCATTTCTTCGATGTGCGGGTCGGCCACTGACGCGACCAGCACTTTGTGGCGCTTGGTGAGGCGGGTGAGGACCGGGAGCAGGCCTTCTTCGATGGGGGCCGTGTCGAGGCTGGTGAGCAGCACGATCATGGAACTTCGAGGGGCCGTGCGAAGGGCCGTCGACGTCAGGCCTCTGGCGTCCGTCTCGATGAGTTCGGGTTCCAGCGTGGCCAGGGCGTTGACCAGGGATGGGAGGACGTCGCCTGCTGAGCGGCCCTGGACCAGGGCGCGTACTCGGCGGTCGTAGGCGAGAAGGTCCACGCGGTCGCCGGCGCGGGAGGCCAGGGCGGCGAGGAGTAGGGCCGCGTCCATGGAGGCATCGAGGCGGGGTGCGTCGCCCACTCGGCCGGCGGAGGTGCGGCCGGTATCGAGGACCAAGAGGATGTGGCGGTCGCGTTCCGGGCGCCAGGTTCGGATCGCGACGCGGGACTGGCGGGCGGTGGCGCGCCAGTCGATGGAGCGGGTGTCGTCCCCGGGAACGTAGTCACGGAGGCTGTCGAACTCGGTTCCCTGGCCGCGTGTCAACACGCTGGTGCGGCCATCGAGTTCGCGTAGGCGGGCCAGCTTGGAGGGGAGGTGCTTCCGGCTGGCGAAGGGCGGCAGGACGCGTAGGGACCAGGGGGCCTTGTGGCTGCCCTGGCGGGTGAAGAGGCCCAGGGGGCCGTACGAGCGGATGGTCACGCGGTCGGCGTGGTGGTCGCCTCTGTGGGTGGGGCGCAGGCGGGTCGTGAGACGGCGGCGCTCGCCGGCCGGGACGGTCAAGTGGTGGCGTGACGCGGCGACTTCGGTTCCGGGTTGCCAACTGCTCGGGGGCCAGGCGTCGCGGAGGTCGGCGCGCAGAGGGCGGCCGGAAGGGTTCGTGACGGTGAGTTCGACGTCGGCGGCTTCGCCCAGACGCACGGAGGTGTCGCCGGAGCGGGTCAGGCCGAGGCGGCGTACGGGGGCGGCCAGGGCGAAGTCGCAGGCGCAGGCCAGGGCCAGAGGGGCGTTGACGGCGAGGATGCCGGTCCAGCTCGGCTCCCAGAGGCCCACGGGGAGGGTGCCCAGGGCCGCCAGGAGGGCGGTGCGTCCGGTGAGGGCCATCAGCGGGGGACCGGGACGTGGGCGAGGATCGCGTTGATGACGGAGTCGGCCGTCACACCTTCCATCTCGGCCTCCGGGCGGAGTTGGATCCGGTGGCGGAGGGTGGGGAGGGCGAGGGCCTTCACGTCGTCGGGGATGACGTAGTCGCGGCCGGTGAGCCAGGCCCAGGCGCGGGCCGTGGAGAGCAGGGCTGTGGCGCCCCGAGGGGACACGCCGAGGGTGAGGGACGGGGATTCGCGGGTGGCGCGGCACACGTCCACTACGTACGCGGTGATCTCGGGGGAGACGGAGGTCTTGGCGACGGCGGCTCGGGCGGCTTCGAGGTCGGCGGGGCCCGCCACGGGGCGTACGCCGGCGGCGCGGAGGTCGCGGGGGTTGAAGCCCTGGGCGTGGCGGGTGAGGACGTCGATCTCGTCCTGGCGGGACGGGAGGGGGACCGTCAGTTTGAGGAGGAAGCGGTCCAGTTGTGCTTCGGGGAGGGGGTACGTGCCTTCGTACTCGACCGGGTTCTGGGTGGCCGCGACGAGGAACGGCTCGGGGAGCGGGCGCGGTGTGCCGTCGACCGTGACCTGGCGTTCCTCCATCGCTTCGAGGAGCGAGGACTGGGTCTTGGGCGGGGTGCGGTTGATTTCGTCGGCCAGGAGGAGGTTGGTGAAGACCGGGCCGGGTTGGAAGGAGAACTCGGTGGTGCGGGCGTCGTAGACGAGGGAGCCCGTGACGTCGCTCGGCATCAGGTCGGGGGTGAACTGGACGCGCTTGGTGTCGAGTTCGAGGCTCGACGCGAGTGCGCGGACGAGCAACGTTTTGGCTACCCCGGGGACTCCTTCTAGTAGGACATGGCCGCGGCAGAGGAGGGCGACGACGAGGCCGGTGACGGCGGAGTCCTGGCCGACCACGGCCTTGGAGATCTCGGTGCGCAGAGCTTCGAGGGAAGCGCGTGAGCTGCGGGGATCTCCGGTGGGCCCGGTGTCAGTGGTCGGGTCCATCATGAGTGGCGTACCTCTCTTTCGAGGGCGTCGAGTTGGTCGGCGAGGGCGATGAGTGCTGCGTCGTTGCCGGGAGGCGGCCCGAAGAGGAGGGGGCGAAGGTCTTGGCCGGAGGTGCTGACGCGGGCGGACAGCGCGGGGATCAAGGTTTCGGGCGCGTGCGCCTGCGTGGGGGATACGCCGACAAGAGAGGCGAGGCGGGTGCGGGTGGCTGTGCGCAGGGCCGCGGCCGCGCGGTCGCGGGCGTTCGCCTTGCGATAGAGGCGGGCACGGCCTTCGACGGTCTCTGAGGCGCGGATCGCCACAGGGAGGCGTTCGGCGACGAGGGGGCCGAGGTGGCGGGCTCGCCACAGGGCGGCGAGCGCGGCCGCGATGGTGAGCTGCAGGGTGCCCCAGAGCCAGCCGGAGGGGATCAGGTCGAAGAAGCTTCGGCGTTCGGACTCGGTGGCGGCCTGGTCGTCGGAGAGCGAGGGGAGGTACCAGACCAAGTGGGGGCGGGAGCCGAGGAGTTGGAGGGCGAGTGAGGCGTTGCCCTGCTCGTCGAGACGGTCGTTGTAGAGGATGTCGGGCGCGCCGAGGACGACGGTGTCGCCGTTTCCGCGGGGGGCGGGGAGATGCAGAAGGCTGGGCAGACCGTCGCTGAGGTAGCAGGCCTCGGCGTCCGGGGCGAGGGAGTCGTAGCGGATGCCGCCCATGTCGGCGGTGCCCGCGCGGCGGGCCGCGGGGAAGGAGCAGGCGGGGGAGAGCGTGGAGTCGGTGCTGGGAGTGGCGTCCGCGGTGACCCCGGGGGCGAGGGTGCCGATCGACGGGGCGCCTGGGGTGACGAGGACGGTACGGCCGTCGGAGTCCTTGGTGGCCTCGTGGAGTCGGGAGCGCTGGCGGTCGGTGAGCAGGTCGGGGTTGGCCACGAGGAGGGTCGTGTCCGGGCCGGCCGCGGAGCGCGCTTCTTCGGTGCTGGTGACCACGCGGGTGGACACGCCTCGGTCGGCGAGGAGTTCGGCGACGGCCCGGCTGCCGTAGGGGTCGGCGGAGCGCGGGTCGAGGCGGCCGTGCTGGGCGCCGGAGCGGACGGCGGCGAGGGCGACGGCCGCGGCCAGGAGGACGAGCAGGGCGAGGGCGATGCCTCGGGAGCGGGTCCACAGCTGGCGGGGGGTGGGGGAGAGCGAGGTCGGGGCCGGGCCGGGAGGTGTGCCGGGCTGCTGCGTGGTGGTGGGCGGCGCGGAGGGCTGGAGCGGCTCCGTGGAAGGGGTGGGGCCGGTCATTCGGCGGCCCCCTGGGAGCTGCTGCTCGGCGTGGTGTGGGCGGTGCTGGTCAGGACCGGTTTGGTGCGTTCCAGGTCGCGGTCGAGCTCGGCCAGGCGGAGGTATGTCGGCTCGTCGGTGGTGCGGCCGCCGTATGTCACGTCGTCGAACGCGTGGGCGGCGGTGCGCAGTCCGTCGGTGTGGGAGGGGAGGGTGCGGCCCGCTTCCGCTGCCGCCTCGTCGGCGGTGCGTCCGGGGCGGGGGTCCAGGAGTGCGCGTTCCTCCAGGGCGCGGACGATGGCGCGCATGCGTTCCTGGACGGCCTGGTTCCAGTGGGCCTGGGCGGCGTGTGCCTCGGAGGCCGCGCGGTGTTCCGCGGCGCTGCGGGGGCGGTCGTCGAAGAGGGCCGGTGCGGAGGCGGGGGAGCGTCGGGGGGTGCCGAGGCGCCACCACAGGGCGACGGCCAGGAGTACGACTGCCAGCACGATGACCAGGAGGCCGAACCCGCCGCCCGGGGTGGCCCCCGAGGCGGCGGAGAACAGGTCGTCGACCCAGCTCCAGAAGCGGTTCAGGGCTCGCTGGAAGAGGCTGGGGTCGTTCTCGTGGTACATCGGCTTGGACAGTTCGCGCTCGGCCGCCTCCCGTGCGGGGTCGCGGGGGATCGTCACCGGTGGGTCGTCGCCGGCGCGCGGCAGGAGCGGTGCCGCTCCGAGCCCCATGAGCACTGCCCCCGCCGCGGTCACCGCATCAGCTCCCCGGGGTGCCGGGCGGGGTGGTGCCGTGGCCGGGGAGGCCTGCGGCGCGGGCCAGTTCGAGGTCGAGGGCCTCGCGGCGGATCCGCTGGTCGATGTAGAGGAGGACGGTGACTCCAGCGGTGATGGGGAACGTCAGCATGGAGCCGATCACCGAGCCGACGCCGCTGACGATCAGGAAGGTCCAGCCCAGTTCGCCGGTGTTGTTGAGGAAGCCGGTGACGCCGTCGCCGCTGAGGGCGCCCGCGATGAACGTGAACGGGATGACGATGATCGACGCCACGACGTTCGCGATGATCGCGGCGAGCAGCTGGATGCCGAAGACGCGCCACCAGGAGCCGTGGACCAGCTTGACGGAGCGGGCCAGGGACTTCTTGACGCCCTGCTTCTCCAGCATGAGCGCGGGAGAGGCGAGGGAGAAGCGGATCACGACCCAGATGGCGGCGATGCTCGCGGCCAGGCCGCCGAGGATGGCCAGGCTGGCGCCGGCGTCGGAGGCGCCGGCGAGGGCGATCAGCACGCCGGGCAGGATGCCGACGGCGACGATCGCCGCGCCGATGAGCGGGATGAGCAGTGTCAGGCCGAACAGCTTCGCCAGCTGGGGGCGGGAGTCCCGCCAGGCCTCCTTGGTGGTCACCGGCTTACCGAGCACCGCACGGCTGGTGACCATCGTGAGCAGGGCCGTCGCGATGATCGTGCCGAGCAGGGTGATCACGAGGACCGTGCCGGAGCTCAGCATCGTGTCGCCCATGGCGCGGGTGAGTTCGCCGACGGTCGCGCTCGGGTCGTTGAGGGCTTCGGTGTCGACGGAGTCGTTCAGGACGAGCCCCTGAAGGAGGACGACCACGATCTCCGTGAAGACGGCCACCGTCAGGGAGATGCCGAGCACCGTGCGCCAGTGGGCGCGCATGGTCGACACCGCACCGTCGAGGATCTCGCCCACGCCGAGCGGGCGGAGCGGGATGACGCCGGGCTTGGCCGCGGGCGGCGGGCCTTGCCAGGCACCCCAGCCGCGGTAGCCGCCGGGGCCTCCCGGGCCGCCGGGACCTCCGCCGGGGGGCTGGCCGCCCCAGCCCCAGCCGCCGCCCTGGCCGGGCGGAGGGGGCGGTGGAGGCGGCGTCTGGCCCGGGCCCGAGGTGCCGGGCGGGGACCACTGGGCGGGCGGCGGCTGCTCCTTGGACCACTTGGACGCGCCGCTCTGCTGGCCGGCGTCCGCAGGCCCGGCGGCGTCCGGCTTGCCGGAGTCCTGTCCTTCGGAGGGGGCAGATCCGGGCGAGGCCCAGCCCGGAGTGTCGTTCATCGTCGCTCCTTCAAGGTGCCCGTCCGCGGGTGCGGCGGCAGGTTGCCAGCCATCGTGCCACGGGGCACCGGCCAGGTGACCGGGCGCCGTAGGGGCTGTACACCTTCAATTGTCCGCCGGGTACGGGGCAGACTGGGCGGATGGCTGATCAGTACGCGCAATCCAGCGAGGACAAACGGCCGACCGAGACCCCGACGACGATTCCCGCGATCCGATGGGACGACCCACCTGAAGGACCTGTGCTGGTCCTCCTCGACCAGACCAGGCTGCCGGGCGAGGAGATCGAGCTGGTGTGCACCGACGCGCCGGCCCTGGTGGAGGCGATACGGACGCTCGCGGTGCGCGGGGCACCGCTTCTGGGCATCGCGGGGGCCTACGGCGTCGCGCTCGCCGCTGCCCGTGGCTTCGATGTGGACGAGGCGGCGGACTCGTTGGCGGGGGCGCGGCCCACCGCGGTCAACCTCGCGTACGGGGTGCGCAGGGCCCAGGCGGCGTATCGCGCCGCGGCCGTGGGCGGCGCGGGTCTCCGGGCGGCGGCGGGTGCCGCGCTCGATGCGGCGCGGGCGCTGCACGCCGAGGACGCCGAGGCCAGTGCCAGGATGGCGGCGCACGGTCTGGCTCTGCTCGACGAGCTGCTGCCGGGCGGTGGGCATCGCGTCCTGACGCACTGCAACACGGGGGCGTTGGTCTCCGGTGGGGAGGGCACGGCGTTCGCGGTGGCCCTCAAGGCGCACAGAGAGGGGAGTCTGCGCAGGCTGTGGGTGGACGAGACGCGGCCGTTGCTGCAGGGGGCGAGGCTCACCGCGTACGAAGCGGCGCGGAACGGCATGGCGTACACCTTGCTCACGGACAACGCGGCGGGTTCGCTGTTCGCGGCCGGTGAGGTGGACGCGGTGCTGATCGGTGCCGACCGCATCGCGGCCGACGGTTCGGTGGCCAACAAGGTGGGGAGCTATCCGCTCGCGGTGCTGGCGCGGTATCACCATGTGCCGTTCATCGTGGTGGCGCCGGTGACGACCGTGGACCCGGACACCCCGGACGGAGCGTCCATCGAGGTGGAGCTGCGGGGCGGGCACGAGGTGACGGAGGTCACGGCACCGCATGTGCCGGTGATCGGGATGGAAGCGGGAGGCGGTATTCCGGTGGCACCTCTGGGGACCCAGGCGTACAACCCCGCGTTCGATGTGACGCCACCCGAGCTGGTGACGGCCCTCGTCACGGAAGAGGGCGTGCTGTCACCTGTGACGGCAGAGGGTATTGCCGAGCTGTGTGCCAGGTCACGACAGGTGACGATCGGTTGACCGGATGATGGCGCGGGTGGCGGCGGGGAGGTTCTCAACCGGCTGTGCCTGCTGCTGACGTACCGGCCTCGGCTTCGGCTTGCTGCGGGCCCTGTTGGCCTGGCCCGCAGCAAGCAGCAAGCAGCAAGCAGCCCGCAGCCCGTGGCCGGGGCGGGCGGCGTCGTGGCTTCGGGCGGCCACCATGGTGCGGGCGGTGAGCGGGGGTGGGGGAGTGCGGGGGTGCAGAGCGTGGGGTCGTAGCCGGGGCTTTCGGTGATGTTCGACCTGCCGCGGTGAATGATCCGCCCCTGACGGCCATGACCGGCATCGGCGGGCGACGGCAGACAGTAGTGCCCCCGTACGACTATCGTCACAGGCCAGTGACCTACCTCACCAGCAGCACAGTCGCCGTTACGAGAATGGGATGATGTCAGGCATGAAGGGACGAGTCCTTGTCGTCGACGACGACACCGCACTGGCCGAGATGCTCGGGATTGTGCTGCGTGGTGAAGGTTTTGAGCCGTCGTTCGTAGCTGATGGCGACAAGGCGCTGGCTGCTTTTCGGGAGGCCAAGCCCGATCTTGTGCTGCTCGACCTCATGCTGCCGGGGCGGGACGGCATCGAGGTGTGCCGCCTGATCAGGGCGGAGTCCGGAGTGCCGATCGTCATGCTCACCGCAAAGAGCGACACCGTGGATGTGGTGGTCGGTCTGGAGTCGGGGGCCGACGACTACATCGTCAAGCCGTTCAAGCCGAAGGAGCTCGTGGCCCGGATCAGGGCGCGGTTGCGGAGGTCGGAGGAGCCCGCGCCGGAGCAGCTGGCCATCGGTGACCTGGTCATCGACGTGGCGGGGCACTCCGTGAAGCGGGACGGGCAGTCGATCGCGCTGACGCCGCTGGAGTTCGACCTGCTGGTCGCGCTGGCGCGCAAGCCGTGGCAGGTGTTCACGCGTGAGGTGCTGCTCGAGCAGGTCTGGGGCTACCGGCACGCGGCGGACACCCGTCTGGTGAACGTCCACGTCCAGAGGCTGCGGTCCAAGGTCGAGCGGGACCCGGAGCGGCCGGAGATCGTGGTGACCGTCCGTGGCGTCGGTTACAAGGCCGGACCGAGCTGACGTGTCCCGGGACAGTTCCTCCTCGGCGCCCGCAGGTCCGGGGGCACGCCCGGGGCGGACTGGACCGGCGCGTCGCGCGTCCCGGTTCGGGCGGCTCGTCGACGGCGGGCTGCTGTTGCAGGGGGGCATGCAGGGCAGTCCTGTCGTGCGGCTCTTCGTGCGCTGGGTGCGCCGTCCGCTGCTGCCCGCGGTGCGGCTGTGGCGGCGCAACATCCAGCTGAAGGTCGTCGTCACGACCTTGCTGATGTCGCTCGGCGTGGTGCTCATGCTCGGCTTCGCCGTCATGAGCTCGGTGAACAACGGCCTGCTCAAGGCCAAGGTGAAGGCCTCGCAGAGCCAGGCCGACGGTGGCTTCAGGGCCGCGCAGGACAGTGTCAACGCCGCGCGGCAGAGTGCCCAGGGGCAGGGCCAGGAAGGCAGCACGGCCGACGGGCGCAACGCCGCGGTGTGGATGTCCGACCTCGTCGAGCAGCTCTCCAGCGGTGGTCAGAACGCCTTCGCGGTGGTGACGCTGAGCCCCACCTCCGCGGGTGACGCGGGCAGTGTGCGGGGCTCGCGGGCCTCGGGCGGGGTGGAGCCGATCCTGAGCGTGCCCGAGGAGCTGCGTCTCCAGGTCGACGACGGCACGGGCGTCTACCAGGCCAATACGCGCATCATCTACGACGACGGCCGTGAGCCGCAGTCGGGCCTGGTCATCGGCAAGCGGCTCAACGACCTCAACGGCGACCCGTACCAGCTGTACTACCTCTTCCCGCTGACGCAGGAGGAGGAGTCGCTCAACCTCGTCAGGACGACGCTCGCGACCGCGGGGCTCTTCGTCGTGGTGCTCCTCGGTGCCATCGCGTGGCTGGTGGTGCGCCAGGTCGTCACGCCCGTGCGCATGGCGGCCGGTATCGCCGAGCGGTTGTCCGCCGGGCGCCTTCAGGAACGTATGAAGGTCACCGGTGAGGACGACATCGCGCGGCTCGGTGAGGCCTTCAACAAGATGGCGCAGAACCTGCAGCTGAAGATCCAGCAGCTGGAGGAGCTGTCGCGGATGCAGCGGCGGTTCGTGTCCGACGTGTCGCACGAGCTGCGGACGCCGCTGACGACCGTGCGGATGGCCGCCGACGTCATTCATGAGGCGCGGGTGGACTTCGATCCGGTGACCGCGCGGTCGGCCGAGTTGCTCGCCGATCAGTTGGACCGCTTCGAGTCGCTGCTCGCCGATCTGCTCGAGATCAGCCGGTTCGACGCGGGGGCGGCCGCCCTGGAGGCCGAGCCGATAGACCTGCGCGAAGTCGTGCGGCGGGTCGTCGGCGGCGCGGAGCTGCTCGCCGAGCGCAAGGGCACGCACATACGGATCGTCGGGGATCAGCAGCCCGTGGTCGCCGAGGCGGATGCCCGGCGTGTGGAGCGGGTGCTGCGCAACCTCGTGGTGAACGCCGTGGAGCACGGCGAGGGCAAGGACGTCGTGGTGCGGCTCGCCGCCGCGGGCGGCGCGGTCGCCGTCGCGGTGCGGGACTACGGAGTGGGCCTCAAGCCCGGTGAGGCGACCCGGGTGTTCAGCCGCTTCTGGCGGGCGGACCCGGCACGCGCGCGTACCACCGGTGGTACGGGACTCGGGCTCTCCATCGCGCTCGAAGACGCGCGGCTGCACGGTGGCTGGCTGCAGGCGTGGGGTGAGCCGGGGGGCGGTTCGCAGTTCAGGCTGACGTTGCCGAGGACGGCGGACGAGCCGCTGCGGGGTTCGCCGATACCGCTGGAGCCCGACGACTCGCGTCGGCACCGCGGTCTCAACGACGCGGGGCTGCCGCTCGGCGGCGTCAGCAAGCTCGCCACGGTGCCCGCGCAGGCGTCCGCGACATCGCCCGAGAGGGTGTCGCCGCCCGTGCCGGTGAAGGGGCCGATACCGCCGCGGCTCGCCCAGGCCGCGGCCGTGGATCCGACGGCGCTGCCCGGTAACGGGGCGCGGGTCGTACCGCGCAGACCGCTGGAGGGGGAGTCCCGGAGCGACGGGGCCTCGGACGGCGCGGTGCACGAGGCGGAAGAGTCCGGGGCGGGCGAGTCCGGGGCGGGCGAGTCCGGGGCGGGCGGTGAAGGCTCTGCCGGGCACGTCGAAGCGGAGCCGGGCACGGATGCGGACAGGGAAGAGGAGAGCACGCGTGGGCGCTGACCGTGACGGGCGCGGCCGCGGGCGGGGCCGCCGGCGTTCGCCGCGCACGGGGCTGCTGCTGGGCAGCTGCGGCGTGCTCCTGGCCGGCTGTGCCTCGATGCCCGACAGCGGGAATCTGAAGGCCGTCGACGCCTCGCAGCGCCCGGACTCGCAGTCGCAGGTGCGGGTCTATGCGATGCCGCCGCGCGAGGGCGCCAAGCCCGTGGAGATCGTGCAGGGCTTCCTGGAGGCGCTGACCAGCGACGACCCGCAGTTCGCGATGGCGCGCAAGTATCTGACCAAGCAGGCGTCGAAGGACTGGCACCCGGAGGAGTCCACGACGGTGCTCGCCGACGGCCCGAACACGGACGCGGGCAACGCGGGCAACGAAGCCGACGACAGCCGTCGCTTCACGCTCACCGGCCAGCAGGTCGCGAAGGTGGACGAGCAGCACGCGTACCGGCCGGACGAGACCTCGTACAGCCAGTCCCTCCACCTGAGCCAGGTGGGCGGTCCGGGCGGGAGCGAGTGGCGCATCGACAAGCCGCCGCCGGGCGTGGTGCTCGGTGAGTCGGACTTCCAGCGGATCTACCGGTCGGTCAACAAGTACTACTTCGCCGGGCCTTCGGGGGCCGGCGTCAGCGGGGAGCCGGGGCTCGTCGCGGACCCCGTCTACATACGCCAGCGGATCGACCCGCTGACGCAGACGGTGAAGACGTTGCTGGAGGGGCCGACCAACTGGCTGGGGCAGGTGGTGCGTTCGAGCTTCCCGAGCGGTACGCGGCTCAAGGATCCGGACAAGCCGCTGACGCTGGACGACCAGAACCGGCTGACCGTGCAGCTGAACAGCCGGTCCGACAACACCGGGCAGACCCAGTGCAAGGAGATGGCGGCGCAACTGCTCTTCACCTTGCGGGACTTGACGCCCTCGGGCGTCGAGCAGGTGACGTTGGAGCGTTCCAACGGCTCGATGCTCTGCGTCCTGAGCCAGGAACGGGCCGAGACCGTCGCGTCGTACCGCAGTGCGGACCGTCCCGACTTTCAGTACTTCGTCGACGAGAAGCACCGCCTGGTGAAGATGTCGGCCAGTGCGGGGAGCGCCGTGACGCCCGAGCCGGTGGGCGGTGTGCTCGGCACCGGTGACCAGCCGCTGCTCTCGGCGGCGGTCTCGCGTGACGAGAAGCGCGCGGCCGGGGTGTCGCTCGACGGCAAGTCGCTGTACACGGGCTCGCTGCTCACGGACGACACGCTCGGCAAGGCGCGGCTGCGCAGCAAGGCCAAGTCGGAGAAGCAGCGTCTGTCCACGCCGAGTTGGGACGGCAGGGGCAACCTGTGGGTGGCCGATCGCGATCCGAAGCGGCCCCGGCTGCTCTGGCTCGAACAGGGGCAGGGCGATCCGGTCGAGGTCGAGATCCCGGCTCTGGACGGTCGCGTCGAGTCGGTGCGGATGTCGGCCGACGGCGTGCGCATCGCGCTGCTGGTGAAGAAGGACGGCAAGACGTCGCTGTGGATCGGCCGGGCCGAGCGGGGCGGCGGCAAGGGGGAGCGGCCCGAGATATCGGTTCTCGACCCCACCCCCGCGGCACCGCAGATGGAAGAGGTCACGGCCATGTCGTGGGCGGGCGGCGGCCGGCTCGTCGTCGTCGGCCGGGAGACCGGCGGGGTGCAGCAGATCCGGTACGTCCAGTCCGACGGCTCGGTGCTTCCGGGCACCGCGCTGCCCGGCCTGACCGGCGTCATGGAGATCGCGGCGTCCGAGGACGAGCGGCAGCCGCTGGTGGCCCACTCGGACGACGGGATCGTGCGGCTGCCGACGGGCTCGCAGTGGCAGACGGTGGTGAAGGAAGGGATGGCTCCGGTCTATCCGGGGTGAGCTCTTGTCCGGGGCGAGATCCTCCGGGGTGAGCTCCCTCTGGGGTGAGCTCCCTCTGGGGTGAGCGTGAGTTGTCCGTGACGTGGGGGCCCGTGACGTGGGGGGTCCGGCGCGGGTGACGCGCGGGGCCCGCACGCATTATGCCCGCGGGCCTGAGGGGGCCAGGCCCGCAACGGGGCCTCGGCGGTGGGCAGTTGTCCACAGGGGGTTATCCACAGGGGTGGCCGGGCGGTCCGCGGCTTGGCACAGTGGTGGACATGCGGGGGTGGTGGCAGGACCTCACCGACCTGGTGCTGCCGGCCGAGTGCGGAGGCTGCGGAAGGCCTCGGACGGCACTCTGTGACGAGTGCCGTGCCGCCCTGATCGGGGCCGCGCCGCGCCGGGTGCGACCGGTGCCGGAGCCGCCCGGGCTGCCCGTGGTGCATGCCGCGGCGCCGTACGAGGACGCGGTGCGGGCCGTTCTGCTCGCGCACAAGGAGCGTGGCGCCCTGGGGCTCGCGGGACCGCTGGGCGCCGCGTTGGCCGCGTCCGTGCGTGCCGCTCTGCGGGGCGAACCGCGGGTTCGGGGTGATAGGGGCGCCCCATCGTGGGTAGGCGGCACACAAGGCGGTCCACAGGGGCGTGTGATGCCGTTGTCGCTCGTTCCTGTGCCCTCGGCGCGGGCCGCCGTGCGGGCACGTGGTCACGACCCGGCACGGCGGATCGCGCTCGCCGCGGCGAGTGAGCTGCGGCGCGCGGGGATTCCCGCCCGGGTGCTCGCGGTGCTGCGCCAGCGGCGTGCGGTCGCCGACCAGTCGGGGCTCGACTCCCGGCAGCGGCAGGCCAATCTGGCGGGCGCCCTGGAGGTGACCGCAGGGGGCGGCCGGCTGCTCGCGGGCGGTGGCCGGGTGGTGGTCGTGGACGACCTGATGACCACCGGCGCCTCATTGGCGGAGGCCGCCCGGGCAATACGTGACGTACACACGGAAGAGAACGCGCGAGCGGAGGCCGTGCGAGAACCGGGAACGGGGGTTCTTCGGAGGTCGGTATTGGGTCGTGAGAACGCGATCAGTGCGGCCGTTGTCGCCGCACCACCGGATTCCTTCGAAATAAACCGGAACTGATTGAGAACTTGCATCGTTGCAGGTGATGAGAGGGTGGATACACCTGAATGGAGGTACGCGGCAGTAGAGGGTGACGACATCCGTCCGGGCGAGATATGTTCGGTTGTGAGGAATGGCGGACGCCGTCCCTCGCATATCGGAATGCCGGTCTGTGGGTTATCCGCAATCACCCGGGCCGGTGGGGTGGAGATCTTGTCCGCGGGGGAGGAGGAGGTGGAAGTCACCGAGTCCGAGGCTCCGGGATTCACCGGGGCCTGGTGCAAAAGGGAGATGCTCCGCAGTCGAAGCGGAGCGATCCGGGAACGGAGTTCTGCGTGGACATCGTCGTCAAGGGCCGCAAGACCGAGGTGCCCGAGCGGTTCCGCAAGCACGTGGCCGAGAAGCTGAAGCTGGACAAGATCCAGAAGCTCGACGGCAAGGTGATCAGCCTCGACGTCGAGGTGTCCAAGGAAACCAACCCGCGTCAGGCCGACCGTTCCGACCGCGTGGAGATCACCGTCCGCGGGCGTGGGCCCGTGATTCGCGCGGAGGCCTCGGCAGCAGATCCGTACGCGGCGCTCGACCTGGCCACGGCCAAGCTCGACGCACGACTGCGCAAGCAGCACGAGAAGCGTCACAACCGGCGAGGCACCGGCAGGCTCTCCGCCGCCGAAGTGGCCGAGCGGGTCCCGGACGCGGCGTACCTCAACGGAGACGGCACCGTCGCACGCGACGAGGAGCCGGACGGTGTGCCGGTCAAGAAGATCGGCTCCCTGGAGATCCAGGGCGAAGGCCCGCTCGTGGTCCGCGAGAAGACGCACGTAGCTGCCCCCATGTCGCTCGACCAGGCGCTCTACGAGATGGAACTGGTCGGACACGACTTCTACTTGTTCGTCGACTCCGAATCCAAGGAACCCAGCGTCGTCTACCGACGGCACGCCTACGACTACGGCGTCATCCGCCTCAACACCGACCCCATGGTCGCCAGGGCCGAATCGGCCGGCGGAGGCGGAGCACTCGGCGGCTGACCCTGCCCCGTGACCGCTGACGTGGTGCCCCTGGAGCGCGTGTGCGCCCCCCAGGGGCACCACCGTGCGCCCAGTGCGCGCACCGCACCGGCGCCGGGCATGAAATCATGGGCGGGCCGGCCAACCGGTGTGCTGCCGCCTCGGGTTGGCGCAGCAGAGGCACAACAGGCCACGGCCTTCATGGGGGAGGAACGATGGCGGACAGCTTCGGACCGATGCGACGCGACGATGCCGACGACGGCATCGGCATCGGCACGGACGCGGGCGCCCCACGCAAGGAGCCCATCAGGGTCCTTGTGGTGGATGACCACGCCCTCTTCCGCCGCGGCCTGGAGATCGTCCTCGCCGCCGAGGAGGACATCCAGGTCGTCGGGGAAGCGGGCGACGGCGCCGAGGCGGTGGACAAGGCCGCCGACCTGCTGCCCGACATCGTGCTCATGGACGTCCGGATGCCCAAGCGCGGCGGCATCGAGGCGTGCACCTCCATCAAGGAGGTGGCGCCCAGCGCCAAGATCATCATGCTGACGATCAGCGACGAGGAAGCCGATCTCTACGACGCCATCAAGGCGGGCGCGACCGGCTATCTCCTCAAGGAGATCTCCACGGACGAGGTGGCCACGGCGATTCGCGCGGTGGCCGACGGGCAGTCGCAGATCAGCCCCTCGATGGCGTCCAAGCTCCTCACGGAGTTCAAGTCGATGATCCAGCGCACCGACGAGCGGCGGCTCGTTCCCGCGCCCCGGCTGACCGACCGGGAGCTGGAGGTGCTCAAGCTGGTCGCCACCGGCATGAACAACCGGGACATCGCCAAGGAGTTGTTCATCTCCGAGAACACCGTGAAGAACCACGTGCGCAACATCCTGGAGAAGCTGCAGCTGCACTCCAGGATGGAGGCCGTCGTCTACGCGATGCGGGAGAAGATCCTCGAGATCAGGTGAGCGCGCGCACCAGCTCGGCGGTCAGCTCCGGGCGGTTCACCCGCTCCACCCGTACGGAGTCGCAGCCGACCCAGGACGCCGCTTCGAGCAGGGCCTGCGCCATCGGGGCCACCGCCTTCGGGGCGTCCAGCGAGACCTGCTTGGCCACCAGCGTGCTGCCCTCGCGCGCGGGGTCGACCCGGCCGAGGAGCTTGCCGCCCGCGAGCAGCGGCATCGCGAAATAGCCGTGGATCCGCTTCGGCTTGGGCACGTACGCCTCCAGGCGGTGCGTGAAGCCGAAGATCCGCTCCGTGCGCGCCCGCTCCCAGATCAGGGAGTCGAAGGGGGACAGAAGCGTCGTGCGGTGCCGGCCACGGGGCGCCGTCTCCAGGGCCCTGGGGTCCGCCCAGGCGGGCTTGTCCCAGCCCTGGACCCGCACCGGCACCAGACCCGAGTCCGCGACCACCGCGTCGAACTGCTCGCCCTTGAGGCGGTGGTAGTCGGCGATGTCCGCGCGCGTGCCGACGCCCAGCGCCTCGCCGGCCAGGCGGACCAGGCGGCGCAGGCACTCCGCGTCGTCCAGGTCGTCATGGAGCAGCGGGTCCGGGATGGCGCGCTCCGCGAGGTCGTACACCCGCTTCCAGGAGCGGCGCTCCGTGCACACCACCTCGCCGTGCATCAGCGCGCGCTCGACGGCGATCTTCGACTCGGACCAGTCCCACCACTCGCCCTTGTTCTTCGCGCCGCCCAACTCCGTCGCGGTGAGCGGGCCTTCGGCGCGGAGCTGCTTGATCACCTGGTCGTACGCCCCGTCGGGCAGGTCGTGGTGCCAGTGGGGGCGGGCGCGGTAGGCGCGGCGGCGGAAGGCGAAGTGCGGCCACTCCTCGATGGGGAGGATGCACGCGGCGTGCGACCAGTACTCGAAGGCGTGCGGACGGGCGGGGCCGGGGCCCGTCGTGCCGTCCCAGTACGCCGCCTCGACGCGGTCGCGGCCGACGGCGCCCAGGCGTGCGTACGGAACGAGTTCGTGCGAGCGGGCCAGGACCGAGATCGTGTCGAGCTGGACCGCGCCGAGGTGCCGCAGGACGCCCCGCACACCGGACTTGCGGTCGGGGGCGCCGAGGAAGCCCTGGGCGCGCAGGGCGATCCGGCGGGCCTCGTCGGCGGAGAGTTCGGTGGCGGGACTCGGCAGGCTCGTCATGGAGCGAACGATAGAGCGCGCCACTGACAATCCGGCGGGAGCGCCCGGTCCAGACCTCCAGGGGCGGCGCTCAGGCCTTCGCGGGCAGGTACGGGTGCGGCGACGGCATGCCGAGATCCGAGGGGAGCAGCGCGCCGACCCAGCCGTCGCGCAGCGTGCCCTTGTTGAGCAGGCCCGCGCGGAGCACGCCCTCGACGGTGAAGCCCGCCTTCTCCACGACCGCGCGCGAGCCGGTGTTGCCGACCTCCGCGCGCCACTCCAGGCGGGTGCAGCGCAGCTCCGTGAAGGCCCAGCGGGCGAGGCCGAGCACGGCCTCCGTCATATAGCCGCGGCCCCGGTGCTCCTTGGCCGTCCAGTAGCCGACCTCCCAGGTGCCCGAGCGCGGGTGGTGCAGGCTGGTGGCGGCGAGCAGCGGGCCGCCTTCCCTGGGGCGTACGGCGAAGGTGTACTCCAGGTCGTTGCGCCAGCCGTCCGGGACCACGCGGCCGATGAAGGTCTCGGCGTCCACGCGCGCGTACGGCGAGGGGATCGTGGTCCAGCGCTGGATGTCCGGGTCCTGGCAGGCCAGGTACGTCTCGTCGATGTCCCCGGGCGTGAAGACGCTCAGGCACAGACGTTCGGTGGTCAGTGTGACGGGCTCCATCAAGCGATTCTGCTGGTGCGCCCGCCAGGGGGCCAGTGCTTTTGCCGTGCCTGCTCGATCACCGGTCACGGAGTGTGGGCGGGCACCACCCGAGAGGTACTCATGGGCGCAACCCGGCACCTTCGGCGCTCCTCGCCCGTTGACCTCATGGCAGACCTCCCGGCGCAGCCGGGTCCTCGCATACGATGGCCGTTGCCCGACGAGTAAAACCGACCATGCCAGGCCCGACCGGCAAGGAGACCAACCCCCGTGTCCGTCCTCTCGAAGATCATGCGTGCAGGCGAAGGCAAGATCCTGCGCAAGCTGCACCGCATCGCGGACCAGGTCAACTCCATCGAAGAGGACTTCGTCAGCCTCTCCGACGCCGAGCTGCGCGCCCTGACCCAGGAGTACAAGGAGCGTTACGCCGACGGCGAGACCCTCGACGACCTCCTGCCCGAGGCCTTCGCGACGGTCCGCGAGGCCGCCAAGCGCGTCCTGGGTCAGCGCCACTACGACGTCCAGATGATGGGCGGCGCCGCGCTGCACATGGGCTATGTCGCCGAAATGAAGACCGGTGAGGGCAAGACCCTCGTCGGCACCCTGCCCGCGTACCTGAACGCCCTGTCCGGCAAGGGTGTGCACCTCATCACGGTCAACGACTACCTGGCCGAGCGCGACTCCGAGATGATGGGCCGCGTCCACAAGTTCCTGGGTCTGACCGTCGGCTGCATCCTGGCCAACATGACGCCGGCCCAGCGCCGCGAGCAGTACAACTGCGACATCACGTACGGCACGAACAACGAGTTCGGCTTCGACTACCTCCGCGACAACATGGCGTGGTCGCAGGACGAGCTGGTCCAGCGCGGCCACAACTTCGCGATCGTCGACGAGGTCGACTCGATCCTCGTCGACGAGGCCCGTACGCCGCTGATCATCTCCGGCCCCGCCGACCAGGCCACCAAGTGGTACGGCGACTTCGCCAAGCTGGTCACCCGCCTCACCAAGGGCGAGCCCGGCAACCCCCTCAAGGGCATCGAGGAGACCGGGGACTACGAGGTCGACGAGAAGAAGCGCACCGTCGGCATCCACGAGTCCGGCGTGAGCAAGGTCGAGGACTGGCTGGGCATCGACAACCTCTACGAGTCGGTGAACACGCCCCTCGTCGGCTACCTCAACAACGCCATCAAGGCCAAGGAACTCTTCAAGAAGGACAAGGACTACGTCGTCATCGACGGCGAAGTCATGATCGTCGACGAGCACACCGGCCGTATCCTCGCCGGCCGCCGCTACAACGAGGGCATGCACCAGGCGATCGAGGCGAAGGAAGGGGTGGACATCAAGGACGAGAACCAGACCCTTGCGACCATCACCCTTCAGAACTTCTTCCGCCTCTACAAGCGCGATGGCTACGACAGCGGCCTGTCCGGCATGACCGGTACGGCGATGACCGAGGCCGCCGAGTTCCACCAGATCTACAAGCTGGGCGTCGTGCCGATCCCGACGAACCGGCCGATGGTCCGCGCCGACCAGTCCGACCTGATCTACCGCACCGAGGTCGCGAAGTTCGCCGCGGTCGTCGACGACATCGCGGAGAAGCACGAGAAGGGGCAGCCGATCCTCGTCGGCACCACCTCCGTCGAGAAGTCGGAGTACCTCTCGCAGCAGCTCTCCAAGCGCGGCATTCAGCACGAAGTGCTGAACGCCAAGCAGCACGACCGTGAGGCGACCATCGTCGCCCAGGCCGGCCGCAAGGGCGCCGTCACCGTCGCCACGAACATGGCCGGTCGTGGTACGGACATCAAGCTCGGCGGCAACCCCGACGACCTCGCCGAGGCGGAGCTGCGCCAGCGCGGCCTCGACCCCGTCGAGCACGTCGAGGAGTGGGCCGCGGCGCTGCCCGCCGCCATGGAGAAGGCCGAGCGGGCCGTCAAGGCCGAGTTCGAAGAGGTCAAGGAGCTCGGCGGGCTGTACGTGCTCGGCACGGAGCGGCACGAGTCGCGCCGTATCGACAACCAGCTGCGCGGTCGTTCCGGCCGTCAGGGCGACCCCGGTGAGTCGCGGTTCTACCTGTCCCTTGGCGACGACCTGATGCGTCTGTTCAAGGCGCAGATGGTCGAGCGCGTGATGTCCATGGCGAACGTCCCGGACGACGTGCCGATCGAGAACAAGATGGTCACCCGCGCCATCGCCTCGGCCCAGTCGCAGGTCGAGCAGCAGAACTTCGAGACCCGCAAGAACGTCCTCAAGTACGACGAGGTCCTCAACCGCCAGCGCGAGGTCATCTACGGCGAGCGTCGCCGCGTCCTGAAGGGCGAGGATCTGCAGGACCAGATCACGCACTTCATGGACGACACCATCGACGCCTACATCGCCGCGGAGACCGCCGAGGGCTTCGCCGAGGAGTGGGACCTGGACCGGCTGTGGGGCGCCTTCAAGCAGCTCTACCCCGTGAAGGTCACGGTCGACGAGCTGGAGGAGGCCGCGGGCGACCGCGCCGGGCTCACCGCCGAGTTCATCTCCGAGTCCATCAAGGACGACATCCACGAGCAGTACGAGGCGCGTGAGGCGCAGCTCGGCTCCGACATCATGCGGGAGCTGGAGCGGCGGGTCGTCCTCTCGGTGCTCGACCGCAAGTGGCGTGAGCACCTCTACGAGATGGACTACCTCCAGGAGGGCATCGGCCTCCGTGCCATGGCGCAGAAGGACCCGCTGGTCGAGTACCAGCGCGAGGGCTTCGACATGTTCAACGCCATGATGGACGGCATCAAGGAGGAGTCCGTCGGCTACCTGTTCAACCTGGAGGTCCAGGTCGAGCAGCAGGTCGAGGAGGTTCCTGTCGAGGACGCGGCCGCGACCTCGCTCTCCAAGGACGGTGCGCAGGACGCCGTTCCCGCGGGTGCCTCCCGGCCGGAGATCCACGCCAAGGGCCTCGAGGCTCCGCAGCGGCCCGACCGGCTGCACTTCCAGGCGCCGAACGCCGAGGGCGGGGTCGACGAGGGCGACTTCGCCACGGACGGCGCGGGCGTGCGGTCCGAGGCGGACGGGATGACCCGTGCGGAGCGGCGCAAGGCTCAGAAGGGCGGGCGGCGTCGCAAGAAGTGACGCTGTCGCTGTGACGTGACACAGGCGGAGGGGCCGGGCTCTTGTCCGGCCCCTTTGTCGTGGCCTGGAACAGTGGTCCGGAGCCATGGCTGGTGCCGTGGTCCGGAGCCGTGGCCTGGTGCCGTGGTCCGGAGCCGTGGCCTGGTGCGGGCCGGGTCAGGGGTGTGGTTCCAGCTCCACCGCCGTGCAGCGCCACCTTCTGTCCGCGCCCAGCGACAGGCGGAACGCCAGCGCGCGCAGTCTCGGGCCCGTCGCGATGCGGGCGAACACCTCGTACGCGTCGGGATGCGGCTGGTAGTGGCCGATCCGGTGGATCGTGGGGCGGTGGCCGTCCGTGCACAGGGGGCGGCGCTCGGCCAGGCGGGCCAGCTCGTCGAACGCCGTGTTGGCGATGTGGCGGGCCACCCAGTACATCGGGCGCTGGCCGCTGAGGACGAGGACCAGGCGTTCCGCGAAGAGCTCCGTGGGGTGCGGGGGCGGGTTCGGCGGGATCGCCCTGGGTGGGGGTGTGCCGGGGCGTTCCGCGGGGCGACGGGAGTCCGTGCGGGTCGGAGGGCGGCCTGCCGGTGGGCGGGTGGCGGTTCGGCGCGGGCGGGGCCGTGTCATCACCTTGCGCATGGGGTGCCTCCAGTACCAGGGAGTAACTTTTCGTTGGGGGATCTTGTACGGGGGCGGGGCCGGAGGGCGCAAGGGTTCCCAGGCCGCGGCGGAGAGGGGGGCCGGGTTCACCTATCAGGAGGGCCCGGGGGCTGGAGGCGCCGAGCCCACGGGGTGGTGCCGGGTGAATTCCGGGACGTGCGTTGACGGCTCCACGGGTGAAGGGGGGAGCTCGATGGGGGACTCCCGCACGTATCCTGAAGGTCTTCCACGGCCACGAAGGTCCGCCTGCGCGCGGACACGAACGAAAGCGGTCAGCCATGCGCGTCTACGTCCCCCTGACCCTGCCCCGGCTCGCTGAGGCGTACAAGGCGGGGGAGCTGGGGCCCGGGCCGCTGGTCGCCTACGCCGTGACGCCCGCGCTGCGGGAGTGGTACGTCTCCGACGACATGGAGGAGCTCGAGTACGCGGCGCTCAACCGGGCGGCGCTGGCGTCGCTGCGGCTGGTGGCGGGGGACCCCGGGGCGGCACGGCGGCGGGTCGTGCTCGCGGCCGACGTGCCGGACGGGGCGGCGGTGGCCGATCCCGACCGGGGTCTGGACCAGGGAGCGCTCGGGGAGGTGCGGATCGCCGCGGCGCTGCCGCTGGGGAAGGCGGCGGCCGTGCATGTGGACGCCGGGGATGCCGAGGGTGACGTGGCGGCGGCTGCCGCCGCGCTCGGGGCGGCGGACCAGGGCGACGACGACGCGCGGTTCGTCGTGGACGGCGCGGAGGACCACGAGCTGCTGTGGTTCGCTACTCAGGAGATTCCCGGGTTGATCGGCTGAGCCGCGGTGCCGCCCGGGGCGGCAGGGTCGGGTGTCAGTGGGGACGGGTAGCGTTTTCGTATGGGGAAGCTGCTGCGCGGGGCGCACATCGTGTGGGACTGGAACGGGACGCTCCTGCATGACATTCATGCCGTGATCGACGCCACGAACGCGTCCTTCGCGGAGATCGGGCTCGAGTCGATCACGTTGGAGCGGTATCGCGACCTGTACTGCGTGCCGGTGCCCAAGTTCTACGAGCGGCTGATGGGGCGGCTGCCCAGCGAGGCCGAGTGGCGGGTCATGGACACCGTGTTCCACAAGCACTACTGGGCGCGGGCGGAGACCTGCGGCCTCGCCGAGGGCGCCGCGGAGCTGCTGGCCGCGCGGCGGGCGCAGGGGCGTACGCAGTCGTTGCTGTCGCTGGCCCCGCACGAACACCTGGTGCCGATCGTGCGCAGGCACGGCATCCAGGAGCACTTCGTACGGATCGACGGGCGCACCGACGACTCGCATGCCGGCAAGGCCGAGCGGATGGTGCGGCACCTCGCCGAGATCGAGGGGGTGGGCACCGATCGGGTCGTCGTGATCGGGGACGCCGTGGACGACGCGCTCGCGGCCGCGCACGTGGGGGCCAAGGCCGTGCTCTACACCGGGGGATCGCACAGCCGGGCCAGTCTGGAGGTCGCCGGGGTGCCCGTCGTCGACAGCCTGGAGGAGGCCGTCGACGTGGCGGAACGGCTCGCCGCCTGAAGGCGGTTGCGGGGATTTCGCTCACGCTCCGCGTCGTTCTGCGTACGCTGAGGTGACATCCTCGGCGGCATGAGCCTTGCGGGACGACGCGAACGGGGGCGGCAACGCGATGGGTTTCGGCTTCGGGCAGCGGCGGGGTGGGCAACTGCCCGCCGAGTTGACCTCGTTCGTGGGGCGTGTGGACGAACTGGCGCAGGTGCGGGCGGCGTTCGCGTACGCACGGCTTGTCACGCTGGTCGGGCCGGGGGGTGTCGGCAAGAGCCGTACCGCGTTGCGGGCCGCCGCCGGGCTCGGGGAGCGGTTCCCGGACGGGGTGTGGCTGGCCGAGCTGTCCGCCCTGCGGGACCCGGAGCTGATCCCCGCCACGCTCGCCGCGGTCCTCGAACTGCCCGAGCAGTCGGGGATGGCGCCGCTGGACGCGGTCGTGGCGCATCTGCAGGGGCGGCGGCTGCTCATCGTGCTCGACACCTGCGAGCACCTCGTCGACGCGTGCGCGATGCTCTCCGACATTCTGCTGCGCGAGGCCGCGGACGTATGCGTGCTCGCCACCAGCCGGCAGCCGCTGGACGTGCCGGGGGAGCACTGCTGTTCCGTTGCGCCGCTCGCGCCGGACGACGCCGTGGAGCTCTTCGCGCAGCGGGCCGCGGCCGTTGTGCCCGGGTTCGCCGCGGGGGAGGGGAATCGGGAGCGGTTGCTGGCGCTGGTCCACCGGCTCGACTGCATTCCGCTCGCCCTGGAGCTGGCCGCGGTGCGGCTGCGGGCCGTGTCGATGGAGGAGCTCGTCGCGCGGCTCGACGACCGGTTCCAGGTGCTCACCGGGGGGCGCAGGACCGCGCTCTCGCGGCATCAGACACTGCGTACGGCCATCGACTGGTCGCATGAACTGTGCACCCCCGCCGAGCAGTTGCTGTGGGCGCGGTTGTCCGTCTTCGTGGGCTCCTTCGAGTTGTCCGCCGCCGAACAGGTCTGCGGGGGCGGCGAGTTGGCGGTGGGAGACGTCCTCGAGCAGCTCATCGGGCTCGTCGACAAGTCCGTGGTGCAGCGCATCGGGGAGTCCGGGAACCGCTACCGGCTGCTCGACACCCTCAAGGAGTACGGGGCCGAGCGGCTCGGTGCGGTGGAGGGCGACGGGGGCGCGGCGCTGCGGGCGCGGCACTTCGCGTACTACCGGGATCTGGGGCGGCGCTTCGAGGAGGGGTTTCTCGGCGCCGCGCAGCCGGAGCTCCACCGCGCCGTGCGGGCGGAGATCGCCGACCTGCGGGCCGCTCTGGAGTACGCGTACGAGACCGAGGGGCGGGCGGCGGAAGGGCTCCGTCTCGCGGCGCGGCTGTGGCCGCACTGGCGGGCCTCCGGGACGCTCTCCGAGGGCGGGTACTGGATCGAGAAGGGCCTGGATCGGGTCCCCGACGACTGCTCGGCGCGGGCGTGGGGGCTGCTCGGGACCGGGGTCATCGGGGTCTGGACCGCGGATCTCGCGACGGCCGTCGAGCGGATGGCGCTGGCCAGGGAGTCCGCGGTGCGGGCGGGCGACGAGGAGGTCGAGCAGTTCGCCGCGGCGTACGCCAGTGGGCTCGCGGCGCTGTGCGGCGACGAGTCGGGGCTCGACGGGCTCGCGGCGGTGCGGCGGCGGATGGTCGAGAGCGACAACCTGCTGGGTCTTGTCGTCCTGGGGTACGAGGCCGCGCTGCTGCGGGCCGTCCTCGGGGACACGGAGGGTGCCCTGGAGCTGTGCGCGCAGGGCCTCGAACTGTTGGAGGGCACCGGGGAGCGGCAGATCTACGGGTCCACGCTGATGGCGCAGGGCCTGGTGCGATGGCTCGCGGGGGAGCGGGAGGCGGGCGTCTCCTCGCTGTGCCGGGGGATAGAGGCGGCCGGTGAGGTCGACGAGATCCTGGTCGCGGCGATGTGCTGCCACGGTCTTGCGTGGGCGGCCGCGCAGGAGGGGCGGCAGGTGCGGGCGGCGTGGCTGTTGGGGTACGCGGAGAACGCGCGGCGGCTGGGCGGGGATCCGATCGGCATGCTGCCCTCGCTCTTCGAGCAGCAGGAGGCGGCGCGGAAGTCGGCGCGGGAGGCGCTGGGGGGCAAGCAGTTCGAGCGCTGGCACGCGGTGGGGGCGCGGCTGTCGGGGCGGCAGGTGCTTGAGGCGGTGCGGGCCGACGCGGATACGCCGGGGCGGGCGCCGGCGCAGCGGGCCGCGCGGCGGGGCGGTGCCGATGTGCTGACGCGGCGCGAGCGGGAGGTGGCCGTTCTGGTGGCCGAGGGGCTGTCCAACCGGGAGATCGCCGAGCGGCTCGTCATCTCGAAGCGGACTGCCGATGCGCATGTCGAGCACATTTTGGCGAAGTTGGGGGTGGGGTCGCGGACGGAGATCGCGGGAGCGACGGAGATCGCTGGGGCGTGACGGGGATAGCTGGGGCGTGACAGGGGTCGTTCGTTGCTCGGGGGTCCCTCCTGGCCCGCCGCTCCGCGGCGGATTCCTTGCGTTGTCCCTGAGGGCGTTGTCCCTGAGGCCGGGGTCCAGGGCTCGGGGACGTTGCGGGGCCTGCCCTCGCCGACAAGGGCAGGCGGCCGCGTCGGCCGCTCGGGGGTGCGGTGGGGCGGGTGGGTGCCTTGCCACGACAAGCCGTGGGGGAGTTGACCAGGCACTGCCGGCACTCCGCCCGCCCCTTCCGCGGCCCCAGGCGAGGCGGCGCAGAACAGAGCCTGCCCGGTGTCCGCGTCTCCCGGCATCGGTATGCAGAAGGATCGGCATACCTATGTGGGGTCCGGTACGGCGCGCTCCGTATACCTAGCGGAGCGCCTGGGTCCGGCTGGTCACGTCACCGGGGCCTTCGCGCGCAGGACCGTGAGGAACTCGCGCATCCAGCCGGAGTGGTCCGGCCAGGCCCGGGCCGAGACCAGGGTGCCGTCCGCGACGGCCTCCGCGTCCTGGAAGGTCGCGCCCGCCGCCTGCATGTCCATCTCAAGGGCCGGGTACGCCGTGACCCTGCGCCCGCTCAGGCCGCCGATCGCCGCCGTCAGGAGCGGGCCGTGGCAGATCTGGGCGACCGGCTTGTCCGCGTCGAAGAAGGACTTGAGGATCTTGCGGAGCTCCGGGTCGTTGCGCAGGTACTCCGGGGCACGGCCGCCCGGGATCACCAGAGCGGCGTACTGACCGGGATCCACTTCCGAGAAGGCGAGATCCGCGGGCCAGGTGTAGCCCGGCTTCTCCGTGTACGTGTCGAAGCCCGGCTCGAAGTCGTGCACCACGAACTGCAGCTTCTTGCGGGCCGGGGCGGCGATGTGGACGTCGTATCCCTCCTCGCGCAGGCGCTGGTAGGGGTAGAGGACCTCGAGCGACTCCGCGGCGTCGCCGGTCACTAACAGGATCTTGGCTGCCATCTTGCTGCGCTCCCCTCGGGTGGGTGCCGCCTTTGTCGGCCGGACCCTTGGGCCAACGTGCCTCTGCGCTGCCGCTTTGCCAAGAGGGCCGACCGGCGGGATGACTGTGCAGAGTGTCAAAGTTGGCCCCCTGCTTTTGTACACATACGGCTCATGACGGGTCCCCGGTGCGGAGCGATAGCCTTGTCCCGTGATCAGCGCGATATCCAGCGGGGGCATGGGCGCCCCCGTCCCGCGCCCGGGGACCACGGAGGACATCCGTGCCCGGGCGGCACTCGCTGACGCTTCTTCGCGGTGCGGTACACCGGGCCGAGCAAGTCACCGGTCAGCGAAACCGCTGAAAATGGCGGATAACCGCCCGCCCATCTCGCACCGCGGCATAACGTCGAATCCGGCCGGAGACCCCGCGTCGCGGCGTTACGTCACATCACTTCCTTCTACGTCACGCAACGGCGCGCGACAGGAGTCAGAGGATCATGCAGACCAAGCTGGACGAAGCCAAGGCCGAGCTGCTCATGCGGGCCGCGCGGGTAGCTGAGAACAGCCCGGTCGGGGGGCGCCTACCGAGCGGTGCACCGACCGGGACGACGAGCGAGGCGACGCCGGACCAGGACATGGCTCTCGCGTTCCTCCAGCGCTACTACCTGCACACGGCTCCCGAGGACCTGGCCGACCGCGACCCGGTCGACGTCTTCGGAGCGGCCTTCTCCCACTACCGGCTGGCCGAGAACCGACCGCAGGGAACGGCCAACGTGCGGGTGCACACCCCGACCGTCGAGGAGAACGGCTGGACCTGCAGCCACTCCGTCGTCGAGGTGGTCACCGACGACATGCCCTTCCTCGTCGACTCCGTCACCAACGAGCTGTCCCGGCAGGGGCGCGGCATCCACGTGGTGATCCACCCCCAGGTCGTCGTCCGCCGTGACGTGACCGGCAAGCTCCTGGAGGTGCTGAGCGGTGACGCCGGCGCCGAGCGGCCGCACGACGCGCTCGTCGAGTCGTGGATCCACGTCGAGATGGACCGCGAGACCGACCGCGCCGACCTGAAGCAGATCACCGCCGATCTGCTCCGGATCCTCAGCGACGTACGCGAGACCGTCGAGGACTGGGAGAAGATGCGCGACGCCGCGCTGCGCATCGCCGACGAGCTGCCCACCGAGCCCACCGCCGACGACCTGCGCGACCAGGAGGTCGAGGAGGCCCGCGAGCTGCTGCGCTGGCTCGCCGACAACCACTTCACCTTCCTGGGCTTCCGTGAGTACGACCTCATGGACGACGACTCCCTCACCGCCGTCCCCGGCACCGGCCTCGGCATCCTGCGCGCCGACCCGCAGCACGACGGCGACGACCACCACCCCGTCAGCCCGTCCTTCAACCGGCTGCCCGCCGACGCCCGCGCCAAGGCCCGCGAGCACAAGCTCCTCGTGCTGACCAAGGCCAACAGCCGGGCCACCGTCCACCGGCCGTCCTACCTCGACTACGTCGGGGTGAAGAAGTTCGACGCCGAGGGCAACGTCATCGGTGAGCGGCGCTTCCTCGGGCTCTTCTCGTCCGCCGCGTACACCGAGTCGGTGCGGCGCGTGCCCGTCATCCGGCGCAAGGTCGCCGAGGTGCTCAAGGGCGCCGGGTTCTCCGCCAACAGCCACGACGGGCGCGACCTGCTCCAGATCCTGGAGACGTACCCGCGCGACGAGCTCTTCCAGACGCCCGCCGACGAGCTGCGGTCCATCGTGACGTCCGTCCTCTACCTGCAGGAGCGGCGCCGGCTCCGGCTCTACCTGCGCAAGGACGAGTACGGGCGCTACTACTCCGCCCTCGTCTACCTGCCGCGCGACCGCTACACCACCGGCGTCCGGCTGCGGATCATCGACATCCTCAAGGAGGAGCTGAACGGCGCGAGCGTCGACTTCACCGCCTGGAACACGGAGTCGATCCTCTCCCGTATCCACTTCGTGGTGCGGGTGCCCAAGGGCGCCGAGGTCCCCGACCTCTCGGACGCCGACATCGAGCGCATCGAGGGACGGCTCGTCGAGGCCGCCCGCTCCTGGGCCGACGGCTTCGCCGAGGCGCTGACCGCCGAGTGCGGCGAGGAGCGCGCCGCCGAGCTCCTGCGCCGGTACGCGGGCGCCTTCCCCGAGGGGTACAAGGCCGACCACACGCCGCGCGCCGCCGTCGCCGACCTCCAGCACCTGGAGCAACTCACCCAGGGGCACAAGGACTTCGCCCTCTCCCTGTACGAGCCGGTGGGCGCCGCCCCCGGTGAGCGCCGCTTCAAGATCTACCGCACCGGCGCGCAGGTCTCGCTCTCCGCCGTGCTGCCCGTCCTGCAGCGGCTCGGCGTCGAGGTCACCGACGAGCGCCCCTACGAGCTGCGCTGCACGGACCGTACCCACGCGTGGATCTACGACTTCGGGCTGCGCATGCCCAAGTCCCCGAACGGCAACGGCGACTACCTCGGCGACGACGGCCGCGAGCGCTTCCAGGAAGCCTTCGCCGCCGCCTGGACCGGTGCCGCCGAGGTCGACGGGTTCAACTCGCTGGTGCTGCGCGCCGGGCTCAACTGGCGTCAGGCGATGGTGCTTCGGGCCTACGCCAAGTACCTGCGCCAGGCCGGTTCGACGTTCAGCCAGGACTACATGGAGGACACCCTCCGCAACAACGTCCACACCACCCGGCTGCTCGTCTCGCTCTTCGAGGCACGGATGTCGCCGGAGCGCCAGCGCGCCGGGACCGAGCTGATCGACGGGCTCCTCGAGGAGCTGGACGGCGCCCTCGACCAGGTGGCGTCGCTGGACGAGGACCGGATCCTGCGGTCCTTCCTCACCGTCATCAAGGCGACGCTGCGGACCAACTTCTTCCAGGAGGCGGAGGGCGGCAAGCCGCACAACTACGTCTCCATGAAGTTCGATCCGCAGGCCATCCCCGACCTGCCCGCGCCCCGTCCCGCGTACGAGATCTGGGTGTACTCGCCCCGCGTCGAGGGCGTGCACCTGCGCTTCGGCAAGGTCGCGCGCGGCGGTCTGCGCTGGTCGGACCGGAAGGAGGACTTCCGTACGGAGATCCTCGGTCTGGTCAAGGCGCAGATGGTGAAGAACACCGTCATCGTGCCCGTCGGCGCCAAGGGCGGCTTCGTCGCCAAGCAGCTGCCCGACCCGTCGGTGGACCGCGACGCGTGGCTGGCGGAGGGCGTCGCCTGCTACAAGACCTTTATCTCCGCACTGCTCGACATCACCGACAACCTGGTGGCGGGCGAGGTCGTGCCGCCGGCCGACGTCGTGCGCCACGACGAGGACGACACCTACCTCGTCGTCGCCGCCGACAAGGGCACCGCGACCTTCTCGGACATCGCCAACAAGGTCGCCGAGGACTACAACTTCTGGCTCGGCGACGCCTTCGCCTCCGGTGGCTCGGCCGGTTACGACCACAAGGGCATGGGCATCACCGCCCGCGGCGCCTGGGAGTCCGTCAAGCGGCACTTCCGGGAGCTGGGCACCGACACCCAGTCCGAGGACTTCACGGTCGTCGGCGTGGGCGACATGTCCGGTGACGTGTTCGGCAACGGCATGCTGCTCTCCGAGCACATCCGCCTGGTCGCCGCCTTCGACCACCGGCACATCTTCATCGACCCGAACCCGGACGCCGCCACCTCGTACGCCGAGCGCCGCCGCCTGTTCGAGCTGCCGCGCTCCTCCTGGGCCGACTACAACAAGGACCTGCTGTCCGCGGGCGGCGGGATCTTCCCCCGCTCCGCCAAGGCGATCCAGCTCAACGCCCACATCCGCGAGGCCCTCGGCATCGAGACCGGCGTCGCCAAGATGACCCCGGCCGACCTGATGAAGGCCATCCTGCAGTCGCCCGTCGACCTGCTGTGGAACGGCGGCATCGGTACGTACGTCAAGTCGTCGGCCGAGTCGAACGCGGACGTCGGCGACAAGGCCAACGACGCGATCCGCGTGGACGGCCAGGAGCTGCGCGTCAAGGTCGTCGGCGAGGGCGGCAACCTCGGTCTGACCCAGCTGGGCCGCATCGAGTTCGCGCGCGCCGGCGGCCGCATCAACACCGACGCCATCGACAACAGCGCGGGCGTGGACACCTCCGACCACGAGGTGAACATCAAGATCCTGCTCAACGCGGTCGTCGCCAACGGCGACATGACGGTCAAGCAGCGCAACAAGCTGCTCGCCGAAATGACCGACGAGGTCGGCCACTTGGTGCTGCGCAACAACTACGCGCAGAACACCGCCCTCGCCAACGCCGTCGCCCAGTCGGGTTCCCTGCTCCACGCCCACCAGCGCTTCATGCGCAGGCTCGGCAAGCAGGGCCACCTCGACCGGGGCCTGGAGTTCCTGCCGAACGACCGGCAGATCCGCGAGCTGCTCAACTCCGGGCGCGGTCTGTCGCAGCCCGAGCTCGCCGTCCTCCTCGCGTACACGAAGATCACGGCCGCGGACGAGCTGATCCAGACGACGCTGCCCGACGACCCGTACCTGCAGCGGCTGTTGCACGCGTACTTCCCCAAGGCGCTGCGCGAGAGGTTCCCCGAGCAGGTCGACGGGCACGCGCTGCGCCGCGAGATCGTCACGACCGTCCTCGTCAACGACACGGTGAACAGCGGCGGTTCGACCTTCCTGCACCGGCTGCGGGAGGAGACCGGCGCCTCGCTGGAGGAGATCGTGCGGGCGCAGATGGCCGCGCGGGAGATCTTCGGCCTGAGCGAGGTGTGGGACGAGGTCGAGGCGCTCGACAATGTCGTCGCCGCCGACGTCCAGACCCGGATCCGGCTCCACTCGCGCCGTCTGGTGGAGCGCGGCTCGCGCTGGCTGCTCAACAACCGGCCGCAGCCGCTGCAGCTCGCCGAGACCATCGCCTTCTTCAGCAAGGGCGTCGCCGAGGTCTGGGACGAGCTGCCGCAGCTGCTGCGCGGCTCGGACCTGGAGTGGTACGAGGGCATCCGCGACGAGCTGACCGCGGCGGGTGTGCCCGAGGACCTCGCGCGCCGCGTCGCCGGGTTCTCGTCCGCCTTCCCGGCGCTCGACATCGTCGCGGTCGCCGACCGGATGGGCAAGGAGCCGATGGCCGTCGCCGAGGTGTACTACGACCTCGCCGACCGGCTCCGCATCACCCAGCTCATGGACCGCATCATCGAGCTGCCGCGGGCCGACCGCTGGCAGTCCATGGCGCGCGCCTCGATCCGCGAGGACCTGTACGCGGCGCACGCCGCGCTCACCGCGGACATCCTCGCCGTCGGCAACGGCGCGTCCACGCCGGAGCAGCGGTTCAAGGCGTGGGAGGAGAAGAACGCGCCGATCCTGAGCCGGGCGCGGACGACGCTGGAGGAGATCCAGAGCTCGGACGCGTTCGACCTGGCGAACCTGTCCGTGGCGATGCGGACGATGCGGACGCTGCTGCGTACGCATTCATAGGCGCGTGGGGCCGCGTCGCGTTGGGTCGCGTCGCGTCGTACGTGAACGGGGGCGCCCCGAGCCGGACGGCTCGGGGCGCCCCCGTTCGTTCCGCCGGTCCTAGCTGATCTTCCAGAGGCGGTCGCCGCTGTTGATCGGCTTGCGCTCGCGGAAGGCGGCGATGTCGTGGGGTGCCGGGTGTACTCGTCGCGGAGCAGCTTCAGGGGGACGGGCTGGCCGCCCCGGGCGAGGAGGCGGTAGCCGGAGACCTCCCGCGGATCGTCGTCCCGCAGCGGCTTGAGTACCGCGCCCGCCGGGTGTCGCCCCCTCCGCGTCCGTGACGTGTCGAGGCGGAGCGTATCGCGGGGTGATTGGTTGCCTCTGTGGCGCGGAATGGGTGATGAGATTCGCCATATCACGTCAATTCGGGCATTTGGTCTAAGGTGGGTGAGATTGTCTGACGGAGGTACGAGATCCGTGGCGCGCAGCCACGCGATCCGAAACGCAGGAAAGGTCGCGGGTAAGGCGATGACGGAAGCCGTTCTGCTGGTCGGCGGCCAGGGCACCCGGCTGCGGCCGGTCACGGTGCACACGCCGAAGCCGATGGTCCCCGCGGCCGGGGTGCCCTTCCTCGCGCACCAGCTCGCGCGCCTGGCGGCCGCCGGTGTCGACCACGTCGTCATGGCCACCTGCTATCTCGCCGAGGTCTTCGAACCGCACTTCGGCGACGGATCGGCGTACGGCCTTGAACTGGAGTACGTCGTCGAGGACCGGCCCCTCGGCACCGGCGGCGCCATCCGCCATGCCGCGCGGCGGCTGCGGAGCGGCGCCGACGAACCCGTACTCGTCTTCAACGGCGACATCCTCAGCGGCCTCGACATCCGCGGCCTGGTCGACACGCACGTGGACCGTGGCGCCGACGTCACCCTCCACCTCGCCCGCGTCGACGACCCCCGCGCCTTCGGGCTCGTGCCGACCGACGCCGACGGGCGTGTGCTGGCCTTCACGGAGAAGCCGCAGACCCCCGAGGAGATCGTCACCGACCAGATCAACGCGGGCGCGTACGTCTTCAGGCGGTCCGTCATCGACGCCATCCCCGAGGGGCGCGTCGTCTCCGTGGAGCGGGAGACCTTCCCCGAGCTGCTCGCCGTCGGCGCGTATCTGCACGGGCAGGTCGAGAACACCTACTGGCTGGACCTCGGCCGCCCCGAGGCCCTCGTCCGGGCGTCGGCCGATCTCGTACGCGGCGTCATCTCCTCGCCCGCGCTGCCGGGGGAGCGGGGCGAGGCGCTCGTCCTGCCCGGTGCCGAGGTCGCGGCGGACGCCAGCCTCGCCGCCGGGACCGTCGTGGGCGCCGGTGCCCGCATCGGCGCGGGGGCCGTCGTGCACGGCTCGGTCGTGCTCGACGGGGCGGACGTCGGTGCCGGCACCGACATCAGGGAGAGCCTGGTCGGCGCGGGTGCCCGCATCGGCCGCCGCACCGTCCTGCACGGCGCGGTCGTGGGGGACGGCGCACAGGTGGGGGCCGACAACGAACTGCGGACCGGGGCGCGGGTGTGGTGCGAGGCGGTGCTGCCCGACGCGGCGCTGCGGTTCTCGCCCGACGTACCCGACGTACCCACCGGTCCCCGTACCACCGAAGGACAAGAGCTGTGACCGTGAACCTTCCCCAGAGCGACCTCTCCGAAGAGCTTGCCGCCCGGCTGCCCGAGGCGTGGGCCGCGACCCCGCTGACCGTCGTCATGCCGACGTACAACGAAGCGGGGAACCTGCCCGGCATGGCCGAGGCCCTGATGGCGCTGCCGCTGCCAGGACTGCGGCTCCTCGTCGTCGACGACTCGAGCCCGGACGGCACGGGGCAGATCGCCGAGCGCTTCGCCGAGCGGTACGGCAGCGCCCGCATGAGCGTCCTGCACCGCACCGAGAAGGACGGCCTCGGCCGGGCCTACGCGGCGGGCATGGCGCACGCCGTCGCCGAGGGCGCGCACTACGTCCTGCAGATGGACGCCGACGGCAGCCACCCCGTCGAGAAGGTCGCCGAGCTGCTAGGCGTCGCCCTCGCCACGGACGCGGGCGTCGTCATCGGCAGCCGGTACGTCCAGGGCGGCACCCTCTCCGACGCGTGGGGCGCGCACCGCAAGCTGCTCTCGCGCTGGGCCAACGCGTACGCGGGGAGCATCCTCGGCACCCGTGTCCGCGACATCACCGGCGGCTTCAACCTGTGGCGCGCCGACGCCCTGCGCGCCATCGACCTCGCCTCCGTGGACAGCGCGGGATACAGCTTCCAGGTCGAGATGAAGTACCGCGCGCTGCGCCGGGGCTTCGGCGTCATGGAGGTGCCGATCCACTTCGAGGACCGCACGGTCGGCGAGTCGAAGATGAACCTGATGGTGCAGCTGGAGTCCGTCGTCATGCCGTGGAAGCTGCGGCTCGACGCGAGGGCGCGGGGGCGTGCGCGTGGTGCGGGGGAGCGGGGATGAGTACGCCCACCCTGCACGAGGCGCCGGCGGTCGTGCCGCCCGCGCCCGCCGTGCCCGCGCCCCGGTTCGGCCTCGCGCGGCTGCGCAGGCTGTTCCTTGAGCTCGTGAAGTTCGGCCTGGTCGGCGGCAGCGGCGTGGCCGTGAACCTCGTCGTCTTCAACCTCCTTCTGCACGGCATGAGTTCGGGCCCGATGACGGCGACGGTCGTCGCGAGCTGTGTCGCCATGGGGACGAATTACCTGGGCTTCCGCTTCTTCGCCTACCGGGACCGCGCCTCGCGCACCAAGCGGCAGATCGCCCTCTTCTTCGTCTTCAGCGGTATCGGCGTGGCGATGGAGAGCATCCTGTTCTACGCGGCGTACCACGGCGCGGGCATGAGCGGGCCGCTCGGCTCGAACATCGCCAAGGCCCTGTCGATCGTCCTGGCCTCGGCGTTCCGCTTCCTGGTGTACCGGACGTGGGTCTTCCAGCACGATGCGCGTCGCAAGTAACGCGGTCATACGGCCCCTCGCCCGGGCCGGGGCCCTGCTCGCCCTCGTCCTGCTCCTCCTCGTGATCGTCCGCCTGCCGTGGGCGGGCGACCTCGGCATCCACGCGGCGACGATCGAACGCCTGCGGCACGACCTCGTCGACCCGGGCAACCCTCTGGTCGACGCCGACACGCCCAGCCCGTACTACTCGCCCTGGATGGTGCTGCTCGGCGCCCTGGCGAAGGTGACGGGGCTCGGGACGTTCGTGGTGCTGAGGGTGGCCGCGCTGGTGGGACTCTCGCTGTTGGCCACGGGCGTATGGCACTTCGTGCGTACCTTCGTCCGTACGCCCGGCGCGCGCCGGGCCGCGCCGCCGCCGGCCCTGCTCTGCCTGCTCCTCCTCTGGGGCCCGCAGCTCTTCAACTGGAGCGGCTTCCTCGGCCTCAACTCCCTTGCCCTGACGATCTCCTACCCCAGTACCTTCGCGCTCGGCCTGTCCTTCCACTTCTGGGCGCTGGTGAGGAAGGCGGTGCGGAGGCGGAGCGAGGACGGTGGGGGCGGCGCGGGGTGGCCGGTCTTCCTCGGCCTCGGGGCGCTCTGGTCGGTCATCCTCCTGAGCCATCAGTTCACGGGCGTGGTGGCGTCGTTCGGGGCGCTGGCGATGGTGGCGGGCGCACGGCCATGGCCGTCGCGGGCGGTGCTCCTGCGGTTGGGCGGAGCCCTGGCCCTTGGCCTCGCCGTCCTCGTCTCGTGGCCGTATTACTCCTTCTTCGGCCTCTTCGGGGTGGGCGACCTGGAGGAGATCCACCGCTCGCTGTACCGGCATCTGCTGCCGCACTTCGGCTTCGCGCTGGTCGGGGTCCTGGCGCTGGCGCTCCGCTGGCGCAGGGACCGCCGTGACCCCCTGGTCCTCTTCTTCCTGCTCGGCGCGGCGATGTTCGCGGCGGGCGGCCTGACCGGTCACTACTCGTGGGGGAGGGTGCTGCCTGCGGCGCTGATCCCGGCGCAGCTTGCGGCGGCGCTGGAGCTCTTCGAGGCGGGTACCTCGCGCGTGCTGCGCCGTGCATTCGCCGGGCTGCTCGGGGCGGCCTTGCTTCTCGGCGCATGGACCCAGGCGGGCACACTCGGCTACGTGATTCCGCGCGACGCCCTGCCGTCGCCGGTCGCCGCGAAGTACAAGGCGCCGTGGCCGGGTTACGACTGGCTGGCGCCGCGGGTGAAGTACGGCGACGTAGTTATGGCGAAGACCTTCCCGGCCCGCCAGATCCCCGCCTACGGCCCCTACACGGTCGCCCCCGGATACCCGGACTTCTTCCTGCCGGATCAGGAAGAGCGGTTGGAGGCGACTCGCGCCTACTTCGCCATGGGAACGTCCCGTACGGAACGGCTGGACATTCTGCGTCGGTACGGGGTGCGGTGGATCGTGGGGTATCCGAGGGACGGTGGCCTGCGTGCGGGCGACCCGGCGTTGCGGAAGGTGGAGACGGGTCCGAAGGGGCAGGTGCTGTACGAGGTGGTGGGCTGAGCGGGGCCTTGACCGGCCCCGGGCCCGCCCTTACTCCGGTGTGAACTCGTACTGCAGCTCGTAGAGATGGCCTGCTTTGACCATGACAGTGGCTTCGATCGGCCGGTCGCCGTCGCTGTAGACGACGCGGAGAGTGCGGAGCACGGGCAGGTCGCTGGGGAGGTTCAAGGCCTGGAACTGCTCTTGGGTGGGGACTCTCGCCGACACGCGGTCCACGCTCAGCCGGGGCGGGAAGCCTCGCTCGGCGAGGAGGGCCGGGGTGCCGCCCTTGATCTTCCGTTTGCTTGTGATGGCGGTGCCTCGAGCGATCCCCAAGGGGTAGTAGGACATGACCAGTTCCACCGGCTCGCCGTCGATGGAGAGGAGCTGGCGCCGGAGCAGGGCGGTCTTGCTCGCGGTGAGGTTCAGGGCGGCAGCGACGTCGGCGGGTGGCCGCGCCTCGGTCACTTCCAGCAGCGTGCTGTGCGCCCGCGTGCCGTGCTTCGTGGCCTCGGTGAGCCAGCGGTAGGGCTCTCCTGGCAGGGCCGGAGCCATGTACGAGGCAGGGCGCATGGTCCGCTGGCGGTGTTCGCGCACGGTGACCGCCGCCCCGGCCCGCCCTACGACGAGCCGCTCGTCCTTGAGTAGTTGGAGTGCCTTCTGGATGGTGGCGTTGGAGGCCTCGAACCGCTCCTTCAGCTGGTTCGTGGAAGGCAGCTTCGCGCCCGGGGCGAGGTCGCCGCTCATGATCTCGTCACGGATGTCGGCGGCGATCCGCTCGTGGAGGGAGCGCCGGTCTGTCGTGCCGTCGTCGGTCTGGGGCACAGCCATCAGATCCTGATCTCGTAGCGCAGCTGCTGCCGGTGTGCGGGCATGACCATCATGTCGACCTGGATCGGCTTGTCCTCACCGTCCAGCGTCACCCTGTTCAGCCGGAGAACCGGCTCGTCGTGCCCCAGGCGCAAGGCTTCCCGCTCATCGGTGTCGGGCATGCGGGCGGTGACGTCCTCACGGACGCGTACGCCGATGTGACCGAGCGCGGCGAGGAGCGTCACGGCTCCGCCGCGGATCTTGCCCGTGGCGGGCGGTGCCGGGCGTGTGGCGGCTGGGCCGGGTGGGCGGGGGTGGTGGGTGGGTCCGCGGGGTGCTCGGGGAGCTCAGGGCGGCCACCCTGGGAGGTGGCCGCCCCGTCGGTTCAGCGGGTCAGGCTTGATGCCAGGCGGGCCGCCTTGCGGAGCTTCGGGCCCGCCTTTGCTCCTGCCTTGCGGGCCAGGGGGCGTATGACCTTCGACGTCATGCCCACCGGGGTCCAGCGGAGTTGGAGGCGGCCCGAGGCCCGGCCCTCCGGTTCCACCGTGACCTCGTGCGGGAGTGCGCCGCCCCGGTAGTCCACCCTCGCCGTCAGGGCGGGGAAGGACAGGGGGGCCAGGAGCAGGGACGTGTTGCGGAGGGTGCCCTGGGTGAGTTGCAGGACCGGGTGGCGGGCGCCCTCGAAGCCGTTCAGGGGGAGCGGGGCCGCCGTCAGGTCCAGGCGGGCGCTGCCCTCGAAGACACCGGGGCGCACCGGGTCCAGGCGGAACGGGACCTTCATCCGGCGTCGGCCCGGGGCGAGCAGGAGCGTCGCCACCTGGGGGCCCACCGGCAGGCGCAGGCCCGGGTCGTACGTGCGGATCGTGAGGTCCACCGACGCCCCCGGGCCCCGCTCCACCCGTGTGATCTCGTGGCGGAACTGCGCGCTCGGGAAGGGGCGGGAGTCCAACCCCTGGTCCGTCAGGTCGAGTTCCGTGCGGGACGAGACCGTTTCCGGGACCTGTGCGCCCCAGTACACGTGGCCGGAGGAGTCCACCGACGTCTCGCGCGGCGCCACCCCGTGGCCGAGCCCCCGCGCCGCCAGCTGCGCCTCGGCCAGGCGGTTGTCGCGGACCAGTTGGAGGACCACGCGCTCGGCGCGGGGCAGGCGGGCGTACGCGCCGGGGGCCAGCTTCGCCAGGTACGGGTTCACGATGTCCGCGAAGCCCGACAGCCACTCCTCGTCACGGAAGGGGAGGTCGCCCGCGTACATGCGGAAGTCGTGCTTGAGGAACTTGTAGTCCTTGGCCTCCCGGACGTCCGCGTGGCCGCTCGACTCCAGGAACTCGTCGATCAGGCCCTGGACGTGGATGCGGTCGCGGACGTTCGTCAGCTTGTGGCGCTGGTTGGAGATCGACGCCGATTCGGCCGCCTCGTAGGGGGCGATGTACCAGCGGTAGACCGGATCCGGGATCACCGTGAACGACTTCGCCAGGCAGTACGCCTGCGCCGAGAACAGCTGGTCCTCGTAGTGGATGCCCTCCGGGAAGCGGAGGTCGTTCCTGTCCAGGAACTCGCGGCGGTACATCTTGCTCGTCGAGAGGTGCTCGAAGAACAGGGCCGGTTCCGAGGCGATGCCCTCCACCGTGCGGCGCTCCGCCACCAGGTGCGGCATCCACGTCGAGGTGCGGCCCGTGTCGACCCGGACGCGTTCCACCGCGCCCATCGCGAAGTCCACCTCCCGGTCGCGGTGCGCCGCGAGCAGCAACTCCACCGCCCGCTCCGGGAGTTCGTCGTCGCTGTCCAGGAACATCAGGAACGGGGCCCGCGCGATGTCGAGCGCACGGTTGCGCGGCGCGCTGCAGCCACCGCTGTTCTCCGGCAGGCGCAGGTACGAGACGCGCTCGTCCTCCGCCGCCAAACGCCGCGCGACCTCAGGCGTGTTGTCCGTCGAGTGGTCGTCGCTGATGATGATCTCGATGTTCGCGTGCGTCTGCCGACGCAGCGACGCCACCGCGCGCGGAAGGCGCTCCGCGTCGTTGTAGACGATCACCGTGACGGTGACGTCGGGCGTGGTCGCCGTCTGAGTCATCGGGTCGCCTCCTCGGGCGTCGGGGCCGGCGTGCGCTCGTCGACCGGGGTCACGGGCGGCAGTGACTCCTCGCTCTCGCCGAGGAAGACACGGCGCACGACCCGCTCGGCGGCGCGCCCGTCGTCGTACTCGCAGAAGCGGTGGCGGAACACCTTGCGCGCCTTGGCCGACTCCTCGTCGCGCCACGCGCCCGAGGTGAAGATCTCCGTCAACTCCTCCTGTGTACGCGCCACATGGCCCGGCGCGTGCTCCATCAGGTCGAAGTAGACGCCGCGCGTCTTCGCGTACGTCTCCCAGTCGTCGGCGTAGATGACGATCGGCCGGTCGAGGTTGGCGTAGTCGAACATGATCGACGAGTAGTCCGTGATCATCGCGTCCGCCGCGAGCGACAGATCCTCCACGGGGTCGTACGACGAGACGTCGATGACGCGGCCGCTCTTGCGCAGGCCGGCCAGCGGCGAGGCCGCACCGCCGTAGAAGTAGTGGCCGCGCACGAGCAGTACCGTGTCCTCGCCGAGGCGCTCGGCGAGCGTCGCGAGGTCCAGGCGCGGGGTCCAGGCCGCCTCGTAGTCGCGGTGGGTGGGCGCGTACAGGATCGCCCGCTTGCCCGGCGCGATGCCGAGCCGCTCGCGGATCGCCCGGATGTCGGCCGCCGTCGCGCCGTAGAAGACGTCGTTGCGCGGATAGCCGTAGTCGAGGGACTCGTAGTGCGAGGGGTAGGCCCGCTCCCACATCTCCGTGGAGTGGCCGTTCGCCGAGACGCTGTAGTCCCAACGGTCCACGCGCGCGAGCAGGCTGTGGAAGTTCAGGCCCTTGGCGGCGGCCGGGTAGTCCAGCTGGTCCAGGCCCATGCGCTTGAGCGGCGTGCCGTGGTGCGTCTGGAGGTGGACCGCGTCCGGGCGCTTGACGATCGCGTTCGGGAAGTTGGCGTTGTTCACCAGGTACTTGGCGCGCGCCATGACCTCCCAGTAGCGGCGTGTGCCGGGCACCACGTGGTCGGTGCCGGGCGGCAGCAGCGGCACGTTCGCCGCCGCGACGACCCACACCGGGTGGATGTGCGGGGCGAGTTCGCCGAGCTTCGCCGCGATGGCCGCAGGGTTGCAGGCCACGCCCCGGTCCCAGTAGGCCGTGAAGACCGCGAGGTTCGGGTCGACGGGCCGCTCCAGGGCCCTGCGGTAGCGCAGGTCGCGGACCTTCACGCCCACCTTGTGCTTGCGCGAGACGACGGCCGACCTGAGCTTGCGCCGCTGCTGGTTCGCCGTCTGGAACGTGCGGTATTTGGTGTACGCGTCCTCTTCGAGGATGCGGCGCCGCATGCCCTCCAGGCCACCGGGGTGCTGGTGCCCCCCGGGCTTCCAGGCGACGGCGGCCTTGGACGCGCGGTGGAAGAACTCCTTGCGCACCGCGTCGGGCAGCTTCTCGCGGGCGACGACGCGCAGGCAGTCGCCGACCATCACGTCGTAGAGCGCGGCGCGGGGCGCCGTCGGCAGACCGAGGCCGGTGGCGAGGCGCAGCAGCGACTCGTAGCGCTCGATGACGCCGTACCGCTCCTCGGGCGCGCCCTTGGGCAGGCTCTCCGCGCGCAACTCCCGTACGTTCAGGGCCACTTGGTCGAGCGTCGCGATCCGCTCGGCGACGAGCAGCGCGGCGTACGCGGCGAACGTCTCGTCGTCCACGGCCAGTTCGGCGCGGCGCGCGCGCCAGAAGTCGGCGCGCAGCACGCGGGTGCCGAGCAGCGGCGTGACCTTCATCAGGCCGGGGCAGTCCGCGGGCGGCAGGTCGCGGCGGCCCTGCTTGGCCAGGTGCTTCCCGTCCGGGCTCGGCATGCCCTGGTGCCGCCACGTCGAGCGGACGTGGTCCACGACGAGGACGTCCACCCCGTCCGGCAGTTCGGCGACGCGGTCCGCGACGGCGCGCGGAGCCCCCGTGGGCACGCCGTCCTTGCTGTGCACGAAGTGCAGCCACCGGCCGCCCGCGCGCTCGGCGCCCGCGGCCCGTGCCGCGCCGTCGCCCGTGCCCTCGGGCAGCGGGACGACGGTGACGCCGGCCTTGTCCGCGGCGGCGGCCTGCGCGGAGGCGCCCACCGCCGCGACGATCACCTCGACGCCGGGCGAGGACTGCGCGGTGAGCTCGTCCAGGCAGGCGCCGAGGTGGCCCTGGACGTTGCGGCCGTACACGACGACGCTCAGCTCGGGCATGGCGGTGCCCCCCTCCTGTGTGCTCATGCGGTGGCCGTTCCTCGGTGGGCGAGCATCCGGTCGACCACGCGGCGCGCGGCCTGCCCGTCGTCCAGGTCGCAGAACTCGGCGCGGAACTCGTCGTACGCCTTCTTGTACGGCGCGCTCGTCGCGTCGAGGTCCTTCAGCGCGGCGATCAGCTCGTCGGACGTGGGAAGGAGCGGCCCCGGCGCGCGCTTCTCGAAGTCGAAGTAGAAGCCGCGCAGGCGGTCGCGGTAGTGCTCCAGGTCGTACGTGAAGAACAGCATCGGACGGCCCGTGACGGCGAAGTCGAACATCACCGAGGAGTAGTCGGTGATCATGACGTCGGCGATCAGGAGCAGGTCCATGATGTCCGGGTAGCTCGCGACGTCCCACACGAAGCCGTCGCCCGCGCCCGGCACGGGCTCCACGATGTGGGCGTGCGGCCGCACGAGCAGGACGTGGTCGTCGCCCAGCTCCTCGCGCGCCTTCGCCAGGTCAAGGCGCAGGTCGAGCAGGAAGCCGCCGCGGTGGCGCTGCTTGTCCTCGCGCCAGGTCGGGGCGTAGAGCACGACCTTCTTGCCCTCGGGCAGACCGAGCGCGCGGCGCACCTTCTCCGCGCGCTTGGCGCGGTCGGGGGCGAGCAGCACGTCGTTGCGCGGGTAGCCCGCCTCCAGGAGCTCGCCGTCCACGTCGCCGCCGAACCGGAAGGCGCTGCGCATGATCGGCGTACTGAACTTGTTCGGCGAGAGCAGCATCGTCCACTGGTGGCGCTCGCGGTCCAGGTCCTGGAGGTACTGCGTGCTCGCGAAGTGGTCGTTGTCGAAGTCGAAGCCGATCCGCTTCAGCGGGGTGCCGTGCCAGGTCTGGACGATCTGCTGGCCCTCGCGCCGCTCCAGCCAGCGCGGGAAGTGCGTGTTGCCGACGATGTAGCGGGAGCGGGCCATCGCCTCGTAGTACTCGGGGCTGTGCACGCGCACCGCCTTCGCGGTGGCCGGGACCTCGCACTGGCCGTCCTTGACGACCCACAGGTGCTCAAGAGGCAGGCCGCGGCGGACCATCTCCTCATGGACGGCGCGCGGGGAGTCGCCGTACATGCGGCCGCCGAAGACGTCGTACAGGACGGCCTCGCGCAGCGGCTCGTGCCGGGCGGCCGGGTAGGCCTCGGTGCGCAGGCGGGTCTGGCGGTAGCGGCTGCGCTCGTCGGGGCGCAGCTCGGAGTGGGCCATCAGGGCCAGCTGGTCGTACTGGCGGGCCTGCAGCTCGACGCGCTTGCCATGCGCCACGACCTCCAGCGGGAGGTTCCCGTGGACGGGCGGGGCGAGCTGGACGGCGGTGCGGGAGCCGTCGGGCTTCTGGACGGAGGGCCACCAGAATCCGGCGCGCAGCGGGGTCTCGCCCGCGTAGCGGTGGGTGGGGGCGGGCACGAAGCTCGCCTCGAAGCGGCCGTCGTGCGCCTTCGCGGGGAAGGTGTACTCGTGGCCCGACCAGGTCTGGCGCAGCACGAGCTCCAGCTCGTGGGTGCCGCCGGCCGGGTAGCTGCCGGTGAGCGTGACGGTGCCGTCGGGGTGCACGGAGACGTGGTCGACCAGCGGCTGCACGGGCTGGTCGCACAGCTGGAGGTAGCCGCCGGGGCTGCGCCGGGCGTAGACCGTGCGGCCGGCGTCCTGCTGCGCGAACTGGGCGCCGGAGAAGCCCTCGCGGTCGTCCAGGATCAGGGCGAGACGGGTCGACCTGGGCTCGGCGCCGCTGGAGTCGACGACCTCGACGGACATGTCCCAGCGGGCGATGGACCGCTCGGCCTGCGTCGGGCGCAGCCGCTCGTGGTCCTCGCGGACCTCGGTCAGGTCGGCCGTGCCGATCCGTGCCGTGAACGGGACGCGGCCGTCCTCGGGGGCGCCGAGCTCCAGCGGGACCGTCAGGATCGTGCCGGACTCGCGGTGGCGCATGCGCAGGCGGGGCTCGCCGTCGGGCGCCGTGCGCAGGACGCCGCGGACGACGAGGTGGGAGCCGTCGGCGCGGACCTCCAGGGCACGGGCGTGCGCGGTCTCCACACGGATGGCCAGCTCGCCGTCCTGGATCTGCGGGGCCACGCGGACGTCCTGGGTGACCCAGTGCGCGGGCGGCGTCTGTCCCGAGCCCGTGCCCGCGCCGTACAGCGGGCCGCGGCGCGGCGTCGAGCCGGTGCCGGCCACGGCGACCCGCACGTACCACAGGCCGTCGACCCACTTGCCGCGGTGGCGCAGGCGCGAGGGGTTCACCAGGGCGCCGAAGCCGGCCCAGTCGGCGTGCCTGAACTCGGCGCCGGAGGCCACCGTCGCCTCCGGGTCCAGGTGGCTGCGGGCGGGCACGAGGACCGTGCGGCGGCTGCCCTTCTCCTTGAGGATCAGCGACTTCAGCGCCTTGCTCCGCGACTCGGCACCGATCTGGCGCGCGAAGGCCCAGCCGGACAGCCACAGCTTGTCGTCGTGCCAGGAGGCCTCGTCCAGGCGGCTGCGCAGCCGCAGCTCCGGGTCCAGGCGCAGGACCGCGTCGGGGACGGGGGCGGTCGGGTCGAGGAAGGGGTAGTCCGCCTTCGGGTGCAGCGTCCCGGTCACGGGGATCGAGCCGGGGTGCTCCTTCTCGAACTCCAGCTGCGCGATCAGCTCGTCGAGGCGCCGGTGCACGGTCAGGTACAGCTTCAGCTTGTGGGGCACGTGCAGCGCGCGGACCGCGTCCTGGCCGATCTCGCGGACCAGGCGGCCCACGTGCTCCAGGAAGGCCTCCTGGTACGCGGCGTCCGAGCCCGGCAGGACCCGCCAGAAGAGGGGGATCTCCTCGGCGAGGGCGTTGTTGTCGTAGACCTTCAGGTGCTCGGCGTACATCGGGTCGTCGTCGATGTGGTCGAGCATGAACTCGCGGACCATGCGGATCGACTTCACGCGGTCGATCAGGCCCTGCGGGTTGGTGCGGTTCTGCGTGATCGAGCGCTCGCCGATCTCACGCTCGCGCCAGTTGTAGATCGGCTCGCTCAGGACGTCCACGGACTCGGCGAGGTAGTGCGCGGGGACGCTGACGGGGGCGTCCTCGTAGAGCATCGCCTCGGGGTAGGCGAGCTGGTGCTTCTCCCAGAAGGAGCGGCGGTAGACCTTGTTCCACGCGGTGCGGTCGGTCAGCAGCGGGCGGAACTTCGAGACGTGCGTACGCAGCCGGGTCGCCGCGAAGGGCACGCGGTGCACGGGCGACTGGACGTGTCCGGCGGAGCGGAAGCGGGTCACGTTGCCCGCCACGAAGTCCGAGCCGGTCTTGTCGAGCGTCTCGATCATCAGCGCGTACGCCGTGGTCGGCAGGGTGTCGTCGCTGTCCACGAACGCGAGGTACTCGCTGTCGGGGGACATCTCGCGGACGCCGGTGTTGCGCGCCGCGCCCAGGCCCTTGTTCTCCTGGGATATCAGGCGAAAGCGCGGGTCGGCCGCCGCGAAGGCCTCGGCGATGGCAGCGCTGCCGTCCGTCGACCCGTCGTCGACCATGATCACTTCGAAGTCCTGGTACGTCTGTGCGGCCAGGGACTCCAGGCACTCGTCGAGGTAGAGCTCGACGTTGTAGACGGGGACGACAACACTCAGCCGTGGCTGCACGCGCACTCCTTCTGTTGCTAAACGCTCCCATAGTGTAAGGATCTGCGTATTGATGCGACAAAAGGGATACGGCCTGGCAGGTGGGGGCCGGTGTCAGCCCTTGCCTCCGGTGAACCGCTCGTACTCCTTCAGTACGTCCTCGGTGGCGCCGTCCATGCGCAGCTCTCCGCGCTCCAGCCACAGCACGCGGTCGCAGGTGTCGCGGATCGACTTGTTGTTGTGGCTGACCAGGAAGACCGTGCCCGCGCGCTTGCGCAGCTCCCGGATGCGGGCCTCGGAGCGCTTCTGGAACTTGCGGTCGCCGGTGGCCAGGGCCTCGTCGATGAGCAGCACGTCGTGGTCCTTGGCGGCGGCGATGGAGAAGCGCAGGCGGGCGGCCATGCCGGAGGAGTAGGTCCGCATCGGGAGCGTGATGAAGTCGCCCTTCTCGTTGATGCCGGAGAACTCGACGATGTCGTCGTAGCGCTCCTGGACCTGCTCGCGGCTCATGCCCATCGCCAGACCGCCGAGGCGTACGTTGCGCTCGCCCGTCAGGTCGTTCATCATCGCCGCGTTCACGCCGAGCAGGGACGGCTGGCCGTCGGTGAAGATGCGGCCGCTCTCGACCGGCAGGAGCCCGGCGACGGCCTTGAGCAGCGTCGACTTCCCGGAGCCGTTCGTGCCGATCAGGCCGATGGCCTCGCCCTTGTACGCGGTGAACGACACCTTCTTGACGGCGTGCACCGTGCGTACGCCCGACCGTGCCTCGGCCTTCTTGCGGCCTCCGAGGATCCGGTTGAGGGCGGCGGTGGCGGTGCCCCGGCCCGCGCCGGTGCCGTGCACGCGGTAGACGATGTCGACCTGGTCGACGATGACGGTGGGGGTGTTGTCGTTCCTCGTCGTCTCAGCCACGGCCGTACGTCTCCTCTGCCTTCCAGAAGTAGATGAACCCGCCGATCCCGGCGAGCAGCGCCCAGCCCAGGGCCCAGGCCCAGACGTGGTGCGGGAGCTGGTCGCGCTGGAAGCTGTCGATCAGCGCGAACCGCATCAGGTCGATGTAGACGGCGGCCGGATTGCACTCCAGGAGGACCTGCACGGCGTGCGGCAGGTTCTGGTCCCTGAGGACGGCGTCGATGCTCCACATCACCCCGGACACGTACATCCAGGTGCGCAGCACGAACGGCATCAGCTGCGCGATGTCCGGGGTCTTGCTGCCGAGCCGCGCCATGACGAGCGCGAGGCCGGTGTTGAACGTGAACTGCAGGACCAGGACCGGGACGGTGAGCAGCCAGGACGCCGTCGGCGGGACGCCGAAGCAGAGCAGGATCACGACCAGCGCGGCCATCGAGAAGAGCAGCTGCTGCAGCTGCTGCAGGCAGTACGAGATCGGCAGCGAGGCCCGCGGGAAGTGCAGGGCTCGGACCAGGCCGAGGCTGCCGGAGATGGCGCGGGTGCCCGCCATCACGGACTGCTGCGTGAAGGTGAAGACGAAGACGCCGGTGACCAGGAAGGGGACGTAATCCTCGACGTCCCGCTTGGTGTTCATCAGGACGCCGAAGATGAAGTAGTAGACCGCCGCGTTCAGGAGTGGCGTCATCACCTGCCAGACCTGGCCGAGCTTCGCCTGGCTGTACTGCGCCGTCAGCTTGGCGGTCGCGAAGGCGGTGATGAAGTGGCGGCGCTGCCACAGCTGCCGGACGTAGGCGGGCAGGGAGGGGCGGGCGCCGCTTACGGACAGGCCGTACCGGGCGGCGAGTTCGGCCGGGGGAACGGCCGGGGCGGCGGGGGATGCCTGGTGGGGCGGTGCGTCGTCGAGGACCTGGCTCACGTCCGTTGCTTTCGCTCGGGGAAGCGGGGGCGCGCGTCGGGTACGTCGGGACGGACCCGTATCGTCGCAACGCCGAGAGTAGGACGTCGTTACGTCGGAACGCAACCGTATCGTCGTGACGTTCTATGCTGTCCGCATGACGACGAGCAGGCCACAGGGTGAACAGGCGAGCCGGTCCTCGGGCGGACAGCCGCGCCGCAGGGCCCCCGCCGGAGCCGCCGTGCTCCGCGAGGACGTGACCGAGGCCATCCGGGCCGCCGTCTTCGAAGAGCTCGCCTCCGTCGGCTACGCCCGCATGTCCATCGAGGGCATCGCCCGCCGCGCGGGCGTCGGCAAGACCGCGGTCTACCGCCGCTGGCGCTCCAAGCTGCAGCTCGTGCTCGACCTGGTGTCGGCGATAGCGGTGCAGGGGCTGCCGGCGCCCGACACCGGGTCCCTGGAGGGCGACCTGCGGCTGCTGTACGAGGTGACCTCACGGGCGCTGCGGCACCCCGTGGCCTCGCAGGTGATCCCCGACCTGCAGGCCGAGGCGGCGCGCAACCCCGAGATCGCCGAAGCCCTGCAGAAGGCGCTGCGCGAGGGGCAGCACGGGGTGGCCAGCGGCATCGTGCGGGCCGCCGTCGCGCGCGGCGAGATGCGGGAGGGGGCCGACGAGGACCTCGCCCTCGACCTGGTCTCGGGGCCGCTCTACTGGCGCTCCGTGGTGGTGCGGGCCGAGCTGCCCAAGGGGTACCTGGGCAGGCTCGCGGCGGCTACGGCAGCGGGGTTGCGGGCGCTCTGAGGCGACGAGGCGAGCCTCGGGGTTCATGCGTCGCGACGCTGGTCAGGCGTCGCGGCGGCGCGTCAGGAACAGGGTCACGCCCGTTCCCAGCGCCACGACGCCCGTGCCCACGCTGATCAGGACCTGCTGCACGCCGTCGAAGGCGAAGCTGGTCGAGACGTTGACGAGGACGGCGGCCGCGAGGACGAGCCAGAGCAGGGCCTTCATGGTGGGTTCCTTCCGGCGGGAGGGTCGGTGGGGCCGTCGCTCCGCGGCGGCCTGTGACCAACCCTGCCTGCCGCGGGCCGCGGGAACGAGGGGGTGCCCTCCCGAACCGAGGGTGTAGCGCACTCCACCATCGGGCGGGAGGCGGCTCGCTCCCGGCCGCTTCCGTCGTGACCTAGCCTTTCCGGCATGAGGGAGACGGTGCGGCGCGCGGGGCTCGCCACGGTGCAGTTGGGCAAGGGGGCCGGGCTCGCTCTCCTCTCGTACCTCTTCATGGGGCTGATCCTCTTCACCGCCTTCGTCACCCTCCTCGTGGTCGGCGCCGCCGTGCTGCCCGAGACCGTGCTGCTGCTGCGCAGGACCGCCGGGTACAAGCGGCGCCTCGTCGCGGGCTGGACGGGCGAGCCGGTGCCCGAGGCGTATCTGCCGCTCACCGGGGGCGTCCGCGACCGCGTGAGCGCCGCCGTCCAGGACCCCGGCACCTGGCGCGATCTGCGGTGGCTCTTCGTCCACTTCGTCTACGGGTGGCTTCTGGCGTACGTCACGCTGCCGCTGTGGGCCGTGGGTCTGCTCGTCGACGGGGTGTGGTGCGGGCTGCTGCGGCGCCGCGCCGTCGTCCTCCCCCTGATCTCCCGCCTGGCCGACCTCGACGCCCGCTGGTCCCGCCTGCTCCTGCTGCCCTCGCCGGAGGCGCAGCGCACCGCGGACCTCGCCGAGCGCGTCGAGGAACTCACCGTCACGCGGGCGGGCGCCGTCGCCGCGCACGGCGCCGAACTGCGGCGCATCGAGCGGGATCTGCACGACGGCACGCAGGCCCGGCTCGTCTCCCTCTCGATGCGGGTCGGGCTCGCGCGGCGCGCGTACGACAAGGACCCCGAGGCCGCGAAGAAGCTGCTCGACGACGCGCAGGACCAGGTCGAGGAGGCGCTGACCGAGCTCCGCCACGTCGTGCGCGGCATCCATCCGCCGATCCTCACCGACCGCGGACTCGTGGGCGCCGTACGGGCGTTGGCCGCCAGCAGCGGGCTCGATGTGACGGTGAGCGAGGACGGGGTGGAGTCGGACGCGGGGCCGCGCGCTCCGGCCGCCGTGGAGGCCGCCGCGTACTTCGTCGTGGCCGAGGCGTTGACCAACGCGGCCAAGCACAGCGGGTCCGAGCGGGCCTTCGTGGAACTTTCCAGGGCGGGGAGCGGGTTGAGGATCGCGGTACGTGACGAGGGGCGGGGCGGGGCCGACGGCGCGGGTGGCAGCGGTCTGCTCGGGATGCGGCGCCGGGTCGCCGCGCTCGACGGGACCGTGGAGGTGTCGAGCCCCGTCGGGGGGCCGACCGTGATCGAAGTGGAGCTGCCGTGCGCGTGGTGATCGCCGAGGACAACGCCCTGCTGCGGGAGGGGGTGGTGCTGTTGCTCACCTCCGCGGGGCACGAGGTGGTGGCGGTCGCCTCCAGCGGGCCCGAGGTGCTGCCCGCGCTGCTCGAACACCGGCCGGACATCGCGGTGTTGGACGTGCGGATGCCGCCGGGGTTCAGGGACGAGGGGCTGCGTGCGGCGCTGGCGGCGCGGGCGGAGATTCCCGGGCTGCCGGTGCTCGTCCTCTCCCAGTACGTCGAGGAGACGTACGCCGCCGAGCTGCTGGGCGGGGGCGCGAGCGGGGTCGGTTACCTCCTCAAGGACCGGGTGGGGCGCGTCGACGAGTTCCTGGACGCGTTGGAGCGGGTGGCCGCGGGCGGCACGGCGCTGGACCCGGAGGTCGTGACGGAACTGCTGACGCGGCGGCGGGACGATCCGCTGGACTCGCTGACGCCGCGCGAGCGGGAGGTGCTGCAGCTGATGGCGGAGGGCCGCGACAACGCGACGATCGCCTCGACGCTGGTGGTCTCCGACCGCGCGGTCAGCAAACACATCGGCAACGTCTTCGCGAAGCTGGGGCTGCCGCCGAGCGACAGCGGGCATCGGAGGGTGCTTGCGGTGCTGGCGTACTTGGAGCGGGGTTAGGGCTCGCCTTCTGCTTTTGCGGGGTGGGGCCGCCGCCGGGCGACGTCAACGAGAGGTGCCCAGCAAGGACTCCGTCAGGGCGTGGAGGTGCCTCGCCTCCGGGAGTGCGAAGTCCGGGCCCGCGGTGGACAGCGGGGTGTCCAGGACGTACGCGCTGAGGCCCGGCGCAGGCGGGGCGTCCAGGATGTCGAGGAGCCCGGGCGGCTCGCCGCGTAGCCCACGCCCAGCAGGTCGTTGAGGCGTCCGCCCTGCCCGAGCGCGAGGCCCCCGTCGTAGTTCCGGGCCAGTTGCAGGTCCTCCCAGAAGATCCGCCCACCGCCCCCGGGGCCCGCGACGTTCAGGACGACCGGGGTGCCCGCGGCCTCCAGCAGGCCCGTCAGGCCATGGCTCAGGACGAAGCGGCTCAGGTAGAAGTGCGCGAACGTGTTCTCGAAGCCCTCCGCCGTGACGAGCCGCGTCGAGCGGAAGTGCCGGGCGCACAGCACCAGCGCGTCGATCTTCGCGTGGGCGGCGGCCAACGTCTCGACCACCGCTCTCGTCTCCGAGAGCAGGCTCAGGTCCGCCCGGATGAAGCGTGCTCGGCCCGCTGCCCCGCGCTCCCGCGCGTACGCCAGCCACGCCTCGCCCTTCCCCGCGTCGCGCCCCACGACCACCACCTCCTGCCCCCGCTCCAGGTAGGCACGGGCAACGGCCTTGCCGAGGCCGTCCGTTCCGCCGGTGACGACGTACGTCTTCTTCGTGGTCACATTCTTCGTGCTCACAGGAACCTCGACGCGATCTTCTCGGGGGCGACGTGGACGGTGACGAGTTCGGGAAGCACGGCCGCCACCTCCGGGTTGTGCTCCGCGTACGTCAAGCCCGTGTACTTGAGGGACAGTTCATCCATGCGGGCCCGGCTGCCCGCGCTCTCCAGGCGTGCCGTTCCCGTGATCACCGCGTATCCGTACGGCTCGTCCGGCGGGTTGACCGTCACGCTCAGGCGCGGGTCGCGCCGCAGATTGCGGACCTTGACCTTGTCCACGCCCGTCACGAAGAACAGGTCGTCGCCGTCCCGCCCCACCCACACCACCGACTGGTGCGGACTGCCGTCCGGGCGGAGGGTCGCCACGGTCACGAAGACCTTGGAGTCGAGGGTGTCCTTCAGCTTGGGCGACAGGGGTGTCGCCGTCCTGCAGACCGGCGCACGCCTTCTGGCACGGGACCCCGCCACGAGCATCGCGGCGATCGCGGCCGCCGCCGGCGTCGACCGGCGCACCGTGTACCGCCGCTTCGAGACCCGCGAGGCCCTGATGGCCGCCGTGTACGTGGCCAAGCTCGACGCCTGCGAGGCGGTCGTCGCCGAGGCGCGGCTCGACGAGGCGCCGGTGGCCGTTGCCCTGCACCGGTACGCGGAGGGCATCATCGCCGTCAGCCGCCGGTGGCCGGTGGACGTGGGGCAGGTGCGGGACGAGGCGGGGGCCGAACGGCTGCGTCTGCTGATCGAGCGGCTCGACGCCTTCATGGCCCGCGCGGTGCGCGAGGGCGCCCTGCGGCCCGGCCTCCCCGACCGCTGGGCCCGCTCCCTGCTGATCCACCTCACCAACATCGCCTCGCACGAGATGCCGGAGCTGAGCCCGGCCCAGGGCGCCGACATGGTCAGCCGGTCCCTGTTCTCGGGGCTGGGTCCGGGCGCCGAGAACAAGGGCTGACGTCTTGCGGCGCGGGCCGAGACCCTGCCGCACGGGCCGAGACCCTGCTGCACGGGCTGACGCCCTGCCGCGCCCCGCCCCGCAGCGGATGCCGGCCCCGCAGCACCCGCCGGGCCGGCAGCACCGTCCCCGCCGTCGTCGTCGCCGCGACCACCGACACGATCAGGGCCGCCTGCGCCGCCGTGAGACGCGGCAAGGAGTGCGCCGTCGCCAGGCTGAAGGCCAGCAGGGGGAGTGCGGCCACGGCCGCGCCGACCACCAGGCCCGTCAGCGCCGTGGCCGCCGCCTCCAGGCGCAGCATGTGCCGCAGTTGGCGTCGGCCCGCCCCGGCGAGGCGGAGCAGGGAGAGCTCGGGGCGGCGCCCGACGGTGATGAGGGTCAGCGTGCTCAGGACGGCGATGACCGTGAAGCCGCCGACCGCGCCGACCGCCGCCGCGGTCACCACCTCGCCCAGCGCCTGGTCCTCCGGTTCGAGCCGCTCGGGGGGCGGGTCCGCACTCACCCTCGCCCCCGGGGCGGCATCGCGCAGGGCCCGGGGCGTGGTGCCGGTCGCGGCCACCAGGACGCGGTCCGCCGTGGGGGAGGACATGTGCCGCAGGAGCTCGCCGTGCGCGAACAGGAAGGGTCCCAGGGCCAGTTCACGGTCGTACGTGGCCACGACCCTGAGCCGTGACTCCACTCCGTCCCCGAAGCGCACCGTCACCGTCGAGCCGACGTCCGCGTCCAGGGAGCGGGCCTGGTCGCGGCCCAACGCCACCGTGCCGGGGCGCAGTTCGCCGATGTCGCCCTCGCGGACGCCGGGGTCCAGCGTCCTCGCCAGGCCTTCAGGGGTGACTCCGAGCACCGGCAGGCGGTCCAGGCGGGGCGAGCCGGCCTCCTGCCGGGCCAGGACCACCGTGCTGCGGACGACGGCTGTCGCCGCCTGAACTCCGCGGGTTCTCCTGATGCGTTCGAGGGCGCCCGCGGGCAGGCCGCCGGGCGCCGTCACCGCGTACTCCGCCCGGGCCGCCCCGCGCGCCTGGTCGCCCGCGGCGTGCGTCATCGTCGCGCCCGCGGAGAGCTGCACCGCGATGAACGCCGTGACCAGGATGATCGGGGTGAGCGCCGCCCCCAGGCGGCGGGCGGACGCCGTGCAGTTGGCCGCCGCCAGATGGCCGCCCGCGCCGCCGAACCCGCGCAGCGGTGTGCCGAGCACCCGCATCGCGCCCTCGGCGATCCACGGGCCGAGCAGCGCGCAGCCGATCACCAGGACCACCGCCGCCGCACCGGCCGCGGCGCCCGCGGCCTCACCGTGCTGGAGCGTGGCGGTGCCCGCCGAGCTCGCGCCGGCGAACAGCAGCACCAGCCCCGTGATCTTGCGGCCCTTGCCGGGGGCGGACTCGCGCAGCGCCTCCGAGGGGCGCACCTTCGCCGTTCGCGCGCACGCGATCAGCGCGGCCACGCGGGCGATCAGGAGGGTCAGGCCCGCCGTGACCAGCGGGGCGGGCAACAGCCAGGCGGGGAGCGGGAGTTCCAGGCCCGGCGGCAGCGCGCCCCGGGCGTCGAGGAGCGCCCGCAGGCCCAGGAAGGCCGGGGCCGCCAGCGCCGCCCCCGCCAGCGCCGCCGCCGCGGCGACCCTGCCGACCTCGCGGCCCACCGCGCCCCGCAGCTGCCGCGGCGTCGCGCCGACCGCCCGCAACAGACCCAGCTCACGGGAGCGTTGCTGGAGCGCCTGCGCCACCGTCGACGCCACGACGAGCAGGGCGATCAGGACGACCGTCGCGCTCACGGAGCCGAGCAGCGCCAGCATGCCCGCCCGCGCGGGGGCCGCGGCGAGGAACTCGGCGTCGCCGCGCCCGTCCCCGGCAAGGACGCGAAGCCGTGCGCCGTCCCCGTCCGCGCGGTGCCCCACGCTGTGGTGGCCCGCCTCGTCCAACGCGTTCCGCACGCGCGCGTACAGGGTCGCCGTGCTCGTGCCGGGGTCCGCCGTGACGCCGATCGCCGCCACGGACCCGGGGCGGTCGGCGAGGCGGCGGGCCTCGCCGGAGGTGAAGTAGACCGCCGCGCGCGGGCCCCCGGCCACCCCGGCCACCGTGTACGCCGCCTCCGCACCGGCCACGCGCAGGGTGATCCGGTCCCCGACGCGCGCCGTGCCCCGGCCCACCACGACCTCGGACGGCCGCTCGGGGGCGGTCCCGTCCCGGAGGGAGTACGAGCCCAACCGGGCCGCGTCCCAAGGCCGCCCGGTCGCCGCGCCGTTCCCGCCGTTCCCGCCGTTCCCACGGCTCCCGACGCCCACCGCGAACACCTCGTCGGCGACCGCCGCACGGACCCCGGGGACCTCGCGCACGGTCTTCAGTGCCGCCCGCGGGACCCGCACGCGCTCGGTGAGCCCGGCCGTCGCCGTCTCGGGTTCGCTGCCCCACGGCTTGGCCGTGTAGCGGGTGTTCTGGTCGCCGGAGACGACGAGGTCGGCGGCGGCGTAGCGCTCCACGCGCGCGTGCCCGAGCCCGGCCGAGGAGAGCGCGAGGCCGAACGCGCCGAGCAGGAGGGAGGTCAGGGCGAGCGCGGTGAAGACCGCGGCCCAGGCCTTGCGGTGCGTCCGCGAGGCGCGCGAGGCGAGCAGCCTGGTGACGTGTACGCGCGCAGGCCTGTTCACAGGGGCCTCGCTCATGCCGCTCACCGCCCCAACGTCCGCATGACGCCGAGCACGTGGGAGGCGTCGGGGTGGAGGATGCGGGTGGCGATCCGGCCCGAGGCGAGGAACAGCGCCTCGTCCGCCCAGGCCGCCGCGGCCGGGTCGTGGGTCACCATCACCACGGTGTGCCCGTCCCGGTCGACGGCCTGCCGCAGCAGGGCGAGCACGTCCTGCGCGGTGGCCGGGTCGAGGGCGCCGGTCGGCTCGTCGGCGAAGACCACCTCGGGCGAGGTGACCAGGGCACGGGCGACGGCGACGCGCTGTTGCTGGCCGCCGGAGAGTTCCGCGGGGCGGTCGCCCGCGCGCTCGGCGAGCCCGACGGCGGCCAGGGCGCGTCGCGCCCGGTCCTCGCCGGGGGTGCCCGCGAGGAGCAGCGGCAGCGAGACGTTCTCCAGGACGCTCAGCGAGGGCACCAGATTGTGCGCCTGGAAGACGAAGCCGACACGCTCGCGGCGCAGCCGGGTCAGGGCCGCCTCGCCGAGCGGTCCGATGGCGACGCCGCCGATCCGCACGGTCCCGGTCGTCGGCCTGTCGAGGCCCGCCGCGCACTGCAGCAGCGTCGACTTGCCGGACCCGGAGGGCCCCATGACGGCAAGGAACCGGCCGCGTCCCACGGCGAGGTCGACGGGTTCGAGCGCGGTCACGCCCCGCCGGTAGGACCTGCCGACCCCGTCGAGCGTGAGCGCGTCGGGCGCGGCCACCCGCTCGGCGGCCACCGCCCCTGAACCCCGTCGCCTGAACATCCCTGCGCCCTCCCAGTGGCCGTCACACCCGCGGTGACTGTCCCTGAGAACGCTAGGAACACCAGGTCACAGGGGCGAGGGAGTGCGGTACCGAACCGGGGGTGGAGCCTGCTACACCCCCGGGGGCCCGGAAAGCGACGCTCAGGCGCGCGCCGCCTCCGGATGCAGCCGCACCCAGCCCGCCCACGCCGACGCGACCATCTCGCGCACGTCGTGCTTGGCGGACCAGCCGAGCTCGGTGGCGATGCGGTCGGCGGCGGCCACCACGCGGGCCGGGTCGCCGGGGCGGCGGTCCGTGACCTCGGCGGGGACGTCGTAGCCGGTGACCTCGTTGATCAGGTCCGTCATCTCGCGGACCGAAACGCCCTCGCCGCGGCCGATGTTGAGGGTCAGGTCGGTGCCGGGCGCGGCGGACGCGAGCCTGCGGGCCGTCGCCACATGGGCCTCGGCCAGGTCGACGACGTGGATGTAGTCGCGTACGCAGGTGCCGTCGGGGGTGTCGTAGTCCGCGCCGAAGATGCGGGGGGCCTCGCCGTCGGTGAGCTTCTCGAAGACCATCGGGACGACGTTGAAGACGCCGGTGTCCGCGAGCTCGGGCGAGGCGGCGCCCGCCACGTTGAAGTAGCGCAGGGACGCCGTGGACACGCCGTGCGCCCGGCCCACCGCGCGGACCAGCCACTCGCCGGCCAGCTTCGTCTCGCCGTACGGGCTCATGGGCGCGCACGGCGTCTCCTCGGTGACGAGGTCGACGTCGGGCATGCCGTACACGGAGGCGGAGGAGGAGAAGACGACGTGGGCGATGCCCGAGGCGACCGCCGCGTCCAGGAGGACGCGCAGGCCTTCCACGTTCTCGCGGTAGTAGTGCAGTGGGCGCTCCACCGACTCGCCGACCTGCTTCTTGCCGGCCAGGTGCACGATGCCGGTGATCGCGTGCTCCTCGAAGGCACGGGTGAGCAGGTCGCCGTCGAGGACCGAGCCGACGACCAGCGGGACGCCCTCGGGGAGGCGTTCGGCGATGCCGCTGGACAGGTCGTCGTAGACCGCCACCTGCTCGCCCGCCTGCGTCATGGCACGGACGACGTGCGCCCCGATGTATCCGGCGCCGCCGGTGATCAGCCAGGTCATTCCCGTCTTGTCCCGTCTTGTCGCGAGTGTGTGCGTGGACGTGCAGTGTCGCAGAGGCGGTGTGAGGGCCGCGTCAGCGGATCAGCCGGGTCAGCCGCCGCTTCGCGACCCCGGCCACGCCCCGCACGCCGGGGGCGAGCCGCACCGACAGGTTCCCCGCCTGAGTGGCGTACGGCTGGACGAGGAGCACCCCGCGCCGCCTGCTCGGCACCACCGTGCGGCGGAGCAGGCCGGGCCCGGCCACGGCCTGCGCGGTCGTGTCGCGCGCCGTCCCGTCGTCGAAGTGGAGCCGCAGCCGCACGTCCCACACGCCGCCGTCCAGCGAGCCGAGGTCGAGCAGGACCGTGGCGAGCCAGGTCTCCCCGGGCCGCTCGGTGCTGAACGCGGCCGTCCTGCGCAGGCTCGGCCGGTCGCCCTGGCGGTGGCTCAGCTCGACGTCGACCGTGGCGGGTCCGGCGTCGGCCACCCGTCCGTACAGCTCGCGCAGCCGTAGCGTGAGCCGCGAGGCGCCCGCGCCGGGGCGCAGCTCGCCCTCGACCGCGAGGGGCAGCAGCCGCAAGGGGCGTACGAGCAGGTGCTCCAGGGTGACCTGGGGGAGGTCGTCGGCCCAGATGGGGGTGGCGTCGGCCGCCCGCGGGTACGGCGGCACCAGCCGCGCGGGGCGCGCCGCCACCTGCTTCAGGCGCGCCAGGTCGCGGGGCTCCTCGGAGGCGAGGACGACGCGTGCGATGACGCGCCCGGGGGCGGGCGCCGCGTCGAGGTCGGCGTCGTCGAACGTCGCCAGGTAGGCGCGCGTGAGGGCCCACCACTCGCGCTGGTACTCCTTGCCGCGCGCGGTCAGCTCCCGGGTGTACATGCGCAGGCCGTGCTCGACGAACTTGGCGCGGGCCGCCCGCGCGAGCCGCTTGCCGCCGGTGCCGTGCGCGTCCCGCAGGATCTCCACGGACTGGCGGTGCGCCTCCATGCGGGCCTGCCAGTTGGCGATCCCGGAGCGGTCCAGGGAGATCGACAGCTTGGCGGCGGCGCGGCGCACGTGCCAGACGTAGACCGTGTCGGGGACGAGCGCGATGCGGGGCGCGGCGGCCAGGACCCGCGCGGTGAAGACGAAGTCCTCGTAAATGAAGCGGCCTTCGGGGAAGCGGATGCCGTGCTCGCGCAGGAAGTCCGTGCGGTAGAGCTTGTTGACGCAGAGCGTGTCGTGGACGAGGCGGGTGCGCAGCTCGGGTCGGGCGACGAGCTGCGCCTTGCGGTAGAGCTCGGGCTGCCAGGGCACCTCGCGCCCCGAGGGCAGCTCGCGGCGCACGCACAGTCCGGACGCGACCTCCGCGCCGTGCCTGCGCGCGGCGGCGAGCAGCGCGTCGACGGCGCCGGGCGGCAGCACGTCGTCGCTGTCGAGGAACATCACGTACGCGCACGAGGCGGCGTCGATCCCGTCGTTGCGGGGCGTGCCGCAGCCGCCGCTGTTGGTCGCGCGGCGCACGACCTTCACGCGCGGGTCCGTGGCGGCGAGGGCGGCGAGGACGTCGGCGCTGTCGTCCGTCGAGCAGTCGTCGACGGCGATCACTTCGTGGACGAGGGGCCCTTGGGCGAGCGCGGAGCGCACCGCGTCAGCGACGTGGGCCGCGTCGTCGTAGCCGATCACGACGACGGAGACCTGGGCAGGCGGCTGGGGCAGGGTGCGTTCCACAGGGGAAATTTTAGGGGCTTCCGGTAATTATCCGACTAAGGGGGTTTTCGTGGGTGCGGCACGAGGTGTCAATCCTCGGTGAAAGTGGGTTAATAGCACAAACTCGCACCATGCAGGTCAAGGTGCCCACCGCCGCCCGCGCGGCCGCCGCGCGCGTCCCCTCGCTCCTCACCGCCCCCGCCCTCGCCGCACTCGTCCCCGCCCTGGTCATGCTCGTGCTCGGCGGGTGGGGCCTGGAGCGCGGCACCGTCTGGCGCGACGAGGGAGCCACCCTCCAGGTCGCCCGGCGCTCGCTCCCCGAGATCTGGCACCTGCTCCACCACGTCGACGCGGTGCACGGCCTCTACTACGTCCTCATGCACGCCCTGCTCCCCGCCGACCCGGGCGAGTTCGCGCTGCGCCTGCCCTCGGTGCTCGCCGCGTCGGCCGCCGCCGCGCTCGTCGCCGTCCTCGGCACCCGGCTCGCGCGCCCGCGCGTCGGCCTGTGGGCCGGACTGCTGTACGCGGTGACGCCGATGGCCGGGCACTACGCCCAGGAGGGCCGGTCGTACGCGCTCGTCGCCGCCGGGGCCGCGCTCGCCACGCTGCTCCTGGCGCGGGCGGTCGACCGGCCGGAGAGCCCGCCTGCCTGGTGCGCCTACGCGGCGGCCGCCGTCGGCACCGCGCTGCTGCACGAACTCGCCGCCCTGCTGCTCCTCGCCCACGCGGCGACCCTGCTCCTGTCCCGCGCGCCGCGCGCCGTGTGGCGGGCCTGGGGGATCGCCGCCGGCGCGGTCTGTGTCCTGCTCCTGCCGCTGCTCCTGGTCTCCGGCGGGCAGTCCGCGCAGGTGTCGTGGCTGGTGGCGCCGGACGGGGCGGCGGCCGACCGGCTCCTGCGCTCCTTCGCGGGACCGACCTCGCTCGTCCTCGTCGGCCAGCTGCTGCTCGCGGTCCTCGCGCTGCGGCGGCCGTGGCGCCGTGGCGGACGGCTCGCGCTGCCCGCCGTGGCGCTGCCGCTGCTCGTGCTGCCGCCCGCCGTGCTCTTCGCCGTCTCGCAGGGCCTGCCGCTCTACCACGACCGTTACGTGCTCTTCGCCCTCGCGGGCCTGCCGCTGCTGGTGGCGGCGGGCGCGGACCGGGCCGTGCGGGGACTCGGGCGGCTGCTCCGGCCCGGCCTCGACCGTCCGCGCAGGCCCGGCCCCGACCGGCTGCCCCGGTCCGGCTCCGCGCGCCGCCGGGGCGCCGTCGCCGTCGTCGGGGCCGCCGCCGTCGGCCTCGCCCTGTGGTGGCAGCTGCCGCTGCACCGCGTGGACCGCGCCGTCGGGCACGGCAGGGAGGACCCCGCGGCCGCGTCCGCCGTCGCGGCCCGCGCGCTGCGCACCGGCGACCCCGTCCTGTTCCTGCCCGCCATCGCCCGGCGCGTCGCCCTCGTCTACCCCGACGGCTTCCGCGGCGGCAGGGACCTCGCGCTCACCGCGTCCCCCGCCGCGTCGGGGACGCTGTACGGAGTGGAGGCGGACCCCGCCGAACTGCGCCGCAGACTCGCCTCCGTGGACCGGGTCTGGGTCCTGACGGAGCCGCCCGCGCTGCGCCACACCCGGGAGCACCTCGTCCGGACGGGACTGTGGTCGGGAGGCGCGGAGGAGGCCAAACTCGCGGTCCTGGAGCGGGAGTTCACCGCCCGCACCCTGTATCGGGTGCCGGGCGTCACCCTGCGGCTCTACGTACGCCGCTGACCCGCCCCGTTCCTACGTACGCCGCTGCTCCGCCCCGTTCACCCGCGCGAGGACCTCGCCGGTGCGCGGGCTCCAGGCCACGACCACGGCCTCCGGCGGCGCCTTCTGCTCGGGCGTGAGGAGCAGCCAGCGCACGTCGTAGCGGCGCACGATCGCCGCGCGCTCGGCACGGGTGGAGCCGGGGGAGAGGTAGGCGCGCACCGCCTTCAGGCGGACGTCCCGCACCTTCTCGTCGAGCGAGGGGTCCGGCCAGGCGGGGGCGACGAGGTTGGCGCCGTAGCCGGGCACCGAGCGCGTGGACCGGTAGCCGTTCGTCAGGACGACGTCGCCCTTGCGCATGTGGCCGACCGCCCACCCGTAGCCCGGCCAGCGCGGCGGCTGGTCGAAGCCGACGGGATCCAGGGCGCGCGGCACGACGGCGCCCGCCTGGACCTGGAAGAACCCCACGCAGGCGCCGAGCGCCGCGGCCCCGGCGAGCGCGCCCCGCCGCCAGCCCCAGGGCCGGGGCGCCGCCAGCTCGATCGCCAGGGCGAACTGGAGCGGGACCAGGGTCAGGCCGAGGATGCGGCCGTAGGTGTAGTGGCCGCTGAGCCAGCCGTACGCGACGACCAGGCAGTCCAGGGCGAACATCAGGACCAGGGGGTCCCTGCGGTCCCTGCGCAGGCGCAGCCACAGGGCCGGCAGGCCGAGCAGCGCCAGCCAGAAGCGCTGCGGCATCTCCGTGTAGAGCGGGCGGTGGATCCAGTCCACCGACGCGTCGCCGACCAGCGAGAAGACGCTGTAATACGGCCAGGCCGCCGCGAGGGCGACCGCCGTCACGGCCGTCGCCGCCCAGGACCACAGTCGGTGGCCGGACGCCGCGAACGCCACGACGCCGATCACCGCCGCCACCGACGAGATGGGGTGGACGAGCAGGATCAGCCCGCACAGGGCGCCCAGCCCCGCGTACGCCCGAAGACCCCGCGCCGAAGGCCGTGCCCCGCGCGCCAGCGAACCCGCCCACGCCCAGGCCCAGAAGGTGAGGCCGATCGCGAACGTCGACGGGTAGCCGAGGTTGCCCGTCATCGACATCAGACCCAGATAGCCGCTCCACCACGCCATCCGCGTGCCCCAGAGCAGCACCATCGCGAACAGCGCGAGCACCGGAGCCCACGGACGGGGCGTCAGGACGCGCACGAAGCGGCCGATGCCGGTCAGCAGGACCAGGAGGTTCAGCGGGCCCGCGAGCTTCACGACCTCCCAGCCCGCGAACCCCGTCGCCCTGGCGAACAGCCCTTGCGCGACGGCGTACGGCGAGTAGTACGCGCTGCCGTCGCCCGGCAGGTCCGCCATCGGGTGCGCGGGGTGGAGGAGGTTGTCCTTCAGGCGCTCGACCACGGCCGCGTGCTGGCCGAAGTCGCAGCACATCGGGACCCGCCAGAAGGCCAGCGACATCACCAGCCAGAAGAGGCCGCCGAAGACCTGGTACGGGGTGGGGCGCCACCGGGGGCCGCCGCCGCGCAGCGCCGTCGCGCCGTGCGCGGCGCGGCGGGTCAACAGCGCGCCGCTCACCGCATCAGCCTCTCCGCGACCCTGGCCGCGGCCCGCCCGTCGTCGAGGTCGCAGTAGGCCTCGCGGAACGCCGCGTACGCCTCCGCGTGCCGGGCCGCGATGGCGTCCAGGTCGCGCAGCGCCTCGACGACCTCGCCGGTGGAGGCGAGCAGCGGGCCGGGGGCGCGGGTCTCGAAGTCGAGGTAGAAGCCGCGCACCGTGTCGCGGTAGTGCTCCAGGTCGTACGCGTGGAAGAGCATCGGACGCCCGGTGTGCGCGAAGTCGAACATCAGCGAGGAGTAGTCCGTCACCAACACGTCCGCGACCAGCAGGAGTTCGGCGGTGCGGGGGTGCGAGGACACGTCGCGCACGAACGGCGCGCGGGCGCCCGGCAGGCGGCCCGCGGTCAGCGGGTGCTTGCGCACAAGGAGCACGTGGTCGTCGCCGAGCACGGACTCGGCCGCGCGGAAGTCGAGCGCGGGCTCGTAGCGGAACCTGCCGGGGGAGTACGCGAGATGGTCCCGGTAGGTCGGCGCGTACAGCACGATCCGCTTGCTCTGCCCGACGCCCAGCTCGCGCCGGACCCGCTCGGCGACCTTGCGGCGGTCGTCGGCGAACAGCACGTCGTTGCGGGGCGATCCGGCCTCCAGGACCTCGCCCTCGTAGGCGAGCGCGCGGCCCAGGTGCGGGGTGGAGAAGCGGTTCGGCGAGACGAGGACGTCCCACTGGCGGGCCAGCCTCGGCAGGGCGTCGAGGTGGCCGTGGTCGGCGTAGAGGGTGTCGGTCAGGTCGGTGCCGATGCGCTTGAGCGGGGCGCCGTTCCAGGTCTGGACGACGGTCTGGCCCTCGCGGCGCTCGAAGAACTCCGGCAGGTGGCCCGCCGTGACGATGCGGCGGCAGCGGGCCAGCGCCTCGTACCAGGCGGCGCTGTGCTCCTCGACGCCCTTCGCGCCCGCGGGGACGCGGGTCTGCTGGTCGTGGGTGACCCACAGGTGCTCGACGTCGGTGCCGCGCCGCACCAGCTCCTCGTGGACGGCGCGCGGCGAGTCCCCGTCGAAGTAGAGGACGGCGTCGGTCAGGGGCTGCTCGCGGCGGCCCGGGTAGTGGGCGGTGCGCAGCCGGTGGCGCCGGTAGGCCCCGCGTTCGGACCGCGCGAGCACCGAGCCGGACTCGATCAGGAGGCGGTCGCCGAACCGCCGGTCGACGGTGAACTCCCGCTCCTGGACGGTCCGTCGCAGCGGCAGCGCGGCGGAGACGGCGGCGAGCAGCCGCACCGGCATGCCGTCCGCCGCGCGCGGTGTGCCGCCCCCGGTCGCGCCCGCCTCGCGCAGGAACGCGTACCACCGCCCCTCGCGCAGCGCCCCGCCACCGGGCGCGAGCACCGCGCGGAACCGGTCGCCGTCGCGCTCGGCGGGCACCGTCAGCTCCTCGTCGCGGCCGCTGTGCCGCAGCACCAGCTCGGGCTCGGTCCAACTGGCCGCCGCCACCGAGCCCTCCACGGTCAGCGTGCCGTCCGCGTTCCACGCCACGCGGTCGGCGACGGGCTGCCGGGTCAGCTCGACGACCAGCTGGCCCTGGTCGTTGGCGGTGGCGCACAGCTCGCGTCCCGCGCGCGACGCGTACCGTCCCGGGGGCAGGTCCAGCGTGGCGGCCAGGGACTTCAGCTTCCCGTCGGGCATGACGAGATTGGCCTGCCAGCGGTCGCCGTGCGGCGGCTCGACCTCCTTGGGGGCGCGGTGCGGGGTGGGTGCCACGCCCTCCAAGTCGCCCAGTCTCACGCGGACTTCGAAGCGGTCGTCGGTGAGCTTCACCGGGTGGTCGAAGTCGGTCCCGGTGTGCTTGTGGGTCAGGCGCAGTGACGCGGGCCGCAGGCGCCCCGGCAGGGTCCCGCTCAGCACCACGTCGTCCCCGTCGCGCCGGTGGGCGTCCACGCGCGCCGCGTACTCCTGGACCTTCAGCACGAGCCGCCCCTTGCTGAAGCCGAGGACGAGCCGCAGCCCGTCGCCGAGCTCGCGCACCACGGACTGCGCGGCCGCGGACTCCGCGGCCCGCACGGCCGCGCGCCGCACCGTGCCGTGGCCGGCGACGACCACGCCGAGCAGCCAGTTCCCGGGCCGCCAGCGGCCGCCGGTCTTCAGCTGCTCGGGGTCGACGGTCATCTCGAAGCCGGACAGGTCGTAGCAGTGCAGCCGCTGCCGCGACTGCTCGGTGGCCTGCGGCGCGGCGACCGTCCTCGTCGGCACGCGCCGGAACTGCCCCCTGCTGTGGGCGGACTTGAGCAGCCCCGTCTTGATCGAGTGCCCGGGGCGGGTGGCCTCCAGATTGCGTACGTACGCGTAGCCGCTGATCCGCAGCGTGCCGTCGGGGCCCCACCGCGACTCGGTCACCCGGGCCACGACGGGCAGTTCGCGCCGCCCGATCCGCGCCAGCTTCTCCGGGACGCGGCCGACGCCGGGGTAGGAGGCGGAGCGGCGGACGGCGCCGCGCACGTGGAAGGCGGTGCCGTTGGCCCGCTCGAAGGCGAGCAGCTCGATCAGTTCGGCGAGCCGCGCCTCGCGCACGAGCTGCCACTTCACGCGCAGGTCGACGGGGAGCTGCGCGACGACGGCCGGGTCCGCGCGGCGCAGGAAGGCCGCCGTGTCCTCCATGAACGCCGCGCGGTACTCGGGGCCGCCCATCGGCAGCCCCTCCAGGAAGTACACGAAGTCGTCGCGCAGGCAGGACACGTCGTACGTCTGCTTCATGTCCGGGGCGTGCTCGGCGAGGAAGCCGCTGACGTGCGCGCAGGCCGCGATGCGGTCGCGCACGCCCTTGACGTCGGTGCGCCGCCGGGTGATCGAGCCCTCGCGGACCCGCCAGTAGTAGACGTGGTCGCTGAGCACGTCCACGGACCCGGCGAGGAAGTGCGCCGGGATCATGACGGGGGTGTCCTCGTAGAGCTTGCCCTCGGGGAAGGTGAAGCGGTGCCGGTCCCAGAAGGCGCGCCGGAAGACCTTGTTCCAGGCCACGCGGTCGGAGAGCAGGTCCAGATCGCGCCCGATGTGGGTGCGGGTGCGCGGCTCGGTCAGCCACTTGTACTGCCAGGCCTGGAAGCGGCCGCGTTCGTTGAGCCGCCAGACGTTGCCGCTCGCGAAGTCGGAGCCCGAGGCGTCCAGGCTCGCGATCATCCGCTCGTACGCGTCGTGCGGCACGACGTCGTCGCTGTCGACGAAGGTCAGGAACTCGGCGGTGGGGGACGCCTTGCGCACCCCGGTGTTGCGGGCGGCGCTCAGCCCCGCGTTGCGCTGGCGGACGTAGACGAAGCGGGGGTCCCTGGCGGCGAACTCGCGGGCGATGCGGGGGCTCGCGTCCGTGGAGCCGTCGTCGACGAGGATGCACTCCAGGCCGCCGCGCGCCTCGGGGCCGCCGAGCAGGCCGGGGCCGTCCATGGTCTGCCCTGCGATCGACTCCAGGCACTCCTCCAGGAACTCCTCGACGTTGTAGATGGGTACGACGACGCTGAGACGGGGCTGCACGACGACCGGCCTTTCGTGGGGATACGGGCATATTCATCCCCTTTGCCCTTTATCGGCTCCCAGCCGTCAACTTCTTTGCCCGTGATCACCCCAACGAGTGACGATCGGTCTTCGACAGGCGGTGTCCCGCTGACTACCGTCGGTGTCCATGTCGCGCTTCTCGGTTGTCGTCCCCGCCCACCGCGTCCAGGGTTACCTGCGCGAATGCCTGGACTCGGTGCTCACCCAGTCCTTCGGCGACCTCGAACTGATCGTCGTCGACGACGCGTCGCCCGACGCCTGCGCCGCGATCGCCGCGGAGTATGCGGAGCGCGACCCGCGCGCGCAAGTCGTCCGCGTCCCCGCCCAGGCGGGCCCGGGACCGGCCCGCAACATCGGCGCCGACCGCGCCACCGGCGACCACCTCCTCTTCCTCGACGGCGACGACCTGCTCCTGCCGGGCGCCCTGGAGGCCGTCGACGCCGCGCTCACGGCGGCCGGCGACCCGGACGTCCTGCTCTGCGCGCACGACCGCGTCGACTGGTGGGAGAACGTCCGCCCCGGCGGCGACGACCTCGCGGGCGACCCCCTCGCCGTCGCCCCCGCCGCCTGGAACCGCGTCTTCCGGCACGCCTTCTGGCGGGAGCGGAACCTCGCCTTCTCCGACGGCGCGTACGAGGACGTGGTGCCGGTCCACACCGCGACCCTGCGCGCGGGCGAGCGCCTCGCCGTCCTGGAGCGGCCGTGCGTGCGCTGGCGCGAGCGGCGCGGCGGCAGCTTCTCCAAGACACCGGGCAGGCGGCACTTCGCCGTCGCCGAGCGGTACGAGGAACTCCTCGCCGCCGTGGCACGGGACGAGCGCGCCAGGCTCCTGCCGCACGCCGCCGCCCATCTGCTCGCCGTCCTCGACGATCCCGGCAGGATCCGCGAGGGCGACCGGCGCGACTTCTTCCGCGAGGCCTCCCGCGTCTACCGCGCCCACGGCTCCGGGGACGCCGCGCCCCGTACCCCCGAGGAGAAGGCGCTCGCCGCCGCCTCCTACGCCGCCTACGAAGGGCTGCGCAAGGCCGAGACCCGGCGCCTTCACGTCACCCGGCAGCTCGCCCGCCAGAAGAAGAAGCTGCGCGCCCGCGCCATGCGCGCCGTCTACCGCACCGACCTGCGCCGCTCCCTCGACCCGCACCTCGCGGTCTACGGCGCCTACTGGAACCGCGGGGTCTCCTGCAATCCGGCCGCGATCCACGCCAAGGCCCGCGAACTCGCCCCGCACGTCAAGGGCGTGTGGGTGGTCTCCAGCCGCAACAGGCACAAGGTGCCCGCCGGGGTCGAGTACGTCATCGAGGGCTCCCGGCGCTACTGGCAGGCGATGGCCACGGCGACGTACCTCGTCAACAACTCCAGCTTTCCCGGCGGGTTCACCAAGCGCCCCGGCCAGGTCTACCTCCAGACCCACCACGGGACCCCGCTGAAGAAGATGGGCCTCGACCAGCGCCGCTACCCGGCGGGCACGCACGGCATCAGCTTCCAGAAGGTCCTCGACCACACCGACCAGTGGGACTTCAGCCTCTCCTCGAACCCGCACTCCACCGAGATCTGGGAGCGCGTCTACCCCTCCGCCTCCTACCAGGCGCTGGAGGCGGGCTATCCGCGCAACGACGTGTACTTCACGGCGGGCGATGAGGAACTGGCGCGCGTGCGGGCGCAGTTGGGGGTCGACGACGGGCGGACCGTCCTGCTGTACGCGCCCACGCACCGCGACTACCAGAAGGGCTTCCTGCCCCGCCTCGACCTCAGGCGCTTCGCCGAGCGCCTCGGTCCCTCGTACGTCGTGCTCGTGCGCGCCCACTACTTCTACGGCGCCGACGCCGGTCTCGAAAGCCACCCGCAGCTCGTCGACGTCACCGGGCACGCGCGCGTGGAGGACCTGTGCCTGGCCGCCGACGCCCTGGTCACGGACTACTCCTCGCTGATGTTCGACTACGCCTGCCTGGACCGCCCGATCGTGACGTACGCCCCCGACTGGCAGGCCTACCGCCTGGCCCGCGGCACCTACTTCGACCTGCTCTCCGGGCGCCCCGGCGAGACCCCGGGCGCGGTCGCCACCGGCGAGGACGAGCTGGCCGGTCTCTTCCGGCTCGGCGGCTGGGACACCCCGGAGACGACGGCGCTGCGGTCGGCGTTCCGGGCCCGTTTCTGCCCCTACGACGACGGGAAGGCCGCCGAACGCGTGGTCAGGCGGCTCTTCCTCGAAGGCGGCGGCGCTCAGGCCTCGTAGGGCGAGCGCACCGGGAAGTACGCCGTCAGGAACGACCGCATGGCGAGCGCCATCTCCTCGTCCGCCATGCCGCCGCCGGGGGACTCCCCGATGCAGAACGCCGTCTTGTCGCGGCTCTGCAGCAGCCGCCCCAGGCGGGCGTGGTCGGCGCGGTCGCCGATGTCCACGAAGTCGTACGCGATGCCGCCGGGCACGGCCCGTCCCGTGAGGTACGCGTAGTGGGGGTGCAGCGACGAGACGAGCGCCAGGTCGCCGTGGGAGCGGAAGCGGCTGCGGGCCGTGGCCGCCGTCTCCTCGGGGAAGCGCTCGGTGATCTCCGTGAGGACGCTGCGGCGCAGCGCGTAGGGCACGTGGAAGAAGCTGTGCGTCGTCGTCCTGCCGAACGCGCGGCGCAGCAGCTCGCGGTTGTTCTTCGCCGCCGCCAGATAGCCCTCGTCGTCCGGCGAGACCGGCAGGGCGGGCACGGACGCCGACGACCAGAAGAAGCGGGCCAGGCCGTTGCTGAGGAAGAACGTCTCCGGGGTGGTGGGGCGGCCCAGGAACATGTCGTCGTTGAAGTAGAGGAAGTGCTCCGACAGGCCCTCGATGCGGTGCAGTTGGGACTCGATGGCGTGCGAGTTGAACGTCGGCAGACACGCCTCGGGGTCGGCGAAGAGGTCGCGGTGGTCCACCACCGTCAGGCCCGGGTGGTCCCGGTCGAGCCAGGCCGGTGTCTGACCCGCCGTGACGAGGTACACGTGCCGGATCCACGGCGCGTACATCGCCAGGGAGCGCAGGCTGAAGCGGAGCTCGTCGCGGTTGCGGAAGCGCACGGCGCCGTTGTCGGCGGACGTGGCGCCGCCGCCGCGCGCGGCGTCGCGCCGGGCGCGCCACTCGGGATCGCCGTCGTCGACCCAGGTGTAGACCGCGTCGACGGGGAAGTCCACGTCCTTGATCAGGAGTTGGGCGAACACGTCGAGCGTCGGATACGTCCGGTCGGCCACGCGCAGCGTCGTCGTGGGGGTCAGCGAGGGCAGCTCCGCCCCGGCGAGCGTCGTGCCGAACGGGGCGCGGAAGGGGCCCCCGGGCTCGGGCGGGCGCGGCCAGAACGCCACCGTGCACGCCTGCCCCGCGCCGTGCCGCAGCGACAGGGTGGTCGTGGTCACCGGCTTGAAGATCCTGACGCCCGCCAACTCGCCGATGGCGTCCAGGCGTTCGGCCAGGACGACGCCGGGCGCCGCGTCGCGCGGATTGACCAGCTCGGCGTAGACGGGCCGCCCGCGCAGCGCCCCGGCCAGGGCCTTCAGCGCGCGGCCCTGCTCGTCGGCGGCCACGGCCAGGGTGTGGGCGGTGCCGCCGGGCGTGCGGACCAGGACGTACGGGACGTCCTGTGCCTCAAGTGCGGACGCGGCGAGCTCCAGGTTCCAGTCGGCCATGCGCGGCGCGAGGACGTCGTCGCGGAGCTCGGCGAGACGGCCCACCGAGCGGATCACGCGGCCCGTGGTGTCGGCGGCGAGGATCTCGTCCTCCCTGCCCCGCTCGCCGGCCGCCGCCGCGGCGTCGAAGGTGTGCGGCGCGGTGGGCCGGAACCCGCAGCCGCCGGACGCGACGCCCAGCGCCACGCGGTCCGCGCGCCCGCGCAGCCGCTCCGGCCTCTCGCGCCCCGCCACGAGCCGCGTGTACAGCTCCTCCCAGCGCGCGGTGACGTCCGCCGAGGAGAAACGGGCGTACACACCGTCGCGCGCGGCCCGGGCGAACTCCCGGCGCATGGTGTCGTCGCCCATCAACTCGTCCATCGCGTACGCCAGTTCACGGATCTCGCCCGGCGGTACCAGCAGCCCGTCGACGCGGTGCCGCACGATCTCCGCGGGCCCGGTCAGCACGTCGTACGCGACCACGGGCACCCCGGCGGCGAGCGCTTCGAGGAGCACCAGAGGGAACGCCTCGTTGTGCCCCGCGGTCATCAGGCTCAGCCCGGCCTTGGCCCACTCGGCGGCCATGTCACGGCAGGGGCCGAGCAGTTCGACCCGGTCGTGCAGGCCGAAGCCGTCGACCAGGCGCCGCAGATGCCGCTCGCGGTGCCCGCCGCCGAAGATCCGCAGGGTCCAGTCGGGGTGCGCCTGTGCCACCTGCGCGAAGGCCCGCACGGCGTGGTCGACGCGCTTCTCGCCGGTCAGCCGCGCCGCCATGACGATGACCCTGCTCTCGCCGTCCGCGCGCGGCCGGAAGCCGTCGGGCACGGCGTTCGGGATGACGGCGAGCTCGGGCGCGGTGGCGCCGAGGGACTCCGCGATCCAGTCGCGGGTGCGCTCGGTGAGCGTGACGAGGGCGTCCAGGCGCGGCGCGTGCAGCAGCAGCGGCTCGCCGGAGGGGCCGCGCCGCTGGGTGGGGCGGTGCTCCTGGTGGACGGTGACGACCCGCGCGGGCACCAGGGCCACGGCGGCGGCGAGCAGCGCGGGCGTGGTGGTGACCAGGACGTCGGTGTCGAGCGTGCCGAGGGCCGCGGTCATCTCGACGTCGGAGAGCCGGTCGAAGGCGTTCTCCCAGGCGGGCCTGATCAGCTCGCTGGGCAGCGCGGCGAGCGTGCGGCACGCGGCGTCGTCCAACTCCGAGTCGCGCACGGGGCGTTCGGGTGTGACGGTGCGGTCCACGAGATAGCGCACCGGCAGCCCGCGCGCCTCGGGGAAGAAGGGCTCGGCGCGGGTCCGGAAGACGGAGACGACCTCGACCTCGACGCCGGGGCGCTCGGCGAGGTGCTGGGCCTGGGTGTAGGTGGCGAGCTCGGTGCCGCCCATCTCGTCGCCCCAGCCGAGCAGATACGTGATCCTCATGAGGCCTCCTCGGCGGTGGTGGCGGTGGTGAGGGTGGTGGTGACGGCGGTGGTGACTCCGGTGATGTCCAGGCAGGTCACGGCGAAGGCGCCGGACGCGGTGAAGTGGGCATGGGCCCTGACGACCGCGCCGCCCGGCAGCGCGAAGACGCGGAAGGGGGTGGGGTAGGCGGCGGACGGGTCGCGCACGTCGGACAGCCACCGCCCCAGCGGCAGCGCCCCGACCCGGAAGTCCCACACCCACTGCCCCGCCCCCGCGCCGGCCATCGCTTCCAGCGGCACCCGCAGCGCGAACGCCCCGCCCTGCCAGTCCACTTCGGCGGGTACGACGACACCGTCCCGCCGCCGCACGGCCTCGGCCCCGCCCGGCGCGGCACCCGCGACGAGCCGTCCGTGCACGGTGATGCCGTCCCCGCGCGGCACGAACCGCACCAGCTCCGCGCGGGGCAGGGACCGCGTCGCCTGGAGCACGGCCCGTCCGCCGCGGGTCCTGACGACCCGCACGAGCGTGCCGGTCAGCGGATCGGGGGCGTGCGGCGCGGTCGGCGTCGCGGGCGGCGCGCCGGAATCGGCGGTCGTCAGCCCATGGCGTCGTACGCGCCCTCGGGCGTCCCGCGTCTCGACCGTGAGCCGCCACACGCCGTCCCGCATGTCGCGCAGGGTGGCCGTGGCGGTCAGCAGAGGGGCGGCGCCGGTGTGCGGCTCGTGGACGAGGGGGACGGCGAACCCGCGCGGGCCGCGCGTGATCAGCAGCCGGGCGCGCCCGGGACCTTCGGGCAGGGAGTCCGCGGCGAGCGCGAGGTTGAGCGTCCTGCTGTCGCGCAGGGAGAGGTGCACGGGGGTCAGCAGCGGCCCGGTCCGCCCGGCGCCGCGCACCCGCCCCGCGACGGCCCGCTCCACGCGGAAGCGGGTGCTTCGCACGGTGGAACGGGTGCTTCGCGCGGTGGTGAGCAGCCGCCGGACGAGGGGCGGCGGGGCGAACCGAGAGGCGAAGTGGTGCATTGCCCCACTTTGCCCGACTGTCACTCCGGTGGGGTCGGGAGCTGGGCCATCTGCCGCTCCCGCCGAGGTCAGCGAGCCGAGGCCAGAGGGCCCAGGCCACAGGCCCAGGCCAGAGGACCCAGGCCGGAGGGCCCAGGTCAGCGACGGGCCTTGCGCACCGCCCGGGTCACCACCGGAGGCAGCAGGTCGACGACGAGCCTGCGCACGGCCGACGGCTTGCGCCCCGGCGCCTGGGCGGGCTTGGACCGCGGCGCCGGCAGGACGCGCGAGGCCGCCGACGCGCGGTGACGGGAGGTCACCAGGCCGTCCGGCGCGGGGATCTTCGCCCGCGAGGCGCGCAGCACCTCGGTCCCCGCGATGCGCTGGATCTCCGGCTTGCAGTTCGGCACCGTGCGCAGCTTCTCCAGGAGCGCCTCGCGCAGCGGCGCGGGGTCGCCCCACGTTCCGTACATCTTGTTGGAGGAGAGCATGACCGGGCGCAGCCCGTGGCGGAACACGGCCTCCCAGGAGGCGGCGGAGACGCCCGGCGTGTGCTCGGTGCGGTAGTCGTCGAGGACCAGGATGCCGCCCTCGCGCAGCGCGTCCTTCGCCGTGAGGATGTCGTCGCGCACGTCGTCGTACATGTGCGAGGCGTCGATGTGGACGAACCGGCAGGAGTCGTCCTCGACGAGGTCGGGCAGCACGTCGGTGCGGCCCTCGACCAGCTCGGGCAGCGCGTCGTGGAACGCCGAGTAATTGGCCTCGAAGGCGCGCCGGGTCAGGGACTTCTGGTAGAAGGCCTTGGTGGCCTCCTTGGTGTAGCCGTCGTCGGACCCGAACAGGTCGCAGACGGTCATCTTCTCCTCGGGGCGCAGGAACTGACCCATGACGATGGTGCTCTTGCCGAGGTAACAGCCCATCTCCAGGAGGTCGCCCGCCGGGGTGCCCTCGGCGCCCTCGCCGAGGAACCAGGCGAACAGGCGCTGGTCCAGGGGCCAGAACCAGCCCGGTACGTCCTCCAGGGTGGCCGGGCGGGGCAGTTCGTTGTCCGCGTCCTGGCCGGTGGTGGCTTCGCTGCTGGTCGTCGTCATGGCGGGGGTCTCCATCAGGGTCGGTCGATCGGTCGAACGGTCGGGTTCATCGGGTGATCAGGGGTGTGCGGGTCCGGCGTCGGGTGCGGGCGCGGCCGCCGCGGCGTGCTGTCCGGGTCTGAGGACGTCACCGCACTCGTGCCGCCCGCTCGTGTACGCGCTGGGCACGGCCCGCTCGGCCCAGGCGCGCAACTGCCGGAGCCGCTCGGGGTGTTCAACGGCGTCGGCCCGCACCCAGTCACCGCCGCCGTCAGCCGTGCGATACAGCGGCAGATAGCCCTCGGCGGTCAGCCGCGGCGCCTTCATGCCGCTCTTGCGCGCCCAGACGCCGATGGCGTGGACGAAGGTGGGGCGCAGCTCGTCGAAGGCGTAGGTCCGCAGGGCCTCCGCGTCGCCCGCGGCCAGCGCGTCGGCGATCCGCGGCTCGGTCAGGCCCGCGAGGTCGTACACCTTCAGGTCACTGGTGAGCAGCGTGCCGCCGAGGCTGGGCAGCAGGACGGAGGCGTCCTTGATGCCGAGCCGGTCCGCGTACTCGTTGAAGACGACGCCGTCGCGGTTGACGACGAGGCACATCGGCAGCGTCGGCTTGGCGCGGAACTCGGCGCCCCGCTCGCGCTGCGCGGACCACGACAGGAGCAGCGTGCCGCTCAGCGCGAGCGCGATGACGGCGCGCGGACGCGGCCCGCCCCGCTCGGCCAGGCCCACCGCGGCGAGCGTCAGGGCCAGAACTCCCAGCGGCCACACGGGAGTCGCGAAGCGGTACATGCCCATCCAGTCCGGCTCAAGGATGCCGAACGCGCCCAGGGTCAGGGCCAGTGACAGGACGACCGCGGCGAGGGCCGCGCGCGGCATCCCGCGCCGGGTGAGCGCGACGCCGGTCAGCGCGGCGGCCACGAGCACCGCGGGCCAGCCCGCGAAGGTGAGGAGCTCGCCGGTGGTCCTGGTGAACAGCTCGGCGTCGGGGAGCTCCTGCGCCTTGGCGACCGCCGTGTTGGGCACGAGCCGCCCGAAGACCGCGTACCGCCAGGCGAGGAACAGCGCGTACGGCACGGCGAAGGCGGCGACGCCCAGGGCCGCGGCCCACGCCCTCGCCCGCACCTGCGCGCGCCGCAGCGTGAGCAGGAGCAGCAGCGGATACACCCCCGCGAGCACCGCCCCGTCGGGACGGGTCAGCGCCGCCACGAGGGCCAGCAGCCCGGACGCCGCCGCGGGTCCCCTGCCGAGCAGGTTCCCCGCGGCGACCGCGCGGACGAGCACGGCCGCGAGGACGGTGGCGACGCAGGCGTACAGCGGGTTCTCCAGGCCCGAGAACATCCAGGCCACGAAGGAGACGTTGGCGCCGAGCAGCACCCCTGCCGCGCCCGTGACCAGCCAGGAGCGGGACACCAGGCGCCGGGCCGCGCAGGCGATCGCGACCAGGATCCCCAGCGCGCACAGCATGCCGAGCGCCTTGGGGTACAGGACCAGGTCGGGGACGCCGAGCACGGCACGGTGGTCGAAGAGGCCGAGCCGCCGCCCGGCGACGAGGAGCGCGAGCCAGGCCGGGTTGGAGTACCCCTCGACCGGCTCGGCGCCCGCCTGCTGGACCGGGCCGAGGCCTTCGTCGATGCTGCGCGCGTACGCGAAGGTGATGGCCGCGTCGTCGACCACCCAGCGCCCGAGCAGCGACCCGTGCAGCGCGATGAGGGCGCCGCCCAGGGCGACGGCCACCCCGTCGGCCCACCAACGGGCAAGAAATGACGGGGAGTCGGGGCCCTGTGGGCTCCCGTCCTCCTTCGGGCGTGCCGCCTGCTCCGGAATGCCGGCGGCCGACGTGGTGGTGCCGCTCATCGCGTGCCGTTCGGCAGGGGGGACAGCGGGACGCCCAGGTGGCGGCCCGCGTCCTGCTGGGGGATGGGCGGCAGCGGGTACTCCTGGCCGAGCATGACCAGGGACACCACGCGGGCGGCCGCGTGGCCGTCGTCGTACTCGCAGTACCGCGCGCGGAAGTCGGCGCGCAGCGCGGCGGAGCGGGCGTCGCGCCACGCCCCGGAGGCGAAGAGGTCCGCCACCTGCGAGGTGCTCGTGGTGACGTGGCCCGGTGGCGTCGCGAGCAGGTCGAAGTAGGTGCCGCGGGTGGCCTGGTAGACCTCCCAGTCGTCCGCGTGCACGACGATCGGGCGGTCCAGGCAGGCGTAGTCGAACATCAGCGACGAGTAGTCGGTCACCAGGGCGTCCGAGGCGAGCATCAGGTCCTCCACGGACGGCTCGTCGGTGACGTCCATGAGCAGCCCGCGCCGCTCCAGGTCGCGCAGTTGGAGGCCGCGCACGGCGGCGTTCGCGTACTGCGAGTGCAGGCGCACGAGGAGGGTGACGCCGGGTCCCGCCTCGCGGGCCAGGCGCTCGAAGTCCAGGCGCGGCTCGTACCACTTGCGGTAGTCGCGGGGCGTCGGCGCGTACAGGACCACGGTGCTGCCGTCGGGCACCCCGAGCCGCTTGCGCACCGCGATGCCGCGCAGCGGATCGCCCTTGACCAGGACGTCGTTGCGGGGCGCCCCGGTCGGCAGGGACGTGAAGCGGCAGGGGTAGGCGCGGTCCCAGGCGAGCTGCGCGTGCCGTCCGGACACCAGGCTGTAGTCCCAGCGGTCCGAACGCCACAGCTGGGCGCGGACGTTGAGGTGGTAGGTCGCCGCGGGACGGCCGATCAGGTCGGCGCCCATGTGCTTGAGCGGCGTGCCCCGGTGGGTCTGGACGTGGATCTGGCCCTCGCGCTTGACCAGGCCCGGCGCCCAGTTGAGGTTGTTGAAGAAGTACGTCGCCCGGCTCGTGACCCGGTGGTAGGCCGGGGTGTCGGGCAGCACGAAGTCGACGCCTTCGGGCACCCGGTCGACCGCGTCGGGACGCACCACCCACACCGCCCTGACGTGCGGGGCGAGCGCGCCCGCCGCCTGGTGGACGGCCGCCGGGTCGCCGAGCAGACCGCGGTGCGAGAAGGCCGAGTACACCGCGAGGTGGGGGTCCAGCGGGCGGCTGCGCTGAACGCGGGTGAGGGTCCGCTTCGCCTTCCTGACGGCCTTCTTGCGCAGCTTCCGCTTCTTGCTCAGCGCCGCCGACCGTAGGGAGTGGGCGGCGGCGAAGGCGCGGAAGACGGCGTACGGACTGCCCGCCGCGAGCCGCCACTGCAGGCGGTAGCGGTCGTCGGGCGGGGTGAACCCGGCCGGCTTGTAGCGGCGGTGGAACTCCACGATCGTGCGGTAGAAGTCGCCGCGGTCCTCGACCAGGACGCGCTCGGTGAGCGGCAGCGTCGCCAGGAAGTGGTTGATCATCCGCTCGAAGAGCAGCGGCCGGGCCGCGTCCAGCTCCGGGTGCTCGTCGAGGAACGCGAAGAGCCCGGCGTACTGGTCGAAGATGTCGAAGTGCTTGCGTCCCGGGGTGCGCGTGATGGCGCCCTGCCTGCGCTGGCGGTACTCCACGCACACCCGGTCCAGACAGCCGATGCGCCGGGCGGAGACCAGCGCCTCGTACGTGATCGGGGCGTCCTCGTAGAGCCCCTTCTTGTACGTGAATCCGTGCGCGGTGAAGAAGTCGCGGCGGTAGGCCTTGTTCCAGGCGACCAGGAACAGGTGCAGGTAGTGCGGGCTGCTCAGGATGTCGAAGGTGTCCGTGCCCGCGGAGGCGAGCAGGTCCGCCGTCATGCTTCGGCCGCCCCGGCCCCACCAGTGCGTGCGGACGTGGTCGAAGACGAGCACGTCGGGGTCGGCGGTGGCGCCGAGCCGCTCGTCGATCGCCGCCAGCGCGCCCGGCGTGTAGCTGTCGTCGCTGTCGAGAAAGAGGAGGTAGTCGCCGGTGGCGTGGGTGACGCCCGCGTTGCGCGCCCCGCCGAGGCCGACGTTCTGGGGCAGGTGGACCGCGCGGACCCGGGTGTCGACCGCGGCGTACTCGTCGATGATGGCGCCGCAGTGGTCGGGCGAGCAGTCGTCGACCGCGATGACCTCGATGTCGGTGAACGACTGCGTCAGGACCGAGTCGAGGCACTCGCGCAGGAAGCCCTGCACCTTGTAGACGGGGACGATGATGCTGAAACGGGGCACGGGCTCTTCCACGGGTCGTGACGGATGGGACAGGGGCGGGGTGCGGCTCAGTTCCTGGGACACAGGGCGGCCTCGGCGGCGCGCGGCTCCGCGGGGAAGCGGAAGGCCGTGCGCTGCCATGAGCCGGTGAGGTTGCGCCAGAACCGCGCGGGGCCCAGGGGCTGCCGCACCGAGTCCAGGAGTTCGGGGAGCGGCCCGCACGTCAGGGCGTGGCGGGCGGCGGCGACCGCGCGCGGGTCGACTCCGGGCGGCAGCGGGGTGCCGGGGTCCGTGAGGTCGGCGACGAGCCAGGCGAGGGCCACCGGCTTCTCGTGCCCGGCGCGCGCGGTCGCCGAGCGCTCCATGTGGGCGCCGAGCGGGTGGGCGAGGCTCAGCGGGTCGACGGCCAGGCCGTCCAGCGGCACGACGATGCCGTTGTGGCCGAGGAAGCCCATGGCCCCGGCGACCGGCACTCGGCGGTCACGGGCCAGCGGGAGGGTGAGGTGGGGGCGGTTGTACGTGGTTTCGAGGACGAGGCGCGGGCTCTTCGCGCGCAGGGCCCGCGCGATCTCGGCGCGGTACACGGTGGGGCGCGCCCCGTGCAGGCGCTGGCTGATCGGGTACGGGTCCCGGGTGGCCTGCTGGTAGCCGACGTGGGTGTCCCAGATCTCGCCGGAGCCGGAGACCACGGGCGGGCGCCACAGCAGCAGACAGCACACCGCCCAGAGGCCGATGACGCTCCCGCCGGCGACGACGGCACGGCCGCGGGGCAGCGCCCACACCGGCAGCAGGAGCAGGAAGAGCCCCGGCAGCAGCATCCGCCCGTGCATGAAGTCCCCGCCGACCCGCACCACGTACAGCAGCGAGAGCACCCCGGAGACCATCGGCGCGGCCACCAGGAGGACGGGGCGGCGCGGCAGCCGCACGGCCGGGCGCACCGAGCCGACGGCGACCCGCGTGGTCCTGCGCACCATCAGGAAGGCCCCGAGCACGGCGAGCACGAGCAGCGGCACCCACAGCCGGTACGGCAGCGCGAAGTTGGCGGCGTACAGCAGCCCGCGCCCCCAGTTCGCGCCGGACGCCTCCTTGGTGATGCCGGGCAGCGGCACGAGCACGCCGTAGTACCCGGCCCGGAAGACCTCGTACGCGCCCGGCAGCGCGCACGCCGCCGCCGCGAGCCCCGCCGCCGTACGCCACCGGGCGCGCAGCAGGACGCACCAGACCGCGAGGAACACGGCGCTGACGAGCCCGAGGTCCGGCCTGACCAGCGGCCCGAGCCCCAACACCACGGCGGTGGGAGCGAGTTGGCGCCGCTCGTCCCTGACCAGGAGCCACCAGCAGCCCGCCAGCCAGCAGGTGGCGAGGCCGGTCTCCAGTCCTGACGTGGCGTAGTCCCAGACGGCGCACACCGGCAGCAGCACCAGGACCCCGGCGGGCACCAGGCGCGCGGTGCGGCCGTGCAGCCTGCGCGCGGCGTCCCCCGCGAGCAGCCAGCCCACCGCCGTGGTGAGCAGGCCGAGCGCGACCGAGAGCACCGCGGGGTCGGCCCCGGTGACGAACCCGCCGAGGGCGAGGAGCCACTGCCACAGGGTGCCCGTGGACGCCTCGGCCCGCTCGCCGACGTTGAAGACGGGCCCGTTTCCGGCCAGGATCTGCCGCACCGCCCGGGTGTAGATCAGCGCGTCGTCGCCCACCCAGCGGTGCCGGTACCCGAGGACCAGGACGGCCGCCGCGGGCACCGTCACGACCAGCGCGTTCCACAGCCGGGGCGGGCCCGCCGCGGCCCGCGCCGCCGAGACCGCGGACGCCGCCGCGCGCTGGGCGACGACGCGCGGCGCGTACGGGGTGCGCGGCGCCGGCCGCTGATCGCTCAGGTGGGGCATGGCGGGACGTCCTCGGTACGGGGGTGCGGGTCAGTGCTGGGGGACGCGGGGCGCGGCGGGCGCCGGGATGCGCTCGCGCAGCGGAACGACCGGCGGCAGCTGCTCCACGGGCTCGCCGAGCAGCACCCGGCGCACCACGCGCTCGGCGGCGAGCCCGTCGTCCAGGTCGCAGAACCGCGCCCGGAACGCCGCCCGCAGCGTCCGCGCCCGCTCGCCCTCCCAGGCGCCGGAGCGGAACACCGCCGTCAGCTCGCTCTGGGTGCGGGCCACCGCGCCCGGCGGCTCGGCGAGCAGGTCGAAGTAGACGCCGCGGGTCTCGCGGTAGATGTCCCAGTCGTCGGCGTAGATGACGATCGGCCGGTCGAGGTTGGCGTAGTCGAACATGATCGACGAGTAGTCCGTGATCAGCGCGTCCGCGGCCAGGCACACCTCCTCGGGCGAGCGGTGCTGCGTCACGTCGATCAACTTGCCGGAGCGCACGACCTCTTCGAGCCCCGCCGAGCCCTCGTAGAAGTGGTGGGCGCGCATCAGGACCACGAACTCCTCGCCGAGCGCGTCGCAGAACGCGGGCAGGTCGAGGCCGGTGGCGAAGTCCGTGCGGTAGTCGCGGTGGGTCGGCGCGTACAGGACGGCGACCTTGCCCTCGGGCACGCCGAGCCGTTTGCGGATCGAGGTCACGTCGTCGGCCGTCGCGCTGTAGAAGGCGTCGTTGCGCGGATAGCCGACGTCGAGGCTCTCGTACGCACCCGGGTACGCGCGCTCCCACACCTCGGTCGAGTGGTGGTTGGAGGAGATGTTGAAGTCCCAGCGGTCCACGCGCTGCAGGAGCTTGCCGAGCGGCCCCGCGGCGGCGGCCGCGGCGGGGAACTCCACCTGGTCCACGCCCATCCGCTTGAGCGGCGTGCCGTGCTGGGTCTGCACGTGCACGGTGCCGGGCCGCTTCTTGACGGCCATCTCGAAGTTGACGTTGTTGAACGTGTACTTGGCGGTGGCCATGCACTCCCAGTAGCGGAGGCTGCCGATCTCCACGCCCTCGACGCCCTCCGGCAGAGCGGCCGTCGCGGCGTCGGAGACCAGGAACACCGTCTTGATGTGCGGGGCCAGGCGCCGGGTCGCGGCATGGATCGCGGCGGGGTTGCAGGCGTAGCCGCGCCCCCAGTACGCGGAGAACACCGCGAGGTTCTCGTCGACGGGCCGCTTGAGGAAGGCCTTGTACGGGTGGCGGTGCCGCTGCACCCTGCGCCGCACGCGCCGCAGGGTGGGGCCGACCAGTGCGGGCAGCCGGTTCTTCGCGCCGCGCAGCAGGCAGAAGACGGCGTACGCCCCGGCCCCGAGCAGCCGGTGCTGCACCCCGAGGCTCCCCGAGGGCGGCAGGAACCCGGCGGGCCTGTGCGTCCTGTACAGCCGCGTCGCCTGTCGGAAGAAGCGCCGCCGCAGCCGCGCACTCGGCAGCCGCGAAGGCGTCGACGCCGTCTTGAGGACCTCGTGCGTGAGCCTGCGGAAGAGCCGCGCGAGCACGGGCGCGGGCACGTCGAGCTCCGCCGCCCCCTGCATCGCGCGCCCGAACTGGTCGAGCAGCTCCAGGTGGTGGGCGCCCGGCAGACGGGTGCGCGCGCCCTGGCGGCGCAGCAGATGACGTACGCACACCCGGTCGAGGACGGCGATCCGCTCGGCCCGCAGCGCGCTCTGCGTGCTCCACACCATGTCCGCGAACATGCCGGGCGCGAAGGACAGGCCGTGCTGGGTCACGAAGGAGCGCCTGCAGGCGGCGGAGAAGGCGGGCACCAGCGGGTCGGGCAGCGCCGCGTGCTCGGCCGCGGTGAAGGTCCCGCGCGGGGCGCCCTCCCACAGCCGGGTCAGGACCGGGCCCTGGCTGCCGTCGAACCAGTGCACGCGCTCGTGGTCGAAGAGCAGCAGATCGGGGTCGCCCGTCTCGGTGAGCCTGGCGTCGAGCGCCGCGAGCGTGCCCGGCACGAGGGTGTCGTCGCCGTCGAGAAACAGCAGGTAGTCGCCGCCCGCCGCGCTCGTCCCCGCGTTCCGCGCCCCCGGCAGGCCCTCCTTCGGCGGGGACTGCGTGCGGCGCACCCGGGGGTCTCGCTCCGCGTGCTCGGCCACGACGTGGGAGCAGAGGTCGGCCTCCTCGTCGAGCGAGTCGACGACGGCGATCAGCTCGAAGTCGGCGAAGGACTGCCCGAGCACCGAGGCGAGGCAGTCGGCGAGCCGCCCCGGTACGCCATGGGTGGGGACGATGATGCTGAAGCGCGACAAGACAGCCTCTCTCGATGGTGGTTCACGGGACTCACACGGCCCGGCTCACAGATGCGGGGAGCGCTGGAGGCTCGCGTAGGGCGCCGGGTCCGGCTGCGGGACGCCGGCCGCGGGCGCCGGGCGCCGCTCCTCCAGGGGCACCACGGACGGCAGCCCGCTGCGCTCGCCGAGCACGACATGGCGTACGACGCGCTCCGCGGCGCGCCCGTCGTCGTACGCGCAGAACCGCTCGCGGAACGCCCGCCTCAGCTGCGCCGAGCGCGAGCCCGCCCAGTGCCCGGTGGCGAAGATGTCGGTGAGCTCGTCCTCGCTGCGCGCGACCGCGCCCGGCGGGAACTCCCGCACGTCGAAGTAGGTGCCGCGGGCCGCCTCGTACGCCTCCCAGTCGTCGGCGTGCAGCACGATGGGCCGGTCGAGGTTGGCGTAGTCGAACATCAGCGACGAGTAGTCCGTGACCAGCGCGTCCGAGGCGAGGCAGAGCGACTCGACGCTCGGGTGGTCGGAGACGTCGATGAGCCGCCCCGTGCTCTCGCCGAGCGGCGCGTCGTAGAAGTGGTGGGCGCGGGTCAGGACGACGAAGCGCGGCCCCAGCGTGTGCAGCATCCGCTCCAGGTCGAGGGTGAGGCGCTGGGTGCGGCGGTAGTCGCGGTGGGTGGGCGCGTACAGGACGGCGACGGCGCCGTGCGGGATGCCGAGGCTCTCCCGCAGCCGGGCCACCTCGGCCGAAGTCGCCTGCTGGAAGCGGTCGTTGCGGGGGTAGCCGTACTCCAGCGTGGTGTACGCGGAGGGGAAGACGCGCTCCCACACCAGCGTGGAGTGGCGGTTGGCCGACAGGACGTAGTCCCACTTGTCGCAGTTCTTCAACAGGGCGCCGAAGTCAGTGCCGCGTGCGGCGGCCGGGCGGTCCTGGAGGTCCAGGCCCATGCGCTTGAGCGGCGTGCCGTGCTGGGTCTGGACGAGGATCTGGCCGGGGCGCTTGACCAGCCTGCGGTCGAAGTTGACGTTGTTCACCAGGTACGTGGAGCGGGCGAGGGCCGTCCAGTACGCGGCCGTGCCGGGCCGCAGCCTGCGGGTGCCCGCCGGGATCGTGTGGTGGTGGCGCGGATCGGCGATCCAGGCCGTCCTGATGCCCGGCACGTGCTCGCGCATCGCGGCCTCCAGGGCGCCGGGGTTGCAGCCGTAGCCGCGCCCCCAGTACGAGGAGAAGACGGCGCAGTTCGCGCGCAGGGGCAGTCGCAGCTGGATGCGGTAGTGCAGCTGCAGCAGGGCGCCCTTGGCGCGGCGGCGGGCGGCGGCCGCGTACCGCTTGGCGCGGGAGCGCAGCCGCAGCGCCGCCCACAGGCCGCGGTAGGTGCGGTGCGAGCCGAGCCGCACCAGGCCGTGCCGCAGCCGGGTGCGGTGGCTCACGCGGGCACCGGGGGCGCGGTGGCGCCGGTAGTGGGCGCGGGCCTTGCGCAGGAACTCGGCGCGCGAGCCGCGCGGCAGCCTGCCCCGCTTGGTGAAGATCGTCGAGAGGTGGTCGACCATGCGCCGGAACAGCACGGGGCGCCAGGCCGCGGAGAGCTCCGGGTTCTCGTCGAGGAACGCGAAGACCCTGTCGTACTGGTCGAAGATGTCGAAGTGCTTGCGGCTCGTGGTGCCCAGGATGTTGCCCTGGCGCCGCTGCCGGTAGTGCACGCAGACCCGGTCGAGGGTGGAGAGGGTGTCCGCCGCCATCAGGATCGGGTACGTCCAGGGCGTGTCCTCGTAGTACCCGGGAGGGAAGGTGAAGCCCTCGCGCTCGATGAACTCGCGGCGGTGCGCCTTGTTCCAGGCGACCATCAGGACCTTCAACAGGCCCGGCCGGTCGGCGAGTCGGAAGGGCGCCTCGCCCTCCTCGGTGAGCTGGCCCGCGAACTGGTTGCGGACGGCCTCGCCCGACCAGTACGTGCGGGCGTAGTCGTAGATCAGGACGTCCGGCTCGTCGGTCTCCTTGATGCGGTCGGAGATCGCGTGCAGGGAGCCGGGGGTGAGGGAGTCGTCGCTGTCCAGAAAGATCAGGTAGTCGCCGGTGGCGTGCTCCATGCCGGCGTTGCGGGCCATGCCGAGGCCGACGTTCTCCGTGAGGTGGACGGCTCTCACGCGCGGGTCGCGGGCGGCGAACTCGTCGATGATCGCGCCGCTCGCGTCCGGTGAGCAGTCATCGACCGCGATCAGCTCCAGGTCGGTGAAGGACTGCTCCAGCACGGACTCCAGGCACTCGTGCAGGTACGCCTGCACCTTGTACGCGGGGACGATGACACTGAACCGGGGCAAGGCACATCCATGGGTCGGCGCGGGCATACTGCCCGGAAACGCCTGATGGGGTGAGCGAGTTACGCCGGATGTGGCATACGGGGGATAGACGGAAGGAGACGGCCCGGTTACGGGCCGTCTCCTTCACCGTACGTGTGTGCCGTGCCCTGAGCCTACGTATGTGCCGTGCCCTGAGCCCTACTTCACCGCGCCCGCCATCACGCCGGACACGAACTGCCGCTGGAACGCGAAGAAGACGGCCAGCGGGATCACCATCGAGATGAACGCGCCGGGCGCCAGGATCTGCACGTTGTCGCCGAAGAACCGCACCTGCCGCTGGAGCGCGACCGTGATCGGCGGGTGCTTGGAGTCGGCGAAGATCAGCGCGATCAGCATGTCGTTCCAGACCCACAGGAACTGGAAGATGCCGAGCGAGGCGATGGCGGGCCCGCCGAGCGGCATCACGACGCGGAGAAACAGCCGCATCTCACCCGCGCCGTCGAGCCGCGCCGCCTCCAGGAGTTCGCGCGGGATCTCCGCGAAGAAGTTCCGCAGGAGGAAGATCGCGAACGGCAGGCCGAAGGCCACATGGAAGGTGATCACGCCGACGAAGGTCTCGAAGATGCCGATCCTGCCGAAGAGGTCGGCGATCGGCACGAGCGCCACCTGCACCGGGACGACGAGCAGCGCGACCACGCCGATGAACCACCAGTCGCGGCCCGGGAACTCCATCCACGCGAAGGCGTATCCGGCGAGCGCCCCGATGACCACCACGAGCAGCGTCGCGGGCACCGTGATCATCACGCTGGACAGGATCGAGTCGGTGATCGTCTCGTCCTTGAGGAGGTTCGAGTAGTTGTCCAGCGTCATCTGCGAGGGCGCGCTGAACACCTTCCACCAGCCGCTCTCGCTCATGTCCTGCGGAGTGCGGAACGAGCCGAGCAGCAGACCGATCGTCGGCACCAGCCAGAACAGGCCCACCAGGACGAGGAACACGCGCAGCGCGGTGCCGCCGAGGAGGGACGCGATGCGCCCGCCGAGCGACTGCTTCGCCTTCACGACGTGGATCTGGTCGGTCATCGCCTGGCCTCCCGCCTCATCCGCCGGACGTTGAACAGCATCACCGGGACGACCAGGAGGAAGAGCAGCATCGCGATGGCGCTCGACACTCCCAAGTCCTTGTCCAGGAAGGCCGAGTTGTACAGCTGGACGGCGAGCACGTTCGCCTCGTCCTTCGAGGAGCCCGGCGGGATCACGAAGACCAGGTCGAAGATCTTCAGTACGTTGATCACGAGGGTGACCAGGACCACCGCGAGGACCGGCGCGAGCAGCGGCACCGTCACACGACGGAACACCTGCCACTCGTTGGCCCCGTCCACCCGCGCCGCCTCCAGGAGCTCACGCGGCACGCTCGCCAGGCCCGCCGCGATGAGGACCATCGCGAACCCGGCCCAGATCCACAGGTACGAACCGATGATCGACGGGGTGATCAGCGTCGGGCCGAGCCATTCGACGCCGTTGTAGGGCTCGCGGAAGTTCGATTCCGGATAGCGCAGTCGGGCACCGTCGGCCTCCTTCGGCAGCGCGAAGGTGCCGTCCGCCGCGGCCTCCGTGGACGCCACGACCTCGCCGTTCTTGACGGCCTCGATCTTGATGCCCGCGTAGCCGAGCTCGGTGGCGTCGGGGGCGTTGGGCTTCCCCCGGCCCTTGCCGCGCGTGAAGTCCTGCCAGGCCGTGCCGGTGACCCGGTCGGGGTCGGCCTGTGCGGGCTTGGCGGGCTTCGCGCCGTCCGGCATCTTGTTCGGCGCCACACCCGTCAGCGGCAGCTCCACCGGGGTGCCCGCCTTCACGGTCTTCTCGGTGACGAAGGCGCCGCCGCCCGCCGACTTCAGGGGTGATTCCACGGCGGGGTGCGCTTGCGGGAACGCCGACGACTCGTTGAACGTGTCGTGCACGCTCACCGCGATGGCGTTGGCGACGCCGCGCTCGGGATCGGACTCGTACACCAGCCGGAAGATGATGCCCGCGGCGAGCATGGAGATCGCCATCGGCATGAAGATGACGAGCTTGAACGCCGTGCCCCAGCGCACCCGTTCGGTGAGGACGGCGAAGATCAGGCCGAGGGCGGTCGCGACCGTGGGGGCCACGACCACCCAGATCGCGTTGTTCTTGATGGCGGTGCGGATGCTGTCGTCGGTGAACAGCGTCTTGTAGTTGCCGAACAGCGTGAAGTCGCCCGAGTCGTCGAAGAAGCTGCGGAAGAACGAGTACCCGATGGGGTAGAGGACGAGCGCGCCGAGCAGCACCAGGGAGGGCAGCAGGAAGAGCGCCGCCATGGTCTTGCGGGTGCCGGTCACGCTCTTGCGCGAGGTCGGGGCCGGGGGCACGGCCTGCGGCGTGCCCCCGGCGTTCACGGACGCCACCGCGTCAGTCCTTGTAGGCCTTGGCCGCGGCCGTCTCCAGTACCTTCTGCGTGCCCGCGACGTCCTTCGGGTTCTTCAGGAAGTCCTGCAGCGCCTTCCACTCGCCCTTGCCCGGCGTGCCGCCGAAGGACTGCGGGGCCGTGTCCGACATGTCGAAGCGGATGTCGTCGCCGGCCGCGATCAGGTTCTTGGCGATGCCCCGCTGCACGTCGTTCGGGTAGGCCGCCATGTCCAGGTTCTTGTTCGGCGAGATGAAACCGCCCGCCTCGGCCCAGATCTCCGCGGCCTCCGGGGAGGCCAGGAAGGTCAGCAGTGCCTGCGCGCCCTTGCTGTCCTTCAGCGCGACGGCCGCGTCACCGCCCACCACGGCGGGGGACTCGTCCCCGACCGCGGGGAAGGGGAACACCTTGGCGTCGGTGCCCACCTCGGCCTTGGTCTCCGAGATCGAGAGCGAGACCATGTCGCCCTCGAAGACCATGCCCGCCTTGGGCTGGTCGCCGCCGGTGAAGGTCTGCTTCACGGAGCGGGGGAACTCGGTCTGCAGCGCGCTCTTCGCGCCGCCCGCCACGAACCCCTTCTTCCCGAAGAGCTCGCCGAGCGTGGTCAACGCCTCCTTGACGGACGGATCCGTCCACTTGATCTTGTGCTCGGCGAGCTGGTCGTACTTCTCCGGGCCCGCCTGCGAGAGGTAGATGTTCTCGAACCAGTCGGTCAGCGTCCACGCGTCGGCGCCCGCGACCGATACCGGCGGCACGCCGGAGTCGTACACGGTCTGGGCGGTCGTCATGAACTCGTCCCAGGTCTTGGGGGCCTTGACGCCCGCGTTCTCGAAGACCGCGGTGTTGTACCAGATCAGCGACTTGTTGGCGGCCTTGAAGTACACGCCGTACTGCTTGCCGTCGACGGCTCCCAGGTCCTGCCAGCCCTGGCCGTAGTTCTTGTCGAGCTGCTTCTGCGCCTCGGCCCCGACCGGCTTGGCCCACTTGTTCGCCACGGCCTGCTCGATCGCGCCGACCTGCGGCAGCATCGCGACGTCCGGCGGCTGCCCGCCGGCGACCTTCGACTCCAGGAAGCTGATGATGGGGTCCTGCGCGGGGACGAAGGAGACGCTGGCGCCCGTCCGCTTCTCGAACTCGTCGAGAACCTTCAGGAACACCTTGCGCTCCGCACCGCCCCACACGGCGGCCACGGACACGTCCTCCCCGTCCAGCTTGGGCAGTTGGAGCGAGGAACCGGTGTCCTTGCCCCCGCCCTTGCCTCCGTCGTCCCCGTCGTCGCCGTCGTCCCCGCCGCACGCGGTGACGGTGAGTGCGAGCGTCCCCGCGACGACGGCCGCGGCGATTTTGGCGGTGGTACGCCGATGTAGCGGTGCCCTGCGTGTACGAAGAGTGCTGCGCATCACTGCCCCGTTCTCTTCCCTGGCGAGTCCCGTGCGATCTGGTCTACGCCCGCGCGGGGAGAGGCGGCAAGATGGCCTGCGCTGTCAACTCATCGATCGTGATGGCGTTGTGACGTGGTGTCATGGCCGGTGATGAACCAGTTGCTGCCGTTGTGGGCAGGCGTTTCGCACGGGTCTCCCCCGCACGAGCGGAGCCGAGAGCTCGGGGAAGGGTGGGCGCGACCCGAAGCTGCCGGGCATCGATCAACAAGGCCTCTACCAAGAGCAGTTGTCCCCCGCCTACAAAAGCGACGGCACCTGATCCGCAGAGACAGACCGAGCCGCCCTCTCCAGCGCACTGGCCAACAGGGCCAAATCCGTAGGCCCGTTGCCCAGCTCCCGCACGGGCCGCCGAGCCGGCGGATCCCCCATCCGCTCCCACTCCAACGGCACCACCGTGGGCCGCAACGTAGCCGTACGGGGGATCCGCCCGGTCACCCGTCCCGCCTGGAAGGGGGTGGCCCGCCCGTCCGGAGAGCACAGCTCCCCCCGCCCGGGCGCGGGTTCCTCGGGCCCTGCCACCACCGCGTCCAGCGCCACCCGCAGCGACGCCCGCTGGCCGCACTCGGTGTCGAGGACCCGCTCGCTCCGCGCCGTCGCCACCACGAGATGCACTCCGAGCCGCTCCCCGTCCCGCGCCACGGCCTCCAGCGCCCGCACGACCGACCCCGCGGCAGGCCGCCCGGGAGAGCCGAGCGCGGGCGCCAGAAGCGCGTCGAAGTCGTCGACGAGCACGACGAGCCGGGGCAGCGGGGGCCCCGGATCCACCTGCTGCCGCGCCGAGGCCGGCCGCAGTCGCATCGTGGAACTGGGCGGCGTGTCCAGATCGCCGTCGGACACCTGCGCCGGCAGGGACACGCCCCCCGAAGCGCCGACGCCCCCGGAAGCACCGACGCCCCCGGAAGCGGCCGCCGCGGACGGCTGCGACCGCTGCGCCACCATCCGCCCCGACACCTCCCGCTGGGTGTGCCACTCCGCGAACCCGAGCCTGCCGAGGAGTTCGGCCCGCCGCTTCAGCTCCGCGGCCAGGGACTGGGCGAACTCCCGCATCCGCACGGGGTCGTTGGCCACGAGGTGCGTGGTGACGTGCGGCAGGTCCGTACAGGCCCCGAGGCCCGCGCCCTGGCGCCCCGCGGCCCCGCCCGCGCTGTCCCGCCCGTCCACGAGCACGATGCCGAGCCGGTCGGGCCGCTCGGCGGCGGCCAGGGACGCGGCGACGGACCTCAGGAGTTCCGTGCGCCCGCTGCCCGCGGGGCCTTCGGCGAGCAGATGCGGCCCGTCGGCCACGAGGTCCGCGAGGACGGGCCCGCGCGGCCCCGCGCCGAGCACCGCCACGGCACGCCCGCCGAGCGCCTCGGGGTCGTCGGCGGCCGCGGCCCACCGCGCCATCAGGGAGGCGGGCGTGGCCCTGGCGAGCCCCAACTCGTCGAGCAGCCGGGCGGATTGGGGCAGCGGGGCGGACACGCGCGCGTGCCCCTCACCCGCCGTGCCGTCCGACCGCAGCGGCGCGAGGGCCCGCGCGAACCGCTCGGCCCAGGCCGGCGACACCGCGTCCACGGTGGCGACGGTGCCGTGCCCCGCGGGGCGTCCGCCCGCGGTCCGCATCAGCCGCAGCGCGGTCGCCACGTCGCCGCTGAGGAGGGCGACGGCACCGCACGCGCGGAAGGCGGGCGACGCCGAGCACGCCGCCTCGTACGTCTCGAGGACCGGTGACGCGGGCGAGGCGGCCGCGGTCTCGGCGAGGCACACGACGTGGATCCCGGCCCGCGCGCCCTCACCGGCGAGCCGGACGGTGGCCTCGCGCAGCCCCGCCGAACCGGGGTCGCCGTCGACGACCACGACGGTGTGGGCCCCGGCGGCACCGCTGCCCGCGCCGTCGGCGATGCGGTCGTCGAGCCGCCGGATCAGCTCGTCCGCGCGCGCCGCCGCCTGGTCGCGGTCGTAGGCGAGGAGGAGCCTGCAGTCCTGGCCGTGGGTGGGCCGCAGGTGGGGGAGCCAGCCGAGCCAGGCCCACTCGGCGGTGCGCTCCGCCGTGGAGCGCGCCCGGTCCGTGCTGATCAGCACGATCTCCAGGGAGTCGGGGGAGTGCAGCGCGGCGAGCTGCGCGACGACGGCCCTGGCGAGGCCGGTCAGCCGGTCCCTGGGGCCCGCGAGGCCGAGCGCGCCCGCCTCCCGCAGCCCGACCGTGACGGGCACGGCGGGCAGCAGGCCCTCCGGTCCGCTCTCGGCGGGCATGACGCGGTCGACGGTGCCGAGCCGCACCGCGAGCGCCTCCGGGTGGCCGGGGCCGCGCTCCCACAGGCGGGGGCCGGGGCCGAGGGCGGTGAGCAGCAGGGAGGCGGGATCCGGCCACGACTCGGGCGTGCGCGCGGCCGCGGCGACGGCGAGGTCCTCGGGGGTGGGGGCCGCGGGGCCGCCGGGCTCTGCCCGCCCGTACGCCTCGTCACGGCCGCCGTGGCCGCCGTACGCCTCGTCCTCGTACGGAGTGGGGTCCTGTCCGCCGTCCCTGCCCCCGGTCAGCCGGCGGGCCCAGGCCGAGAGGCCGCCGCGCTTGCGCAGGCCGCGCGGCACGGTCGTCCCGCGCGCGGGGGTTCCGGTACGGCTCCGCTCGGCGTCGGACGCGTGGCCCTGCCGCGGCACGACGGGCACGTCACCGGCCACCGGCTGTCCGGGAGTCCCGAAGGACCCGGTCCGGCTGTCCGTCCCGTACGTGCGGCCCTGCTCGGGGCCTTCGTACGTTCCCTCCTGAGGGTGACCTCCCGAGGCGCCCCAGTTCGCGGTGCCGTACGCGTGGTGGGTGGGCCCCTCGGGGCCTCGCGCCCCGGAGGCGGGGCCGCCGGCCGAAACGGGCCGCACGCGCACGTGGCCCTCGCCGTCCGGGGCCGTCGTGAGCGCCCCGCCCGCGCCGGACGCCGGGCCGTGGCCGCCGTCCGTCAGGCGGAGCGCGGACTCGCCGATGCGCAGCAGGGAGCCGGGGGAGAGCCGCACCGGGCGGTCGGTGACCTCGCGGCCGTCCACCGAGGTGCCGTTCGTCGAGCCGAGGTCCGTGACCGTGACCCGGCCGTCCGGCGTGAGGGTGACCGCGCAGTGCAGCCGGGAGACGTCCGGGTCGTCCAGCGGGACGTCCGCGTCGGCGGAGCGGCCCACGCGGATCTGGCCGCCGTGCAGCAGATGGACGCCGCCCGCGTCCGGGCCCGCCACCACGTGCAACTGGGCGGCCGCTCCGGCCAGTTCGGGTCCGGGGTCGGCGGGGGCGCCCAGCGAGAGCACCGCGCCGTCCATCAAGGGGGGCTCGCCGAGGGTGCAGCGCTGGGCGTCCAGGCGCTCCGGGCCCGCGTACAGCACGAGGGGGCCCTCGCTGCCCGCGACGGCCGTGGCGAGGCCGGAGGCCACCGCGGCGAGCGCCGTCCCGGCCGGGGCGGTGACCAGGACGTCACAGGCGCCCTGGGGCCCGGTCGCCGCCGTGGGGCGGCCTTGCTGCTCGGTCTGGCCGCTGCGCGGCCCGAGGACGGTCAGCCGGATCTGCATCGCCGTCAGCGGTCCCTTCTGCGCTGGGCGCCCGGCACGGGGACACGCGCTGTGATTCCCCCCACCGCACACGGGCACGTCGGCCAGTACTGGAGGCATCCTCGCACCTGCCGCTGACAACACGCCCGGCGGCCACCCGTAAGTGATCTTGATTGGTCGGCTCTGCTCGGAAAAGTGCCTGGTTGGACCGTTGCGGATATCTACGAGGGGTCATAGGAGATGGTCAATTCGGGACCACTCGGCAACCAATGGCCACGGGCGAGCGTCTTTCCACCGAACAGCGATCCGGAACGTCCCGGAAAGAAAAGGGCCGGGCGGAATCCGACCCGCCGGTGCCCCGTTCGGCGGCACTACAGTGGGTCGGAACACCTTCGGACAGACCCCCGGACAGGACCAGCGTCCGGACGGGACCAGCCAGACCAGCAGGGAGCGCATGACGTGCGGCCGGTAGGCAGCAAGTACCTGCTCGAGGAGCCGCTCGGGCGCGGCGCCACGGGCACCGTCTGGCGAGCCCGCCAGCGGGAGACCGCAGGGGCCGAGGCGGCCGTTCCCGGCCAGCCCGGCGAGACCGTCGCGATCAAGGTCCTCAAGGAAGAGCTCGCCAACGACGCGGACGTCGTGATGCGCTTCCTCAGGGAGCGGTCCGTCCTGCTCAGGCTCACGCACGAGAACATCGTCAGAACCCGTGACCTGGTCGTCGAGGGAGATCTCCTCGCCCTGGTCATGGACCTCGTCGACGGTCCCGACCTGCACCGCTACCTGCGCGAGAACGGCCCGTTCACGCCGGTCGCCGCGGCCCTGCTGACCGCCCAGATCGCCGACGCGCTGGCCGCGAGCCACGCGGACGGCGTCGTGCACCGCGACCTCAAGCCCGCGAACGTCCTGCTCAAGTGGGACTCCGACGAAGCGGCCGGGATGCACCCGATGCTCACCGACTTCGGCATCGCGCGCCTCGCGGACTCCCCGGGCCTGACCCGCACCCACGAGTTCGTCGGCACGCCCGCGTACGTCGCCCCGGAGTCCGCCGAGGGCCGCCCGCAGACCAGCGCCGTGGACATCTACGGCGCCGGAATCCTGCTGTACGAGCTCGTCACCGGACGTCCGCCGTTCGCCGGCGGCTCCGCCCTGGAGGTGCTCCACCAGCACCTGAGCGCCGAGCCGCGCCGCCCCTCGACCGTGCCCGACCCGCTGTGGACGGTCATCGAGCGCTGCCTCGACAAGAACCCGGACCGCCGCCCCAGCGCCGAGAACCTCGCCCGCGGCCTGCGCGCCGTCGCCGAGGGTGTCGGCGTGCACTCCACCCCGGCGCAGATCGCCGCGGCGGAGGGCGTCGGCGCCCTGCTCATGCCGGACCCGGCGCCCGCCCACGTCCCGGAGACCCCGGGCGCGGCCGACCCCACGCAGGTCCTGCCGAACAACGCGGGCTCGTACGACCCGAACGCGGCGACCAGCGTCATGCAGAGCACCGGCGGCCAGGGCGGCCCCGGATCCGGCGACGCCGACCCGACCTCCGTGCTGCCGAACAACCGCGGCGCGGCCGACCCGACCGCGGTCATGCCGCCGGTCCCGCCGAACGCGCCCGGCTCGGACCCGAACGAGCCGCACCCCTGGCAGAACCAGATGGCCGCGGCCCGCGACCGCAACGAACAGACCCAGTACCAGGCGTACTTGGACCCGAACGACGACCCGCTGCGCCGCCGCCCCCAGCGGCAGGTGGCCCGCCCCCAGCAGCAGCCGCAGCAGCGCCCCCAGCAGTACGCGCCGCAGCAGCCGCGCGGACAGCGGCGTCAGCAGCAGTACGCGCCCGCGCCGCAGCAGCACCAGCCCCAGCACCAGCCGCAGCAGTACGCGGCGCCCCCGCAGGCGCCGCCGCCCCAGCAGCCCGCCCCGCGCCCCGCGCGCGAGCCGCGTGAGCCGCGCAGGCGCAGTGCCAACCCGATGAAGATCCCCGGTCTCGGCTGCCTGAAGGGCTGCCTGTTCACGATCGTCATCCTGTTCGTGGCGAGCTGGCTGGTCTGGGAGTTCAGCCCGCTCCAGGACTGGATCGGCACGACCAAGGGCTACTGGGAGCAGCTGACGGACTGGTACAACACGGTCAGCGACTGGATGGGCAAGGTCGGCGGGAACTAGGCAACTGGTCGACGATCCTATGGATTTGTCGACATCTGCAGAGTGATTTCTGCTCCCGGAGTGAAGGTTGGCGGCGATGCCGCGTAGTTTTGTCGCCAACACGCATCCGTAGGAGCAGTCTTGACGCGCAAGATCGGCAGCCGGTACACCGCCCACCAGATCCTGGGCCGTGGCAGCGCCGGCACGGTGTGGCTCGGCGAGGGGCCCGAGGGGCCGGTCGCCATCAAGCTGCTGCGCGAGGACCTGGCCTCCGACCAGGAACTCGTCGGCCGCTTCGTCCAGGAGCGCACGGCGCTGCTCAGCCTCGACCACGCGCGCGTGGTGGGCGTCCACGACCTGGTGGTCGACGGCAACGACCTGGCCCTGGTCATGGACCTCGTCCGCGGCACGGACCTGCGGACCCGCCTGGAGCGCGAGCGCCGCCTGGCCCCCGAGGCCGCGGTCGCCATCGTCGCGGACGTCGCGGACGGCCTGGCCGCCGCGCACGCCGCGGGCATCGTGCACCGCGACGTCAAGCCCGAGAACGTCCTCCTGGACATGCAGGGCCCGCTCGGACCCGGCGGCGCGCACCCCGCCCTCCTCACCGACTTCGGCGTCGCCAAGTTGATCGACTCCCCGCGCCGCACCCGCGCGACGAAGATCATCGGAACCCCGGACTACCTCGCCCCCGAGATCATCGAGGGCCTGCCCCCGCGCGCGGCCGTCGACATCTACGCCCTCGCCACGGTCCTGTACGAACTCCTCGCGGGCTTCACGCCGTTCGGCGGCGGCCACCCCGGCGCGGTCCTGCGCCGCCACGTCACGGAGACGGTGGTCCCGCTCCCCGGCATCCCCGAGGAGCTCTGGCAGCTCCTCGTCCAGTGCCTGGCCAAGGCCCCCGCGTCCCGGCTGCGCGCCTCCGAGCTGGGCGCGCGCCTGCGGGAGCTGCTTCCGCTGGTCGCGGGGATGCCGCCGCTGGACGTCGACGAACCGGACACGGACCCCGCGCCGGCCGAGGAGGCGTATGAGGAGGCCGCCCCCGAGCCGAGCCAGGCACCGCCCCGCCGCGGCGCGGTCCCTCTCGTCCCCGGATCGGCCTCCGCCGACTCCAACCGCGACACCCACACCTCCATGCGCGTCCCGGGCCCGGACGAGCTGGCCGGCGGCGCCCGCGGCACGGCCCGCGCCCCCCGCGCGTCCGGCGCGGCCCGCCCCGGCTCCGCCAAGCACCGCGCCTCGGCCCGCCGCCGCAGGATCACGCTGGGTGTCGCGGGAGCGGTCCTGGCCGCCGCGGCGGGCGTGGGCACCTGGGCGGCCACGAGCGGCGACGACACGGACGCGACGCCGCCGGACAGCGGCAGCTCGGCCCCGGAGACTCCGTAGCCCCCGGGGGGCGGTTTCCGGGGCGGTAGGCGTGGTCGTCCGTCCGTCTGCCGGCGGGGCAGGGGGCGCCCCGCACCCCCCGCACCCCCCGCACCCCCCGCACCCCCCGCACACGAACCCCGCCGGGGCCCCGCGGGGCCCCGTAGGGACCCCGTCGGCAGCCCCGCCCGGAAATGACCGCTTGCCGTAGCCGTTAGGCTGGAGTCGTGGCAGTCGTCGATGTATCCGAAGAGCTCAAGTCCCTCTCCTCGACCATGGAGTCGATCGAGGCCGTCCTGGACCTCGACAAGATGAGGGCCGATATCGCCGTGCTCGAGGAGCAGGCGGCCGCGCCGTCCCTGTGGGACGACCCGGAAGCGGCACAGAAGATCACCAGCAAGCTGAGCCACCTCCAGGCGGAGGTGCGCAAGGCCGAGGCGCTCCGCGGTCGCATCGACGACCTCGGCGTCCTCTTCGAGATGGCCGAGGAGGAGGACGACCCGGACACCCGCGCCGAGGCCGAGTCCGAGCTCGAGTCCGTCAAGAAGGCGCTGGACGAGATGGAGGTCCGCACCCTCCTCTCCGGTGAGTACGACTCCCGTGAGGCCGTCGTCACCATCCGCGCGGAGGCCGGTGGCGTCGACGCCTCCGACTTCGCCGAGAAGCTCCAGCGCATGTACCTGCGCTGGGCCGAGCGCCACGGCTACAAGACCGAGCTCTACGAGACCTCGTACGCGGAAGAGGCCGGCATCAAGTCGACCACCTTCGCCGTCCAGGCCCCGTACGCCTACGGAACGCTCTCGGTCGAGCAGGGCACCCACCGCCTCGTGCGCATCTCGCCCTTCGACAACCAGGGCCGCCGTCAGACCTCCTTCGCGGGCGTCGAGATCCTCCCGGTCGTCGAGCAGACCGACCACATCGAGATCGACGAGAGCGAGCTGCGCGTCGACGTGTACCGCTCCTCGGGCCCTGGTGGCCAGGGCGTCAACACGACCGACTCCGCGGTCCGCCTGACCCACCTGCCGACCGGCATCGTCGTCTCCTGTCAGAACGAGCGCTCGCAGATCCAGAACAAGGCGACCGCGATGAACGTCCTCCAGGCCAAGCTCCTCGAGCGCCGCCGCCAGGAGGAGCAGGAGAAGATGAACGCCCTCAAGGGTGACGGCGGAAACTCCTGGGGCAACCAGATGCGTTCGTACGTCCTGCACCCGTACCAGATGGTGAAGGACCTGCGGACGGAGTTCGAGGTCGGCAATCCGGAATCAGTCTTCAACGGCGAGATCGACGGATTCCTGGAAGCCGGAATTCGCTGGCGCAAGCAGCAGGAGAAGTAGAAACCGCCCAGAGCGGCTTTATCGACAAGGCAACTGCCGCCCCAGAGGCGGCAGTTGCCTTTTGCGTCACAGTCACATCTCCGTACGACGGTCAACTGCCCCGATATCGGACATCGCGCCCGCAACGACCTTGACGCTGCTGTGAAAAGTGGAAAGGCTAGCGCGCGGCATGCGTATTTCTGGGGCGCGTGGGATCTGTGGGGGCCGATCGATCGTCCCCGGTGGTCGCCGCCCCGGACGCTGCCTCACTGACGATTCAGCTACTGGGGGTAGCAGCCAGATGACCAAGAAGACGCGGATCCGTGTCGCGCGCATAGCCGCCGGCGCGGTGATCGCCGCCGGTGCCTCGCTGACCGCCGCGGGTGCCGCCTCGGCGCTCGACGTCGGCGTCGACCTCGGTGGCGTGAGCGCCGACGCGCGCGCCGACGAGTCCGGTGTCGGGGTGGACGTCGGTCTGGGCGACGACGAGGACGAGCCCACCGAGGAGCCCACGGAGATCCCGACGGAGCCCACCGAGGACCCGACGGAGCCCACCGAGGAGCCCACCGAGCCCACGGAGGAGCCGACCGAGCCCACCGAGGAGCCCACGGAGCCCACCGAGGAGCCCACGGACCCGACGGAGCCCACCACGGACCCGACGGACCCGGGCAAGCCCACCAGCGACCCGACCGACCCGGGCAACGGCAACGGCGGCGGCAACGGCGGCAACGACACCGACCCCGACGGCGGCGGCAACACCCCCGTCGAGCAGGGCAAGGGCAAGGACAGCCTGACCGACACCGGCTCCAAGCCGGTCGAGCAGGCCGGTGACAAGACCGACAAGGGCGGCGAGCTCGCCGAGACCGGCGCCGCCGAGACCACCTTCCTGGTCATCGGTGCCGCGACGATGATCGCCGGCGGCATCGGCTTCCGCATCCTGCCGCGCCTCGTCGGCAACCGCGGCGCCGCTGCCTGATCCAGGCGGCGACGTACGCGACGTACGTCAGAAGCAAGGGCCCGGAGCTTCGCGAAGCTCCGGGCCCTTGCGTGTTCCTGCCTGTGCCGCTCGGGTCGACGGCGCGCGCGTGACGGCGCCGTGACTCTCCGTGTGCCGCTCCTACGCGGTCTGGTGGGCCAGCAGCGCCACCGCCGCGATCAGCACCACGAGCATCACTATCAACGCCGCGGGATTGAGCCCCGCGAAGGGCCCCTCCTGCTGCAGGCGCTCGCGATTGGCCCGGCACACGGGGCAGCGGCCTTCGTTCACGGGCGCTGCGCAGTTCGCGCATACCAACCGATCCAGGGTCATGCGCTTCTCCTCCCGCACAGTCTCAGCCTGCCCAACGCTACGGGGAACCCAATCGTTCCCCCTACCACTGTGCCAGCTTCCGCGGATTTCGGCGCGGCCCGCCGTTTCCCGACGGTTTCCGACCGTTCCGTTCCCCCTGTCACCCGTGACAATCCGTGCAACTCAGGACGCCGACTGCGCCGGTGTACCGCCTTCGCGTATGGTCACGCTCACCTACCCCCGGCAACCCGTGGTGCATCCGTGATCCGATTCGACAACGTCTCCAAGGCCTACCCCAAGCAGACCCGCCCCGCGCTCAGGGACGTCTCCCTCGAGATCGAGAAGGGCGAGTTCGTCTTCCTTGTGGGGTCCTCCGGCTCCGGAAAGTCCACTTTCCTGCGGCTCATCCTGCGCGAGGAGCGCACCAGCCACGGCCAGGTGCACGTCCTGGGCAAGGACCTCGCGCGCCTGTCCAACTGGAAGGTGCCGCACATGCGCCGCCAGCTGGGCACCGTCTTCCAGGACTTCAGGCTCCTGCCCAACAAGACCGTCGGCGAGAACGTCGCGTTCGCGCAGGAGGTCATCGGCAAGTCCCGCGGCGAGATCCGCAAGTCCGTGCCGCAGGTCCTCGATCTCGTGGGCCTGGGCGGCAAGGAGGACCGGATGCCCGGCGAGCTCTCCGGCGGTGAGCAGCAACGCGTCGCCATCGCGCGCGCGTTCGTCAACCGCCCCAAGCTCCTCATCGCCGACGAGCCGACCGGCAACCTCGACCCGCAGACCTCCGTCGGCATCATGAAGCTGCTCGACCGGATCAACCGGACCGGCACCACCGTGGTGATGGCCACCCACGACCAGCAGATCGTGGACCAGATGCGCAAGCGGGTCATCGAGCTGGAGAAGGGCCGTCTCGTCCGCGACCAGTCGCGCGGCGTGTACGGCTACCAGCACTGACACCCGTACCCCCACCGCTGTCTGTTCCACCTGATCCACTGAAAGGCCGCCATGCGCGCCCAGTTCGTCCTGTCGGAGATCGGCGTCGGTCTCCGTCGCAATCTCACGATGACCTTCGCGGTCATCGTCTCCGTGGCCCTCTCGCTCGCCCTGTTCGGCGGTTCGCTGCTCATGAGCGACCAGGTGAACAACATGAAGGGCTACTGGTACGACAAGGTCAACGTCTCGATCTTCCTGTGCAACAAGGCCGACGCCGAGCAGGACCCCAAGTGCGCCAAGGGCGCCGTCACGAACGAGCAGAAGGACCTGATCCTCGGCGATCTGAAGAAGATGCCCGTCGTGGACACGGTCCAGCACGAGTCGGCCGACGAGGCGTACAAGCACTACAAGGAGCAGTTCGGCGACTCCCCGCTGTCCAGCTCCCTCACGCCGGACCAGATGCAGGAGTCGTACCGCATCAAGCTGAAGGACCCGGAGAAGTACCAGGTGGTCGCCACCGCCTTCTCCGGGCGTGACGGCGTGCAGTCCGTGCAGGACCAGAAGGGCATCCTCGACAACCTCTTCGAGCTGCTCAACGGCATGAACTGGGCGGCCCGCGCGGTGATGGCGCTGATGCTGACGGTGGCGCTGATGCTGATCGTCAACACCGTGCGCGTCTCGGCGTTCAGCCGCCGCCGCGAGACCGGCATCATGCGGCTCGTCGGCGCGTCCAGCTTCTACATCCAGATGCCGTTCATCATGGAGGCAGCCGTCGCCGGCCTCATCGGCGGCGCCGTCGCCTGCGGAATGCTGCTCGTGGGGCGGTACTTCATCATCGACCATGGCCTCGCGCTCTCCGAGAAGCTGAACCTGATCCAGTTCATCGGCTGGGACGAGGTGCTCGCGACGCTGCCCCTGGTGCTCACGATCGGCCTTCTGATGCCCGCGCTTGCCGCGTTCTTCGCGTTGCGCAAGTACCTGAAGGTGTGACAAGAGCCCCCAGCGTGTCAGGGCGTCGTACGGTTCAACCCGCCGTACGGCGCCCTCGGTTGTCCTAGACTCACCGTCATGTCAGGCCTCGACCGGTTCGCCGACCGGTTCTCCCGGCCCCGCCGCATCCGCCGCGGGGCGACCCTGACATTGGTCTTCGCGAGCGTCCTCGCCACCGGCGCGGCCACGGGCTCCTGGAGCGATGCCGTGGACGACGGCCGGAAATCCCCCTCTCCTTCGGTGCGTTCCGGCGCCTCGGCCCCTTCGGAGGGCGACGCCGACACCACGGAGGAAGCCGCGGCCGACGCCGCCGCCGAGGCCATGGCCGACGGCAAGTCCGGCAAGAAGGCCGCCGAGGAGGCCGTCAGCCGCAGCGGGGACCGCTGGGGGTCCGTGTACTCGCAAGGGGAGTACCAGGAGTTCGAGAAGGCCCTCGACGGCGCGTACACCGGCGTCGGGCTCGGGGCGCGGCGCGCGGCCGACGGGCGCATCGAGGTCTCCAAGGTCCGCGAGGGCGGGCCCGCGGACCGGGCCGGGCTCCGCAAGGGCGACCGGCTGCGCTCCGTCGACGGCGAGCGCGTCACGGGACGCCCCGTCACGGAGGTCCTCGCCCTGCTGCGCGGCGACCGCGCGGGCACCCCGGTGGTCGTCGGCGTGGAGCGCGGCACGCGCGCGTGGAGCCGGACGCTGCACAGGGCGCACCTCTCCACCGACTCCGTCACGGTCACCGAGCTGCCCGGCGGGGCCGCCCTCATCAGGGTCTCCGCGTTCACCAAGGGCTCCGGCGAGGCCGTGCGGTCCGCGGTGCGCGAGGCCCCCGAGGGCGCCGGGATCCTGCTCGACCTGCGCGGGAACTCGGGCGGCCTGGTCACGGAGGCGGTCACCGCCGCGTCCGCCTTCGTGGACGGCGGCCTCGTCGCCACGTACGACGTACGGGGCGAGCAGAAGGCCCTGCACGCCGAGCGGGGCGGGGACACGGCCAGACCCGTGGTCGTGCTCGTCGACGGCGGCACGATGAGCGCGGCCGAGCTCCTCACGGGCGCCCTGCAGGACCGCGGCCGCGCGGTCGTGGTGGGCTCCAGGACCTTCGGCAAGGGCTCGGTCCAGATGCCGAGCCGCCTTCCCGACGGCTCCGTCGCCGAACTGACCGTCGGCCACTACCGCACCCCTTCGGGGCATGCGGTCGACGGGCAGGGCATCACCCCGGACCTGGAGGTCGAGGACGGGGCGGAGACCCGGGCCGAGCAAGTATTGACTGGCCTCGGACCCCCCTCGTAGTGCGAAAATGACCGCACTATGGCGAAGGAAAAGGTAAAGCGCAAGGCCGCGAAGGCCGCCGAGAAGGCACCCGCACGGAAGATGATCGCGCAGAACAAGAAGGCGCGGCACGACTACCACATCCTGGACACGTACGAGTGCGGCCTGGTGCTGATGGGCACCGAGGTCAAGTCACTGCGTCTGGGCAGGGCCTCCCTGGTGGACGGCTTCGTGCACATCGACCACGGCGAGGCGTGGCTGCACAACATCCACGTCCCCGAGTACGTGCAGGGCACCTGGACCAACCACTCGGCCACGCGGAAGCGCAAGCTCCTGCTGCACCGGGCCGAGATCGACAAGCTGGAGTCGAAGTCCCAGGAGACGGGTCACACGATCGTGCCCCTGGCCCTGTACTTCAAGGACAGCCGGGTCAAGGTCGAGATCGCCCTTGCCAAGGGCAAGAAGGAGTACGACAAGAGGCAGACGCTGCGCGAGAAGCAGGACACCCGCGAGACGAACCGTGCGATCTCGGCGGCACGGCGCCGGCAGGGCATCGGCTAGCCGCGGGAGCGGGCCACCAGGAATACGCTGGCATCGTCGTGCGTTGGTCACGTACGATGGGCCTTGCCCCTCACGGCAGGGGCACCGGGTCGAAAGACCCAGGGTCGAGAGGCCCGGATTGAAAAATCAACATGGGGATGATCGGTTTCGACAGCGGATGTCGAAGCAGGGGAAGCGTGTCGAGGAAGCGGCAATGATCTCGTAAACCATATGTCGCAACCAATAATCGCCAACACCAAGCGCGATTCCTTCGCCCTCGCTGCCTAAGTAGCGACTTGCGAAGTGTCAGCCCGGGGCTGTTCCCGACCCGGATCCTGGCATCAGCTAGGGAACTAAACTTCTAGACCCGGTCACGGGGCCTAGGAGGAAATCAAACAGTGACTGGGCCCGTCGGAGACTTGTTCGCGAGATCACCGGGGCCGAGAAAATCACAGCGAACTGCACACGGAGAAGCCCTGGTTCTGCACCGTTGGACGCGGGTTCGATTCCCGCCATCTCCACAATTCCCATGTGAGGTTGAAGCCCTCTGGCCCCAGGCCAGGGGGCTTTTTCCGTGCCCGTTTCCGTCTCCGTGCCTGTTGCGCCGCCACGCCCTGCCGTCAACTTCCGTTTGTCGAAAGGCTGTTGGCACGGTCAGCGGGCAGGGCGCGGGCACATCCTTGGGGCATGTGACTCGTTACTGCATCCAAGCGCGGACTCGTGGCGGCCCGCGGTAGGGCGCACAGGCCGGGCAGGCAGGAGCAGGAGGCAGTCGCTTGGATGCCACCGTCACTCTCTTAGGCTCCGTTCTCGCCTGCTTCGGGGTGTTGGCCGGAGCCGTGGTGGCGTACCTCGGCAAGCGCGGCGAGAACGCCGTCAACGGCTATTCCAGCCTCACGGAGAAGCTTCAGATCGAGCGGGACCGCCTGGAGCGCCAGGTTGCCGAACGCGACGCGAAACTCGCCGAGTTGAACGCCCTGCACGCCAAGGACCAGAGCGAGATCGCCCGGCTCCTCATCGCGAACGAACGGCTCGGAGGCACTCCGTGACCCAGCTCGAGCGACTCCTGGCCCGCCGCTGGCGCAGCGTGTTCCTCGTCTGCGTGCTGATCGCGCTCTCCGGTGTCGCCGCCATCCTGTGGGCCCGCATCGACGCGGGTGACCGTCGGGCCGACCGGCTCGCGGCGGAGGCGGACCGGCGGGGCGAGGCGGTGTCCACCCTGGCCCGTGACGTACGTACGCTGCGCGCCCAGGTCAGGTCCCACGGCGACACCCCCGCCGCGCCGGACCCCTCCGACGCCATCGACGACCTTCTGGCGCGGGTGCGGGTGCCTGCGGGGCTGCCTGGTTCGCGTGGCGCGGACGGCCTGGACGGCTCGGACGGTGCGGACGGCTCCGACGGTTCGGACGGCTCGGACGGTTCGGACGGGGAGCCGGGGGAGCGCGGAGAGGGCGGGCGGCAGGGCGAGCCCGGTGAGGCGGGGCCGTCCGGAGAGCCGGGGCCGACGGGGCCTCCGGGAGCGGACGGCCGGGACGGCCTGGACGGGCGGGACGGCGCGCAGGGCCCGGCAGGTCCCTCGGGGCCCACCGGAGCGGACGGCCCGGCAGGTGCGGGCGGCGCCGCGGGCCCGGCCGGTCCGCCCGGTGAGCGGGGCCCCAAGGGGGAGACGGGCGAGCCCGGGCCCGCGTGCCCCGACGGCTACAGCCTCCAGCAGCCGGCCGACGACCCCGACGCCCTGATCTGCCGCCGAGCCGCCGGAACCCCCACGGCGCCCGCCCCCGCCCTGACCCTCCTCGCGGCGCTGCCGCCTCAACGGCGGCGGGGGCATCCCGAACCGGGGATGCGGGACGGCGGGTGAGCCGCGCCCCGCGGTGGGCGGGCGCGGGTGGGTTCCCGGCGGGCCGGCGGGCCTCCGCGTCGTCGGCGCGATCCCTTGCCGCGCGTGTCCGGAGTGGGGTCTGTTGTGGGGGCGTGGAGTCCGGGATGCTCCTGGGTCATGAGCAGACCCGTGAGATCTTCGAGGCCCTCGCGGCCCGCGCCACGCGTCACGAACCGTATGCGTCACTGGATCTGGCCCGCCGTGCTCGGCGTCGCGGCGGCCACCCTCTCCGTCAGTTCGCCCGCCGGGGCGGACTCCGACCGGTCGGGGCTGCCCGAAGCCATCGACACGATCCTCGGCGACCCCCGGATGGAGGGCGGCGTGGCCAGTGTCGTGGTCGCGGACGCCGCTTCCGGTGACGTCCTCTACCAGCACCGCTCCAGCGGGCGCCTGATGCCCGCCTCCAACACCAAGCTGCTCACCTCGGCCGCGGCCATGGAACTCCTCGGCCCCGACCACCGGTTCACCACCGACGTCCTCTCCGACGGCAGGCGGAGCGGACCCGTGCTCCGGGGAGACCTGTATCTGCGGGGCACAGGTGATCCGACCACGCTCGCCAAGGACTACGGCCAACTCGCCGCGAAGATCGCCGACTCGGGGATCAGGAAGGTGTCCGGGCGGCTCGTCGCCGACGACACCCGGTTCGACGCCAAGCGCATCGGCGACTACTGGAGCGGCGACGACGAATCGTCGTACTACGCGGCGCAGATCAGCGCCCTGAGCGTCGCGCCCGACACCGACTACGACACCGGCACGGTCATCGTCGAGGTGACGCCGGGCGCGAAGGCCGGGGACAAGCCGCGCGTCGGCGTGACGCCGAAGACCGACTACGTGGACATCGATCTGCGCGCGACCACCGTCGCGGAGGGCGGCGACGACACCATTGCCGTGGAGCGGCAGCACGGCAAGAACACCATCACCGTCAGCGGCACCGTGCCGGTCGGCGGGGACACCACCAAGGAGTGGGTCACCGTCTGGGAGCCGACCGGATACGCGGCCGCCGTCTTCCGGGACGCGCTCGCCGCGCACGGCGTGAAGGTGAGCGGGCCGACCAGGACCGCAATCGCCGCCCCCAAGGGCGCGCGGCGGCTCGCCTCGCACGACTCCATGCCGGTCAAGGACCTCATGGTCCCCTTCATGAAGCTCTCCAACAACATGCACGCGGAGAGCCTCACCAAGGCCATGGGGCACAAGGCGACCGGCAGGCCGGGCAGTTGGGGCGACGGCATCGCCGCGATCGGCGGGTACCTGAAGACCGCCGGCGTCGACCCGGGCAGGATCCGGCAGGTCGACGGCTCCGGGCTGTCGCGCAAGGACAACGTCGCGGCCGACCAGTACATCAAGCTGCTGCGCTCGGTGAAGGGCGAGCCGTGGTTCGACGACTGGTACGCCTCCCTGCCGGTGGCCTGCGCCCCCGGCAAGTTCGAGGGCGGCACGCTGCGCACCCGGATGTGCGGGACCCCGGCGGCCCTCAACGTCCGTGCCAAGACGGGGACGTTGACGGGAGCGTCGGCGCTGTCCGGTTACGTCGAGGACAAGGGCGGGCGCGAGCTGGTGTTCAGCATCATCCTGAACAACTACATGCCCTCGTCCGTGAAGGCACTGGAGGACGCGATCGTGGCGACCCTCGCCTCCTCGACGAAGGACGAGGCCGTCCTCGTCGAGCCCCGTTCGACGCGCGGGGCCGAGCGGGACGGCGGCGAGCTGGAGTGCTCGTGGCGCAAGCCCGCGCGCTGCTGAGCGGTCAAGCCCGCGCGCTGCCGAGCCAAGCCTGCGCGCTGCTGAGCAGCAGGGCGCAGCAGGCGGCGGCGACCGGCACCCCGTAGCCCGCGGCGGGGCCCAGGTGCTCCACCGCCCAGCCGCCGCCCGCGGCGCCGCACGCGATGCCCCCGAGGAGGCCGGTCACGGCGAGGGTCATGCCTTCGTTCAGCCGCCCCTCGGGGGTGCGGTCCTGGACGAGCGTCATGCCGGTGACCATGGTCGGCGCCGTCGCCATCCCCGCGACGAGCAGCGCTCCGGAGAGGGCGACCAGCGATCCGGTGACCGTCACCGCGAGCAGCGGCAGCGCCATCAGGGCCGCCATCGCGGCGACGCACAGGAGGTGGCGGCGGACGACGGGCCCGCGCGGTTTCGCCGCTCCGTAGACCAGGCCCGCCGCGCAGGAGCCCGCGGCCTGAAGGGCGAGGATCACTCCGGCGGCCGCCTTGTGCCCCCGGTCGTCGGCGAAGGCGATCGTGACGACTTCGAGGGAGCCGAAGACGGCACCGGTGGCCAGGAACGTGATCAGCAGTGCGGGCATCCCCCGCGCGCGGAGGGGCGAGGGGGCTTCGCAGGATGTGGGCGCACGTCCCCGGGGCGGGGGTTCCGTCGCACGCTGGGCGGCGAAGACGAGGACGCCGGTCACCAGCAGGACCACGCCGATCAGGGTGCCCGCCTGGGGGAAGAGCGTGCCGCAGAGGAAGGCCGCGAGGACCGGGCCGAGCATGAAGCAGAGCTCGTCGGCGGCCTGTTCGAAGGAGTTGGCGGTGTGCACGGCCTGCTGGTCGCCCTTGAGGAGGTGTGCCCAGCGGGCCCGGGACATGCCGCCCGTGTTCGGGGTCGTGGCCGTGGCGGCGTACGAGGCGAAGAGGGTCCAGTCGGGCGCTCCGTGGCGCACGCACAGCAGCAGCGAGAGCGAGCCGAGCGCGGCGAACACGGTGGCGGGGACGGCGACGCGCGCCTGGCCGTGCCGGTCGACGAGCCGCGCCGTCCAAGGGGCCACGACGGCGGTCGCCGCGAGGCCGGTCGCGGTGACGGCGCCTGCCAGGGCGTACGAACCGCGGGCCCCGGAGATCATGATGACGGCGCTCACGCTGAACATGCCCATGGGGAGGCGGGCGACGAGGTTGCCGATCGTGAAGGCGGTCGCGCCGGGTATCGCGAAGAGGCGGGCGTAGGGGTTGCGGGGTGCGGTGGGGCGGGGCGGGGTACGGGGTGCGGTCCGGGGGCTGTCGCTGGGCATGGGCCTCAGCCTCGCCGCGCGTGACCGGCCCGGTCCAACACCTTCTGAGTGCCGATTCACGCACCCGCGTTGTAAGTTCCTGCGGTGACACGACGCAGGTTCCCGCGATGACACGAACGCCAGGTCCGCCCCGCGACGTGGACCCCCGGCTGCTGCGCGCCTTCCTGGCGGTCGCCGAGGAGCTGCACTTCACCCGGGCCGCCGCCCGGATGTACGTGGCGCAGCAGGCGCTGAGCCGTGATGTCCGGCGCCTGGAGCGGGAGTTGGGCGCCGAGCTCTTCTCCCGTACGACGCGCCAGGTCACGCTCACGGCCGACGGCGAGCGGCTCGTGCCGTACGCGCGGCGCGCCCTGGAGGCGCAGGACGACCTGGTCGCCGCCTTCACGGGCGCCGTGCGGCCGCTGCTCGTCGACCTGAACAGCCCGGGTCTCGTCTTCGGCCGCGTACTGGAGCGGGCCCGTGAACTCGCCCTGGACTGCGAGCTGATGGCCCGCTTCGAGAGCGGGCTCACCGGTGCCGCGGCCGAGATGGTCGCCGGGCGGCTCGACGTCTCCTTCGGGCGGTACGCCGGGCTCGATCCGGCCGTGCGCGACCGCCTCGCCCACCAGCCCGTGCGGTACGAGCCGATGGCGGTCCTGCTGCCTTCGGGCCATCCGCTGACGGAGCTCGACGCGGTGCCGCTGGACGCGCTCGCGGGGGAGACGGTTTACGCCGGCGCGGGCAACCCCCGGACGCTGGAGTGGACCGACCTCGCGCACCGCCTCTTCGAGGGGCGCGGCATCGAGGTCGCGCCGCCCGCGCCGCTGGCCGTGGGCGCCGAGGAGTTCGGGCGGCTGATGGCCAAGAATCGGAATCCAGCCCTGGTCGTCGTGGGCTTTCCGGCCATGCCCGGGGCCGAGCTGAGACCGCTGGTGGATCCGGTGCCGCTGTCGCCTGTGTCGCTGGTGTGGCGAAAAGGTCTGATTCATCCGGGAGTTGCCGCTTTGCGGGAGGCCGCAGCCGAACTTGCCGCGGAGGAAGGATGGCTCCGGAAACCCTCGAACGGATGGGTTCCCGCCAAGGATGCACTCATCATGATGAGTCAGAACTGACTGATAACCGCGCCTGTCACTCCGGTGCGCTACATTCATGGCCTGGGCGCAGTGTGATAGGGGGAGCGCTCGGGTCGGGTGGGGGCCCGGTCCGGACGGCAAGTGCCCGAAGTCGTGCGCGCGCCCGAGTCAGTGACGTGGGGGGTTGTGCGTACGCATGGAAACTTGGCGAGAAGATGCCCTACCAGGACACACCCATGATCCGAACGAGGTCACCGTTCAGATCGACGGTGTGGGGCGGCAGTTGGCGGACCTGCCCGCCGAGGCCGGCCAGGAGGGCGCGGCCGACGGGCCGGTCTTCGTCGACGAGACGGGCCGCCGCAGCCGCAGGTACCGCCGGATCGGAGTGATCGTCGGCATCGCCTGCGCGGTCTACGCGGTGGTCATCGTCGCCACCCTCTTCTCGGGCAACTCCAGCGCACCCTGGCTGCCCATGCCGGGCCCCAAGGACGACCGGCCCGCGAGCAAGGTGGACACGCCCAACGGCACGGCGGATCCCGTCGATCCGTCCGTTTCGTCCGGCCCGACACCGTCGCCCGACGCGACGGACGGCACCGGAGCGACGCGCTCGCCGGGTGATGGCGGCGGGCCCGACCCTGCCACCAGCGGCGACGAGGACGGCAAGCCGGGCACGACCCCCGACCCCGACCCCACGGACGGCGGCGGCAGGCCCGACCCCGACCCGGACCCCACGGACGACGGCAGACCCGGCCCGGACCCGGACCCGACGGACGGCCCGGACCCGGACCCCGACCCCGACCCCACGGACCCGACCGACCCGCCCACCGACCCGGTGACGGAGTCACCGGAACCGGGTGGCGACGCGGGCGGCGGGGGCGGTGGAGAGGGCGCGGGCGGCGGAGGCGAGGCCCCCGTCGGCTACACCTCGGACCCCGACCAGTCCTCCTCGGCCGCCCAGCAGTCCGCGTCGCAGCAGTCCGCCGCGGACACCCAGCCGTCCTCGGAGGACGCACAGCGATGAACTCCCGCACCAACAGGGGCCGGTCGGACCGCCCCCGGAACAGTCACGCCCAGAACGGTCACGTTCTGAACGGCCAGACCCAGAACGGCCACCCCCAGAACAGCCACCCCCAGAACGGCCACCCCCAGAACAGCCACGCCCCGCAGGCGGCACCCCGTGAGCAGAGCCGCCGCGCCAAGGGACGCAGGGGCAAGGCACCGGCCGCCAGGCGCCGTCGGCTGCCCCTGCGCTATCTGCTTCCCTCACTGCTGCTCGCCGCGCTGCTCGCGATGCTGATGCTGCGGGGGTACGTGCACAGCGAGATCCTGGCCGACCACCGCGTCAGGCCGCCCGCGCCCACCGACCACGTGCCGCGGAAGATCATGGAGGGCGGCCCGGTCATCGACACCCGGGGCGGCCGCGAGACCACGCTGAGCGTGCCCGACCACAAGCTCGTGCTCACCTTCGACGACGGCCCCGACCCGGAGTGGACCCCCAAGGTCCTCGACGTCCTGAAGGAACACCACGCGCACGGCGTCTTCTTCGTCACCGGCACCATGGCCTCGCGCTACCCGGACCTCGTCCAGCGCATGGTCGACGAGGGACACGAGGTCGGCCTGCACACCTTCAACCACCCCGACCTCTCGTACCAGTCCACGAGCCGCATCGACTGGGAGCTCTCGCAGAACCAGCTCGCGCTCGCCGGCGCGGCCGGGATCAGGACCTCGCTCTTCCGGCCGCCGTACTCCTCCTTCGCCGACGCCATGGACGACAAGTCCTACCCGGTGACCAAGTACATCGGCAGCCGCGGCTACCTCACCGTCGTCAACAACACCGACAGCGAGGACTGGAAGCGTCCCGGCGTCGACGAGATCATCCGCCGCGCCACGCCCAAGGGCGGCGAGGGCGCCATCGTCCTCATGCACGACTCCGGCGGCGACCGCTCCCAGACCGTCGCCGCGCTCGACCGCTTCCTGCCCGAACTGCAGAAGCAGGGATACGAGTTCGGCAACCTCACCGAGGCCCTGGACGCCCCCAGCGCGCACACGAAGGTCACCGGCGTCGAGCTGTGGAAGGGCAAGGCCTGGGTCTTCCTGGTCGGCGCCTCCGAGCACATCACCGACGGCCTCGTCGTGGCACTCGCCGTCATCGGCGTCCTCGTCTTCACCCGCTTCGGCCTGATGCTGCTGCTCTCCGCGGTGCACGCCCGCCGGGTGCGGCGGCGGAACTTCCGCTGGGGCCCGCAGATCACCGAGCCGGTCTCGGTCCTCGTCCCCGCCTACAACGAAGCCAAGTGCATCGAGGCGACCGTCCGTTCACTGATGGCGAGCGACCATCCCATCGAGGTCGTCGTCATCGACGACGGCTCCTCGGACGGCACGGCGCGCATCGTCGAGGGCCTGCGCCTGCCGAACGTACGCGTGGTGCGCCAGCAGAACGCGGGCAAGCCCGCGGCGCTCAACAGGGGCATCGCCAACGCCCGCTTCGACCTCATCGTGATGATGGACGGCGACACGGTCTTCGAGCAGTCCACCGTCCGCGAACTCGTGCAGCCCTTCGGGGACCCGCGCGTGGGCGCCGTCGCGGGCAACGCGAAGGTCGGCAACAGGGACTCGCTGATCGGCGCCTGGCAGCACATCGAGTACGTGATGGGCTTCAACCTCGACCGCCGGATGTACGACATGCTGCGCTGCATGCCGACCATCCCCGGCGCGGTCGGTGCCTTCCGGCGCTCGGCCCTGGAGCGCGTCGGCGGCATGAGCGACGACACGCTCGCCGAGGACACCGACATCACCATGGCCCTGCACCGCGACGGCTGGCACGTCGTCTACGCGGAGAAGGCCCGCGCCTGGACCGAGGCCCCGGAGTCGGTGCAGCAGCTCTGGTCCCAGCGCTACCGCTGGTCGTACGGCACGATGCAGGCGATCTGGAAGCACCGCCGCGCGGTCGTCGAGAAGGGCCCGTCGGGCCGCTTCGGCCGCGTCGGACTCCCGCTGGTCTCGCTCTTCATGGTGCTCGCCCCGCTGCTCGCGCCCCTCATCGACGTCTTCCTCCTCTACGGCCTGGTCTTCGGCCCCACCCAGAAGACCATCGCCGCCTGGCTCGGCGTGCTCGCCGTGCAGGCGGTCTGCGCGGCGTACGCCTTCCGCCTGGACCGTGAACGCATGACCCACCTCATCTCGCTGCCCCTCCAGCAGATCCTCTACCGGCAGCTGATGTACGTCGTGCTGCTGCAGTCCTGGATCACCGCTCTCACCGGAGGCCGCCTGCGCTGGCAGAAGCTCCGGCGCACGGGAGTGGTGGAGGCGCCCGGTGCCATCCCGCGACAGCGAACGGGCGGCCACGATCGGAGGCCCGTCGCATGAGCCACAGTCACGTACCCGGTGGGACGCGGCCGCTGCCGCAGGTGCCCGCGCCGCCCGCGGGAGCTCCCGGAGCCTTCGCGGGCCGGGCCGCGGCTCCCAAGAAGCCGCCGGGCAGGGACCGTTACCTGGACCTGCTGCGCTCGCTCGCGCTCGTCCGTGTCGTCGTGTACCACCTGTTCGGCTGGGCGTGGCTGACGATCGTGTTCCCCTCCATGGGCGTGATGTTCGCGCTGGCGGGTTCGCTGATGGCGCGCTCGCTGAAGCGTCCGGCATGGGGCGTCATCAAGGGGCGCGTACGCCGACTCCTCCCGCCCATGTGGGTGTTCAGCGCGGCCGCGCTCTTCCTGCTCTTCGCCGGCGGCTGGAACGTCTCCGAGGACCCCGACCACGGGGGCACCTGGGGCCTGCTGAGCATGGTCAACTACGTGTTCCCGGTGGGGGCGCCGCCCTTCCCCTGGCACCTGGGCGACAAGGCGGGCCTCCTGGAGGACACCTGGCCCGCGCAGGCGGCGGGCCCGCTCTGGTACATCCGCGCGTACCTGTGGTTCGTCATCGCGTCGCCGCTCCTGCTGTGGGCGTTCCGCAAGGTGCCGTGGGCGACGCTGTTCGCGCCGCTTGCGCTGACCGCGGTGGTCGGCACGGGCGTGGTCACGATCCCCGGCGAGACGGGCAACGCGATCTCGGACTTCGCGGTGTACGGCAGCTGCTGGGTCCTCGGCTTCGCGCACCAGGAGGGTCTGCTCGCGCAGGTCCCGCGCTACCTCGCGGTGTCGGTCTCGGCCCTGATCATGGCCTTTGGGCTGTGGTGGGCCTCGGGCCATCTGGGCCCGGACGGCTGGGACCTGAACGACATCCCGCTGGCCCAGGCGGCCTGGTCGTTCGGCTTCGTCGTCATCCTGCTCACGTACTCCCCGTCGTGGCAGGAGCTGCCGGGCAGGCTCGCGAAGTGGGACAAGCTGGTGACGCTCTCCAACAACAGGGCCGTCACGATCTACCTCTGGCACAACCTCCTGATCATGGCGACGGTGCCGATCATCGACATGGCGTACGACCTGCCGTTCATGGAGGACGAGCGCTGGAGCTCGGCCCTGGACACGACGTACATGCTGTGGATGACCGTCCTGGTCTGGCCGTTGATCGGTCTGATGGTGGTGGCCGTGGGCTGGGTCGAGGACCTGGCGGCGAAGCGGCGGCCGAGGCTGTGGCCCAACGGGGCGACGGCGGAGGGGCGACGGCGGAGCCGTTCTTGACGGAGGGTTGGCAGTGAAGAGGGCTGGTCGCCGGGGTTCCGGTGACCAGCCCAATGCGTTGCGCGACTGTTACGTACGAGTACGCACCCGCAATGAACTGAAATGCGGCTGTAAATCAGGCGGTTGAGCGGCGCGTGAACGCAACAGCCGCCGCCTGCACGGCATCCGCTATTCGCTGCAGCGAACGAACGGACTTCCCGGGGCCGAGGGCGGCCTCGCGGGGTGACTCTGGTGATCTCCGTACGTAGGACATTGCATTCGCCAACGCGGTGGCGTCAAGGGGGCGTAACGATCTCGACGCCCCCTGTGACCGGCTCCTAAGCTGACGGCTCTTGCTGCCGCGCGTCGAGGGCCTCGTGCCCGCCGGGCGGCAGGCCCACTTCTGCCAGGAGATCGCTTTGCTTTTCAGGAAGACCGCGCTGCGCGCGGCCGCGCCCGTCGCCGTGCTCGCCCTCGCGCTGACCGCCTGCGGCGGCGGTGACGACAAGAAGTCGGAGGACAAGCCGAAGGGTGACTCCGCCAACTCCCAGGCCAAGCCGAAGGCGCCCGCCGCGCTGAAGGCCGGCGAGGGAACCACGGGCAAGGTGAAGGAGGGCGACGCGACCGTCACGTACGAAGTCGCCGCCCAGAAGATCGACGTGGGCACGGAGGCCGAGACCAAGAAGCTGGTCTCGGACCCGAAGCGGGCCAAGGGCCTGGTCGCCGCCACCGCCCACGTGAAGTACACCCACAAGGGCGGCGCCCCGCTGACGGACACCCCCGACGCCCCGGACACCACGGAGATCTACGCGGACGGCACCCGCGGCGGCCTCCTCATCGGCGCCGCCGAGGACGCCCCGGGCTGCGAGGACAAGCTGGACCTGGAGGGCTGGAAGAAGGGCGAGAGCCACGTCCTCTGCGAGACCTACCTGATCCCCGCGGGCTCGAAGTCCCTGGAGGTCCACTGGGCGGAGAAGGACGACGCCGACCCGGTGATCTGGAAGTTCGCGGCGAAGTAGGTCGCTTCGGGGAGGGCTTCGAGGGGCGTCAGTACCCGACCGCGAAGCGGCCGCGGTGGTGGGCGGGGGTTTCCGCCTCGTCCAGGAGCGCCACCGCGAAGTCCTCCGTCGAGAGGGACGAGTCGCCTGCCTCGTCCACCAGGAGCTCGTCCTCGGACAGGCGGAACGTGCCGGTGCGTACGCCCGGTTCGAAGAGGGCCGCGGGGCTCAGGTAGGTCCAGTCCACGTCCGTGTCCGCCGTGCGGACCGCGTCGTACTGGGCGTTGGACGCCGCCGCCATGTGGCGCCAGGCCGCCGGGACGTACCGCGGGTCGTCGATCGCGAGGACGCCCTCCGTGCCCGGGACCGTCAGGCTGCCCGCGCCGCCGACGATCAGGAGGCGGACGCCCGTTCCCGCCAGGCCCGCCAGCAGTGACCTGATGATGGCGGGGTGGTCGTCCTCGCGGCCGGGGGCCGGTCTGGTGGCGTTGACGACCAGGTCCTGGCCGACGCTCGACTCCGCCACGTCGTCGGGGTCTTCGGCGTCCCCGGCGCGGTGCGTGGCGCCGGGGTGCAGCTCGGTGAAGCGGGCGGGGTCCCGGACCACGGCGGTGACCTCGTGGCCGCGGGATAGGGCCTCGGCGACGACGCGGCGGCCGGTGTTCCCTGCCGCTCCGAAGACGGTGACGCGCATGGGGTCTGCTCCTCCAGGGGTGTTGGGCGGCGGGTTCGGCGGGTGTGGCGCGGCTCAGGCGCGGGGTGCCCGGGGAGCGCGGGTCTGGCCGAGCACGACGCTTCCCACCACCAGGACCAGTCCGCCGACCTGCCACGCGGTCAGGGTCTGGCCGAGGAGCAGCAGGCCGGCGAGCGTGGCGACGACCGGGTTGGTCAGGCCGAGGAAGGAGACCGAGGAGGCGGGCAGGCGCTCGATGCCGCGGAACCACAGGGCGTACGCGAGGGCCGTGCCGATGATGCCGAGGTAGGCGTACCCGGCGAGGTTGGCGCCGGTGAAGTGGTCCGGCAGGCCCTCGGCGGTGAGCGCGACGGGGGCCAGCACCAGTCCGCCGACGGTCAGTTGCCACCCCGTGAAGGCGAGCAGGGAGACCCCTTCCGGTCGTCCCCACCGCTTGCTGAGGACCACGGCGAGAGCCATCAGCGTCGTGGCCACCAGCATGGCCACGATTCCCGCGGTGTCGACCGCGGCGTCGCCGCGCAGGACCAGCAGGCCGACGCCGGCGACTCCGACGAGGCCCGCGAGCAGCGTGCGGCGGGTGGGCCGCACCTTCAGGACGCCGATGCCGAAGCCCGCGACGAGCAGCGGCATGACGGCGCTGATCGTCGAGGCGACGCCGCCGGGCAGGTGGTAGGCGCCGAAGAAGAGGAGCGGGAAGAACGCGCCGAAGTTGAGGATGCCGAGCACGGCCGCCTTCCACCACCAGTCGCCGCTCGGCAGGCGCCGGGTGAGGGCGAGCAGGATGAGCCCGGCGGGCAGCGCGCGGAGTGCGGCGGCGAGCAACGGCCGGTCGGGGGGCAGGAGTTCGGTGGTCGTGACGTAGGTGGTGCCCCAGGTCGCGGGACCGATGGCGGCGATGGCGGCGATGCCCGCGGCGGCCTTGGCCGAGGTGCGGGGCGCCGGAGCCGGGTGGCTCCGGGCGGCATCGGCCGCGGCCGGGCGGTGTGCGGTGGTGCTCCTGCTGACGGACATGACGCTTCCCCTCGCTGTTCCCCTGAACGCTGTTATTCTCAACGTTGAGATAAATATGGACCCCAGGTCTGCGAACGTCAAGTATCTGAACGTTGAGATATCTGGCTCCATGAGGGAAGAGGTGCAGTAATGGCTGAACAGGGGACGGCGGAGCGGCCCGGCGTGGGTGCGGAGGACGCCGTGTGCGTGGTGGGCGCCGCACACGCCACGAAGCCCGCAGACATCGCGGACGCCACCGGCACCACCGGCACCACCGGCGCCACCGGCGCCACCGGCGCCACCGGCGCCACCGGCGCCACCGGCGCCACCGGCGCCACCGACACCACCGACGCCATCGACGAGCTCCGCGGTCAGTGGCGCCGCGAGCGCCCCGACCTGGACCTCGCACACCTGGACGCGATGGCCCTGGTCGGCCGCATCAAGCGGGCGGACCACCTGCTGAGCAAGGGCATGAAGCGGGTCTTCACCGAATTCGGCCTGGAGTTCGCCGAGTTCGACGTCCTCGCCACGCTGCGCCGAGTCGGTGCCCCGCACGAACTGACTGCGGGAGGCCTCCTCAAGTCCGCCATGGTGACCTCGGGCGCCATCACCAACCGCCTCGACAAGCTGGAGCGCAAGGGCCTGATCGAACGCCGCCCCGACCCCGCCGACCGCCGGGCCATCCGCGTCTGCCTCACGGAGGCCGGCCTCGACCTGGTCGACCGCGTGGTCGTCGAACACATCGCCAACGAGGAACGCATGCTGTCGGCCCTGACCCCCCAGGACCGCACCGCCGTCGACAGGGCGCTGCGGGTGCTGCTGGTGTCGCTGGGGGACACGCATCTGGGCTGAAGCAGGCGTTGCTATCGCGTGGGTGTGGGGCGGGAGTCGGGGGCCGCCAAACCGTGGCACTCAGTGATCATTGGGCTTCACTTGGCGATCAACTTCCACCAATGGCGGGAGTATGGGGCTGCTATGTCTGTATATGCCCGGTGCGGGGCAGGACTCGACCTGGCCCCGCTTTTCTCTCATCGATAGCTTGGTTCACTCCAGAGAACTCTCGTCCCATCAGGAGCTGACAGTGAACCGCCGACCCGCGCTGCTCGCAGCGGCCACTCTGACTGCTGCGGCGGTCCTCTCGCTCTCCGCGTGCGGAGGGGGTGACGGCGAGTCCAAGGGCAACGACAAGATCGCGGGTGCGGACTCGGGCGACGGGGCGAAGAAGTCTCCGTCGCCCCATGCGCCGGCCGACGGCATCGACCGGCCCGAGGTCACCTTGCCGGAGGGCGATGAACTCGTCTTCACGCCCGAGAAGACGGGTGAGGCGAAGACGGACGCGGTGCTGCACGACAACGCGGAGTACCTGCGCGCCATCGACGAGGCGATCGAGAAGCAGGACCCTAAGTCGGAGGCCGTCCGGTTCTACAGCAAGGACTCGGCCCTGCTCGGAACGGTCGAATGGGTCAGTGGGTTCATCAAGGACGGCACGACGGTGACCGGCACGGTCCGTTACTACGACCGCAAGGTCACCTTCGCCAAGGATGGTTCGGCCGGGCTCACGTACTGCGCCGACGAGTCCAAGGGCTACACGAAGGACCGTAAGACGCAGAAGACGAACGTCACAAAGGCCACGAAGGACTCCTACGTCTTCTACAACGACCGGCTCCGGAAGAACTCCAAGGGAGTGTGGCAGGTCACCAAGAGTTCCTCGGAGCGTGGGAGCGAGGCCTGCCGGCCGTGACGAACAGGCGCGTCGCTCTGGCTGCCTGCGCAGCCCTGCTGTTCACCGCCTCGACGGTGCCGGTGGCATGGGCGGACCGGACGAATACCACAGGCCCCACCAAGGAGGCCAAGGGCAGCAAGAGCGGCCGCACCATCACCGTCGAGACGAAGGTGCAGACGTCCGTCAGTGGCGAAACGGGATCCGCGCGAACGGGCAACCTCTCCTCGGCGGACAGCAATTGGAACCCACCGGCCTGCTGGTACGAACCGGCGTTCTCGCCCAAGGAGATCGAGGAGACCGTCAAGTCGTGGCGAGGTTTCGGTGACGGAGTCCCGCTCTTCGACGGTGTCGGGGAGTTCGTCGGTGATTTTCTCGACAGCCGCTACAAGGAGGGCAAGCCGTACAAGAACTACAACCTCGACAAGCAGGGCAAGGGGATGTTCTGGGCGGCGGCGGTCAATCCGAACCGCAAGGACGATCCGGAGGCCAGCGCCTGCGACAAGCAGCCCTTCTGGGTCGACACCGGTGAGACGCCCAAGGAACCCCTCGCGGTGACGCCGCAGATCCTCGCCGAGTACGCCTACGACGAACTCCCCGTGCCCGGAACGGAGATCGCCATGGCACCCGCAGGCACGACGAAGGTCAATCTCCCGACCTGGGTGTGGCTGGACGAGGCGAAGTTCAAGAAGGTGTCCGTCACGGCGGGCATTCCGGGCTCGGGGCTTTCCGCGACCACGACGGCCGAGCCGGTGGCTCTCACGATCGATCCGGGGACGGACGACGCCGAGACCTACCCCGCCTCGGGTGAATGCCCCATCGAGGACGGGAAGATCGGCACGCCTCGCGCGAAGGGCACGCCCGCGGACACGGCGCCGCCGTGCGGCGTGAGGTACCTGCGGTCGTCCGGCGACGGCTCGTACAATCTTCAGGCCACCGTGACCTGGAAGATCAGTTGGACCAGCACGACCGGCGAGGGAGGACGCCTCCCCGACGGGCAGTTCGGCGCGGACCAGCAGGTCGAAGTCGAGGAGATCCAGTCCGTCAACCGGTAGCCGAGAGCCTGGTCGAGGGCCGGATCCGAAGCAAGGTGCGGGAGTGGGAGGTCTGACCGGTGGAGGAGGTGCCCGCACCGGTCGGCAATGGCCCGAAGGGAACTGTCGGGCGTACGCGCCTTTTCCCGTAAGCCCGCACCCCCTCCCCGTCCCTCACCACCCCGCCCCACCCCGAGTGAGAGCAACGTTCCCCGTCGGTCACCGTGGGCCACAGGGCTGAAATGCGGTCTCCCTACCTTCTGGAGCGTCGGCCGTTGCGTGGCGACTACTCCGTGGAGGCGTGTGATGTGGATCGAGCGGTGGGAGCCGGAGGACGAGAGGTTCTGGAAGGAGGAGGGAGGGGAGCGGGTCGCCCGGCGGAATCTGGTGTTCTCGGTGCTCTCCGAGCACATCGGGTTCTCCGTGTGGAGCCTGTGGTCCGTCATGGTCCTGTTCATGGGACCCGAGTACGGGATCGACGCGGCGGGGAAGTTCTTCCTGGTGTCGATGGCGACCCTCGTGGGGGCCGTCGTGCGGGTGCCCTACACGTTCGCCGTCGCCCGGTTCGGGGGGCGCAACTGGACCGTCATCGCCGCCTCCCTCCTGCTGCTGCCCACCGTCGCCGCCTTCGTCGCCATGGAGCCGGGGACCTCGTACTCCACCTTCATGCTGTGCGCCCTGCTCACCGGCGTCGGCGGGGGCAACTTCGCGTCCAGCATGACCAACATCAACTCCTTCTTCCCGCTGAAGCGGAAGGGGTGGGCCCTCGGGCTCAACGCGGGGGGCGGCAACATCGGGGTGCCGGTGGTGCAGCTCGTCGGGCTCGCCGTCATCGGCGCGGGCGGCGGGCCGCGGGCCGTGCTCGGGATCTACATCCCCCTCGTCGTCGTGTCCGCGCTCTGCGCCGCCCGCTACATGGACAGCATCTCGTCCGTGCGCAACGACACGGGGGCGGTGAAGGCCGCCGTGCGGGACCCGCACACCTGGATCATGTCCCTTCTGTACGTGGGGACGTTCGGGTCGTTCATCGGGTACAGCTTCGCCTTCGGGCTCGTCCTGCAGACGCAGTTCGGCAGGACCCCGCTGGAGGCCGCCCAGCTCACCTTCATCGGCCCGCTGCTCGGCTCGCTGATCCGGCCCGTGGGCGGACGGCTCGCCGACCGGTTCGGCGGGGCGCGCATCACGCTGTGGAACTTCGCCGGGATGGGCGCCGCGACCGGCGTCGTCGTGGCCGCCTCCGTGCGGGAGTCGTTGCCGCTGTTCGTCTGCGCCTTCATCGCCCTGTTCGTGCTCACCGGGCTCGGCAACGGATCCACGTACAAGATGATCCCCGGCATCTTCCAGGCGAAGGCCGAGGCGAAGGGGCTGGCGGGGGAGGCGGCCGCGGCGTACGGGCGGCGGCTCTCCGGGGCCGCCATGGGGCTCATCGGGGCCGTCGGCGCGCTCGGCGGGCTCGGCATCAACCTCGCGCTGCGGCAGTCCTTCCAGACGGTCGGGTCGGGGACCGGGGCGTTCGTCTCCTTCCTCGCCTTCTACGCGGTGTGCTCGGCCGTGACCTGGGCCGTATACCTTCGCGGGCAGTCCGCCCCGCGTACCGCTCCCGGGGCGGACCCGCAGGAGAAGCCGCAGCTCAGCTACGCCGAGGTGTGAGGTCCGACGTAACACGGCGGACATCGGGATGATCCGGGTCTGTCACGCGCCGTTGACAGGCTCGGTCGTCCGCCGCCCATCAGGTCAGGAGCGGGACGAGAAGAGCGGACACGAAGAGCGGACACGAAGAGCGGTACGAGACGGGGACAGATCCATGAACGCCACTCCCACGCAGGCCCCGACGGCGGCAGCGGCGCACGGCCCCCTCGCCGGATTCACCGTCGGCGTGACCGCGGCCCGGCGCGCCGACGAGCTCGGCGCGCTGCTGCAGCGGCGCGGCGCGACCGTGCTGCACGCGCCCGCGCTGCGCATCGTGCCGCTCGCCGACGACAGCGAACTCCTCGCCGCGACAAAGGAGTTGATCGACCACGCCCCGGACGTCGTGGTCGCCACCACCGCCATCGGCTTCCGCGGCTGGATCGCGGCCGCCGACGGCTGGGGGCACGGCGAGGACCTGCTCCGCTGCCTGCGCGACGTCGAACTGCTCGCCCGTGGCCCGAAGGTGAAGGGTGCCGTGCGCGCCGCGGGGCTCACCGAGGAGTGGTCGCCCTCCTCCGAGTCCATGGCGGAGGTCCTCGACCGGCTGCTCGGCGAGGGTGTCGCGGGGCGGCGCGTCGCGCTGCAGCTGCACGGGGAGCCGCTGCCCGGCTTCGTCGAGGCTCTGCGGGCCGGGGGAGCGGAGGTCGTCGTGGTGCCCGTCTACCGGTGGCTTCCGCCGGAGGACCTCGCGCCCGTGGACCGGCTGCTCGACGCGACGGTCGGGCGGAGCGTCGACGCGCTGACGTTCACCAGCGCCCCCGCCGCCGCGTCCCTCCTCGCCAGGGCCGAGGAGAGGGGCATGAGCGCGGAGGTCATCGCCGCCCTGCGCCACGACGTGCTGCCCGCCTGCGTGGGGCCCGTCACCGCGCTGCCGCTGCAGTCGCTCGGCGTGGACACCGTGCAGCCGGAGCGGTTCCGCCTCGGCCCGCTCGTCCAGGTGCTCTGCCAGGAACTGCCGTCCCGCGCACGGGCGTTGCCCATCGCCGGGCGCCGTGTGGAGATCCGCGGCCACGCCGTCCTGGTCGACGACGAACTGCGGGCCGTGCCGCCCGCCGGCATGGCGCTCCTGCGGGCCCTGGCCCGCCGCCCCGGCTGGGTGGTGGCCCGCGCCGAACTGCTGCGCGCGCTGCCCGGCGCGGGCCGCGACGAGCACGCGGTGGAGACGGCGATGGCCCGCCTGCGCACGGCACTCGGCGCGCCCAAGCTGATCCAGACGGTGGTCAAGCGCGGCTACCGCCTCGCGATCGACCCGTCGGCGGAGGCGAAGTACGGGGACTGAGGCGACGCGCCGTCGATGTGCCGCACGGCCTCGGCGCAGACGTGGCCGTCGCTGCGGGCGAGCCCGGCATGACGGCGCCCCCGAAGGAGCACAGGAACCACTGGCCCTGACTGCCCGTCACCTGTCACTGCGTCAACTCGCCTGTCATGGGTAGGAGTCAACCGGCATGGCCGCCCCGCGGTCATGGCTCCACCTCGCACCCCCGTACGTGACCGTCTCTCCCGGTGGGAGGGGTTCCGGACCCGGCGGCAGAAGGGCACTGTAGGGGTACGCAACGGCACTCACTCACCGGTGACCCCCAAGGCGGTGACAGGCGCATGGCGTTGGGCGCGGCCCCGGCTCCGTACGAGCTGCGATTCGACTCCGGGCGGATCTGCCTGGACCTCGTGGCGACGAACCACCCCGTGGAACGGCTCGACTCCGTGGAGAGGCTGCGCGCCTGGCTCGCCGGTGCCGGCCTCGTCCCCGCGGGTGCGCGGCTGCCGGGGGTGGGCCCTCCCTGGCTTGCCGGATTCCGTGAACTGCGCGGCCACATAGCCCAGTTGGTACGCGGCGAGATCGAGGGCCGCCCCGCCGACGCCGTCGCCGCCCTCGACCGCGTCAACGCGCTGGCCGCCGCCGCGGCGCCCCCGGCCCCGTGCGCGGTGCGCGGCACCGACGGCACCCTGGTGCGCACCCTGCGCGGCGACCCGGGCTGCGCGGCGCTCGTCGCCGCCGTCGCCAGGGACGCCGTCGACCTGCTCACCGACCCCGTGGCGCGCGCCCTGCTCCGCCAGTGCGAGGGCGACAGCTGCCCGATCGTGTACCTCGACACGTCCCGCGGGCGGCGCCGCCGCTGGTGCTCCAGCGAGGTGTGCGGCAACCGCGAGCGGGTGGCGAGGCACCGCCGCAGGGCCGCGCTCTCCCGGACCTGAGCGAAGGAACGTACCTGCGGGGACGGAGGAACGTACCTGCGGGGACGGACGAACGTACCCGCGAACCGCCCCCGCGTTGAACACCGCCCGCCCCGCCTACGTACCTCCGGCATGAGACCCGCCGAAGCGCGGACAACGGAGGTGCGCGTGCGCAAGGATTCCGCCGTGGCCGATGAACGCCCGCAGCCGCCTCGACATCGCCTCGGTCAACCACCGGGCCCGGACGAGGAGTTGATCCGCGCGCTCTACCGCGAGCACGCGGGTCCGCTTCTCGCCTATGTGCTCCGCCTGGTGGCGGGAGACCGCCAGCGCGCCGAAGATGTCGTACAGGAAACGCTCATCCGTGCCTGGAAGAACGCCGGTCAGCTCAACCGGGCGACCGGTTCGGTACGCCCCTGGCTGGTGACGGTCGCCCGGCGCATCGTCATCGACGGCCACCGCAGCCGGCAGGCCCGGCCGCAGGAGGTCGATCCGTCGCCGCTGGAGGTCATCCCCGCGGAGGACGAGATAGACAAGGCACTGTGGCTGATGACGCTCTCGGACGCGCTGGAGGACCTGACTCCCGCGCACCGGGAGGTACTTGTGGAGACCTACTTCAAAGGGCGTACGGTCAACGAGGCGGCAGAGGCCCTCGGCATCCCCAGCGGCACGGTCCGTTCGCGGGTGTTCTACGCGCTTCGCTCGATGAAGCTGGCGCTCGAGGAGCGGGGGGTGACGGCATGACCGAGTCCTACGGCCGCCATGGCGCGCGGCAGGACGACGACACCATCCACGAGACCGTCGGCGCGTACGCCCTCGGCATCCTGGACGACGCGGAGGCCACCCGGTTCGAGGAACACCTCGCGGTGTGCGGGATCTGCCAGCACCAGCTGGACGAGTTCTCCGGCATGGAGCCGATGCTGGCCGCCCTCGCGGACCTGCCGGGTCCGGGCGGTGTCCCCGAGATCGGCGAACAGCTCACGGCCCGGCCGAGCCCCCGGCTCGCCGAGCGCCTCGTGGACGAGGTGTCGGTCGAGCGGGAGCAGAAGCGCAGGCGCGGCCTGTACCTGGTCGCGGCGGCGGCCGCCCTGATCATCGGCGGCCCGATCACGGTCCTCGCGGTGACCGACGACGGCGGCTCCAAGGAGGTGGCGGCCGACCCGCACCCCTCCAGCCCGGCCGAGGACGCCTTCTTCCATCACATGGAGGAGAAGTCGAAGGCCACGGACCCGGCGACGAAGGTCAGCGCCACGGTCGGCACGGAGAGCAAGGCCTGGGGCACCCACACCGTCCTGGAGCTGAAGAACGTCAAGGGCCCGCTCAAGTGCTCCCTGATCGCCGTCGGCAAGGACGGCAGCAAGGAGACGGTCAGCACCTGGTCGGTGCCCAAGTGGGGGTACGGCATCAAGGACAGCCCGAACAAATGGGCGCGCAGTCCGCTGTACGTCCACGGGGGCGCCGCGATGGACCGCAACGACATCGATCACTTCGAGGTGACGACGTTCGAGGGCGAGCGCCTGGTCAAGGTCGACGTGTAGCGCACAACAAGCGCACGACAAGTGCACAGCGGGGGCCCCTTTCGCCTAAGGTGGACGGCTGCTCGGTACGGGCAGCAGCACGGTGTGAAAGGGGCCTCGGTGGCCGACGTACGCGACCGCGAGATCAGCGTCGAACAGGAACATCTCGACCAGGTCTACCGACGCCTCGAGGAGAAGATCCACGAGGCCGAGTTCCTGATGAACGACGCGGCCAAGCGCTCCCAGGTCGGTACGCCCGGCGCGCTCGCCGAGCGCGACGCGCAGGTCTTCCGCGCCGGCGTCCATCTGAACCGGCTCAACAACGAGTTCGAGGACTTCCTCTTCGGCCGCATCGACCTGCTCCGGGGCAAGGACGGCAAGAAGGGTCCCGACGGCGCGTACACGGCGGTCGAGCCCGCGGAGGGCGCGGTCCGCGAGGACGAGAGCGGCAAGCACGCGGACATCGCGGAGACCCTGCACATCGGCCGCATCGGCGTCCTCGACGCGGACTACTCCCCGCTGGTCATCGACTGGCGCGCGCCCGCCGCCGCGCCCTTCTACCGCTCGACCCCGGTCGACCCGGGCCGGGTCGTGCGCCGCCGCGTCATCCGCTCCAAGGGCCGCAAGGTCCTCGGCGTCGAGGACGACCTGATGCGCCCGGAGCTCACCGCCTACCTCGACGGCGAGGCGCTGCCGGTGATCGGCGACGGCGCCCTGATGGCCGCGCTCGGCCAGGCCCGCAGCCACTCGATGCGGGACATCGTGGCGTCGATCCAGGCCGAGCAGGACATGGTGATCCGCGCGCCCGCCGCCTCGGTGACGTACGTGGAAGGCGGCCCCGGCACCGGCAAGACGGCGGTGGCGCTGCACCGTGCGGCCTACCTCCTCTACCAGGACCGCCGCCGGTACGCGGGCGGCATCCTCATCGTCTCCCCGACCCCGCTCCTGGTCGCCTACACCGAGGGCGTCCTGCCCTCCCTCGGCGAGGAGGGCCAGGTCGCGATCCGCGCGGTCGGCTCCCTGGTGGACGGGGTGGAGGCGACGGAGTACGACAGCCCGGCGGTGGCACGGGTCAAGGGCTCGTCGCGGATGCTGAAGGTGCTCCGCAAGGCGGCGAGGGGAGCGCTGGAAGGGGTGGCCTCCCCCCTCCCCGCCCCGCGGCAGGGGCAGCTGTCCTTCGGCGAGGAGGCCGAGGAGTCCGCACAGCCCCAGGCAACCCCCACCCGCCTCCGCGTCGTCGCCTTCGGCCGCCGTCTCGAACTGGACGCCGACCAGCTGAACCGCATCCGCCGCAACGCCCTCGGCGGCACCGCCCCCGTCAACCTCCTGCGCCCGCGCGCGAGGAAGCTCCTCCTGGACGCCCTGTGGTCCCAGTCGGGCGCGGCGGGCCGCCACACGGACCCGGAGCTCGCCGCCGAGCTCCGCTCCTCCTTCGACGACGACATCACCTCCGAGGACGACTTCATCCACTTCCTCGACGCCTGGTGGCCGGAGCTGACGCCCCGCGCCGTCCTCACGGCGATGGGCGACGAGAAGCGCCTGGGCCGCTGGGCCCGCCGCGTCCTGAACCCCGGTGAGGTCCGCAAGGTCGCCCGCTCGCTGCGGCGCGAGAACCTGTCCGTGCACGACGTGGCGCTCCTCGACGAGCTCCAGGCGATCCTCGGCACGCCGCACCGCCCCAAGAAGAAGCGGGAACTCGACCCCCTCGACCTGCTCACCGGCCTGGAGGAGCTGATGCCGCAGCGCGAGGAGTCCCAGCGCGAGCGCGCCGAACGCCTCGCGGCGGAGCGCACCGAGTACGCCCACGTCATCGTCGACGAGGCCCAGGACCTCACCCCCATGCAGTGGCGCATGGTCGGCCGCCGCGGCCGGCACGCCACCTGGACCGTGGTCGGCGACCCGGCCCAGTCCTCCTGGTCCGACCCGGACGAGGCGGCCGAGGCCCGCGACGAGGCCCTCGGCACCCGCCCGCGCCGCCGCTTCACGCTCACCGTCAACTACCGCAACCCCGCCGAGATCGCGGAGCTGGCCGCGAAGGTCCTCGCCCTGGCGATGCCGGGCGCGGAGTCCCCGTCGGCGGTCCGCTCCACCGGCGTGGAGCCCCGCTTCTCGGTCGTACGGGACAAGGACCTCGCCGCGTCGGTGCGCGAGGAGGCGGCGCGGCTCCTGGAGCGGGTCGACGGCACGGTCGGCGTCGTCGTGGCGATGAACCGCCGCGAGCAGGCGGCCCGCTGGCTCGCGGGGCTCGGGGAGCGCGTGGTGGCGCTCGGCAGCCTGGAGGCCAAGGGCCTGGAGTACGACGCGACGCTCGTCGTCTCGCCCGCGGAGATCGCGGACGAGTCCCCGGCCGGCCTGCGTGTCCTGTACGTGGCGCTGACGCGCGCGACCCAGCAGCTCACGGTCCTGTCGGGCGAGCGCGACGAGCCGGACGCGGACGGGGTGCCGGACCTGCTCCGGGACTGAACACTTTTGCTCGGTGAGACGGGAATTGCCTTACGGGGATCGTTTGTTACCTTGGATGTGGCACCGGCTCGATCCAAGCCCCCGGGCCCAACCTTCGTCGCTACGAGCGACCACTTGCCGCGAGGCGAGCATGGCGGGTCGGTGTCATGAACGTTGAAGAGGCCCACGTCACCAAGTGACGTGGGCCTCTTTCTGTTTCCCGTGACTTCTCGTATGGTGGAAACAAGTTTCCGAAACTGCAGCGCACTGGCCGATGAACAAAACGTTCTCAATCCGGGGCGACTACCACGTACTCGGTGGTAGGTGCGACCATCGGACGGCAAGAGCTACAAGGTGAAAGCAGAGGAAGTCGGCCATGGCAACGGCGCCCAGCGTCTCCTACTCGAACACGGTCCGGTTGGAGGTGCCCGCGAGCGGCACCGCGGTCTCCCAGATCACCACGGCCGTCGAGTCCCACGGAGGCTCGGTGACCGGCCTCGACGTCACGGCATCCGGCCACGAGAAGCTCCGGATCGACGTCACGATCGCGGCGACCTCCACGACGCACGCCGACGAGATCGTCGAGCAGCTGCGCACCATCGAGGGCGTCACCCTCGGCAAGGTCTCCGACCGTACGTTCCTGATGCACCTCGGCGGCAAGATCGAGATGGCGTCCAAGCACCCCATCAGGAACCGTGACGACCTCTCCATGATCTACACCCCGGGCGTCGCCCGGGTCTGCATGGCGATCGCCGAGAACCCCGAGGACGCCCGCCGCCTCACCATCAAGCGCAATTCCGTTGCGGTCGTAACGGACGGCTCGGCCGTGCTCGGCCTCGGCAACATCGGCCCGAAGGCCGCGCTGCCGGTGATGGAGGGCAAGGCCGCCCTCTTCAAGCGCTTCGCGGGCATCGACGCCTGGCCGATCTGCCTGGACACCCAGGACACCGACGCCATCGTCGAGATCGTCAAGGCCATCGCCCCCGGCTTCGCGGGCATCAACCTGGAGGACATTTCCGCGCCCCGCTGCTTCGAGATCGAGGCCCGCCTGCGCGAGGCCCTCGACATCCCCGTCTTCCACGACGACCAGCACGGCACCGCGATCGTCGTCCTGGCCGCCCTCACCAACGCCCTGCGCGTGGTGGGCAAGGGCATCGGGGACGTCCGCGTGGTCATGTCCGGCGCCGGCGCGGCCGGCACGGCCATCCTGAAGCTGCTGCTCGCCGCGGGCGTCAAGAACGCCGTCGTGGCCGACATCCACGGCGTCGTGCACGCCGACCGCGAGGACCTGGTGTCCCACGACGCCGACTCGCCGCTGCGCTGGATCGCCGACAACACCAACCCCGAGGGCCTCACCGGCACCCTCAAGGAGGCCGTCGTCGGCGCCGACGTCTTCATCGGCGTGTCGGCCCCGAACGTGCTGAACGGCGACGACGTCGCGGCCATGGCCGACGGCGCCATCGTGTTCGCGCTCGCGAACCCGGACCCCGAGGTCGACCCCGCAATCGCCCGCCAGACGGCGGCAGTTGTGGCCACCGGACGCTCGGACTTCCCGAACCAGATCAACAACGTCCTGGTCTTCCCCGGCGTCTTCCGCGGCCTGCTCGACGCCCAGTCGCGCACGGTCAACACGGAGATGATGCTGGCCGCCGCGGGCGCCCTCGCGGACGTCGTCGCGGAGGACGAGCTGAACCCGAACTACATCATCCCCAGCGTCTTCAACGACAAGGTCGCGGGCGCCGTGGCCGGTGCGGTGCGCACCGCGGCGAAGGCCGCGGGGGCCTCTGTGACGGGTCCCACGGCCTAGCGCCACGGCGCGTCGCCGGACGCGGGCCCGACGGGCCCCTCTAGGGTGGCTTGGCAGCAAGCCCCTCCAGCCCCTTCTTTTGAGGGGCGGCGGAAGCTTTTCGTGTGACCTCCAAGGGCGCCGGATTCGCTTTCCCGCCGCAGGTGGGGGCAGGATGCGTAATCGGGCGCGAGGGTCTGACGTCAGACCCGGGTCCGGGCACTGTCCAAGGGCCCTGGCAGCATCGTCTTCGCTGTGCCCATCATGCGGCTCTGCCGCGTGGCACGCCTCAACGGCAAAAGAACACGGGAGTACAAACATGAACCGCAGTGAGCTGGTGGCCGCGCTGGCCGACCGCGCCGAGGTGACCCGCAAGGACGCCGACGCCGTGCTGGCCGCGTTCGCCGAGACCGTCGGCGAGATCGTTGCCAAGGGCGACGAGAAGGTCACCATCCCCGGCTTCCTGACCTTCGAGCGCACCCACCGTGCCGCTCGCACCGCCCGTAACCCGCAGACCGGCGAGCCGATCAACATCCCGGCCGGTTTCAGCGTCAAGGTTTCGGCTGGTTCCAAGCTGAAGGAAGCGGCCAAGGGGAAGTAACCCGCTCGGGGCCGTGAGGCTCCGTTGGTACGCAGAAGGGGCGGCCACCCGGACCGGGTGGCCGCCCCTTCGTCATGTCCGCGTGCGGGCTAGCCGAGCGCCGCCTTGCCGGGGAGCTCGACCTTCGCGCCGAGCTCGACCAGCTTCTCCATGAAGTTCTCGTAACCGCGGTTGATCAGGTCGATGCCGTGGACGCGGGACGTGCCCTGCGCCGCGAGGGCCGCGATGAGGTACGAGAAGCCGCCGCGCAGGTCGGGGATGACCAGATCGGCGCCCTGCAGCTTCGTGGGGCCGCTGACGACCGCCGAGTGCAGGAAGTTGCGCTGGCCGAAGCGGCAGTCGGAGCCGCCCAGGCACTCGCGGTAGAGCTGGATGTGCGCGCCCATCTGGTTGAGCGCGGAGGTGAAGCCCAGACGGGACTCGTAGACCGTCTCGTGGACGATGGAGAGGCCCGCGGCCTGCGTCAGGGCGACGACCAGCGGCTGCTGCCAGTCGGTCTGGAAGCCCGGGTGCACGTCCGTCTCCAGGGCGATGGCGTTCAGCGAGCCGCCCGGGTGCCAGAAGCGGATGCCCTCGTCGTCGATCTCGAAGGCACCGCCCACCTTCCGGTAGGTGTTCAGGAACGTCATCATCGAGCGCTGCTGGGCGCCGCGGACGTAGATGTTGCCTTCGGTCGCCAGGGCCGCGGAAGCCCAGGAGGCGGCCTCCAGGCGGTCCGAGAGGGCGTGGTGGTTGTATCCGCCGAGGCTGTCGACACCGGTGATCCGTATGGTCCTGTCGGTGTCCATGGCGATGATCGCGCCCATTTTCTGCAGGACGCAGATCAGGTCCTCGATCTCCGGCTCGACCGCGGCGTTCGAGAGCTCGGTCACACCCTCGGCGAGCACGGCGGTGAGCAGGACCTGCTCGGTGGCGCCCACGGACGGGTACGGCAGGCGGATCTTGGTGCCGCGCAGGCGCTGCGGGGCCTCCAGGTACTGGCCGCCCTCGCGCTTCTCGATGGTCGCGCCGAACTGGCGGAGCACCTCGAAGTGGAAGTCGATGGGCCGGCCGCCGATGTCGCAGCCGCCGAGGCCGGGGATGAAGGCGTGCCCGAGGCGGTGCAGGAGCGGGCCGCAGAAGAGGATCGGGATGCGCGAGGAGCCGGCGTGGGCGTCGATGTCGGCCACGTTCGCACTCTCGACGTGCGACGGGTCCATGATGAGCTCGCCCGGCTCCTCACCGGGACGGACCGTCACGCCGTGCAGCTGCAGCAGGCCGCGTACGACGCGGACGTCCCGGATGTCGGGGACATTGCGCAGCCGGCTCGGAGCGCTGCCGAGCAGCGCGGCGACCATGGCCTTGGGCACGAGGTTCTTCGCGCCGCGGACACGGATCTCGCCCTCCAGCGGGGTGCCGCCGTGGACAAGCAGTACATCGTCAATGCCGGTGACGGTCATGAATCTCGCGTTCCGATTGGATGGACGGGGGGACCAAAGGGCAAGCGTAATGGCCGCGTACCCCCCTTCTGTAAGGCCAAGGGCGTGCAGAACACGTCATGAGTTCGCCACAACACGAACCGTGCGGAACTGGACACTCCGGGTCACCGCCGCGGATATGCGCTCCAGATGCGCTCATGCGCCCTGAACTGCGTTGGCTCACGTACGGCCATTACCTCCCCGCTCAGGGCGAAGATGCGGGATCATGTGGTTCATGACCGAGGTGTCCTCGCTCACAGGGCGGCTTCTCGTGGCGACACCGGCCCTGGCGGACCCGAACTTCGACCGTGCGGTGGTGCTGCTCCTCGACCACGACGAGGAGGGCTCGCTCGGCGTGGTCCTGAACCGCCCGACCCCGGTGGACGTCGCCGACATCCTGGAGGGCTGGGGCGAGCTGGCCGGCGCGCCCGGCGTCGTCTTCCAGGGCGGCCCCGTCTCCCTGGACTCGGCGCTCGGGGTCGCGGTGATCCCCGGCGAGGAGGCGGGCGCCTCCCGGCGGCGCCCGGGCAGGGGAGACCCCACCGGCTTTCGCCGGGTGCACGGCGCGATCGGCCTCGTCGACCTGGAGGCCCCGCCGGAGCTCCTCGCCTCGGTGCTCGGCTCGCTGCGGATCTTCGCCGGTTACTCGGGCTGGGGCCCCGGCCAGCTGGAGAGCGAACTGGGGGAAGGGGCCTGGTACGTGGTCGAGTCCGAGCCGGGGGACGTCTCCTCGCCGGATCCGGAGCGGCTGTGGCGTGCGGTGCTCAGGCGCCAGCGCAGTGAGCTGGCGATGGTGGCGACCTATCCGGACGACCCGTCGATGAACTGACGGGGCGGCTCAGCCCGGCTGGCCGCACTGTTTGAGGTAGCGCTCGGCCAGGGGGTGCGCGTCCCTGGCCGGGATCGCCAGGTGGACGGCGACGGGCGGGGCGTTCTTCAGGCGTACGTGGCGCAGGGACGGGTGCGCGTGCCTGCGGGCCACCGGCTCCGGGGCCACGCCCACTCCATGGCCGGCCGCGACGGCCTCCAGCCACTCGTCGAAGTTGTCGGCGGTGCAGGCGAGGCGAGGGCGGCGGGAGGAGGGCCACAGCTCGGGGCGGGTGGTGCCGGTGACGGTGTTCACGACCAGCGGCAGGTCGGCGAGTTCGGCCCAGTCCACCACGCGGCGCCCGGCGAGCTCGGCCGCGCCGCGGGCGACGACCGCGACGCGGGGCTCGTGCAGGAGCAGGCGGGTGCGCACCGCGCCGCCGGGCGGGACGTCGCCTCGTACGACCGCGACGTCGCAGGCCCCTGACGCCAGGCCCGCCAGCGGGCTGTCGCGCCGGACCAGGCGGACGCCCGCGCCGGTCGCCGCCTTGAAGGAGTTCGTGAGCGGGACGCAGGCCTCGGGCAGGACCGAGGTGAAGCCGAGCCGCAGCAGGGGAGGTTCGGCGCCCGCCGCGGTGCGCAGGGTGGTGTCGATGCGGGCCAGGAGCGGGGCGAGGTCGTCGCGCAGCCGCTGCCCCGCCTCGGTGAGCTCGACGTGCCGGGTGGTCCGTTCGAGGAGACGCGCCCCGAGGCTCTCCTCCAGGGCGCGCACGGTGCGGGTCAGCGCCGGCTGCCCGATCCGAAGCCGGTCGGCCGCGTGCGTGAAGCTCAACTCGTCGGCGACGGCGAGGAAGCCGCGCAGGTGCCGCAGCTCGACGCCGTCGAGAGCGGCGGGGGCCGCCGCGGGCGGGGGCGCGGTGCCGGCGTGGGCCCGGGGCGCAGGTGCCGACGCGGCCGGGGTCGGGAGCGCGGGCGGAGTCGTGGCCGTGGCCCGGGTCGCGGTCCCGGCGCCGGGAGTCGCTCTCCTGCGGCGGGCTGGTTCCGAGCCGCGGCGGGCGGGGCCCGCGTCGCGGTGGGTCGGCCCTGTGCCGCGCGGCGGTTCCGTGTGCCGGTCCGCCGTGTCCGGCGGCGGATTTCCATCCCGTACGTGATCCATGCCTCCCGAGCATAAATGGGCGCCGCGGGCATTTCCCCCGGGATCCGGAGGGTGCCTACGTTTCCTGCTCGTCCGGAACTCGTCGGGAAGCGGCGTGCGGAAGCGCGGAAGCAAGGGAGTTGGGTCGCGTGCGCAAAGTGTGGCTGTTGATGGTGGGGGCCTTCACGTTGGGGCTCGACGCCTATGTGATGGCCGGGCTGCTGCCGGTCGTCGCCAAGGACCTGGGGACCACCGTCTCGCTGGCGGGGCAGATGGTCACCGTCTTCACCCTCGCCTACGCGGTGAGCGCGCCGCTCGTCGCCGGGCTCCTCGCCGGAGTGCGGCCGCGGGTGCTGATCGTCGCCGCCCTTGCCGTCTTCACGCTCGGCAACGGACTCACCGCGCTCGCGCCGGGCCTCGCCGTCCTGCTGGTCTCGCGCGCGGTGGCGGGTGCGGGCGCCGGTGTCTACTCGGCGCTGTCCACGGCGGCCGCCGCGTCGCTGGCGGGACAGGAGCGGCGCGGCCGTGCGCTCGCGCTGGTGATGGGCGGGATGAGTTCGGGCACGGTGCTCGGTGTCCCGCTGGGCGTGCTGCTCGCCGACCACACGTCGTGGCGGGCCACGATGTGGCTGGTGACGGGCCTCGGCGCGGTCGCGCTCGTGGGCCTCGCGGTGGGGCTGCCCGAGGTTCCCGCGGGGCCCGCGGTCCCGGTGCGGGCGCGGCTCGGCGCGCTCACCGACAAGAAGGTGCTGCCCGTCGTGAGCGTCTCCTTCCTGGGGGCGGTGGCGAGCCTCGGCCTGTACACCTATCTCGCGCCGGTGCTCGACTCGTCGGGTGGCGTCGGCGAGAGCGAGGTCGCGCCGTACCTGTGGGCGTGGGGGATCGGCGGCGTGCTCGGCAGCGTGCTCGCGGGGCCGCTGGTGGACCGCACCGGCCGGGTGGTCGCGCTCGTCACGGGAATCATCTCGACCCTGGTCGTCGCGATCGGCCTGCTGCCGCTGCTCGGCGCCGCCGCCTTCCCCGCGCTCGTCGTCTGGGGCGCCGCGGGCTGGGCGTTCCAAGTCCCGCAGCAGCACCGGCTGCTCGCCCTGAACGCCGAGCGCGGCACCGTGGCCCTGGCGCTCAACAACTCCGCGCTCTACCTCGGCAGCGCGGTCGGCTCGGCCGTGGCGGGCCTCGCGCTCTCCGCCGGTCTCGCGCCCCGGCACCTGCCGTGGGCGGCCGCCGCCGTCGCGGCGCTCGGCCTCGTCCTGCACCTCCTCGGGCTCCGTGCCGCCAGGGAACCCGCGGGTGCGCGGGCCTGTGCCGGGGCACCGCGCGCGTAGGTACCCTTGGCCCTTATGAGCACTCTTGAGCCCGAGCCCGAGCGCGGGGCAGGTACGGGGACCCTCGTTGAGCCGACGCCTCAGGTGTCGCACGGTGACGGCGACCACGAGCGCTACGCGCACTACGTCCAGAAGGACAAGATCATGGCGAGCGCGCTCGACGGCACGCCCGTCGTGGCGCTCTGCGGCAAGGTGTGGGTCCCCGGCCGCGACCCGAAGAAGTACCCCGTCTGTCCCATGTGCAAGGAGATCTACGAGTCCATGGGCGCCGGCGGCGACAAGGACAAGGACGGCGGCAAGGGCGGCAAGAAGTAGCCCCTTTCGTCCCCTTGTGAGACCCCTTCGCCCGAGGGGCGTTGCGCCTGCCGCAACGCCCCTTTTGCGTTGCGCAATCGCATGGCAGCCTCTGGCCCCATGACCTTTGAGCAACTCATCCCGGCGCCCGCACGCGCCGAGGCCACGCAGGGCTCCTCCTTCGTCATCGACGCGTCCACCACCCTGGTCGCGGGTCCTGGCACCGAGTCCACCGCACGCTGGCTGCGTGCCACGCTCGGCGGCTCGCTCGGCCTGTCGCTGCACCCCGGCGACGAGGGGGCGGCCGGTGCCGTCTCCCTGCGCGTCGACGGCTCGTTGGAGCCGGAGGCGTACAAGCTCACCATCGACAGCGACCGCGTCGAGATCACCGGCGGCGCGGGCGCGGGCGTCTTCTGGGGCGCCCAGACACTGCGCCAGTTGCTCGGCCCCGACGCCTTCCGGCGTGCGCCGCTGCGACCGGACGCGGAGCACTCCGTCCCCGCCGGTGTCATCGAGGACGCGCCCCGCTTCGGCTGGCGCGGCATGATGCTCGACGTGTCACGGCACTTCATGCCGAAGGACGGGGTGCTGCGCTACCTCGACCTGCTCGCCGCGCACAAGCTCAACGTCTTCCACTTCCACATCACCGACGACCAGGGCTGGCGCGTGGAGATCAAGCGCCACCCGAAGCTCACCGAGGTCGGCTCCTGGCGGTCCCGCACCAGGTGGGGCCACCGCGCCTCCCCCCTGTGGACGGAGCACCCGCACGGCGGTTACTACACCCAGGACGACATCCGCGAGATCGTCGCGTACGCGGAGTCCCTGCACATCACCGTCGTCCCGGAGATCGACATCCCCGGGCACTCGCAGGCCGCCATCACCGCCTACCCGCACCTCGGCAACAGCGACGTCGTCGACACCGAGGCGATGACCGTCTGGGACTCCTGGGGCGTCAGCAAGAACATCCTGGCCCCGACCGAGGACGTACTCCGTTTCTACGAAGGGGTCTTCGAGGAGATCCTCGACCTCTTCCCGTCCACCTTCGTCCACGTCGGCGGCGACGAGGTCCCCAAGGACCAGTGGAAGGCCTCGCCGACCGCCCAGGCCCGCATCAAGGAGCTGGGCCTGGCCGACGAGGACGAGCTGCAGAGCTGGTTCATCCGGCACTTCGACACCTGGCTGACCGCGCGCGGGCGGCGGCTCGTCGGCTGGGACGAGATCCTGGAGGGCGGCCTCGCCGAGGGCGCCACCGTCTCCTCCTGGCGCGGCTACCGGGGCGGCATCGACGCGGCCAAGGCGGGCCACGACGTCGTCATGTGCCCCGAGCAGCAGGTGTACTTGAACTTCCGTGAGGACGGCGGGCCCGACGAGCCGATGCCCATCGCCTACGTCCGCACCCTGGAGGACGTCTACCGCTTCGAGCCCGTCCCCGCGGAGCTCACCGAGGAGGAGGCCGCGCACGTCATCGGCACCCAGGCCAACGTCTGGACCGAGGTGATGGAGAACCAGGACCGCGTCGATTACCAGGTGTTCCCGCGCCTCGCCGCCTTCGCCGAGGTGGCCTGGCGGGAGCTCCCGGCCCCCGCCGAGCGGGACTTCGCCGACTTCGACCGGCGAATGAGCGCGCATTACCCGCGACTTGACGCCCTCGGCGTCGACTACCGTCCGCCGAGCGGTCCTTTGCCGCGACACCGGCGACCGGGTGTGCTCGGACGCCCGATCGAGGGGGCGCCCCCAAACGTGTGAGGCGACCGCCCGGTGCGTGCTCCCGGCGGTCCACGCTGGGAGCGTGGGCCGCCGGGCGCGACCGGCGCCGTGCAGAGCGCGTGAAATCGGCATATCCCCCTGGTCTCCGGACGAATGCCTCCTAGCGGACCCCCGCGTCGGGGCCCGGGGAAGATGTGCCAGAGTTGCCACGTCCGGGTTGTGAGCACGTACCGTACGGCGGAACAGGCGTAACGGTGACACGTCGCGAACGGCGAGCACCTCATGTACGCGACGTACGTGAGGTACGCGGCCGGGCATCGGGAAGGGGCAGCCGGTTTTGACCACGCACGCGCCGCAGTCGGCACAGACACCGCACTCGGTGAAGCTGCCCGCCACGCTCGACGAGGCAGTGGCGGCACTCACCGCCATGCCCGCCGCCGTGCCCGTCGCCGGCGGCACGGACCTGATGGCCTCGGTCAACTCGGGGCAGCTGCGCCCCGCCGCCCTCGTCGGCCTCGGCCGCATCAGCGAGATCCGCGGCTGGCAGTACCAGGACGGGCACGCGCTGCTCGGCGCCGGTCTCACCCACGCCCGCATGGGCCGCCCCGACTTCGCCGCCCTGATCCCCGCCCTGGCCGCCGCCGCGCGCGCCGCGGGGCCGCCGCAGATCCGCAACGCGGGCACCCTCGGCGGCAACATCGCGTCGGCCGCGCCCACCGGTGACGCGCTGCCCGTGCTCGCCGCGCTCGAAGCCGTCCTGATCGTCGCGGGACCCGGCGGCGTCCGCCGCGAGGTCCCCGTCTCGCACCTGCTCGCGGGCATGGAGATGCTCCGCCCCGGCGAGCTCATCGGCTTCGTACGCGTACCGCTGCTGCACGCCCCCCAGGTCTTCCTCAAGGCGACCGGACGCACCGGCCCCGGCCGGGCCATCGCGTCCGTCGCGCTGGTCCTCGACCCCGCGCGGCGCGGGGTGCGGTGCGCGGTCGGCGCCATAGCGCCGATGCCGCTGCGGCCCCTTGAGGCCGAGGAGTGGGTGGCCTCGCTGATCGACTGGGACGGGGAGCGCGGCAGTCTCGTGCCGGAGGCGGTGACCGCCTTCGGTGAGTACGTCGCCGCCGCGTGCGTCCCCGAACTGCCCCCGGCGGCCGACGGCACCGAACAGCCGCTGCCGCCCGCCGTACTGCACCTGCGGCGCACCGTCGCCGCACTGGCCCGACGAGCACTGGGGAGGGCGCTGTCGTGAGCGACGACCGGCACGACGAGGACCTGGCGGGCGGCGGCTGGCAGCCGCATCCGCAGGGCGAGTACGACTCGGACGCCACGGCGTTCGTGCAGCTCCCCGAGGGCATGCTGGACGTGCCGCTCGCCGCGCCCGGGCACGGCTATGTCCCGCCGCAGATAACGGTCGCCCCGACCACCGCCGACGCCACCGACCCCGCCGCCACGGGCGCGTGGGTCATGCCGCCCGAGGTGACCGGCGCGGCCGGCGGCGGCCGCGCCGTGCGGTGGCCCGACGCGGGCACGGTCCAGGAACAGCAGCCGGAGGCCCCGGCGCAGGCCCCTGCCGAGCACCAGGGGTACGACCCCCGGGCGACCGGCCAGTGGAGCTTCGCCGAGGCGGAGGCCGCGGAACGGTCCTACGGGCAGGGCTACGGCCAGGAGTACGGCCAGGCCGCCGAGCAGGCGTACGACTACGGGCACGCGGCCGCGGCTCCCTCGTCCGACGTCACGGGGCAGTGGTCCATCCCGGTCGCCGACGGTGATCTTCCGGACGAGTCGGGCGAGTTCACGACGTCCTCGCTCGCGGCGCAGTGGGGAGGGGGCGTGCCTCCCGCGACCCTGCCCGGCGGGGCGCCCGCGCCGTGGGCGACGGGGGTCGGCGCGGGTGCGCCCTGGGGGACGCAGCCGCAGGAACAGGGTGTCGAGCAGCCGCAGGAGGCTCCTGCTCCTGCCCCTGCCCCTGCTCCGGAGCCGGAGGGCAGGCCGGAGAGCCGGTTCGAGCAGACGACGCTGCTGCGGGCGATCAGCGTGACCGATGAGCGGCCTGTCGCCGAGCCTCCCGCCGAGCCCGTGGAGGAGCTCGCGGGGGAGGGTGTGCCTGCCGTCGAGGCCGTGGAGCACGTGGACGAAGTGGCGGACGCGGAGGCGGAGTCCGCCGAGTTCGCCGAGGCCGTTGAGGCGGCAGAGGCCGCAGAGATCCTTGAGGCTGCTGGGCCTCTGGATTCCCTTGAGCCTGCGGACAGTTCGGCCGAATCGGCTGAAGCATTCGAAGCGGCTGAAACGGCTGAAACGGCCGAATCGGCTGAAGTGATCGAACCGGCCGAGGTGGTCGAACCGGTCGAATCAGCCGAACCGGTTGAATCGGCCGAACCGGTTGAAACGGTTGAAACGGTTGAACCGGTCGAGAGTGGCGAGGGCCTTGAAGGTGCCGAAACGGGCGCGGCCGGTGAGCCGGACGTAGCGGCTGCAGCGGCCGCAGCGGCGGAAACGGCCCCAGAAGCCCTCGACGCCATCGAAGCCCCCGACGCCCTCGCGGCCGCCGGAGCCGTCGAAGCCCCCGAAATCGCCCCCGCCCCCCTCCACGACGACCACCCCCTCGTCTCCTACGTCCTGCGCGTGAACGGCACCGACCGTCCCGTCACCGACGCCTGGATCGGCGAGTCCCTGCTCTACGTGCTGCGCGAGCGACTCGGCCTCGCGGGCGCCAAGGACGGCTGCTCGCAGGGCGAGTGCGGGGCCTGCAACGTCCAGGTGGACGGCCGCCTCGTCGCCTCCTGCCTGGTGCCCGCCGCCACCACCGCGGGCAGCGAGATCCGCACCGTCGAGGGCCTCGCCGTCGACGGGCAGCCCTCCGACGTGCAGCGTGCGCTCGCCGCGTGCGGCGCGGTGCAGTGCGGCTTCTGTGTGCCGGGCATGGCCATGACCGTGCACGACCTCCTGGAGGGCAACCCCGCCCCCACCGACCTGGAGACCCGCCGCGCCCTGTGCGGCAACCTCTGCCGCTGCTCCGGCTACCGCGGTGTGCTCGACGCCGTGCGCGAGGTCGTCGCCGAGCGCGAGGCCGTCGCCGCCGCCGAGCCCGCGGCGCAGGACGAGCACGCGGACGAGGCGCGCATTCCGCACCAGGCGGGGCCGGGCGCCGGCGGCGTCCACGGCGGCATGTACGACGGCGGAACACCCGGCGGCGGGTACGAGGGACCCGCCGGACCACAGGGACCCTACGGCCAGGACGGGGGCCAGGCGTGAGCAACGAATCCATCACCGCGGCCACGTCAGCCGCGGCGCCCTCGGGCGGCCCCGAGCAACTGCCGCACGGCATCGGCTCGTCGCTGCCTTCGGCGCAGTGCCGCGCCAAGACGGAAGGCACCTTCCCCTACGCCTCCGACCTGTGGGCCGAGGGCCTGCTGTGGGCGGCGGTCCTGCGCTCCCCGCACGCGCACGCGCGCATCGTGTCCATCGACACCAGCCACGCGCGCGAGATGCCGGGCGTCCGCGCGGTCGTCACGCACCAGGACGTCCCGGGCGAGCAGTCGCACGGCCGCAGGACGCCGGACCGGCCGGTCTTCGCCTCCGACGTCGTACGCCACCACGGCGAGCCCATCGCGGCGGTCGCCGCCGACCACCCCGACACCGCGCGCATGGCGGCCGCCGCCGTCATCGTCGAGTACGAGGTGCTCGAACCGGTCACCGACCCCGAGAAGGCCTTCGAGGCCGAACCGCTGCATCCCGACGGCAACCTGATCCGCCACATCCCGCTGCGGCACGGCGACCCGGAGGCGGCGGGCGAGTTCGTCGTCGAGGGCCTGTACCGCATCGGCCGCCAGGACCCCGCGCCGATCGGTGCGGAGGCGGGCCTCGCGGTGCCGCGGCCGGACGGGGGAGTGGAGCTGTACACCGCCTCCACCGATCCGCACGCCGACCGCGACCGCGCCGCCGCCTGCTACGGCCTCACCCCGGACCATGTGAAGATCGTCGTCACGGGCGTGCCCGGCGCGAGCGCCGACCGCGAGGACGCGAGCTTCCAACTCCCGCTCGGGCTCCTGGCGTTGCGGACCGGCTGCCCGGTCAAGCTCACCGCGACGCGCGAGGAGTCCTTCCTCGGCCACGCCCACCGCCACCCCACGCTCCTGCGCTACCGCCACCACGCGGACGCCGAGGGCCGCCTGGTGAAGGTGGAGGCGCAGATCCTGCTCGACGCGGGTGCGTACGCGGACACCTCCTCGGAGGCGCTGGCCGCGGCCGTCTCCTTCGCCTGCGGTCCGTACGTCGTGCCCAACGCCTTCATCGAGGGCTGGGCGGTGCGCACGAACAACCCGCCCTCCGGGCATGTGCGGGGCGAGGGCGCGCTGCAGGTGTGTGCCGCGTACGAGGCCCAGATGGACAAGATCGCCAAGAAGTTGGGGATCGACCCGGCCGAGGTGCGGCTGCGCAACGCCATGGCGACGGGCGACATCCTGCCCACCGGCCAGACGGTGACCTGCCCGGCCCCGGTCGCCGAACTCCTCACGGCGGTACGGGACTTCCCGCTGCCCGACCTGCCCAAGGACACCCCCGAGGAGGAGTGGCTGCTGCCCGGCGGCCCCGAGGGCGCGGGCGAACCGGCCGCGGTGCGCCGCGGCGTCGGCTACGGCCTCGGCATGGTCCAACTCCTGGGCGCCGAGGGCGCGGACGAGGTCTCCACGGCCACCGTGAAGGTCCAGGACGGCCGGGCCACGGTCATCTGCGCGGCCGTCGAGACCGGCCAGGGCTTCTCCACGCTGGCCCGGCAGATCGTCCAGGAGACGCTCGGCATCGACGACGTGCGCGTGGCTCCCGTCGACACGGACCAACCCCCGGCGGGCCCGAGCTGCCGAGGACGCCACACCTGGGTGTCGGGCGGCGCGGTGGAGCGCGCGGCGAAGATGGTGCGTACGCAGCTTCTCCAGCCGCTCGCCCACAAGTTCGGCATGTCCACCGAGCTGCTGCAGATCACCGACGGCAAGATCACCTCGTACGACGGCGTGCTCTCCACGACCGTCACCGAGGCCATGGACGGCAAGGAGCTGTGGGCCACGGCCCAGTGCCGCCCGCATCCGACGGAGCCGCTGGACGCGAACGGCCAGGGTGACGCGTTCGTGGGCATGGCGTTCTGCGCGATCCGCGCGGTGGTCGACGTGGACATCGAGATCGGCTCGGTCCGCGTCGTCGAACTGGCCGTCGCCCAGGACGTGGGCCGCATCCTCAACCCCGCCCAGCTGAAGGCCCGTATCGAGGCGGGTGTCACACAGGGCGTGGGCGCGGCCCTCACGGAGAACCTCCGCACGCCGCGCGGCCTGGTCCGCCACCCGGACCTGACCGGCTACGCCCTGCCCACCGCCCTGGACACCCCCGACATCCGCATCGTGAAGCTGGTGGAGGAGCGGGACGTCGTGGCCCCCTTCGGCGCGAAGGCGGCCAGCGCGGTCCCGGTCGTGACGTCCCCCGCGGCCATCGCGTCGGCGGTCCGCGCGGCGACGGGCCGCCCGGTCAACCGCCTCCCGATCCGGCCGCAGGCGGCGGTGGCGCAGGAGGCCGCGGCGCGATAATCCTGAGGCGGCGGCGCCCGGCGCACTGGCACGATGGGGGGCATGACTACCTCTGACCCCGGTGGCGTCGTCGTCATCACCGGCATCATGGCGTCCGGAAAGTCCACGGTGGCGCAGGCGTTGGCCGAGCGGCTCACGAAGGCCGTGCATGTGCGGGGGGACGTCTACCGCCGGATGATCGTCTCGGGCGGCGTGGAGTACGAGCCCGATGCCGGGGGCGAGGCGGAGGCCCAACTCCGCCTGCGCTACCGCCTGTCGGCGTCGACCGCCGACGCGTACGCCGAGGCGGGCTTCACCGCGGTCGTCCAGGACGTCATCCTGGGCCCGGAGTTGAAGACCTACGTCGAACTGGTCCGCACCCGCCCTGCGTACGTCGTCGTGCTCGCCCCGCGCCCCGACGCGGTCGCCGCCCGCGAGGCGGGACGCGGCAAGACGGGGTACGGCGCGTGGACGGTGGAGGACCTGGACACGGGCCTGCGCGAGACCACGCCGCGGATCGGACTCTGGCTGGACAGCTCGGAGTTGACGGTGGAGCAGACCGTGGACGCGATTCTGGAGCGGATCGAGGAAGCGCGGGTGGGCTGACGCCCTGGCAGGGCCGAAGCCCGGGTGAGGTCACCCCACCCGGGCTTCGGCGTGCGCCGACCGCTACTTGCCGAAGTAGGCGTCGTACACGGACAGCGTCGACTTGTTGCCGTCCTTGTCCGTGATCCTGGCCCGGAGCGAGACTGACTTGTTCTTCGCCGGGTTCTTCACGGATACCTTCCCGTCCCGGACGGGCGTCTTCGTCCAGGTCCGGCCCTGGTCGTAGGAGACGTACACGGAAAGGGACGTGAGGTTGCCCGCGCCCGCCGCCGAGCCCTGGACCTTCACCGGCACGGACTGGGGCGCGCCCGCGGGGGCCCGGCTCGCCAGGTCGAGCTTCGGGGCGAACCGGACGGTGGAGGCGGGGAGTCGGGCGCTCTCCACCCTTTTGGAGCGGAACGTCCAGCTCACGTCGACCCGGGACGAGGCCCTGGCGACCTTCGGGCTGCGCTTCACGGAGGCCGTCAGCCGGTACTCGGCGTCGTCCGCCGGGACCTTGAAGGTCTTGGAGCCGGTCATCGGGTCGTCGTTCTCGGCGAGCTTCGTGCCGTTGCGGTAGAGCGTCGACTTCGCCGAGGAGTACATCGACCAGCCGGGGTGTCCCTCGCCGTCGGCGAAGACGCTGATGCGGGCGCCGAGTCGATCGCCCTCACGGAAGACGCCCACGTCCTTGCCGAGGGCGGGGCCGTGGACACCGGTGTTGCACGTCTTCGTGTACGTACGGCCCGCCTCGATGGTCTGCGGGGTGATCTCGTGTGAGGTCTCCGGGATCGTTTCGTCCTGGTCATCCTTGTCGTACTGCTCGCATTCGATGCCCCACTTCACTCCGTCCAACGTGGTCACATGCACCGTCTGGGTGCGGGGCAGCTTCCTCCTCGGGAGGATGTGCGACGTGCCGCCGGACCCCGGGAGGTAGCCGGCGGGGAGGATGTATCCCACCCGGTCGGGGGCCGACGCCCCCATGGCGACCTTCACCGGGGTGAAGTCGCCGGGCTTGAGGTGTTTGGTGTAGCCGGTCGTGAGCTTCTTGACCTTGCCGCCGAAGGCCATCTCGTAGCGGGTGCCCGTGCCCTTCGTCCAGGTGGCGAGCCACTGCTCCGCGAGGCCCTCGCGCACCTCGGGGCCGAGGTGCGCGGTGCGCAGCCCCTTGACGGAGCTGATGTCGACCCCCGAGTCGGTGCCTCCGTACGAATAGGAGGGCGCGGCGTACACCAGCTTGGCGTCGCGGTCCGCGAACGTGATGTCGACCGGCTTCGCCTTGCGGGCGTCGAGCGTCACCGTCATGTTCTTGTCGACGGTCAGCCGGGGCTGTACGAGCCAGTCGATGCCTTTGCCGCTGTTGTCCGGGTCGACGTAGATCGACCAGTCGAGGAGGTAACTGCCCTTGGCGACACGGACCTTGCCGGCGCCGGAGTTGTCGCCGGGGAAGAGCTGGCGGCCCTTGTCGGCGCCGGTGGTGGCGTATATGAGGGGCGAGTAGTGCGGTGCGGGCCGACCGTCCCGGCCGACGGTCTTCAGCGTCACGTCGTACCGCTCGACCTCCCGGTCCACCACGGCCGCGGTACGCACGGACTGGCCGCCGCCGCTCGCGACGACGTACGCGGAGTAGGTGCCGTTGACCGAGCCGCCGGGCCGCGTGTCGGCGGTCAGGTCGACGGATGCGGTGCCGCCGGCCGGGACCGTGACCTTCTTCGCGCCGAGGGTGAAGGAGTCGGCGGGGGCGGGGCTGCCCTTCGGGTCGGTGGCCTCGACGGTGAGGCCGAGGGTGAGGTCGTCCTTGCCGAGGTTCTTGTACGTCACCTTCTTGGTGACCGGCTCGTCGTCGGTGTGCGGCCACAGCCGCGTGCCGAAGTCGAGGGAAGCGGGCTCGGCGATCACGGACTGCTTGATGGCCCTGTCGACGGCGATACGGCCTGAACCCTGCTGGAACGGCGTGTACTTGCCGCCCTTGGTGGACGCGGTGAGCGCGCCCTTGAGCTCGGCGTGCTTCCAGTCCGGGTGCCGCTGCTTGAGCAGCGCCGCGGCGCCCGCGACGTGCGGGGTCGCCATCGACGTACCCGAGATCGTCAGGTAGCCCTCGGGGTTCTGGCCGACCTCCTTCTCGATGGCGGAGCCGGGGGCGGCCGCCGCCGTGATGTCCACGCCCGGCGCGGTCACGTCGGGCTTGATCGCGCCGCCGCCCGCGCGCGGGCCCCGGCTGGAGAAGTCGGCGAGCTTGTCGTTGTCGTCGACGGCGCCGACGGTGAGGGCGGCGTCGGCGCTGCCGGGGGAGCCCACGGTGCCGGGTGCCCCGTCGTTGCCCGCCGAGATGGCGAAGAGGATGCCCTTGTCCTTGGACAGCTTGTTCACGGTGGCTTCGAGCGGGTCGACACCCGGGGTGTCGCCGCCGCCGAGGCTGAGGTTGACGACGTCGGCGCCCTGGGCGGCCGCCCATTCCATGCCTGCGATGACGCCTGAGTCGTCGCCCGTGCCGTCGTCGGCGAGGACCTTGCCGCTGAGCAGCTTGGCGCCGGGCGCGACGCCCTTGAACTTCCCGCCGGACTTGGCGCCGGTGCCCGCCGCGGTGGACGCGACATGCGTGCCGTGGCCGACGCGGTCCTTGGCGTCGGCCTCGGTCGAGAAGTTCTTCTCGGCGAGGATCTGCCCCTTGAGGTCGGGGTGGGTGGCGTCGACGCCCGAGTCGAGTACGGCGATCTTGACGCCCTTGCCGTCGTAGCCCGCGTCCCACGCCTTGTCGGCACCGATCTGCCGGACACTCTTGTCGAGGGTGGCCTTGCGGGTGCCGTCGAGCCAGACGTGGGCGATGCCCGGGGCCTCGCCCCTGCCGCTGGTGAGGGCGGACCAGAGCTTGCCCGCGTCCTGCTCGGGCGTGGTGAGGGCCTCGGCGTTCAGTGTCTTCAGGGCCCTGCGGACGGTGGTGTCGCCGGCGGCGCGGACGTCCGCCTTGGCGTGGGCCGCCGCGCCCTTGTAGCCGACGATCAGCTTGAGGCCCTTCCGCTGGGCCGCACGGTTGCGCTTCTTGCTCAACTCCGTGACGTCGAACAGGCGTTGGTCGATCCGGCTGTCGGCTATCAGGCGCTGCGCGTCGGCGGGGAGCACGAAGGTGTGGCCCGTCGGCGCGCGGTGTGTCCGGACGGGGATGCGCTCGCGGCCCTTGGCCGGGGCGAATCGTGTGACGCGGCCGTCGGTGTCGACGGTGACGCGGTCGCCGGTGATGAGGGTGAGTCGGTGGCCGGTCCTGCCTTGTGAGGTGGCGTTCTTGCCTTGTGCGGCGGTGGCGCTCGTGGTGGTGGTGGCGGTTGCGGTCCGTGACGGTCCGTCCTGCTCGGCCGACGCGGGGCTGGTCATGCCTGCCGCGAGGGCCACGGCGGCGGCCGTGGCGATGGTGGCCGCGCACGCTCTCTTCGCGTGATTGCGCAAGATTCCCCCTGGAATCGAGTGGACTCGTGGCACCGAAGTGCCGTTCCGGGAGTATGTGGGCACGGCCATGCCTGATCCCAACTCCGTTACGAGATCGAGGAGTTGGGGTTATATGTTCGTGTGGTTCCCAAGAGAAACTGAGAGATGCTTCACGGGAACCCGGGGGGCTGGGGGCTCGGGACCCTGGGGGTTGGGGAGGGTTACCAGATGTCGTCATCGGTGGTGCTGTCTTCGGGTCCGTGGGCGCCGCTCGGCCTGCGGGCGCCGCTCTGAGAACTCGTTGTGGGATTTCAGCACTGTGACGTGGGTCCGGTACGCCGCGCCCTGCTCGTTCCCCCGCCAGTCCGCGCGTACGTAGCCGATCGCGCGGCACGGCCACGTCCGCTCGCCGCCCGCCTCCCGGCAGAGGAGGTCGAGGCGGATCTCCAGCTCGCCCCTGTGCTGCCGCGTCGTCCTGACCTTCAGGGTCTTGGTGGTGCCGGGGGCGGTGTGCCGCCAGATCAGTACGCCGTCGTCGTCGGCGCCGATGACGTCGGCGGGGGAGTCGTCGAGATGGGTCGTGACGCGGGCCTCCTCGACCGGGGAGCCGCCGGTCTGCCGGAGGGCGACGAGGATGTCGGGATAGCCGTTGCCGCCGCTGTGGACATCGGTTTCGACAACGGTGAAGACGGGGCAGTCGGCCTGGTCGCGCCGCTCGCGTTCGTGGGTCGACTGGGCCCGCATGATCTCGACTTGGGCGAGCGCGGCGCCCGCCTGGGCGTCGGCTGCGAGGGCGGCCTGCCTGGCGACGCGGACCTGCCACCAGGCGGCGCCGGCGGCGGCTGCCGCGACGACGGCGGAGGCCGTCGCGATGTAGTCCCCAGCTTCCACCCGGCACCCCTGCCTCATGGCCCGCGCGTCTGTCGTCGTGACGGACTCACCCTAGTGAGAAGGGGAGCACGAGGTCGGGGGGAACGGGCGAGGGGCGGCCCGTGGGGACCGCCCCTCGGGCGGAGGCCGTGGCGGGAATCGAACCCGCGTTACTGGATTTGCAGTCCAGCCCCTCAGCCACTCGGGCACACGGCCAAGTCGTCGACCTGACCTCTCGAACGTAGCCGTGGCCTGCCGGAACCCTCAAGGGATCACGGGGTGCCGCAATGGGACTGCCATGCGGCGTTCATGAACGGGGGTGGGCGTCGGCTTCCGGTGCGCTACGACGCCTCCTCGACCCGGTCGACGAGCAGCTCCGCGACCGGCTGGACGTCACCGGGCTCCTTGAGGTCTTCTCCCGTGACGCCGACCACCACTTCGCCGACGCGCATCGTCACCCGGGTCGCGTGGAAACCCGACTCGTGCGTGGACCATGCCTCGGTGTCCTGCGCGCCCGCGTCGATCTTCGCGGGCTGTGACCCTGCGCCGCGGCCCGCGCCGACCAGATTCCGCATGACCGACTTCGCCCCGCCCTCGGACTCGAAGGACAGGACGACCACATGGGCCTTGTGCTCGCGATCCCCCTCGGCCCGGTTCACCGTGCCTTCGTCGTACGTGTCGGACCCGACGGCGACCACTTCGGCGCGAGCGCACTTCGCGGCCATCGACGTGCACTGCTCGACGGCCTCCTCGCCCTTGAGCACCTCGGGGTCGGCCTCGCCGCGCCACCCGCGGGGGAGGTCCTCGCGGTCGGGCATGGCGTCACGCATCTGCTCCGCCGTGAGCCCGACGGCCGCCTCACCGCCGTCACTCCTCGTACAGGCGGAGAGGCCGACCGCCGCGCAGACGATCGCCAGAGCTGTGCCCCGCAATCCTGTACCCACGGCAACTCCCCCTGCCCATAGGCCATGTGAGGTGAGATCAGTGAACCCCGTCGTCCCCTCGGGCACCACTGTCGTGGCGCACGCCTTTTGCATATAGGTCAGAGCCTGGCCTATAGGGCTTCTAGCGTCGGGGTCGTACGACGGAGCGGCGACGACGTGAGGTGGAGACCATGACCGAGGCATCGACGAGCGTGACGGCGAACGAGGCGACGAGTGTGACGGCGAACGGGGCGGCGGACAAGGCTGCGAACGGGGCGGCACCCGTCGGCGAGCGCGCGGACCTGCTCGACGCCCTTGCCAAGCACCGCGAGTTCCTCCGCTTCACCACCCGCGACCTCACCGACGAGCAGGCCGGGCTGCGCACCACCGCGAGCGAGCTGTGCCTGGGAGGGCTGGTCAAGCACGTCACCTCGGTCGAGCGCGTGTGGGCCGACTTCATCCTGAACGGTCCTTCGGCCTCGGGCGGCGTGACCGACATGACCGAGGAGGACTGGGCCCGGCGCGCCGACGAGTTCCGGATGCTGCCCGGCGAGACTCTCGTCGGCGTGCTCGACGCCTACGCCGACGCCGCCCGCCGCACCGACGAGTTGGTCGGCTCCCTGCCCGGCCTGGACGTGAGTCACCCGCTGCCGGAAGCCCCGTGGACCGAGCCCGGCACCCGGTGGTCGGCCCGGCGCGTACTGCTGCACATCATCGGAGAGACCGCCCAGCACGCGGGGCACGCCGACATCATCCGCGAGTCCTTGGACGGTGCCCGGAGCATGGGCTGATCGCCCCCGGCAAGCGTCGTGGCCCTGGCCGGGCCGCCGCCCGAACATTCTCAGGCGGCTCGGATGACGTCCAGCCGTTCGGGCGACGGCTCGTATCCAGCCGCCCTGTAGGTGGCGACGGCTGCGGCGTTCGAACTCGGGGTGGCGACGAGCGCACTTGAGGCGCCCATCTCGCGCAGTGCCGCCGCGGCGGCGACGCAGATCGCCGCCCCGTGGCCGCGACCACGATGGTCGGCGTGGACACCCATCGGCTCCAGCAGGCCGGGCTTGCCGGGCCCGGCCGACCAGATCGTCACCGCGGCCACCGCGTTGTCCTGGTCGTCGTAGCCGATCAGACAGCGGGCGTCGGCGTAGACCGGCCCGGCCGCCAGGACGTGCCAGTTCTCCTCGGTGAACCACGGGCTGGCGAACGCCGAGCGGTGCACCGCGGTCCGCGTCCCCGCCGTCCGAGGACCGGCCACCTCGATCCGCAGGCCGGAGTCCTTCACCGGCTCGGAGAGATCGCGGCGCAGCGGCGTCCACGGATCGTCCAGATGCCAGCCCGCCTCCACGAGGATCTCGCGGAGCAGGGCGCCGTTGGGGATCTCGAGACCGACCTTCCCGGGCGGCAGGACCCCGCGCTCCGGATCGTCGAGGTCCGCGAGGAGCCGACGCGCCAGAGCCTCGTCCTGTCGCAGGTCCGGCGCGGTCGTGAGGCGCAGCACATCGGGGGCGTCCAGGTAACCGACGGCGATGATCCGCCCGTCCGTGCTCCAGGTGCGGACCGCGGCGGCCAGCTTCTCCGCGCCCAGCGCCCAGGCCCAGCCGAGGTCTCCCGGATGGAGTTGCAACGGTGTCCGGTCGTCCTGCCATGCGCGGAGCGCGTCCACGGCCCCGGTCAGTCCGTCGACGCCGGGCTCGTTCAAAACGATCGTCATAGCCCCGCATCCCACACCATCGCGGCAACCGGCCGCACCCGGATTTCCCTCGGCCCGGCAGAGCAACAGACCCTAGGCGGCTGGTTGTTCCTGGGCGCGGCACGCGACGCAGCGGCCCGGATCCGGTGCGCGGAAGGCGCGGTCGCAGCTTTCGCAGTTCTGGAGAGGGTCCGGGCGAGTGGGGCGTACGGGGTCGGGGGCGGCCGGGAGCGGTGGTGGCAGGAGTTCCGTGAGGCGGTGGGCCAGCAGGGCCGCCGCGATGCGGACCTCGCCCTCGTTCCTTACGTTCTTGATGTCGCGCCTCACCGAACGCGGGGCCACCAGGGCGTGGAAACCTCGATGCGGTCAAGTGGGACGAGGGAGGTCGATTTCCGCCCAGATCGTTTTGCAGGGGCGCGGGGTCAGGGCCGTTCCCCAGCGGTCGGCGAGGGTGTCGATCAGGAACAGGCCGCGCCCCGACTCGGCCTCATGCGGAGGGAGTTGGGGTGCGGTCGGTGGGCGGTGGCCCGCCCGTGCGTCCGTCACCTCGATACGGAGCGTGTTCGTCCCGGAGAGCGTCAGGGTCAGGCGGAAGCTCCTTCCGGGTACGTGACCGTGCGGCACGGCGTTGTTCGCCAGCTCGGCGACGATCTGCTCTGCGGTCTCGTACGGGCTTCCCCAGCTGCGGAGTTTCTCTCCCGCCAGCAGTCGGGCCAGCCGTGCGCCTCTGCGGGTCGCCGAGAGCAGGATCGTGAACTGGTGTACGGGCGTGGGGGTTTGGGTGCGCGTGGTTTCTCGGTTCACGTCACTCAGCGTGGCCCCTCTGGGTACGAGTGCGCGTTGGGCTTGGACGGTACGTCGGAGGTGGGCGCGGTGGAAGAACGCAACGACGGTGTGGATGAACCTGGTTGGGACGTGGATCCCGGTGACGAGATCAGTTCCGTCGTCGAGATGGTCGGTCAGCATCTGAAGCTGCGGCGGGAGGCGGCGGGGCTGCGGGTGGCCGAGTTCGGGGAGGCGATCGGGTACGGGGAGGACTTGATCCGGAAGATCGAGCGAGGGGCGCGGATTCCTCGTCCCGAGTATCTGGACGAGGTGGACGAGGTGCTGGAGGCGGGTGGGCTTGTCTCCGCGATGAAGAAGGAGATGCGGGAGGCGAGGTATCCGAAGAGGGTTCGGGAGTTGGCGAAGCTGGAGGAGCGGGCCGTCGAGTTGGGGTTGTACAGCAATCACAGCATCCATGGGCTGTTGCAGACCGAGGGTTATGCACGGGCGCTGTTCGCGATGCGGAGGCCTGCGTACTCGTCGGACGAGGTGGAGCGTGCGGTGGCGGCGCGGATGGCTCGGCAGTCCATCTTTGAGCGTTCGCCCGCTCCTGAGCTCAGCTTCATCCAGGAAGAGGTGACGCTCAGGCGGCCGCTTGGAGGGAGAATGGTTCTGCGTGCGCAGCTCGAACGTCTGCTTGAGGTAGGGAAGTTGCGGAACGTCGAGATTCAGGTGATGCCGATCGACCGCGAGGAGCACGCCGGAGTGGATGGCGGGATCGAGCTGCTGAAGTTCCGGGCCCAGGCTCTTTCGCCACCGGAGTCGCTGGCCTTCATCGAGCAAGCGCTGGGAGAGACATGATTCGCAAGGCCTCTGCCGGGGACGCCGCTGAGCTGAACTGGTTCAAGAGCAGCTACAGCAGTGGCAGTGAAGGCGACAGTTGCGTCGAGGTCGCCCTGGAGTGGCACAAGAGCAGCTACAGCGACAGCAGTAACGGCGAGGACTGCGTAGAGGTAGCCACCACCCCCTCCACCATCCACATCCGCGACTCCAAGACCCCCACCGCCCCCCACTTCACCGTCACCCCCACCACCTGGCGTTACTTCGTCACGTACGCGTCAGGGAACTGACACACAGACACCGCCAGTTGATCACCCGGACGTACAGTCCGGGCGTGACCAACTCCAGCCACGAACCCGTCTTCAAGCGCAGCGCCTGGGGCACCAACCACTACGCCTTCAACCCCAACAACCCCATCGGCCTCGCCCTCATCATCGCGGCGTTGCTCTTCGCCGGCGGCAGCGTGATCTACCTGTACTCCAGCTCCCGCTGGAGCGAGGGCGAGCTGCGCGATGCCGTGTACGCCGTCACGGAAGACCTCGACGGCTCGTACGACGGCAGTCCGGAGGGGTACGAGAGCGGCTACAGCGGCGGCTACGAGGAGCGGATACAGCGGGAGCTTGAGGCCACCGACGGTGCGCCGAAGACCGGGCTCCGGGTGAACGAGACGTCCGAGGACCGCTACGAGGTCAGCGCCACCCACACCGATGCCGTCTACTGCATGCACGTCGCGCGCAAGGACTACCTCATCAGCGCCTCCGCCGACGAAGGCTCCTGCTGACCTGGCTGTTGCCCCGCCCGCCTCCTCCTCCAGTACGCCACCGTCACCGCCGCAAGGAGCGGTCCCCACAGCAGCAGCGGCAGATAGCTCGCGTAGAAGAGGAATCCCTCCCAACCACCTTGATCTCCGGGGTAGTCCGCAGGGGACTCGTCCCCGCGGATCGTGACGCCGCGCATGTCGCTGATCAGTGCCGTCGTCCACATCGCCGTCACGGCGAGCGCGCCGAGCGCCGCCGGGATCACGGCGGCCGGTGGCCTGACCCTGCGGCCGCCGAGCAGGGGCATCCAGCGCGGGACCACCTCGCCCCACGCCGCCACCAGGCCGACCGCGGTGAACGCGATCAGTTCGGACAGGACCGAGAGGAGGAGCACGTACAGCTCGCCGGGGAGCCAGGAGGGCAGGTCGCCGTCCTTCCCGTCGGCGCTCCCGGCGAAGGCTCCGCCCAGTCGCCAGAGGCTCGACGGCAGGACGGCGAGCGGAATGGCGTACGCGGCTCTCCGGGCCCAGAGCGGGACTCCCGGCACGGGCGCGTGCGCCTTGCGCCAGGCCGTGCGCAGGCGGCCTGCGGACGGGGGCGATGACGGGGGCGGTGACGCGGGCGGTGTGGTGAGCGATGTCGTCGTCATGGCCCGAAGGCTGCCAATCGCGGGCCCGCCCGGGGATCGCCCGCCGGTCCGAAGTCGCGGGACAAGGCTCCGCCGCGCGGGGGAGCCCCTGTGCGACCACGGGTCGTACGACCAAGGAACCAAGAATCCTCCGCCCCTGGACAGGGGTAAAAGCCGCCCACGCCTCTTACCCTGACCTGCATGACCGACACTGGCGTCGCCGCCGAATCCGCTGAACCCGCCGAATCCATAGCCCCGCCCGCCCCGCAGGGAACCGGCGGCGTCCTCGGCAAGCCCTACCGTGCCCTCAGCATCGGCATCGTCTCCGTCGTCCTGCTCATCGCCTTCGAGGCGACCGCCGTCGGGACCGCGATGCCCGTGGCCGCGCGGGAGCTCGACGGGGTCTCGCTGTACGCCTTCGCCTTCTCCGGGTACTTCACGACGAGCCTCTTCGGCATGGTGCTCAGCGGTCAGTGGGCCGACCGGCGCGGGCCCCTCGGGCCGCTCGCCGCCGGGATCTCGCTCTTCGCGGCCGGGCTGCTGCTGAGCGGGACCGCCGGGGCCATGTGGCTGTTCATCCTGGGGCGGGCCGTGCAGGGGCTCGGCGGCGGGCTCGTCATCGTCGCGCTGTACGTCGTCGTCAGCCGCGCCTACCCCGAGCATCTGCGGCCGTCCATCATGGCGGCGTTCGCGGCCAGCTGGGTCGTCCCCTCGGTCGTGGGACCGCTGGTCTCCGGCACCGTCACCGAGCACCTCGGGTGGCGCTGGGTCTTCATCGGCATCCCGGTGCTCGTCGCCGCCCCGCTCGCCCTCGCGCTGCCCCAGATCCGGCGCACCGCCTCCGGGCCCGTCGACCCGGACGCGCCCCCCGCCGCCTTCGACCGCCGCCGCATCCGCCTCGCGCTCGGCATCTCGCTGGGGGCGGGTCTCCTCCAGTACGCCGGGCAGGATCTGCGGTGGCTGTCCCTGCTGCCCGCCGCGGTGGGGGCGGCCGTCCTCGTACCCGCCGTGCTCGGACTGCTGCCCCGCGGCACCTACCGCGCCGCCCGCGGGCTGCCCTCCGTCGTGCTCCTGCGCGGCGTCGCCGCCGGTTCGTTCATCGCCGCCGAGTCCTTCGTGCCGTTGATGCTCGTCACCCAGCGGGGGCTGAGCCCCACCATGGCCGGGCTCTCGCTCGCCGTGGGCGGGGCGACCTGGGCCCTTGGTTCGTACGTCCAGTCCCGGCCCCGCATGGAGCCCCACCGCGGGCGGCTCGTGGCCGCGGGCATGGTGCTCGTCGCGGCCGCCATCGCCACCGCGCCGGCCGTCCTCGTCGAGGCCGTGCCCGTGTGGATCGTCGCGGTCGCCTGGGCCTTCGGCTGCTTCGGCATGGGCATGGTCATCGCCTCGACGAGCGTGCTGCTCCTGAGGCTCTCGCCGCCCGAGGACGCGGGGTCGAATTCGGCCGCGCTGCAGATCTCCGACGGCCTCTCGAACGTCATCCTGCTCGCCGTCGGCGGCGCCGCCTTCGCGGCCCTCGGCGGGGGCACGGTGGGCGCGACACACGGGGCGGCGGGCGAGGCCGCGGGATCCCACCCGGCCGCCTTCGTCGCCGTTTTCCTGCCCATGGCGGCGGTCGCCCTGGTCGGGGCCTGGGTGGGCACGCGGCTGAAGGAACGTACGCCTCGGACGTCCGTGTGAGACCCGTCCCACCCACCTCCGGCACCGCCTCGATCTCACGGGTACGTCAACCCGTCACCGGTAAGGTGGCCCGGTTGTCGTACGTACCCGAGAAGTCAAAACCCGGAGACCGTGACTACCACCAGCGCCGCCGCCAACTCCTCCCACCACCTCTCTCCCGCCTTCCCAGGACGGGCCCCCTGGGGTACCGCCAACAAGCTGCGTGCCTGGCAGCAGGGCGCGATGGAGAAGTACATCCAGGAGCAGCCGCGAGACTTCCTGGCCGTCGCCACCCCCGGCGCCGGCAAGACGACGTTCGCGCTCACGCTCGCGTCGTGGCTGCTGCACCACCATGTCGTGCAGCAGGTCACCGTGGTCGCCCCGACCGAACACCTGAAGAAGCAGTGGGCCGAAGCGGCCGCCCGTATAGGCATCAAGCTGGACCCGGAGTACAGCGCCGGTCCGCTCAGCAAGGAGTACCAGGGCGTCGCCGTGACCTACGCGGGCGTGGGCGTGCGGCCGATGCTGCACCGCAACCGCAGCGAGCAGCGCAAGACCCTCGTGATCCTCGACGAGATCCACCATGCGGGAGACAGCAAGTCCTGGGGTGAGGCCTGCCTCGAAGCCTTCGAGCCCGCGACGCGCCGCCTCGCGCTCACCGGCACGCCCTTCCGCTCCGACACCAACCCGATCCCCTTCGTCACGTACGAGGAAGGCAACGACGGCATCCGGCGCTCCGCCGCCGACTACACCTACGGCTACGGCAGCGCGCTGGGCGACGGCGTCGTGCGGCCCGTCATCTTCCTCTCGTACTCCGGCAACATGCGCTGGCGCACGAAGGCGGGCGACGAGATCGCGGCCCGCCTCGGCGAGCCCATGACCAAGGACGCCGTCTCGCAGGCCTGGCGCACCGCGCTGGACGCGCGCGGCGAGTGGATGCCGAACGTCCTCAAGGCCGCCGACAAGCGGCTCAGCGAGGTCAGGAAGGCCATCCCCGACGCGGGCGGCCTCGTCATCGCCTCCGACCAGGACTCCGCGCGCGCCTACGCCAAGCTGATCCGCGAGATCACCGGGACCAAGGCGACCGTCGTCCTCTCCGACGACACCGGCGCCTCCCAGCGCATCGACGACTTCAGTGCCGGTACCGACCGGTGGATGGTCGCGGTCCGCATGGTGTCCGAGGGCGTCGACGTGCCGCGTCTCGCGGTCGGGGTGTACGCCACCACCATCTCGACGCCGCTCTTCTTCGCGCAGGCCGTCGGCCGTTTCGTGCGGTCAAGGCGGCGCGGGGAGACGGCCTCCGTCTTCCTGCCGACCGTCCCCGACCTGCTCACCTTCGCCAACGAGATGGAGGTCGAGCGCGACCACGCCCTCGACAAGCCGAAGAAGGAGGGCGAGGAGGACCCCTACGCCGAGTCCGAGAAGGAGATGGACGAGGCGAACAAGGAGCAGGACGAGGACACCGGCGAACAGGAGCAGTTCTCCTTCGAGGCCCTGGAGTCCGAGGCCGTCTTCGACCGCGTCCTCTTCGACGGCGCCGAGTTCGGCATGCAGGCGCACCCGGGCAGCGAGGAGGAGCAGGACTATCTGGGCATCCCCGGCCTCCTCGAACCCGACCAGGTGCAGATGCTGCTCCAGAAGCGGCAGGCCCGGCAGATCGCCCACAGCAAGAAGAAGCCGGACGAGGAGGCCGACCTCCTCGAACTCCCCGCCGAGCGGCGCCCGGTGGTCTCCCACAAGGAGCTCCTCGGGCTCAGGAAACAGCTGAACACGATGGTCGGCGCGTACGTCCATCAGAGCGGGAAGCCGCACGGCGTGATCCACACCGAGCTGCGCCGCACCTGCGGCGGGCCGCCGAGCGCGGAGGCCACGGCGGGACAGCTGCGGCAGCGCATCCAGAAGGTCCAGGAGTGGGCCACCCGCATGAAGTGACCGCCGGGTACTCGCGAGTAGGGAGCGGCGCGTTCCGAGTGGGGAGGCCGTGTGCGGAGGTCGTGCACGCCTCTTCCCGCCCGCCCTGTGCGTAACGGGGCAATGGGGGCGCCAGGGACGTTGACGTGCCCGGATTCTGGACGAAGTCTTCCGCTGAGCGGGACGGCCTCGCTACTGTCCCCGCAACGCACACGCCCCGTGGCAGCGCCGCCGCGGAGCGCAGCCGGTGTTCCGACCGGCGGCCTCTGACGCGCGTCGCCCACGGGACCGGCGGCGCATCCGCCGCGTAGGGGGCCGCCGACCCTCACCTAAGGAGTGGGCGTCGTGACCGCGGAGACTTCCCAGACGCTCGACCGAGGACTGCGCGTCCTCAAGCTGCTGGCCGACACCGACCACGGACTCACGGTCACCGAGCTGTCCAACAAGCTCGGCGTGAACCGCACCGTGGTCTACCGCCTGCTCGCCACGCTGGAGCAGCACGCGCTCGTCCGCCGGGACCTGGGCGGCCGCGCCCGCGTCGGCCTCGGCGTGCTGCGCCTGGGCCGCCAGGTGCACCCGCTGGTGCGCGAGGCCGCGCTGCCCGCCCTGCGCTCGCTCGCCGAGGACATAGGCGCGACGGCGCACCTGACCCTCGTCGACGGCACGGAGGCGCTGGCCGTCGCGGTCGTGGAGCCGACCTGGACGGACTACCACGTCGCCTACCGCACCGGCTTCCGTCACCCCCTGGACCGCGGAGCCGCGGGCCGCGCCATCCTCGCCGCCCGCCAGGGCCTGGTCACCGACCCCGGCTACGCCCTCACCCACGGCGAGCTGGAGGCCGGCGCGAGCGGGGCGGCGGCGCCGCTGGTGGGTGTGACGGGGATAGAGGGCAGCGTAGGCGTGGTCATGCTCGCGGACTCGGTACCGGAGCGGGTGGGCCCCCGGGTGGTCGACGCGGCCCGGGAAGTCGCCGACGCCCTGCGCTGAGGCCGCGCGGGCGAACGGTGTCACGCGGCTCGGCCGATCGCTGGCTGCGCCGAGCCCGTCCTCAAACGCCGGACGGGCTGGATACATCTGCACGGGCTGGATACGTCCGCGCTCGCTGCCCGGGTGCGAGACGAGCTGGATTTGCCGCGCGGGTTAGATTGATCCCGTGTTCTCTCGTTTCACGCGCCCCCAGGCCCTCGCCGTCTGCGCCCTCCCCGTGGTGGCCCTGCTCGCCGTCGCGGGGCTCGCGCCGCTGCCGTTCGCCGTGGCCCAGCCGGGCGGCACGACGAACGTCCTCGGGGAGCACGAGGGCAAGCCGGTCCTCACGATCACCGGCGCCCCCACGCGGCCGACCACCGGCGAGCTGCGCATGACGACGATCGTCGCCACGGGCCCGCAGATGGACGTGTACCTGGGCGACGTGATCGACGGCTGGTTCCGCACGGACCGCGCGGTGATGCCGAAGGACTCGGTCTACCCCGTCGGCGACAACGAGAAGGAAGTCGAGAAGCACAACCTCGGCGACATGAAGGAGTCGCAGGACGACGCGACGAAGGCGGCGCTGAACTACCTGAAGGCGAACGGCGTCGACCACACCGACAAGGTGGAGGTCAAGGCCGACCTCGGCAGGATCGGCGGCCCGAGCGCGGGCCTGTTCCTCTCGCTCGGCATCATCGACAAGCTGGACGGGAACGGCAGCGGCCGCGACCTCACGGGCGGCCGCAAGATCGCGGGCACCGGCACGATCACGGCTGACGGCAAGGTCGGCCCGGTCGGCGGCGTGTCCATGAAGACGCAGGGCGCGCGGCGTGACGGCGCGACCGTCTTCCTGGTCCCGAAGGCCGAGTGCAAGGACGCCGAGGCGGAGCTGCCGAAGGGGCTTCAGCTGATCCCGGTCACGACGCTGTCGGGCACGGTCGACGCGCTGCGGGCCCTGGAGAAGGGCGAGAAGGTCCCGAGCTGCTGACGAGCTTGAGGCCCAACTCGACGAGGGTCCAGCCGAGTTGTGTACGCAGCTGAGGGTGCCGGCTGCGCGGGGGCGCCGCCTCGTGGAGCTCGGCGGCGCGGGTGTGGTGCAGGATCAGGTGGATGTCGGGGTGCATGGCGTTCCCCTCTCAGGTGTCGTCGGCCATCGGCCGGGTCGGGAAGATGTGGGAGTGGACGCGGACCTGGGCGACGTCCGGCGTGCCTTCTTCCGGCGCCAACTCGCGGTAGCTCTCGATGAGTTCACTGACCTTGTGGCTCAGCTCGCCGGCGAGTGCGGGCGTCAGGGTCAGGGTGTAGTCGCTGGTGTCCGCGGCCTCGTCCCACTCCTGTGACCACTCGTGCCGGGTGGCGATCCAGGTGGTCACCTCCTGCGAGCGCTGTGCGGCGTACTCGTACAGGAGGGTGCTGAGTGCGCCCTGCACCTCCGGGTCGCGGTCTCGGATGAGGTTCTGGTCGGTGCGTGTCCCCTGGTGGGTGGAGCGCCACCACCGCTCCCTGCCCTTGCCGCGCTCCGGGTCGTCCTCGACGAAGCCGTACTCCGCGAGCTGACGCAGGTGGTAGCTGGTCGCTCCACTCGACTCGCCCAGCCGGGAGGCGAGTTGGGACGCGGTGGCCGGGCCGTCCAGGCGCAGCGAGCTGAGCAGACGCATGCGCAAGGGGTGGGCGAGCCCGCGCAGTGAGCGCGGGTTGAGGTGGTGGACCTTGCGGGGCGGTGGCTGCGGGTCTGCCGTCATGTTCGGCAGCGTAGAGTTGCAAAGACTCCGTTGCAACAGTTTTTGCAACGGAGTCTTTGCAACTCCGGAGGGTGGCCGCGTCACTCCTTGACGAACCCCTCCTCGATCAGCCAGTCCTTCGCCACCTCGTGCGGGTCCTGCCCCTCCACGTCCACCTTGGAGTTGAGGTCCTGCGCGACCGTGTTGTTCAGCTTCTTCGTGATGGGGGCGAGGACCTCGGCCATCTCCGGGTGCTTCTCCAGGGACTTGCTGTTGATCTCCGGCGCGGCGTTGTAGTTGGGGAAGAAGTGCTTGTCGTCCTCCATCACCGTCAGGTCCATGGCCTTGATGCGGCCGTCGGTGGTGAAGACCTCGCCGTACGTGCAGGACCCCTTGGACGCCTGCGTGTAGATGATGCCGGTGTCCATCTTGGTGATGTTGGACGCCGGGACGCTCATCCCGTACGCCTTCTGCATGCCGGGCAGACCGTCGTCCCGGGACGCGAACTCGCTCTCCACGCACAGCGTGACGGCCTTCGGGTCGGACTTGGACAGGGCCGCCACGTCCGAGAGCGTCTTCGTCTTGTACTTCGCCTCGTTCTTCTGGTTCATGGCAAGCGCGTACGTGTTGTTGAGCGCGGCAGGCGGCAGCCAGGTGATGCCGTTCTTCAGGTCCGCGTCGTGCACCGCCCGCCACTGCTTCTGCGGGTCGTCGATGGGCTCGGAGTTGCCCTGGTAGGTGATCCAGGCGGTGCCCGTGTACTCGTACATGGCGTCCGCGTCGCCGCCCTTGACGGCCTCACGCGCGCCGATCGAGCCCTGGATGCCGGTGCGGTCGAGCACGTCCGCGCCGGCCGCCTCGAAGGCGATGCCCATGATCGCGCCCAGGATCAGCTGCTCGGTGAACTCCTTGGAGGTGACGGTGAGATCGGCGCCCTTGAGGGGCAGGCCCTTGCCGATGGAGCCGGGCTTGACGTCGTCCACCATCGGGCTGCCGCTGGTGAGCCCGCACCCGGCGAGCAGCGCCACGCCCAGGGCGCCGACGGCGTACGTACGCAACGTGACCCTCATGACCGCACCTCCAACCCGCGCGGGCGCAGGACCAGTTCGGCCAGCGAGGCCAGCCAGTCCACCAGGAGCGCGAGCGCGATCGTCAGGATCGAACCGAGCATGAGGACCGGCATCCGCTGATTGGTCATGCCCGTGGTGATCAGGTCGCCGAGGCCCCCGCCGCCGCCGAAGGTGGCCAGCGTCGCCGTGCCGACGTTCAGGACGAGCGCCGTGCGCACGCCCGCGAGGATCAGCGGTACGGCCAGGGGGAGTTCGACCTTCGTCAGGACGCCGAGCGGCGACATGCCGATGCCGCGCGCCGCTTCGAGGAGGGTCGGGTCGTTCGCCTTCAAGCCCGCGATCGTGTTGGACAGGACCGGCAGGACGGCGTAGATGATGATGCCGATCAGGGCCGCCTTCTCGCCGATGCCGAGCCAGATCACCAGGAGTGCCAGGAGGCCGATCGCGGGCGTCGCCTGGCCGATGTTGGCCAGCGCCATCGCGGCGGGCGCGGCCTTCCGCAGCCGCCTGCGGGTCAGCAGGATGCCCAGCGGGATCGCGATGATCAGGACGAAGAAGGTGGAGATCGCGGTCAGTTGGACGTGCTGGCGAAGGCGCAGCCACACGTTGCCGTTCGCCAGCGCGTTCCTCGAGATCGAGTCGAGGTCGGCCTGCTGGAACCACCACCAGGTCAGCAGCAGGACCACCGCGAGCACGGCGGGCAGGAACGTGAGCTTCTGCCAGGTGACCCGGCGCGGCTGCGCGTCGGGGACGTCCGGGGGAGGGGCCTCCTGCTCGCCCTCGCCCACGTCGCGGAAGGCGAGGCCCTTGACCTCGTGCTCGCCCCGGGGGCGGGTCTCGTCGCGCGGGGACGGCCTCATGCCTTCGCCTCCCCTCCGTCGCCCTCCTGCTCCTGGTGGGTCAGCCTCTGGCGCTGTTCCTCCAGTTCGTGCTGGTGCTCGACGGCTTCGAGGCGGTCGGCCTCCAGCATCTCGTGGACGGAGTTCATCAGCGTCTCCATGTCGACGACGCCGGTGTACTCGCCGCGCCGCCCGGTCACCGCGACCCGGCCCGCGTTGTCCGTGAGGACGGCTTCGAGCGCGTCGCGCAGGGTGGCGTCGCGGGTCACCGTGTCGTGCACGAGGGTGCCCGCGCGGGCCAGCGAGCCCTTGGCGCGCATCAGGTCCCCACGCCTGAGCCACTTGTAGGGGCGGCCGCGCTTGTCGAGCAGGAGCAGTTCGTTGGTGCCGCCGCCGCGGAGCTTGTCGAAGATGTCCTGCAGCGGGTCGTCGATCGTCACCGTCGGCACGTCGGCGATCTCCACATCCCGTACGCGGGTGAGGTTCAGCCGCTTGAGCGCCGCGCCCGCACCCACGAACCCGGAGACGAAGTCGTCGGCGGGGTTGGTGAGGATGGCCTCCGGAGTGTCGAACTGCGCGATGTGCGAGCGCTCCCGCAGGACGGCGATGCGGTCGCCGAGCTTGATGGCCTCGTCGAAGTCGTGCGTGACGAAGACGATGGTCTTGTGCAGCTCGTGCTGGAGCCGGATCAGCTCGTCCTGGAGGTGGTCGCGGGTGATCGGGTCGACGGCGCCGAACGGCTCGTCCATCAGGAGCACCGGCGGATCGGCGGCCAACGCCCGTGCCACGCCGACGCGTTGCTGCTGGCCGCCGGAGAGCTGGCGCGGGTAGCGGCCGTGGAACTCGGCCGGGTCGAGCCCCACCAGATCCAGCATCTCCTCGACGCGCGACTTGATCCGCGACTTCCCCCAGCCCACCATCTTCGGCACGAGGGCGATGTTCTGGGCCACCGTCATGTGCGGGAAGAGACCGGACGACTGGATCGCGTAGCCGACCTTGCGGCGCAGCTTCACCGGGTCGATGTCGGTGACGTCCTCGCCGTTGATGCGGATGCGGCCGCTGGTCGGCTCGATGAGCCGGTTGATCATCTTCAGGGTCGTCGACTTCCCGCAGCCGGACGGGCCCACGAAGATGACGATCTCGCCCGCCTTGATCTCCATGTTGACGCTGTCCACGGCCGGGTCGCCGCTGCCCGGATAGCGCTTGGTGAGGTTCTCCAGCTCGATCGTCGCTCCGGACGTGGTGGCGGGGGCCGGTCCTCCGGCCTCGTCCGTCGTCGCGTTCTCGGTGGCGGTGGTCTCAGACACGGATACCCCTCGGAATGGTCAGCCGGCCGATCAGGACGTACGCGGCGTCGAAGAGCAGCGCGAGGACGATGATCCCGAGCGTGCCCGCGAGCACCTGGTTGAGCGCGTTCTTGCTGCCGAGCGAGCCGATGCCGCGGAAGATCTCGTTGCCGAGGCCGGGCCCCGACGCGTACGCGGCGATGGCCGCGATGCCCATCAGCATCTGCGTGGAGACGCGGATGCCGGTCAGGATCGGCGGCCAGGCGATCGGCAGCTCCACCTTGAACAGGCGGGCGATCCTGGACATCCCGATGCCCTTCGCCGCGTCGACGAGCGAGGGGTCGACGCCGCGCAGCCCGACGATGGAGTTCCGCACGATCGGCAGCAGCCCGTACAGCGTCAGCGCGATGACGGTCGGCGCGACGCCGAGCCCCACGACGGGGATCAGCAGGCCGATCATGGCGAGCGAGGGGATGGTCAGGATGGTGGAGGTCGTCGTCGTGGCCAGGTTGCCCGCCCACTCGCTGCGGTAGGTGAAGACGCCGATCAGTACGCCGATCACGGTCGCGACGACCATGCACTGGAAGACGGCGCTCGCGTGCTGGTACGCGTCCGTCAGCAACTGTTGGTGACGGTTGCCGAGGTAGTCCCAGAAATTCACTGAAGTGCTCACCTCGTCTTTCCGAGTCCTGCCGAAGTCCCGGACTCAGGAGTCTTCGGACGCCTGCTCCACCAGCGGGATGATGCGCAGCGGAACAGGGTTCTCCATGACGATCGCCGTGGAGGCCCGGACGATGCCATCAAAACCCACCACCCGGTCGATCACACGTTGGAGATCCGCGTTCGACCGGGCCACCAGACGGCAGAGCATGTCGCCGTGGCCCGTGATGGTGTGCAGTTCGAGGACCTCGGCCACGGACGCCAAATGCGCCCGCACGTCCGCCCCCTGGCCCTGTTTGATCTCCAGCGTCGCGAAGGCCGTCACGGGGTAGCCGAGCGCCGCCGGATCGACCTCCGGTCCGAACCCCCGGATGACTCCATTGGACTGAAGGCGGTCCATGCGCGCCTGCACCGTGCCGCGCGCGACGCCGAGCCTGCGGGACGCCTCAAGAACCCCGATACGCGGCTCCCGCGCCAGGAGCACGATGAGCCTGCCGTCCAGATGATCGATCGCCATGACGCCTCCATGATGGTCATGATGTACAGATAGCCCGCCCATCCTGGCCATCCGCTGGGCAGATTGACCACTGAAAACGAGAACTATTGCGCACCTTGTGGATCGGCGGGAGCCTCAGGACATGACTGAGACCACCACCCACACCACCCCCGACACCGCGCGCGAGGCCGACCCCTTCCCGGTCAAGGGAATGGACGCGGTCGTCTTCGCCGTGGGCAACGCCAAGCAGGCGGCGCACTACTACTCCACCGCGTTCGGCATGAAGCTCGTCGCCTACTCCGGACCGGAGAACGGCAGCCGCGAGACCGCGAGTTACGTGCTCACGAACGGCGCCGCCCGCTTCGTCTTCACCTCCGTCATCAAGGCCTCCACCGAGTGGGGCACCTTCCTCGCCTCGCACGTGGCCGAGCACGGCGACGGCGTCGTCGACCTCGCCATCGAGGTCCCGGACGCGCGCGCCGCGTACGCGTACGCCGTCGAGCACGGCGCCCGCGGGATCACGGAGCCGTACGAGGAGAAGGACGAGAACGGCACGGTCGTGCTCGCCGCCATCGCCACCTACGGCAAGACCCGCCACACCCTGGTCGAGCGCACCGACTACGACGGCCCTTACCTGCCCGGTTTCGTGACCGCGAACCCGATCGTCGAGCCGCCGGCCAAGCGGACCTTCCAGGCGATCGACCACTGCGTCGGCAACGTCGAGCTCGGCAAGATGAACGAGTGGGTCGGCTTCTACAACAAGGTCATGGGCTTCACGAACATGAAGGAGTTCGTGGGCGACGACATCGCGACCGAGTACTCGGCGCTGATGTCCAAGGTGGTCGCGGACGGCACCCTCAAGGTGAAGTTCCCGATCAACGAGCCCGCGATCGCCAAGAAGAAGTCGCAGATCGACGAGTACCTGGAGTTCTACGGCGGCGCCGGCGTCCAGCACATCGCGCTCGCCACGAACGACATCGTCGAGACCGTGCGCACGATGCGGGCGGCGGGCGTGCAGTTCCTGGACACCCCCGACTCGTACTACGACACCCTCGGCGAGTGGGCGGGCGAGACCCGCGTGCCCGTGGAGACCCTGCGCGAGCTGAAGATCCTCGTCGACCGCGACGAGGACGGCTACCTGCTGCAGATCTTCACCAAGCCGGTCCAGGACCGCCCGACGGTCTTCTTCGAGATGATCGAACGCCACGGCTCGATGGGCTTCGGCAAGGGCAACTTCAAGGCCCTGTTCGAGGCGATCGAGCGGGAGCAGGAGAAGCGGGGCAACCTGTAGGGGCCCCGTAAGGGGCGCGGGGAACTGCGCGACCAGCCACGACGCACCCGCGGAAAACCAATCAGCGAGGCTTTCGGGCAGGCGCTGAAGCCGCAGGCTCCGCGCTCTGCTTGGGCGTCGCCGCAACAGGCCGTGGCCCCACCGTTTGCCGACGCGGTGGGGCCACCGGCCTCGGCGCGTACATCTGGGCCGGCCCGCCCTCCGGCGGGTCCCCCAGCGCCTCCAACGCCTCCTTGGCCACAGGCACCCGCAGCGGCGAGAAGTACGGATTGATCCGCAGCGCCTCGCCCAGGTGCCGCCGCGCCGCCCCGTAGTAGCCCAACTCCCGCTCGATCTGGCCCCGATGGAAGGCGAAGAGGGCGCTGCGCGGCCCCTTCTCCATCGCCTTCGTCACGAGCTTCAGGCCCGCCTCGCCGTCCCCGGCACGGTGCAGGGCCCAGCCCAGCGCGTCCGCCGTCTCCGGGCTGCCGTGCCGCTCGTACTCCGCGGTCAGCCGCTCCACCGCCGCGTCCGCGTCCCCGTGGTCCGCCTCGAAGAGGCCGAGGATCCGTTCGTTGTTGACGCCGCCCACGCTCTCCTGCCTCACCCGCGCCCGCAGCACGTCGTACTGCGCGCGGGCCGCCGGAGCAAGACGCAGCGACTCGTACAACTCGCCCAGTTCCAGGGCGTATTCGGGCAGCGGCTGCTTCGTCATCGCCGAGCGGTAGGCGTGCAGCGCGTCCGACGAGCGGCCGAGGGCGGCCAGGGCGCGGCCCCGGCCCGCCAGCGAGGGGTGGTGGTCGGCGTCGGCGGCGAGCGCCGCGTCGTAGTAGCGCAGCGCCTCCGCGGGTTCGCCCCGCTCCCAGGCGAGTTCGGCCACGCGGTGCAGGCACGCCGCCTTCTCCGCGGGGGCCTCGGCGAGCGCCGCGGCGTCGGTGAGCGCGGCGTTCGCGTCCTCGCGCCAGCCGCGGCTGCGGTAGACCTGCCCGGCGCGCGTCATGACCGCGGGGCCCGAGCCCAGCTCCTGCAGGGACTCCAGGGCCCTGCCCACGCCCTTCGCGTCACCGAGCCCGCTGTAGGCGTCGATCAGCGCGGGATAGGAGGTCCACCGCTTCGGCGCCTGCTTCGCCGCCAGCTCGCCCCACTTCCTCGCGGCGCGGAAGTCGTGCCGCGCGTTCGCGAGGACCGCGAGCCCCGTCAAGGCCTCCGCGTTGCCCTCGGGCCGCGCCTTCAGCGAGGTGCGCAGCGCACTCTCGGCCTTGGGGTAGTACGCGACGTCGGCGGTCCGCACGCCCTGTGCCACGTACGCCTGGCCGAGAACCGCCCAGGACTGGTCGTCGCCGGGGTGCGCCCGCACATGCGTCTCGCGCTCCCCGATCAGCGCGGTCAGATCCGGCAGGGCCGCGGGCGCCCCCGCCCCCACGGCCGCCATCGCACGCCCCGCGGGACCGAGGGCGGGCGGCGCCGCGTCGCCGCCGCCCGGGGGCAGCAGCACCAGGACACCGCCGAGCACCGCGCTCCCCGCGACGGCCGCGATCAGCACACGCTTCACCGACGGCTTCATGGTGGACTTGGAAGGCTCCATGGCGTACTTGGAAGGCTCCATGACGCTCACTGTGCGGCAATCACTTCAATACGAAGAGCACATCCCGGCGGCGCGGAACGGCGTCGCACACGGGTTCACACCGATGGCCCCGAGTGCGAGGCTGTGATCATGAGCCGCACCCTGATCGAACGCCTGGAGGAGGGCCTCCCGGCCGAGGCGGTCCTCACCGACCCCGACGTCACCTCCTCGTACTCCCACGACATGGCGAGCTTCTGCGACGCGGGCGTCCCCGCCGTCGTGGTCCTGCCCCGCACCGTCGAGCAGGTCCAGCACGTGATGCGCACGGCCACCGAGCTGCGCGTCCCCGTGGTCCCGCAGGGCGCCCGCACCGGCCTGTCCGGCGCCGCGAACGCCGGCGACGGCTGCATCGTCCTGTCCCTGATCAAGATGGACCGCATCCTGGAGATCAACCCCGTCGACCGCATCGCGGTCGTCGAGCCGGGCGTCGTCAACGCCACGCTCTCCCGCGCGGTGAACGAGCACGGTCTGTACTACCCGCCGGATCCCTCCAGTTGGGAGACCTGCACCATCGGCGGGAACATCGGCACCGCCTCCGGCGGCCTGTGCTGCGTGAAGTACGGGGTCACCGCGGAGTACGTCCTCGGGCTCGACGTCGTCCTCGCCGACGGACGGCTCATGAGCACCGGGCGCCGCACCGCCAAGGGTGTCGCGGGGTACGACCTGACCCGCCTCTTCGTGGGCTCCGAGGGCAGCCTCGGCATCGTCGTCCGCGCCGTCCTCGCGCTCAAGCCGCAGCCGCCCCAGCAGCTGGTCCTGGCAGCCGAGTTCGCCTCGACGCAGGCCGCCTGCGACGCCGTCTGCCGGATCATGGAGGGCGGTCATGTCCCGTCCCTGCTCGAACTGATGGACCGTACGACTGTGAAGGCCGTGAACGCGCTGGCCGGCATGGGACTGCCCGAGACCACCGAGGCGCTGCTGCTCGCGGCCTTCGACACCCCGGACCCCGCGGCGGACCTCGCCGCCGTCGGCGCGCTCTGCGAGGCCGCGGGCGCCACCCAGGTGGTGCCGGCCGAGGACGCGGCCGAGTCCGAGATGCTCCTGCACGCGCGGCGGCTCTCGCTCACCGCACTGGAGGCGATCAAGGGCACCTCGATGATCGACGACGTGTGCGTGCCGCGCACCAGGCTCGCGGACATGCTCGACGGCGTCGAGCGCATCGCCGAGAAGTACGACCTGACCATCGGGGTCTGCGCGCACGCGGGCGACGGCAACACCCACCCCACCGTCTGCTTCGACGCGGCAGACCCCGACGAGGGCCGGCGCGCCCGCGAGTCCTTCGACGAGATCATGGCCCTCGGCCTGGAGCTCGGCGGCACCATCACCGGCGAGCACGGCGTCGGGATCCTGAAGAAGGAGTGGCTGGCACGCGAGATCGGCCCGGTGGGAGTGGAGATGCAGCGGGCCGTCAAGGCGGCCTTCGACCCGCACTCACTCCTCAACCCGGGCAAGCTGTTCTGACGCTCCTCGTGAAGATCCCACTCCGCTCCCGCCCCCGTGGCGGCGGAGTTCACTCACCGTCCTTGGACTCGTCCGAGGGCCACGGGTCGCGCAGCCAGAGGTCGTCGGCCGGGGTGGGGGCGAGCAACTCGGCGAGGCCGTCGTCGATGCCGAGCTGCTCGGCCTCAGAGCCCGGGGGGACCACCCGCAGCGTCCGCTCCAGCCAGGCGGAGACGGCGGCGGCCGGCGCCTCCAGGAGCGCGTCGCCGTCCGGTGAACTGAGCGCCATCAGGACGACGCTGCGCCCCTCCACCTTCGTCGGCCAGACCCGCACGTCGCCGTGGCCGCACGGCCTGAACACCCCCTCCACCAGGAGCTCGCGGGCGAACGTCCAGTTCACCGGGTGCTCGGAACCGATGTGGAAGGCGATGTGGACGGCGTAGGGGTCGTCGGTGCGGTAGCTGAGGCGGGCCGGGACGGGGATGGCCCGTTCCGGCGAGAGGACCAGTTTGAGCTCGAGCTCGCGTTCCACCACAGAGTGCATGTCGTGTGCTTCCTTCCTCGTAGGGGCCCTTGGGAGCGGACCCGTACGAGTGGAGAGCGCGTGATCCCCGAAGCATTACGCGGGTTCCGGAAAATTTCTTCGCGCGACTTTCGAAGAGGTGACCAGGAGGGGGCGCGGGGGTCGCGGGAGATGTGTGGGGAGCGTGCCCGGAAAGTGGTCCGAAGGGCGGGACCCGCCCGGTGGGACACGGAGGTCTGATAGATGTGGAGCCCTCAAAAGACCCCCGAGCAGATACGGGACGACGGACATGAGCGCCCCAACTCCGGCCCCAGGCGACGACCGGCCGCGCGAAGGCTACTACCCGGACCCGTCCATTCCCGGATATGTCCGGTACTGGAACGGTGCCGCCTGGGTACCCGGCACGAGCCGTCCCGCCCCGTCCGACGGAGAACCCCTGCCGGCCCCGCCCGGCGCGGGCGCCGCGGCCCCGGCATCCCCCGCGCCCGCGGAGGAGACGGGCCCCGTCTTCTTCGACGAGGAGCCCGCCGCCGAACCCGAACCCGCCCCCGCCGCCGACGACTCCGCCCGGCACGGCGCGCGGCCCGAGCCCGCCTCCGCCTGGCAGGCCGACGCCACCCGGCAGTCCGGCCTCGGCGGCGAGCAGGAGCGCCGGGTGTCCTGGGGCGCCGCGGGACAGGCCGACCCGCGGGTGCCGAGCGACGCCGCGCCCCGCGCGGAGACCCCCAAGGCCGCCGCGGCTCCGCAGACCCCCGAGGCGTCGGGGGAGGACAGCAACCCCGGCACCGTCACCATCCGCGCCGTCAAGCCGGGTGCCGTCAAGCCGGGTGCCGCCAAGCCGGGTGCCGCGCAGCCCGGTGCCGCCAAGCCGCCCACCGGCGAAGGCACAGTGACGTTCCGTCGGCCGACCGGCCCGGTCAAGCCCGCCGCCTCCGCCGCGGGCAAGCCCGGCGGGCAGGCCACGCCCGCCGCCTCCGCCGGTACGGACGGCACCATGGCGATCCGCGCGATCCGCCCCAAGTCCGGGCAGCGGGGCGGGCAGACCGCCGCCGCGCAGGCCTCCGTACAGCAGGCACCCTCCGTACCGCAGCAGCAGAACCCCTCCGTGCCGCCCCAGGCAGCCGCACCGGCCCCGGCGGTCCAGCAGCCCCAGCCCCAGCCGGACGCCGCGCCCCCGCAGGGCGGCGCCCCCGCCCCCGTCACCTCCGGGCCCGGCGGCGGCTCGCCCTCCTGGGCCCAGCAGGTGCACCAGCTCGCGCAGTCCCCGGCCGCCCCGGGCCCCGCCCAGCAGGGCGAGGGACAGCCCGTCGTGCCGTGGAAGCCGGTGACCGAGGACCCGTTCCTCGCGGCCGCGAGGAACCAGGCCGCCGCCCGGCCCGCGGGGCTCGGCAGGCGCCTCGCCGCGCGGCTCGTCGACACCGTCGTCCTGGCCGCCGTCACCGGCGCCGCCGCGCTGCCGCTCGGCACGAAGGCCGCCGACCACATCGACAGCAAGATCGACGCGGCGAAGCTGTCCGGCGAGAAGACCACGGTCTGGCTGCTCGACGGCACGACCACGGGCTACCTCGGCCTCATCCTCGCCGTCCTGCTGCTCTTCGGCGTCGTCTACGAAGCGCTGCCCACCGCCAAGTGGGGCCGCACCCTCGGCAAGAAGGTGTGCGGCATCGAGGTGCGGGACATCGAGGAGCACGAGGCGCCCACCTTCGGGGCGGCGCTGAAGCGCTGGCTGGTGTACAGCGTGCCGGGCGTCCTCGTCGTCGGCGTCGTGGGCGTCCTGTGGTGCCTCTTCGACCGGCCCTGGCGCCAGTGCTGGCACGACAAGGCGGCGGGCACGTTCGTCGCGGGGTGAGCACCGGGTAACCCGGTCAGCCGCTCGCCGGATGCGGAGAGGGGAGCGGCGCGGTCGACTCGGGACCATGAGCACCGAACCGCCGCAATACCCGCCGCCGGACGACGACCCGTTCAAGAAGCAGCCGCCGCAGCAGCCCCCACAGGGCGGCGGCTCACCGTACGACACCCCGCCCCCGGGCGGCGGTTCCCCCTACGGGGCCCCGCCACCGGGCGGAGGAACGCCGCCTCCGGGCGGTGGCTCCCCCTACGGAACGCCGCCCCCGCCCTACGGAGGCGACCCCTACGGCGGTGGCCCCGGCGGCTACGGCGGGCAGGACCCCCTCGCCGGAATGCCTCCGCTCGCCGACAGCGGGAAGCGTGTGCTGGCCCGCATCATCGACATGATTCTGGTGGGCATCGTCGTCGGGCTGCTGTCCTGGCTGTTCGGCACCGCCGAGTACGACATCGACCCGGACAAGGTGAACACGGGCAAGTCGTTCGGCCAGTCCCTGCTGGCCGCCGTGCTCTACATCGCGTACGACACCTTCATGATCTCCAAGACCGGCCAGACGCTCGGCAAGAAGTGGCTGGGGCTGCGCGTCGCGAACCTCAACGACGGGGCCACGCCGACCATGCAGACCGCGCTCGCCCGCGCGGCGGTGCTCTGGCTGCCGTTCGCCTTCTGCTGCGCCTGCATCTGGACGGCGATCTGCGGCGGCTGGAGCTTCTTCGACAAGCCCTACAAGCAGGGCCTGCACGACAAGGCCGCCAAGACGGTGGTGGTCAGCGTCTGACAGGGGGTGCCTGGTGCGGCGGCACCTCTCGACCGGCGGGCCCGTGATCCACGGGTCCGCCGGTCCGCGTTCACGGACCCGCGGGCTCGTGGACGGACTCGGCGAGCACCGCGCGCTGCGCCGGGACGCGCTCTTCCGCGGAGCGGACCGCGGGTGTAGAGGCGGCCGCGGGTGCCGGTTTCGGCAACGGGACCGTCATCGCGACGAGTAACCCGAGGCCGAGCGCGGCCAGGGCTATCACCATGATTCCCACGCCTGAACTCGTCTGGGACAGAAGCAGCATGGCGAGCGTGGAGAAGACGACGGTCACGGCGCCGTAGGCGATCTGCGCGGCGGTCGGACGAGGCATGGGACGAGGCATGACGGGATCCGTCCTCAAGACAGCAGATGGTGATCTGGTCGTTTGCGAATCAAAGGGTGCTCGACGGCGGCGACTTGGGATGTGCCGCCTCGCGCTGTAGCGCACCGTCGATTGACTCTATTCCGCTGTCTGCCCGACGGGAACGGGCGGTAAGCGTGACCTAACCCACGGTGCCGGAGCACAGGGGGCGCACGGGTTCATGGCGTCCATCAAGTGGACGGCACGGCGCGCCTGTTGACCTTTGCCGTGGCCGAGTGCCCCGTGTCCGGATAGCGGAGCGCCGGGTCTGCATAGTGCACTTGGCCTGTTCAAGTCAAGGTCTGTCTTTTCTCCCGTACTTCCGGTCGAATGTCGTCACTTGTGACGCGTACATCGCGCGCGGACCTCCTCCGACCGGGATCTCGGTCCGCCATTTTCGCGCGGGCGCGGGGGAGGACAGCATCAAGTGACAGTCAGCAGACGGACGTTCAGAGCGACCGCGGCTGCCGTGGCGATGGCCGCGGCGGCCGCGACCTTCGCGGCGACGACGGGTACGGCCTCGGCGGCCGGTGACGGCACCTCGGGCGGGGCGCCGGCCATCGACCGGCAGGACCCCTCGAGGGCCAAGGCCGAGGTCGACCACGACCTCGAAGGACCGTTCAGCAAGCAGCAGGCGCAGCAGCGCAAGGCCGCCCTGCAGCAGGTCGTCGCGGGCGACGCCAAGGTCCAGAAGAAGGGCGCCTCCAAGGTCGTCAAGCTCGACGACAAGAAGTACGTCGAGCTGGGCCGGGAGAAGACCGACAAGATCTTCACGATCCTGGTGGAGTTCGGGGACAAGGTCGACGACACGACCATGTACGACCCGGACGGCCCCGAGGGCCCGGAGCAGCCGGTCAAGAAGTACGGCGGCAAGCCCGGACCGCTGCACAACAAGATAGCCAAGCCGGACCGTGCGAAGGACAACAGCACGGCCTGGCAGGCGGATTACAACCAGAAGCACTTCCAGGACCTGTACTTCGGGAAGGGCAAGGACTCCAAGGGCAAGCAGAAGGAGTCCCTGAAGACCTACTACGAGAAGACCTCGTCCGGCCGCTACTCGGTCGACGGTGAGGTCTCCGACTGGGTCAAGGTCGACTACAACGAGGCCCGTTACGGCTCGAACTACTGCGGCGACACCAACTGCCCGAACGTCTGGGACGCGGTCAAGGACGGCGTGACCGCCTGGACCAAGGACCAGAAGGCCAAGGGCCGCACCGACGAGCAGATCAAGACGGACCTCGCCAAGTACGACCAGTGGGACCGTTACGACTTCGACAACGACGGCAACTTCAACGAGCCCGACGGCTACATCGACCACTTCCAGATCGTCCACGCGGGCGAGGACGAGTCGGCGGGCGGCGGCGCCGAGGGCGAGAACGCCCTGTGGGCCCACCGCTGGTACGCCTACGGCAACGACGCGGGCAAGACCGGACCTTCGCACAACAAGGCCGGCGGCACCCAGATCGGCGACTCGGGCATCTGGGTCGGCGACTACACCATGCAGCCGGAGAACGGCGGCCTCGGCGTCTTCGCCCACGAGTACGGCCACGACCTCGGCCTGCCCGACCTGTACGACACCACGGGCAAGGGCGAGAACTCGGTCGGCTTCTGGTCGCTGATGTCGGCCGGTTCCTGGCTCGGCACCGGCAAGGACTCCATCGGCGACCTGCCGGGCGACATGACCGCCTGGGACAAGTTCCAGCTGGGCTGGCTCGACTACGCCAAGGCCAAGGCGGCCACGACCTCCGAGCACAAGCTGGGCGTCGCGGAGTACAACACCCGCCACCGCCAGGCGCTCGTCGTCGACCTGCCGAAGAAGTCCGTCACCACCACCGTCGTGAAGCCCACCGAGGGCGCCAAGCAGTGGTGGAGCGACCAGGGCGACGACCTCAAGAACACCCTGACGCGATCGGTCGACCTGACCGGCAAGTCCAAGGCCGAGCTCTCCCTCGACGGTTGGTGGGACATCGAGGCCAACTACGACTACCTCTACACCGAGGTCTCGACGGACAACGGCGCCAACTGGACGCCGATCGACGGCACCGCGGACGGCAAGCCGATCACCCGTGACGCCGGTGACAAGCCCGCGTTGACCGGTGCCTCGGCCAAGTACAAGAAGCTGGTCTTCCCGCTCGACGCGTACGCGGGCAAGAAGGTCGACGTCCGCTTCCGCTACTCCACGGACGGCGGCGCGGGCGGCAAGGGCTTCGCGGCCGACTCCCTCGCGATCACCGCGGACGGCGCCAAGCTCTTCGAGGACGGCGCCGAGGGTGACGACAACGGCTGGACGGCGAAGGGCTTCTCGCGCATCGGCGAGTCCTTCACCAAGAAGTACGACCAGTACTACCTCGCCGAGAACCGCCAGTACGTCTCCTACGACAAGACCCTCGAGGTCGGCCCGTACAACTTCGGTTCGAAGGCCCGCCCCGACTGGGTCGAGCACTACCCGTACCAGACCGGCCTGATGGTCTGGCAGTGGGACACCTCGCAGAAGGACAACAACACCAGCCAGCACCCCGGCCAGGGTCTGATCCTTCCGGTCGACGCGCACGCGAAGCCGCTGAAGTGGCAGGACGGCACGCTCCTGCGCAACAAGATCCAGCCGTTCGACGCCCCGTTCAGCAAGTACGCGACCGACAAGCTGACGCTCCACAACGCGGACGTCGCGCTCAAGATCAAGTCCCAGAAGGGCGTCCCGGTCTTCGACGACCGCAAGGGCACCTACTGGTACAAGGAGAACCCCACGGGAAGTGTCAAGGTCACTGACACCAACACTCAGATCAAGATCATCAAGCAGCCCAAGGACGGCTCGACGATCACGGTCCAGGTGGGTCCCTCCACGAAGTAATTAGCGTTATCGCAGTTCAAGCCATGATCGGCCGTCGCCCTCTAGCGGGCGGCGGCCGATCGTGTTTAGGTGCGTGCTGTGGATTTCTTATTGACACGGAACCCGGCCAGGGGTCTCGTGCGATGTCTCACGGGGGTGTGACGAAGCATGTCCGCAGGAGGTTTCTGCAAGCTGCCGAACGGCAGCGTGGTGGTGGCGCTGACCCTGCCGAACCCGTCGCCGGCGGGCGGCACGGTCCGCATGATCGTGCACGCGGTGAACCGCGCGAGGGCCCTGACGCGGCTGCGGAACCTGGGCCTGCGGGCGGTCTACCTCCGCGGCAACGCGGAGCCGCCGACGCCGGACGAGATCACGGCGGTCCTGCACCATCCGGACGGCCTGATATGGCGGACGGCACCGGATGACGCGGCGGAGCTGTGGCATCCGATCCGGGCGCTGAAGAGGCAGGGCGGGCCCGGAAGAATCAGCCCCTCCGGTGTGTAGAAACAGCCCCTCCGGCGTTTGGGGAGCGGGGTCCGGGGCGGAGCCCCGTGTCGTTCACATGACGGGCTTCCCGGTGAGCTCGACCCCGGCCGAGCGGAGCTCGGTCAACGCCCGCTCCGTGGTCGCCTCGGCGACCCCAGCCGTGAGGTCCAGCAGCACGGTGGTCCTGAACCCCTCCCGGGCCGCATCCACCGCCGTGGCCCGCACGCAGTGGTCCGTGGCGATGCCGACCACGTCGACCTCCGTGATCTCCCTGGCCCGCAGCCACTCCGCCAACGAGACGCCGTTCTCGTCGACGCCCTCGAAGCCGCTGTACGCCGCCGCGTAGGCACCCTTGTCGAAGACCGCGTCGATCCCGCCCGAGGCGACCGCGGGGGCGAAGTTCGGGTGGAAGCCGACGCCCTCCGTGCCCGCCACGCAGTGCGGCGGCCAGGAGTCGACGTAGTCGGGGTGGTCGGAGAAGTGGTCGCCGGGATCGATGTGGTGGTCGCGGGTGGCGACCACGTGGCGGTAGCCGGCCGGAGCCTGGCCGATCAGCTCGGTGATGGCGGCGGCCACGTCGGCGCCGCCGGCGACCGCGAGGCTGCCGCCCTCGCAGAAGTCGTTCTGCACGTCTACGACGATCAGTGCGCGGCGCATGGGGGGTGTCCTTCTGCTGGGGAGACTACGAGCGTAGAGACTTCAAGTACGTTGCGGGAGGGGGCAATTGAAGCATTCGACGCCGTGGGGCAGCGCCAGATGGCCGGTCGCGCGTGTCACACGTACTCCGTGTCACGCGTACTCGGTGGGGATGACCGCCTCGCCCCGCGACAGCTGCGTCGCCGAGAGCGGCAGGCGGGCCCGCGCGGCGGCGTGCCGGTCGCGCACCGCGTCCAGCGGCTCGCGGGCGACGACCTCGCCGCCCTTGACCAGCTCGACCAGGAGCTGCCGGTCGACGAGGCCGGGCGGGACGGGACCGGTGCCGATCACCTCGGCCTCGGCGACGCCGTGCTCGTCGGTCCTGCGCGCGGCCCACTTGCGGCCGCCCAGGGAGCTCTTGGCGCCGAGCGACTTCTTCGCGACGGGCTCCAGGGGGGCTTTGGGGTCCGCCGAGTGCGCGCGGGCCACCAGCTTGTAGACCATGGAGCAGGTGGGGTGCCCGGAGCCGGTGACGAGCTGGGTACCCACGCCGTACGCGTCCACGGGCGCCGCCGCGAGCGAGGCGATGGCGTACTCGTCGAGGTCGGAGGTCACGACGATCTTCGTGTTCGTGGCGCCGAGCTCGTCCAGCTGCTGGCGCACCCGGTGGGCCACGAGCAGCAGGTCGCCCGAGTCGATGCGGACGGCGCCGAGCTCGGGCCCGGCGACCTCGACGGCCGTGCGGACGGCCTCGGTGACGTCGTAGGTGTCCACGAGCAGCGTCGTGCCGCGGCCGAGCGAGTCGACCTGGGCCTGGAACGCGTCCCGTTCGTTGTCGTGCAGGAGCGTGAAGGCGTGGGCGCTGGTGCCGACGGTGGGGATGCCGTACCGGAATCCGGCGGCCAGGTCCGAGGTGGTCGCGAAGCCGCCGACGTAGGCGGCGCGGGACGCGGCGACGGCGGCCAGCTCGTGGGTGCGGCGGGCGCCCATCTCGATCAGCGGGCGGTCCCCGGCGGCCGACGACATGCGCGACGCGGCGGCCGCGATGGCCGAGTCGTGGTTGAGGATGGAGAGGATCACGGTCTCCAGGAGCACGCACTCCGCGAAGGAGCCCTCGACCCGCAGGATCGGCGATCCAGGGAAGTAGACCTCGCCCTCGGGGTAGCCCCAGATGTCACCGCTGAAGCGGTACGAGGAGAGCCACTCCAGGGTCGCCTCGTCGACGATGGAGCGCTCGCGCAGGAAGCCGATGACGTCGGCGTCGAAGCGGAAGTTCTCGACGGCGTCCAGGACCCGGCCCGTTCCGGCCACCACGCCGTAGCGGCGGCCCTCGGGCAGTCTGCGGGTGAAGACCTCGAAGACCGAACGCCTCTCGCCCGTCCCCGCCTTCAGCGCGGCCTGCAGCATCGTCAGCTCGTACTGGTCCGTGAAGAGCGCCGTCGACGGAACATCCACCGGCAGGCCAAGGTCCGCTGTGTTCATACGAAGGATGTTACCCCGCATCTCGTCACTCTGACGATTTCAAGGGCGCCTTGGGGAGGCCATTTGTGCGAGGCCCCCCTCGGGGTGGCAGCATGGGGCAGGTGAGTACGGCTCCCGCAGAGATCACACGCCCGGAATCGGACGAAGAGACGCTCGTCGTCCCCGAGCCGGACGTCCCTTGGATCACGCTCGTGCACAACGACCCGGTCAACCTGATGAGCTACGTGACGTACGTGTTCCAGACGTACTTCGGGTACTCGAAGGAGAAGGCCACGAAGCTGATGATGGACGTGCACCACAAGGGCCGTGCGGTCGTCTCCAGCGGTACCCGCGAGGAGATGGAGCGCGACGTGCAGGCCATGCACGGCTACGGCCTCTGGGCCACCCTTCAGCAGGACCGCAAGTAGCGGCCCGCAAGCAGCGCACGGACCGGAAGCAGCGACGCATCTGATGCCAGGACACTTCGAACCGATCCCCGGGGGCGGCGCCGCCGTCGCGCTCGACGAGGTCGAGATCTCGATCATCCGTTCCCTCGCCGTCCAGCTCCTGGAGCTGATCGGCCCGGGGCCGGGCGGCGAGGCCTCCGACGACCCCCTCGCGGAGCTCTTCGCCGAGGGCCCCAGCGAGCCGCCCGCCGACCCGGTGATGAAGCGCCTGCTCCCCGACGCGTACGGCGGTCCCGGCGCCGAGCGGGGCGACGAGGACGAACTGCGGGCGTATTCGGCGGAGTTCCGCCGGTTCACGGAGAACGACCTGCGGGCCAAGAAGCGCGACGACGCCCTGGTCGTGATCCGCTCGCTGGACTCGACGACGTCCTCGGGCGAGGGCGGAGCTGTCCTGAAACTGTCGGTCGAGGAGTCCCGGCACTGGCTCGGCGCCCTCAACGACCTCCGTCTCGCGATCGGCACGCGCCTCGAAGTCACCGACGAGGAGGACGCGGAGCTGCTCTACCGGCTGCCCGACTCCGACCCCCGCAAGCCGATGGTGATGGCCTACCTGTGGCTCGGCGGACTGCAGGAGACGCTGGTCGGGACGTTGCTCGGCTGAGCGGGGCCGAAAAACGGTGTAAGTGACAGCTTTCGTTCGGCCGGTGGGCCGTTCGCTCAGCGGAGCCTCAAATCCGGATAACGATCGCGTCACTTCATTGCCCGCTTTTGTTGAGTCAAGGGAATTTTGTCCGCTTCTTCCTGTGGTCTGCGCCACAAGTGGCTTGTTCCCTCACTGTTGTCGCCGTGATAAATCTTCACGACCGCTCGGTGACGCCACCCATGTCGCCGAGGGCGCTCGGGCCGGCAGACCGCCGGTAGCACTCCATTCCATATCCGGGGGGATCAGGACCTGATCCGCAGCCACCAACGCAGATGTGCGGGCGCGGATCAGCATGGAGAAAGGCGTCACCATGACCTCAGTGCAGGTCGAAGAGCAGCACGACGGGCACGACGGCAATGGTGCCGTGCAGGCCGCCGCCGGCCCGTCCGGCGAGGGCGAGGGGTACCAGCGAGGACTCGGTGCCCGGCAGATCCAGATGATCGCGATCGGCGGTGCCATCGGCACCGGCCTGTTCCTCGGCGCGGGCAAGGCCATCCACAAGGCCGGACCGAGCCTCATCCTGGCGTACGCCATCGCGGGCCTCGTCATCTTCTTCATCATGCGGGCGCTCGGCGAGCTCCTCATGTACCGCCCCGTGTCCGGCTCCTTCTCGGAGTACGCGCGCGAGTTCATGGGCCCGTTCTTCGGATTCGTGACCGGCTGGACGTACTGGCTCTTCTGGGTCGTCACCGGCATCACCGAAGTCACCGCGGCCGCCCAGTACATGCAGTACTGGACACACGACTCGTTCCCGCAATGGGCCTATGCCCTGGTGTTCACGGTCATCCTGTTCGGCGCGAACCTCATCTCCGTGAAGCTCTTCGGCGAGCTGGAGTTCTGGTTCTCGATGGTCAAGGTCACCGCCATCATCGGCATGATCCTGATCTGCGTCGGCATCCTCACCATCGGCTTCTCCGACGCCGGTGACACCGCGACCGTCGCCCACCTGTGGAACCAGGGCGGGTTCTTCCCGAACGGCATCGGCTCCACGCTGATGACCCTGCAGATCGTGATGTTCGCCTTCCTCGCCGTCGAGCTCGTCGGCGTCACCGCGGGCGAGTCCAAGGACCCGAAGACCGTTCTGCCCAAGGCCATCAACACCGTGCCGTGGCGCATCGCCGTCTTCTACGTCGGCGCGCTGATCATGATCCTGTCGGTCGTCCCGTGGACCTCCTTCAAGCCCGGCGTCTCGCCGTTCGTGAAGGCCTTCGAGGAGATGGGCCTCGGCGTCGGCGCCGCCATCGTGAACTTCGTGGTGCTCACCGCCGCGCTCTCCTCCTGCAACTCCGGCATGTACTCCACCGGCCGCATGCTGCGCGACCTGGCGATGAACGGCCAGGGCCCCAAGTTCTTCACCAAGCTCACGAAGAACGGCCTGCCGCTGGTCGGCACCGCGGTCTCCGCCGGCTTCATGCTGTTCGGCGTCTGGATCAACTACCAGTGGCCGGGCGAGGCGTTCAACTACGTCGTCTCCTTCGCGACCATCTCCGGCATGTGGGCCTGGATCATGATCCTGTGCTGCCAGATCCGCTACCGCCGCAAGGCCGACCGCGGCGAGCTGCCGCAGTCCACCTTCCGTGCCCCGGGCGCCCCGTTCACCAGCTGGTTCGCGCTCGCCTTCATCGGCATGGTCATCGTGATGATGGGCGTCGACAAGGACGCGCGGATCTCGCTGTACGCCGCTCCGGTCTGGGCCGCGATCCTGACGGTCGCCTACCTGATCCTCAAGCGCCGCAACCCGGAGGCCGCGGCCTTCAACAGGCGCAAGGTCGGCGTCTCCGGCGCCGATTCCCTCACCAAGGACTGAGGCTCCCCAAGGTCCCGTCCAGCATTCGGGCCCCCGCGTACCACACTTCGGTACGCGGGGGCCCCTCTGCTTATCCTGACTGCCATGCTGACCATCACCCAGGCCCTCCACGACCAGATCGTCGCGCACGCGCGCCAGGACCACCCCGACGAGGCCTGCGGCGTGGTCGCGGGCCCGGAGGGCACCGGCCGCCCCGAGCGGTTCATCCCGATGCTGAACGCCGCGCGCTCGCCCACGTTCTACGAGTTCGACTCGGGTGACCTGCTCAAGCTCTACCGCGAGATGGACGACCGCGACGAGGAGCCGGTGATCGTCTACCACTCGCACACCGCGACCGAGGCGTACCCCTCGCGCACCGACATCACGTACGCCAACGAGCCGGGCGCGCACTACGTCCTGGTCTCCACCGCGGACACCGACGGCGCGGGCCCCTTCCAGTTCCGCTCGTTCCGCATCGTGGACGGCGAGGTCACCGAGGAAGACGTGCAGGTCGTAGAGGCATACTGAGTCCCGACACACACCATTGAGGCGGCAGGAGCCAGGAAGCCGGTGCGAACCCGGCACGGTCCCGCCACTGTGACCCCGCCTTTCCCCGAGCTCTCGACTCCGCTCGAGCAGGGGAGACCCCACTCCGGGGCGGGGGAGTCAGGAACTGACCTGCCGCCTTGCTCCACGCAACGCAGGGGACGCGGAAATCCCCTGGAGGAGGCAGTCCAGCCATGTCCCGCCGCCACACCGGCATACGCGCGCTCGCCGCGGCCACCCTGCTCGTCCCGCTCGCCGCGTGCTCGTCATCGGGGGCCGGAGGCGACGACAAGCCCGCGGCCAGGACGGCCGGGTTCCCGTACACCGTCACCAACTGCGGCGTGAAGACGACGTACGACGCACCTCCCGAGCGCGCCGTCACCATGAACCAGCACGCCACCGAAGTGATGCTGGAACTCGGCCTCCAGGACCGGATGGCCGGGACCGCCTACCTCGACGACAAGGTCCTGCCGGAGTACGAGAAGGCGTACAAGTCCGTCCCGGTGATCGCCAAGGAGTACCCCTCCTACGAGAAGCTGCTCTCCGTCAACCCCGACTACGTGTACGGCGGTTACGCGAGCGCCTTCCTCGCGGGCGACGGCCGCAGCCGCTCCGCACTCGCCAAGTCCGGCATCGAGAGCCGCCTGAACGTCGAGGGCTGCGCCAAGGACCCCGTCTCCATGGAGGACGTCTACCGCGAGGTCCGCGAGGTCGGCTCCACCTTCGGGGTGCGGGCCCGCGCGGACAAGTGGGTCAAGAGCGCCGAGCGCGAACTGGCCGCCACCGCCGAGAAGTCCAAGGGCAGGAAGCCGCTCTCCGTCTTCGTCTACGACAGCGGCGACAAGTCCGCGTTCACGGCGGGCGGCCGCGGCATCGGCAACGACATCATCAAGCGGGCGGGCGGCCGCAACGTCTTCGCCGACGTGGACAAGTCCTTCAGCGACGCCTCCTGGGAGTCGGTGGTGGAGCGCAGGCCCGACGTCGTCCTGATCCTCGACTACGGCGCGACGTCGGTCGCCCAGAAGAAGAAGCGCCTCCTCGACGACCCGGCCCTCAAGGACGTCCCGGCCGTCAAGAACAAGCGCTTCGCGGTCCTGCCGCTCTCGGACACGGTCACAGGGGTACGAGCGCCGGAGGCGGTGAGGAAGCTGGCGGCGCAGCTGTGAGCCAGTCGATCGAGGCTGCCGGCCGAAAGAACCAGCCCGGCAATATCAAGCCCGTCCGGCGATCGAGGACGAGCCCGAAGGGCGATCGACCGAGCCCGAAGGGGCGCCGCCTCTTCACCCTGACCGTACTGGCCGCGGCCCTCGCCGCGGCGACGATCGCAGGCCTCGCCCTGGGCTCCGTCCACATCCCCCCGGGCCAGGTCATCGAGATCCTCACGGGGCGGGCGGAAGCCTCCCCGTTCAGAACCATCGTCCTGGACGTGAGGCTCCCGAGGATCATCCTCGGGGCGACAGTGGGGGCCGGACTGGCCGTCATCGGCACCGTCCTGCAGGCCCTCGTCCGCAACCCCCTGGCCGACCCGTTCCTGCTCGGCGTCTCCTCGGGCGCCTCCGTCGGCGCGGTCGTCGCGATCGTGCTCGGCGGCGTCTTCGGCCTCGGCGCGAGCCTCGCGACCACCGTCACGATCCCGGCCGCCGCCTTCGTGGGCGCGCTCATCTCGCTGGTCCTCGTCTACGCCCTGGCCAGAGGCGGCGGGGGATTCGCCACCGGCCGCCTGATCCTGTCCGGCGTCGCCGTCTCGTACATCCTGACCGCGCTGACCAGCCTCATCCTCGTCACCGCCGACAGCGCGGACCACCTCAAGGAGGTCATGTACTGGACGCTCGGCGGCCTCGGCAGCGCCCGCTGGGACATGCTCGCCCTGCCCTGCGCCGCCCTGGTCGTCGGCACGGCCCTCCTGGTGGCCCTGGCCCGCCCCCTCGACCTGCTCCTCGCGGGGGAGGAGGGCGCCACCGTCCTCGGCCTTGACACGGCCCGCTTCCGCGCCGGCGTCTTCGTCCTGGCCTCGCTCCTGACCGGCGTCCTGGTCGCCTACAGCGGGGCCATCGGCTTCGTCGGCCTGATGGTGCCGCACGCCGCCCGCATGCTGGTCGGCGCCGCGCACCGCGCGCTGCTCCCCGTGGTGGCGCTGATGGGCGCGGTGTTCCTGGTCGTCGCGGACATCGCGGCGCGCACGGTCGCAGCGCCCCAGGACATCCCGGTCGGCGTGCTCACCGCGCTGACCGGCGGCCCGTTCTTCCTGTGGCTGCTGCGGCGGCGCAACGAAGGAGTACCGGCATGAACAACCCTCCAGGCCCCGCCGGAGAGCTGCGTACGGAAGGCCTCTCGTACGAGATCGACGGCAGGCTCCTCGTGGACGGCGTCGACCTCACCGCCGCCCCCGGCGAGACCGTCGGCGTCGTCGGCCCCAACGGCAGCGGCAAGACGACGCTGCTGCGCTGCGTGTACGGAACGCTGCGCCCCACCGGCGGCCGCGCCCTCCTCGACGGCGACGACCTGCACACGATGACCGCGAAGGCCCGCGCCCGGCGCCTGGCCACCGTGCCGCAGGACGGACAGGCGGCGTTCGAGCTGACCGTCCGGCAGGTGGTCGCGATGGGCCGCTCCCCGCACAAGCGCTTCTGGGAGGCGGACACGACGGCCGACGAGGAGCTCGTCGAGGAGGCGCTCGCCCGGGTCGGCGTCCAGGACCTGGCCGACCGCTCCTTCCCCTCCCTCTCCGGCGGCGAGCGCCAGCGCGCCCTGGTCGCCCGCGCCCTGGTGCAGCAGCCGACCCTCGTCGTCCTCGACGAGCCGACCAACCACCTGGACATCCGCTACCAGCTCGAAATCCTTTCCCTGGTAAGGGACTTGGGCACGACGAACCTCCTGGCCCTGCACGACCTGAACCTGGCGGCGTACTACTGCGACGTCCTGCACGTCCTCGACGGCGGTCGCCTCGTCGCCTCCGGGGCGCCGAAGGAGGTCCTCACACCCGAGCTGCTCGCCACCGTCTACGGTGTGACGGCCGAGGTCAGCACCCATCCGGTCACCGGTGCCCCGACCGTCGTCTATCTGCCGCCGACCGCATCCTGAACGGATTCCGTCCGCCATCTGAGATCACATTCCAGGACCCGGACCGGGAATCGATACGATGACCGCATGGTTCCCCATGACGTGAGCGAAGAGACGCCGAGCGCACCGCCGGTGCTGCTTGTTGCGCGGCTGCACGTCGACCTGTGCCGCCTCGCCAGCGCGATCTGTTCCCGCTGAACCGTTCCGCCGCACGGCCGTGGGCCGCGGCGCCGTACCCGCGTACGACCACGCACCACCACCCGCACGACAGCGCCGCCGCGCGCCCACCACCTGCACTTCTCGACTCCCGACAGGAGCTCTCCGCATGGCCATCGAGGTCCGCATCCCGACCATCCTCCGCACCTACACCGACGGCGCCAAGGCCGTCGAGGGCAGCGGGGACACCCTCGCCGAGCTCTTCACCGACCTCGACTCGCGGCACGCGGGCATCGCCGAGCGCATCGTGGACGACGGCAAGCTGCGCCGTTTCGTGAACGTGTACCTGAACGACGAGGACGTCCGTTTCCTGGACGGCATCTCCACGAAGGTCACCGACGGCGACAGCGTCACGATCCTGCCGGCCGTGGCCGGCGGCATGGTCTAGGCCCGATCCCGGATGCCTCGCTACGACTCCCCGCTCGCCGCGGTCGGCAACACGCCGCTCGTCCGCCTGCCGCGCCTGTCCCCAGCGGACGACGTCCGCATCTGGGCCAAGCTGGAGGACCGCAACCCGACCGGCTCCGTCAAGGACCGGCCGGCCCTCCACATGGTCGAACAGGCCGAGAAGGACGGCCGGTTGACGCCGGGCTGCACGATCCTGGAGCCGACCTCCGGCAACACCGGCATCTCGCTCGCCATGGCGGCCAAGCTCAAGGGCTACCGCATCGTGTGCGTCATGCCGGAGAACACCTCCCAGGAGCGGCGCGACCTGCTCGCCATGTGGGGCGCCGAGATCATCTCCTCCCCGGCGGCGGGCGGTTCCAACACCGCCGTCCGCGTCGCCAAGGAGCTGGCGGCCGAGCACCCGGACTGGGTGATGCTCTACCAGTACGGCAACCCCGACAACGCGGGCGCCCACTACGCCACGACGGGCCCGGAGATCCTCGCCGACCTCCCCTCGGTCACCCACTTCGTGGCGGGCCTCGGCACCACGGGCACGCTCATGGGCGTGGGCCGCTACCTGCGCGAGCAGAAGCCGGACGTCAAGATCGTCGCCGCCGAGCCGCGCTACGACGACCTCGTCTACGGCCTGCGCAACCTCGACGAGGGCTTCGTCCCCGAGCTGTACGACGCCTCCGTCCTGACCACCCGCTTCTCCGTCGGCTCGGCGGACGCGGTGACGCGCACCCGTGAACTCCTCCAGCAGGAGGGCATCTTCGCGGGCGTCTCCACGGGGGCGGCGCTGCACGCGGCGATCGGCGTCGGCAGGAAGGCGGTGGCGGCGGGGGAGCAGGCCGACATCGTCTTCGTCGTGGCGGACGGCGGCTGGAAGTACCTGTCGACGGGCGTCTACACGGCGGAGACGACCGAGGCAGCGATCGAAACGCTGCAGGGTCAGCTCTGGGCGTAGGCATCAAACGCCGGAGGGGCCGGATCTTCCGGCCCCTCCGGCGTGTGTGTCTTCCGGCCCTCCGGCGTTGGTGTCTTCCAGCCCCTCCGGCGGTTCTGTTCTTCAGCCCCTCCGGCGTTTGAGGAGCGGGGTCCGGGGCGGAGCCCCAGTTTCGGGAAGGGGCGGGATCGGGGAAGGAAACCCGCTCTAACCCGCCAGATAACGGACCTGATCCCACAACACCGGATCCACCATCCCGGCCCGCCTCCGGAACTCCCACAGCGGAACGTCCCGCAGCTCATCCGTCTCCAGGAAACTGGGACGGCCCTGCGCATCCCCCACCGCCCCCGGCGGCAGCGGAATCACCCCGGCCCGCTCGTCGTGGTACTTGCTGGTGATCTTCGCGACCAGGGCGCTGTCCCCGCGCACGGCAAGCACCAGGCACGGCCGGTCCTTGCCCCCGGGCCCGTCCTCGTACGGCACCCGCGCCCACCAGATCTCCGCAGGCCGCGGCACCGGCAGCCGCCGCCGCGGCCCCCGCGGCGGCCGGGGTCTGCCCGGCGGCCGAGTGCTCCGCTTACGGGTCCCGCGGCCCCAGCCGTCCACCAGCGTGACGACGAGCGCGAGCACCACCACGGCGGCCAGCGCGAGCCACCACGACGTGTCCATACGGACGACGGTACCGGCGCACGCCCCGCGTCGCCCACCGCATCCCGGGCGCCCCACAGGCCCGCCCGTCACCCGCCACCGCCCTGCCTGACGAGCTTCGCTCGGACCCCCCTTGCCCCCCGAACCGGTGACACCGCAGGTGAGTTCCCCCACAACGGCCCGCGACGGAGGAGCGACCAGGCCTTTTGCGCCTTACGCTCGACGAACCGCACAGTCACTTCCCAGCTCTTCTGGGCTCTTCTGTCAGTCTCCTGCCAGCGCGGAGGTTCCAGCTTCATGAAGCTCACCGTCGTCGGCTGCTCGGGCTCGTTTCCGTCCGCGGACTCGGCCTGCTCGAGCTACCTCGTCGAGGCCGACGGCTTCCGGTTGCTGCTCGACATGGGCAACGGCGCCCTCGGCGAGCTGCAGCGCCACATCGGTCTGTACGACCTCGACGCGATCTTCCTCAGCCATCTGCACGCGGACCACTGCATCGACATGTGCGCGTACTTCGTGGCGCGCTACTACCGGCACGAGGGCGGCCGCTGCGCCCCCATCCCGGTCTACGGCCCCGAGGGCACCGAACAGCGTCTGACCACCGCGTACGCCGACACGCCCTCCGCCTCCTCGATGAGCGAGGTCTTCGACTTCCACACGGTCAAGCCGGCCTCGTTCGACATCGGTCCGTTCTCGGTGCGCACCGAGAAGGTGTGCCACCCCGTCGAGGCGTACGCCATCCGCGTCGAGCACGGCGGCAGGTCCCTCACGTACTCCGGGGACACGGGCCCCTGCGACGTCCTGGACGAACTGGCCGCGGGCACCGACCTGTTCCTGTGCGAGGCCGCCTTCACGCACGGCAAGGAGAACATCCCCGACCTGCACCTCAACGGCCGCGAGGCGGGCGAGTCCGCCCGGCGCGCGGGTGCAGGAAGGTTGCTGCTCACGCACATCCCGCCGTGGACGGACCCGCAGGTGAACCTCGCGGACGCGCGCGCGGCGTACGAGGGCCCGACCGCCCTCGCGGCGCCCGGCGCGACGTACGAGATCTGACGCTCCAGGCCCAGGCCCAGGTCCGGATTCAGGCCCGCCGGTACCCGCGGCCGCCCAGCGCCATCCTGTTCCAGGTGTGGCGGCGGCCGCGGATCGCGACCGAGTAGTCGTACATGACCTCCGGGTCGCACATCCCCGGCAGGAACGAGTCCCCGAAGTGGTGCGCGTCGATGCCCACTTCCTTCGCGGTCAGGGCCAGCTGGGGCACCACGTTCGCGTGGCTGCCCTCCTGGCTGGTGCCGATCGCGCCCATCACGATCGCCCCGGCGTCCTGCACGGCCGCCACCGCCTCGGCGGCCAGCTCCTTGGTGACGCCCGGCAGCGTGCCCGGCAGGGGCAGCACGACGCCGTCGGCGCCCGCGTCCACCAGCGAGGTCAGCCGGTCCACGGTGACCCGCTCCGGGTGCCCCGCGTGGTGCATCTTGCCGCTCCACAGCGCCACGTCGTCGCCGAGTCCGGCCCGCAGCTCCTCGGTGACCCGGGCGAGCCCGTCGTAGGACCCGCCGGTGCCCGGGTTCGCCGTCAGGCAGAGCATCGCCGCGCCCATGTCGATCAGCCGCTTGGCGTACTCGGGCTTGGCGCGGCGGATCTCGGGGACGTCGCCGGGCTCCAGGTTGATGCCGACGGGGCGGCCGATGTACGCGGCGAGGTCGGCGATGGAGTCGAAGGTGCCGAGTCCCGGCAGGTCCAGGCGCTGCCCGTCCCAGGCGCGCTCGATGAGGTTCAGTACGACGATGTCGGCGCCGAAGGCCGCGACGAGCTCGGCGTTGTGGACGCCGGGCATGCCCGGCATCGGGATCAGGGCGGCGCGGTCGGCGAAGACCTCGCCGACCATGGTGCGGCCCTCTGCGGCGGCGACGGAGGCGGTCAGCTCGCGGCCGCGCAGGGCGGCGAGGCGTTCACGGTCGAGGTCGAGGATGCGATCGGTGGTCATGCCCCCGACCGTAGTTCGCCGACACGACAAAGCCCCTCGCCGTTGGTACCAACGGCGAGGGGCTTACGTCCCCAGGTGCGGGCGGAGGCTACTTCGCCTCGGCCTTCTGGAGCTCGGCGAGCTCCTCGTCGGACTCGCGGCCCGGCGTCGGGAGGTTGAACTTGGTGATCGCGAAGCGGAAGACCACGTAATACAGGGCGGCGAAGCAGAGGCCGACCAGGGCCAGGCCGATCGGCTTGGTGGCCGCGCCGAAGTTCAGCGCGTAGTCGATGAATCCGGCCGAGAAGCCGAAGCCGTCCTTCATGCCGAGCGCCCAGGTCAGGGCCATGGAGACACCGGTGAGCACCGCGTGGATCGCGTACAGGACCGGCGCGATGAACATGAAGGTGAACTCGATGGGCTCGGTGATGCCCGTGACGAACGCGGTGAGCGCGAGCGAGAACATCATGCCGCCGACGACCTTGCGGCGCTCGGGACGGGCGCAGTGCGTGATCGCGAGGCAGGCCGCGGGGAGCGCGAACATCATGATCGGGAAGAAGCCGGTCATGAACTGTCCGGCGGTCGGGTCGCCCTCGAGGAAGCGCGGGATGTCGCCGTGCTTGCCGTTGTAGTCGCCCGCCTGCCACCACGGGAAGGAGTTCAGGAGGTGGTGCATGCCGATCGGGATCAGACCGCGGTTGGCGACACCGAAGATGCCCGCGCCGACGGCGCCCGAACCGACCAGCCACTCACCGAAGTTGTGCAGACCCGCGCCGAGCACCGGCCAGATCAGACCGAAGACGATACCGAGGACCAGACCCGCGAAGGACGACAGGATCGGGACGAGACGGCGGCCGCCGAAGAAGCCCGCCCAGTCGGGCAGCTTCGTCCGGTAGAACTTCTGGTACAGCAGGGCCACGACGATGCCCATGACCACGCCGCCGAGCACACCGGCGTTGACCGGGGCCGCGTTCTCGACGATCTTGCCGTCGACCACCGACTGGACCTTCGGCAGGTTGCTGTCGGTGAAGGTGGCGAGCACCTTCTGGAAGACCAGGTAACCCGCGACGGCCGCGAGGCCCGTGGAGCCGTCCGACTTCTTGGCGAAGCCGATCGCGATGCCGACGCAGAACAGCAGCGCGATATTGTCGATGATCGCGCCACCACCGGCCGACATATAACCGGCGATCTTGGTGACCCAGGTCGGGAAGGAATCCCGGCCGAGCATGTCGTCGGCGCCGAGGCGGACCAGGAGCGCGGCGGCGGGCATCACGGCGACCGGCAGCATCAGGCTGCGGCCGATGCGCTGCAGCACAGCCATCACGCCGGCGCCCTTTTTCTTGTCGGCCGCGGGGGCGGCACTGGCCGTGGACACAACTTCCTCCAGTGGGCAAGGCGCCGCCAGGGGACAAGGAAGTGGGGGACGGCGGCGTCTCCGGGGGGACGCGGCAGAAGGCCGCGTGGTCTACACCAATTAGTGGTGTAGACCTGTTGTAGCACGGTGAAGGTGACGTAAGGAACCCGCGATTCCTGTGGGCTCGGCCATATCCGGAAATGGCAGACCAAAGGCCCCCGGACGCGAGGTCCGAGGGCCTGTCGGAAGGCGCGGGAGGCGGTCCCGCGCCCACGGGTCACGCCTTGGTCTGTTCCCTGTCCAGGGCCTCTGCCTCCTCCTCCGGTTCGCGTCCGGGGGTCGGCAGATTGAACTTCGTGATGACGAAGCGGAACAGCGCGTAATACACCACGGCGAAGCACAGGCCGATCGGAATGATCAGCCATGGTTTGGTCGCCAGGCTCCAGTTGATGACGTAGTCGATCAGACCCGCGGAGAAGCTGAAGCCGTCCTTCACGCCCAGCGCCCACGTCACCGCCATCGACACACCGGTGAGCACCGCGTGGATCGCGTACAGCAGCGGCGCGATGAAGAGGAACGAGTACTCGATCGGCTCGGTGATGCCCGTGACGAACGACGTCAGGCCGACCGAGAGCATCATGCCGCCGACCACCTTGCGGCGCTCCGGGCGCGCGCAGTGCGTGATCGCGAGGGCCGCGGCGGGCAGCGCGAACATCATGATCGGGAAGAAGCCCGAGGTGAACTGGCCCGCCGTCGGGTCGCCCGCGAGGAACCGGTTGATGTCACCGTGCACGACCGTGCCGTCCGCCTTGGTGTAGTCGCCGAACTGGAACCACACGAAGGTGTTCAGGAACTGGTGCAGGCCCACCGTGAGCAGCGCGCGGTTGGCGACGCCGAAGATGCCCGAGCCCAGCCAGCCGAGGTCGACGAGCCACTTGGAGAAGCTGGTCAGCGCGTCACCGATGGGCGGCCAGATCCAGACGCAGAGCCCGGCGAAGATCAGGCCGACGAAGGCCATGATGATCGGCACGAGCCGGCGGCCGTTGAAGAAGCCGAGCCAGTCGACCAGCTTCACGCGGTGGTAGCGCTGCCAGAACCAGGCGGCGAGCAGGCCCATCACGATGCCGCCGAAGACCCCCGGATTCTGGTACGCGGCCTGCGCGACCGTGCCGTCCTCGGCCACGCACACCCCGCTCCACATGCCCGCGGCGCCGAACGTGGTGTCCGCGGGGCAGTCGTCGGGGAAGGCGCGCAGCACCGCGTAGTAGACGAGGAAGCCCGCGACCGCGGCGAGCGCCGTGGAGCCGTCCGACTTCTTCGCCATGCCGATCGCGACGCCGATGCAGAACAGCAGGGGCAGGCCGAGCGAGGAGTCGAGCAGGGAGCCGCCGGCCGCCGCGAAGACCTTGGCGACGTTCGTCCAGCCCAGGCCGTCGTCGCCGAAGACGTCCGGCTGGCCGAGCCGGTTGAGGATGCCCGCGGCCGGCAGGACGGCGATGGGCAGCTGGAGGCTGCGGCCCATCTTCTGGAGGCCTTGGAGCAGGCCGTTCCACCACTTCTTCTGTGGCACCGCGGTGGCGTCGGAACTCATCGGCGTCCTCCCGGAACAAGCCAGGTTTGGCGGTCGTTGAAAACTGGTGTAGACCAGTTGCGGAAACGGGTGGGGGTGCCGCCCGGTGAGGGATGGCACCTTGATCGTCATCATTGGGCACGACTGCCGTAACCGCCCGTGAAGATGGTCCAACCGTGCGTTACCGTGACAGAGCGGACCTACGGTGGGTCGAAGGCCGCGTCCTCTGGCTGCGTCCTCCGGGGGAAAACCCGGACCCCCAGCCGTAAGAAACACAGGGAGAAACACATGGCCAGCAAGGCTGAGAAGATCGTTGCCGGGCTCGGCGGCATCGACAACATCGAAGAGGTCGAGGGCTGCATCACCCGCCTCCGCACCGAGGTCAAGGACCCGGCTCTGGTCGACGACGCCGCCCTCAAGGCCGCCGGCGCCCACGGCGTCGTGAAGATGGGCACCGCCGTCCAGGTCGTCATCGGCACCGACGCCGACCCGATCGCCGCGGACATCGAAGACATGATGTGAGGTCCTGAACGCGAGTTCCCGAACTCGTCGGCGAGGGGCCCTTCCCCGACCATGTCCCGACCGTGGGGAAGGGCCCCTCAGTCATGTCCGGATAGGCTCGGCCTCATGTCCTCAACGCCCCGCATCGACGGCCGCACCCCCGAACAGCTCCGCCCGATCACCATCGAACGCGGCTGGAGCAAGCACGCCGAGGGCTCCGTCCTCATCTCCTTCGGCGACACCAAGGTCTTCTGCACCGCCTCCGTCACCGAAGGCGTCCCGCGCTGGCGCAAGGGCAGCGGCGAGGGCTGGGTCACCGCCGAGTACTCGATGCTGCCGCGCTCCACCAACACCCGCGGCGACCGCGAGGCCGTCCGCGGCAAGATCGGCGGCCGCACCCACGAGATCAGCCGCCTCATCGGCCGCTCGCTGCGCGCCGTCATCGACTACAAGGCGCTCGGCGAGAACACGATCGTCCTGGACTGCGACGTCCTGCAGGCCGACGGCGGCACCCGCACCGCCGCCATCACCGGCGCGTACGTCGCCCTGGCCGACGCCGTCGCCTGGGCCCAGGGCAAGAAGCTCGTCAAGCACGGCCGCAAGCCCCTCACCGACACGGTCAGCGCCGTCTCCGTCGGCATCGTCGGCGGCGTACCGCTCCTGGACCTCTGCTACGAGGAGGACGTGAAGGCCGACACCGACATGAACGTCGTGTGCACCGGCGACGGCCGCTTCGTCGAGGTCCAGGGCACCGCCGAGGCCGAGCCCTTCGACCGCAAGGAGCTGGGCGCCCTCCTCGACCTCGCCGTCGGCGGCTGCGAGGACCTCGCCGCCCTGCAGCGCGAGGCGCTCGAATCGACGCTCCGGAACGGCTGAACTGCCCGGTCCGCGCCGCCAGTTGAAGACGACCGGCCGAAAATGGCCGGTTGAAGGCGGCCGGTCAACCTGGTGACCCCCGAGGGCGTCGTTACGAACACGACGGGCGCGCGGGCCAGGCCGCGCGCTCACCCGTGTCCCGGGAGGGCTCTTCACCCATGGCCGCGCGTCGCCGTCGTCCCACCACCGCCACCGTCACCGTCCTGCTCGTCGTCGCGGGAGCGCTCGGCCTCGCCGCCTGCGACCCCTCGGACGCCGTGGACTGCGTCCGCGCGGCCGACGCGGTCTCCGACGGCGTCGACGCCATGCGCAAGGCCGCCCAGGAGGCGGCCCTCTACCCGGAGAAGGCCGACGAGTCCTTCGACCGCATCAAGTCCGACCTCGACGAGATCCGCGACAAGAACGACGACCAGGACGTCCGTGACGCCGTCGACGAGATGAAGAAGGCCGTGGACAACATCGAGGACGCGGTCGACGGCGGCGACAGGACCCCGGACCTCGGCCCCGTGGTGGCCGCGGGCGGCAAGGTCACCGACGCCTGCACCCCGTAGGGACGCGTTCGGGGGCACGCACCCGGACTCACCGATACTCACGGATACTGACCACGCAACCATCAGGCCCCTTAGGGGCGTTCTAACGAGTACGGGCGCGCGGGCCAAGCCGTGCGCCCGTCCGTACCCCTGGGGAGGGACCGAACCATGGCCGCGCGCCACCGCCGTATCGCCACCGCTGTCACCGCCGTCCTGATCGCCGTGCCGGCGGGCGTCGGCCTCGTCGGCTGCGACGCCGTCAGCAAGGCGCTCGACTGCGTGTCGACCGCCGACGCCATCGCCGACAGCGTCACCGACCTGCAGACGGCCGTCGAGAAGGCGGGCGAGGACCCGACGCAGGCCGACAAGGCCCTCGACGACATCGGCAAGAACCTCGACGAGATCGGCGACAAGACCGACGACGCCGATGTGAACAAGGCCGTCGACGACCTCGACAAGGCCGTGGACAACGTCCGCGACGCCATCGAGAAGGGCGACGCCACCCCGGACGTCAGCCCGGTCACCGACGCCGCGGGCGAACTGACGAAGGTCTGCACGCCGTGACGTCCTGAGGCGGTGAGGGGCGGGCCCCGGCCCCCGGGATACTGGGGGCATGACCCGCCTCATCCTCGCCACCCGCAACAACGGCAAGATCACGGAACTGAGGGCGATCCTCGCCGACGCGGGCCTCGCCCACGAGCTCGTCGGCGCGGACGCCTACCCCGAGATCCCCGACGTCAGGGAGACCGGCGTCACCTTCGCCGAGAACGCCCTCCTCAAGGCACACGCCCTCGCCGAGGCCACCGGACTGCCCGCCGTCGCCGACGACTCGGGCCTCTGCGTCGACGTACTCGGCGGGGCCCCCGGCATCTTCTCCGCCCGCTGGGCCGGCCGCCACGGCGACGACCAGGCCAACCTGGACCTCCTCCTCGCCCAACTCGGCGACATCGAGTCCGACACCCACCGCGCGGCCCACTTCGCCTGCGCCGCGGCCCTCGCACTCCCCGACGGCACGGAACGCGTCGTCGAGGGCCGCCTCCTCGGCACCCTCCGCCACGCCCCCTCGGGCACGAACGGCTTCGGCTACGACCCGATCCTCCAGCCGCAGGGCGAGACGCGGACGTGCGCGGAACTGACCCCGGACGAGAAGAACGCCATCAGCCATCGCGGCAAGGCGTTCCGGGCGCTGGTGCCGGTGGTGCGGGAGCTGCTGGGCTGAGCGTCCGTGCGTACGACGAAGGGCGCCCCGAGGGGCGCCCTTCGTCGTCTCTGTGCGGCCGGAGGGACTCGAACCCTCACGGGAGTTACCCCACTGGGACCTAAACCCAGCGTGACTGCCAGTTCCACCACGGCCGCGCGCAGGCCCCATCGTAATGGCCCTGGCGCGGCACGCGGTTGGCGCGTCGGCAGCTCACCGGGGGGACGGCTCAGAAGCGTGGAGCCGGAGTCTGTGCTTCCACCAGCTCCGCCGCCTCCTCCTTCGTCTCCACCGAGGGCGGCGAGCCCGCCAGCGGCTTCTGGGCCGTTTCCTTCATGCAGGCCACCGCGATCACGCCGACGACCGCCGCCGCCATCGAGTAGTAGGCCGGGATCATGTCCGTCCCCGTGAGGCTGATCAGGGAGGTGATCACCAGCGGGGCCGTGCCGCCGAAGAGGGAGGCGGAGAGGTTGTAGCCGACCGACAGGGAGCCGTAGCGGACCGAGGTGGGGAAGAGGGCCGGGAGCGTCGCCGACATCGTGCCGAGCAGGCAGACCAGGGAGAGGCCGAGGAGCAGCATGCCCGCGGAGACCGCGAGCAGGCTGCCCTGCTTGATCAGGAGGAAGGAGGGGATGGAGAGGACCAGGAAGCTCACCATGCCCGTCATCAGGAGGGGCTTGCGGCCGAAGCGGTCCGAGAGCCTGCCCACCTGATTGATGATCAGCATCAGGACGATCATGGTGCCGATCAGGATCAGCAGGCCGTGCGAGTCGTCGTAGCCGAGCTCGTCCGAGAGGTACGTCGGCATGTACGACAGGAGCATGTAGTCCGTGATGTTGTACGCGCCGACCAGCGCGATGCACAGGATCAGCGTGGGCCAGTACTGGCGGAAGATCTTCGCCAGGTCGCCCTTCGCCGTCGTCTCCACGGTGGAGGCGCCCTCGGTCGCCGAGTGGAAGGTCGCGTCCTCCATCTTCTGGAAGGCCGGGGTCTCGTCGAGCTTCAGCCGCAGATAGAGGCCGACCAGGCCGAGCGGGCCCGCGACGAGGAACGGGATGCGCCAGCCCCAGGACTCCATGGCGTCGGAGCCGAGCGCGGTGTTCAGGACGAGGACGAGTCCCGCCGCGCCCGTGTAACCGGCCAGCGTGCCGAGCTCCAGGAAGCTGCCGAAGTAGCCGCGCCGCTTGTCGGGGGCGTACTCGGCGATGAAGGTGGACGCGCCGCCGTACTCGCCGCCCGTCGAGAAGCCCTGGACCAGGCGGAAGAGGATCAGCAGGACGGGCGCCCAGAAGCCGATCGAGGCGTACGACGGGATCAGGCCGATGGCCAGCGTGCCGATCGCCATCATGATCATCGTCAGCGCGAGGACCTTCTTGCGGCCGATCTTGTCGCCCATCGGACCGAAGACCATGCCGCCGATGGGCCGCACCAGGAAGGACACCGCGAAGGTCGCGAAGGAGGAGATCAGCTGCGCCGTGTCGTTCCCGGACGGGAAGAACACATGGCCGATCGTGACCGCCAGATAGCTGTAGATGCCGAAGTCGAACCATTCCATGGCGTTGCCGAGCGAGGCCGCCTTGACCGCCCGCTTGACCGCGGCCTCGTCCGTGACCGTGATGTCGGTCCGGCGCAAGGGCGGGTTCCTGCGGCGTTTCACGGCCCGGAACAGGGCGCGGTGGCGCTTGACCGCCTCGGTATCGGCCTCGATCTCTTCGTGGGCCGCCATGGAGTAGTTCCTTTCGTTCTTCGGACATGCCCCCTTGAGATCACTTGCTCCAACATCGCCCACGCAAACGAAAGCCCCCCGTGAGGGGGGCTTTGTCACAGCTCAGCGGTACCGCGGTCGGTTCAGACGCCGAGGTCCCGGATGATCTTGGCCACGTGGCCGGTCGCCTTCACGTTGTAGAAGGCGTGCTCGACCTTGCCCTGCTCGTCGACCACCACGGTCGAGCGGATCACACCGGTCACCGTCTTGCCGTAGAGCTTCTTCTCGCCGAAGGCGCCGTACGCCTCCAGGGTCTCCTTGGAGGGGTCGCCGACCAGCGTGACCTTGAGGTTCTCCTTCTCGCGGAACTTCGCGAGCTTCTCCGGCTTGTCCGGGGAGACTCCGATGACGTCGTACCCGGCGGCGGCGAGGACGTCGAGGTTGTCCGTGAAGTCGCAGGCCTGCTTGGTGCAGCCGGGCGTGAGGGCGGCCGGGTAGAAGTAGACGATGACCTTGCGGCCCTTGTGGTCGGCCAGCGAGACGTCCTTGCCGTCGGCGTCGGGCAGGGTGAAGGCGGGTGCGGTGTCGCCGGGCTGCAGTCGCTCGCTCATCTTCGGTCTCCTCGCAGGGTGCTTCGCTGGTGCTTCGCGGTGGGTGTACCGCGAACGGGGTGGTGACGGAGTCGAGCGTAATAGGGGTGCCGTGGGGTGCGGTGACCGTGAAGCTGACAGACTGTGGGGCACACGTTCACAGATCCTCGGATCGACCGATACGACCACGGAGGCAGCGCGGTGTCGGATGCGGATGCCAGGACCCCTGCGCAGATCGAGGCGGACATCAAGCGCCGGCGCGACCAGCTGGCCGAGACCCTCGACGAGATCGGGGTGCGGGTCCACCCGAAGACGATCGTCGGCGACGCGAAGGCGAAGGTCGTCGCGAGCGTCGACAACTCCCTCGGCCGGGCGTACGTCGGGGCGAACCGCTTCGTGTCGGACGTCAGGGGACAGCTGGTCTCGGAGGACGGTTCGCCCCGTATCGAGCGGATCGTCCCGGTCGCCCTGGTGGCCGTGGGCCTCGTCGGGCTGCTCGTGGTGAGCTCGCGGCGCAGGGACCGCTGACGTCGCGTGCCACAAGAGCCGACCCGGGAGCCCACAGGCCCCGTCGGGACAGGTAGGTTCGGGGCGTGAGCGAGAAGACCCACCACGACGACAAGCTGCCGATCCGCATGCTCCACGACCGCGTGCTCGTGCGGCAGGACACCAGCGAGGGCGAGCGGCGCTCCGGCGGCGGCATCCTGATCCCCGCGACCGCGGCCGTGGGCCGGCGGCTCGCCTGGGCCGAGGTGGTCGCCGTCGGGCAGAACGTCCGCACGGTCGAGCCCGGCGACCGGGTCCTGTACGACCCCGAGGACCGCGCCGAGGTCGAGGTCCGGGGCGTGGCGTACGTCCTGATGCGGGAGCGCGATCTGCACGCCGTGGCCGCCGACCGGTTCGAGGGCTCCGAGGACTCGACGGGCCTGTATCTGTAGACAGCCGTAGGTGCGCAAGGGGCTGGTGACCATCGTCACCAGCCCCTTTCGCTTGCCCTTTGCTACCTTTGAGGGACCCCGACGAGACGCGCCGTACCGGGCTTTCGCAAAGACGACGCACCCCGTTGATTCCGCGTTTCACGTTGTCGGAGGTGCCGTCATGGCCTGGGTTCTGTTGATCGTCGCCGGTCTGCTCGAGGTGGGCTGGTCGATCGGGATGAAGTACACCGACGGGTTCACCCGGCTGTGGCCCAGCGTGTTCACGGGCGCGGGCATCGTCGCGAGCATGATGCTGCTCTCGCATGCGGCCAAGACGTTGCCCATCGGCACGGCTTACGGGGTGTGGGTCGGCATCGGTGCCGCCGGTGCGGCGGTGTTGGGCATGGTCGTTCTTGGTGAGCCCGTTACCGCTGCGAGGATCTTCTTCGTGTGTTTGTTGCTGGTCGCCGTGGTGGGGCTCAAGGCGACCTCGGGGCACTGAGGCTGCTGGGGAACTGCGGGTCCGTCGTGGCCGGTCGCGCAGTTCCCCGCGCCCCTTCGGGGCGCGCCCCCTAGCCGTCCGTCAGGCCGCCCAGTGCCCCTCCGTCGTCCCCGCCGCCTCCGACGTCCGCGCCGCCGCCCGTCTGGCCGCCTTGCGCGGCGCCTCCGGTGGCGGGGCCCCCGTTCGCCGCCCCGCCGTCCGTCGTGCCGCCGTCCGTGGTGCCGCCGGTGTCCTGACCGCCCGTCTGGCCCCCGTTCTGCCCGCCGTTCTGGCCGCCCGTCTGGCCTCCGTCGTCCTGGCCCCCGGTCGTCGCCCCGCCGTCGTCCTGGCCGCCCGTCGCCGCGCCGCCGGTGTCCTGGCCGCCCGTGGTGGCGCCGCCGTCCGTCGTGCCGCCGGTCTCCGGCTCCTGGGTGCCGCCCGTGGTCGGGTCGGGCACGACCGGGACGTCCGCGCCCTGCTCCAGCTCCAGCTCGAAGTCCTTGACCGGCTTGCCCTCCAGGGCGGCCTTGGTGAACTGCGCCCAGACCCGCGCCGGGTAGGCGCCGCCGTTGATGCGGGTCTCGCCGAGCGCGCCGTACAGCGGGGTGTGCGCGCCGGTGTCCGGGTCCTGGCCCATCACGGCGACGACGGTGGCGAGCTCGGGCGTGTAGCCCGCGAACCAGGCCGCCGTGTCGTTCTCGGCGGTGCCGGTCTTGCCCGCGGCCGGGCGTCCCGCGCCCTGCGCCGCCGTGCCGGTGCCGCCCTGGACGACGCTCTGCAGGATCGAGGTGGTGGTGTCGGCGGCCTCGCGGGACACGGCCTGCTTGGTGTCCTTGCCCGGCAGCTCGACCTCCTCGCCGTTCTTGGTGATCTTCTCGACGATCGTGTACGTGCCGTGCTTGCCGTGGTTGGCGAGCGTCGCGTAGGCCTCGGTCATGTCCAGGACGCTCGCGGTGGACGGGCCGAGCGCGATCGAGGGGGACGCGGTGAGGTCGGGTGTGGTCGAGGGGACGCCGAGGGCGATCGCGGTGTCCTTGACCTTGTCGGAGCCGACGTCGACGGCCATCTGCGCGTACACCGAGTTCACGGACTTGTCGGTGGCCTCGCGGACGGTGATGTCGCCGTAGGAGACCTGGTCCTCGTTCTCGGGGGCGTACGTGCCGCCGCTCCAGCCCTGCACGGGGCGCTTGTTGGTGCCGTCGTAGACGGTGTTCGGGGTGATCGTGCGGCCGTCCTGGGTGACCGAGCCGTTCTCCACCGCGGAGGTGAACACGAACGGCTTGAAGGTCGACCCGACTTGGTAGTCGCGCCGCGTCGCGTTGTTGACGTACTGCTTGGTGTAGTCGATGCCGCCGTACATCGCGACGACCTTGCCGGTGGCCGGGTCGATGGAGGCGCCGCCCGCGCGGACGTTGCGGTCCACCTTGCGGGCGTCCTTGTCGACCTTGGACATCACCTGCTCGTCGACGGCCTTCTTGAAGGCGTCCTGACGGTCCTTCTGGAGGGTCGTGGTGATGCGGTAGCCGCCCTTGGCCAGCGTCTCCTCGTCGATGATCTTGTTGGTGGTGAGGTAGTCCTCGACGGCCTTGACGACATAGCCGCGCTGCCCGGACAGGCCCGCCGCGCCCTTGGCCTCGTCGGGCATCGGGAACTTCGTCTTCGCCCGCTCGGACTTGCTGAGCCAGCCCTCCTTGACCATGCCGTCCAGGACGTAGTTCCAGCGGCCCGCCGCGCGCGGCTTGTTCTCGGGGTGGGTGGCGACGTCGTACGCGTTGGGGGAGTTGAGCAGGGTCGCGAGGTAGGCGCCCTGGGCGGTGGTGAGGTCCTCGACGTCCTCGCCGTAGTACGCCTGGGCGGCGGCCTGGACGCCGTACGCGTTGCGGCCGAAGTAGCTGGTGTTCAGATAGCCCGCGAGGATGTCGTCCTTGCTCACCTCGCGGTCCAGCTTGATCGAGATGAAGAACTCCTTCACCTTTCGGGTGACCGTCTGCTCCTGGCCCAGGTAGTAGTTCTTCACGTACTGCTGGGTGATCGTGGAGCCGGACTGCTTGCCCTTGCCGGTGACGGTGTTCCAGGCCGCGCGGATCATCGCCTTCGGGTCGACCGCGGACTCGCTGTAGAAGTCGCGGTCCTCGGCGGCGAGCACGGCGTGCTGGACGGTCAGCGGGACCTGCTTGAGCGGGACGTTCTCGCGGTTGACCTTGCCGTCACGGGCGATCTCGGTCCCGTCGGCGTACAGGTAGACGTTGCTCTGCTTGGTCGCCGCGGCGTTCGCCGGCGGGATGTCGACCAGCATGTAGCCCGCCATGAACGCGCCCGCGCCGAGCAGGATCAGCAGGATGAAACCGCCGAGGACCATGCGCCAGGTCGGGAAGATCCGCCGCCAGCCCTTGCGCTTGGGCCGCTTGGGCTTCTTCGCCTTCTTGCCGTCCGCGGCCGCCTCCGCCGTGCCCTCCGCCGTGCCGTCGGCCGGGTCCTTCGGGGTGCCGGCGGGCGTGTCCTGCGGCTCCCTCGGCGCCCAGCCCTGGTGCCCGGCAGGACCCTGCTGCTGCGGCTCGTCGCTCATGTCTTGCGGAACTCCCGGTTAGCGTCGTACGTCCAGTACGCCTCGTAAACCCATTGCAACCCCCATTGCACACCGCAGTCACACGCGTTCGTGACCAGGCACGCGCCCTCGCGCCGAAAATGCCTGGCACGAGCGACCCCGATCGCACTAGGCTCCAGCGCTTTGGCCCGATTCGGGACGAAGCTCACTGTGAAAGGGATGCTCGTGCGTGCAGGACGGTTCCGTTTGTACGCGGCCGTCGCCGAGGGAGGCTTCCGCAGATACGCCACGTACCGGGTGGCGACCGCGGCCGGGGTGTTCACCAACACCGTCTTCGGCCTGATTCTCGCGTACACCTACATCGCCCTCTGGGACGAGCGCCCCGGCCTCGGCGGGTACGACCAGTCGCAGGCGCTCACCTATGTGTGGCTGGGGCAGGGGCTGCTCACCGTCATGGCGCTGATGGGCGGCGGCGTCGAGAACGAGCTGATCGAGCGGATCCGCACCGGCGACATCGCCATCGACCTGTACCGCCCCGCCGACCTGCAGGCCTGGTGGCTGGCGACCGACCTGGGACGGGCCGCGTTCCAGCTGCTGGGCCGCGGCGTGGTGCCGATGGCCTTCGGCGCCCTCGTCTTCGACCTCGCGCTGCCCGGGGACGTGCTGCGCTGGGCGGCGTTCCTGCTCGCCGTGCTGCTCGGCGTCCTGGTCAGCTACGCCATCCGCTTCCTGGTCGCGCTCTCCGCGTTCTGGCTGATGGACGGCGCGGGCACCAGCCAGATCGCGATGCTCGCGGGCACCTTCTTCTCCGGGATGCTGCTCCCGCTGAACGTCTTCCCCGGCGCCCTCGGCGAGTTCGCCCGCGCGCTGCCGTGGTCCGCGACGCTCCAGGTGCCCGTCGACGTGTTCCTCGGCAAGCACACGGGCGTCGACCTGCTGCGCACGTACGCCTTCCAGGTCGGCTGGGCGGCGGCGCTCCTGACGGCCGGGCGGCTGCTCCAGACGGTCGCCACGCGACGGGTGGTGGTCCAGGGTGGCTGACCCGACCCCGGTCCGGAACGGGCTGACCCAGGTCAGGGACGGGCTGCGCGCCTACCGGCTGATCTCCGCCATGTGGATCCGCTCCCTCATGGCCTACCGCGTCTCTTTCGCGATGACCGCGCTCGGCAACTTCGCGGTGACCGCCTTCGACTTCGTGGCGATCCTGCTGATGTTCTCCCAGGTGGACCGGCTCGGCGGCTACTCGCTGTCCGAGATCGCGTTCCTGTACGGCGTCTCGTGCACCGCGTTCGGCTTCGCGGACCTCGCCATCGGGTCCATGGACCGCCTGGGCAGGCGCGTGCGCGACGGCACGCTGGACACGCTCCTGGTGCGGCCCGCCCCGGTCATCGCGCAGGTCGCGGGGGACCGCTTCGGGCTGCACAGGATCGGGCGCGTCACCCAGGGCGCGCTCGTCCTGGTGTACGCGCTCGTGGTCCTCGACGTCGACTGGACCCCGGTGAAGGTCCTGATGGTGCCGCTGATGCTGGTCTGCGGCGCGGCCGTCTTCGCCTCGGTGTTCGTGGCGGGCGGGGCCTTCCAGTTCGTGGCGCAGGACGCGGCCGAGGTGCAGAACGCCTTCACGTACGGCGGCACGACCCTGCTGCAGTACCCGCCGACCGTCTTCGCCAAGGAGCTGGTGCGCGGCGTCACCTTCGTCCTGCCGCTCGCCTTCGTCAACTGGGTGCCCGCACTGTACGTGTTGGGGCGGCCCTACCCGCTGGACCTGCCGACCTGGGTGGCCTTCCTGCCGCCGCTGGTGGCCGTCTGCATGCTCGCCCTCGCCGGTCTCGCCTGGCGCGCGGGGCTTCGTTCGTACCGCAGCACAGGGAGCTGAACTGCCGTGGAAACAGACCTCATCGAGCTCGACGGCGTGGAGAAGGTCTTCGACGTACGCAAGAAGACCGGCTTCCTGCGGCGGGAGCGGCACGAGGTGCGGGCCGTCGACGGGATCTCCTTCACCGTGCCGCGCGGCGAGATGGTCGGCTACATCGGGCCCAACGGCGCGGGCAAGTCGACGACGATCAAGATGCTGACGGGGATCCTGACGCCGAGCGGCGGGCGGCTGCGGGTCGCGGGCATCGATCCTTCGCGGGAGCGGACGAGACTGGCCCGGCGCATCGGCGTCGTCTTCGGCCAGCGCACGACGCTCTGGTGGGACCTGCCGCTGATCGACTCGTACCGCCTGATGCACCGCATGTACCGGATCCCGGACAAGCGCTTCGCGGAGAACCTCGACCGGTGCGTCGAACTCCTCGAACTGGGCGAGCTGTTGGACGTTCCGGTGCGCCAGCTCTCGCTCGGCCAGCGGATGCGCGGCGACATCGCGGCGGCGCTCCTGCACGACCCGGAGGTGCTGTACCTGGACGAGCCGACGATCGGCCTCGACGTCATCAGCAAGGCGAAGGTCCGTGGCTTCCTGCGGGACCTGAACGCCGATTCGGGCACGACGGTCCTGCTGACCACGCACGACCTGACCGACATCGAGCAGCTCTGCAAGCGCGTGATGGTCATCGACCACGGGCGGTTGATGTACGACGGCGCACTCGCCGGGCTGCACGAGGTGGGCGAGAGCGAGCGCACCCTGGTGGTGGACCTGGAACGCGAACTTCCGCCCATCGAGGTCGAGTCGGCGCGCGTGGTGAGGGTGGCGGGCCCGCGGCAGTGGCTCGCCTTCCCGGCGGCGGAGTCGGCCGCTCCGCTCGTCGCGCGGATCGCGGAGCGGTATCCGATGGTCGATCTCTCGGTCAGGGAGCCGGACATCGAAGCGGTCATCGCCAAGATGTACGCGGACAAGTCGACCTCGTAGGCTGCACCTCATGAGCGAAGAACTCCCCGAACTGCGGGCCTCCGACGCCGACCGCGAAAAGGTCGCCGAACAGCTCCGGGACGCGCTGGCCGAGGGCCGCCTGGACATGACGGAGTTCGAGGAGCGCCTCGACGCGACGTACAAGGCGCGTACGTACGGCGAGTTGGAGCCGATCACCCGCGACCTGCCGTCGCACGGCGCCCGCATCGACATGGTGAAGCACCCGGTGAGCGACGACCCCGCCGCCATCGACTGGAACAGGCGGATGGTGGACACCCCGCCCACCTCGACCGGCGGCTTCGCCATCTGGAGCGGCTTCGGCCGCAAGGGCGGCTGGACGATCGGGCGGGTGTTCACCGCCTTCGCGATGTGGGGCGGCGGCGACATCGACCTGCGCGAGGCGAACTTCGCGTCGACCGACGTCGAGATCCGCTGCTACACGATCATGGGCGGCATCCATGTCACCGTGCCGCCGGAGATGAACGTCGTGGTCAAGGGCTTCGGCATCATGGGCGGCTTCGACGACCAGGCGACCGGCGAGGGCACGCCGGGCTCGCCGCGCGTGGTGGTCAAGGGCTTCGCCCTGATGGGCGGGGTCGGTGTCGAGCGCAAGATCCGCAGAATGGAGAAGTTGCGCCTGAAGGAGGAGCGGCGCCAGGCGAAGCTGGAACGGCGTCAGCAGCGGGACTGAATTTGTGGGTTGGCTGCGGGGCGTCCGTGGCTGAGCGCGCAGTTCCCCGCGCCCCTTTCAGGGGCGCCGCCGGGTCGTGCCCCTTCAGGGGCGCGGGGAGCTGCGCGACAAGCCCCCACCGACCCGCAGACGAACGAAGGCCCTACAGCTCGGCCGCGGCCGAACCCTTCAGGTGCGCGAGGTCGAACGCCTCCGCCATGCGGCGGTAACCCGCGTCGGAGGGGTGCAGATGATCCCCCGAGTCATAGAGCGACCGCAGCTTGCGCGGGTCGTACGGGTCCCGCAGCGCCTTGTCGAAGTCGACGTACTCGTCGAAGACGCCGCCGGAGCGGATCTGCTCGTTCACCGACTGGCGGACCGCCTCCAGGGCGGGCTCGTACCCGCGGTGGCCGCCGAACGGCATCAGCGTCGCGCCGACCACGCGCAGACCGCGCGTGTGCGCCTGGCGGGTCAGCTCGCGCAGGCCCTCGACGATGCGGTCGGGGTCGTTCTGGTGCGGGTTGCGCAGGATGTCGTTGACGCCGAGGGCGATGACGACGGCCTTGACGCCGGTGCGGTCCAGGACGTCGCGGTCGAAGCGGGAGAGCCCGGACGGGTTGGCGGCGGGGCTGCCGCGCCCGTCGGAGAGGATGCGGTTGCCGCTGATGCCCTGGTTCACGACGCCGTAGCGGGGCGCGCCCGACTCGTCGCGCAGCCGGTCGGCCAGGACGTCCGTCCAGCGGCGGTTGGCGCCCATCGTGGACGAGATGCCGTCGGTGATGGAGTCGCCGAAGACGACCACGGTGCCGTTGGTCTCGTTGCTGAGCACGTCCACCGCGGAGAGGTAGCGCCAGAACGGGCTCTGCTCGGTGTACGCGTCGCCGCTCTGGTCCTCCGTGCGGTCGCCCTCGGCGACGTAGCTGATCTGGCGCGCGTGCGGGTGGTAGGTGACCGGTCCCGACGGCGTCGGCGAGTACGTGGTGACCAGCAGGTCCGCGTCGTGCGGGACGCGCAGGCGGGCCGCGTCGCTCATCACCTGGGAGCCCGGCGGGATCACCACCGAGGTGTTGCCGTTGAAGGTGAGGCGGCGCAGGGAGCCGGGCGCGGCGGCCGGGTCGTTCGTCGCGGTGGCCAGCGCGATCGAGGCGTGCGTGATGCTGAGCGGCGTCGTCCCGTACAGGTTGGAGAGGGTGATGCGGGCGCTGGTGCCGCCGACGCTGGTGTGCACGACGTTGCGGATGGAGCGACCCGCGAATCCCTTCCGCGCCGTGCCCGGTTCGGAGCCGGCGGGCGAGGCGGACCAGGAGCCGACCCAGGTGCCCGAGGAGGCCGGCGCGGCGGAGTTGCGGGGACCCCGGGGACCCGCGTTGACCGTGTCCCTGGAGCCGTCGTCGGCGCCTGAGACACCGAGGTATATGGCGGCGGAAATCACCACTATTACGGCGAGGACCGCGGCGAGAAGGGCATAACCGTGACGCTTGGTCATGCGGGCTCTTTCTCCTCGGGCAGGGGGAGCTCCGAGGCTCCGGTGTGATCACCCCATGATGCGTCATGGGCCGTGAGGCGGCCGACACTGCCCCCCTCCGTCCTTTCAGACGCCGGGAACTTGTCGTCCGTTCCAGGAGTCGGTCAGGAAGGGGCGCATGACACACGGGCATGGGGACAATCAGGACACAGGGCGCGGGGAACCGCGCGGACGAGGACGAGGCGAACGGGCCGGGTGGAGTGAGTGGAACGCACAAACGCGGAGGAAGCGACTGAACCGGACAAGGGGGACCGTGGGCAGCATGCCCACGAAGTTCGCTCTTCAAGCGGCGCCCCGTTCGGAGCACCGGGTTCCACCAATGGCGCAGGGGGCGGCGGCCCGGCGGCGCGCGTGACCCCCGGCGGCTTCACCTACAGCGCAGCCGACGAGGAGAAGCGGCGCGGGGTGCGCCGCATGAAGATCACGGCGACGGGACTGCTCGTCTTCGTCGCGCTCGTCTACGTCCTGGCGAAGTGGGCGCAGCACTCCGGCGCCGGCGCCTGGGCGGGGTACGTCGCCGCGGCCGCCGAGGCGGGCATGGTCGGCGCGCTCGCCGACTGGTTCGCCGTCACGGCGCTCTTCCGCCACCCGCTGGGCATCCCCATCCCGCACACGGCGATCATCCCGAACAAGAAGGACCAACTGGGCGCCTCCCTCGGCGACTTCGTGGGGGAGAACTTCCTCTCCGCCGATGTCGTACGAGGCAGGCTGCACGCCGTGGGCATCGGCGGGCGCCTCGGCGCCTGGCTCGCCGAGCCCGCGCACGCCGACCGCGTCACCGCCGAACTCGCCACGGCCCTGCGCGGCGCCCTCACCGTCCTGCGCGACTCGGACGTGCAGGCGGTCGTCGGCGAGGCCATCACGCGCCGCGCCGACGCCCAGGAGATCGCCCCCGGCATCGGCAAGATGCTGGAGAAGGTCGTCGCGGACGGCGGCCACAAGCGGGTCGTGGACCTGGTCTGCGTACGCGCCCACGACTGGCTCGTCGAGCACGCCGACTCGGTGATGGACGCGGTGCAGGGCGGCGCGCCCGGCTGGACCCCGCGGTTCGTCGACAAGCGGGTCGGCGAGCGGGTCTACAAGGAGTTGCTCCGCTTCGTCACCGAGATGCGGGACATGCCCGGGCACCCCGCGCGCGGCGCCGTCGACCGCTTCCTCGCCGACTTCGCCGCCGACCTGCAGTCCGACTCGGACACGCGGGAGCGCGTGGAGCGCCTCAAGCGCGAGGTCCTCGGGCGCGGCGAGGTGCAGGACCTGATCGCCTCCGCCTGGTCGGCGGTCCGTCAGATGATCGTGGCCGCCGCCGAGGACGAGCGCAGCGAGCTGCGCCTTCGCGTGCGGGCCTCGCTGCTCTCGCTCGGCGCGCGGATGGCGACGGACGGACGGCTCCAGCAGAAGGTCGACGGCTGGGTCGAGGGCGCCGCGGTCTACGTGGTCACGACGTACCGCGACGAGATCACCTCGCTCATCACGGACACGGTCGCCGGGTGGGACGCCGAGCACACCTCGAAGAAGATCGAGGCCCACATCGGCCGCGACCTGCAGTTCATCCGGATCAACGGCACGGTGGTGGGCTCCCTGGCGGGGCTCGCGATCTATACGGTGTCGAAGCTGCTGGGGGCGTAGTCCCGGCGGTTCGGGGGACCCGGGGCGGGAGCCCCGGGAGGTCCCATGCCGCACGCCCCGGCCGCCCCCGGCGGCGACAGCGCCGTCACCACGGCCGTGCCCGCCCGCCTCGACCGGCTGCCCTGGTCCCGGTGGCACTGGACGATCGTGGTCGGCCTCGGCACGGTGTGGATCCTGGACGGCCTCGAAGTCACCGTCGTGGGGAACATCGCCGGGCGCCTCTCGGAGGAGGGCAGCGGCCTCGCCATCTCGTCGGCGCAGGTCACGGGCGCCGCGGCGGCGCTGTACGTGGCGGGGGCGTGCTCCGGGGCGCTGTTCTTCGGGCGGCTCACCGACCTCTTCGGCCGCAAGAAGCTGTTCATGGTGACGCTCGCCGTCTATCTGGCGGCGACCGCGCTGACCGCCCTCTCCTTCGAGTCCTGGTGGTTCTTCGTCTTCCGCTTCCTGACGGGCTTCGGCATCGGCGGGGAGTACGCGGCCATCAACTCGGCCATCGACGAACTCATCCCGTCCACGTACCGCGGCCGCGTCGACCTGATCATCAACGGCAGCTTCTGGCTGGGCGCGATCGGCGGCTCGCTGCTCTCGGTCGTCGCGCTGGACACCGACCTCTTCGCGGCCGACGTGGGGTGGCGGCTCACCTTCGGCCTCGGCGTCGTCCTCGGCCTGGTCATCCTCCTCGTACGCCGCAACGTCCCGGAGAGTCCGCGGTGGCTGTTCATCCACGGCAAGGGCGAGGAGGCGGAGCGGCTGGTCGACGAGGCCGAGGACGAGGTGCGGGCCGAGCGCGAGCGGTCCGGCAAGAACCGTGAACTGCCGCCCCCGCACGGGGAGATCACCATCCATCAGCGCAAGTCGATCGGCTTCGTCACCATCGCCCGCACCGTCTTCACGGTCTACCCGCGGCGGGCCGTGCTCGGCCTGTCCCTCTTCATCGGCCAGGCGTTCCTCTACAACGCGATCACCTTCGGCTTCGGCGCCATCCTGACCACGTTCTTCGACGTCCCGTCCGGCAGCACGGGCTACTACTTCGCCGTCATCGCCGCGGGCAACTTCCTCGGCCCGCTCTTCCTCGGCAAGCTCTTCGACACGGTCGGCCGCCGGATCATGATCTCCTCGACGTATCTGCTCTCCGGCCTTCTGCTCTTCGGCACGGCCTGGCTGTTCGGCCGCGGCTCGCTGACCGCGACGACGCTGACGGCCTGCTGGTGCGTGGTCCTGTTCTTCGCGTCGGCGGGGGCGAGCAGCGCGTATCTGACGGTGTCGGAGATCTTCCCGATGGAGACCAGGGCCATGGCCATCGCCTTCTTCTACGCGGTGGGCACGGCGGCAGGCGGCATCAGCGGCCCGCTGATCTTCGCCGACCTGACCGAGTCGGGCGTCGTCGGCGACACGGTGCTCGCCTTCCGGATCGGCGCGGGTCTGATGTGCGCGGCGGGGCTCGTCGCGGCGGCGCTGGCGGTGCGGGCGGAGCGGAGGTCGTTGGAGGACATCGCCATGCCGTTGTCGGCGGCGACGGTCAAGTGAGGGTGAGCTCCTGGGCCCGGGCGGGTGACCGCAGCGTCAGCGCGAGGAGTGCGGCCATGGCGCACAGCGCCCCCGCCGTCACCCACACCATGTCGTACGACCCGAAGGCGTCCCGCGCCGCGCCGCCCAGGAAGGCGAGGGCCCCGGCGCCCACCTGATGGGCGGCGTTGATCCAGCCGAAGACGATCGCCGCGTCGGGGCCGTGGTGCTCGCGGCAGAGCGCCAGGGTCGGCGGCACCGTGGCCACGTCGAGCAGCCCGAAGACGACGACGAAGACGACGAGCGGCGGCCGCACGGTCGCCGTGAACAGCAGCGGAAGCACGAGCAGGCTCAGCCCCCGCACCGCGTAGTACACGGCGAGCAGCCGCCGCGGGTCGCGCCGGTCGGTCAGCCACCCCGAGGTGACGGTCCCCGCCACGTTGAAGACGCCGATCAGCGCGAGCAGCGAGGCGGCGACGGTCACCGGCATCCCGTGGTCGTGCGCGGCGGGCGCGAAGTGCGTCCACATGACGCCGTTGGTCGAGGCCCCGCAGACGGCGAAGGTCCCGGCGAGCAGCCAGAAGGGGCCGGTGCGCACGGAGCGGCCGAGGACGCGCAGGGCGCGTGGTGCAGCCCCCTTGCGGGGCGCGGGGCGGGGTGTGAACTGGTCCGCACCGTAAGCGCGTTGACCCACATCCGCGGGGTGGTCGCGCAGCGCGAGCCACACCGCGGGGGCGGCGGCAGCGGCCGCGGCGGCGAGGGCCAGGGCGGCGACCCGCCACTCGTACCGCTCGATGACGGCGGAGAGCACCGGCAGGAACACGAACTGCCCGACCACGCTCGCGGCGGTCAGCAGCCCCGTCACGAGCCCGCGCCGCGCCACGAACCACCGCTCCGTGACGGTGGCGGCGAAGGCCATGGCGGTGGCCCCGGTCCCGAGCCCGACGAAGACCCCCCAGTACAGGACGAACTGCCAGGGCTCGGTCATGGCGGTGGCGGCGAGCCCGGCCCCGCAGCCGACGAGCCCGAGCGCGCCGACGGCGACCCGGCGCATCCCGAAGCGGTCCATCAGCGCCGCGGCGAACGGCGCCGTCGCCCCGTACACCACCATGCTCACCAGCGTCCCGAGCCCGACGGCGGACCGGGACCACCCCAGGTCGCGGTGGAGCGGCCCGACGAGGAGCCCGGAGAGGGTGCTGAAGGCGCCGGCGGTGACGATGGCGAGGGCGGCGGCACAGACGACGGTCCAGGGGCGGAGGGCGCTGTTGTTCTTCATGGGTACGAGGCTGGGTCAGGGAGGGGCTTCGGGATCAGTGGCCAGATGGCCAGGGTGTGCAAGGATCTGGCCATGACGGCGACTGCGAGGGCGACGGCGAGGCGGAAGGTGGCGGTCCTCGTGCGGGACGGCGTGCTGCCGATGGAACTGGGCCTGGTGCACCAGCTGTTCGGCGGCGCGAGGTCGCCCTCCGGGGAGCGGCTGTACGAGGTGCGGACGTGCGCGGTGACGGGCCCGGGCATGATCCGCACGGACGCGGACTTCCCGGTGGGGGCGCCGCACGGCCCCGAGGCGCTGGAGTGGGCGGACACGGTGATCGTCCCGGCGTCGCACGAGGAGGACGAGGCGTTGGGCCCCGGCGGCCTGCCGGCGCCGCTGGCCGGGGCGATGGAGGCGGCGCGGGCGACGCGGCGGCTGGCGTCCATCTGCACGGGGGCGTTCGTGCTGGCGGCGGCGGGCCTGCTGGACGGCCGCAGGGCGACGACGCACTGGCTGTCGGCGGACGCCTTCGCGCGCAGGTTCCCCGCGGTGACGGTGGACCCGGACGTGCTCTACGTCGACGAGGGACGGGTGCTGACCTCGGCGGGGGAGGCGGCCGGGGTGGACCTGCGTCTGCACATGATCCGCGGGGACCACGGCGCGGGCGTGGCGGCGGACGTGGCACGCCGCACGGTGGTGCCGCCGCACCGGGAGGGCGGCCAGGCGCAGTACATCCAACGGCCGCTGGCGGAGCCGGGGTTGACGTCGACGGGGGCGGCGAGGGCGTGGGCGCTTCGGCACCTTCATGAGCCGCTGACGCTGACGGAGATGGCGTCCCGTGCCTCGATGAGTGTCCGCACCTTCAGCCGCCGCTTCCGGGAGGAGACGGGCCTGACGCCGATGCAGTGGCTCACGCAGCGCAGGGTGGACCGCGCGCGCGAACTCCTGGAATCCACGGACCACACGGTGGACCGGGTGGCGACGGAGGCGGGCTTCGGGACGGGGGCGTCGCTGAGGCAGCACTTCGTGGCGGGGGTGGGGGTGTCGCCGGGGGCGTATCGGGTGACGTTCAGGGGAGTACGTGGGGAGGCGGCGGGAGAGGAGGGGTGAGGAGGGCCGACGAAGCCAGGGGGCGGGGGGCTGACGAGGTCTGACGAGGCCTGACAAGGTCTAGGGGGGCGTACGAAGTGAGAAACGGGGCGTGCGGGGCGTACTTAGGTACGCATACTCTGTCGGGCCCGCGGCCCGGGAAGGCACGGTCGTACGCATGCCTATGAATACGCTGCTGACTCCTCTCCCGAAGAGCCGGCCGCTGCCGAGGTACGCGACCCGTCTGCTGGGCGCGGCGCTGGCGGCGACCGCGTACGTGGTGTGCCTGCCCTGGGACCTGCGCAACCGCCCAGGGACGCCGGGCGCGATCAACGAGACGTCACCGGTGACGGTGCTGGGCCTGACGACGTTCGTGCTGGCCCTGGTGCTGCTGTCGGCCTACTTCGGCCTCAGGGACCGCCCGGTGTGGACGCTCCTGGTGACGGCGGCCCCGCCGTCGACGCTGATGTTCCTCTCCTTCGACACCCACCCCGCACCGGACGCGGACGCGTGGCAGCTGGCGTGGGCGTTCTTCGCGCTGCTGATGGGTGCGGGGGTGCTGGTGGTGGGGGCGTTGGCGGCGAGGTTCGGGGAGCGTGGGGATACTGGGGCGGCCCAGGACTGTTGACGCAGGGAATATGGGGAGCAGCCGATGACCATCCGCAGGATCGTGCCGAACGTACAGCTGGATTCGGAGACCGACGCGGACCTCGCCCGGCACCGCGAGTTCTACGAACTACTGGGCTTCCGCGAGGTCATGAGCCAGGGCTGGATCACGACTCTCGCGTCCCCCGCCAACCCCACGGCGCAGATCAGCTTCTTCACGCACGACGCGACGGCTCCGGTGGTCCCGGACCTCAGTGTGGAGGTGACGGACGTGGAGGCGGTGTACGAGCAGGCGTGCGCCGCGGGCGCGGAGATCGTGCTGCCCCTGCGGGACGAGGAGTGGGGCGTACGCCGCTTCTTCGTACGGGACCCGCGGGGCAGGGTGGTGAACGTACTGAGCCACGTGGGCTCGCCCGGAGAGTGACGCCTTACGGCTGCCGCCGGTCGACGAGCACGTACGAGGCGGCGGCGACGGCCCCCGCGACCCCGAGGACGGCGGGCCAGGCGCCGACCTTCTTGGCGAGGGGATGCGAGCCGGCGAACCCGGCGACGTAGGCGGCCCCGAGCGCGGCGGCGGTCCTGCCACCGGCGGCCTGCCGCCACTGCTGCCCGGCGGCGGCCCCGGCGGCGGCGAGCACGACTCCGCCGAGGGGCCGCTTCTTGGTGAAGCGGGCGGTGGCGTAGCCGCCGATGAGCCCACTCGCGGCCACTGCGGCCGCCGGAATCCTCGCCATGATTGGTCCGCCTCTCGGTGGTACGTCCTTGATGTCCTTGGGGTGAGGCTAACGCGGGGTGTTGGGCCGCCTGGCACTGGGACCAGAGCTTGGGCTCGACGGGGAAGGGCAGAGCGTCGGGTTCGCTCACAACTCCAGGGGCTTCGCCCTATCTGGCGGACCGCTTCAACTAGCGAGGGCTGGACACTCAGCACATGGAAAGTTCGAGTTTCTGGGCGGGGTGGGAGTGCGTCTTGAGCTCCGGAATTCTGTGAACTCTCCCGCTTCGTCTCGGTAGATAATGCCAACGTCATGATCCGTGAGGAGCTCGCATATATCCTCGCTGGGTAATCCAGGTAGGAGAACCATGCGGCGTAGCGGCCTGTTGCCGGTGGACTCCATGTATCGACTGATCTCTAGGAGCTGCATGAAAGCATCCTTGGTTGCCTGGCGTGAGGAGCTTCCCGAAGGTTCGAAAATGGTGTTCTGGGTTTGGTCGAAAAGATCGGCAACCAGGGTGTCTTCTAATCCTCTTGCTCGTACTTCGACACGGACCACGGTGTGTTGCTCACCGTCAAGTACGGCTGCGTAGGATGCGGTCAAGTCTTCTCGTGTTTGCGCGGCAACAGTGGCCGCAGACGCGCTCCGCTCGTCAACTGACCTCCGTCGCCTAAGCGCCCTCAGGCGGCTTTTTGGCTTAGCTTGGACGAAAGTTACCCTAGTTTCCTGGGCTGGCGGAATTACGTCCGCTTCTGATCGGTAGAATTCGCCGATTGGCCGTAAGCGGAAAACGATGACATCGCGCTCTTTCTGATCCTCGTCGAGGGCCCTCCGCACGACATAAGGTCTACCTTCGTCAACTCCAAAAGCCCCGATATAGCGGTGTGTTCTGATTCCTGTGCCGGGTACTTTTCCTGCGGCGATGAATAGGTGGAGTATGCGTCCGTCAACCGCATGCTGGGCAATCGCTGAGTTGCCTGACCCGCGGGTACCTTCGAAGGATTGATCGCCCTGTGTGCCCGCACCCGTGTACTCAAAGATGGGGCCGAATCGGTCTTCTTCGCGCAGCCACCCGTCCCGGTACCCGTACTTCTCGCCAGCGCTGATGTCGGAGTAGAGAACTACGGTCCCTTTCTCCCTTGACGGGCATATCCCACCTTGGGGGCTTCCGCCTAGTTCCTCACGGATCTCCGCACGTATGCGAACATCGCCAGGCTTGAACGAGGGGGAAGAGGTTGTCATGCCAGAGAGGCTAGTCGGCCTGGGCCAACGGTGAAGCAAGAGGGGGCAATTGCACGGTCAGGGAGGCTCTTTGAGGTGCACGCGTGCGTCGAGGGATGATGGGCTCATGGACCAAGGGCTCGCTGGGGTTATTGCTGGGGTTTCCGGAACGGTGGGAGCTGTTGTAGGCGCCTTCATCGGCGCGATGGCTGGGCTCCGAGGCGCCCGCATCGGCGGAGAGAAGACCGTCGAGGCCGCTCAACTACAGGTTGAAGGGCAAGCTGTTACCGGTCAGCTCCAGTGGGTGCGTGGTCAGCGCCAGCAGGTCTACGCGAAGCTACTCGACGCGCACTCGTTGGTGGAGGACTCGCTGCGGCGTGCAGCTGCCGGGATACGTGGAGGCGGAGTTCTTTCGACGGAATCCCGCACCGAGCTCGGTACTCGCATATTGGCTATGCAGCCCTGCCTCAACCAACTGGCCCTGTGGGGACCGGAGGAGGTGGTGGATCTGGCTCAGCTGCTCAGGGCGAAGACGGCTGAGGCTGCACAGGCTCTCATCGATGCGCAGCGTGGAGTGCCTCAGACCGCTGGGCAGCTGGACTCGCGGTGGGGGCATTGGGAGCGGGAAATCCAAAGTGTGGCTGATCTTCGCGCCCGATTCCTGGAGCGTGCCGGGGAGGTCGTCCGCGGCTCGGATCAGGGAGACACCTAAGAGTCGCTTTACGGTCGCTAGCTGAGCGGCTCGCTGTTGGGAGACTCATCGCGCACAGCGCGTATGAAGCTCCCCCACGCGCGCGTCCCAACGGTGATCCAGGCCTCCGTCGGCGACTTGGAGTCTCTCACGGCGATGTCGGCAGGGAACCAGGCAACCTCAATGCACTCCCCGCCCATGCCGTTGCTGTAACTACTCTTCCGCCACTGGAAGGCTGGGGGCAAGGTCATCGGGAGTGCTCCTCCAGGACTCTCTTGATCAGCAAGGTCGAGCGCTGCGGGCTGAGGGCCAACGCTCTGAGGTGGTCGAAGGCCTTCGAGTAGAGGTTCACGTCCTTGGGGTCTTCGAGATAGACAGAGTCCGTCAGTCCTTCCCGATACACCATGTCTGGATCCTCCTGCTCCGGGAAGCCGAGGATGGTGAATGATCCAGTCGTCGGGTAGGCGCCCGCGTCAAGCGGCAAGACCTGGACCGTTACGTTCCCCAACTTCGCCAGTTCCAGCATACGTTCGAGCTGGCCGGCCATGACCTGCCGATTTCCGACGATGTGCATGAGCGTGCTCTGGTGTACGACTGTCCACAGATCAGGAGGGCAGTCGCCCACCAGCAGATCCTGGCGTCGCATCCGCACGTCGACCATCCGCTGAATCTCATCGGCCGTGTGGTCGACCCAAGAGCGACTCAACTCCGTTGCATAGCCCGGTGTTTGGAGTAGGCCGGGAATGAACTCCCCGTGATAGCTGCGCAGGCTGGACGCGGCCTGCTCTAGGCCGACGTACACCGAAAACCAGGAGGGGACGGCGTTTCCGTGGGCGTGCCACCACCCCTTCGTCTTGGATTCCTTCGCCAAGGACTTGAGTAGGTTGCGTAGCTCGTCCGATGTTCCGTAGAAGCGGCAGAGGGCCTCTACGTCGGATGGTTGGACGCGCCCTTGTCCCGTCTCCATGCGGTTGACCTTGGAGCTGCTCCAGTCCAGCTCCTTGCCGACTCGGCTGCAGGTGAAGCCGTGCTCCTCGCGGAGCTTCTTGAGTTCGATCGCTAGTCGGCGACGGCGCGCAGTAGGGGAGCCTGCCATGTCAACTCCTGTCTCTGTAGCGGAAGTTCCATCCCATCGGAAGCGGCGGCAACTTCCAATCACCCCATCAGGGGAATCTCTTCGTGCATGTTGCACGGCGGGATGGTCACTGCAACGCTCTTACTGGGAGTGATCGCTAGTTACGCAGCGCACGGATGGGTGCGGGAGGTAGGCGATGATGATCCACACAAGTGACTGTGTCGGGCGGAAGCCATGGGATCTGCCCTTCGAGGCAGAGCCAAGCGAAGTGGCGGGCCTGCGAAGAGCGTTGAAGATCCATCTCGCTGTGTGGGGTCTGCCGGAACTGGTGGATTCTGCTCAGACTTGCGTCACAGAACTGACCGCAAATGTCATCAAGCACGTGGGTATTGGTACACCCGCTACCCTCGCGGTCTCCATGCGAGGCGCGTACCTGCGCATCGAAATGCGCGACCCTGACCCGCGAGCATTGCCCACCCTCCTTGCTGCCACAGGCGATGCGGAATCCGGGCGCGGCATACAGCTCATCGACGTAGTCACCGAGCGCCGTTGGGGTGTCATCCTCCGAGAGGATTTCAAGGTGGTGTGGTGCGAGCTGGCAACGGGTCTCGCTGCCCCTCAACGGTCATAGAGCTGAGCGCTTGGGTGTGGCCACGGTTGAGGCCGCGGCGCTTGGGCTGATCGCCTACCTTCTTTCGAAACTGAGAAGTAGAGAGCAGTCCCTAGGCCTTTGTGATCGACGAGTACGTCCATACATCGGCTGGCACCTCGTGCTCAAGACGCCAAGTGATCGCCATTGGCTTGCTGCCCTCGTGGGAGACGTAGTGCGCGGGACCCAGGAGCATCCACGGCTCGGCGCCACCGATGTCTGTGTTCTTGTAGCGGCGCACGAAGAGCAAGACGTGGCTGCCAAGTTGGGAGTGCTCGCGGTAGCGGCGACCGGTGGCGGAGTTCTCATCCGTGGCGTTCTGCGACTCCCAGTGGAACAGTGTCGGACTCATCGCGTAGTCCTTGTACCGGATGGTGGGGGTGAAGTCCTTGTCGTCCTTTTCGAGAGTGATGAGGAGGGCGTCGGTGTTGAACTCCTTGGCTTCCACCACCCCTTGCGCGAACGACCCGGGCATCTGGCCACCCAAGCGGGCTACGCCGAGGGCTGCGAGGATCTCCGAGCGGTTGTAGGAGCTGTGGATGTTCAAGGGGAGGCCGCTGTGCGGTCCTTCCAATCGGATCGGATAGTGATCTGTGTGGGCCAGGCAGTGATCGAGGACCTGGCGGAGCTCGTCACGGACGGCCTTCTGCTCCTTCAGTGATGCCAGGCCCTCCTGGTAGGACGAGTAACCGCCGGCCTTGTCCCAGAAGTTGAAGAACAGCATGCGGGCGAAGCCCTGCTCGAGCGGACTCAAGGTGTCGTAGGCAGGGGCGTCCTCCGCTAGAAGTCGCTGGTAAGCCTCGATGCGATCGCGATCGTCTACGTGCAGGAAAGACGGGATGCGCTTCAGCAGACCCAGCTCTCCGTTGGGAGCCGCTTCCGTAAGCATTTTTGCTCGACGGAGAAGGCTGGTCCACGAGTTGCCGTTGCCTCCACGGTAGATTTCCTTGATCTCTCGCCCGCTCTCCTCCAGGTAAGCGGAGAGGCGAGGCTCAGCGTATTCCCTAACCTCGCGAGCTAGGGCAGCAGAGTTGACGTTGAGCTGCTCCTTGATGTTCTTGATGATGGCTTGCTTTGCCTTGGCTTCCAAGGTGATCTGGCAGGATGAGGGAAGTGATGGAAAATCGTGTTCCAGGTTGTCCAGTAGACGCTTCCTTGTGAGGTTAGTCAGCGCTCTGAACTGATTCTCGAAGTGGAATTCTTTGCGGTGCTGCCCAATGAAGTCGAGGACCGTCAGAAACTCCTTCTGCTCCGTGCGGCGCAGCCCCCGCCCGAGTTGCTGCAAAAAGAGGGTGGCGCTTGCGGTAGGTCGGAGGAGGAGCAGCGTGTCTACATCTGGGATGTCGAGTCCCTCATTGAATAGGTCGACAGAGAAGATCACTTGGATCTTCCCGGACTTGAGATCTGCGAGGGATTGCTTGCGATCTTCGCGCTGGCTCTCACCCGAGAGCGCGATGGCCTTGAATCCACACTCTTGAAAGTAGTGAGCCATAAAGCGAGCATGTGCGACGGAGACGCAGAATCCGAGTGCACGCATGGACTCTGGAGAGGCGATCTTCTCCTTGACTGCCTCTATGATGAGTTTTGCCCGTTCCTCATTCCCAGTGAAAGCGTCGCTAAGGGAAGCTGTGTCGTATGTGCCACGCTTCCACTCCACGGCGCTCAGATCGGTGTCGTCGCTGATTCCGAAATAGCGGAAGGGGCTGAGGAGGTCGTTTTCTAGCGCCTCCCATAGGCGCATCTCGGCTGCGATGTGACCGTCAAAGAACTCATCCTGAATGTTCTTTCCGTCCATGCGCTCGGGGGTCGCAGTCAGGCCGAGAAGCTCTGTCGGCGCGAAGTGGTCGATGATCTTCAGGTAGGTGGGGGATGTACCGTGATGGAACTCATCGATGACGATGACGTCGAAGTGCTCTGGGGAGAGTCTCTCCAGTACGCGGGAGTTAAGTGACTGGACGCTCGCGAAGACATGCGTCCAGTCTTGGGGGATCTCGCCGCTATGGAAAGACTCGCCGAACTTCGCGTCATTCAGTACACGCTGGTACGTCTGCAGCGACTGATCCAGAATCTCCTTGCGGTGCGCGACGAAGAGGAGCCGCAGGCTGCGCCCGGCTTCGAGGCACAGTCGTTGGTAGTCAAGGGCGGCCATCACGGTCTTGCCTGTTCCCGTCGCAGCAACCAGGAGATTGCGGTGACGGTCACGAACTGAGCGCTCGACTGCTAGGCGCTCCAGCATGTCCTTCTGGTGAGGGAAGGCGGTTATGCCACGTTCAGCAGCTACGCGATGGACCCACTCAAGGGCTCCAGCCAGAGTTCCCACTGACTCCAGGATGCTGTTTGCCATGCGCACCCGGTCGGCCTCGGGTAGCTGTTGCAGCGTGCCGCGTATGGCCTCGGCAACGCGCCATGCGATGGCGTGGGGTGTCGGTTCGAATCCGGTCCAGTCATCGATGGTAGGCAAACCGTCCCCGTCAAGTTCCTTCAACTGGTCCTCGAGCCGCAGAGCTATCAGCTGCTCGTACAGCCCAGACACAGCCTCGCTGGAGCCCACCGCTTCAGTCACGCCTAGTTCCTCCCCGTGAAGTCACCGCACGCGAGATTGACTTGCGGTGATCGTGTCAGGCCAGCCTATGGACTCTGATCGCGGCGGGAGGCTCTTTAGTGATGTCCTTGCAGATCAATAGGTGCCGTGGCATTCGGTATACGCCCTGCCCGACCCACACCAACACCCCGCCCCCGCCTCCGGCGGCCACCCCACCGCCCGCCCTCGCGCCGCCAGCGTCGTCGCGTACTGGGGCAGCAGGGACGGGTCCTCCGGGGACGCGGATTCCGAGGCCGCGAAGGCCTCGTACGAAGGGACCGTGCCCGTCACGATGCCCAGGTTCGGGGTGCCGGAGGCGGAGAGTTCCCGGAGGGAGGACTCTATGGTCTGCAAGTGCGCCTCGTGGGAGGGGTATTCGGAGGAAAGCGACGGGTACGCCGCCAGGAGTTCCGTCAGTTCCGGCGCCGGCCAGTGCAGGATCGCCACCGGGAAGGGGCGGGACAGGGCCTCCCTGTACGAGCCCAACTCGGCCTGGAGGCGGGCGATTTCCGCGCGGAGTTCCGCCGGGTTCTCCGAGCCCAGGGACCAGACCCGCTTCGGGTCGTGGAGCTCGTCCAGGGGGACCGAGGCCGTGGAGGCGCGGTCCGCCAAGGCGTCCCACGCGTCGTGCTCCTTGCCCAGGAGGCGGCGTACCCGGTGGCGGCCGAAGAGGAGCGGGTGCGTCGAGTACGGGGGGTCCTGTGTCTCGGAGGGGGCCTGCGTGACGGCGGGGAGGAGGAGCGTCACCGCCTCCGTGAACGTGGCGTGCGCCTGTTCCAACTCGTCGTGGGACTCCAGGGACTCCGCCACGATCACCCACGGTGCCGGGTCGTGCGGGGCAGCCGTGCGGATTCCTTCGATGATCGCCCGCGCCTCCGCCTCGTGGCCGTACTCCCAGAGGTTCGAGGCCTTCAGGGCGCGGATCAGGAGGGGAGAGGCCGGAGGGTGCGGGGCGGAGGGCGACAGGAGGCTGTCGTACAGCGTCGTCGCGCGGTCGCGGGCGCCGGCCAGTTCGAGGTGGGCGGCGGCCTGGAGGAGCAGTTGTTCGGCGTCCTCCGGGTACAGGCCGGCCGTGCGTTCCAGGCGCGCGGCTTCGGCGATGTGGTCGGCGTCGACGTGGTCGGCAGCAGCAGGCTTGTCGGGGCGCATACGGGACACCGTACTGCCGCGTGGGCCTCCTGTAGGAGGGGCGGTTCGACTGCCGACCTGGTACGGCCATGGATTGTTGTCCTTGCTGCGCCTATCCTCCCCGCGGCCGAAGGAGGCGTTGTGCAAGTGCGGGTTCCCGTCGTTCAGCAAGGCCGTGCCTCTCGGCGGCCTCTCTCCGTGCGCCTCCTGTGGAGCGGCGCCGAAGCCGCCGTCACCCTCGGGCTCGTCCTCCTCCTGCTCGTCGCCCACCAGCTGTGGTGGACCAACCGCCAGGCCCGCGCCGCCGCCGAGCGGAAGGTGCAGTCCCTTGAGGAGGAGTGGGGGCGACAGGACAGGAGAGGGGCCAATGACTCCTCCTCCGCTTCCCTTGCCGGTGGCGATCGGGCACGTACTGAGGGCACCAATGGGGAGAGTGGGGAGAAGCGGCGGTCACCCGGTGCCTCCGCTGCCCCAGGCCGCGCCAATTCCCCTGCCCCCAGGCCTCGTTGGGACCATGCCTACGCCATCCTCGACATTCCCCGCATCGGCATCCGCGTCCCCGTCGCCGAGGGGATCGGCAAGAAGGGCGTCCTCGACCAGGGGTACGTCGGCCACTACCCCCGCACCGCCCAGCCCGGCCAGGCCGGCAACTTCGCTCTCGCCGGGCATCGCAACACCCACGGCGAGCCCTTCCGGTACATCAACCGGCTCCGGGGCGGCGACGAGTTGACGGTGGAGACCAGGGACGCCGTCTACACGTACGTCGTCGACAAGACGCTCGCGCGGACCTCAGCCCGCGACAGTGGTGTCCTGAACAGCGTGCCCCGGAGCGAGGTGCGCACGGGGTACGGGTACCGCGATCCCGGGTACTACATCACGCTCACCACCTGCACCCCCGAGTACACCTCCAAGTACCGCCTCGTCGTGTGGGGCACGCTGCGGTCCATGCAGCCCCGATAGGGCCCTGCGCGGCCGATAGGCTCAGCGTCCGTGATCGCTCGACGACGACCCCACCTCCTCTGGCTCCTCGTGCCCTTCGTGCTGTATCTCGGGGCCCTGCCACTCGCCAACCGCGTACGGCCCGTCGTCCTCGGGCTGCCCTGCCTCTTCTTCTGGCTGCTCTGCGCGACGCTCCTCACGCCGCTCTGCGTGTGGCTGGCCCATAGGGGCGACCGGAAGCGGGCAGGGGGTCGGGCATGAGTGACGGAGCCGTCGCCACCGCCGTCTTCGGTGTCTTCATGGTCGGGACCGTCGCCCTCGGGCTCGCCGCCGTCCGCGGGCGCGGGCGGCAGGGCGGGATCGCCGAGTGGTCCGTGGGCGGGCGCAGCCTGGGGGCCGTCTTCATCTGGGTGCTGATGGCGGGGGAGGGGTACACCAGCTTCAGCTATCTCGGGGCCGCCGGGTGGGGGTACAACTACGGGGCGCCCGTGCTGTACGTCGTCGCCTACATGTCCTGCGGATACGCCGTGGGGTACGTCGTCGGGCCCATGCTCTGGGCCTACGCCAGGCGGCACGGCCTGGTCAGCATCTCGGACATGGTCGCCCACCGGTACGACCGGCCCTGGCTCGGCGCCGGGGTCGCGCTGCTCGTCACGGTCTTCCTGCTGCCGTACATCCAGCTGCAGATCACGGGGATGGGTGTGGTCGTCTCGACCATTTCCTACGGGGCCATCAGCCTCAACTGGGCCTATTTCATCGGCTTCGCGGTCACGACCGGGTTCGTGGTCGTCAGCGGGCTGCGCGGGAGCGCCTGGGTCTCCGTCCTGAAGGACCTGCTCGTCATCGGGACCCTCGGGTTCCTCGCCGTCTACGTGCCGCTGCACTACTTCGACGGGTACGGGGCCTTCCTCGACCGCATCGTGAGCGAGAAGAGCGACTGGCTGACGCTGCCGGGCAGTGGCGGAAGCGCGTACGGGGAGGCCTGGTTCGCGACGACCTCGCTGCTCAACGCGCTGACCGTCGTCATCTTCCCGACCACCGTCGCCGGGTATCTCGGCGCCCGCAGCGCGGACGGGCTGCGGCGCAACGCCATCTGGCTGCCCGCCTACAACGTGTTGCTCTTCGTCCCGATGCTCCTGGGGATGGCCGCGCTGTTCGTCGTGCCGGGGCTCGTCGGGGCCGAGTCCAATCTCGCGCTCTTCAAGCTGGTCGTGGACTCGCTGCCCGCGTGGGCCGTCGGGATCATCGGCGTCGCCGCCGCGCTCTCCTCCATCGTGCCCATGGCCGTGTTCATGCTGGTCATCGGGACCATGTGGGGCAGCAGCGTGCTGTCTCTGCTGCCCCGGTGGCGCACCCCGCAGCGGCAGAAGCTGGCCTCGCAGGGCGTGGTCGTCGTCGCGGGGGCGCTCGCCCTCGCCCTGACCTATGGGGCGCCCAACACCCTCGTACGGCTCTCTCTCATCTCGTACGAGGGGATGGCCCAGCTGGTGCCCATGCTCCTTCTCGGTCTGGTGTGGCGGAAGTTGACGATGGCGGGGGCGGTGAGCGGGCTCGTCGTGGGGGTCGGGGTCGTGTGCGGGCTCGTCTTCACCGAGCACGATCCGGTCTTCGGGGTGAACGCGGGGATCGTCGCGCTCGCCGTCAATCTGGCCGTCGCCCTCGCCGTGACGTACGCGGGTCCGGCCGACCGCGGGGACGACCGGCCGGACGAGGAGGTGCTGGCGGGCGATCCGATCTACTCCGGCGAGGGCGACGGTGAGGGCGCCGGCGAGGTCACTTCCGCCGAGGCTCCCTCAGCAGCGTCACGCTGACCGCCGCCACCAGCCCCAGCCCCGCCGAGACCGCCATCGCCACGTTCGCGCCGTGCGCGAGGTCCCCCGTGGACGTCGACACCGCGATCATCAGCGCGACGCCCGCCGCCGAACCGATGTAGCGCGCCGTGTTGTTGGCCCCCGAGCCCATCGCGGCGCGCCCGGGCGGCACGGACTCGACCGCGAGCAGCGGCAGCGCGGCGTTCAGCAGGCCGCTGCCCACGCCGGAGAGGACCAGTCCGGGCAGCAGCCTCGGCCAGGAGCCGGAGCCCGCCGCGCCCAGCATGGTCAGGACGGCGACGGCGTGCAGCACGAAGCCGACGGCCAGCTGGTGGCGGGCGGAGACCCGGCCCGCGAGCCGCCTGGCCTGCAGCGCCGCGAGGAACGACGTGCCCGACCAGATGACGAACAGCCAGGCCGCGTCCATCGTCGAGACGCCCAGCGTGTGCTGGAGCAGGGTCGGCAGGTAGCTGAAGAGGGCGATCACGGAGAACCCCGTGAACAGGGCGCCCGACGTCGAGGCGAGGAACAGCGGGCGGCGCAGCAGGCCGAGGTCGAGCATCGGGGTCCTGACGCGGCGCTCCACCGCGACGAACGCGGCGAGCAGGGCCGCCGTCGCGACCAGGAGTACGCCCACCGGCGCGCGCAGCCAGCCGTCCCTGCCGAGGGTGAGCGCGGCGACCAGGGAGGTCAGGGCGAGCCCGAGCGTCGACGCGCCCGCGAGGTCCGGGCGGCCGGGCCGTGCCGCGCGGGACTCGGTCAGGGCGCGCGGGACGAAGGCGGCGACCGCGAGTGAGGCGAGGCCGAGCACCGCGTACGCCCAGCGCCAGCCGTCCTGGCCCGCGCTCGCGATGCCGCCCGCGACGGGCGGGCCCGCGGCGATGCCGCCGCTGACGAACGCTCCCCAGATGCCGGTCGCCCTGATCCGGCCGGGCCCCGCGGGGAACGCGTGGACGAGCAGCCCGAGGCTGCTCGCGAGGATCGCCGCGCTCGCCATGCCCTGGGCAACGCGGGCCAGCGTGAACAGCCAGGTGGAGTCGGCGAGCGCGGCGAGTGCGGTGGTGATGCCGAGCGCGACCGTGCCGGTCAGGAAGATCCGGCGCCGGCCGTAGTCGTCGGCGAGGCTGCCCGCGACCAGGAGCACGGCGGCGAGCCCGAGCGGCGTGCCGTTCAGGAGCCAGGCCTGGGCGGAGAGCGGGGTGTGCAGGGAGGCGGCCGTGTCGGGGAGCGTGATCATCGGCGCCGTGTACGTCATCAGGGCCACGGCGGTGGCGGCGCTGGTGACGGCGAGGGTGGCGGAGGCGCGGGGCGCGGCTTCGGCCGGCGGTGTGGTGGCCGGTGCCGTGGTCGTGGTCGTGGACGTGGACGTGGACATGGGTCAGCCCTTCGAGGTTCTCGAGGCCGAGCCCTTTGGGTTCAGTCAATGAACTCGGCGAGTGGGGTGACCGTAGCACCTTGAGTTCGTTCACTGAACCTCATAAGGGAAAAGTGGTTAGAGTGGGGCCATGGCTCTGGGCAAGGACTACGCCGCGCAGGAATGCTCGATCGCCCGCGCGCTGGAGGTGGTGGGCGAGCGCTGGACGCTGCTCGTCGTCCGCGACGCGCTCTACGGAGTGCGGCGGTACAACGACTTCCTCGTCCACCTCGGCATCCCGCGCGCCGTCCTCGCCGGGCGCCTCCAGGCGCTCGTCGCCGCCGGGGTCCTCGACAAGCGGCCGTGCCCGGACGCCCCCAGGCGGCACGAGTACGTGGTGACGGAGCGCGGCAAGGCCCTGTGGCCCACGCTGCGCGCGCTCGGTCTGTGGGGGCGCGAGCACATCCCGGACACCGCGCCGCTGCGGTACTTCCGCCATGCCGAGTGCGGCACCGAGCTGGGGCTGGTGGGGGAGTGCCCGGCCTGCGGCGGTCTCGTCCCCGTCGAGGACGTCGAGATGGTGCCGGGCCCCGGCCTCGATCCGGAACCCTCGGATCCGGTCAGCCGGGCGCTGCTGCGGCCCCGCAGGCTGCTTCAGCCGGTCGAGACGGATCCTGTATAACGTCAGTACGGCCAATCGCACTTAAAGTCGTACGAGTACGAGTACGAGTACGAGTACGAGCACGAGCGCAAGGAGAGGAGGGCAGCCATGAACGACGTGATCCGCAGCTGGAAGGCGGCGGCGCGCCCGGCCCTGCTCCTTCTGTTCCTGCTCGTCGAGGTCGTCCTCGTCGACACCGGCAGCCTCACCGCCGCCGTCGCGCTCGCCGCGACCGCCGCCGCGGGCTCCGCGCTCGCCGTCTGCTCCGTGATCGCCGCGCGCTGCGCGCCGCCCGTGCCCCGCACCAAGGTGCGCACGGCCATCCGCGACCGTGAGCTGCGCACCGCCTTCCTGCCGCAACGCGACCCCGACGCCAGGGGCCGCAGGCGCCCCCGAGCACCCGGCCGTCCCCTCCTGACGGCCGCGTAGGGGCGCAGCACACCACTTCATCGTCCGCCCTCTCGCGGGTCGTCACGCCGACGCGACGTCATCCGTCGCCGCTTCTTCCGGCACGACGAACCCCTCGGAGGGCTTCTCCATGTCCGATCTCTTCTCGTCCTTCATGTCCCTGTTCGCGGGCCTGGTCGAGCACATCGCCGACCTGCTCGACCCGCTCTTCCACGCCTCGGCGACCGCCGCGGCGATCGTGCTGTTCACCGCCTGCGTACGCCTCCTCGTCCACCCGCTCTCGCGCGCGTCGGCCCGCGGCCAGAAGGCGCGCGCCAAGCTCGCGCCGCAGATCGCGGAGCTGCGCAAGAAGCACGGCAAGAACCCCGAGAAGCTCCAGAAGGCGGTGATGGAGCTGCACAGGAAGGAGCAGGTGTCGCCGGTCTCCGGGTGTCTGCCGAGCCTCTTCCAGCTGCCGGCGTTCTTCCTGCTGTACCACCTCTTCTCCAACTCCAGCATCGGCGGCGAGGCGAACACGCTGCTCGACCACACGCTCTTCGCGGCGCCGCTCGGCGGACGCTGGACGGACGCGCTCGCGGACGGCGGGGTTCTCGGGGCGCAGGGCCTGGTCTACCTCGGCCTGTTCGCGGTCGTCGCGGCGGTGGCGACCTTCAACTACCGGCGCACCAAGCGGCAGATGGCCGCGACCCCGCTGCCGCAGGCCGGTGACCAGCCGATGCCGGGCATGGGCGCGATGACCAAGGTGATGCCGCTGATGTCGTTCATGACTCTGTTCACGGTGGCCGTGGTGCCGCTGGCCGCCGCGCTGTACGTGGTGACGAGCACGACGTGGAGCGCGGTGGAGCGGGCCGTGCTGTACCGGGACATGCCGAACGGTGCGGGGGCGCTGGCCACCGCCGCCTGACGGCCGCGGCTACCGCCCGGTAACGGTCCAGTACGTGAACCGGGTATTGCATACCGCACAGGGACCTTGGACGATCGACCAAACCTCCGATGGCCGCACCCCATCGCCGGGCCACGCTCGATCACACTCGATCGCGCTCGACCAAGGGAGTTCAGACCATGAAGCTGCTGCGAGTCGGTACGGCAGGGGCGGAGCGCCCCGCGCTGCTCGACGCCGACGGGACCCTCAGGGACCTGTCGGGGGTTGTCGCCGACATCGACGGCACCGTGCTCGCCGACGCGGCCGCGCTGGCGCGGATCAGGGCCGCCGCCGAGGCCGGTGAGCTGCCCGCGCTGGACGCCGACGGTCTGCGCGTCGGGCCGCCGGTGGCGCGGATAGGCAAGGTCGTCTGCATCGGCCTCAACTACCACGACCACGCCCGGGAGACCGGCGCCGAGCCGCCGGCCGAGCCCGTCGTCTTCTTCAAGGCGGCGGACACGGTGGTCGGCCCCGACGACACCGTCCTGGTGCCGCGCGGCTCGGTCAAGACTGACTGGGAGGTCGAGCTCGCCGTGGTCATCGGACGTACGGCGCGCTACCTGGAGTCGCACGACGAGGCGCTGGCGCACGTCGCGGGGTACGCGGTCGCGCACGACGTCTCCGAGCGGGAGTTCCAGATCGAGCGGGGCGGCACCTGGGACAAGGGCAAGAACTGCGAGACGTTCAACCCGCTGGGCCCCTGGCTGGTCACCGCGGACGAGGTCCCGGACCCGCAGGCGCTCTCCCTCAAGCTCTGGGTCAACGGCGAGCCGAAGCAGGACGGCACGACGGCCGACCAGATCTTCCCGGTGGCCGAAGTGGTGCGGTACGTCAGCCAGTTCATGACGCTCTACCCCGGCGACGTGATCAACACGGGTACGCCGGCGGGCGTGGCGATGGGCCGTCCGGAGCCGAAGCCGTATCTGCGGGCGGGGGACGTGGTGGAGCTGGAGATCGAGGGGCTCGGGCGGCAGAGGCAGGAGCTGAAGGACGCGTAACCGCGGTTTCCCCCACGGATGTCGGTGCGGGCGCTCCTGGTTCGCCGGGGGCACTCGCGCGGCATGATGACGCCGTGGGACTGACTGCGGCGGAGGCCGCGCTCACCGGCACGGCGTTGGGGTCGCTCGCCACCTTCTCCAGCGCCTGGCTCATCCAGCGGGCCACCGCCCGGCGCGAGCACGAGAGCCGGGTGTGGGACCTGCGCAGGGCGGTGTACGACGAGGCGGTGGTCGTCGTACACAGGATCGGGCACCTGCGCGACGAGGTCCTGCGCACCGGAGCCTTTCCCGAACGGCCCGTCGGCGGCGCCGATCCCGAGCTCGACATGATCGCGCTCGTGGCCCGCATGGGCATCTACGGGACCGAGCCGCTCGTCGAGGCCTGCGAGGCCTCCCGCAAGGCGATGGTCGCCTGGACCGCGGCGTGGGGCGCCTGGCACACGCAGCAGGAGACGAACCCCCGGCGCAGCGCGACCGATCCGCTGTGGGTGGAGTTCCTGCGGCGGGTGGCGGAGGCGGGCGAGGCCGATGCCGGGGTGCTCCAGGCGCTGCGTCTTGAGGTGCGCCTCGAACGGCCGTCTGTGTGGGCGAAGTTGAAGGGGCGGTCGCGTGCGAGGTGAGGCGCGGTCCTGTGCCGCAGGGTCTCCTCCTCGTTACCATGGCGGGGTCGTGGTGCCGGCTCGGACGGGGGCTGATCCGTGGCGCGTGACGACTACTTCATCGAGGTCTTCCGGGACGACCACGGGGCGGGCGCGGACGACCACAGGCTGGGTTCAGGGGTGCGGATCAGCCGCGAGTTCGCCCTCACCGCGGCACACTGCCTCGCGGAGCGTGAACTGGACGGCGCGGCCTTGGTGCGGATCCGTCTCGTGGACGGCATGCGGCCCATGGGCGAAGTGGTGGAGTACGACCGCCTGTCCGACCTCGCGCTGCTCCGGCTGAGCTTCCAGAAGGACGACGACGTCGGGCTCCCGGACGTGTGCTTCGACGACGCCCGCCAGGACGAGCCGTGGCGGATACTCCTGCAACTGCCGCCTGCCTACGCCCTGTTGAAGGGCAGCGTCGCCGAGGTCTCCTGTTCCTACGGGAGTACGCGCAAAGGTGCCGAGGTCAGTGCGCTGCGCCTCACCTGCCCCGGAGGCCCCGACGACTGCGGTCCGTACGCGGGGAGTCCCGTGGCGCGCGACGACGATGTCTGGTGGCGGCGCACGATCCTGGGTCTCATCGTCGAGCGGCGGCCCAGAAGCGGTGCGGCCACGGACACGCTCTACGCCGGCACGGTACGGGAAGCCGTCCGGCGGTTCGACCGATTCCGCTTCCGGGTCGAGGAGTTGGCCACGGAACCCGACGGGGGTCCGGCGGCGGACAGGGCCGTCAGGCCGCACGCGGTGGAGGCCACCGAGGCCGAGGACGAGTTCCGGATCGAGGCCGCGGTCGACGAGGCGCTGGACAGGGCGGGCTTCTCCTCGGTGGTGAGAGTGCTCTGGACGCGCCGCTGATCACTGGTCCGGCAACCGGCCCCATGACGTCCCGGGAGGGGGTACGACCAGCATGAGCCAGCCGCATTCCAAGGATCACGACCACTCCGGTGGGCCGAGCCCTCTCGACGCAGCGATCGCGTACGCGGAGGAGATCCTTCTGTCGCCCGGCGGTCTGCGGGGGTACGACGAGAAACACTTGGTGGCGTGGGTGGGGCGCGTCGGCAGACCGGAGCATGTCGGCGATGTGCCACAGGACTTCGCCGAGCGGCTCGTCCATCTGGCCAAGCTCCTCGGCGCGCTCGGGAGGAAGGCGCTGTCCCTGCCCGTGGCCGATATGGCGCTGCGGCACATGGAGATCGTGGAGGTGGACCATGAGGTCTACACCGCCGCGGACTGGAACGAGTTGGGCTCGCTTCTTGCCGAGCACGACGATCTGGAGCGTGCCCGGATCGTCCTGTGCCGGGCGCTGACGCTGAGCCGGGCCAACCAAGGCGCTCCGGTCCCCGAACGGGGCAGGATACTGGCGAACTTGAGCGCCGTGAGCCTGCGCATGGGTGACCTCTCGGATGCCGATGTGTGGGCGGCGAAGGCGCGTGCCGAGCTGGACGCGAGCACGCCGGACGACGACATCGAGGCGCGCCTGACCGCGGACTGGGTGAGCATGGAGGTGGCTCGTGCCAGCGGGGATCCGGCCCGACTCGCGCGCATGCTGCCGGCGTTCGAGGCGTCCGCCGTGCGCTCCATGCGGCTCAAGGGCGCCGACCACCCCCAGGCCGTCGCCGCGCGACGCGCCCTCGCCACGGCGAAGTTCGAGGCGGCCATGGCCGTCCACGACGTGGAGCGCGGCGATCGCGAACTGAGTGAGCTGGAGGTCGTCAAGCTGACCGCCGCCGCGCTCTTCGGTGCGGACAACCGCGAGACCCTCGTGGCCCAAGCGGCCCTGGCCGTGGCGGAGTTCGAGGCGGCCGGTGGCGGGTCGGGCGGTCCGAGGCGCGTCCACGGCGCCGTGAGGCTGCTGGAGGCCGCCGAGGAGAGAGCGGTGGTGGCGCTGGGAGCCGACCATGCCCAGACGCGGGCGATGCGGGAGGCGCTGGCGGTGCTGAGGAAGGCCGCGACCTCATGGGAGGAGCCGTCCTACCGCATCGATCACGCGTACACGCCCGAGCAGAACGATCAGCGCAACCAGGCGAAGCAGGAAGCGATCGAGGAGGCGCGCGGGACGGTCCGGCTCATCGCGCACGGAGGCGTCTCCTATTTCCTGGCGGAAGCGAACCGCTTCTACGCGCCGATCGTCCACGCGCTGCACAGGGGTGTCAGGTTCCACGCCATCATCAGCAATCCGTGGAACGGCCTTGCCGTCTTCATGCGGCCCGAGGAGACGGGCCGGGAAGAAGAATTCCGGGACATCGTGGAGATGGTGGAGGCGAGCTCGTACTACCGCGAGACCTTCGTACCGGTGGTCAACGCGTATCTGGAGCTCAAGGAGTACTACGGCGAGCGAGTGGAGTTGCGGATCTCCACCATCGACATCTCCGGGTCGGTGCTTCTGACGTCGGAGAAGTGCTTCATCGAGCCGTACCTCACCCCGAATCCGGAGGCTCGCACGCGCCGCGGGCTCCAGCTGGTCGAGCTCGAATGCCTCAAGGACAGCAGTCAATACGCCAAAGCGCGCGCGGATTTCGGTACGCAGTGGGAGCTGTCGAGCTCCTGGAAGCAGTTCGAGGCCCGGGAGGAGCTGTACAAACAGGCACTCCGCAAAATGTGGCCGCACTGGCCGACCATCGCATGACGGCCGGTGCGGGCCTACGGGAGGTGCAGCACCCCGCTGCCGAAAGCCCGCAGCAGGCCGGCCGACCCGATGAACAGCGGCCGGGGCAGCCCGTCCAGGGGCCAGAACTCCCAGCGCACGCAGCGGTCGGGCTCGCACACCTGGGGCGTCCCCACGTACGCCGGAATCTCCACGCCTATCTGCATGTGGTGATGCGCGGCGGGGTCGGGATCGGTCACGCAGACCACGCGGGCCTCCAGCGCCCGGATCCCGGTCTCCTCCGCCAGCTCACGGCAGGCCGCGCCCGTCAGGGACTCGCCCACCTCCAAGTGGCCGCCGGGCAGCCCCCAGGAGCCCGCTCCGAAGCAGCCGGTCCGAAGCCCCAGCAGGACATGGCCGTCGCGTGCGACGAGGGCCTGGACGCCGACCCGTACGTGAAACTGCGCGGCCATGTCTGCCCCCGGTCCCTAGGCCCCGACGAACCTCTCCAACGCCTCCACCACCAACGCATGGTCCTCCACCTGCGGCAGCCCCGACACCGTCACCGTGCCGATGACTCCCGCGCCCTCGACCGTGATCGGGAACGATCCGCCGTGGGCCGCGTACACGTCCGGGTCCAGGCGGGAGGAGGCCTCGAACGTCGTGCCCTTGGCGCGGAAGCGGGAGCCGACCAGGTAGGAGGAGCAGCCGTAGCGCTCCACGACGCGGCGTTTGCGGTCGATCCAGGCGTCGTTGTCCGGGGTCGAGCCGGGCAGCGCCGCGTGGAACAGCTGCTGGCCGCCGCGGCGGATGTCGATCGCCACCGGGGCCAGGCGCTCGCGGGCCAGGGTCACGAGGAGCGTGCCCAGCGTCCATGCGTCGTCGTGAGTAAAGCGAGGAAGCGTCAGGCGGCGTTCCTGGGCCTCCAGTTCGGGGATCGACGGGGTCTGCGGAGGAGCCTCGCTCACAGCGTCACCGTCACGCCGTCGCGTGCCGAGCGCCGCGCCGCCTCCAGGACGTCAAGGGCGGCCGCCGCCTCGTGCGCGGTCACCGGGTTCTCGCCCGTGCCGCGCAGGGCCTCGGCCACCGCCGCGTAGTACGCGGGGTAGTCGCCCGGCAGCGTCGGCAGGGGGCGGCCGCCGCCGGTCAGGGGGGATTCGCCGGAGCCGACCGTGCCCCACAGCGACTCCGGTTCCACGCCCCAGGGGGTGTCGGACGCGGGGCGCCTGCCGTCGCGCAGGGCCGTCTCCTGCGGGTCGAGGCCGTACTTGACGTAGCCCGCCTGGGAACCCAGCACCCGGAAGCGCGGGCCCAGTTGGGCCGTCGTGGCGCTCACGTACAGGTGCGAGCGGACGCCGTTCGCGTGCGTGAGCGCGAGGAACGTGTCGTCGTCCGCCTCCGCGCCGGGGCGGCGGACGATCGACTCGGCGTACACGCTCACCACCGGGCCGAACAGCACGAGCGCCTGGTCGACGACGTGGCTGCCCAGGTCGTAGAGGAGCCCGCCGATCTCCTCCGGGTTGCCGGACTCGCGCCAGCCGCCCTTCGGCCGCGGCCGCCACCGCTCGAAGCGGGACTCGAAGCGCCACACGTCGCCGAGCTCACCGTCCGCGAGCAGTTGTCGCAGCGTACGGAAGTCGTTGTCCCAGCGGCGGTTCTGGAAGACGGACAGGAGCAGGCCGCGCTCGTCGGCGAGGGACGCGAGGTCGCGCGCCTCGGCCGCCGTGCCCGCGATCGGCTTGTCCACGACGACCGGCAGGCCCGCCTTGAGCGCGGCGGTCGCCAGCGGCACGTGCGTCTTGTTCGGCGAGGCGATGACGATCAGGTCGAGCTCGTCCGCACGCTCCCACAGCTCGTCCGCCGACGACGCGCGGCGCAGGCCGTCGCCGAACTCCGCGCGGGCCTGGGCCTGCCGCTCGGGGTTCGACGTCACGACCGTGTCGAGGACGAGGCCCTCGGTGGCGGCGATCAGCGGGGCGTGGAAGACGGAGCCCGCGAGGCCGTACCCGACGAGGCCGACGCGGAGGGGGGAGCCCGAGAGGCCCGAAGGGCCGGAGCCTGTGTCAGTGCCAGTCATGCATTCCACTTAAGCAACGGTGTTGCCAAAGTGCAAGCGGAAGGGACAATGGGGGTGTGGAGGCGTACGTGAACAGGGAGAACGGGACCGGCGTGCATGCGACGGGGGCGAGGGCGAGTGTGGCCCGGGTGAACGCCGGGGTGAACCTGCCGGCCCTGCGGGGCCACAACGCCGCGCTCGTGCTCGATCTGCTGCGCGCCGCGGGCGAGGACGGCATCAGCCGCCTCGAACTCGCCGAGCGCACCGGTCTCACCCCGCAGGCGGTCAGCAAGATCACCGCGCGGCTGCGCGGCGAGGGCCTGGCCGCGGAGGCGGGCCGCCGCGCCTCGACCGGCGGCAAGCCCCGCACCGTGCTGCGCCTGGTCCCCGACGCGGGCCACGCCGTCGGCCTCCACCTGGACCGCGACGAGCTGACGGCGGTCCTCGTCGACCTGACCGGGACGGTGGTCGCCGAGCGCCGCGCCCCGCTGGCCTTCGGCGCGGGCGGGGACGCGGTGGCCGACGCGGCCGCGGGAGAGGTCAGGGGGCTGCTCGCCGGGCACGGCCCCGTCTCCGGGGTCGGGGTCGCGCTGCCGGGGCCGCTCGACCACGCCGAGGGCGTGCTGCGCCGCGTCACCGGGTTCCCGGAGTGGGACGGCTTCCCGCTGCGGGACGCGCTCGGGGAGCGGCTCGGGCTGCCCGTCGTCGTGGACAAGGACACCAACGCCGCCGCCCTCGGCCTCGCCCTCGCGGGCGCCGCCGACTCCTTCGCGTATCTGCACCTGGGCACCGGCCTCGGCGCCGGGCTCGTGCTGGGCGGCACGCTCTATCGCGGGGCCAGGACCGGGGCGGGTGAATTCGGCCACCAGGTACTGCAGTTGGACGGCCCGCCCTGCGAGTGCGGTGACCGCGGCTGCGTCGAGGCGCTCTGCCTCGCGGCCGTCGCCCGTGGCGATCTGGCGGAGGCCGCGCGCGTGCTCGGCACGGCGGCGGGGAACCTCACGGGCCTGCTCGACATCGACCGCGTCCTGCTCGGCGGGCGGGCCGTCTTCGCTGCTGAGGACCTTTTCGTACGAGGAGTGGGCGCCGTCGTCGCCGAGCGCGTCCGGCGCGGGGGCGGGGGAGTCGACGTGCCCGTGGCCCTCGCGCCCGGAGGGGAGCGCGGAGTCGCGGAGGGGGCGGCCCAGCTCGTCCTCGCGCCTCTTTTCGGCCGCGCGAATGTGGCCTTTCCCGCCAATCGGAATTGACGCAAACTCGGCTGATCGAGGGGACTTGGGCGGCCGATTGGTCCTATCGGGCGGTGGCGTGCCGGCGAGGTCGCGCGCGCGTGGCAGGGTCTCGGGCCACGACCGGTGGATCGCGGCCCGACTCCTTCGCGGGGGACGGCGCTTGTGGGCCGGTCGGTGCCTCGCTCGCTCACCGCTCCGCTCCCGCTCAGCACCTGCCCCGCTCAGCACCTGTCCCGCACCTGCCCCGCGTACAGATCAGCGTTCAGTTCGGCGTTCAGCTCAGCAAAGGTCTTCCATGCGACTCCGCAGTTCTCTCGCCTTCGGCGTCACCGCCGCAGCCGCCACCCTCGCGCCCGCCGTGGCCGGGGCACCCGCCGTGGCGGATGAGGGCAACAGCATCCTGAACAGCCAAGTCTGCGCGGTGACGGGGCTGTTGGACGCGGTGATCGAGGACTCGTCCTGCGCGGCGGACACCGACGCGGCAACGAACTTCCCCCCGTCGCAGCAGCAGCCGACCGATACGGGCACTCAGCAGCGGCCGACCGGCACGGACTCCCAGCAGCAGCCCACGGGTACGGACTCCCAGCAGCAGCCCACCGGCACGGACACCCAGCAGCGCCCCACTGGAACGGACTCCCAGCAGCGCCCCACTGGAACGGACACCCAGCAGCAGCCCACCGGCACGGACACCCAGCAGCAGCCCACGGGTACGGACGCCCAGCAGCAGCCGACCGGCACAGACGCCCAGCAGCAGCCGACCGGCACGGACTCCCAGCAGCAGCCCGACGCGGCCGCCGTCTCCCGCCCCGCCGCCAAGGAAGCCCGCCCCCGCGAGACCCTGGTCGACACCGGCGCCGCGAACCAGCCCACCTGCGGGTTGGCGGACAGCGCCGACTTCCCCATCGACACCCGCATCCACCAGGGGCCCGCCACCTACCACCCCGGCGGCGGCTACCAGCACTGGACGATCGACCTCACCAACACCACCGACCAGTCCTGCGGCAACGTCCACCCGATCCTCGTCCTCGTCGACCAGAAGCAGACGCTGCAGGCGCGCCAGATCCAGCTGGAGTTCCACGACGGGACGCGCTGGCGGCCCGTGCCCTTCGAGAAGACCGACCAGGACGAGAACATCGGGGTCTTCGACGACGGCTTCCCCGGCTTCTCGGTCGGCCCCGGCAAGACCGTCACCGTCAAGGTCCGGCTCGCCTTCACCTCCGACACGCAGGCCAACCACGTCGTCGCGTCCGCCGCGCTCGTGCAGCGCAGGGACGACGACGGCGACTGGGTCGGCGACTCCAACGACTACCCGTTCGACATCGTGGCCGACGGCTCCGGAACGCCGTCCGCCAAGCAGCTCGCACAGACGGGCCCGGGCACTCTGCTCGGGCTGGGGGCCACCGCCGGCGCCTTCCTCCTCGCCGGCGGCGCCCTTGTGGTGGGATCTCGGCGCCTTCGGGCCAGAGGGCGCTGAAACCAGCCGTTCCCGCCACCTTCCGGAAAGACCGCGCCCGCGCCGCCCCAGCCGATCAGTACCGGCGGCCGCGGGCGCGGTCATGCCCGGGCCGGCTCCGGGGCCGTGGCCGAGGACACCCCGCGTTCACCTTCGTGTTCACGTACGTCTGCGAACATCCCGGGGTGGACAACCCGAACACCGCGCACCCCGCCGCCCACCTCCTCGACCAGGCGCCGGGCGCGCCCATCCGCTCCGGCATTCCCGAGCACGGCCGCATCCCCAAGTACTACGCCGTGAAGGCCCGGATCGCCGTCCTGATCGAGGAGTTGGGGGACGGACAGCCGCTGCCCACCGAGCGGGATCTCGCCGAGCGGTACGAGGTGGCGCGCGAGACCGTGCGCCAGGCGCTGCGCGAACTGCTCCTGGAGGGGCGGCTGCGCAGGCAGGGGCGCGGCACCGTCGTCGCCGGGCCCAAGCTGGAGCAGCCGCTGTCGCTGGCGAGCTACACCGAGGGCGTACGGCGCCAGGGGCGCACGCCCGGCCGCAACCTCATCTCCCTCGACCGCTTCCCGTGCCCGGCCGCGCTCGCCGCGCAGATCGGCGCCGAGGTGGGCGAGCCCGTCTGGCACATGGAGCGGGTGCTGCTCGCCGACGACGAGCGGGTCGGCCTGGAGAGCACCTACGTCTCCGTGGCGAGGGTGCCGCGGCTCGACGGCGACTTCGAGCCGGACTCGTCCTTCTACGCCTATCTGCGCGACGAACTCGGCATCTCCTTCGGCGACGCCGACGAGCGGATCGAGACGGTGCTCGCGACCCCGCGCGAGGCCCTGCTCATCGGGACGCCTCCCGCGCTGCCGATGCTGCTGATCCACCGGCTGTCCAGGGACACCTCGGGGAGCCCTCTCGAACGGGTGCGGACCCTGTACCGGGGCGACCGGTTCTCCTTCACGACGCATCTGGGCGACGCCGACGGCTGAACCTCGTCTCCCCGTACGGCAGTTGACCCATGCTGATAACGGGAAGGTAACGGGTCTAGGCCAAGCTTGGGTGGCCGTTCACCGTCCCGTTGCCGACCGGTCCCGCGCGGGTCACCAACTCCCAGGAGCGTTGCCGCCGTGAGAGTCATCGTCGTAGGAGCCGGCGTGGTGGGCACCATGCACGCCTGGCACGCAGTGGAACGCGGCCACGAGGTCGTACAGATCGAGCGCGAGAGCGAGGCCCGCGGGGCGTCGCTGCGCAACTTCGGGCAGATATGGGTCAGCGGCCGGGCGGGCGGCGAGGAGCTCGACACCGCCCTGCGCGCCCGTGAGCTGTGGGAGGGCATCGGCGAGCGCGTGCCGGGCCTGGGCTTCCGGGCCAACGGCTCCCTGACCCTCGTGCGCAACGCACGCGAACGGGCCGTCGCCGAGGCCGCGCTCGCCCGCCCCGACGCGGCCGCCCGCGGCTACAAGCTGCTGAGCGCCGACGAGGCGCGCGCCCTCAACCCGGCGCTGCGCGGCGACTTCCTCGCGGGACTGTGGTGCGAGCGGGACGCGGCGGTCGAACCCCGCACCGCCCAACTCCGGCTGCGCGAGGCCCTCCTGGCGTCCCCGCGCTACACCTTCCTGCCGGGCCGTGAGGTGCGCGAGGTCGTCGGCGAGAGCGCGGTGCGCGACGACCACGGCGACGTGCACACCGGCGACGTCGTCGTGCTCGCCACCGGCGCCTGGCTCGGCGGGCTCGTCAGGGAGCTCGCGGGCCCCGACCTGCCCGTGCGCCGCGTGCGGCTGCAGATGATGCAGACCGAGGCGCTCGGCGAGCCGCTCACCACCTCCGTCGCCGACGCGGACAGCTTCCGCTACTACCCGGCGTACAGGTCGGCCGCGCTCGACGAGCTCAACTCCGGGCAGGCGCAGACGCCGACCGCCGCCGCGCACAAGATGCAGCTCCTGATGGTGCAGCGCAAGGACGGCGGCCTGACCATCGGCGACACCCACGAGTACGAGCACCCCTTCGCCTTCGACACCGTCGAGGACCCCTACGAGCACCTCACCGAGGTCGTCGAGGGCTTCCTCGGACGGCCGCTGCCGAAGATCCGGCGCCGCTGGGCCGGGGTGTACGCGCAGTGCGTCGACACGAGCCGCGTCGTGCACCGCCAGCAGGTGCGCGAGGGCGTGTGGCTGGTCACCGGCCCCGGCGGGCGCGGCATGACCTGCTCGCCCGCGATCGCCGAGAAGACCGCGAACGAACTGGGATGGTGAGGGAATTGACCGAGGAGACGGCGTCGACCACGGGTCGCATCGGGCTCGTCGTGCTCGACATGGCGGGGACCACCGTCGCCGACGGAGGCCTGGTGGAACAGGCCTTCGCGGCCGCCGCGCGGGAGCTCGGCGTCGAGCCGGACTCCGCGGACCACGCCGCGAAGCTGGAGTACGTCCGCGCCACCATGGGCGAGTCCAAGATCTCCGTGTTCCGGCACCTGTTCGGCGAGGAAGCGCTCGCGCGGCAGGCCAACACCGCCTTCGAGAAGGCGTACGGGACGCTGGTCGACGGCGGGCACGTCGCGCCGGTCGACGGCGCGCGCGAGGCCATCGAGGAGCTGCGGGCCGACGGCAGGACCGTCGTCCTGACCACCGGGTTCGCCCGGGTCACACAGGACGCCATCCTCGACGCGCTCGGGTGGCGGGACCTCGTCGAGCTGACGCTGTGCCCCGCCGACGCGGGCGGCCGCGGACGGCCCTACCCGGACATGGTGCTCGGCGCGTTCCTGCGCACCGGCGCGGTGGCGGGCGTCCAGGACGTCGCCGTCGTGGGCGACACCGCGTACGACATGAAGAGCGGCGTGCGCTCGGGCGCCTCGGTCGTCGCCGGGGTGCTGACCGGCGCTCACGGCGAGGGTGTACTGCGCGAGGCCGGGGCCACGCACGTGCTCGGGTCCGTCGCCGAACTGCCCTCGATGCTCAGGGGAGTCGGCTGATGGGCAGCGGCATCCGCTTCGACCACGTCTCCGTCGCGTACGGCGGGACCACGGTCCTCGACTCCCTCGACCTGACCGTCGAGCCCGGCGAGGTCATGGCCCTGCTCGGGCCCTCCGGATCCGGCAAGACCACCGCGCTGCGGGCCGTGGCGGGCTTCGTGCGGCCCGTGTCGGGGCGGGTGTTCATCGGAGACCGCGACGTCACCGGGCTGCCGCCGCACCAGCGGGGCATCGGCATGGTCGTCCAGCAGTACGCGCTGTTTCCGCACATGCGGGTCGAGGACAACGTGGCCTTCGGGATGAAGGCGCAGAAGGTCGACAAGGCCCTGATCCCGGGGCGGGTCGCCGAGGCGCTGGAGATGACCGGGATGGCGGCGTACGCGAAGCGGTATCCGCGCGAGCTGTCCGGCGGGCAGCAGCAGCGGGTGGCCATCGCGCGGGCGCTCGCCATTCGGCCGGGGGTGCTGCTGCTGGACGAGCCGCTTTCCGCGTTGGACGCGCAGTTGCGGTCGGGGATGCTGGCCGAACTCGCCCGGCTGCACCGGGAGTTGCCGGACGTCTCGATTCTGTACGTCACCCATGACCAGGTGGAGGCGTTGACTCTGGCTGATCGCATCGCCGTCATGGACCGGGCGCGGCTTCAGGACTGCGGGACGCCGCAGGAGCTGTACCGGGCGCCTCGGACGGAGTTCACGGCGTCCTTCGTGGGCCACGCGAACCTGCTGCCCGTGACGGTGGGGTCGGGGGCGGTCTCCTTCGGCGGGGTCGAGCTGAGGGCCGAGACGGGGGAGGTCGCCGCGGGGGCGACGGCCACGTTGTGCGTGCGGCCGCATCTGGTGGGGCTCGGGGAGGGGCCCAACTCCCTTGTGGGGGAGGTGGCGGAGGTCCAGTGGCGGGGGGCCACGCACCGGTTGTACGTGGATGTGGCGGGGGAGCGGGTCAAGGCGGACGTACGGGAGCTGAAGGCTCCGCCGGGGATCGGGGAGTCGGTCACGTTGCACTTCGCCCCGGAGGACGCGGTGCTCCTTGCCGGAGGGGTGACCGATGGGTAGTCCCGCTGAGCGCCTGGTGAAAAGTGCCCCGGCAGCCGGGGCCGTGCCCACCCTTCCCCAAGCTCTCGACTCCGCTCGAGCAGGGGAGACCCCACTCGCCGAGCGGAACGCCGGCCCACGGCGGAAACGGCACGTGCCGTCGTTCGTCTGGGCCCTGCCGCCCGTTGCCCTGCTCTCCCTCTTCTTCCTCTATCCCCTCCTCCTCGTCGTCCAGCAGTCCGTTCAGCCGGACACGGGAGGGACTTCCCTTCAGCCGTACTCCGACGTCTTCGCCTCCGAGGCGTTCCGGGAAGCCCTGGGGACCACCGTGTGGCTCGCGGTCGGGGCGACCGCGGGATGCCTCGTGCTCGGGTTCGCGCTCGCGCTCGTCATCGCCTTCGTGCCGTTTCCCGGCGGGAAGGCCGTCTCGAAGTTCATCGACGTCTTCCTGTCCTTCCCGTCCTTCCTGATCACCCTCGCCCTGCTGTTCGTCTACGGCACGAAGGGCATGGCCAACGGCGTGTGGACGGACGCGACAGGGGCCGCCGAGGGGCCGTTCCAGTTCCTGACCACCCCGTGGGGCGTGCTGCTCGCCGAGATCACGTACTTCACGCCGTTCGTGATGCGGCCCCTGCTCGCCGCGTTCTCGCAGATCGACACCGCGCAGATCGAGGTCGCGTCCAGCCTCGGGGCCAGGCCCCTGCGGATCGTGCGGCGGGTCATCCTGCCCGAGGCGCTGCCCGCGCTCGCCGCCGGCGGCAGCCTCGTCCTCGTCATGTGCCTGAACGAATTCGGGATCGTGCTCTTCACGGGGGCGAAAGGGGTCACGACCCTGCCGATGCTCGTCTACGGCAAGGCCATTCTCGAGTCCGACTATCCGGCGGCGTGCGCCGTCGCGGTCGTCAACATCGCGATTTCCGTGGGCCTTTACGGCCTCTACCGGGTGGTGAGCCGTCGTGTTGGTGCATAGCCGCAAGGGGAAGTGGGCCGTCTGGGGGCTTTTCCTCGTCCTCTTTCTGCCGCTGTTCGCGCTGCCGCTCCTCGTGATCCTCGCGGCGTCGTTCTCCGAGCACTGGTCGGGGGCCTTCCCCTCCGGTTTCACCGCGGAGCACTACGCGTCGGCCACCCGCGGGGAGTCGCTCCAGGCCCTCACCACCAGCCTGGTCACCGCCGTCGGCGCGAGTCTGCTGGCGCTGACCGTGGGGTCGTGGGCCGCGCTCGCCGCGGCCTCGCTCAGGCGGGGAGGGAAGCGAGTGCTCGACGCGCTGTTCGTGCTGCCCGTCGCCGTGCCGTCCGTCGTCGTCGGGCTCGCGGTCCTCGTCGCGTTCTCCAAGCCGCCGATGATCCTCAACGGCACGCGCTGGATCGTGGTCCTCGCGCACGCCATTCTTGTCACGGCCTTCGCCTACCAGTCGGTTTCCGCTGCCCTCGTGCGTCTCGACCCGGCGTACGAACAGGCCGCGGCATCGCTCGGCGCCCGGCCCTCGTACGTCCTGTGGAGGGTGAAGCTGCCGCTCCTGCTGCCGTCCCTGAACGCGGCCGCCGGGCTCTGCTTCGCGCTCTCCATGGGCGAGTTGAGCGCCACGATGATGCTCTACCCGCCGGACTGGATGCCGCTGCCCGTGCGGATCTACGCGGCCACCGACCGCGGCTCCCTCTTCACCGGTGCCGCCGTCGCCGTGGTCCTGATGACGGCCACGCTGCTGGTGCTCTTCGCCGTCTCGCGCATCCGCACCCGCGCCTCCTATCGCTGAACTCACCTCTGTCCCACGGTTGTTCAAGGAGTACGAAACGTCATGTCACGCCTTACCCGCGTCCACCGCGCCCGCGCGCTCGCCGCCGTCGGCGGCAGCCTCGTCCTCGCCGGATCGCTCACCGCGTGCGGCGGCGGCTCCGCCGCGTCCGACGACAAGGTCGTCACGGTCTACAGCGCCGACGGCCTCAAGGGCGAGAACGGCGACGGCTGGTACGACCAGGTCTTCAAGGACTTCGAGAAGAAGACCGGCATCAAGGTGAACTACGTCGAGGGCGGCTCCGGCGAGATGGTGCAGCGCGCCGTCCGCGAGAAGTCCAACACGCAGGCCGATGTCATCATCACGCTGCCCCCGTTCATCCAACAGGCCGACGAGAAGGGGCTGTTGCGGGCCTACAGGCCCAAGGGCTCCGAGGAGGTCGACGGCGCCGACAAGGCGGCCGACGGCAAGTGGACCTCCGTCGTGAACAATTACTTCGGCTTCATCTACAACAAGAAGGAGCTGGCCGGCGGGAAGGCGCCCAGGACCTGGGAGGACCTGACCGAAGGCACGTACAAGAACAAGGTGCAGTACTCCACGCCCGGTGTCGCGGGCGACGGAACCGCCGTGCTCATCAAGGCGATGCACGACTTCGGCGGCAAGGAGCCGGCGATGGAGTACCTGAAGAAGCTGCAGACCAACAACGTCGGCCCGTCCGCCTCCACCGGCAAGCTCGCGCCGAAGGTCGACAAGGGCGAGCTCCTGGCGGCCAACGGCGACGTCCAGATGAACTACGCGCAGTCCAAGGACATGCCGAACCTCGGGATCTGGTTCCCCGCGACCGAGAAGGACCCGGGCAGGCCGACCACCTTCGCGCTGCCGTACGCCGCCGGTCTGGTCGACAAGGCACCCCACGACGCGAACGCGAGGAAACTCCTCGACCACCTGCTGAGTCAGAAGGCCCAGCAGCAGGTCAGCGAGATCGGCGGCGGTTTCGCGGCGCGCAAGGACGTCAAGGCCACCGACGCCAACGCGGTCGCCCTCGACAAGCTCGTCGACGGCGTGGAGGTCTTCGAGCCGGACTGGGACGACATCTCCAGGAATCTCCCCGCGTACGTGGAGGACTGGAAGTCGGCGACCGGTAGCTGAGAGTTCACCGCCGCACCCCTGGCCCCAGGGGTGCGGTAGCGAAAGGATAACGGGTATGGACCCAACGCCCCTGGTTCTCCAGGGGCGTTGGCGTGCCCCCCCCACGCTCCCTTCTGCCGGAGGTACACGTGTCGCAAGGAATCTCCCGCCGCTCGCTCCTGGTCTCGGCCGCCGCGCTCGCCGCCGCCGGCCCCCTCGCCACCGTCGCGACGGCCGCGGCCAGGACCCCCAAGGTCCTGGTCATCGGCCTCGACGGTGCCCTGCTCAACAGAGTCAAGGACGCCGAAACGCCCACCCTCAAGGGCCTGATGAGTGCGGGCCTCACGGCGCCCAGCGCCCTCTACGCCAACCCGCTCGCGCCCACCTCCTCGGGCCCCGGCTGGTCCACGCTCATCACCGGCGTCTGGCCCGACAAGCACAGGGTCGTGAACAACGAGTTCACCGGCCACCAGCTCGCGAAGTACCCGGACTTCATGACCCGGATCGAGGCCGCGAAGCCGTCCCTGCGGACCTACGCCGTGGCCTCCTGGGCCCCCATCACCGACGTCATCTTCTCCGCGAAGGTCGACGCCAGGGTCTCCACCCCGTCCGCCGAGTACGACGCGGGCACCACCAGCCGTGCCGTCGCCGAGGTGAAGAGCGGCAACCCCGACGCGGTCTTCGTCCAGCTCGACAACGTCGACCACGCGGGTCACGAGAGCGGCGCCGCCAGCCAGGCCTACCTGGACGCGCTGCACGGCGTCGACACACAGGTCGGCCAGATCGTCGCCGCCGTCAAGTCCCGTGCCACGTACGGCGACGAGGACTGGCTGATCATGATCACCGCCGATCACGGACACACCGACGCGGGCGGCCACGGCGGGTCCAGCTGGGCCGAGCGCCAGACCTTCCTGATCGCCACGGGCGGCACGGTCACCGCGGGCTCCGTCCGTCACGACGTGCGCATGCCCGACATCGCCGCGAGCGCCCTGGCCCACCTCGGCATCGCCGTCGACCCGGCCTGGGGCCTGGACGGCCGCCCGATCCAGCGGCCGCGGCCCGACGACTTCGACGCGCTGCGCGACAAGCTGACGGGCCCGGTCGACGAGGGCGGCATCGGTTCCGGCGTCATCGGCTTCACGCACACGCCGCCGAGCGGCTGGACGGTCGACAACGCGAGGATGGGCACCGGGGGCGTCACCGAGTGGCGCGGCTGGTCCTTCACCACGGACGAGTTCTGGACGAAGGCCGGGCGCGACCAGCAGCGCGAGAACAACATCCGCGCGCGCGGCGTCTTCGCGGTCGCCGACGGCGACGAGTGGTCCGACAAGTCCTTCTCCGGCACCTTCGACTCGACACTGGTCAGTCCCTCGTACGACGTGACGGGCGGCGCGAGGGCCACGCTCACGTACACGACGTACTACCGCCAGGAGGCCCCGCAGAAGGGCGAGGTCCTCGTCTCGTACGACGGCGGGTCCCCCGTCGTGGTGAAGACGTACACGACGGACACCCCCTCCGTGGTCGAGAACATCGTCCTCCAGGTTCCCGCGGGCGCCCGGAAGGCTCAGGTCCGCTTCCGGTACACCGGGGGCGACAACTGGTACTGGGTGATCGACGGGGTCAAGATCACGGCTTCCTGATTAGGCTGGGGGCGTCGGCACAGCGCTGTCCCGGCGCCCCAGGCAACCCGTACACCGCAGGAGTGCACCCCATGGCAGAGCGCAAGCCCATCGAATCGTGGCTCACCGACATGGACGGCGTGCTCATTCACGAGGGAGTGCCGATCCCCGGCGCCGACGCCTTCATCAAGAAGCTGCGCGAGTCCGGCAAGCCCTTCCTGGTCCTGACGAACAACTCCATCTACACCGCGCGCGACCTCCAGGCCCGGCTGACCCGCATGGGCCTCGAAGTGCCGGTCGAGAACATCTGGACCTCCGCGCTCGCCACCGCGAAGTTCCTGGACGACCAGCGGCCCGGCGGCACGGCGTACGTCATCGGTGAGGCGGGGCTCACCACCGCCCTGCACGACATCGGGTACGTCCTGACCGACCACGACCCGGACTACGTGGTGCTCGGCGAGACCCGTACGTACTCCTTCGAGGCCATGACCAAGGCCGTGCGGCTCATCAACGGCGGGGCCCGCTTCATCTGCACCAACCCCGACGAGACCGGCCCCTCCACCGAGGGTCCGCTGCCGGCCACGGGGGCCGTCGCGGCGCTGATCACCAAGGCGACGGGCAAGCACCCGTACTTCGCGGGGAAGCCGAATCCGTTGATGATGCGGACGGGGCTGAACGCGATCGGCGCGCATTCGGAGACGAGCGCGATGATCGGTGACCGCATGGACACGGACGTCCTTGCCGGACTGGAGGCGGGGATGGAGACGTTCCTGGTGCTCACGGGGCTGACGTCCCGGGCCGACATCGATCGCCATCCGTTCCGGCCGTCGAACGTGGTGGACTCGATCGCTGATCTGGTGGACCGGATCTAGGCACCGTTTACCCGTTTGCCCCGCATCAGGATGCGGGTGCCGTCACCGCGCGTGAATCTCGGTAGCAGGAGGTTCACGATGCGTATACGTTCCCTTGCTGTCCGTGGGGCAGGAGTGGCTGCCGCGGTGGCGGTCGCCCTGCCCGGTGGTGTGGCACAGGCCCATGAAGACGGCTCCGTGCGGGCCACCGTCATTCCGTCCAGTGCCGCGCCCGGCGCCACCGTGGAGGTGAGCGTCTCGGGCTGCGACGGCACGACCGGGTCCGCGGGCTCGGGGGCCTTCGAGGGGGACGTCAGTCTCACCGGGCGTGACGGCGACAAGTACTCGCTCAACGGCAGCGGCAGGATCAGACAGGGCGTCTCCGGCACGTACGACGTCACCGTCACCTGCGACGGCCACCCCCACCAGGGCGTGGGCACCGTCCAGGTGGTCCGGCACAACCCGGCCCCGGTCTCCCCGGTGCGGGCCGGTGGCGGCGGCGCCGCGCGGCTGACCACGGCCTCGTCCGAGGCGGCGAACGAGGCGGGCCCCGGCACCCGGCACGCCGTGATCGGCCTGGTCCTCGCCGGGGTCGCCGCGGTCGCCGTGGCGTTCCGCAGCGTCCGCCGGCGCCGCTCCGGGTGACGGGCGGGACCCGGTCGTGTCCGGCAGTGAGCGCTCGTCCGGCTCGGGGCGACTCCTCACCGGCGTCGCCTGGGCGGTCCTCCTCGTCGGCCTGTGGCTGTGGGGCAGCGACATCACGGATCTGCGCGGCGGGATGTCCGGCCCCGCGACGGGCGACGTGGCCGCGGTCGGGCGCCCCCTCGGCGTCGAACTGCCGCCCGCGCACGAGCCGTTGCCGCCCGCGAGGCCGCTGCGCGTCGACGTGCCGTCCCTGAAGGTGCGGGCCCCGGTGGCGGCCCGCGGCCTGGACGCCGAGGGTGCGATCGACCCGCCGCCCTTCGAACAGCCGGGCACCGTCGGCTGGTACGGCGGCGGCACCCGCCCCGGAGCGCCCGGCGCGGCCCTCTTCGTCGGCCACGTCGACACGGAGACCAAGCCCGCCGTCTTCTACGACCTCAGCGCGGCCCGCCCCGGGGAGAAGGTCAGGGTGGCCCGCGACGACGGCACGGTCGCGGAGTTCACGGTGGACGACGTGCAGGTCATCACCCGCGACCGCTTCGACGCGCAGAAGGCGTACGGCCCGCGTACCGAGGGCCGCGCCGAACTGCGCCTGATCACCTGCGGCGGCACCTTCGACCAGGCCACCCGCACCTACACGGCGAACGTCATCGTCTCGGCGTACCTCACGGGAGTCGGCAGGTAGGCGCGGCGGGCGGGGGCCGGGCCCTGTCCACCTGGCCCGATCGGCGGCCCGCTCCCCCCGGAGCCGCCGACCGGGCTGGTCCTCGACCGCGCGCGCACGAGCTGCGGGAGAAACCCGGCGCCGGCGCGGGAGGTTCGCAGGCCATTCCCCAATTGCGGAATGGCCGACAAGGCCGGGGGCTTGGGCCGTGCAACAGACTCTAGAACGAATGAGCGCGCGAGCCTAGGGGCAGATGGCGGCAGAATGACGCCAAGTCGCGGTTCCTTTTCCCTCCGTGATCATCGCAGGTGGGGTGGGCCCTTCAGGAAGGTTCGGACCTGTCGCGACGGAGCGCTTCGGCGTCGAGCGAGCCCTTGATCACCTGAACGGCCACCAGGTCCACGACCTGCTGTTCTCTGCGCGCATATCGCCGCAGCGCGCCAAATGCCTCGTCCATGCCGGTGTTCCAGCGCTCGGCGAGTATGCCTTTGGCCTGTTCGATTCGAATGCGGCTGTCCAGCGCGGTCTGCAGCTGTTCGGACAGTGCGCGATACGCGGAGTGAGTGCGGTGATTGTGCAGTCCCATGGCCGCGGCGTTTGCGAGGGCCTGGGCGATCCTCAACTCCCGTTCAGGCGCCATGGATCGACGCTTCGGCGACATGAAGACGTTGAGTACGCCCATCATGGTGCCGTTCCGGCGCATCGGTACCGCGTAGGTCTCCGCGACGCCGTAACGGTCGGCCCGCTCGGCGAACGCCGGCCAGCGCGCCCCCGCGCCGTCGGGATCGATCCGCACCTGCGGCACGGGCTCGCCGGTGCCGAAGCTCTCCACGCACGGGCCGCCGCGGTGCTGCACCTCCAACAGGTCCCGAACGAGGTCCTGTTGGCCGCTGCACGGGACGAGGCACACCTCGTCGTCCCGGTCCGTGTACATCACCCCGGCGCCCTGGGCGCCGAGCAGTTCCACGGAGCGGTCCGCTATCCACCGCAGATAGCGCTCGGGGTCGAAGTCGTCGTTCAGGGTGTCCGCGGTCTCCACCAGGACGTCCGCAAGCCGCAGTTCGCTGTCGCGGTCACGCATGCCCCATCCACCTCCACTCCCCGCGCACTGCGCCTACCCCGCCGGAGCGGGCTGTAACAGGTCTCCTACAGCTCCGTGCGCTGGACGGACGGGCCTCGTGGGCAGGGAGTGCGTATGTCAGGATTGAGAAACGGACAGTGCACCCAAGGGGGAGTGGATGTACCGCAACGGCACCGGCCGCGGGCACGGTTTCGCGGCCAGGGGGGTGAGGACGGGAGTGGCGCTCGCGGGGGCCGCGCTGCTCCTCTCCGCGTGCTCCTCCGGCGGTGACTCGGACGGCGACACGTCGAGTCCGCCGGTCAGGCAACAGCCCAAGGGCAAGGACCCGTACTGGGTCAATCCGGACGGGAACGCGGCCAAGCAGGTCGCCTCGTACGACAAGGACGGCAACAAGGAAGACGCCGCGCTCATCCGGAAGATCGCCGAGCAGCCGGTCGCCGAGTGGATCGTCCCGGAGAACGCGGAGGACCAGGCGCGCGGCTTCACCGAGGCCGCCGAGAAGGCCGACCGGGACGCCCTCCTGGTCGTCTACAACATCCCGCACCGCGACTGCGGCCAGTACTCGGGCGGCGGCGCGGCCGACGGCAACGCGTACCGCGCGTTCATCGACCAGGTCGCCAAGGGCATCGGCGACCGTCACGCGACGGTCATCCTGGAGCCGGACGCGGTCCTGCACATGGTCGACAACTGCACGCCCGAGCAGTTCCACGAGGAGCGGTACGACCTGCTCAAGGGCGCCATAGGCAAGCTCAAGTCCCTGAAGAACACCAAGGTGTACCTCGACGCGGGCAACGCGGGCTGGGGCAAGGGCGCGGACTCGGTCTGGGAGCCCCTGAAGTGGTCCGGCGTCGAGCAGGCCGACGGCTTCTCGGTGAACGTCTCCAACTTCCAGACCACCGAGGCCAGTACGGAGTACGGCAAGCAGCTGTCGGCGAAGATCGGCGGCAAGCCGTTCGTCATCGACACGGCGCGCAACGGCAACGGGCCCTACACCAAGGGCAAGGACCCTTGGTGCAACCCCCCTGGCCGGGCGCTGGGTGAGACTCCTACGACCAAGACCGACGATCCGCTCGTCGACGCGTACCTCTGGATCAAGCGGCCGGGTGAGTCCGACGGGACGTGCCGGGGTGGCCCCAAGGCCGGGGAGTGGTGGCCCGAGTATGCGTTGGGCCTCGCCAAGAACGCCTCGTAAGGTTTCGCCCCCGTAAGGGGCGCGGGGAACTGTGCGAGCAAGCACAGAAAAGCCGCAGTCGCGGGGGCCGGGGCATACGGCCGACGCGCCAGGGGGTGTTGGTTGGGGGAGCGCGCCGGTACCCCCGCCCCCGACGCGGCGCGGGGGTAAGTGAGGGGGGCC
>NZ_JBVHLZ010000001.1:241839-291195 GCF_055558735.1 Streptomyces sp. NPDC025651
ACAACAAAAAAAACCGGCGTGGCGGCTGGGCCGGCCAACCCCCCCCCCCGCGACTGCGGTTCTTCGTTGGCTGAGCGCGCAGTTCCCCGCGCCCCTTACGGGGCGCTGCTTACGGTACGTGGACCCACTGCGCCTTGCTCGGCGTGCCCTGATCATCCGTCACGAACAGCATGTACCAGCCCGATTCGACCAGGCTGCGGTTCTTCGGGACCGTCACGCTCACCGAGTCCTTCGACTTCTTCAGGTCGAGGGCGATCGACGTCTGGTCGATGTCCGTCACATGCGTCGACGCACTCGGCTTGATCAGGCGGGCCGTCTTGATGGACGAGGCGTGCTTCGTCGGGAACGTCCCCGACTCGCCCCGCCGGATCGTCTTCGGTCCCTTGCCGAGGCTCGGCTGCGAGCCGTGGTACAGGTACGGCGGCGTGTAGATCTCGATGCGCTGCTCGAACTCGCCCGGCTTCGTGTTGGCCTTGTCGGCGTAGAGCGAGTCGGAGCCGAAGAACATCACGCGGCCGTCGGGCAGCAGGATCGAGCCGGAGTGGTAGTTGCGGCCCACCTCGGGGTCGGCCACCCGCCGCATCTCACCCGTCCTGGCGTCGTAGATCCGCGCCTGGTGGATGTTGGAGTCGCTGCGCCCGCGGTAGTCCTCGGAGCCGCCGGAGATCAGCACGGTGTCGTCGGGCAGCGTCGAGATCTGCGGGTAGCGCGTGCCCTTCTCCAGCTCGGGGCCGTCCACGAACTTCGGGGCGTCCGCCTTCAGGTCGACGATGCGGGTCTTCTTGCTGGACTCCTTGGACTCGCCGACACCGCCGCCGCCGACCACCATGTACTTCTGGTCCTGGGCGGGCGGCAGTTCGACCGTGCCGGAGGTCTCCATGAGCTTCTGGTCGCTCAGGCCCGGGATGCCCTGCCACTTGTTGGTCTTCAGGTCCCAGATACCGGGCTTGCGGCCGACGTCGTCGGGGCCGTACCCCGCGTTGGAACCGGAGTAGAAGAGCTTGCCGTCGGCCATCTGGAAGATCGCCGGGTAGGTCGGGAACTGCCGGATGCCCTTGGTGTACGTCCACTTCTTGGTCTTGGGGTCGTACACCTCGTTCTTGCCGGGGACCAGCTGGCCGATCTCGTCGAGGCCCGAGGTGGAGAGGATCTTGCCGTCGGTGAGCGTGGTCAGCGTGGGGTACCAGCGCGCCTCGTTCATCGGGTCGACCTTGATGTACCGCTCGGCGATCGGGTCGAACTCGAAGGTGTCCTTGATTCCCTGGAAGTCCTTCTTGTCCAGGGCGAGCTTCTGCGCCATGCCGTAGACGTTGCGGGTGTCGGAGCCCTTCAGGCCCTGGATGCGGTAGTTGTCCTGCGTGCCCGTCTCGTACTTGGCGCCGCTCCTGGCCGCCTCCACGTAGACCCGGCCGAGGCCGGGCTCGGTGCGCAGGAACTTGCCGGTCTGCTTGTCGAAGACCTTCTTCGCCTTCTCGACCAGGACGTTGTCCTGGGAGACGAACGTCTTGCCGTTCTTCTTGCCGGTGAACTTCGTCCCCGCCGGGATCGTCTTCGGCTCGTCCGGGTCCTCGTTGTGGACGATCATCAGGCCGCCGGCCTTGGTGATGTCGCCCTTCAGCTTCTCGTAGCGCTGCGTGCCGCCCGCGATCAGCAGGTTGCCGTTGCCCAGCTGGGTGTGGCCCGTGCAGAACAGGTCGGTGGGCGTCGGGATCTTCTTGATGGTGTTCTTGACCGGGTCCCACAGCCGGGTGTCGAACTTCTTCCTGTCGAAGTTCTTCTGGTTGTTGCCCGACCCCGCGACCAGCAGGACCTTGCCCGTGTGCAGGAGCGCCGCGTGGATGGTGTTCTGGCGGTACTCCTCGGGGAAGTCGATGACCTCCCAGTGGCCGTTGTCCGCCTTGTACTCCGGCTTGTTGATCTTGTAGTCGTGGTACTTCTCCGAGCCCACGCGCCAGAGCCACGGGCCGTTCATCCCTGCCAGCGCAAGGACGACCGCCGCGCCTATCGCGATGCGGCGGGCGCGGCGGCGGCTGGAACGGTCTTTCATTTCTTACGTCCCCCAAGGGAAATCTGCATGGTCTGGTCGGGCGCGGCCCAGCTGGGCTTCTGCTGCGGGGCGTGCGGGGCGTGCCCGCCCGGCGGGGCCGGCTGGGCCTGCGGCAGCGGTGCCGTGGCTTCGCGCTGCTGCGGGACCATCGTCTCCGCTCCCGGTGGCGGCGCGGAAGTACCGGATTGCGCCGCCGACTTGGCCTTCTTCCTGTCCTGGCGCATGCCCCAGCGCCACGCGAAGATCGGCGCCGCCGTGATCAGCAGGGCGAAGGTGGCCCAGGTGATCATCGCGGGGTGGGAGTGCCCGTACATGAAGGAGGCCGCCATCGAGGCGCCGAAGACCAGAATGAAGAACAGGTGGATCCGGAAGGTCCCGAACAGCGTGTCGGGGCTGGCCGAATCGCCCTTGGGGGTCACCACGAACTTGCTCTTGCGGCGCAGGGCGGCGTCCATCAGTGAGCGCGCGTAGACCGGCGCGGAGAGCGCCGACATCACCATGCCCGCCACACCGCCGGAGCCCTCGGGCTCGTGCGGGGAGACGTTGTGCCTGCGGTTCCAGATGTACAGGCCGATCTGCAGCGCCGAGGCGTTGCCGTACAGCATCAGCCAGATGGTCGGGTCGATGTTCACGCCGGACGCGCCAAGACCCAGGAACAGCGCGCAACTCAGCGCGGCCAGGATCCAGTTCATGGCGGACATCGGGTAGAAGATGACCATCATCGTGTAGTTGAAGAGCCGTCCTGGCGGCAGCGAGAAGGGCGCCTTCCAGAACTGCTTGAGGATCGTCTCGTACGTCCCCCGGGACCAGCGCAGCTGCTGCGTGAAGAAGTCCGTCCAGGCGTTGGGGCCTTCGCCCACCGCGAGTACGTCCGGCGTGTAGACCGACTTCCACTTCTTGCCGGTCTTCGGGTTGGTGGCGCGGTGGATCTCGAAGCCCGTCGCCATGTCCTCGGTGATCGAGTCGTACAGACCGCCGATCTGCTTCAGGGCCTTGATGCGTACGGCGTTGGAGGTGCCGACGAACATCGGGGCGCCGTAGGCGTTGCCGGCGCGCTGGATCAGGGCGTGGAAGAGGAACTGCTGCGACTCGGCGGCCTTGGTGACGAAGTTGTCGTAATTGCCGTAGACCTGCGGGCCGATGACGAAGCCGACGTTCTCGTCGCGGAAGAAGCCGAGCATCCGCTCCAGGTAGTTCGGCATCGGGACGTGGTCGGTGTCCACGGACGCGAAGTAGTCGTAATCGTCGCCGTGCGCGTCCAGCCAGGCGTTGTAGTTGCCGTGCTTGGTCTTGGCACGGTGCGGGCCCTTCGCCATGTTCCACTTGGCGACGCCCTTGCGGGAGAAGTGGTGCACGCCGAGCCGCCGGCAGACCTCCTTGACCTCCGGGTCGTCACCCTCGTCGAGGAGCCAGACGTGCATCAGACCGCGGTGACGGATCTTGACCGCGGCCTCCAGGGTCTTCGTCACCATCTCGATCGGCTCCTTGCCGGGCACGAACGAGGTGAGGAAGGCGACTCTGGTGCCGGTCTCGGGAACGACCGGTATCGGGTCGCGGGCGACGAGCGTCGCATGGGCGTTGGAGAGCACGTTCATGCAGCGGAAGAACTCGATCAGGCCGATCGAGACGAGCATGACGACGTCGAGCACCGGCAGCCATTCGTTGGCCACGTAGTCCCGCTCGGTCCAGTGCTCGGGCTGCAGGAGCCAGGCGAGCAGGACCAGGGAGAGCAGCGGGGCCGCGCCCAGCATCAGCGCGGCCCGGATGCGGTGCGGCTCCTGGGAGAGCAGCGAGCGGTACCGGACCTTGTACGGCTTGCTCGGGTCGGGCTGGGTCAGCGGCCCGGCGAGACGGCTGTAGTGCTCGTAGTCGTACCGAGGCAGCGTCTTCTTGATCCGCCGGAAACCACCCGTCCGGTGCGACGGCACCCGCAGCTGGGTCGTCTGTGACGGGTCGTTGTGCCGCGCGCCCGTCGGCGTCGACGTCATGAGTCATCCCCCCGCGCGCGGTCGGCCCGCGCGTTCGTTGGTCCTTCCGCCCGCTTGAGTCCCCCTGAAGACCGTCACGAGCGCATCAGTGGCAGGCCACCGTCCCCTTGGACATAGAACGACGACCTTCCGGTTGCATGATGCCCCCCTCGGCATCGCTTCATGAACGGGACCCCCATCCCTGCCCCGCCGCGGACCGGACGGGTCCCCAACTGCCCCGTATCGTCCGCCTCATGAGAGCCAATGGCTCCAGGACAGGGTTCTACGCCGCACAGCATGATCGCAAGAGCGATACAAGGTGTTTACCGGTCATACGAGCGATTTGAGGCAACCACTGAGGTGGGCGAGGTCAGACGCGTGCGGATGTTACCGAAGTGTTCCCTTATGGCCTGCTCCGCCCGGACCACGTCGCTCGACTTCACGGCGTCGAGGATCTCCCTGTGCTGGCGGCAGGTGATCTTCGGATCCCGTGGTACGTCCACCAGATCCGTGCGCACTCGGTGGAAGGCGTCCCAGAACGCCTCGAGAACCTCCCCCAGCAGCTGGTTGCCCAGGCAGCGGTAGAGCGTGGCGTGGAACGCCCGGTCGGTCTCGGCGCGCACCTCGCCGTCCGGGGCCGCCGCCTCCGCGTCCATCCGGTCGACCAGGGCGTCGAGTTCGGCGAGGTCGGCGGCCGGTATACGACCCGCGAGGCGCGCGATCAGGCCGGTCTCCACGGCCTCCCGCAGCTCCAGGAGCTGGAGCAGGCTGTCCTCGCCGCGGTAGTGCCCGGCGACGGTGCGGAAGGTGAGGCCCTCGATCATCGGCGCCATCGACATCGGGCCGACGTAGGTGCCGAAGCCGTGCCGGATCTCCACGATGCCCATGGCCTGGAGCGCCTTGAGGGCCTCGCGCACCGAGTTCCTGCTGACGCCGAGGCGCTCCATCAGCTCGGGCTCGGTCGGGAGGGTGGCCCCGGAGGGCAGCCGCTGGTCGATGATGAGCTTCTTGATCCGCTCCTGGATGTCGCGCGCCATGGCGCAACGGTAGCGGCAGGGTGGGTGCGGGCGGGCATGACGAAAGCCCCCCGCCGAAGCGGAGGGCTTTCGCTGTCTGTGCGCCGCCAGGGACTCGAACCCCGGACCCGCTGATTAAGAGTCAGCTGCTCTAACCAACTGAGCTAGCGGCGCCTGCTGACCTGGATAACTCTACCGGACGTCCGGGGGTGCTTCTGACCAGCCGGGGGTCGTGCGGTGGCCGGGGGTGCGTGACGGGGCGGCCCGGGGGCCCGGGAGCGGGCCCGCCCGACGGGGGCGATCCATCATTCGGACCGTCAACATGCGGTATCCCGGGACAGTTGAGAAACTGACGGACGTGCAGATGCGCGGACATTCTTTTCTGGGGTGTGAGGGGAATCGCATGGAGGACGCTCCGGTATTCGAGGAATTCGACCCCGAGAGCGACTGCGACTGCCCCGGCTGTATTCAACGGCGTCGCACGATGGCGCACGCGCTTCCGCTGCGGCTCGGGGGCCACCCGGCGGCGCACGGCGCGCGCCGCGCCCTGGTCCTCGCGGCGGCGGCCGGCACGGTGCTCGGCGGTCAGGCGCTGCCGGCCGTGGCATCCGTCGAGGTGGGGGGTCATCCGGCGGGGCCGGGTGCGGGTCCCGCCGGGGGTGAGCCGGGCACTCCGCAGGGTGGGGCGAGCCCGCTGCACGGCCCCTCAGGGAGCCCGGCGGCCGCGGCGTCCACGGCGGCGGCCCACCGGTCGACCACGCGGGCGGCGATCATCAACCGGGCCAAGAAGTGGGTCGCGGCGAAGGTGCCGTACAGCATGGAGAAGTACTGGTCCGACGGCTACCGGCAGGACTGTTCCGGCTTTGTCTCCATGGCGTGGAATCTGAGCGGCAACGAATGGACGGGGAGCCTCGACAAGTACGCGGTGCGTATTTCCCGGGATCAGTTGCAGCCCGGGGACATTCTTCTCTTCCACAATCCGGTGGATCCCACGGCGGGCTCGCACGTGACGATTTTCGGGGGATGGACGGACTACACGCGCACGCATTACATCGCGTACGAACAGGCCCGCCCGCACGCCAGGAAACAGGCCACGCCCTATGCGTACTGGTCCCATGGGGACCGCTATCTGGCCTATCGGTACAAGGGTGTGACGGGCGGCACTCCCGGGGGCTCCGCCTCGGGTCCGGGCTCCGCGACGACCAGGTATCCGGGGGCGGGCTCCTTCGGCGCCGGTGCGAACAACCGGTACGTGACGCAGCTCGGCAAGGCGCTGGTGGCGCGCGGCGGCAAGCGCTTCTACCGGTCGGGGCCCGGGCCGCGCTGGAGCGACGCGGACCGCGGGGCGACGCGGGCGTTCCAGCGGGCGCAGGGCTGGCGGGGCGAGGACGCGGACGGCCTGCCGGGGCCGACGACGTGGTCGTACCTGATGAAGGGGAAGGGACGGAACATCCCGGCGACGGGCGCGGGCGGCGGTCCGGCGGGCGGCCCTCCCGGCGGCAGCGCGGGCGCCCGCGCGTACCCGGGCCGCGGCGTCTTCCGCCCCGGCCAGTCGCACGCGGCGATCGAACAACTCGGCAGACAACTCCTGAAGAAGGGCTTCGGCAAGCACTACGCCCGGGGCCCGGGCCCGCGCTGGACCGAGAGCGACCGACGCAACGTGGAGGCGTTCCAGCGCGCCCAGGGCTGGCGAGGCGCGGCGGCCGACGGCTTTCCGGGGCCGGAGACGTGGCGGCGGTTGTTCCGGTGAGCGGGACGCGGGCGAGACCGGGGCACGGCTGCGGCTCGGTCACGAGTGAGACCGGGGCACGGTTGTGACCGGGGTACGAGTGGGGCTCGGGTACGGATGTGACTCGGGCGCGGTTGTGACCGGGGTACGAGTGGGGCTCGGGTACGGATGTGACTCGGGCGCGGTTGTGACCGGGGCACGAATGTGGCTCGGGTACGGATGCGGCACGGGCACGGTTGTGACCAGGGCACAGAAGCGGTCGGGGTGCGGAGGCGACTCGGGTGCGCAAGGGGCCCCCGCGCGGAGGGGCTCGGTCACGCGTGAGGTCCGGGCACGGAAACGACCGGGGCGCGTATGCGGTCCGGGCGCGGCGGCGGGGGGCCGGGTGCGAAGGCGGTTCGGGCGCGGCCGCGGTCCGGGGGCGGATGTGGCTCGGGGGTGGCCGGGGGGCGTGCGGTGGTGTGACTCAGGCAGGAATGAGATCGAGGCACTAATGACGCGGAGGCACGGATGAGCGCGACGGCAGCTTCACAGCCACAGTCACCGCGGTCCGACGGGGCGCCCGAGGCGGGGGGTGCGCGGACGGCGCGGGTGATCCAGAGCGAGGCCACCACCGAGATCCCCGTTCACCTTCTCTTCCGCGACGACCCGGACGACGCGACCGGGGTCCCGCTGGCGCCCGCCGTGGTGCGGCGCAGGCAGGGGACCGGGGAGCAGCCCCGGGCCGCCGCGGCCCGGCGGACCGAGGCGCAGCCCGCCGCAGGGGCCGCCGAGCCGGTGGCGCGGTCCGTGATCGAGGTCGACCCCTCCCTCGTGGAGCGCCGGGCGCGGGTGCTGCCCGGGCTCGCCGGGGTGCTCGGCGGGTGCGCGGGCGTCGCCGGGTGCGCGCTCTCGCTGTGGTGGGCGGGCGCGCTGCCCGAGTCCGCGGTGCGGGCGGCGGGACTGCCCGGGTACGGCGGCGTCGGGCTCGGCGCCGCGCAGTGGGCCTCGCTCGCCGGGTCGGGGACGCTCGGCCTCTTCGGGTTCGGCGGACTGGCCCGCGGCAGGGTCGGCCGCGCCTGGGTGCTCAGCCTCTTCGGCCGCTACCGGGGCACCGTCCGCCGCACCGGCCTGCTCTGGGTGAACCCGCTGCTGCTGCGCCGCCGCGTCGACGTACGGCTGCGGCACTGGCGGAGCGAGCCGATGCCCGCCGTGGACCGGTGCGGGGTCGCGCTGCGCGTCGTCGTCCTCGTCGTGTGGCGGGTGAGGGACACCGCGCGGGCGACGCTCGCGGTCGAGGACCACCAGGAGTACCTGCGCGAGTGCGTGGAGGCGACCACGGCCCGGGTGCTCTCGCGGCTGCCCGCCGACGCCTTCCACGACGACGCCCCCACCCTGCGCGACGCCGAGGCCGTCGGCACCGCGCTGACCCGGGCGCTCGCCGCCGACGCGGAGGCGGTCGGCGTCGAGGTCTTCTCGGCCCAGCCGACCCGCATCGAGTACGCCCCCGAGGTCGCCGCCGCGATGCAGCGCCGCCGGGTCGCGGCCCTCGACGCACGGCACCGCGACACCGTCCTGACCTCGGTGGTCGACTCCGTCGAGGACACGGTGACGCGGCTGACCACCCGGGGCCTCGTCGAGCTGGACGACTACGAGCGCAAGGCCTTGGTCAAGGACCTGACGGTGGCGTTCTATACGGGCCATGGAGAACACCGCTGAACCCGAACGCACGTCCGTTTTCCGGCTGGCCGCCGAGGCCTGGAAGCTGACGGCCCGCGCCCCGCGGGTCGTCCTCGGCATCGCGGGCCCGCCGGGCACCGGCAAGTCGACGCTGGCGCGGGCGCTCGTCGAGCGGATCGGCGAGGGGGCCGCGTATCTGCCGCTCGACGGATTCCACTTGTCCAACGCGCAGTTGACCCGCCTCGGACTCACCGACCGCAAGGGTTCGGAGCCGAGCTTCGACGTGGCCGGGTACGTCGCGCTGCTGCGCCGCGTCCTGGACGACCCGGCACGGGACATCTACGTACCCGATTACGACCGGACGCTGCACGAGCCGGTCGCGGCGCGGCATCTGGTCGCGCCCGCCGCCCGCCTGGTGGTGACCGAGGGGAACTACCTCGCCTGCGATCTGCCCGGCTGGCGCGCCGCGCACGCCCTGATGGCGGAGTGCTGGTACGTGGACTCACCAGGAGAGGTACGTCAACAGCGGCTGCTGGAACGGCAGTTGGCGGGCGGCAGGTCACCGCGGGAGGCCGCGGACTGGGTCGCGACGAACGACGGCCCCAACGGTGAACTCGTCGCGACGTCCCGTGGGCGATGCGGACGGATCCTCTCCACGATTGGTATGGACATGTTCAACTAACGGCAATAATCTGAACTTGGTCTAGACCGCAGTGCGCGCACGTCCCACGGAACTCCCCATGTTCAGCAGGAGCAGGAGCGGCACATGCGAAACAAGAAGATGTACGCGGCCCTGGTCGGCCTCGGCACGGCAGGCGCGTTCGCGCTCTCCGCGGGCGGCGCGAGCAGCCACGGCTACACCGATCTGCCGGCCAGCCGGCAGATCAACTGCGCCAAGGGCGTGGTGACCGGCTGCGGTTCCATCCAGTACGAACCGCAGAGCGTCGAGGGCCCCAAGGGCTTCCCCGCCGCGGGTCCGGCGGACGGCAAGATCTGTTCGGCGGGCATAGCCGGCTTCGACCAGCTCAACTCGCCGAAGACGCCAGGTGGCGGAGCCTGGCCGACGACGAAGGTGAGCGGCGGCCAGAACTACACGTTCCGCTGGCAGTTCACCGCGCGGCACCGCACCACGGACTTCAAGTACTACATCACCAAGCAGGGTTGGGACGAGAGCAAGCCGGTGACCAGGGCGGCCCTGGACACCACGCCGTTCCTCACCGTCCCCTACAACAGCCAGCAGCCGCCCGCCACGCTCTCGCACAGCGGCGCCATCCCCGGCGGTCGCAGCGGGCACCACGTGATCGTCGCGGTCTGGACGGTCGCGGACACGGCGAACGCGTTCTACGCCTGCTCGGACGTCCAGTTCTGACATCCGGTTCCGACATCCGGTTCCGACATCCGGCTTCGGTGTCCGGTTCTGACGTCCGGCCCTGATGTGCGGTTCTGAGACCCCGATCAGTTCTGAGCAATGCTTGAGGAACTTCCCCACACCCCACGGGTAGGTTCTGCGCACGCCGTGCACGACCTCACGGCGTGCGCAGAGCCGTGCCGCGGGTGGCCGGCGCCGAGCATCGGGGGATCCTCATGGAGTTCATGTTCTACGTCGTGCCCGGGTTCATCGCGGTCGTGGTGATCCTCATGGCGGTCAAGGTGATCAAGCGCTCCGCCGAGGTGAGCGGCGCATGGAGCAGCGGGCTCACGGCCGAGGCGCGCTGTCTGCGGACGTACACGACGACCGGCGGCCACGGCGACGGCCACGTGTCCACCACGCTGCACCACGTCTACGAGTTCACCACCCGAGAGGGCCGCTCCGTCCGCTTCGAGGAGGAGAACGGGCCCGCGACGACCGTCGAGGGCGACGTCGTCACCGTGCACTACACGGACCGGCGCCCCGAGGCGGCGACGGCCCACGCGCCGCGCCCCGTCGCGATGGCGGCGAGCACCGTCGGGCTGCTCTGCTTCTTCGGCGTGATGCTGGTCTTCTGCGTGTACTTCATGGTCTCGGCGAACGACTTCTTCGCGGACGACGTGTTCAGCGACATGCCGTGAGGCGAGCCCTTCGTGCTTCCACCGCCCCTCGTGCTTCCAGCACCCCTCGTGCCTCCACCACCCTCCACTTCTGACGAGTCGTCAATTATCGTGCGCGGCCATGAAGAGCACCGGGAGCACGGTCGCGGAACTCGTACAGGCGCGGTGGGGCGACCACCGCACCGGCCTGCGCTTCGCCGGAGGCGAGCTGAGCCACCACCAGGTGACGGCGGGCGCGGCGGCCAGGGCGGCGCTGCTCGCCGACCTGCTGCCCCGCGGCGGCGAGCCGCACATCGGCGTACTGCTCGACAACACCCCCGAGTATCCGCTGTGGTTGAGCGCGGCGGCCCTCGCGGGCGCGGCGGTCGCGGGCATCAATCCGACGCGGCGCGGCGCCGAACTCGCCCGCGACATCCTGCACACCGACTGCCGGGTCCTGGTGACCGAGCGGGCGCACCTGCCGCTGCTCGACGGCCTCGAACTCCCCTCCGTACGCGTCCTGGTGACCGACACGGCCGCGTACCGGGAGCTGCTCGCGCCCTACGCCGACGCGAAGCCGGAGATCGCGCGGCGGGCGGGGCCGGGGAGCCGGATGCTGCTCTACTTCACGTCCGGTTCGACGGGCGCGCCCAAGGCGGCGATCTGCAGCCAGGGCCGGCTGGCGGCGGCGGGCGCCTCGCTGGTCGGCCACTTCGGGGTCAAGGACTCGGACACCCACTACATCTGCATGCCGATGTTCCACGGCAACGCGGTGATCGCCGACTGGGCGCCGGCGCTGGCCGCGGGGGCGGGGGTGGCGCTGCGGGCCCGCTTCTCGGCGTCGTCGTTCCTTTCCGACGTACGGGAGTTCGGGGCCACGTACTTCACGTACGTCGGGCGGGCGGTGCAGTACGTCCTGGCGACGCCGGAGGGCGCCGACGACCGGGAGAACCCGCTGCGGGTCGGCTTCGGGACCGAGGCGGGGGCGGTGGACGCGGCGCGGTTCGAGGAGCGGTTCGGGGTGCGGCTCGTCGAGGGGTACGGGTCGTCCGAGGGCGGGGCGGCGATCCAGTGGACGCCGGGTACGCCCGCCGGGGCGATCGGGCGGGCCGCGCCCGGGGACGACCTCGCGGTGGTCGATCCCTCGACGCGGCGGGAGTGCGCGGCGGCGCGGTTCGCGGCGGACGGGCGACTGCTGAACGGGTCCGCGGCGATAGGGGAGTTGGTGAACCGGGGACCGAATCCCTTCGAGGGGTACTGGCGGAACGAGGAGGCGCAGGCGGAGCGGGTGCGGGACGGGTGGTACTGGACGGGGGATCTCTTCTACCGGGACAGCGACGGGTTCCTGTACTTCGCCGGGCGTACGGACGACCGGCTGCGGGTGGACAGCGAGAATCTGGCGGCCGCGGTGATCGAGGGGATTCTCGCGCGGTGGGAGGGGGCGGAGGCGGTTGCCGTGTACGCGGTGCCGGATCCGGTGGCGGGGGATCAGGTGATGGCGGCGGTCGCGCCGCCGCCGGGTTCCTCCTTCGACCCGGATTCCTTTGCCGGATTCCTGTTGGCACAGGGGGACTTGGGGACGAAGATGGCGCCTCGGTTCGTGCGGGTGGTGGAGCGGATGCCGGTGACGGCGACGAACAAGGTGGCGCGCGGCGAGCTGCGGCGGGCAGGGTTCCGCTGCGCGGAGCCGGTGTGGTGGCGGCCGCCGGGGGATACGGCGTACCGCCTCCTTACGCCGTCCGACGTGACGGAACTGGTGGCCCGGTACCGGGCGCAGGGGCGTGAGGCGTTGCTGGACGTCTGACGGCGGCAAGCCCCGGGGGACCGCGCCCGGCCGGGGCGTGAGGGATCCGTGCGGAGTGAACGCGAGTGCGCTACGGCGTCCGTGCGAACGATTACGATCCACGTTCATGAGCACGTCAGACCAGACCGAAGCCACGGGACTGCCGGACCCCGGCCCCACCCCCGCAGCCCGCGCCCGGCGTGCCCGCGTCGCCGCGGCCTCGTTGCTGATGGCCGCGGCGGCGGTGGTCCTCGCGCTGCGTCTGGCGAGCCGTTCCTCCGTCCTGGTCGTCGGGGTCTACGGGCTGCTGCTGATCCTCTGCGGCGGGGTGATCGAGCTGAGCCGCCGCGGCCGGACCAGGCTCGGCACCTGGCTCCTTGCCGCGGGACTCGCGGCGGCGCTGGTCATGGACGGGGTCGTCCTGTCCTAGGGGCGGCTGGGGCAGCCGCGGGTGCATCCGTCGGCGTGAACTCCCGTACCCCGTACCGCCGGTGGAGGCGCCGCATCGGCCCCGGCGCCCACCAGGCCCGGCGGCCGAGCAGCGCCATGGACGCCGGGACGAGGAACATCCGCACCGCGGTGGCGTCGATGAGGCCGGGCCGCGTTGCCGGTGACCTGGACCGGCTCGTCGCCGTGCAGGTCACGGATCCGCTCGACCAGGCCGGTCGCGGTCGGGCCGTCGACGGAGCCCTTCGGGGTGAGTTCGAGCAGGACCGTGCCGTCGGGGAGCCGCTCGCGCCCGGCGGCGGCGATGCCGGGCAGGGCGCGGATCCTGCGCTCGCAGCCGGCGGGGGCGCCGGGCCTGATGAGGACCTCGACCGGGACGGTGCCGGCCTTTGGCGGACAGTGCGCGCGCACGGTGTCGTAGAGCTGCCGTGCCTCGGTGTCGCGGGGCAGCTGCCGCGCGTCGCCGATGGCGATCCGCATCCCGAAGGCGGGCACGGCGAGCAGGACGAGCGCGGAGCCGACGAGGACGAGTACGGCGAGGGGGCGGGCGGCGGAGAACCGGGCGAGCCGGGCGAAGAACTCGCCCTCGCGCCCAGCAGGGACGGCAGGGACGGCAGGGACGGCAGGGGCAGCCCTGCGCGGCCGGGACCTGGCGGAGATCTTCCCGCCGAACCGGGCGAGCAGCGCGGGCAGCAGCGTCAGCGCCGCCGACATGTCGACGACCACCACGGCCCCGGCCGCGAGGCCCGCGCGGCGGACGGGACGGCGCCTCAGGACTCCAGGTACCGCAGCACCGCGAGCACCCGGCGGCTGTACCCGGTGGTGCGGGACAGGCCGAGCTTGTCGAAGATCGCGTTGAGGTTCTTCTCGACCGCGCTCAGGGAGATGTGCAGCTTCTGCCCGATGGCGGCGTTCGTGTGCCCCTCGGCCAGCGCCTCCAGGACGGTGCGCTCCCTGGGCGTGAGGCGCGTCAGCGGGTCGACGTGCGTGGTGCGGATCAGCAACTGCCGTACGACTTCGGGGTCGATGGCGGCGCCTCCGGCATGGACCCGCTCCAGCGCGTCGAGGAACTCCTCGACCTGCGCGACCCGGTCCTTGAGGAGGTAGCCGACCCGCTCGGCGCTCGACGTGAGCAGCTGCGCCGCGTAGTTGCGCTCGACGTACTGCGACAGGACGACCACCCCGATCTCGGGGCGTGCCTCGCGGATCCTCACCGCGGCGCGCAGGCCCTCGTCGGTGTGGTCCGGGGGCATCCGGATGTCGGTGACGACGACGTCCGGGGTGTGCGCCTCGACCTCGGCGAGCAGCGCGTCGGCGTCGCCCACGGCGGCGAGGACCTCGTGGCCCTCCTCGGCGAGCAGCCGGACAAGGCCCTCCCGCAGCAGGGTCGAGTCCTCGGCCAGGATTACGCGCACGGCAGCTCCGCGGTGATGGTGGTGGGTCCCCCGAGGGGGCTGTCGACCTGCAACGTGCCGTCGAGCGCGGCGACCCGGCTGCGCAGCCCGGTCAGCCCGCTGCCGGCGGGGTCGGCGCCGCCGACGCCGGTGTCGCGTACGAGGACGGAGAGCGAGCCCCCGTCCTTGCGCACCCGGACGAAGACCTCGTCGGCGGACGCGTGCTTGGCGGCGTTGTTCACGGCCTCGGAGACGACGAAGTAGGCGGCGGTCTCGACGGCGGAGGGCAGCGGGTCCGGCACGTCGTACTCCATGCGGACCGGCACCGCGCACCGCTCCGAGACCCCGCCGAGCGCCTCGCGCAGGCCCAGGCTGTCGAGGGCGGTGGGGTAGATGCGCCAGGCCACCTCGCGCAGTTCGGTCAGGACCTCCTGGGCCTCCTTGTGGGCCTGCTCCAGGAGGGCGTCGGCCCGCTCGGGGGTGCGGCCGCGGCGGGCCCTGCCCAGGAGCATGGCGAGCGCGACGAGGCGCTGCTGGACGCCGTCGTGCAGATCGCGCTCCACCCGGCGGCGCTCCACGTCCACGGCCTGGACCACCGCGGCGCGGCTGGTGGCCAGCTCGTCGATGCGCCGCTGCAGCAGCTCCCGCTCGGAGGGGCCGAAGCACTCGCGGGCGAGCCGGGCGTCCTGGTCGGTCAGGGCGCGAAGGCCCTGCACGGCGAGGAAGAGCAGGGTGCCGCCGAGGACGATCTGGCTGAGCAGGTCCACCCAGGTCATGGAGGTGTCGACGAGCGAGACGGCGAAGATCCCGGCGAGCACCGCGCCGAAGTCGACCAGGCCGACCACCACGGCGCACAGCAGTCCCGAGTACGTGCGGAGCGCGAGGTAGCGCAGGATCTGCTGGTCGGTCGCGCGGTGGTCGGGGAACGTGTCGTGGAAGAAGAGCGACCTGCGCCGCCGCTCCAGGGCGGTGAGCCTGCGCGCCCCCGAGGCGAGCAGCGCGTGGGCCCGGGAGCGGGTGCGCGGCCAGAGCAGGAAGGCGCCGAGCACCGCGCCGGCGACGACGAAGTAGATCAGCCCGAGCACGGCGGTGAGGCAGCCGACGAGCACACCGGCGACCCTGAGCACGAACGGGGCGGCCACGGGCTCCTTCACGTCGTCCGACATTAGCCGACCCCTAGTCGACGCGGCGGTGCCGGGCCCCGGCGCCGACCTCGGGCCGGTTGCGGGAGCGCACGCGGACCGCGACGTACGCCGCGATGCCCGCGAGGGCCAGGACCAGGACGACCTTGGAGAGCAGACCCACGTACGTCTCGACCGCGTCCCACTGGTCGCCGAGCCAGTAACCGGCCAGGACGAGCACGGAGTTCCAGACCAGGCTGCCCAGCGTGGTCAGGGCGAGGAAGACCGGCAGCCGCATGCGCTCCACGCCCGCGGGCACGGAGATCAGGCTGCGGAAGATCGGCACCATGCGGCCCAGGAGCACCGCCTTGGTGCCGTGCTCGGCGAACCACGCCTCGGTGCGCTCCAGGTCGGAGATCTTGACCAGCGGCAGCTTCGCCCACAGGGCGTGCATGCGCTCGCGCCCGAACAGGACGCCGATCCAGTAGAGGGCGGCCGCGCCGACCACCGAGCCGAGGGTGGTCCAGAAGAGCGCGGAGAACAGGCTGATCACGCCCTGGCCGGCGGCGAAGCCGGTGAGCGGCAGGATCACCTCGCTGGGCAGCGGCGGGAAGAGGTTCTCCAGGGCGATGGCGAGGCCCGCGCCGGGACCGCCCAGCGTGTCCACGAGGTCGGCGGCCCAGCCCGCGATGCCGTCGGCGGGCTCCTGGGGGAGGGCGAGAGTCATGAGGTCCATGGAAGCAACGCTAGAAAGCGCAGGTCAGGAGCGGTATGGGGGTTGCCGTCGAGCCGGGGTGCGGTTTTCCGCACCCCCGTGGGCGCGAGGACCGGGGGCAGGGCAAGACCCTGAAGTACCGCGAACTGGCGCCCTCCGACGTCGTCGTGGCGCATACCGGCCAGTCCGACTGATCGCTCTTCTTCGCGTACGAGATCTACGAGACTCTTTCTCCGTCACGAGTTGTACGTCACGAGGCTCCTTGAAAACTCCCGCCCCACGGTCAGGGGCGGGACACATCCGCTCGCAGCAGGGCCGGTCCAGAGACTCTCATCATCTGCGGAACAGCTGACCAACGGGGGCAGTAACCCATGCAGAGAATCCACTTCACCGCTGCCGACATAGCCAGAACCAGGCTGAGGACGACCGCGGGGCCGCTCGTCGAGACGGCCTTCGCCCACGGTCTGCTCGGACGGTGCGCGGGGCCGCCGTACGTGCGCTGGTACCGGCAGGTCGCCAAGCGTCTCGCCGTCCGGCCGCAGGGCAGATCAGGAGCGCTGGGCGCGGTGAGCGACCCCGCGGCGCTGCTGCGGCTGATCGAGCGCGACGAGGCCGCCGGGCTCTCGGAGGTCTGGCGCGAGGGCGTCGCCCCGTACTGGGACCGCATGGTGGCCTATCTGGAGGCCGAGAGCGAGGCGCGCTGCCGCGTGGTCATGGGCGGCGGCGTGGAGCTCCTGCTGTCCACCCTGCACCCGCGGATCACCTGGCGGTCGCACGTCCTCGAGATCCCCGGCGGCCCCGACGAGGACGTCCACCTCGACGGCCGCGGCCTCGCGCTCGTCCCCTCCGTCTTCCTCAACCACCGGCCCGCCCAGGTCATCGGGGCGAAGGGGCAGGGCGGCGAACTCGCCCTCGCCTTCGCCGCGCCGCCGGACGTCCAGCGGGCGGCGACCCTGTGGGACACGCCCGACGACACCGCGCAGTCGCTCGGGGCGCTGGTCGGCCAGACCAGGGCCGCCGCGCTGCGGGTGCTGCGGGCCACCTGCACGACCAGCGAACTGGCGGAGCGGCTCGGCATCTCGGCGGCCAGCGCGAGCCAGCACACCAAGGTGCTCCGCGAGACCGGGCTGATCACCACCCGGCGGATCCGCAACACCGTGCTGCACTCGGTGACCCCGCTGGGCATCGCCCTCCTCGACGGCCTGCCCGCGCAGCCCGCACCGGACCGGACGGGCGCCTTGGCCGCCGTTCCCCGGCAGGTCGTCCTGCGCGCCTCATGACCCTTCGTACGCAAGGGAGTCGACCGCCCTCGCAAGGGGACCGGCCTGGCAGGGGGACCGGCCTCGCAAGGGGACCGGCCTCCCCTCGCGGAACCTGAGGGACGCGTCCCCCGGCCAGGGCTGCCCACGGCCGGGGGGCGCTTTCGTGCGCGGGGCTCACCCGCGGATGCCCACCACCGCGCTCATCGGGCGCTGGGCTCCTTCGCCGGGGCCACCGCCCCGGGCCCGTCCGTGCGGGGCTTGCCGCGGTCGAGGAGCGTCAGGAGCGGTCCGGTCATGGCGGTGGTGGCGAGCGCCATCACGATCAGGGGCAGGACCATGGGCGCCGTGAGGATTCCGGAGCTGAGACCGGCCTGGAGGACGATCAGTTCGGTGAGTCCACGGGTGTTCATCAGGACGGCGATCGTGCGGGCCGTCTCGCGGGAGTGCCCGCCGCCGCGGGCCCCCAGATAGCTGCCGAGCCCCTTGCCCAGACACCCGAGCACGAGGGCCGAGCAGATCAGCAGCCACGAGGCGTCGGCGAACGACTTCGTGAGCACCGTGATGCCGGTGACCACGAAGAAGGCGGGGGCCAGGGCGCTGCCCGCCCGGGTGACGGTGTCCACCGCGCGCTCCCAGGGGGCGTCCTCGTCCTGCGGGATCGCGAGACCCACCAGGGCGGCGCCGAGGATCGCCGTCATCCCGAGGTGTTCCACGGCGAGGGCGACCGCGAGGGCCGTCGCGCCGAGGACCGTCGCCGCGGTCCTCGGCAGCCGCACGCAGGCGCCGCGTGCCGCACGGGTGCGCAGTGCGTACCGGACGGCAAGGGCGCACACCGCACCGAACGCGAGCGCCCGTACGGAGTGCAGCGAATCGGCGAGGCTCCCCTTGCCGAGGCTGATGGCGAGCGTGAGGAGCAGCCAGCCCACCGCGTCGATGAGGATCGCCACGGCCAGCGCCATCCGGCCCGCGGCCGACCGGGACATGCCCCGGTCCGCCAGGATCCGGGCCATCACGGGGACGGCGGTGATGGACATCGACACCGCGACCATCAGGACGAAGGCGGGCAGCGGGGCGTCGCCGCGCGCCGCGGTGTCGTCGGTGAGGAGCACGAGGGAGGCCAGGAGCACACCGGTCAGCAGCGGGGGCACCAGGGACCCCGCCGCCACCCACGCCATGGCGCGCCGCGGCGGCCTGCCCTGGTCGGTCCCCAGCTTGTGGGCCAGGCCGACCAGGAAGAGCACGAGACCGGCCTGGGAGACGAGCTTGAGCAGGTCGAACACGGAGTCGGGCAGGAGCGTCTCGAACGTGTCCCTGCCGACCAGGGCGATCACGGCGGGGCCGGACAGCAGCCCGAACACGATCTCTCCGATGACCTCGGGCTGACGCAGGGCGCGGGCGGCCTTCCGGCCCGCGAGGGCGAGCAGCAGGATGACGCCGAGTGCCACGGCGACATGGGCAAGGAGCGGCGCGAGATCCAGAACGTGGCTTCGCAGCGTGTCCATATTCGGTCCGCCGCCCGGTCAGCGGGTCCGGGCGAAGTGGGCGTACGCCCGGCTGAAGTCGGCTCTTCCGCCACCCACTATCTCGACTCTGTTCGGCACTGGTGACTCCTGTTCGGTAGCTCCACGAGTTCCGGCAAGTGGCTCCGGGCGCGTGGAGGGTCCCACGGTGGCGCCACCGACAAGTGAGCCTAGGTGCGGGGCCGATCACCGGAAAGATCATTAAGTTTTGGCCGAATGTCGCAGGTGGAGAGGGAAATTGACGGGGCGTCAGGTGTGTGGACCCTCGTCGGGCGGGCTCGGTGCCGGTGGCCGGTGGGCCCCATCCGGGCGGCGCGGGACCAGGATTGACGGTCCATTGCTCCATGTGTAATTTTTTACTTACACCCGTCGGGTGGGGGTGACTATCGCTAAGGAGCTGGGTTCAGTGAAGAGACAGCCACTTACCGTCAAGGTGGCGAGCTGGAGTGCGCTGCACCCGGGGCGGGCCATCGCCGGGTGGTTCGTGTTCGTCGCCCTGTGTCTCGCCCTCGGGGGCCTGGCCGGCACGGACAGCGCCGGCGACAGGGACTACTGGGTCGGTGAGGCCGGCCGCGCCGAGTCCATCGCCACGGACGGTGGCCTCCAGCACAAGTCCGCCGAGCGGATCATGGTCACCAGCACGTCCGACGCACCGCTCGGAGCGGAGGCCGAGAGCGCCGCCCGCGACGTCGCCGCCCGGATGAAGAAGCTCGACCCGGTCCTCCGCGTCGCCGACCCGGTGCGCTCGGAGGACGGCAGGATGCTGATGGTCGAGGTGACCCTGAAGGGCCCCCGTCTTGAGGCCCAGAAGCACATCGACCCGCTCCTGGAGACGACCGCCGAGGTCCAGAAGAAGTACGCGGACCTGCGCGTCGAGGAGACCGGTGACGCCTCGGTCGAGGTGGGCCTGGACGACCAGCGCGCCGAGGACCTCGCGACCACGGAGACCATCACCTTCCCGATCACCCTGATCACCCTGGCCCTCGTCTTCGGCTCAGTGGTCATGGTCGGCGTGCCGCTGCTGCTGGCGGTCTCCTCGATCGGTGCCTCCATCGGCCTGTCCCAGCTGGCCTCGCACCTGCTGCCGGACGCGGGCGTCGGCAACAACGTCATCCTGCTGATCGGCATGGCGGTCGGCGTCGATTACACGCTCTTCTACCTCAAGCGCGAGCGCGAGGAACGGGCCCGGGCGGGCGGCGGGATCGGCCCCGAAGCCCTGGTGGGGATCGCCGCGGCGACCTCGGGCCGCGCGATCGTGGTCTCCGGCCTCGCCGTGATCCTCTCCACCGCGACGCTCTTCCTCGCCACCGACGTCATCTTCTCCTCGCTGGCCGTCGGCACCATCGTGGTCGTCGCGGTCGCCGTCCTCAGCTCGGTCACCGTACTGCCCGCCCTGCTCGTCAAGATCGGCCGCCGCGCGGACCGCAGGGCCGCCCGCGCCGCCGGGCGCGGCAAGCGGGTCAAGCCCCGCAGGCCGGAGAGGAGCGGCCGGCTGTGGACCGCGCTCCTGAAGCCCGCCAGGAACCGCCCGGTCGCCACCCTCGTGGTGTCGGTGCTCGTCATGCTCGGCCTCGCGGCCCCGGTCCTCGGCATGGAACTGCGCGTCCTGAGCACGGCGACCCACTCCCGTTCCATCCCGGAGATGAAGGCCTACGACCGGCTCAACGAGGCCTTCCCCGACCTGCTCGCCGAGCACTGGGTCGCCGTGCGCGGCGACGCGGACGACAGGGAGCGGACGCGCGAGGCGCTGGCCGCCCTGGCCGACCGCGCCGGGGCCGACCCGCTGTTCTCCGAGAAGCGGCCCGAGGTGGAGAGCACCGACGACGGCCTGATCCACGTGATGACCCTGTCCGTGCCCCACAGGCTGAACTCACCGGAGGCGCGGGACTCGCTGAAGCACCTGCGTGACGACATGATCCCGGCGACGCTCGGGAAGGTGGCCGGCGCCGAGTTCGGGGTCGGCGGCCCCGTCGCCCAGGACGTCGACTACCTGCGCAACCAGAACGAGAAGATGCCCGTGGTCATCGGCTTCCTGCTGCTGCTGACCTTCCTCATGATGGTGCTCGTCTTCCGCTCCGTGGTCATCTCGGTCCTCGGCGTCCTGCTCAACCTGCTGTCCGTCGCCGCCTCGTTCGGCCTGGTGGTCGTCTTCTTCCAGTGGGGTCTCGGCTCGGCGCTGTTCGGCTTCGAGGAGAGTGCCACCAGCGGCATCGGATCGCGCGTACCGCTGTTCCTCTTCGTGATCCTCTTCGGCCTGTCGATGGACTACCAGGTCTTTGTCGTCAGCCGGATCCAGGAGGCGGCGATGAACGGGGTACCCACCCGCCAGGCGGTCATCGACGGGATCAGCAGGTCCGCCAAGGTGGTGACCAGCGCGGCGGTCGTGATGGTGACGGTCTTCGCGAGCTTCATGTTCCTGCACCTGGCCGAGATGAAGCAGATCGGCTTCAGCCTCGCGGTGGCGGTCCTGCTCGACGCCTTCGTCATCCGCGTGATGATCCTGCCGTCGGCCATGATCCTGCTCGGCGACGCCAGTTGGTGGCCGTCCCGCAGGGTGCGCAAGGCGCAGCAGGTCGCCGCCGCGCGGGCCGGCGGTGTGCCACCGCCCGCCGTCCCGTCATCCGCGACGACACTGCACCTGCACCGCTAGGCGGGCGTCCGGGCCGCACGGAGAAACCCCGGGGACGCGAGAAGCCCCTCGCTCGCGCGAGGGGCTTCTCACTGTCTGTGCGCCGCCAGGGACTCGAACCCCGGACCCGCTGATTAAGAGTCAGCTGCTCTAACCAACTGAGCTAGCGGCGCCTGCTGACGAGTAAATAGTACCTGGTCCGAGGGGGTGCATCTGACCACGCCCGGACACCTAGATCGCCAGGGACAGCAAAACCGGCGCCGCCCCGCGGTTCAACGTGTCCGCCGCCTCCCGCAGGCGATGCGCGTGCTCGACCGGCAGGGAAAGCGCGAGGCACCCGACCGCGGACCCCGCGGTGATGGGCACCGCGGCGCACACCGTGCCGACCGCGTACTCCTGGAGGTCGAGCACCGGCACCGTCGCGGGCTGCGCGGCGAGCCGGTTCAGGAGGACCCGTTCGTTCGTGATCGTCCGGGACGTGAGCCGCGCCATCTTGTGGCGGGAGAGGTGGTCCCGGCGGCCGTTCACGTCGAGCTGGGTCAGCAGGCTCTTGCCGACCGCGCTGGCGTGGGCCGAGGAGCGGAAGTCCACCCATTCGTTGACCGCGGGGGTGCGGGGGCCCGCCGCGACGTCGGTGATGCGGACCTCGCCGTCCAAGTAGCGGCTGATGTAGACCGCGGCGCCGATCGAGTCGCGCAGGCCGTCCAGGGTGCGCTGGAGCTTCTCGCGCAGGGCCTCGGCGTGCTGGTCGGCCGAGCCGAGACGGCTGAGGGACTCCCCGGTGACGTACGCGCCGGCGCCGTCGGCGAGCTGCTCCACGTACCCCTCGCGGCGCAGCATGCGCAGCAGGGGGGTCAGCTGGGTGGTGGGAAGCCGGGTCTCGCGGGCGAGCTCCGCCGCGGTCACTCCGGTGCCGTGCCGGGCGACGATCTCGAGCACCCGCAGGGCGCTCTGTACGGAGTGGTGCGGCGCGGTCGCCTCGTGCTTCAACGCCACGGCTTCCCCCTGCGTGGAACGGTTCCGGACAGTTGGGCTCTGTCCCACGATAACCGCCAAGTGGCGCGTTCGGAGCGGCTGTTGGGGAGATTGGCGGCGCGCTCCGGCCCGTCAGCAGGAACGCGCCACCCTGGCATATGCCCAGGTCATGCCCCGGACCGCGGACCTGCCCCGCGGCCCCGGGCGTGACGGCATCCGGTCACAGCACCGCGCTGAGGAACTCCCGCGTCCGCTCGTGCTCGGGCTCGGTGAAGATCTTCTCCGGCGTCCCGGACTCGATGACCCGGCCCGAGTCGAACATCAGCACCTGGTCCGAGATGTCGCGGGCGAAGTTCATCTCGTGGGTCACGCAGAGCATCGTGATGTCCGTGGTGTGCGCGATGTCGCGGAGCACGTCGAGGACGCCCGCGACCAGCTCCGGGTCGAGCGCGGACGTCACCTCGTCGAGGAGCAGGACCTGCGGCCGCATCGCGAGCGCCCGCGCGATGGCGACCCGCTGCTGCTGGCCGCCGGAGAGCTGCGTCGGGTAGGCGTCGCACTTGTCGCCGAGCCCGACCAGGTCGAGCAGTTCGCGCGCCCGCACCTCGGCCTCGTCCTTGGACAGGCCGAGGACGGTGACCGGCGCCTCCATGATGTTGCGCAGCACCTTCATGTTCGGGAAGAGGTTGAACTGCTGGAAGACCATCCCGATGTTCTTGCGGACCTCGCGGATGTGCTTCTCGCCCGCCGGCACGAGCCTGCCGTTCTTCTCCTCGTGGACGAGGTACTCGCCGCCCACCTTGATCGTGCCCTCGTCCGGCTTGAGCAGGGTCATCAGCAGGCGCAGGATCGTCGTCTTGCCGGAGCCCGAAGGGCCGATCAGCGTGACGTGCTTGCCCGACGCCACGGAGAAGTCGAGCTCGTCGAGGACCGTGTTGGACCCGAAGCGCTTGACGACCTTGTCGAAGCGGATCAGCTCGCTGCCGTCCACCGCCGGGTTCGGCTGGTCCTTGGAGAGGTTGGTGTCAGTGGACAAGACGGCGCTCCATGGCTCGGAGGAGGAGGGAGGACGGATAGGCGATGACGATGAAGGCGATGCCGACGACGGTCAGGGCCTCGGTGTACTGGAAGGTCTCGGCGGCCTGCAGACGGGCGCGCTGCAGCAGCTCCAGGACGCTGATGGCCGAGAGCAGCGGGGTGTCCTTCAGCATCGCGATGACGTAGTTGCCGAGGGCGGGCACCACGCGGCGGATCGCCTGCGGCAGGATCACCGCGGTCCAGGTGTGCCGGTAGGGCAGGCTCAGCGCGGTCGCCGCCTCCCACTGGCCGGCGGGCACGGCCTCGATGCCCGCGCGGTAGACCTGCGCGGTGTACGTCGAGTAGTGCAGGCCGATCGCGACGATGCCGGTGGTCAGCGCGGAGAACTGGATGCCCCAGTCCGGCAGCACGAAGAAGAGGAAGAACAGCTGGACCACGAGCGGGGTGTTGCGGATGAACTCGGTGACGATCCCCACCGGCCACCGGATGAAGCGGGTCGGCGCGCGGAACGCGAGCGCCCACACCAGGCCGAGCGAGAAGGAGATCAGCGATCCGAGCGCGAGGATCTGCAGGGTGGTGAGGACGCCCTCCCAGAAGTGCGGCATGAAGTCCGAGACGGCGCCCCAGTCCCACTTGTCGGTTTCGTTGTTCACGAGGAGACACCCCCGCCCAGCGGGCCGACCTTCTCGGTGCCGCGGCCGTTGCCGAGCCTGCGCATGATGCCGACGCCCTTCTCGGGCCGCTGCCCGATGCCCGCCTTGGCCTTGCGCTCGATGGCGCGCATGCCGCGGGTGAGTACGAACGCGATGACGAAGTAGATGACCAGGGTGATCGAGTAGATCTGCGCGCTCTCGGTGGTCGCGAGCCGCACCAGATAGGCGGCGAAGGACACGTCACCGATGCCGAGCAGCGAGACCAGGGCGGTCCCCTTGAGCAGCTCGATCAGCAGGTTCGAGAACGGCGGGATCATCTCGGGCACCGCCTGCGGCAGCAGGATCAGCCGCATCCGCTGCCACGGCGTGAAGCTCAGCGCGACCCCCGCCTCGCGCTGGGCGGGCGCCACCGCGTTCAGGGCGCCCCGCACGATCTCGGCGCCGTACGCGCCGTAGGAGAGTCCGAGTGCGAGCACGGCCGCCCACATCGGGACCAGCGCCCAGCCCACGAGCTGGGGCAGGACGAAGAAGATCCAGAACATCAGGACCAGCGACGAGGTGCCGCGGAAGACCTCGGTGTAGAACCCCGCGAGGAAGCGCACGAAGCGCGAGTGGTGGGTGCGGGCGATGCCGATGCCGAAGGCGACGGCGGTCGCGAGTGCCGCGCTGTAGAGCGTCAGCTGGATGGTGATCCAGATGCCGGGTATGACCCAGTGTTCCCACAGTCCCGCTGTCATTTGCACAGCTCCTCTGCGGTCAGCTTGGTCATCTCCGCCTTGGTGAAGCCGAACGGCTCGAGGATCCGGAAGAGCTCGCCGCTCTTCTTCATCTTGTGGATCTCCACGTTGAAGGCGTCCCGCATCTCGGTGTCGGTGGGCCGGAAGGTGAAGCCGCCGCCGTCGATCTGCTTCTCGCCGTCGATGACCGCGGCGAACGGCTTGGTGGCCTCCGCCTTCTTGCTCTTGCGGACCACGTCACGGCTGGTCAGCGCGGTGCCGGCGAAGACGTCGATGCGGCCGGACTCGACGGCGTTCATGCCCGCGACCGGGTCCTGGAGGATGGCGACCTCGCTGCGCTTGTAGCCCGCGGCGATGGCGTAGTCGATCTCCGCGTAGGCGGGCCCGGTGGCGATCCGCGCCTTCTGCCGGAAGGCGTCCTCGTAGTTGTGGATGTTCTTCGGGTTGCCCTTGGGGACGATGAACGAGTCCAGCATCTGGTACTCGGGGTCGGCGAAGATGACCGACTGGCACCGGTCCTTGTTGATGTACATCCCCGCCGAGACCACGTCGAACTGCTGCGTCGTCAGGCCGGGTATGAGCGAGCTGAAGTCGGTGGCGACGGGCTGCACCTTGTCGACGCCGAGACGCTTGAAGATCACCTTGGCGAGCTCCACCGCCTCGCCCGTGAACTTCCCGTTCTCGTCGATGTAGCCGTACGGCGCCTCGCCCGCGATGCCGAGCCGCACCGTGCCCTGCGACCTCAGGCGCGCCAGGGTGTCACCCGTGGGCACCTTGCTGCAGCCCGCGGCCCCCAGGGCGCCGACGGCACCGATCGCGGCGGCACCCGTCAGCAGGGATCGTCGACGTATCCCCGGGTGTCTGCCCGTGTGTCCTCTTCCGGACTTTCCCGTCCCGTTGCTCTCTGTGTCTTTCCTCAGTGGTGGAGCCATGGCCGCGCGGCTACCCGACTCGACACGAGATATGCCGGTGAATTCAAGCCCCTGATGCAATCGTTGTGCCCTTGACCCAGGGAGGAGCATGGGACACATGGCAGACCGATTCATCGAAGTCTCCCTCGCCAAGCGGGGAGTTCAGTGCACGGCAAAGCTGCTCGACGACCGGGCTCCGGTGACCTGTGCGGCGGTGTGGGAGGCGCTTCCGCTCGGCTCGGACGTCTATCACGCGAAGTATGCACGCAATGAGATCTACGCCCTCTTTCCGGCTTTCGCGGACCGCGAGCCGCCCCTGGAGAATCCGACAGTCACCCCCATCCCGGGAGATCTCTGTTATTTCTCCTTCTCCGGTACGGAATTGGGGACACAGGCGTACGGCTACGAACCCGCGGCCGACGTGAAGGCGGGCACCACCGTCGTCGACCTGGCCCTCTTCTACGAACGGAACAACCTGCTCCTCAACGGCGACGTGGGCTGGGTCCCCGGCATCGTCTGGGGCCAGATCGTCGAAGGCCTCGACCGCATGGCCGAGGCCTGCAACGACCTGTGGCGCGCGGGCGCACAGGGGGAGACGCTGAACTTCCGTCGCGCCTAGCGCGGTTCAGCCCACAGCGGGCGGCGCGACTCCCGCGCTGCCCGCCTCGTACAACGCGTGCGCGGCCCGCAGCACCACCGTGTCCGCGTGCCGCGCCCCCACGATCTGCACCCCCACCGGCAGCCCTTCCTCGTCCACCCCGCAGGGCACCGTCGCGGCGGGCTGCTGGGTCAGGTTGAAGGGGTACGTGAAGGGCGTCCACCCCGTCCACCGCCGGTGCCCCGCACCCTTCGGCACCTCGACGCCCGCCTCGAACGCGGTGATCGGCAGCGTCGGCGTGACCAGCAGGTCGTACGTCGAGTGGAAGCGCCCCATACGGCGCCCGAGGTCCATGCGTACGTCCACGGCCGCGAGGTAGTCGAGCGCGCTGTACCGCGCGCCCTGCCCGCAGATCTCCCGCAGTCCCGGGTCGAGCAACTCCCGCTGCGCGGGCGCGAAGTGCTGCACGACGCGCGCGGCCCCGCTGAACCACAGGGTGTGGAAGGCCTCCACCGGGTCGGAGAAGTCGGGGTCCGCCTCCTCGACGTACGCCCCCTGCGCGGCGAGGGACTCCACCGCCCGCCGCACGGCCGCCGCGACGCCGGGCCGCACCGCGACCTGCCCGCCCAGCGAGGGGGAGTAGGCCACGCGCAGCCCCCGCACGCCCCCGTCCAGGCCCGCCCGGAAACTCCCCGCCACGGCGCCCAGTTGGGACCAGTCACGGGGGTCGGGCCCCGTGATCACCTCCATCATCAGCGCCGCGTCCGCCGCGTCCCGCGTCATCGGCCCCACATGGGCGAGCGTGCCGAAGGGGCTCGACGGATACAGCGGCACCCGGCCGTACGTCGGCTTCAGGGCGAAGATCCCGCAGAACGCCGCGGGAATCCGCACCGAGCCGCCGCCGTCCGTGCCGAGCGACAGCGGGCCCGCGCCGACGGACACGGCCACCGCGCTGCCCCCGCTGGAGCCGCCCGAGGTGCGCGCGGTGTCGTACGGATTGCGGGTGACGCCGCTCTGCGGGCTGTCCGTGACGCCCTTCCAGCCGAACTCCGGGGTCGTCGTGCGGCCGACGAAGACCGCGCCGTGCTCCCGCAGCCGGGCGACCGAAGGGGCGTCCTCGTCCCAACTGCCCTGCGCGCGCACGGTCCTCGACCCCCGCAGCGTCGGCCCGCCGCGCAGCAGGAGCAGATCCTTCACGGACACCGGCACGCCGTCCACCAGGCCCTGCGGCTCACCGCGCCGCCACCGCTCCGCGCTCGCCGCGGCCTGCTCCAGGGCCGACTCCGCCTCGATCCGCACGAACGCGTTCACCGCGGCCCGGGTCTCCTCGGCCCGGCGGAGCACGGCACGGGTCGCGTCGACCGGACTGAATTCGCCCTTGCGGTAGCCGTCGACGAGTTGTACGGCGGTGAGATCCGTGAGCTCGGTCATGCACGCTCCTCAGGAGGCAGTCGGGGATGATCTCGGGGAGTGATCAATGCCCTGGGACATACCCACGTTTCTTGTCGACCACGTTCACCGGCTGCCGGCCGGACTCCCAGGCCTTGTACAACTCCAGGAACTGCGCGCCCAGTTCGTCCCGCCAGCCGACCGTGTCGCCGCTCATGTGCGGAGAAACGATCAGCCCCGGCGCCGTCCACAGCGGGCTCTCCCCGGGCAGCGGCTCGTGCTCGAAGACGTCGAGGGCCGCGCCCGCGATCCACCGCTTGGACAGGGCGGCCACCAGGTCGTCCTCGACGACGAGCGGGCCGCGCCCGATGTTGATGAAGTGCGCCGACGGCTGCATGACGCCGAAGCGCCGCGCGTCGAACATGCCGCGCGTCTCGTCCGTGAGCGGCGCCGCGCACACCACCCAGTCGGCGCGCGAGAGCAGCCGGTCGAGGTCCTCGGAGGCGTGCACCCCGGCGCGCGCGGTGCGGCCCACCAGCGCGGTGGTGATGCCGAGCGCCTTCAGCGTGCGGACGATCGCCCGCCCGATCGGCCCCGAGCCCACCACGCACGCGCGCGTGCCGGAGATCCGCCGTGTCTCGCGGTGGCGCCAGGAGCGCTCGCCCTGCAGCTCCAGGGTGCGCGGCAGATCCTTGGCCATGGCCAGGACGAGGGCGGCGACGTACTCCGCGATGGGCTGGTCGAAGACGCCGCGCGCATTGGTCACCAGCGTGTCGGACGCGGCGAGTTCGGGGCACATCAGATGGTCCACGCCCGCGCTCGCGGTGTGCACCCAGCGCGGCCTGCGGCCCTCACCCGGCCAGGCGCGGCGCACCGCGTCCGAGGTGAAGTCCCACACCAACAGCACGTCGGCGAGCGGCAGTTGCCCGGCGAGCGTGGTCTCGTCCGCGTGCAGGACGCGGGCGCGCCCGGTCAGGCTGCCGAGCCGGGGCGGTGGTGTGGGCGGCCCCGCGTCAAGGACGAGGACGGTCGTTTCGGGTGACGCTTCCGACTGCGCTTCGGACATCGTGGGGAAACCGTTTCGCAATGAGGTTCCGCTTCCCTGAAGAGGTACGGCTCGGCCGTCTGAGATGTGCGGATTGACCACGCTGGCACCCGAACCTACCTTCGTCAACAGAGGCTCTGCCGTTCCGGCATCCCGACAATCGCGTACTCTCCGTGCGACCGCTCGCACCCTCTGTGCGGCACGCCGCGCAGATCTCCCCGTCCCGACGTCCCGGCGCGTCGCCGGCATCGCTCGTCCCGGCCCCCGGCCGGTCCCTCACATCACCACGCACGAACTTGGGGCCTGCTCATGGACGTCTCCTTCCTCGGCGGACCGCACCCACAACGAGGTGTCGGTGTCGTCGCGCCCTTCGACTTCGCCCTCGACCGCGAACTGTGGCGGTGGATCCCGGACGAGGTCTCCCTGCACCTGACCCGTACTCCGTACGTGCCCGTCGAGGTGAGCCTGGACCTGGCCCGCCTGGTCAGCGAGCACGAGACGCTCGCCGAGGCGGTCCGCGCGCTGACCGCCGCCGAGCCCGAAGTCCTCGCGTACGCCTGTACGTCGGGCAGCTTCGTCGGCGGCACCGCCGGTGAGCGCGCGATGTGCGAGGCCATGACGCGCGAGGGCGCGGTCGCCTCGGTGACCACCTCGGGCGCGCTCCTGGAGGCGCTCGACGAACTGGGCGCCCGCCGCATCGCCCTCGTCACGCCCTACACCTGGTCGGTGACCCAGTCCCTGGAGGAGTACCTGGCCGAGTCCGGGGTCACCGTCGTGGGCCGCGCCTATCTGGGCCTGACCCGGCACATCTGGAAGGTCCCCTACCGGGACGTGGCGGACATGGCGCGCCGCGCCGTCCACGGCTCCGTCGACGCCCTGTTCATCAGCTGTACGAACCTGCCCACGTACGACGTCATCCCGCAGCTGGAGGCGGAGTTGCGCATGCCGGTGATCTCCGCGAACCAGGTGACGATGTGGTCCGCGCTGCGCCGGCTGGGTACCCGTGCGGTAGGGCCCTATCAGGCGCTGATCGATCCGGGGGCGCGGCCGGGCGCGAGCACGCTGGACCCGCCCGCGCCACCGCCCGCGCAGGGCCTGCCCGAAGGACCGCCCGCAGGGCCAACCGCAGAAGGAGGAGGCTGGACGTGACGGCACTCGGATTTCTCTACCCGGGGTACTCGGCCGAGGACGACTACCCCCGCATGGAGCAGATGCTCGGCAGCGACATCCGGCTGCAGGTCGTCCACACCGACATCGGCGAGGACGCGCACCGGGTCGACGCGCTCCTGGAGATGGGCTCGGCCGAGCGGCTGGCGGCAGGCGTCGAGGAGCTGCGGCTCTCCGGCGCGGAGGCCGTGGTGTGGGCGTGCACCAGCGCCAGCTTCGTCTTCGGCTGGGAGGGCGCCCACGAGCAGGTCCGGGGCCTGGCGCGGGCGGCGGGCCTGCCCGCGTCCTCGACCTCGTTCGCCTTCGCCCACGCCCTGCGCGAGGTGGGCGCGACCCGCGTCGCCGTCGCGGCGACGTACCCGCAGGACGTGGCGGGTCACTTCTCGGCCTTCCTGAAGGCGGCGGGCGCGGAGGTCGTGTCGGTCCGCGGGAGCGGCATCATCACGGCGGTGGAGGTCGGCACCTGGGGCCGCGACGAGGTCCACGCGCTGGCCCGCGAGGGCGACCACGCGGACGCCCAGGCGCTCCTCCTGCCGGACACGGCCCTGCACACGGCGGCGTACGTGCGGGAGCTGGAGGAGGCCGTCGGCAAGCCCGTCCTGACGGCGAACCAGGTCACGGTCTGGGAGGCCCTGCGCCTGGCCCAGCGCAGGGTCAACGCCCCGGCGCTGGGCTCCCTGTTCACGAAGGAACCGCTGGTCCAGGTCAAGGGCTGAGGATCAGTCTGACCACGGTTAACGTCTGGACCGACCCGGAGACGTAGTAGAGGACGATGGCGCCGTTGACCGTCGCCTCCCTGCGGTCCGGGTCGTCCCGGACGGGCGTCGACCCGTGGCCGTACGGATCGCGGCCCACGGTGCGCGCGAGGGCGGCCCGGAAGGTGTCGGCGTCGCCCATCTTGGCGAGGGTGTCGTCGGCGGGCGGCGCGTAGGTGACGCGGTGGGCCCTGCGGTGGCGAGGGCTCACGACGTGCCCCGCCTCTCGGCCTCGTCGGAGGCCAGGCGCGCGAGGCGGGCCTCCGCGTCCGGATCGGGCACGGCCTCCAGCATCCAGTGCCGCATCACGGCGTGGATCTCGTCGACCCCGGCTTCGTTGATGGCCCGGTCGAACTCCGCGCGCCGGTCCTCGGGCAGGGCGGCGCGGATGTCAGGGATGGTGTTGGGCACCTCGACCTCGACTCCGTCGACGAGGGTCTTCAGCGGATCAGCCATGGCAGGCACGGTAGTGGCACGCGTGGGCGGAGTGGTACGCGCGGGCGGCCCGACGTGCGGGGAATAAAACGGAGTGTGCCTCCTGTTGGCTCTCCCGTACCCAGGAGACGTACGTACGCAGCGCAGGAGGCACCCCCAGTGACAGTGGACACGACCGACGACGGCATCCGCGGCGAGCGGCACGGCACCGCGCCCGTCCCGCTGTCCGTGCTCGACCTGGTCACCGTCGGCGCGGGGCGCACCGCCACCGACGCCCTGCGCACCAGCGTCGAGATCGCCAAGCTCGCCGAGAGCCGCGGCTACCACCGCTACTGGGTGGCCGAGCACCACTCCATGCCGGGCGTCGCCTCGTCCTCGCCCGCCGTGATCCTGGCCCACCTCGCCGCCCACACGGACCGCATCCGGCTCGGCTCGGGCGGCGTCATGCTGCCCAACCACGCCCCGCTCGTCATCGCCGAACAGTTCGGCACTCTGGAGGCGATGGCCCCCGGCCGCGTCGACCTGGGCCTCGGCCGCGCGCCGGGCACCGACGGCGCCACCGCCGCGGCCCTGCGCCGCACGGACCGCCTCAACGAAGGGGCCGACGACTTCCCGCAGCAGCTCGCCGAGCTGACCCGTTTCCTGGACGACGACTTCCCCGACGGCCACCCCTACGGCCGCATCCACGCGGTCCCCGGGCCCGTCCAGGGGACCTCGCCCGGCGGCGTGCAGTCCACCCACCGCCCGCCGATCTGGCTGCTCGGCTCCTCCGGCTTCAGCGCCCGCCTCGCCGGCGTCCTCGGCCTGCCGTTCGCCTTCGCGCACCACTTCTCGGCGCAGAACACGATCCCGGCGCTCGACCTCTACCGCGAGTCCTTCAAGCCCTCCGCGGTCCTCGACGCCCCGTACGCCCTCATCGGCGTCTCGGCCCTCGCCACCGACGAGGAGGACGAGGCGCGCCGCCAGGTCAGGGCCGCGGCCCTGAACATGATCCGCCTGCGCACCGGCCGCCCCGGCCTCGTCCCCACCCCACAGGAGGCGGCGGCGCACCACTTCACGGAGGCGGAAAGGGACTTCGTCACCAGCTGGAACTCCAACGTCATCCACGGCACCGCCGACCAGGTCCGCACGGGCCTGGACGACCTGGCCAAGCGCACGGGCGCCGACGAGCTGATGATCACGGGCAACGCGCACAGCGGCGAAGTGCGCCTGCGCTCGTACGAGTTGATGGCGGACGCGTACGGTCTGCCGAAGCCGTAGAAGGCCCTGGCTGGAGAGGCCCCTGGCCGTAGAAGGCCGCCGCGAACCGGCGGTTCAGGCCCCACCCCCACGCAACAGCACGGAGATACGATCCGGCGGGACGGGGCGGGAGTACAGCCACCCCTGCCCCGTGTCGCACCCGATCTTCCGCAGCCGCGCGGCCTGGGACGCGGTCTCGACGCACTCCGCGGTCACCGTCAGCCCGAGCCGGTGCGCAAGCTGCACCATGGCCTCGACGATGATCTCGTCGGCGGGATTGACGTGCGCCTCGCCCTCCTCGTACTGGAAACCCCGTACGAAGGACCCGTCCAGCTTCAGCACGGACACCGGAAGCCGGCTCAGGTACGCCAGGTTCGAGTACCCCGTGCCGAAGTCGTCGATGGCGATCCGCACCCCCATGTCGCTGAGCGCCTGCAGGGCCTGCAGCGGCCGCCCCGCCGACCCCATGACGGCGGACTCGGTGAGCTCCAACTGGAGCAGCTCGGAGGGGAGTTCGGTCTCGGCGAGGATCTCCGCGACATCCGCGACGAGGTCGGAGTCCCACACCTGCCGCACCGCCACGTTGACGCTCACGAACACCGGCTCCCGCTCCGGGTGCGCCAGTTGCCAGCGCCGGGCCTGGCGGCAGGCGCTGCGCAGCACCCAGCGGCCGAGCTGCACGATCGACCCGTCCTCCTCGGCCAATCCGATGAACCGATTCGGCGTCAATAGTCCGAACTGCGGATGCCGCCACCGCACCAGCGCCTCCACGCCCCGTACGCCCCCGTCGTCGAGGCCCACCAGCGGCTGGTAGTCCAGGACGAACTCCTCGCGCTCGACGGCGGGCCGCAGCGAGCTGGAGAGCGCCTGGCGGGTCATGCGGTGGGCGTTGCGCTCGGGGTCGAAGAGGGTCCAGCGCGCCTTGCCGTCGGTCTTCGCCCAGTACAGCGTGGTGTCGGCGGCCTGCATGAGCCCCGTCGTGGTGGTGCCGGCGGCGCGCCGCTCGACGACGCCGATGGACGCCGACACGGAGAGCCGCTGCCCGGAGAGGTCGAACGGTTCCTGCAGGGCCTTCAGGGCCGTCTCGGCGAGATCCGCCAGCTGGTCCGTGCCGGTGGAGTCCTCGACGAGCAGCGCGAACTCGTCGCCGCCCAGGCGTGCGACCAGCGGCGCCGCCGCCCTGCCGTACCCGGCCTGGTCGGCGCAGCGCGTGAGCCGCTCCGCGACGGCGGCGAGCAGCCGGTCGCCGATGCGGTGGCCGAGGGTGTCGTTGACCGCCTTGAATCCGTCGAGGTCGAGATAGCAGAGCCCGATCCTGCCGGTGCTCGTGTCGTCGTACGCACCCGCCTCCAGCGCGGCGGCCAGGCGCTCGAAGAAGAGGTTGCGGTTGGGCAGCCGGGTCACCGGGTCGTGCATCTGTACGTGGCGCAGCCGGGCCTGCAGCTCGCGGCGCGCGCTGATGTCGGCGACGGCGAGCAGCACGGTCCTGCCGGAGCCCCGGACCGCGGGCTCCGGCGTCGGCATCGGCGAGACGGTGACCTGGACCCACAGGGAGTGCCCGTCGGGGTGCTTCAGGCGCCGGGTGCAGCGCAGCTTGGCCTGCCGGCCGCGGAGCACCTCGCGGTACGCGTGCCAGGTGCGGGCGTCGGAGGCCAGGTCGACCAGGTCCGCGGCGATGCGTCCGGTGAGCGCGTCGGGGGGCGCGCCGAGGAGGGCGGTCAGGGCGTCGTTGGCGTCGACGACGAACCCTTCGCCGTCGACGACGGCCAGGGGGAGAGGGGCGGCTCTGAAGGCGCCGCGGTAGTCGGCCCGCTCGGGGGTGGGCCGCTCCGGGGTGCGGCGGCCCGAGAAGGTGGGGCGGGCTCGGCCGGGCGATGTGACTGCCGTGGGGTGGGTGGGCCCTTCGGACGTTCCGTTCACCGCTTGCTCCTGCAGTGCAGTTTGTGCTCGGACAGGTCTCGTCGGGCGGCGGGCAGGTGGCTGGCGGTGGCATGGGGGCCGGGCCCGCGCAGGAAAGTGGACCGATCATAGAGGCAGGCCAGAGACGCGTTCCAGCCGCGCCACCGGGCCGGGTGGGGGCCACCGCCGACGGCAGATCGTTTCTGCTCGGCATTGAACTGGTTCCGTTGTGACCCGATCGCTTGTGACGATCGATGAGCGGTCGGGGTGTCGCCCCCTCGCCCGTCGGTCACTCGGAAGGGCCAGACAAACAGGGCGAAGTTCAACAAAACATCACAGGGTGGGTGGGGTGTCCCGCATTCCGCACCCGGAGGTCGACGTGCCGCGTCAGCTCCCCCCTTGGGGACTCACTCGTGGAGGGGAGAACTCCCGTCTGCGCACCACCGCGGCGCTCCTCACCTCACTGACCGCCCTGGCCGCCACTTCCCTGGTCGCGGGCCCCGCGATCGCCGAGTCCGCGGCGGGACCGTGCGCCCTGCGCCGCACCGCCGCGCACCACTCGGAGGGCCTCGACACCTGGAACACCGCCTACCCGCGGCCGACCAGGACCCTGAACGCGGTGATGGTCTTCCTCTCCTTTCCCGACTCCCCGCCGCTGACGACCCCCGAGGAGCTGACCGCCGACTACTTCCCGGCCACCAGCCAGTTCTTCGAGCGCGCCTCGTACGGCAGGTTCAAGCTGGCCCCGCACCCCCAGCGCACATGGGTGGAGATGCCGGAGGACTCCCTCTCGTACGCCATACAGCGCGACTGGAACGCGCAGCGGCGCAGCGCCTATCTGCGGGACGCGGTGGCCGCCGCCGATCCGCACGTGGACTTCTCGCGGTACGACATCGTCTACTTCGTCGCCGACCCGGACGCGCCGGGCGTCGACTCGGACGCCACGAAGGTCGTGAACTTCGACCGGCCGATGCGGGCCGACGGCACGGACATCCGGCGCATCGTCACGGTCTTCGAGCGCCACCCGCCGGACCGCAACGTCCTGGCCCACGAGACGGGCCACGTCTTCGACCTGCCCGACCTCTACCACCGGCCGACCGACGGCAAGGGCGACTGGGACACCTACGTCGGGGACTGGGACGTCATGGGCAGCCAGTTCGGCCTCGCCCCCGACCTCTTCGGCTGGCACAAGTGGAAGCTGGGCTGGCTGGAGCCGCGGCAGGTGCGGTGCGTGGGCGCGGGCACGGAGCGGCTGACCCTGGAGCCGCTGTCGGCGTCGCCCGCGCCCGGGGCGCTCGGCGGCACGAAGCTGGCGGTGGTCCGCACGGGCCGGGACTCGGCGATCGCCCTGGAGGCGCGGGGGTCCGCGGGCAACGACCACGCGACGTGCACGGAGGGCGTGCTCGTCTACGAGGTGCGGAACGAGACGGCGTCGGGCGGGGGCCCGATCGAGGTCGTCGACGCCCACCCGGAGTCCGAGTCCTGCTGGGGCGACTCGGTCTATCCGCAGCTGGCGGACGCTCCGGTGCGGGCGGGGGAGAGCTTCACGGTGCCCGGTACCGACGTACGCGTCGAGGTGGAGGGGCGGACGTCCTCGGGGGCGTGGACGGTGAAGGTCACGGCGGGCTGAGGCCGCTGCCGGGCATCAGCCGTCGGACATGCGAGAAGCCCCTCGCTTACGCGAGGGGCTTCTCACTGTCTGTGCGCCGCCAGGGACTCGAACCCCGGACCCGCTGATTAAGAGTCAGCTGCTCTAACCAACTGAGCTAGCGGCGCCTGCTGACGTCGTAGACCTTAGCACCCTGATCGCCGCCAGGAAAAATCGATATGCGCACCGCGGATCCCGCGGCGGCCCTGGCCGCCCGTACGCAGGCCCAGAGCATGACCTCGGGGCCCGGCAGCCAGGGGTGGCGGGTGTCGGGGGCGACGAGCCAGCGGGAGTCGAGCCGGTCGGCCGTGGTGGTGACGCCCGCGGCGCCCGCGGTGGGCGGCGGCACGGTGACGGCGTCGCCGGTGCCGTGGCAGAGCGCGGAGGGGACCGCGCGGCCCCACTCCTCCCACTCCAGGAGCGAGGGCAGGCGCTGGGCGGTGCCGGGGGCGGCGAAGAGCAGCATGCGGCCGCGGTGGACGGCGACGGGGCCCGAGCCGGGGCCCTCCTCCCATAAGCGGTCGAGCATCCGCCGGCCGAAGACGGCGGGCACGCTCACCACGTCGAAGGCGGAGCCGCAGGGCAGGACGGCGGGGGCCGTGGGGTGGGTGCGCCAGTGGGCCAGGGCGCTGCGCGGATACGTTTCCGCGGAGGCGAGCCAGGCGGCTCCTTCGGCGGTGACGTCGCAGGCGCCGCGGGCGGGCCCGGTGGGGGACGGGGCCGTGGAGGGCGCGGCAGGGGCGTGGAGGGGGGTGCTGCTGCTCATGGCGGTTACATCTACCGGTAGTGAGCGTTCCATTTCTGAGAGTTGCTAGAAATCGGGACAACAAGGGGTGGGGTGGGGTACCTTGCCCTCCTGGCATATGCCAGATGATCTTTCTGACCCCCCGTGCCGGTCCCTCGGTCCCCTCAGCCCTGCTTCTCCACGCTTCCGCGCAGCAGGTCACGCCCGAACTCGACCATCTTCTTGGCGTAGTCCTCGGTCCAGTCCGCGCGCTCCGCGATCAGCGCGGGCGTCAGGCGGTCGAAGCGGCGGGGGTCGGCGAGCTGGGCGGCCGCGATGGCCTGGAACTCGATGGACCGGTCCGTCGCGGCACGGAAGGCGTGCGTCAGCTCGGTCGCCCGTTCGAGGAGCTCCCGGGGGTCCTCGATCGACTCCAGATCGAAGAAGTGCTCGGGGTCGCCGGCGGCCTCCGCCGGTTCGAAGAGCAGGGGAGCGGGTCGCATGCGCCGCTCGGTCCGGGGCCGCGGCTCGGGCTCCGCCATGGTGTGTCCTCCTCGTACGGTGCGGGCCGTCCGTCCGGGGCCCGGCCGTCTCTCATTGTCCCTCGCCCTGCAAGTGGGCCTCGGGCCCCGTCAGGGGCGCGGGGAACTGCGCGAGCAACCACGAAGAAGCCGCAGACGCGTCTGCCGAGATCCCCGCAGACGCGTCTGCGGCTTTTCGAGGGCCGAGCGCGCAGTTCCCCGCGCCCCTGACGGGGCCATGCCGCCCGGTGTTCCGAGAGGCGCGCGAGAACCGCGTGGTTCGCCTCCCACCCATCCGGGCTGTTTCCATCGGCCGCCTCCGGCGGCGTGCCGGACTCCGTCCGGCGAACCGGGCGGCGCCACGCTGATCGCCTGCCGAGCGGGTGGCGGAGTGGCGGTCAGGGACGCCATACCACCCGGTGCTCGGACCAGTGATCCCACGTGGACATCATTGCCTCCCACCCGTCCGGGAACTTGACCGTGACGCCCAGTTGGACCGGCTCCGTCGACGGGTGGTCGTCGAGCAGAGCGGTGACTCCCGCTCGGCACACCACGATGCAGGCGTGGCGGTGGCGGGAGGCCAGGACGCAGAGGCGGCCCGTCTCCAGGTGGAAGGCCGTGGCGTCCGGGCGGCCCGAGAGCGGGTGCAGGACGACCGTCACGTCGTACTCACGGCCCTGGAGGCGGTTCGCCGTGTCCACCGTGACGTCCGTGACGCCCAGGTCCGCGAGGGCCGCGCGGACCGCCGCCGCCTGGTCGCGGTGGGCCGTGCCGACGGCGATGCGGTCGGCGGTGAGAGGGGCCGGGTCGGGGCTCCGCTCCGAGGTGGCCGCCCCGCCGCGGTCCAGGAGGCGGCGGACGACCTGGGCCAGCGCGCGGACCGCCTCCGGATCCGTGCGCGGCGTGTTCCGCGCGGGGAGTTCGAGCAGGCCCCAACCCGCCCGCGCCGCCTCGTCGATCACCCGGTCGGGCCCCGAACCGTCCGAAGGGACCGCGAAGTTCAGCGACCGGTCGCCGTGGTCCGTGCCGCTGCGGAAGGGCGTGTACGGATAGAAGGCGTCCGAGACGAGCGGCGCGGCCGACGCCGGAAGCCGCCACGACACCGGCAGGCGGTGCTGCGGCAGTTCGGGGTTGTGGGCCAGGAGCGTGGTCACCGCGGAGGCCGAGGGATCGTACGAAAGCCCGGCCCACTGCTCCGCGCCGACGATCGAGAACGGGTCCAACTGCCCCGGGTCGCCCACGAACAGCGCCCGCTCGAAGAGCCCCGCGACGGCCAGCAGCGCGTCCGAGCGCATCTGGTACGCCTCGTCGACGATGGCGTGCCCCCATGGCGCGTCGAGCTGGTCGGCCTTGACGTGTGCCCACTTCGCGGCCGTCGAGATGACCACGTCCAGGCCCGCGAGGTCCCCCGCCTTCGTCGACTTCCTCACGTTCGCCAGGTCGTCGAGCGCCTTGTCGTACGGGTCGGGATCGCTGCTGTGCAGACGGCCGACCGGCAGCTCGGGGTCCTTCTCGGCGAGGCGCAGGACCAGGTCGTCCACCTGCGCGTTCGTCTGTGCGATCACCATCAACGGGCGTCCCGCCGCGGCCAGTTCGCGGGCCGCGCGGACCACGAGCGTCGACTTCCCCGCGCCGGGCGGCGAGTCGACCACGACGCCGCGGTGCGTGCCGTGCAGCGTGTCGTGGAGGATCGCGTCGGTGGCGCGCGTGGCCTCGGCGCCGGGGTCGAAGGTGCCGCCCGCGGGCGGGGCGAGCTGCATCACAGGGTGTCCTCCGCGGTCACGGGGTCGGGGCTCTCCGTGGCGTCCGCGCTGTCGGCGGGTGGCCCGCCGTGCGTCCACGGGGTGTCCTCGGGATCCGGCAGCTTGGGGCCGCCGCGCTGCTCGTGCTCGAAGAGCGTCCAGCAGATCCGGTCGCCCTTGGCGGGGACGGACCCCGCGTCGGGCTCCTTGCCGCGGCCCATCTTGTCGGTGAGGCGCAGCACGACGACGCCCTCACCCTCGTACGCGACGAACTCCGCCGTCTGCGGCTTGCCCTGGAGGGCGCGGTACACCTTCGTGCGCTCGCCGAGGTGCGGCCGGTCGTCCGTGCGGACGGTGATCAGCGGGCGCGGCCTCGGGCTCCTGGCCTCGCTGTACGCCATGACGACCTCCGTCACCTCGCCGGCGAAGGCCTCGCCCGCGAGGCGGCGGCCCGCCATCACCAGGGGGTCGTCGAGGGCCTCCTGGGCGTCCAGGCGGGCCTGTTCGCGCTCGCGCGCGGCCAGCTTGTTCGCCGCGGTGATCGCGTCGTCGATGCGGGGCTGCGGGGGCTCGCCCGCCGTGACGCGGTCGCGGTGGCCGGTGAACGACCAGCGGTCGCGGGTCCAGCGGTCGGCGGCGTGCGCCGCCTCGGGGAGCGTGCACAGGGCGTCGAGGCCGCGCCACACCGCGTCCCAGGTGGGGCGGGTCCTGCTGTCGATCAGGGCGTGGATATCCCGCTCGGCGGCGGTCAGTCGGGCCAGCCGCTCGTCCGCCTCGACGCCGTCCTCGGCGGCGGCCAGGGCGGTGCGCGCGCGGTCGTAGCGCTCCATGGCCGGGGCCAGGAGGTCGTTGTCGAACGCCGGGTCCGTGGCGGGGCCCGCGGGCGGGCAGAGCAGCTGGCCGGTCTTGTCGCGGCCGAGCTCGGCACGGAGCGCGGCCGCGGCGCCCGAGGTGCCCTCCGGGGCCTCGATCCAGGCGAGCAGCGCGCCCAGGTGCTGGTCCTCCAGGCTGGACTGGCCGGTGGCCCAGTGCCGCGCGAGCAGCTCGGTCATGGCGGTGAGCAGGCAGGATCCGGGCACGCGGGCGCGCTCCCCGAAGTGCGTGAGCCAGCGGCCGAGCAGCGGGACGCGGGGCGGGGCGGGGTAGGGCGCCTCGGGGTCCTGCTCGGCGGTGCGGCGAAAGCGCATGGAGCGGCCGAGGAGCCGCACGAACTCGATGCCGGCGCGGCTGGGCACGATCAACTGCGGGGCGTCCGCGCACAGTTCGACCTCGACCTTGACGCGCTTGCCGGTCTCGGGATCCGTCTCATTGCGCTCGGCGGCCTCGACGTCGTCCGCGAACGAGTCGACGTAGGGCAGGACGACCTCGGCGAGCTGCGCGAGGAAGGTGAAGCGGAGGTCGCGGTCGCGGGGCTGCGGGACGACGAGGAGCCGGGGCGAGGTCCGCTCCGTCCCGACCAGCGCGCCGAGGGGCGCGCCCGCCTCGCCCGCGGTGGTCAGGGGGACGAGGACGAGGGGGCGCCGGGAGATGTGCCGGTGCCGGACCGTCGCGCGGGGCTGCGCACGTCCGGTCTCCGCGGCTTCCAGCCGGGCGAGGCCGTCGATCAGCGACATGTGCTCTGGCACCTCTCTGCCCGCGGACCGGCCGCGCGCCCCGGCGGCATCGGATGCGACGCGAGGCTCAGCATGCCGTGCCCCCGGGGACGCCCGCGCCCGCCAGCGCCTCGGCCCGCAGCCCCGTCGCCCTGCGCAGCGCCGCCACCGCCGGGTCCGCGGGGTCGCCCGCGGAGCCGTTCGCCGCCGCGAGGACCTCGCCGATCGTGGTCAGGCCGCCCAGCTCGCCGCGGATCGCGCGGCCCAGGGACGTCACCTCGCCCTGCTCGCGGGCGCGGTCCCGGCAGTGGAAGGCCAGCTCGCAGGCGGCCAGGCACTCGGGGGCGTACGTCGCGGGGACCGACTCGACCGCCGCGGTCAGCTCGGCCGCCGGGCGCCGCACGTCGAAGCTCGTGCCCTCGGGGAGCTGCGCCGCGATGTCCTCGACGCGGGTGAGGCGGGCCAACTGGCGCCGGGTCACCGACAGCTGCTTGCGGACGTCGATCGCGGACGCCGTGGGGAGGTTCGAGAAGTCCTTGGGGCAGACCAGCAGGACGTGGTGCCGGATGCGGGGCGCGGGGTCCATGCGCTCGGCCACCCGCTCCAGGGCCAGGGCGTACACCGCGGCCTGGCGGGCGGCCGCGCCCACCTTCGCCGCGTCCGCCGAACCGTCGATCATCGGGAAGGACTTGATCTCCACGACCGCCCAGCCGCCGTCCGGCTGGACCACCACCGCGTCCGGCTCCAGGAAGGCAGGGGTCCCCGCGACGTCCAGGGCCAGCATCGGGTGGTCGAGGAGCGTCCAGCCGCCGGACTCCGTGGCCTCGCGCAGCGCGAGCGCCGTGCGCGCCGCGCGGCCCTCGGGGCCCGCGGCCGACAGGTCGGGGACGGCGGACCCGCCCGGCACCGGCTCGGGGCCGCCGCCCAGGCGCGCATGCGTCAGGCGCAGCAGCTCCGCGCCGCCGTCCGCCTTGACCCGCGCCTCGAAGGCGTTGCCCCGCATGAACGCGAACTGGGACTGGCCGAAGCCGGACGGTGAGCCGAGCGACTGCGCGAGCGCGGTCTTGTCCACACCCGCGCCGTCGAGCAGCGCGCGCCGTCTGCACCCGGGGTTGGCCGCGAGCGCGGCGAGGGCGCGGGCGTCCAGGGGCCGCGCGGGAACGTCGGGGCCGCGCAGCTCAGCGAGCTGGTGCCGCAGCGCCGTCCCCCGCTTCGGCGGGGTGGGCGCCGGGCTCGGCGCCGGAGCCGGCACTCTGCTTGCGCTGTCGGGGAATTCGCTCACCCGCCGAAGTCTGGCACCCGGCACTGACAATTGAGGACTCTGTGGCGGAGGAGCCCTCGGCGGGCCGCTCGAAACGCGCCCGCAGCCGGGCCATGACCGGATCCGTGAGCCGCTGCACGGGCCGCACCAGGAGCAGCCCGACCCCCATCACGGCGGCGCCCGCGAGGGCGTCGAAGAAGTAGTGGTTGGCGGTGCCCATCACGACGAGCGTGGTGATCAGCGGGTAGGCGACCGCGGCCACCCGGGTCAGCGGCGAGCGCCCGTGCCGCCACAGCATCACGCCGCACCACAGCGCCCACCCCACGTGCAGGCTGGGCATCGCCGCGTACTGGTTGGTCATGCCGCCCAGGCCACGGGGCGCGCTCGCCTCGCCGCCCCACCAGCCGTAGCCGCTGAACTGCGCCATGGTGTCGACGAAGCCGTGGCTCGCGTCGAGCAGCCGCGGCGGACAGGTCGGCATCAGCGTGAAGCCGACCAGGCCGATCAGGGTGGAGATCATCAGCCACGCGCGCGCGGCGCGGTAGTGGACCGCCCGGCTGCGGAAGAGCCAGATCAGCACGGCGGGCGTGACGAGATAGTGCAGCGAGGCGTACCAGAAGTCGGCGGGGACGCCGATCCAGGCGTTGGCGGTGAAGAGACGGTTCAGCGGGCTCTCCGCGTCGAGCCGCAGGAACTGCTCGACCTCGAGGATGCCGACGCCGTGGTCGACGGCGGTGGACACGTCACCGCGGGCCAGGAGCCGGCCCCCCGAGTACGCGGCGTACACCAGCACGATGAGCGGCAGCTCCGTCCACCAGCGAAGCCGGTGCCCGGTTATGCCCCCGGTGCCCGGTGCGGCGGTCTTCGGCATCCGGTCGTTCCCCCATCATCTCTGTTCACGCGGCGTACGCCGCGGGCTCACTTTACGGCGTACGCGAAGGTCGTTCGGGGCGTCCCCCGGTGGTCTTAGACGCAGAGATCGGCAGCCGGGTTGCCAGGCCCGACGAGCACCTGATCGCAGGTGGGTGATGATGGAAAGGCGGGCGCGCAACCGCCCGCAAAAGCGGCAAAGGCCCCGTCGGGGCGCGTCGCCCGAGGTTCACGCGTACGACATTGGAGAGTTCCCCATGGCACCCCGCATCCTGCTGGCCCGGCACGGACAGACGGAATGGTCACTGTCCGGCAAGCACACCGGCAGGACGGACATCCCGCTCCTGGAGGAGGGCCGCCGCGGCGCCAAGCTCCTGGGCGAGCGCCTGCACCGGGCGCCCTACGACGGCCTCCCGGACGTCGAGGTGCGCACCAGCCCGCTCTCCCGCGCGCGGGAGACCTGCGAGATCGCCGGCTTCGGGGACCGCGCCACCACCTGGGACGCGCTCATGGAGTTCGACTACGGCGCGTACGACGGCATGACCCCTGCCGACATCCAGGCGATCCGCCCCGGCTGGTTCATCTGGCGGGACGGCGTCCCCAAGGGCGAGACGCTGGAGCAGGTCTCCGCGCGCGCGGACGAGGTGGTGCGGTGGGCCAGGAGCGCCGACCGCGACGTCCTGGTCTTCGCGCACGGCCACATCCTGCGCGTCATCGGCGCCCGGTGGCTGGGCCTCGGCATCGAGTTCGCCGCCCGCATCCGCCTCAACCCGACCTCCCTCTCGACCCTGGGCTGGGCCTACGGAGAGCCCGCCATCGAGTCGTGGAACGAGACGGGCCACCTGTCCTAGGCCCGGTCACACGGCCCGGCCGCACCGCCCGGTCACACGGCCCGCGGCAGCGCGGCGTGCCGCTCCAGGAAGCCGCTCACCTCGGCGACCCTGCGGTGCGGAAGCAGGACCCGCGCCGTCGTGGCGAGCATCGACTGGACGCGGGAGGACTGCACGTCGTCGAGGAGCGCGAGGACCCGCAGCCCCGCCGTCGCCGCCTCGTCCGGGCGCCCCGCGCGGGCCAGGTCGTCGGCGAGCTCGGCGGTGTAGAGCGCGATGTTCCTGGTGAACTGCGGGGTCTGCGAGGTGGCGGTGGCCGCCGCGTGCCGCGCGTGCCCCGCGGCCCGCGCCCACTCGCCGAGAGCCGACCAGCACTGCGCCTCCAGGCCCGCAAGCTCGGCCGGGCCGTAGAAGGTCATCCACTCCGGGTCGTCGTCGGCGGCACCGCGGTCGAAGAGGAGGTGCGCGCGGGTCAGCGACCGCTCGCAGCCCGAGCGGTCGCCGAGCCCCGCCCAGCCCCCGGCCTCCCGCAGCGCGATGAGCGAGAGCAGTCGGTGCGAGCCGAGGTGGTGGGCGGCGCGGGTCGCCGCCTGCGCCGCCCGCACCGCCTCCCGGGGACGCCCCGCGTCCCGCGCGAGGAAGGCGGTGTTGCAGAAGGCGTGCGCCTCCAGGGCGGTGTCCCCGCAGACCCGGGCCGTCGCGAGGGCCTCGGCGTAGTGCGAGCGGGCGTCGTCGAAGCGCCCGGAGTCGTGCGCCAGCCAGCCGACGGAGATGGCCAGCTCACCGGCGCCCGCGTGCAGCCGGTCCGAGGTCGTCTGCCGTGTGGTGGTTCCCGCGTCGAGCAGGGTGTAGGCGGTGCGCAGGGGAGCGGCGGCGCGCCGGTAGAGGCCGTCGGCGCCGTGCCGGTCGTCGAGCAGCCTGATCTTGCGTACGGCCGCCTCGACCGCGCCGACCTCGGCCTCGCCGACCCTGCGGCCGCGCAGGGCGGCCGCCTCTGCCTGGCCGCCCAGGGTGAGGCCGATGGGCCCCAGGGCGGCGGCCACGGTGGCCGTGGAGCCGGTCATGAATGCGCGACGCTGCACGTCGCTCTCCTCGTGAGTCTGGATCGCGTGCGGATCGCAGGCGCGGGGGTCGGACCCGGACGGATGGGACTCGTACAAGTGGGTCGGGGTCGGGGTCGGGGACTCGGCCAGGTGCTGCGGCCCGCACGTGGGGTCGGGCTGGGCGAGGAGTTCGTCGGACTCGGTGCGCGCCCCCCTTCCGCGCACCTGCGCGCGGGGAGCGAACCCCAGGTCCGTCAGCGTCCGGCCCGGGAACATGTGCAGGAACACACGCTCGTAGGCGTAGTTGGGGCAGCGGATCTCGCCCGCTTCCACGCGCCCGATGTAGCGCGCGTCGCAGCTGACCCGCTCGCCGATCTCACGGGCCGCCCGCCGGACCGCCGCCGCGAACTCGCCGGGCGAGCGCTGTCCGCGGAGCTCCCGGAAGGCAAGGTTCGGTCGGGGGGACTGAGTTGACGATGCCATCGAAGACGACGCCATGGCCGGACCCTCTCGTGCGGATCGTGCCGGACCGCGCACACGCTCGCGCACTGGAACGCCGCGCCCGCGCGCTGGGTCCCGCGGGGCTGTCCCTGTTCCGGCGGAGCACGAACGTACCGGCTCATCGGGGCCCGGCACGCGGAGTTTGGCTACAAACCGGATATCTCACCCGGGATCTGCCATGAACTGCCATCCTTTGCGGCGGCGCGCCGCAGTGCCTGTTGACGCCGATGCGCGTTGAACCATGAGGAGCGGGAGCCACGCGGCTCCCGCACTCGCGAGGAGGGGTCCCCTTGTTGGAGGTCGGCATGGAGAACAGCGACTCCCTGGCGGAGAGCGGCGCGCCCTCGGCATCACTGACGACGGCACGGCACTGGCCCACCCCGGACGGCAGCGCCCCGCCCCCCGGCGCCGCGCTCTGCGACGACGAGTGCTGCGACCTGGTCACGGTCCCGGCCAGACAGGGCCTCGAAGCCGTCGACATCCTGCGCCGCGGCGCGGGCGACACCATCGGCCCCGTGCTGCACGACGGGAGCTGCGACACCCTCGGCTTCCTGGTGCCGCCCGGCACCGCCGACGGCTGGGACCTGCCGGGCAGCGCCTGCACCCAGACCTTCGGGCGCGGCATGAGCGTCTACGCCACGCCCGCGCCGGGCCCCACCGTCCCCGAGCCGCCGGTCGCCGGCACCGGCTGGCTCCTGCCGCCCGGCGGCGAGACCGACCCTGTCACCGACCCCGCCGTCCTGCGGGCCGCGCTCGGCCAGGCGGCCCGCACCATCGAGGCCGCCGACAACTGCCGCTGAACGGTTCCCGCACCGCCGCCGGGCCGCTTCGTCCGCGTACGCCGATAATGGCCTGATGGCAAGGAACAAGCGGTCCCGGGAAGGCCGGGAGGCCGTCGTCGAGAAGGTGGACGGCGGGCTCGCCGAGCTGATGCCGGACCGGGACAGGCCGCGCGCCTGGACGCTGCTCGTGGACGGCGCCCCGCAGTCGCACGTCGACCTCGACGACCCCGCGTACCTCGACTTCGAGTACCAGCGCAGGATCGGGCACATCGCCGACCTCGTGGCGCCCCCGGGCAAACCGATACACGCCCTGCACCTCGGCGGCGGCGCCTTCACCCTCGCCCGCTACATAGCCGCGACCCGCCCCCGCTCCACCCAGCAGATCGTCGAGCGCGACACCGCGCTCGTCCAACTCGTACGCCGCGAACTGCCGTTGGACCCCCAGGCCCGGATGCGGGTGCGCGGCACCGACGCCCGCGAAGGCCTCGCGAAGGTCCCCGACGGCTGGGCCGACCTCGTCATCGCCGACGTGTTCAGCGGGGCCCGCACCCCCGCGCACCTCACCAGCACGGAATTCCTCACCGAGGTGCGCAGGGCCCTCAAGCCCGGCGGGTACTACGCCGCCAACCTCGCCGACGGCCCCCCGCTCGCGCATCTGCGCGGCCAGCTCGCCACCGCCGCCGCGCTCTTCCCCGAACTCGCGCTCGTCGCCGACCCGGCCGTGCTGCGCGGCAAGCGCTTCGGCAACGCCGTGCTGCTCGGCAGTGACCGTGCGCTGCCCCTGGCCGAGCTGACCCGGCGCTGCGCGGGCGACCCGCACCCAGGAAGGGTCGAACACGGCCGAGGGCTGAGGGACTTCAGCGGGGGAGCGGCGGCCGTCACGGACGCGAGCGCGGTCGCCTCGCCGGCGCCGCCGTCCTCGGTGTTCCGGTGAGCCCCCGGCCTTCTGCGCAGCGCCGCCTCAGTACTTGTTGATCTCCACCCGCGGCGCGGTGTCGTGCCAGGTGCAGAACACCGACAGCTTGGCCGCGCCCGCCGTGAACTCCACGCGGATCCATTTGTCCTGCTTCCACGTCTGCACCGACCAGCCCGCCGCGGGCACCGCCGTGACCAGCGTCGCGGAGTCCTTGCCCAGGTCGAAGACGACCCGGCCGCCGTCGGTGTTGTAGCTCTTCACCGTGCCGGTGCTCGCGCGCGTGGGCGGGGGCGTGGAAGGGGTGTCGGGGTGGGTCCTGGACGGTTTCGCCGGGGCCGGGGAGTTCGACGGCTTCCGCGACGCCGACGTCGACGGCTTGTCGTCCTTCGGGGACTCGGGGCGGTGCGTCGAGGAGGCCAGCGGCTTCGCGTGGTCCGAGTCACCGCCGTCGTCGCCCGCGAGGGGCAGGGCGCGCGGCGGGTCGTAGGCGGTGCCCGCCATCACGGTGTGGACGCCCCACCAGGACAGCGTGACCGCCGCGCCCGTGGCGAGCGACCACGCGATGGTGTGTACGAGTCCTCTGTGCATCGCGGGCCATACTGCACCACGCCACCCGGGGGGAGACACCCCCTGCCCCCTGCCCCGGGGCGGGCGTCCCAGGGAGGACCGCGTTCCTCCGTATGGCGTACGGTGCCGCCCATGGCAAGTGTGCTCGTCGTCGAGGACGACCAGTTCGTGCGCTCCGCCCTCATCCGGCACCTGACCGAGGCGTCGCACACCGTGCGCAGCGTCGGGACGGCTCTGGAGGCGCTGCGCGAGGTCGCCCATTTCCGCTTTGACGTGGTGATCCTGGACCTCGGTCTGCCCGACCTCGACGGGTCGGAGGCGCTGAAGATGCTGCGGGGCATCACGGACGTCCCCGTGATCATCGCCACCGCGCGGGACGACGAGGCGGAGATCGTCCGGCTCCTGAACGACGGCGCCGACGACTACCTCACCAAGCCGTTCTCCGTGGAGCACCTGTCGGCCCGCATGGCCGCCGTCCTGCGCCGCGCCCGCGTCCCGGCCGGCGAGGCCCCGCCGGACAACGTCATCCAGGTCGGCGGGCTCTCCATCGACCCGCTGCGCCGCCAGGCCGAGCTGGACGGGACGCGGCTCGACCTGACCCGGCGCGAGTTCGACCTCCTCGCCTTCCTCGCGGGGCGGCCCGGCGTCGTCGTGCCGCGCAAGGAGCTCCTCGCCGAGGTCTGGCAGCAGAGCTACGGCGACGACCAGACCATCGACGTACATCTGTCGTGGCTGCGGCGGAAGTTGGGCGAGACGGCCGCCCGCCCGCGCTACCTCCACACCCTGCGCGGGGTCGGCGTGAAGCTGGAGCCGCCGCTGCCGGAGCCACCGCTGTGAGATGGGCTCTCGTCAAGGTGTGCCTGGCCGTCACGACGATGGTCGTGGTGGCCTTCGCGGTGCCCCTCGGCCTCGTCGTCAAGGAGATGGCCAGGGACAGGGCCATCTCGAACGCGGAGCGGCACGGCGCGGGCATGGGCCCCACCCTCTCCATCACCACCGACCGCGAGGAACTCACCCGGGCCGTCGCCTCGTCCGAGGCCGGCGGCGACGGGCGGATGGCGGTGTACGTCCCCGCCGTCGGCGACGCAGCCGCCTTCGAGGTCGGCGACCCCAGAGCCGAGGCGCGGGCCGTGGAGGCCACCCGCAAGGAGGGCCGCGCCAGGACCACAGGGGTGCCCGGCGGCTTCGTGGTCCTGCAGCCGACCGCGCTCAGCTCCGGCACGGCGGTCGTGGAGATCTTCGTGCCCGAGGACGAGATCAGCAACGGCGTGACCACGGCGTGGGTGGTCCTCGCGGGCGTCGGCATCGCGCTCGTCATCGGCTCGGTGGCGGTCGCCGACCGGCTCGGCGTACGCATGGTCCAGCCCGCCAAGCGCCTGGCGGGCGCGGCGCACGACCTCGGCGAGGGGAAGCTGGGGGCGCGGGTGCCGGAGGAGGGGCCGACCGAACTGCGCCTGGCGGCCGTGGCGTTCAACTCGATGGCGGACCAGGTCGTCCAGCTCCTCGCCAACGAACGGGAACTGGCGGCGGACCTGTCCCACCGCCTGCGTACGCCGCTGACGGTGCTGCGGCTGAACGCGGCCTCGCTCGGCGACGGGCCCGCGGCGGAGCAGACCCGTACGGCGGTCGAGACGCTGGAGCGCGAGGTCGACACGATCATCCGCACCGCGCGGGACGCCAAGCCGCAGACGGCCATGACGGGGCCCGGGGCGGGCTGCGACGCGGCCGAGGTGATCCGGGAGCGGATGGCCTTCTGGTCGGCGCTCGCGGAGGACGAGGGGCGCGAGGTGCGGGTGGCGGGCGTCGACAGGCCCGTCCGCATCCCGGTGGCCAGACCCGAACTGGTCGCCGCGCTCGACGCGTTGCTCGGCAACGTCTTCCGGCACACGCGCGAGGGCACGGCGTTCTCCGTGGACGTGCACAGCGGTGAGGACGCGGTGATCGTCCTCGTCTCCGACGCGGGGGCGGGCATCGCGGATCCCGAGGCGGCGTTGGCGCGGGGCGCGGGATCCGGTGAGGACGGCTCGACGGGCCTCGGCCTGGACATCGTCCGCCGCCTCGCCGAGTCGACGGGCGGCGACGTCCGGGTGGGCAGCTCGGTGCTGGGCGGTGCGGAGGTCAGGGTCTGGATCCAACGGGCCGCTCGCCACGGGGCGGAGGGGGGTCGGGGGCACCGGGGCGCTCCCGTGGTGGGGCGAGTGCGGGCCCGTCGTGGCCGCTTG
>NZ_JBVHLZ010000001.1:291294-1205354 GCF_055558735.1 Streptomyces sp. NPDC025651
GCGCAGTTCCCCGCGCCCCTGAGGGGGTTGTCCTGTGGTGTGTTGCCTGCGGGTGCGTCGTGGTTGCTTGCGCAGTTCCCCGCGCCCCTGAGGGGGTTGTCCTGTGGTGTGTTGCCTGCGGGTGCGTCGTGGTTGCTTGCGCAGTTCCCCGCGCCCCTGAGGGGGCTGTCCTGTGGTGTGTTGCCTGCGGGTGCGTCGTGGCCGCTTGCGCAGTTCCCCGCGCCCCTTGCGGGGTTGTCCTGTGGTGTGTTGCCTGCGGGTGCGTCGTGGTTGCTTGCGCAGTTCCCCGCGTCCCTGACAGGGGCCGAGCTGAACGCCCCCGTCAGGGGCGCGGGGAACTGCGCGACAAGCCCCCGCCAACCCGCAGACGAACGACCTTTAACCACCCCCGATCTCTCCCTTAAGCGCACCCTAAGATCCCCAACACCAGCCAGAGTTACCCCTTTTGTCGCGCCCCGCACGGCTAGCGTGCAGTCACATCCCCACCCCCCCGCACAGCAAAAGGCAGGCAACGCCATGACCCCCACGCACCGCCGTACAACGCGCACCCGCTCCAAGGTCATCGGCGGCCTCGTCGCCGCCTCACTCGTCGGCGGCGGAGCCTTCCTGTTCTCCGGAACGGCCCTCGCGACCAAGGCCGCCCCGGCGAAGAAGACCCCCGCCAAGGCCCCCGCCAGGTTCGCCCCCTTCGTCGACACCTCCCTCGCCCCCGCCTACGACCTCCTCGACACCGCCAAGAAGACCGGCGTCAAGGAGTTCAACCTCGCCTTCGTCACCTCCGGCGGCGGCTGCGACCCCCTGTGGGGCGGCGCCACCGCCCTCGGCGACGACAAGGTGGCCTCGCAGATCGGAGCGCTGCGCGCCAAGGGCGGCGACGTCCGCGTCTCCTTCGGCGGCGCGGCAGGATCCGAACTGGGCCTGAAGTGCGACAGCGCGGCCTCCCTCGCCAAGGCGTACGGCAAGGTCGTCGACACGTACGAGCTGACCAAGGTCGACTTCGACATCGAGGGCGCGGCCCTGCCGGACACCGCCGCCAACACCCGCCGCGCCCAGGCGATAGCGAAGCTCCAGAAGCAACACCCGGGCCTGGACGTGTCGTTCACCCTGCCGGTGATGCCCGAGGGGCTGACCCGGCCGGGCGTCGACCTCCTCGCGAACGCCAGGAAGAACGGCGTGAAGACCTCCGCCGTCAACATTATGGCGATGGACTACGGGCCCGCCTACAGCGGCGACATGGGCACGTACGCGACCCGGGCCGCGACCGCCACGCACAAGCAGGTCAAGACCGCGCTCGGCCTCTCCGACAAGGCCGCGTGGAAGGCCGTCGCGGTCACCCCGATGATCGGCGTCAACGACGTCACGACCGAGGTCTTCAAGGCCGACGACGCCGCCGAGCTCGTGAGGTTCGCCAAGGCCAAGGGCATCGGATGGCTGTCGATGTGGTCCTCGACCCGCGACAAGGCCTGCCCCGGCGGCACCTCCAACTCCGCGCAGCCCACCTGCAGTTCGATCGAGCAGCGGCCGCTGGCCTTCACCAAGGCGTTCGCCGCCTACAAGTAGCCACCACCCCCAGGTGCCCCGGCCGGAGCCCCCCACCCGGCCGGGGCACAGCCCGCCTAGGCCTTCGACGCCCGCCACTCCTCCGCGTAGTCGTTGAAGATCTGCCGCAGATGGTGGCCGATCTTGAGGTAGTCCAGGTCGTCGAGGTTGGCGAGGGAGACCCGCACCGACCACTGCGGGCCCTCGAAGCCGCCGCCGTTGAGCAGCACCACACCGGTCTGTTCGGCGAGGCGGAACAGCGGGTCGACGGGCTCGTAGTTCTTCTCCAGGAAGTCCGCGAAGTCCTTGCCGAACTCCAGCTCCGCCTCGGCGAGCAGGTCGAGTTCGATGTAGTACCCGGCCCGCTTGTCGTCGTCGCTGATCCTCATCTGGACGCCTTCGAGGAGCAGGTCGAGCCGCTGCCGCACGATGGCGCGGATCTTCTCCTTGTACGCCTGGCCCTCCTCCAGCATGTCGAAGAGGGAGAAGAGGACCATCATCATCTGCTGCGGCAGCGACTGCCCCGCCGTGTGGTTGAGGGCCACCTGCCGCGAGTCGGCCACCAGGCGGTCGATGAACTTGATCTTCTCGGGTTCCAGGGTCAGCGTCCCGTACCGCTTGTTCAGCCGGTCCTTCGCCTCCTGGGGGAGCCGGGCGAGCATGTCGTCCAGGACGTTGTCGTCGTGCAGGCCGATGACGCCGAGCCGCCAGCCCGTGCAGCCGTAGTGCTTGGAGTACGAGTACACGAGCAGGGTGTTGCGCGGCAGGTCGGCGGCGATGGAGCGGAAGCCCGGCACGAAGGTGCCGTACACGTCGTCCGTGACGATGACGAGGTTCGGGTTCGTCGACGCGACGATCGACTTGATCTGGTTCACGACGCGCTGACTCAGCGCCAGCGAGGGCGGGTTGGAGGGGTTGACCAGGCAGAGCAGCTTGATCTCCGGGTCCTCCAGCTTGGCGACCTCCTCCTCCGGGTAGCGCCACTCGCGCACCCCCGTCTCGACGAACTTGTTCGCCTCGACGTACGTGACGTCGAACTCGTAGGTGTCGAGCTCGGGGATCTCCACGTACGGAGTGAAGACCGGCACCATCAGGGCGATCTTGTCGCCCTTCTTCAACAGCCCGTTCTTCATGAGGGAGTCGAAGATGTAGCACATGGCGGCGGTGCCGCCCTCCGTCGCGAACAGCGACAGGTTGTCGCTCGGCGGCCTCTTGTCGAACATCTCGTCCGCGAGGTAGCCGCGGACGACCTGTTCCGTGTGGGTCAGGATCCGGTCGGGGACCGGGTAGTTGTCGCCGACCGAGCTGTCGGTGAGCTCGTGGACGAAGGCGTCCTTGTCGAAGCCGAAGCGCTCGACGGCGTACGCGACGCACTTCTCCAGGAGTTCGATGCCGGGCAGGTCGGGGTGGCGGCGCACGAACGTGTCGAACCGCTCGCCGGAACCCGCCAGTTCGGGCATGCCGCCGAGGTTGTCGGCGGTCCACACCCGCCGCGACTCCGAGAGCGCGAAGTAGCCGAGCGCGTAGAACGCCTCGCGCGGCCCCGTCGCCACCCAGTTGGGGTTGCCGCGGCCGGCGTTGAGCATCTGGACCGACGACTTGTCCTTCTGGCCCGGCTGGTCGGCCTGCGCCTTCTGGGCCAGGTCGATGAAGACGTTCTTCAGCTCGAACGGGGAGAGCTGGGAGTACTCGTGGATCTGCTCGCGGGAGATGCTGCTCTTGGGCACGGTGGGTCCTTAGGTCTGCCGAGAAGGCCGGTGTTCTCAGTGGTGGAGGAGGACGATGACGGCGCCCCAGATGGTCAGGAGGACGTTGGACACGGCGTACGGGATCGTGTAACCGAGCGTCGGCACCTGGGACTTGGACTGTTCGTTGATCGCGCCGATCGCCGCCGTGGTGGTCTGGCCGCCCGCGAGGACGCCCATCAGGATCGGGAAGCGGATCCTCTGGACGTAGTGGCCGACGACGAAGCCGACGAGCAGCGGGATCACGGTGGCGACGGCGCCGAAGACGAGGAGTCCCCAACCGGCCGTCGACAGACCGCTGGTGAAGCTCGGCCCCGCGTTGATGCCGACGACCGCGACGAACAGGCAGAGCCCGAGCGTGTCCATGAACCACTGGGCGCCGGGCGGGACATTGCCGTACGTCGGGTACTTGCCGCGGATCCAGCCGAAGACCAGGCCCATGATGAGCGCGCCCCCCGACGTCGAGAGCGAGATCGGCACGCCGCCGGCGGTCAGCGCGGGGATGCCGAGGCAGCCGCCGAGGAAGATGCCGAGGCCGACCCAGATCATGTCGGTGGCGAAGGACGTCGGCACGGGCCTGCCGATCTCCTTGCCCGCCGGGTCCACCAGACGCCTGGGCCCGGTGAGGATCAGGGTGTCGCCGCGCTCCACCTTGGTCGAGAGCCGGTAGGGGAACTCGGAGCCGGAGCGGAACAGCTTGTCGACGTAGACGCCGACCATGAAGGGCTCCGCCCGCAACTCCCCGATGGTCTTGCCCAGTTGGGCCTTCTCCGAGGCGACGACGTGCAGGGTCTCGGTCTGGTAGCCGAGCAGCTCCACGTCGTCGGCCTCGCCGCCGACGTGGGTGCGCGCGTCGTAGGTGACCAGGTCGCCGCGGATCGCGCTCATCGCCACCACGTCGCCCGCGCGCAGCACGGTCCGCTGGTCGTGCGGCAGGACGGCGCCGTCGCGCCGCACCCCGGTGATGTACAGGCGGCGGCCCAGCTCCCTCTGCTGGTTCTCGAAGTCGTCGATGGTGCGGCCGACCACGTCGGGCCGCTCCACGGTGTAGGCCCGCAGGACCACCTCGTAGTAGCCCTCGCCGAGGTCGGGATCGTCGGCCGGGGCGTCCAACTCCTTGGCGAGCGCGGCGGATTCGGCCGCCATGTCCCTGCGGTACAGCTTCGGCAGGATGTTCGCGAGGAGCAGCGCGCACAGGATCGTGCCGAGCGGATAGCAGACCGCGTACCCGATGGCGACGAGGTTCTCCTGCTCCTTGACGTCGCCGGAGGAGAGCCCCGGCAGATTGCCGATGGCGTCCTGCGCGACACCGATCACGGCGGACTGCGTGAGGGCCCCGCCGAGCAGGCCCGCCGAGAGGCCGGGGCCGTAGCCGAGCAGGGCCGCGAAGCCCCAGCAGACGAGCAGGCCCGTCACGCACACCACGACCGCGTTGAGGACCTGCGGCAGGCCGTCCTTCCTCAGTCCGCGGAAGAACTGCGGGCCGACCTTGTAGCCGAGGGCGAAGAGGAACATGGTGAAGAAGAGGTTCTTCACCGTGCCGTCGATCGTCACCTTGAACTGCGCCCCGAGCAGCAGGCCCGCGATCAGACAGCCGGTGACGGCACCGAGCCCGATGGCCTTGTAACGGATCTTCCCGACGAGGAAGCCGAGGGCCACGGTGATGAAGACCAGCAGTTCGGGGTGGGGCTGGAAGATGTTCCGGTCGAGGAAGTCGATCATTTCTCACGCTCCCAGCACGCCGACGAGGATCGGCCCGGTCAGCGGCAGCAGGAAGTTCGAGAGCGCGTACGTGATCGTGTAACCGAGCATCGGTACGGAGCTCTGGGCCGTCTGGGTGACCGAGGTGATCGCCGGGGTCGAGCACTGCTGACCCGCGATGGCGCCGATCAGCAGCGGCGGCTCGATCTTCAGGAGCTTGCGCCCGATGACCAGGGAGAGCGTCGCGGGGATCAGGACCATCGCGATCCCGGCGAACGGAAGCAGCGCCCCGTACTCCTTGAGCAGCGGCCAGGCCTGCGGCCCCGACACCAGACCCGTACAGGCGATGAAGACCGCGAGGCCCATGTCCTTGATGGTCCCGGCGGCCTGCGGCGGGAAGGCGCCGAAGGTCTGCTTGCGGGAGCGGAACCAGCCGAAGAGCAGCCCGGAGATCAGACAGCCGCCGCCGGTGCCCAGCGACATCGGGACGTCGCCGAACTTCACGACGACCTGCCCGAGCAGGGAACCCGCCGCGATGCCGAGCCCCAGGTAGATGAAGTCGGTGGCGTCGTTCTTGACGACCGCGCCGATCTTCGCGACCAGCTTGTTCAGCCCGGAGCGCGCGCCGACCAGGGTGAGCACGTCGCCGCGGTGCAGCGTCGTGTCGCCGGCCGCGGGCAGGTGCTGGTCGCCACGGAGTACGTCGGTGACGTACACCCCGTCCTCGACGAACTCGGGGTGGGCCTGCTGCAGCTGGTCGACGGTGAGGCCGTCCGACGCCTTCTCGGTGACGGCGACCTGGCTGGTGGCGAGCGGGGTGTCGACGCCGGGGATGCCGGGCGTCTCGGGGCCGATGAGGTGTCCGGCCTCGATGGCGTTGGCGCGCCTTCCGACCACCAGGACCAGGTCGGAGAGGGTCAGCGCGAGGCCGGGCGCCGGGGTGAGGAGTCTGCTGCCGCGCTTGACGGCCTCGACGGTGATCCGGCCGCCGAGCTCGCTCTCCAGGTCGCCGACTGTTCTGCCGTCGCCCGCCGTCACCAGATAGGTGCGGCCGACCATGCCGGGCAGCGCCGCGCGCTCGTCGGCCTCCAGACCGCCGCCTCCGCGCATCTTCTCCCACAGCTCGCGCGAGGCGTCCCGCAGATTGACGCGCAGGAGCATCGGCATGATCTGGCTGGTGTAGATCACGATGGTGACCAGGCCGAAGAGGTAACAGACGGTGTACGCGGTGGCCACGTGCCCCTGGTACTCGGTGATCTGCGCCTGCGTGAGGCCGCCGAGCTTGGCGATGGACTCGGTGGCCGTGCCCACCACGGCCGACTCGGTGGCGGCTCCCGCGAGGATGCCCGACGCGGTGCCGACGTCCAGGTCGAAGGCCTTGGCCAGGCCGAACGCGATACCGAGGACGCAGACCAGCTCGATGCCGCAGAGCGCGAAGAAGCGCAGGCTCTTGCGGTTGAGGTTGGCGAAGAACTGCGGGCCCGCCATGTAGCCGAGGGCGAAGATGAAGAGCGCGAAGAAGATCGTCTTGACGTCGTCGGAGACGGTGACCTTCGTCCAGGCGCCGAGGAGCAGCGAGACGATCAGGGTGCCGCAGATGCCGCCGAGGGTGATGGGCCCGACGCGCACCTTGCCGACCAGGTATCCGAGGGCGAGACAGAGGAAGAGCGCCAGCTCGGGGTGATCACGGAGGACTCCCACGGGCACTCACCGTGCCCGTTCTGTGGCGGTACGTATGGAATGCGGCATATCCGCAAAATAAGGAGCCGAGTGGTCGCCTGCCACTCGGCTCCACGTGCCGCCCTTCCGTCCGGACTCAGCCCGCGCCCTCCCGGGACTCGGCCCGCGCGTCCTCCCGGACTCGGTCCGCGACCTCCCCGGGCGCCGCCGCAGGCAGCTCCCCGGCGGCGGCGACCTTCGCGTACCAGTGTGCGCTGGACTTCGGGATGCGGGCCTGCGTCTCGTAGTCGACGTAGACCGCGCCGAACCGCTTGCTGTAGCCGTACGCCCATTCGAAGTTGTCCAGCAGCGACCAGAGGTAGTAGCCGCGCACATCGGCGCCCGCCAGGATCGCCTCGTGCACGGCGGCGAGGTGACCGTGCAGATAGCGGATGCGCTCGGGGTCGTGCACCTGACCGCCCGCCCCGGGCTTGTCGTCGTAGGCCGCGCCATTTTCCGTCACGTAGAGCGGAACCCCAGGAGCCTGAGCGGTGTACTCAAGGAGAAGGTCCTTCAGACCGGTCGGATCCACCGGCCAGTCCATGGCGGTGAGTTCACCGGGCGCCCGGTGGAAGGAGACGTGCTCGTCGGCGCCCGGCCAGGGGGAGTTCTCGCTCGCGCCGTGCCCGTCGAGGCGCGGCCGGCCGTGCTCCCCGGACCTGTCGGCCTCGGCGGCCGACACGACAGCGGGGGAGTAGTAGTTGATGCCGAGGAAGTCCAAGGGATGGTGGGCGATGCGCAGATCGCCGTCCCGGACGAAGGACCAGTCCGTGACGCGCGCGGTGTCGGCCAGCAGATCGTCGTCGTACGCACCGTGCAGCATCGGCCCGGTGAAGACGCGGTTGGCCAGCGCGTCGATCCGGCGCCGCGCGTCCTGGTCGGCTGCCGACGGGGTGAGCGGGCGCACCGCGCTCGGATTGAGGCTGACGCCGATCCGCGCGCGCCCCGGCAGGGCGGCGCGCAGCGCCTGCGCGCCCAGGCCGTGCGCGAGGTTGAGATGGTGAGCCGCGCGCAGAGCGGCCACGGGGTCGGTGCGGCCCGGGGCGTGCACCCCCGAGCCGTAGCCGAGGAAGGCGCTGCACCACGGCTCGTTGAGCGTCGTCCACATCTCCACGCGGTCTCCGAGCGCGCCGGCGACGATCCCGGCGTACTCCGCGAAGCGGTGGGCGGTGTCCCGCTCGGGCCAGCCGCCGCCCGCCGCCGAGCCGCTGGGGAAGGCGTCCTCCAGCTCCTGCGGCAGGTCCCAGTGGTAGAGGGTGAGCATCGGCCGGATGCCGTGCGCGAGCAGCTCGTCGACGAGCGCGCGGTAGAAGTCGAGGCCGCGCTGCACGGCGGGCCCCCGCCCGGTGGGCTGCACCCGCGACCACGACACCGAGAAGCGGTACGCGGACAGGCCCAGGTCCGCCATGAGCCGCACGTCGTCGCGCCACCGGTGGTAGTGGTCGACGGCGACGTCCCCGGTGTCACCCCCGAGCACCTTGCCGGGCGTATGGCTGAACGTGTCCCAGATGGACGGCGTCCGGCCGCCCTCCCGCACGGCCCCCTCGATCTGGTACGAGGCGGTCGCGGCACCCCACAGAAACTCGGGCGGAAAGGTCAGACGAGCGGTGGGCGAAGACATAGGAGCGCTCCCATGGGTCGTACGGAAAGGGGGAGTTGACGAGCCGGCGAACAGCAGGGGAGGGAGGGGAGGGGGGAGGGGGGAGGGGAAGGGGAGGAGCAGGCTCAGCCTTTGACCGCGCCCTGCATGATCCCGCCCACGATCTGCTTCCCGAACAGCACGAACGCCAGCAGCAGCGGCAGCGTCCCGAGCAGCGCGCCCGCCATGATCACGGACTGGTCCGGGATGTTCCCGCGGCCGAGCCCGGCCAGTGCCACCTGCACGGTCGGTTCGCCCTCCTGGGTCAGGGCGATGATCGGCCAGAAGAAGTCGTTCCACGCCATGACGAAGGTGAGCATGGCGAGGACCGCCATCGCGGGGCGCGCGGCGGGGAAGACCACGTGCCAGATCACGCGCCAGCTGCTCGCGCCGTCCACCCGGGCGGCCTCGATCAGCTCGGTGGGCAGCGCCTCCTTGAGGTACTGCCGCATGAAGAACACCCCGAAGGCGCTGACGAGGGTGGGCAGGATGACGGACTGCAGCTGGTCGGTCCAGCCCAGCTTCGCCACCACCATGAACAGCGGGACGACGCTGAGCTGCGGCGGCACCATCATCGTGCCGATCACGAGCAGCAGCAGGAAGCCCCGGAAGCGGAAGCGGAGCTTGGCGAAGGCGAAGCCCGCGAGGGTGGAGAAGAGCACGGTGCCGAGCGTGATGGTGCCCGCCACCACCAGCGTGTTGAGGAGGGCCGCGCTCATGTTGGCGTCGGTCCAGGCGATCTCCAGGTTCTTGAGGAGATTGCCGCCGAACCAGAAGGGAGGAGGGGTCTCGGCGAGCCGGGTGTTGTTGCGGGAGGCCGCGATGGCCGTCCACACCAGCGGGAAGAGCGAGCCGACGGTGAACAGGATCAGTACGGCGTACGTGATCTTCCCGCCGTGCAGCTGGCGCCCGGCGCCGCGCTTCCTCGAGCGCCGAGGGCGCCGCTCGCGGGGCCCGGTGGACCTGGTGGACAAGGTGGTCGTCACGTCATCCCCTCACGCGCTCTTGCGGATGCGGCGGCTGATGGCCCAGTTGACGAGGCCGATCAGCACGAGAATCAGGAACATCGTCCAGGCGATCGCCGAGGACCGGCCGAGGTGCTGGTTGAACCAGCCCTGTTCGTAGAGGTAGAGGCCGAGCGTCTGGAACTGGTGGTCGGAGCCGCCGGTGGGGCTCGCGCCCTGGCTGAACAGCAGGGGTTCACCGAAGAGTTGGGTCGCCCCGATCGTGGAGACCACGCAGGTGAACAGGATCGTCGGCCGCAGCGAAGGGATCGTGACGTGCCGGAACTGCTGCCAGCGGCTCGCGCCGTCCAGGGCGGCGGACTCGTACAGATCGTGCGGGATGGCCTGCATCGCCGCCAGGTAGATCAGCGCGTTGTAGCCGGTCCACCGCCAGATGACGATGGCGGAGACGGCGAACTGCGCGGTCCAGTCCCCGTTCTGCCAGTCGACCGCGTCGATGCCGACCAGGCCGAGCCCCCAGTTGATCATCCCGTGGTCGGTGCGGCTGAACATCAGCACGAACACCAGCGTCGCCGCGGCCACCGAGGTGGCGTACGGGGTGAGGATCGCGACCCGGAAGAACATCGAGCCGCGCAGCCGGTAGTTGAGGAGGTGGGCGAGGCCGAGGGCCATCAGGAGCTGGGGCACGGTCGAGAGCAGCCCGATGGTGAAGGTGTTGCGCAGCGCGTTCCAGAAGAACTCGTCGTCCAGAAGGCGCGAGAAGTTGCGCAGTCCCACCCACTCCATGTCGGTGGGCGTGCCGAGCTCCACGCGGTGCAGCGAGGCCCAGCCCGTGTAGAGCAGCGGGAAGAGCCCGAAGGCGACGAAGAAGAGGAAGAAGGGGGCGATGAAGGCGTAGGGACTCCACTTGACGTCCCAGCGGTAGCGGCGGCTGCGCCGTGCCCTGCGGCGCTCGTCGGCCGGGCCGGCGGATCGTGTGGTGGCCTTGGCGCGGGGGACCGCGCCCTCCTCCTGGGAGGGCGCGGCGGTACTGGCGTCGCTCGTCATCCCGGTCACTGGTCCAAAGCGTTGTCGATCGTCTTCGCGGCCTTGTCCCAGGCCTTGTCGGGAGCGGTTCCCTTCTGGTCGACGCCGAGCATCCCGGTGTCGGCCAGGTACTGGGAGATGATTCCGTCCTTGGGGCCGATGGGCTGGACCGGCACGCCCTCGGCGGCCTCGGAGAAGATCTGTCCCACGGGCGCGTTGCCGAAGTAGGGGTTCTTGGCGTCCTTGACCTCGGGCAGGTCGTAGGCGGCATCCGCGCTCGGGAAGCTGGCCCGTTCGTCGAAGAGCTTGGCGAGCTGCTTGGGCTCGGTCAGCCAGGCGGCGAGCTTCGCGGCCTCCTCCTTGTTCTTGCCCGCCTCGGGCACGGTCAGGAAGGAGCCGCCCCAGTTGCCGGGCTTGGGCGAGGCGGCGACGTCCCACTTGTCCTCGCCCTTGTCGCCCGCCTTGTCCTTGATGTAGCCGAGCATCCAGGGCGGGCAAGTGAGCGTGGCGAAGGAGCCGTTGGAGATGGCCTGGTCCCAACTGGGCTGGAACTGCTGGAGCTTGGCGGTCAGGCCCGACTCGGCGAACTCGGCGGCGAGGTCCCAGCCCTCCTTGACGGTGGCGCTGTCCTTGTAGATCAGCTCCCCGTCCTTGTCGTAGAACTTCTCCTTGCCCGAGGCGTGCACGGCCGCCATCACGCCCGTCGCGCCGTCCACGAAGGCGGTGCCGTCGGGGGCCTTGGCCTGGTAACGCTTGCCCGCGGCGAGGTACTTGTCCCAGCTGCCGGCCCAGAGCTTGCCGACCTCCTCGCGGTCGGTGGGCAGCCCGGCCTTCTCGAAGAGGTCCTTGCGGTAGCAGATGCCGGTCGGGCCGATGTCGGTGCCGAGCCCGATGGTCCTGCCGTCCTTGGTGGTGCCCTGCTGCCACTTCCAGTCGAGGAAGTCGTTCTTGTCGACGCCGGCGACCTTGCCGAGGTCCATCAGCTTGGCGGAGTGGGTGCCGGTCAGCTCGGCGATGTTGCCGACCTCGACGGCCTGGATGTCGGAGAGGCCGCTGCCGCTGCTGAGGTGGGTGAGCAGCGCGGGCCAGTAGTTCTCGTTGCGCTGCACGGAGTTCTGCTTGATGGTGATGTCCGGGTGGAGCTTCTCGTACTCCTTGTAGAGGCCTGCCTCCTGCAGGCCGAAGGCCCCGAAGACGCCGATGGTGAGCGTGGTCCTGCCCTTGCCGCCTCCTCCGCCGCCCGTGGAGCCGCCGGGCTCCTCCTTGTCCTCGGCGCAGCCGGCGAGCAGGCCGGCGGCGAGGGCGGTGACGGCCGCGAGGACCGTCACCCTGCGGGACGTGCGAGTCCTGTGGCGCATTGCGTCCTCCTCTGCCCTGACGTGCCGACCGCCCTCGGTCAACTGGAGTGATGCGGCGGAGAGTTGGGGATGTCCGACGCGGGCGGGGAACGTGCGGGTCGTGTAAGAGCCAGGTACGGTGGGAGCGCTCCCATGTGTGATGTCTTGAAGAGTCGCGGCTCGCCGCGGGGGTGTCAAGGCGGCGGACGCCAAGAGTTGAAGGCATCCGCCGGGCGGTGGCCGAGCCGCGTCCGGCGGCCGGACGGGCCCTGGTCCGGGTGGCGGTACCGGCTGTTAGATTCGCGTGGTGGGAGGCAGGGATGGGGACTCGTCAGCCCAGGGGGCGCAGCGGTGGGCGGCCCACGCTCGAAGAGGTGGCGGCCCGCGCGGGCGTGGGGCGCGGCACCGTGTCCCGGGTGATCAACGGTTCGCCCCGGGTGAGTGAGCGCACCCGCGCCGCCGTGGAGGAGGCGGTGGCCGAGCTCGGTTATGTCCCGAACACGGCGGCCAGGGCGCTCGCCGCCAACCGGACGGACTCGATCGCGGTCGTCGTCCCCGAGCCGGAGTCGCGCTTCTTCGCCGAGCCGTACTTCTCGGACATCATCCACGGCGTGGGCCAGGCCCTCGCCGAGACGGACATGCAGCTCCTGCTGACCTTCGCGGGCGGCGACCGGGAGCGCAGGCGCCTGGCCCAGTACCTGGCCGCACACCGGGTGGACGGCGTCCTGCTCGTCTCGGTGCACGCCGACGACCCGCTGCCCGACCTCCTGGAGCAGCTGGAGATCCCCGCGGTGATCAGCGGCCGCAGGTCGGCGGACGAGACGCTGGCGTCGGTGGACTCGGACAACTTCGCGGGGGCCCGCGCGGCCGTCGGCCACCTCCTGGAGCGCGGCCGCCGCTCGATAGCGACGATCACGGGCCGCCTGGACGTGTACGGGGCCCAGCGCCGCCTGGACGGTTACCGCGACGCTCTGGAGAGTGCGGGGCGCGAGGCCGACGAGGCGCTGATCGCGCAGGGGGACTTCACCGAGGAGGGCGGCCGCCGCGCGATGGCCGAGCTCCTGGAGCGCGTCCCGACCCTGGACGCGGTCTTCGCGGGCTCGGACGTGATGGCGGCGGGCGCCCGCCAGGTCCTGCGCACGGCCGGGCGCCGGATACCGGAGGACGTGGCGCTCGTCGGCTTCGACGACTCCGCCATCGCCCGCCACATGGACCCGCCTCTGACGAGCGTGCGCCAGCCGATCGCGGAGATGGGCCGCACGATGACGGACGTCCTGCTCGCGGAGATCGCGGATCCCCGCCCGGCGGCCTCGCGCCGCCTGCAGCGCCCGCAGATCGTGCTGCCCACGGAGCTGGTGCGGCGGGCGTCGTCCTGACCCTCGTGACCCTTGTCACAAGAAAGGGAAAAGGGCTGGTAAAGGGAGGGTCAAGGGGGCGACCGCCCAAGTGTGCGTGAGGCGGGGCGCGTTGGGCACGGCTCCGCGTCATCGGCATCGCGCGGGAACTCCCCTTCCGCCACTCCTCGCCCGCCCGGCGCCCTCACGCGAAGTTCGACACGTCTGTAGAAGGTCGTTACGGTCTCCTCCGAACTGTTCCGCGCAAACCTATGGGGGGTTGACGTGCGCGCATTCTCTGCCGTCGTCATGGCCGGTGTTTCCGCCGCCGCTCTGATCGCTGTCGGTACTTCTCCGGCTCATGCTTCAGAGGACATTCCGTCCGACTATTCGGGCGAAGTGTTCGCCGACGACGTCGTTGTCGAAGACATTCCCGGTGAAGAGGTGACTCCGGAGGACGAGGAGGAGGTGAAGGCCCCCGACCTGACGGATCTGCCCGACGGGGCCGTGCGGTCGGCGACGGGTTCCACGCCGCTCGGCGTCTTCACGTACTCGCACGGGGGAGTGACCATCAAGGTGCCCTCCGGCTGCTTCCTGACCCACTCGGTCAAGGGCTCGGGCAAGAAGGTCAACAGCCAGATAGCCGGCGTCGACTGTGTGGGTCCCGCGGCGCTCGGCTCGCGGTTCTGCAACGCCCGCCTCGAATTCCATTACGCGGACACCGCGGGCAAGACGTACAAGATCAAGCGAGGGCCGCTGCGGACGAAGTGTTACACGGGTACATTCCCCACCTACAAGATCGGGGCACACACGCTGCCCAAGTACGGAAAGGCCTGCGCGCAGCTCTTCGTCAACGGGAGCCGTAAAGCGGTGCAGTGCCACTTCATCACCAAGTAGGCGGTGATCGTGGATATGGCGTACAGCTCTCGCAACTGGTGGACCGAGATGGCGATCGGGGTCCTGGTCACCGTCGCCTGCACGGCGCTGCTGCTCGGAGTGGGCGTCTGGGCGCTGGAGGGGCGCGGCGGGACGGTGAACCTCCTGAGCTGCCTCGTGCCCGGCCTGGCCGTGGGCATCTGGTCGGCCCGCCGCTATCGCCGCCGTCACTCCGCCTGACGGAAACGACCGTCTGACGGAAACGACCGCCTGACGGAAACGACTGAGGGCCCGATCCGCTTTCGCGGATCGGGCCCTCAGGCCTTCAGGGTGAGTGACGGGACTTGAACCCGCGGCCACCTGGACCACAACCAGGTGCTCTACCAACTGAGCTACACCCACCATGTCCGGTCGTTTGTCGTTCTTCCGACCGGCCGAGAAAAAGTGTACAGGGTCCGAAGGGGTGCTCGCGCACACGTTTCTCGGACCCCGTACACAGGGCCTCCCGCGGGGCTACTCCGCAGGCAGGACGTGCTTGGCCGCGATCGACTTCGCGGTGTCCGAGTCCGGGCCGGGCTGGGGCACGAAGATCGCCTCGCGGTAGTAGCGCAGCTCGGCGATGGACTCACGGATGTCGGCGAGCGCGCGGTGGTTGCCGTTCTTGTCCGGGCTGTTGAAGTACGCCCTCGGGTACCAGCGCCGGGCCAGCTCCTTGATGGAGGAGACGTCGACGATCCGGTAGTGGAGGTACTCCTCCAGTGTCCGCATGTCCCGCAGCAGGAAGCCGCGGTCGGTGCCGACCGAGTTTCCGCACAGCGGAGCCTTCCGCGGCTCCTTGACGTGCTCACGTACGTACGCCAGGACCTGCTCCTCGGCGTCGGCCAGCGTGGTGCCGCCGGCCAGTTCGTCGAGGAGCCCCGAGGCGGTGTGCATGGTGCGCACCACCTCGGGCATGGTCTCCAGCGCCGCGTCCGGCGGGCGGATCACGATGTCCACACCTTCGCCGAGCACGTTCAGTTCCGAGTCGGTGACCAGTGCGGCCACCTCGATAAGTGCGTCATCCGTCAGCGAGAGCCCGGTCATCTCGCAGTCGATCCACACCATGCGATCGTTCATGCGTCTTACCCTACGGCGCACTCCTCTGGCCGGGCAGAGGCGGACGACCTGGCGCGTACGCGTCCGAGTGCGGCTTGCCGGGCTCGGTGGGCACGGAGGCCGAGGGCCCGAGCGCGCTGGCTGCCGCCGTGCGCCGGGTCTGGGTCGGCACCGGGCCCGCCTCCACGAGGGAGGGCATCACCTGTGGCGCCGCCGACGCGGCCTCCAGCGCCCGCTCGCCCTGCGGCCTGCGGGCGCGGTAGGCGGCCCGGTAGGCGGCGGGGGACGAGCCCAGCTGGCGCCGGAAGTGTCCCCGCAGTGCCACCGGAGAGCGGAAGCCGCAGCGGCCCGCGACCTCGTCGACGGAGTAGTCGGACGTCTCGAGCAGCCGCTGTGCCTGGAGCACCCGCTGGGTGATCAGCCACTGCAGCGGCGCGCTGCCGGTGAGCGAGCGGAACCTGCGGTCGAAGGTCCGCCTGCTCATGTAGGCGCGCGCGGCCAGCGTCTCCACGTCGAACTGCTCGTGGAGGTGCTCAAGCGCCCAGGCGACGACCTCGGCGAGCGGGTCGGCGCCGATCTCCTCCGGTAAAGACCTGTCGAGGTAGCGCTCCTGGCCGCCGGCCCGGCGCGGCGGCACGACAAGCCTGCGGGCGAGCGCGCCCGCCGCTTCGTTGCCGTGATCCGTGCGCACGATGTGCAGACAGAGATCAATTCCGGCCGCGGTTCCGGCGCTCGTCAGGACGTCTCCGTCGTCGACGAACAGTTCGCGCGGATCCACGTGTACGGACGGATAGCGCTTGGCCAGCGTCGGTGCGTACATCCAGTGGGTGGTCGCCGGGCGCCCGTCGAGCAGGCCGGCCGCGGCGAGCACGAACGCCCCCGTGCACAGCCCGACGATGCGGGCACCCTCCTCATGCGCGCGGCGCAGCGCGTCGAGCGCCTCCGGCGGTGGCGGCGATGTGATCGACCGCCAGGCCGGCACCACGACGGTGCCCGCTCGGCCGATCGCCTCCAAGCCTTGTGGCGCGGTGAGTTCGAGCCCGCCGGTGGTCCGCAGGGGTCCCTCCTCGCCGGCGCATACGAGCAGCCGGTAACGGGGGACTCCGGCGTCCTGCCGGTCGATGCCGAACACGGAGAGCGGTATGGAACTCTCGAAGATGGGACCACCGCTGAAAAGAAGCACCGCTACGATCTCTCGGCGGCGGCGCCCCGAGAGCTTCCGAGCCGCGGCCTCCGGCGCGGCAGTGGAGTCGTGGCTCATGGTGCTAAACCCCCCTCGGTCGTCGCGGCTCCCTGTTCTTGACGGACCTGTCGCTCCTGCACGTTTCCCCTCGGTCCTCCACCAGTCCCCCGCCGTAATGCAGTCAAGATCGAATCTACTGTGTCCCGTGCCACCGGGGTGACCAGTTCAGCACCCGGCAGATTGTCGACATGGCAACTTGGCGTGAAGCATTCGATCACGAAGCGTTGCACTCGGGGGGCTTGCTGGGAAGTGCGCCTCCGCGCCATGGCCGGTCCCCATAGGGTGCGCACGGCCTCAGGGCGCCTTTCAGCCCTGGTCGGACGAGGGTTCAGGGCCTGTTCGGCCAAGGAATGCATCACTCCCGGAAGTTGGCTGAAAAGCTACGGGAGCGTGTGTGTGAATCGGTCAGTCGACCGGCGCACGTTCGGCAAGTTGCCGCGTGCCCCTGTGCGCTCCGGGGGTCGTTCTGCCGTGCCGTCCGCGGTGCCCGTTGTTCTGTTCTGCAAGCAGTCGCGCGGCGCCCCGCTCGGACTGCCGGAGCAGTACCCGGCAGACCCCGGTGACGGCCGCGAGGCCCAGTGCCGCGCCGGCGGCGCCCGCCAGTGAAGTCCCGTACCCCACGAGGACGACGGGGACCAGGACGCAGCTGAACGCGGCCCAGCGCACCACGTCGCTCGCCGAGTCCTGCGGGGGCGCGCCCTGCGGCTCCTGGGCGCGCGGCGCGGGCACGCCCGCCGGGCGGCGCTCGTGCGGCCCCTCGGGCGCGCGCCGACGGCCGTGCTCGGCTTGCTCGGGTGAAGCAGTGGGGCGAGTGGAGGGTGGGGACGCGGTCGAGGGTCCAGGCACGGCGTGCTCCCTGTGGCGGTGGCGTACGGAGGTTAAACGCGTGGTCCCTCGGTGGGTCACTGGAAGAGGCGCCCGGTGGCGCCGGACGGGTGGGCAAACCGCCTGTAGGAGGCAGCAACCATTGCCATACGGGCGAGGCTCATGCATGCTCCGGTGAACGCCGGGAGGCCCTGTGGGCGGCCCGGCGCGGGCCCGTGCGGGCTCTTCACGAGCTCTGGGCAGGAGAGGAGTGTCGCCGTACCCTTGGGGGTATGGGGTTGGGAAGATGATTCCCGGACGACCTTCCAGGTCCTGAACTTCCGCACCACCTGAAAACGCCGACCCTCCCACAGAGGACTCCTTCGCCGAGACACCGATGGCCGGTCACGAATTCTCCGAACCCGCGGACCGCAAGCGGCAGGTCGCCGATCCGACGGCGACCCCCCGAGCGGCGGAAGAACCACGTCACTCCTGCGATCCCGCCTTCCAGCACGGCGTGGTCGTCGGCTTCGACGGCTCGACCTCCAGCGAGCGTGCCCTCGCCTACGCGATCGGGATGGCCCATCGCTCGGGCTCGGGCCTGATCATCGTGCATGTCGCCAACCGGCTGCCCACCACGGTGTGGGCGGGGTGCGAGCCCCCCGTCTTCGTCGACGTGCCGGACCACCGCACCGAGGTGCTCGGCCTCGAACTGGCCTGCGCGGACTATCTCTCCGAGGTGCCGTGGATCCTCGTCGAGCGCGGCGGCGACATCTGCCACGAGCTGGAGGAGGTCGGCCGCGAGTACAGCGCGGACGCGATCGTCGTCGGCTCCACGCACGGCATCGTCGGCCGCATCTTCGGCTCCGTGGCGGGGCGCCTGGCGCGGCGGGCGCAGCGGCCCGTGGTCGTCATTCCGTAACGCCCCGTCGCCGCAGGTGGGATGAGGAAGTCGAACCTTCAACTCCCTTTCTGACGCGGCTTGGTGAGCAGATAAATCTACTCGTGCGTAGAGGTGGTTTGTGCCCTTGTGAAGGGTACATAAAGGTCGCCGGTGCGCTTCGCGCGGACCGGCACCGCGCAGCACGACCGCACAACTGCACATGAAGGGAGCCCGCCGTGGACAACGACGTCTCTGCGGGAAGCACCACCTCGACTCTCGGCCATCTCGCCCTGGGGCTCACCCTGTTGGCCTTCGGACTCGGTCACACCGAAGTGATCGACGGCGTGACGGCGGCGGACGCCGCCTCCCTCGCCACGTTCGTCGGCGGGATCGCCCTGTTCATCGCCGGTCTCTTCGCCCTCCACGACAAGGACGTGTCCACCGGCACGGCCTTCGCCGCGCTCGGCGCCCTCTGGTTCACCTGGGGCACGGCCGACGCGCAGGTCTCGGCGAACGCCGCGGGCCTCTTCCTGCTGCTCTTCGCGCTCGTCGCGCTCAGCCTGACCCTCGGCGCGGCCGGCGGTCCGGTCCTCACGCGCGGTACGTACGGGCTGCTCTTCGTGGCGCTCGTCCTGCTCGCCGTCGCGCAGTTCGCCGACAGCGCGGGCCTCGGCAAGGTCGGCGGCTGGTTCGCCGCGGTCGGCGGGCTCCTTGCCTGGTACGGCGCGACGGCCGCCCTCGCCGACTGGCCGACGGCCCTCCCGGGGCGCCCGGCGGGCCGGGGAGTGACGGCCGCCGGCTGAGCCGGGCGCGGGCCGGGGTAATGGGCGACCCTGGCCCTCTGGGAACGGGTCCCATGTGCTGGTGGCACACATGGGGCCCGTTCCGTTTGTTTGCCGTCTGCGGGTTCGTGGGGGCTGGTCGCGCCCACGCGGCGGAGCCGCATATGTCACAGCCCCGCGCCCCTTACGGGGCGCCTCCTGCGGGCCTGCTTCTACTCCACCGTCACCGACTTCGCCAGGTTCCTCGGCTTGTCGATGTCCCGGCCCAGCGCCAACGCCGTGTGGTAGGCGAGGAGTTGGAGCGGGATGCCCATCAGGATCGGGTCCAGCTCGTTCTCGTTCTTCGGGACGACGATCGTCTGGTCGGCCTTCTCCTGCTCCTGGTGCGCGACCGCGAGGATCTTGCCGCTGCGGGCCTTGATCTCCTCCAGGGCGGCGCGGTTCTTCTCCAGGAGGTCGTCGTCGGGGACGATCGCGACCGTCGGCAGCGCCGGCTCGATGAGGGCGAGCGGGCCGTGCTTCAGCTCGGACGCGGGGTAGGCCTCGGCGTGGATGTACGAGACCTCCTTGAGCTTGAGCGAGGCCTCCCGGGCGACGGGGTAGCCGCGTACACGGCCGATGAAGAGCATCGAGCGGGCGTCCGCGTACTGCTTGGCGATCTTCTTGATCTCGTCCTCCTGCTTGAGGACCTCCGAGATCTGGCCCGGCAGCTTGCGCAGGCCCTCGATGATGCGCTTGCCGTCGGAGACCGACAGGTCGCGGATGCGGCCCAGGTGCAGGGCGAGCAGGGCGAAGGCGACCGTGGTGTTGGTGAAGCACTTGGTCGAGACGACGCAGACCTCCGGGCCCGCGTGGACGTACACGCCCGCGTCCGCCTCGCGGGCGATCGCCGAGCCGACGACGTTCACGACGCCGAGGACGCGGGCGCCCTTGCGCTTGAGCTCCTGGACGGCGGCGAGCACGTCGTACGTCTCGCCGGACTGCGAGACCGCGATGTAGAGGGTGTCGGGGTCCACGACCGCGTTGCGGTAGCGGAACTCGCTCGCGGGCTCCGCGTCGGCGGGGATGCGGGCCAGCTCCTCGATCATCTGGGCGCCGATCATGCCCGCGTGGTACGAGGTGCCGCAGCCGAGGATCTTGACGCGGCGCACCTTGCGGGCGTCGTGCGCGTCGAGGTTGAGGCCGCCGAGGTGCACGGTGGAGAAGCGGTCGTCGATGCGGCCGCGCAGGACGCGGTCCACCGCGTCGGGCTGCTCGAAGATCTCCTTGTGCATGTACGTGTCGTGGCCGCCCATGTCGTACGACTCGGCCTCCCACTCCACGGTGGTCGGCGAGGCGGTCGTGCGGGAGCCCTCGGTGGTGTACGTGCGGTAGTCGTCGGCCTTGATGGTGGCCATCTCGCCGTCGTCGAGGGTGACGACCTGGCGGGTGTGCGAGACGAGCGCGGCGACGTCCGAGGCGACGAACATCTCCTTCTCGCCGATGCCGAGGACCACGGGGGAGCCGTTGCGGGCGACGACGATGCGGTCGTTGAAGTCGGCGTGCAGGACGGCGATGCCGTACGTGCCCTCGATGTGGCGCAGGGCCTCGCGGACCTTCTCCTCAAGGGTGTCCGCCTGGGAGCGGGCGACGAGGTGGGTGAGGACCTCGGTGTCCGTCTCGGAGAGGAACTCGACGCCGTCGGCGGTGAGCTTGGCGCGCAGCTCGGAGGCGTTGTCGATGATGCCGTTGTGGACGACGGCGACCTTGCCGTCCGCCGACAGGTGGGGGTGGGCGTTCTCGTCGGAGGGGGCGCCGTGGGTGGCCCAGCGGGTGTGGGCGATGCCGGTCGTGCCCTTGAAGCGGGCGGGGACCTTGGCCTCCAGGTCGCGGACGCGGCCCTTGGCCTTGACCGTCTTCAGGCCCGTGGCCTTGGGGCTCGTGACGGCGATGCCCGCGGAGTCGTAGCCGCGGTACTCCAGGCGCTGGAGGCCTTCGAGGAGGAGCGGGGCGACGTCACGCTTGCCGATGTATCCGACGATTCCGCACATAGAGGGTGTCCTAGCCGTAGACGATGCGGCGCAGCTGCCTGAGGGTGAGCTCGGGCGGCGCGACCGCGCGGTATGAGAGGTCCGCCGAGATCTGCTGGAAGATCGCCGCGTTCAGCAGGCCCTGACCCTGCAGTTCGCGGTGGCGGCGACGGACGAACTGTTCGGTCGTCTCGTCGAAGTAGGCGAGTACGTCCTGGACGACCCGCAGGGCTTCGCCCCGCTGGAGCGGGGTGCTGCGGGTGAGGTGATCCACCAGGTCGTCGTGCATTCGTTGATCCTGGGGTATCGGATGGGCATTCGCAAGAATCCTGCCCGGAATCGGGCAGGGACGTGTCGGAACGGGCCACGAAGGAGCCCGTGAAGGGGCCCGGGGGTGGCGCGAAGAGCGCTCACATCCGCTTCAGGACCGCCTGCTTGGCCGCGCTGAACTCGTCGTCGGTCAGGATCCCGGACCGGTGCAGCTCCCCCAGCTCCCGCAGCCGCCGCAGCAGCGCGTCGTGGTCGTCCTCCGCGGCGGCCGCCGCGGAGGACGCCTCCGTCAGGGCGGGCGCGGACTCGGGGGACGCGTCCCTGCCCGGTCCCGCGGGGTGCGGCAGACGGGCCTGGACCGCGGCCGCCACCAGCGCCATGAGCGGGTCCTTCTTGAAGCCCCACAGCTCGACCGAGTTCGGGTCGTACTTCGGCGGGGCCTTGGTCGGCGCGTTCTTCACGGTGAAGCGGAGGTATCCGTTCTCCAGGCCGACCGCCGGCTGCCACTCGACCGCCGCGACATCGGCCAGCGCCAGCGAGCGCGTACCGGACGCGGACTTCGCCTCCTCCGTCTTCCAGTTCCACTCCAGGCGGATGTGCTCCCCGTCGAAGCTCGCCGTGCCGTCCCCCGCCGAGACGGACAGCGGCACGGACGGGCCCGCGAGGAGGTAGGCCTCGCAGGACGCGGCCGGGACCTGTTCGATCAGATGGGCGTTGCGCACCTCGTCGACCAGGTACTCGGCGACCCCGTACCGGTCGGGCTCCACCGTCAGCTGGTACGGGTCCGCGGAGTCCGTCAGCTTTCCGCCCGTCGCCTGCAGGAGCGGGTCGGCGCCGTCGCGCAGGCGCAGCCTCAACCGACCCGACTTCTTGCCCTGTTCGAAGGCGATGCCCGCCAACGCCCGCAGGGGTACGGCCAGTTCGCCCAGCGTCTTGCGCAGCAGGGACACGCTCTTGTCACGGCCCGGCACAAGGCGCAGCGTCTCCCCGTCGAAGGTCCAGGTCCCGTCGCGCTGGATGATTTCCGCCATGAGGGGATTCTCGCACCGACCACCGGCGGACGAGGTCTACACCCCTTGACCCCTTGTGGGGGCCGGGTTACCAATGAGGGTCGTTCGATTGTGATGCACCACAGATGCGCCATTGCGGCGCCGGCCCGTCGAAGGGATCCGCTTGTGAGACTGCACAGAAGATCGACACGAATGCCACGCCTCTTCGGCTCGCTGCTGCTCGTGGCGGCCGCCGGAATCTCCTGCTTCGCGGCCGCCCCCGGCTCCCGGGCGGCGGGGCCCGACGTCACCCCGCTCGGCCAGGTGGTGCCCGTCCCCATGAAGGCCGAGCCGGGCGGGCCCGGGTACGAGATCACCGCCAGGACCCGGATCCGCGTCGGCGGCAAGGCCGAGGAGCGCCGCGTCGGCGAGTACCTCGCGAAGGTGCTGCGCCCCTCCACCGGCTATGAACTGCCCGTCACCACCCGCAGGGGCGGCGACGGCATCCGGCTGCTGATCAGCGCCGAGCCCGCGAACAAGGACCTGGGCGACGAGGGCTACCGGGTCGTCTCCTCGCGCGGCTCCCTCACCATCACCTCGCGGACGGGCGCGGGGCTCTTCCACGGGGTCCAGACGGTGCGTCAGCAACTGCCCGCCGCCGTCGAGGAGAAGACCGAGCAGCCGGGGCCGTGGCGGATCGCGGGCGGCACCGTCACGGACGCGCCGCGCTACGGCTACCGCTCCACGATGCTCGACGTCTCACGGCACTTCTTCACCGTCGACCAGGTCAAGCGCTACATCGACCAGGCGGCGCTCTACAAGATGAACAAGCTGCACCTGCACCTGAGCGACGACCAGGGCTGGCGCATCGCCGTCGACTCCTGGCCGCGCCTGGCGACGTACGGAGGCTCCACGCAGGTCGGCGGCGGCAAGGGCGGCTACTACACGAAGGCGCAGTACGCGGAGATCGTCGCCTACGCCGCCTCGCGGTATCTGGAGGTCGTCCCCGAGATCGACATGCCGGGGCACACCAACGCGGCCCTCGCCTCGTACGCGGAGCTGAACTGCAACGGCGTCGCCCCGCCCCTCTACACCGGCACCGAGGTCGGCTTCAGCTCGCTGTGCGTGAAGAAGGACGTGACGTACGACTTCGTGGACGACGTGATCCGTGAGCTCGCCGCGATGACGCCCGGCCGATACCTCCACATCGGCGGCGACGAGGCGCACTCCACCAGCCACGAGGACTTCGTCGCGTTCATGGACAAGGTGCAGCCGGTGGTCGCCAAGTACGGCAAGACGGTGCTGGGTTGGCACCAGCTGACCGGCGCCAACCCGGCCAAGGGCGCCGTCGCGCAGTACTGGGGCTACGACGGGACCGGCGCCGCCGAGCGCGAGCAGGTGGCCGCCGCCGCGAGGAACGGCACCAAGCTGGTCCTCTCGCCGGCCGACCGCTCCTACATCGACCACAAGTACACCAAGGACACGCCGCTCGGCCTGTCCTGGGCGGGCTACGTCGAGGTGCGGCGCTCCTACGACTGGGACCCGGGGACGTACCTCCAGGGCGCGCCCGCGGACTCGATCCTCGGCATCGAGGCGCCGCTGTGGACGGAGACCCTCTCCACCACGGACCACCTGGAGTACATGGCCTTCCCGCGGCTGCCCGGCATCGCCGAGCTCGGCTGGTCGCCCGCGGCCACGCACGACTGGAACACGTACAAGGTGCGGCTCGCCGCGCAGGCCCCGCGCTGGGAGGCCCTCGGCATCGACTACTACAGGTCGCCGCAGGTGCCCTGGCCCGCCAAGTGACCTGTCGGGTCGGCCGACTTGTTCGGGTGACATGAACGATCGACATGAACGAGTGACATGAACGAGCGACATGGGCGAGCGACATGGACGAGTGACATGGACGGGCGCCCCGGAGGACCGTCTCCGGGGCGCCCGTCGGCTTGTGGGGGCGGCCGGTTCAGGCCGCGGCGAACCGCTCGCGGGTGCAGAAGCTCAGCAGGGCCTGCTTCTCCGGTTTCTGGACGACCGTCTCGGCGCGGAACCCGACGGCTTCGAGCAGGACGTGCGCCGTGGTGTCGCGCAGATCGGGATCGATCACGACGCGCTCGGCCGCCGGGTCCGCGAACAGTTCCCGCACCGCCGCGGTGAGCGCGCCGAGCGTGAAGCCGGGGACGGGGAAGCGGACCTCGGACGGCACGGTGAGGAGGCGCATGCCGACGTCACCGGGCAAGGGGTCGTAGAGGCCGACGAGTTCGACGTACGCGGGGTCGTACCGCTCCACGAGGAAGGACGGCACGCCCCCGTGCAAACCGAGGAAGGCGTCGCGGTGGTCGGCGGCCGCGATGGCCATGTACGCGCGCTCGACGTCGGGCAGGGTGGCGTTCTGCATCAGCCAGTGCGCGGACTCGGGCCGGGTGACCCAGTCGTGGACCAGCTCGGAGTGGGTCAGGGGGTCCATGGGGCGCAGGGTGAAGGCGGCGGTCGTCTCGCGCGGCTCAGCAGGCGCGGTCAAGGTTCTCTCCCAGGTACTGCTCGGCGTGGTCGGCGATCAGATCGAGGACGGCCGTGATGTCGTCGACCGTCGTCTCCGGGTTGAGCAGGGTGAACTTCAGGAACTGCCGGTCGCCCACCTTGGCGCCCGCCACCACCGCGTCCCCCGCGGCGAACAGCGCCTTGCGGGCGTAGAGGTTGGCGCGGTCGATGGCGGAGGGGGCGCAGATCGCCGCGGGGATGTAGCGGAAGGTGAGCGTGGACAGCTGCGGCTCGGCGACGACGTCGAAGCGGGGGTCGGCGACGAGCCGCCGCCAGCCCTCGGTGGCCAGCTCGCAGACCTCGTCGAAGAGGTCGCCGACGCCGTTCGCGCCCATCACGCGCAGCGTCATCCACAGTTTCAGGGCGTCGAAGCGCCGGTCGCTCTGGAGGGACTTGCCGGCCTGGTCGGGGGTGCGGTCCTGTGCTCTGCGGTCCTGCGCCGTGCGGTCCTGCGCCGTGCGGGACAGAGCGGCCCCCTCGCGCACCAGCAGGGCCGACGAACTCACCGGCTGGAAGAAGGACTTGTGGAAGTCCACGGTCACGGAGTCGGCGCGCTCGATGCCGTCGATGAGGTGCCGGTTCCTGCGCGAGGCGAGCAGGCCGCAGCCGTACGCCGCGTCCACGTGCAGCCACGTGCCGTACTGCGCGCACAGCGCGGCGATCTCGGGCAGCGGGTCGATGGAGCCGAAGTCGGCGGTGCCCGCCGACGCGACGACCGCCATGGGGGAGAGGTCGTCGCGGCGGCAGTGCTCCAGCGCACGGGCCAGGGCCACGGTCTGCATGCGCTTGTTCCGGTCGGCGGGGACCACCACGACGGCGTCCTCCCCGAGGCCGAGCAGCCCGGCCGCCTTCCGGGCGCCGGCGTGACCGGCCTCGGAGACGAGGACGCGCAGGGTCGTGGGGTCCCGGTGTGCCGCGGGGTCCCGTTCGGCCGCCGCTTCGCGGGCGAGCAGCAGGGCCTGGAGGTCGGACTGGGCCCCGCCGGAGGTGAACACGCCGTCGGCGGCCGGGCCGAGACCGATGCGCCCGGCGGTCCAGTCGACGAGGCGGCGCTCGATGAGCGTGGCGCCCGTGGACCGGTCCCAGGTGTCCAGACAGGAGTTGACGCCGGAGAGCACGGCCTCGCCCAGGACGGCGGGGATGACGGCCGGGCTGTGGAGGTGGGCGAGATGGCGGGGGTGGTGCGCGTACACCGCGTCGCGCAGGTACAGCTCCTCCAGCTCGTCGAGGGCGTCGAGGGTGTCGTGCAGCGGCTCGTCGAGGTCGACGGAGTCGATGCGGGAGGCGAGGGCGTCGGCGGTGACTCCTGTGAACGGACGGGAAGCGGCGGCCAGTTGGGCGGCCACCCGCTCGACTCCTTCGGTCACGGAGCTGCGGTACCGCTCCGCGGTGGTGTCGTTGAGCAGGTGCGAGCGCATGAACTGTCCTCTGGGGTGAGGGGTCTTGAGCAGTAAGGTAAGCCTAACCTAACTTTCTTTCGCTCGGGGGTGGGGGAGGCGTAAAACGGAACAGCCCTCTCCGCGGTGCGGGGAGGGCTGTGGTGCCGGGAGGCGGGGCGGGTGTCAGCCGACCTTCTTCGCCTTCTCGATCGCGTCGGCCAGGTCCTCGAGGATCGGCGCGCACTTGTCGTACGAGAAAATCGGCTCCGTCACGCGCGGGATGACCTGTCCGGCCTTGACCGCGGGCAGCTGCCGCCAGGTCGGCTTGGACTTGTCGAGGTCGGCCGGCTGGAGCGCCGAGGTGCGGTTGTCCATCATGATGACGTCCGCGTCGTACTTGTCGACGTTCTCCCAGCTGAGGTTCTCGAACCAGCCGCCGGTCTCGTTCTTCGCCTCCTCCGGCGGCTCGACGATGTTCACGCCGAGCGCCTTGAAGTACTCCAGGTCGGCGGAGAGGTTCGAGCCGGAGACGTAGAACAGGTTCTGGCTCGCGGAGCCGATGAGGACCTTGACGTCCTTGCGTGCCTTGGCGACCTTGCGCAGCCGCTCGGAGGCGTCCTCGAAGCGCTTCTTCGCCTTGACGACCTTGTCCGACTTCACGTCCGCGCCGAGCGACTCGGCGAGCGCCTGGATGCGCTGCAGCGGCTGCGTCATCTGGCGGTCGTAGACGCTGATGCCGACGCTGGGGGCGAGCTTGAGGATCTTGTCCTTGCTCTCCTCGGGGACGTACCAGAGGGTGCCCTGGTCGTCGAACATCGTGGAGATCAGCACGTCCGGTGCGAGAGCCGCGTACTTCTCGATCTTGAACTGACCCCATGCGTTGCCGATGATCGTCAGCTTGCTGACGTCCATGTCGCCGGCCTGGACGTCGGGCTTGCCGTCCTTGGTCTTCGTCGGGCCGAAGACGCCCTTGCACTCGATGCCGTAGTCGAACAGGGCGGCGGCGACGCCGGTGAACGCGACGATGTTCTTCGGTGTCGCGTCCTTCTTGGCGGTCTCGCCGCGGTCGTCCTTGAAGCTCCAGGGGCCGGACGTGCCCGCGCCGCCCCCGGATGCGCCCGACCCGTCCTTTTTCTCTGAGCCGCAGGCCGCCAGGACGGCGGTCAGGCCGAGGGCGCCGCCGGCGGCGAGGATGCCGCGGCGGGAAGGCTGGGGGAGGCGGGCCTGGGGCATGGGGTCTCTGCTTTCGTGACGTACGGCGGCGGGGGCCGCTGGCCGGAAGTAGTGCTTAGGCTAGCCTAAGCTGACTCCGGAACCGGTGGCCCCTCACGTCACGGTCGGCTCACGAAGACCGGGCGGCGCCCGGGCCCTGCCTCGGCCGTGCTTCGGCCCCGCCTCAGCCCGCGAAGCCCAGCTCGCGCGCGATCAGCATGCGCTGCACCTCGCTCGTGCCCTCGCCGATCTCCAGGATCTTGGAGTCCCGCCACATCCTGGCCACGGGGTACTCGTTCATGAAGCCGTACCCGCCGTGGATCTGGGTGGCCTCGCGGGCGTTGTCCACGGCCACCGTCGAGGAGTAGAGCTTGGCGATCGCCGCCTCCTTCTTGAACGGCTCGCCGGCGACCATGCGCGAGGCCGCGTCGTACCAGCCCACGCGGGCCATGTGCGCCCGCATCTCCATGTCGGCGATCTTGAACTGGATGGCTTGATTCGCACCGATCGGCCTGCCGAAGGCGTGCCGCTCCCTGGCGTACTTCACGGACTCGTCCACGCAGCCCTGGGCGAGCCCGGTGGCGAGTGCGGAGATCGCGACCCGGCCCTCGTCGAGGATGCGCAGGAACTGGGCGTACCCCCGGCCCTCCTCGCCGAGCAGGTTCGCCGCCGGGACGCGGACGTCGGAGAAGGACAGCTCGCGGGTGTCCGAGGCGTTCCACCCGACCTTCGAGTACGGCGCCGCGACCGTGAAGCCCGGTGTCCCGGACGGCACGATGATCGCGGAGATCAGCGGGCGGCCGTCCTCCGTGCGGCCGGTGACGGCGGTGACCGTGACCAGGCCCGTGATGTCCGTACCGGAGTTGGTGATGAAGCACTTGGAGCCGTTGATCACCCACTCGTCGCCGTCGCGCACGGCCGTGGTGCGGGTGCCTCCCGCGTCCGAGCCGCCGTCCGGCTCGGTCAGGCCGAAGGCGCCGAGCATCTCGCCGGAGCACAGCCGCGGCAGCCACTCGCGCTTCTGCTCGTCGGTGCCGAAGAGGTGGATCGGCATGGCGCCGAGCGAGGCGCCCGCCTCCAGGGTGATCGCCACGGACGAGTCGACGCGGGCGAGCTCCTCCAGGGCGATGCCGAGCGCGAAATAGTCGCCGCCCATGCCGCCGTACTCCTCGGGGAAGGGCAGGCCGAACAGGCCCATGCGGCCCATCTCGCGGACGATCTCGTACGGGAACTCGTGGCGCTCGTAGAGGTCGCCGATCTTGGGGGCCACGACGTCGTGCGCGAACGCCTCGACCGTGCGGCGCAGTTCCTCGTGCTCGGGGCTCAGGCGGTGGTCCATCGTTCTTCACTGCTCCTGGTGGGTCAGGGCGCGGACGGTGCGGGACGGGCTGGGTCGGCCCAGTCGGTCGGCCATCCACGCGCTGGTGGCGCTGAGGCGGCCGAGGTCGACCCCGGTGTCGATGCCGAGGCCGTGCAGCATCCACACGAGGTCTTCGGTGGCGAGGTTGCCGGTGGCGCTCTTCGCGTACGGGCAGCCGCCCAGGCCGCCGGCCGAGGCGTCGACCGTCGTCACGCCGTGCTGGAGGGCGGCGAGGGTGTTGGCGAGCGCCTGGCCGTACGTGTCGTGGAAGTGGACGCCGATGCGGTCGGCCGGTACCCCCGCCTCGTCGAGCGCGGTGAGCAGGGCGAGGACGTGGCCCGGCGTGGCCACCCCGATGGTGTCGCCGAGGCTCAGTTCGTCGCACCCCATGTCGAGCAGGGCGCGGCAGACGCGGACGACCTGGGCGATGGGCACGGGGCCCTCCCAGGGGTCGCCGAAGCACATCGAGAGATAGCCGCGCACGTGCGCCCCCTGCTCCCGCGCGCGGGAGACCACCGGGTCGAACATCGCGAGGGCCTCGTCCACCGTGCGGTTGAGGTTGGCCTTGGCGAAGGACTCGGTGGCGCTGGCGAAGACCGCGATGCGCCGCGCGCCGAGCGCGAGGGCGCGGTCAAGGCCCCGTTCGTTCGGCACGAGGACCGGCAGGTGGACGCCTTCGAGGTCGCCGAGGAGCGGGAACAGCCGCTCGGCGTCGGCCAGTTGGGGCACCCACTTGGGGTGTACGAAGCTGGTGGCCTCGACGGTGGTCAGGCCCGCGTCGGCCAGGCGGTGGACGAACTCCGCCTTGATCTCGGTGGGGACGGTCGCCTTCTCGTTCTGCAGGCCGTCGCGGGCGCCGACCTCGTGGATGCGGACGCGGGGCGGCAGGCCCTGGGCGGGGACGGTCATGGGGAGTCCGGCGGCGGTCATCGTTCGTCCTCCTCGGCGGGCGTCCCGTCGTCGGGCTCGACCACGGCCAGCACCTGGTCCATGGCGACGGTGGCGCCCGGGGTGACGTCGAGCTCGGTGACCGTGCCGGCGTGCGGTGCGGAGATGACGTGCTCCATCTTCATCGCCTCGACCACGAGCAGGCTCTGGCCCGCGCTCACCCGGTCGCCGGGGGAGACCTTCACGACCGTGACGGTGCCGGGCATGGGGGCGGTGAGCGCGTCCGCCCCGGCGTGCGCGGCGCCGGTGAGGGAGGCCGCCACGGGGTCGTGGTCCTGCACGTGCCAGGCGTCGCCCTCGCGGCCGAGCCAGTCGCCCGCGCGGCGGAAGGTGTGCAGGACGCCGTCGACGGTCACCGAGACGCGGTCGGGGCCGACGGCCGGGGCGGTGCCGCGCAGTTGGTGGGTGACCGGCTCGTGTCCCGCGGCGCGCAGCCAGTGGGTGAGCGGCGCGGGGGTGCCGCCGAGCCGCCAGCCGCTCGGCACGGAGAAGGGGTCGCGCCAGCCTTCGCCCGACGGCTGCAGGGCGGCCTCGCGCACCGCGGCCGCCGCCTCGTACACCTCGTCGGGCACGCCGTCCGGGACCAGGGCGTCCGCCTCGCGCTCCACCAGGCCCGTGTCCAACTCGCCCGCCACCACGGCCGGGTGGGCGAGGAGCCTGCGCAGGAAGCCCGCGTTCGTCGGCACGCCGAGGATGACGGTGTCGGCGAGGGCGGCGCGCAGCTTGCGCAGGGCCGTGGCGCGGTCGGGGCCGTAGGCGATGACCTTGGAGAGCATGGGGTCGTAGAGACTGCCGACCTCCGTGCCCTCGCTCAGGCCGGAGTCGGTGCGCACGCCGTCGCCCTGCGGCTCGTGCAGGGAGAGGACCGTGCCGCCCGAGGGCAGGAAGCCGCGGGACCCCGCTTTGACGGACACGGTCTCGGCGCAGACGCGGGCCTCCACGGCGTGGCCGGTGAGGCTGATGTCCTGCTGCCCGAAGGGCAGGTGCTCGCCCGCGGCCACCCGCACCTGCCACTCCACCAGGTCGAGGCCGGTGACCAGCTCCGTGACCGGGTGCTCCACCTGGAGGCGGGTGTTCATCTCCATGAAGTAGTACGACGAGGGGTCGCTGCCCGGCACGATGAACTCCACCGTGCCCGCGCCCGCGTACCCGCAGGAGCGGGCGGCCTGGACCGCGGCCTCGCCCATCGCCGCGCGCGTGGCCTCGTCCAGGAGGACGCTGGGCGCCTCCTCGATGATCTTCTGGTGGCGGCGCTGCAGCGAGCACTCGCGCTCGCCGAGGTGGATCACCTGGCCGTGGCCGTCGGCGAGGACCTGGATCTCGATGTGCCGGGGGCGGTCGATCCACCGCTCCACGAGCAGCGTGTCGTCGCCGAAGGAGGCGCGGGCCTCGCGCCTGGCGGCCGCGATCTCGTCGGCGAGCAGCGCCTCGTCCCGCACCAGGCGCATGCCCTTGCCGCCGCCGCCCGCGCTCGGCTTGAGCAGCACCGGGGTGCCGATCTCCCGGGCGGCGTCGGCCAGTTGGGCGTCGGTCAGGCCGCTGCCCGAGGAGCCGGGGACGACCGGGACGCCCGCCGCCTTCACCGTCTCCTTGGCGCGGATCTTGTCGCCCATGAGCGCGATGGCCTCGGCGGGCGGGCCGATGAAGGTCAGCCCGGCGTCCGCGCAGGCCTGCGCGAAGTCGGCGTTCTCCGCGAGGAAGCCGTAGCCCGGGTGGACCGCCTGGGCGCCGGACGTGGCCGCCGCCTCCAGGATGCGCTCCACGGACAGATAGCTCTCGGCGGCCGGCGGCGGGCCGATGCGCACGGCCGTGTCGGCCTCGCGCACATGCCGGGCGTCCGCGTCCGCGTCGCTGAAGACGGCGACCGAGCGGACGCCGAGCGCGCGCAGGGTGCGGATGACGCGGACCGCGATCTCGCCGCGGTTGGCGACCAGCACGGTGTCGAACATCGTCATTCGTTCCTCACATCCGGAAGACGCCGAAGCCGGGTTCGCCCAGCGGGGCGCCCGCGCACGCGGTCAGGGCCAGACCCAGGACCTGCCGGGTCTCCATCGGGTCGATCACGCCGTCGTCCCAGAGGCGGGCCGTGGCGTAGTAGGCGTTGCCCTGCGCTTCGTACTGCGCGCGGATCGGGTCCTTGAAGGCCTCTTCGTCCTCGGCCGCCCACTGCTCGCCGCGGGCCTCCATCTGGTCGCGCTTGACCGTGGCGAGCACGGAGGCGGCCTGCTCGCCGCCCATCACGGAGATCTTGGCGTTCGGCCACATCCACAGGAAGCGCGGGGAGTAGGCCCGGCCGCACATCGAGTAGTTGCCCGCGCCGTACGAACCGCCGACCACGACCGTCAGCTTCGGCACGCGCGTGCAGGCCACGGCCGTGACCATCTTGGCGCCGTGCTTGGCGATGCCGCCCGCTTCATAGTCCCGCCCGACCATGAATCCGGAGATGTTCTGCAGGAAGACCAGGGGGATGCCGCGCTGGTCGCACAGCTCGATGAAGTGGGCGCCCTTCTGGGCGGACTCGGAGAACAGGATGCCGTTGTTCGCGACGATCCCGACCGGGTGGCCGTGGATGTGGGCGAAGCCGGTGACCAGTGTCGTGCCGTACTCCGCCTTGAACTCGGCGAAGCGGGAGCCGTCGACCACGCGGGCGATGACTTCGCGTACGTCATAGGGGGTGCGCGAATCCGTCGGCACCGCGCCGTACAACCCCAGGGGGTCGACCTTCGGCTCCTCCACCGGCTGGACGGACCAGGGCAGTTCGCCGCGCTCGGGGAGGGTGGAGACGATGGTGCGCACGATGCGCAGGGCGTGGGCGTCGTCCTCGGCGAGGTGGTCGGTGACGCCGGAGGTGCGGGAGTGGACCTCGCCGCCGCCCAGCTCCTCGGCGGTGACGACCTCGCCGGTCGCGGCCTTCACCAGGGGCGGGCCGCCGAGGAAGATCGTGCCCTGATTGCGCACGATCACCGCCTCGTCGCTCATCGCGGGGACGTACGCCCCGCCGGCCGTGCAGGAGCCGAGGACGGCGGCGATCTGCGGGATCCCCGCCCCCGACATCCGGGCCTGGTTGTAGAAGATCCGCCCGAAGTGCTCGCGGTCGGGGAAGACGTCGTCCTGCATGGGCAGGAAGGCGCCGCCCGAGTCGACCAGGTAGAGACACGGGAGGCGGTTCTCCAGCGCCACCTCCTGGGCGCGCAGGTGCTTCTTCACCGTCATGGGGTAGTACGTGCCGCCCTTGACCGTGGCGTCATTGGCGACGATCACGCACTCACGGCCCGAGACGCGGCCGATGCCCGCGATCACGCCGGCGGCCGGGGCGTCCCCGCCATACAGCCCGTCGGCCGCGAGGGGGGCCAGCTCCAGGAAGGGCGAGCCCGGGTCGAGGAGGGTGTCCACGCGGTCCCGGGGCAGCAGCTTGCCGCGCGCCACATGGCGGGCCCGCGCCCGCTCGCCGCCGCCGAGCGCGGCCGCGGCGAGCTTGGCCCGCAGCTCCTCGACGAGGGCGGTGTGCGCCGCCTCGTTCGTCCGCCATGCCTCGGACGCGGGATCAGCCGCGCTCGCCAGCACTGGTGCCTGCCGCATCAGTCGAGCCCCCTTACTCGGTCCACTCGGTCGACCTCTGGATCACTCTGGATCGGTTAATGAGCGTTAACGCGTTTCCTTCAGGTTAACGAGCGCTAACCGGACTGTCTAGAATCAATTCCATGGCCACCAGAACCGACGCCCCCACCCGCCGCGAGCAGATCCTCAAGGAGGCCGCGCGGCTCTTCGCCGAGCGGGGCTTCCACGGGGTCGGCGTGGACGAGATAGGGGCCGCCGTCGGCATCAGCGGACCGGGGTTGTACCGGCACTTCGCGGGCAAGGACGCGATGCTCGCCGAGTTGCTCGTCGGCATCAGCGGACAGCTCCTGACGGGCGGCAAGCGCTGTGTGGCCGAGGCGGACGGCTCGCCGGAGCGGGTCCTGGACGCGCTCATCGACGGGCACATCGACTTCGCCCTCGACGACCGCTCCCTGATCACCCTGCACGACCGCGAGCTGGACCGCCTGCGGGACAGCGACCGCAAGCTGGTCCGCCAGCTCCAGCGGCAGTACGTGGAGATCTGGGTCGACGTCGTGCGCAAGGTCTATCCGGACCTCGCCGAGAACGCCGCGCGGATGTCCGTGCACGCGGTCTTCGGGCTGCTGAACTCCACGCCGCACCTGAGCCGCCGCGACGCGCTGCCCGGCAGGGCGGCCACGGCCGAGCTCCTGCACCGGCTCGCGCGCGGGGCGTTCGCCTCGGCCGTCGCCGGGTGACGGACGCCTCCGGGTGCTCTGCCGAGTGACACGCATCTCTGGACGCTCTGGTGACTCCCGGGTAACCTGCACTCTGAGCAAGCGCTTAGTCGTCGTGGGCAGAGGGAGTTCTCCGTGCGCCGTACCGTTTTCAATGAGGACCACGAGGCGTTCCGGGAGACCCTGCGCGCCTTCATCGAGGCCGAGGTCGTCCCGGTCCACGACGAGTGGTTCGCCGCGGGCCAGGTGCCGCGCGAGTTCTACTACAAGCTCGCCGAGCTGGGCCTGTTCGGCATCAACGTCCCCGAGGAGTTCGGCGGCGCGGGCCTGGACACCCACAAGTTCGAGGCCATCCAGTACGAGGAGACCGCCCGCGCGGGCGTGACCTTCGGCGGCTCCGGCGTGCACGTGCTGCTCGCCCTGCCCTACATCAAGGCGCTCGCCACCGACGAGCAGAAGAAGCGCTACCTGGAGAAGTTCGTCTCCGCCGAGGAGATGTGGGCCCTCGCGATGACCGAGCCGGGCACCGGCTCCGACCTCGCGGGCATGAAGAGCACGGCCAAGCTCTCCGAGGACGGCACGCACTACGTCCTCAACGGCTCCAAGACCTTCATCACCGGCGGCGTCCACGCCGACCGCGTGATCGTCTGCGCCCGCACCTCCGCGCCGACCGCCGAGGACCGCCGCTTCGGCATCTCCCTCTTCGCCGTCGACACCAAGTCCGAGGGCTACTCCATCGGCCGCAAGCTCGACAAGCTGGGCCTGAAGACCTCCGACACCGCCGAGCTGGCGTTCGTCGACGTGAAGGTCCCCGTCGAGGACCTCCTCGGCGAGGAGAACAAGGGCTTCTACTACCTCGGCAGCAACCTGCCCTCCGAGCGCTGGGGCATCGCCTACGGCGCGTACGCCCAGGCCAAGGCCGCCGTCCGGTTCGCCAAGGAGTACGTCCAGGACCGCACCGTCTTCGGCAAGACGGTCGCCTCCTTCCAGAACACCAAGTTCGAGCTGGCCGCCTGCCAGGCCGAGGTGGACGCCGCCGAGGCCGTCGCCGACCGCGCCCTGGAGGCCCTGGACGCGGGCGAGCTGACCGCCGCGGAGGCCGCCTCCGCGAAGCTGTTCAACACCGAGGTGGCGCACCGCGTCATCGACAAGTGCCTGCAGCTGCACGGCGGCTACGGCTTCATGAACGAGTACCCCATCGCCCGCCTGTACGCGGACAACCGCGTGAACCGCATCTACGGCGGCACCAGCGAGGTCATGAAGATGATCATCGCGAAGAACATGGGCCTGTGACCCGGCCCGCAGAGACAGCCCTGTAGAACTGCCTTCATGAACCAGGCACTTGAGGACCTCCTCGATCTGCTCGACCTGGAGCAGATCGAGGAGGACATCTTCCGGGGCGTGAGCCGCTCGGCTCTCGTGCCCCGCGTCTTCGGAGGCCAGGTCGCCGCACAGGCCCTGGTCGCCGCCGGCCGCACCGTCCCCGTGGAACGGGCGGCCCACTCCCTGCACGCGTACTTCCTGCGCCCGGGGGATCCCGGCGCGCCCATCGTGTACACGGTCGACCGGATACGCGACGGCCGCTCCTTCACCACGCGCCGCGTCGTCGCCGTCCAGCACGGGCACCCCATCTTCCACCTCTCCGCGTCCTTCCAGACGTACGAGGAGGGTCTGGAGCACCAGAGCGCGATGCCGGACGCGCCCGCCCCGGAGACGCTGCCCACCGCCGCCGAGATGCTGCCGCGCCACCTGCCCGCGTCCGTCGCCGAGCGGCTGATCGAGGCCCGCGCCGCCGTCGACCTGCGCTACGCCGACGTGCCGCCCTGGGGCACCGTCGGACAGCCGCGCGAGCCGCGCTCCCAGGTGTGGTTCCGAGCGGGCGGCAAGCTGGCGGACGACCCCCTGCTGCACGTCTGCCTCGCCACGTACGTCTCCGACATGACGCTGCTCGACTCCGTGCTGCTCGCGCACGGCAGGGGCGGCTGGGCCGTCGGCGACGTCGTCGGCGCCTCGCTGGACCACGCGATGTGGTTCCACCGGCCCTTCCGCGCGGACGAATGGCTGCTCTACGACCAGGAGTCCCCCTCGGCGTCCGGAGGGCGCGGCCTCGGTCAGGCGCGGATCTGGACGCAGGACGGGCAGCTTGCGGTGACCGTCATCCAGGAGGGCGTGGTCCGCGTCCCGAGGTGAGCCCCGGGGTTGGTTCGCGTTCCTCACTGATCGGACATACCGTCCGATACATGTCGGAGCGACCGGAGCACGCACAGCAGCAGGAGCACGGCGAGAGCGCCTTCACGGTGATCGTCGCCGCCGTCGCCAACCTCGGGATCGCGGTGGCCAAGGCCGTCGCCGGTGTCATCAGCGGATCCAGCGCCATGCTCTCCGAGGCGGCGCACTCCGTGGCCGACACCGTCACCGAGCTGATGCTGCTCGTCTCCCTGAAGGCCGGCGACAAGCCCGCCGACGAGGAGCACCCGCTCGGCTACGGAGGCGCCCGCTACATCTGGGCGCTGCTCGCCTCCGTCGCCACCTTCGTCGGCGGCGGCGTCTTCGCCGTGTACGACGGCATCCACACCCTCACCCACGGCGAGGAGCCGGGCGACCCACTCATCTCGTACGTCGTGCTCGGCATCGCCTTCGTCCTGGAGGGCTACTCGCTGCGGACCGGCCTCAAGCAGGCACGCGGCGAGGCCGACCGCTTCGGGGTGCACCTCAAGCGCTATCTGCGCCACACCCCCGACACCGCGGTCAAGGCCGTCGTGATGGAGGACTCGGCGGCGCTGGTCGGCCTCGTGCTCGCCGCGGCCGGGCTGCTCGGCGGGCAGCTCACCGGGTCCGGCGTGTGGGACGGCATCGCCTCGCTCTGCATCGGCGTCCTGCTCGTGTACGTGGCGTGGGTCCTCGGGCACGCCAACTCCGAGCTGCTCATCGGCCGACCGCTGCCGCCGGAGATGCGGGCCGCGGTGCGGGCCGAGCTGCTCTCCGACCCGCACGTCGTGGACGTACTGGAGCTGACCACGCTGCTGCAGGGCCCCAAGGAGGCGCTGGTCGCCGCGAAGGTCGACTTCCGGGACGTGTCCACGGCCGCCGACATCGAGCGGGCCTGCGACAGCATGGCGCACCGCGTCCAGGAGCGCTTCCCCGCGGTCAGGCGGGTCTACCTGGACCCGACGCCGGGGCCCGCTCAGGAGTCGCCGGAGAGTCCCGCCGCGTCGAGCAGGTAGGCCGTCATCGGGTCGTAGTGGCGCGGGCTGGTGACGTGGTCGTCCAGGGGGACCGTCACCTGCACCGTCCCCTCGGCCTCGCCGATGAACAGCGCCGGGTCGTTGCAGTCCGCGTAGCCGAGGGAGTCCAGGCCGCGCTGGCCCGCGCGCCCCGCCCAGCCGTGGTCGGCGACGACCAGGTCGGGCTGCGGGCGGCCCTCGCGCTCCAGGCCGTCCAGGATCGCGTTCATCGGCTCGGGGGAGTGCGTGTGCCACAGCGTCGCGCCGCGCTCAAGGACCGCCACGTCCGCGAACTGGAAGACCATGCCCTCGTCGGCCGTCAGGCCCTCGGGGATCACCACGATCTCGCAGCCCGCCGCGCGCAGGGCCGCGGCCGTGGCGCGGTGCACGTCGAGCAGGCCTCCGGGGTGGCCGGTGGCGAAGAGCACTCTCTCCTTGTCGGCGGCCGCCTTCCGCAGGCGGGCCGCCATGCGCTCGAGGGCGGCGACCGTCAGCTCCGGGTCGATGGTGTCCTGGCCGTGCCGGTGCTGCGGGTCGTCGATGACGCCGCAGCGCTCCGCCATCACCGCGAGGACGTCCTGCTCGTCGGTCCAGCGGTCGCCGAGCTCCAGGCCGAGCCAGTAGTGGCGGTCGCCGTTCGCGAGCTTCCTGTAGTGGCTGAGGTTGTTCTCGCGGGGGGTGGCGACGTCGCCCGCGATGCGGGTGCGGACGAGGTGGTCGACCAGCTCGGCACGGTTGGGTATCGGCATGGCTTCTATTGTGCCGTCGCTCGGGCCGCGGGGCCGGGGCGTCTCGAAGGCTGGGGCTGTGACCTGTGCCGCTGAGCTGCGCGTGCGGGGGTGGAGCGGTGCGTTGTTCGCTGCGGGTTCGTTGTGGCTTGTCGCGCGGTTCCCCGCGCCCCTTCGGGGCGCTCCTCAGCGCCCCCGGCCCAACGCGAACCACAGCTCCATGCGTACGTCCGGGTCGTTCAGGTCCCTGCCCAGGAGTGCCTCGCAGCGCGCGATCCGCTGCCGCACCGTGTTGCGGTGCACCCCGAGCGCCACCGCCGTGCGGTCCCAACTGCCGTGCAGGGAGAGCCAGGTGCGCAGGGTCGAGGTCAGTGGCCCGTTGCCTTCGAGGGGTCCGAGCAGCACGCGCGCGTGGGCGTCGGCCTCGGCGGGGGCGACCAGGGCGGCCAGGCCGTTCTCGTGGTGGCGCACCAGGGGGACGCGGGTGGCCTCGGCGCGGCGCACGGCGCGGGCCGCCTGCGCGTCGGCGGCCGCCAGTTCGCCGGGCGGGGCGGGAGCGGAGACGCCCAGGGTCCAGCCGTCCGCGGGGGTGATCTCCCGGTCGGCGGGGACGAGGAGGCGTACGACGTCGTCCCCCGGGTCGGCGAGGCCGCCGCCGAGCGCCGCCGCGAGCGCGGACGCGGCCAGCGGGGTGTGCTCCCCGCGCGCGTGCACCACGGTCCACAGGGCGCTGCCCAAAAGGGGGCCGACATCCTGCGGCGAGGCCCCGAGCAGCAGCCGTACGAGGGCGGACGTGCGCGCCGCCTCCGAGGCGCCCTGGTGCTCCCCGGTGAGCAGCGAGAGCAGCACGACCGCCGCTCCCGCGATGGTGTGGTCGCCCGGTTCGCGGCGGTCCGTGGCGACCCCGAGCGCGAAGCCGCGGCCGCCGCCGAGCGCGTAGGCGGCCAGGTGCGTGGGCCCCGCGGTGTCGGCGGCGGACGCCGGGGCGGCGGGCGCGGCGCGCCGCACGACCGCGGTCAGCTCCCGCAGCGCCTCCCGCGCGGCGTCGCGCGTCTGCCCCGCCGCCTGCAGCTCCGCCCCGTCGGGCCCGTACAGCGCCGCGGCTCCGCCGAGCCGCGCCGCCAGCTGGCGCAGGACGGCCGGGACCGGGTCGGGTCTGGCGGCCGCCGTCGCGAGGCCCCGCTGCGCCTCCGTCACGCGGCGCAGCTCCGCGTGCCGCGCCTCGGCCATCAGCCGCCACACCGCGCGGGCGACCCCGCTGAAGGTGGTCCGCGGCGGGACCTCGAGAAGCGGCAGGCCGTGCCGGTCGCAGGCCTCGGCCAGGGGGCGCGGCACCGTGTCGTGCACGGGCGCGACGCCGAAGCCGAGGGCCGCGCCGCCCGCCGCGACGATCCGGGCCACGTAGGAGTCGAGGGAGCCGCCCGGGTCCGCCGGATCGGTGATGTGCACGCCCGCCGTCAGGAGCAGCTCGCCGCCGAGCAGATACGGGTACGGGTCCCTCATCTCCGAGGTGTGCACCCACTGCACGGCCGTCCCCGCAGCCCGGGCGTCAGGGCCGGCGATCTGCCGCAGCCCCAGGTCCTCGCGGGCGAGCAGCGCGGTGAGCGGGACGGGCGGGGTGGGAGGGGCGGATGGCACAGGAGCCGAGGACGGGGCCGCGGGGTCGGTCATGGTGGACGTTCCATCCGTCTTGATCGTGGAGAGTGGAGGAAACGTACACTTCAGCGTTGCTTTCCGGCCACCTAAGGTCGTGCCGACCACAAGCCGTGGGTACGGGCGGATGTCCCCACGGCCGGTCCGCACTCCCCTCTGCACGACACGCCACCGAGGTGCGCGAAGGAGGCCCCCTTATGGCCGTCGACTACACAGTGATCGTCGTCTATCTCGCCGGGATGCTGGCCATGGGCTGGTGGGGCATGCGCCGCGCCAAGTCCAAGAGCGAGTTCCTCGTCGCGGGGCGCCGCCTCGGTCCGTGGATGTACTCCGGGACCATGGCCGCGATCGTCCTCGGCGGCGCCTCCACCATCGGCGGCGTCGGCCTCGGCTATCAGTACGGCCTCTCCGGCGCCTGGATGGTCTTCACCATCGGCCTCGGGCTGCTCGCGCTGAGCGTGTTCTTCTCCGCCCGCATCGCGCGCCTGAAGGTCTACACCGTCTCCGAGATGCTCGACCTGCGCTACGGAGGGCGCGCGGGCGTCATCTCCGGAGTGGTCATGTGGGCGTACACGCTGATGCTCGCGGTCACCTCGACCATCGCGTACGCCACGATCTTCGACGTCCTCTTCGACCTGAACCGCACCGTGGCGATCGTCATCGGCGGCTCGATCGTCGTCGCCTACTCCACGCTCGGCGGCATGTGGTCCATCACCCTCACCGACATGGTGCAGTTCGTGGTGAAGACCATCGGCGTGCTGCTGCTCCTGCTGCCCATCGCCGTCGTCAAGGCGGGCGGCTTCAGCGAGATGAAGGCGAAGCTGCCCACCGAGTACTTCGACCCGCTCGGCGTCGGCGGCGAGACGATCTTCACGTACGTGCTGATCTACACGTTCGGCATGCTCATCGGGCAGGACATCTGGCAGCGCGTCTTCACCGCCCGCAGCGACAAGGTCGCCCGCTACGGAGGCACCGTCGCCGGCACCTACTGCCTGGTCTACGCGATCGCGGGCGCCGTCATCGGCACCGCGGCCAAGGTCATGTACCCGAAGCTGCCGAGCGCCGACGCGGCCTTCGCGACCATCGTCAAGGACGAACTCCCGGTGGGCGTGCGGGGGTTGGTCCTCGCCGCGGCGCTCGCCGCCGTGATGTCCACGTCCTCCGGAGCGCTCATCGCCTGCGCGACCGTCGCCAACAACGACATCTGGTCGCGGCTGCGGGGCGTGGTCGGCAGGCGCGGCGACGAGCCGCACGACGAGGTCAAGGGCAACCGCGCCTTCATCCTCGTCATGGGCGTCGCCGTGATCCTCATCGCCATCGCCCTCAACGACGTCGTCGAGGCGCTGACCGTCGCGTACAACCTGCTCGTCGGCGGGCTGCTCGTGCCGATCCTCGGCGGCCTGCTGTGGCGCCGCGGCACCGCGGCGGGCGCCCTCGCGGCCGTCGCCGCCGGTGGTCTCTCCGTCATCGGGCTCATGTGGGGGTTCGGCATCCTCGCCAACGAGCCCGTCTACTACGGCCTGTTGACCTCCCTGGCCGTCTACGTCGTCGTCTCCCTCGCCACGCCGCCCACCGACGCGGCGGTCCTCGCCGCCTGGCGCGAGCGGCTCGCGGGACGGGGCGCGACGCCCGAGGCCGAACCGGCCCCCGTACCTCAGTAGAGTCAAAAAGCGCTCACAAAGCGCATCGAAGCGTAAGAAGGAAGGCACTCCATGAGCAGCAACGAGACGCCCCGCGGTCCCGTCGACTCCTCTCGCATCCCGCGGTACGCGGGCCCGGCGACGTACGCCCGGCTGCCCCGCCTCGACGAGGTCGGCGGCAAGACGGATGTCGCGGTGGTCGGCGTGCCCTTCGACACCGGCGTCTCGTACCGCCCCGGTGCCCGCTTCGGCGGCAACGCGATCCGTGAGGCGTCGCGTCTGCTGCGCCCCTACAACCCGGCGCAGGACGCCTCGCCGTTCGCGCTCGCGCAGGTCGCGGACGCCGGCGACATCGCGGCCAACCCGTTCAACATCAACGAGGCCGTGGAGACCATCGAGGCCGCCGCCGACGACCTGCTCGGCTCCGGCGCCCGCATGATGACCCTCGGCGGCGACCACACCATCGCCCTGCCGCTGCTCCGCTCCGTCGCCAAGAAGCACGGCCCGGTCGCCCTGCTCCACTTCGACGCCCACCTGGACACCTGGGACACCTACTTCGGCGCCGAGTACACCCACGGCACGCCGTTCCGCCGCGCCGTCGAGGAGGGCATCCTCGACACCGAGGCGCTCAGCCACGTCGGCACGCGCGGCCCGCTGTACGGCAAGAAGGACCTCACCGACGACGAGAAGATGGGCTTCGGCATCGTCACCTCGGCGGACATCTACCGCCGCGGCGCCGACGAGGTCGCCGACCAGCTGCGCCAGCGCATCGGCGACCGCCCGCTGTACATCTCCATCGACATCGACTGCCTGGACCCGGCGCACGCCCCCGGCACCGGCACCCCGGAGGCGGGCGGCATGACGTCGCGCGAGCTCCTGGAGATCCTGCGGGGCCTGGCCTCCTGCAACCTGGTCTCGGCCGACGTCGTCGAGGTCGCCCCCGCGTACGACCACGCGGAGATCACGGCGGTGGCGGCCTCCCACACGGCGTACGAACTGACGACGATCATGAGCAGGCAGATCGCCGCGGGCCGCGCCGCCGGTGCGGAGCAGAACGCGAAGTGACCCCAGGGCGAGAACGAGGAGACGCCGCATGACCCACGACCACGACCTGGTGCTGCGTCCCACGCCGCGCCAGACCGAGGCCGCGCTGAACCCGCCCCCGGGGCGCAACGGCGGCGACCTCGTCATGGAGACCCTGTCCGGCCTCGGCGCGACCACGGTCTTCGGGCTGCCGGGTCAGCACGCGCTCGGCATGTTCGACGCGCTGCGGCGCTCCTCGCTCTCGTACGTGGGCTTCCGCGTCGAGAACAACACGGGCTTCGCGGCGGACGCGTACGGCCGGATCACCGGTGAGGTCGCCCCGCTGCTCCTGTCCACCGGGCCCGGCGCGCTCACCTCGCTCGCCGCGCTCCAGGAGGCGGCGGCGGGCTCGTCCCCGGTCCTCGCGATCGGCAGCCAGGTCCCGGTGGCCGGGCTCGGCGGCGGGCGCCACGGCTATCTGCACGAACTCCGCGACCAGCAGGCCTCGTTCAGGGACATCGTGAAGTCCGTGCACCCGGTCCGCACGGCCTCGCAGATCCCCTCCGCCATCGCCGCGGCCTGGGAGTCGGCGCTGACCGCGCCGCACGGCCCGGTCTGGGTGGAGATCCCGCAGGACGTGCTCCTGGCCGAGACCACGCTGCCGGTCGTCACGGCGATGGACGCGACCCCCGAGGACGTCGTGCCGCGCCCCGAGCTGACCGCCGTCGCCGCCGACCTGCTCACGCGCGCCGAGCGCCCCGCGATCGTCGCGGGCGGCGGAGTCGTACGTTCCGACGCCTCCGGCAAGCTGCTCGCGCTCGCCGAGCGGCTGAACGCGCCGGTCGTCACGACCTTCGGCGGCAAGGGCGCCTTCCCCTGGGAGCACCCGCTGTCGCTGCAGTCCTGGCTGGAGGACCGGCACACCACGGACTTCCTGGAGGACGCGGACGTCCTGCTCGTGGTCGGCTCGGGCCTTGGCGAACTGTCGTCGAATTACCACACGTTCAAGCCGCGCGGCCGGGTGATCCAGATCGAGGCGGACGCCGGGAAGCTGGAGTCCAACCACCCCGGGCTCGGCATCCACGCGGACGCGCGGCTCGCGCTGTCCGCGCTCCTGGAGACGATCGAGGCCCCCCGGGAGGATCCCTCGGCTCCCGAGCGGGTCGCGGGCCTGCTCGCCAAGGTCCAAGAACGCATCGACGCCCAGGACCTCACCCTGGAGCGGCAGGTGCTTGCCGCCGTGCGCGAGGCCCTGCCGGACGCGTCGCCGTCCTTCTGGGACATGACGATCCTCGCCTACTGGGCGTGGTCCGCCTTCGACGCGCGGCGCCCGAACACCATGCACTCGGCGCAGGGCGCGGGCGGCCTCGGCTACGGCTTCCCCGCGGCGCTGGGCGCGGCCGCCGCCGACCCCTCGCACCCCGTGCTCGCGGTGTCGGGCGACGGCGGCGCGATGTACTCGATCGCGGAGCTGGCCACGGCCAGGCAGTACGGGCTGAACGTGACGTGGCTGATCGTGGACGACGGCGGCTACGGCATCCTGCGCGAGTACATGTCCGACGCCTTCGGCGAGGCGACGGCCACGGAACTGGCGCGCCCGGACTTCGTGGCGCTCGCGGAGTCCTTCGGGGTGCCGGGGGTGCGGACGTCCCCGGAGACGCTCAGGGACGACCTCGCGAAGGCGCTGGCCGAGCCGGGTCCGTCCGTGGTGGTGCTTCCGGCGCTGCTGCGGATGTTCGCGCCGACGCATCTGGGCTGAGCGGGAAGGGCGGGGACGCGGGGAAGGGCGGGGACGCAGGGAAGGGCGGGGACGCGGGGCACTTCAGGAGCCCAGGTCAGGGCTCAGTTCAGGAGTGACCCGTACTTCTCCCGGTGGGCGCCGAGCTGGGCGTCGTACCCGGCCCGGAAGGCCGCGTCGCCCGCCTTGTCGTAGTGGGTGCGGGGCAGGCCGCCGGGCGGGATCAGCGACGGGATCAAGCGGAACAGCGCGACGGCCGTGTCCCAGTGGGGACCGCCGCGTCGCCTCGCCTCCTGAAGGCAGGGGCCCGCGCCCGCCAGCTCGGTGGGCAGCTTCGCTTGGGGCGCCTTGAGCAGGGCGGGGTCCGGCTCCGCCGGAAAGCCGCCGGTCACGGCGCTCACCGCCCGCAGCACCCGCAACGTCGCGTACAGCTGCCCGCACAGCCACTCGGGGCTCTCCTGTTTCTCCGGCACGGCGACGTCACTACCCCGAACGCGCATCCGGGGAACCTCCGTGCCCCGGGACCTAGGTCCACAGGCCCGTATTTGTTGCGGCGGGATGAAATCCACCGCCCACCGTGTTGGGCTTCTCGGCAGGTCAGGTCGAGTGGGAGGCAACACGTGGCGGAGCAACGGGGCTGGGCGAAACGTCTGAGCGGGTATGCGTGGCGCTACCCCAAGGACGTCGTGCTCGCGCTCGGGTCCTCGCTCGGCGGCATGGCGGTCATGGCGCTCGTGCCGCTGATCACCAAGGTGATCATCGACGACGTCATCGGGCAGGACGGGCAGGGCGGGGGCCGCTCCATGGCCCCCTGGGCCGGTGCGCTGATCGGCGCCGCCGTCGTCGTCTACGTCCTGACCTACATACGCCGCTACTACGGCGGCCGCCTCGCCCTCGACGTCCAGCACGACCTGCGGACCGAGATGTACGGGACGATCACGAAGCTCGACGGGCGGCGTCAGGACGAGCTGTCCACCGGGCAGGTCGTCGGCCGCGCCACCAGCGACCTGCAGCTCATCCAGGGCCTGCTCTTCATGTTGCCGATGACCATCGGGAACATCCTTCTCTTCGTGATCTCCCTCGTGATCATGGCGTGGCTCTCGCTGCCGCTCACCCTGGTCGCCCTCGCCGTCGCCCCCGCCCTCTGGTTCATCGCCCGCCGCTCCCGCTCCCGCCTGCACCCCGCCACCTGGTACGCGCAGGCCCAGGCCGCAGCCGTGGCCGGGGTGGTCGACGGCGCCGTCAGCGGCGTACGCGTGGTGAAGGGCTTCGGCCAGGAGGAGCAGGAGACCGGGAAGCTCAGGGAGGTCGGGCGCAGGCTCTTCGCCGGACGGCTTCGGACCATCCGCCTCAACTCCCGCTACACGCCCGCCCTCCAGGCCGTCCCCATGCTCGGCCAGGTCGCCATGCTGGCCCTCGGCGGCTGGCTCGCGGTGCGCGGCGAGATCACGCTCGGCACGTTCGTCGCCTTCTCCACCTACCTCGCGCAGCTCGTCGGGCCCGTGCGGATGCTCGCCATGGTCCTCACCGTGGGGCAGCAGGCCCGCGCCGGCGTCGAGCGCGTGCTCGAACTCATCGACACCGAGCCGAGCATGAAGGACGGGAGCAAGGAGCTGCCCGCCGATGCTCCGGCCACCGTCGAGTTCGACGACGTGGGCTTCGCGTACGAAGACGACCGGCCCGTGCTCGACGGGCTCTCCTTCGAGATACGCCCCGGCGAGACCCTCGCCGTCGTCGGCTCCTCCGGCAGCGGCAAGTCCACCGTCTCGCTGCTGCTGCCCCGCTTCTACGACGTGACGCACGGCGCCGTCCTCATCGGCGGCCACGACGTGCGCGAGCTGACCCTCGACTCCCTGCGGTCCGCCATCGGGCTCGTGCCCGAGGACTCCTTCCTCTTCTCCGACACCGTCGGCGCCAACATCGCGTACGGCCACCCGGAGGCCACCCAGGAGGAGATCGAGACCGCCGCGCGCGCCGCCCAGGCCGACCGGTTCATATCCGAGCTGCCCGAGGGGTACGACACCAAGGTCGGCGAGCAGGGCCTGACCCTCTCCGGCGGCCAACGCCAGCGCATCGCGCTCGCCCGCGCCATCCTCACCGACCCCCGCCTCCTGGTCCTCGACGACGCCACATCGGCGGTCGACGCGCGCGTGGAGCACGAGATCCACGAGGCGTTGAGGGGGGTGATGGCGGGGCGTACGACGCTTCTCATCGCCCACCGGCGCTCCACCCTCGGCCTCGCCGACCGCATCGCCGTCCTCGACGGGGGACGCCTCGCCGACCTCGGCACCCACGAGGAGCTGGAGGAGCGCTCCGCCCTCTACCGGCGGCTGCTGACCGACCCCGACGAGCTCGGCGGCGTCTCCCCGGGCCACGCCCTTCCCACCGACCTCCCCGAGGACACCTCCGTACGGGCCGAGCTCGACGCCGAGTTCGACGCGGAGCGCGGCATCACGCCCGCCCTGTGGACCGGCGACCGCGAGCCCAGGACCGCCAAAGACCCAGCGCTCTCCGGGATGCCCTCCACACCCGAACTGCTCGCCCAGGTCGACGCGCTGCCCCCGGCGAACGACACCCCCGGCATCGACGAGGCACGCGCCGTCACGCCCGAGGAGTCCTACGGCCTGCGCAGGCTGCTCGCCGGGTTCGGGGTGCCGCTGCTGTTCAGCCTGCTGCTCGTCGCCGTCGACGCGGGCATGGGACTGCTGCTTCCCGTCCTGATCCGGCACGGCATCGACGAGGGCGTCAACCAACTCGCGCTCGGCGCCGTCTGGGCCGCCTCCGGGCTCGCGCTCGCCGCCGTCGTCGTCCAGTGGGCGGCACAGACCGGTGAGACGCGGATGACCGGACGCACCGGGGAAAGGGTCCTCTACTCGCTGCGGCTGAAGATCTTCTCGCAGCTCCAGCGGCTCGGACTCGACTACTACGAGCGGGAGCTGACCGGGCGCATCATGACCCGGATGACGACCGACGTGGACGCCCTGTCGACCTTCCTGCAGACCGGGCTCGTCACGGCCTTCGTCTCCGTCGTCACCTTCTTCGGCATCATGGTCGCCCTGCTCGTCATCGACGTACAGCTCGCGCTCGTCGTCTTCGCGACGCTGCCGCTGCTGGTCGTCGGCACGTACTTCTTCCGCAAGTCCAGCGTGAAGGCGTACGAACTGGCGCGTGAGCGCGTGTCCGTGGTCAACGCCGACCTCCAGGAGTCCGTCGCGGGGCTGCGCATCGTGCAGGCCTTCCGGCGCGAGGGCGCGGGCCGCGAGCGGTTCGCCGCGAACAGCCACAGCTACCGCAAGGCCCGCATCCGCGGACAGTGGCTGATCTCGGTGTACTTCCCGTTCGTGCAGCTCCTGTCGTCGGTCGCCGTCGTCGCCGTGCTGATCGTGGGCGCGGGCCGGGTCGAGGCGGGCACGCTCACCACCGGCGCGCTCGTCGCCTACCTGCTCTACATCGACCTGTTCTTCGCGCCCGTGCAGCAGCTCTCCCAGGTCTTCGACGGCTACCAGCAGGCCACCGTCTCGCTCGGCCGCATCCAGGAGCTGCTCCAGGAGCCGACGTCGACGAAGGCCGCGGACGAGCCGATGGAGGTGCTCTCGCTGCGCGGCGAGATCGCCTTCGAGGATGTCGACTTCGCGTACGCCGCCACCGGCGAGGGCGATCCCGAGGAGGCGCTCAGCGGCGTACGCCTGCGGATACCCGCGGGCCAGACCGTCGCCTTCGTCGGCGAGACCGGCGCGGGCAAGTCGACGCTCGTCAAGCTCGTCGCCCGCTTCTACGACCCCACGGGCGGCCGCGTCACGGTCGACGGCACGGACCTGCGCTCCCTCGACCTGACCTCGTACCGCCACCGCCTCGGTGTCGTCCCGCAGGAGGCGTACCTCTTCGCGGGCACCGTGCGCGACGCCATCGCCTACGGCCGCCCCGACGCCACCGACGCCCAGGTCGAGGCCGCCGCCCGCGCGGTCGGCGCGCACGACATGATCGCCACCCTGGACGGCGGCTACCTCCACGAGGTCACCGAGCGGGGCCGCAACCTCTCCGCGGGGCAGCGCCAGCTGATCGCGCTGGCCCGCGCCGAGCTGGTCGACCCGGACGTGCTCCTCCTCGACGAGGCCACCGCCGCCCTCGACCTCGCCACGGAGGCGCAGGTCAACCAGGCCACCGACCGCATCGCAGGCAAGCGCACCACGCTGGTCGTCGCGCACCGCCTGACCACCGCGGCCCGCGCCGACCGCGTCGTCGTGATGGACCACGGACGGGTCGCGGAGGACGGCACGCACGACGAGCTGCTCGCGCTCGACGGGCGGTACGCACAGCTGTGGCGGACCTTCGTGGGCGAGGCGGTCGAGGCGGCCTGAGGGGGGCGGTGTCCGGCTGGTGGGACGCCGGGGAGGAACCGGGGAGAAAAGCGGGGGACGCCGCAACCGCGCGGGCCGTGGGCTGCGTCCGTACATCAGTACGCTGATGCCGAAGTGGCGGGAGGGGCAACCGTGGGCAGTGGTCGCATACGAAGGCGGCTGACGCTCGGCACCGCCGTGCTCGCCTCCGCCGTCCTGCTCGCCCTCGCGGGCCCCGGCACGGCCTCCGCGGAAGCCGTCACGGGCCTGTGCGCGGGCCGCAAGGTGCGCACGCTCCCCTTCAGCACCGGCAAGGTCGAGGTCTTCAAGAGCCGCGGCTACATCTGCGCCGTGGCCGTCGCCAAGCGCCCCGGCGCCCGCAAGAGCATGTCCGTCAGCGTCCAGGCGCGCGGCAGCAGGCCCGCGCGCGACAAGGGCCGCTACACCCACCACGCGGGCCCGGTGACGGTCCACGCCGGGCACCGCTGCGTCTGGGTGAAGGGGAACATCGGCGGGCGCGGGGTCAGCTCCGGCTGGATCCTCTGTTGACGCGCGCCGCACCGCGAAACTCTGCTCAACCCACTCTGTTCCGCGCCCAGTTGCTCCGTTAGGTTCCCCGGCATCGCTGTGTCGACAGGGGAGGGTGCATGCGCAAGGCGCTCAGATGGCTGCTGTCGCTCGTGGTGCTGACAGGCACCGTGGGCACGGCCGGACTGACGACCGGGACGACGGCCGGGGCGACGACCCGCGCGGCCGCGACCGCGGAACCCGATGGCCCGGACATCAAGGACAGGCTGCTCGCCATACCCGGCATGAGCCTGATCGAGGAGAAGCCGTACCCGGGATACCGCTTCTTCGTCCTCAACTACACCCAGCCGGTGGACCACCGGCATCCGGACAAGGGCACCTTCGAGCAGCGCCTGACCGTGCTGCACAAGGACACCAGCCGCCCCACGGTCTACTACACCAGCGGCTACGGCGTCTCCACGAACCCCAGCCGCCGTGAGCCGACCCAGATCGTCGACGGCAACCAGATCTCCATGGAGTACCGCTACTTCACGCCCTCGCGCCCCGACCCCGCCGACTGGTCCAAGCTCGACATCTGGCAGGCCGCCACGGACCAGCACCGCATCCACCGCGCCCTCAAGCCGATCTACGGCAAGAAGTGGCTGGCCAGCGGCGTCTCCAAGGGCGGCATGACGGCGACGTACTACGAGCGCTACTACCCGCGCGACATGGCGGGCGTCGTCGCCTACGTCGCGCCCAACGACGTCGACGACCAGGAGGACTCCGCGTACGACGCGTTCCTCGCGGGCGTCGGCACCAAGGAGTGCCGCGACCGGATCCAGGCCGTGCAGCGCGAGACGCTGGTGCGCAGGGACCCGCTGTCGGCGAAGCTCAAGGCCTACGCCGACGCGGAGGGCTACACCTTCAGGACCGTCGGCACGCTGGACAAGGTCTACGAAGCGGTCGTCATGGACCTGGTGTGGACGTTCTGGCAGTACCAGCCCGCCGCCACCGCGTGCGGCGAGATCCCCGACGCGGCCACCGCCACCGACCAGGCGCTCTACGACTACGTGGACACGGTCGTCGGCTGGTCCGCCTACACCGACCAGGGACTTGAGGGCTACACGCCGTACTACTACCAGGCGGGCACCGAACTCGGCGCGCCCTCGATCAGCCAGCCCTGGCTCGGCGACCTGAGCCGCTACGGCTACCAGCCGCCGCGGAGCTTCGTGCCGCGCGAGATCCCCATGACGTTCAAGCCGTGGGTGATGCCGGACGTGGACCGGTGGGTGCGGCACAACGCGCACCGGATGATGTACGTGTACGGCGAGTACGACCCCTGGGGCGCCGAGCGGTTCCGCCCCGCGCGCGGCGCCAAGCACGACAGCCACGTCTTCACGGCGCCCGGCGCGAACCACGGGGCGAACGTCTCCCGGCTCACCGCGGACGACCGGGCGAAGGCGACGCGGCGGATCCAGGCGTGGGCGGACGTCCCGTCGGCCTCCGGCAAGCCGCTGGCCGCGTACGACGAGAAGCTGGACCGGCGCGACGTGCCGAGGGAGTCGGCGCTGAGGCCGTAGGTCCCGGCCTGCGGCCTCACACCCGCACCGCACACCCGACGGGCCTGTCGCCGCCCAGCGTCACGTAGAGCTGGGTGGCGGCGGGGCACCGGGACCGCTCCGTCACCGCCGACGTCACGCGGTACTCGGGCTTCCGCTTGCCGGAGCCGTCGCAGGCCGTCTCCCGCACCTCGCCGCGCCCCGCCCCGTACACGCAGTCCCCGACGACGGTCCGCGGACCGCCGCCGCGGCCGGGGTCGCCGGGGTGCGGCGGCTCCAGGTTCCGCATGCACGCGTAGCCCTGCGGGACCTCGCCGTCGCCGTCCTCGTCCACCGCGGGCCTGCTCTCGCTGATGTGCAGCACGAAGTCCGTGCGCGCGGGGCAGTTCGGGCCCTCCTTGACCTTGCCGTCGTAGCGCGCGAGGACGCGCGCGGCCGCCCGCTCGCTGGTGCACGGCACCTCGGTGAACGTCTCGCGCCCGCGCGAACTGCACTCGTCGACGGCGAGGAAGACCGCGCCGATGCCGGTGGGGCGCGAGGCGGCGGGCGCCTGGTCGCCGGTCCGCTCCGAGGGGGAGTCGTCGGTTCCGCCGGACTTCTGGCAGCCGGCCAGTGACGCCGCCGCGAGCAGCAGCGCGCAGACCACCCCCACGGCCGCACGCGGCCGCGCCGTGTTGCAGGCGAGCATGGCAATCCCCCCGATATGTGCACCCAGCGTGACGCGCCGGAGCGGGCGCACGCCAGGTGCGCGGGGGGCTTTGGGTCTCTTGGGGGTGGTGTGTCGGTGGGGCGGCGTACGCCTTGATACGTCCGTGTCGGTCTGCGCGAGTACGTCCGCGTCAGTACGCCTGTGTCAGTACGTCAGGCCGTGGCCGATCGGGTACAGCTCCCGCGTCGGGTCGTCCGCCCGCCGCACCGGTACGGGCAGCCGCCCCCGGGGCGCGGCGCGGCCGGCGATCACCCGTGCCGCGGCGCGGAGTTCGACGTCCGTCCAGCAGTACGAGGCGAGGGCGGCGTCCACGGGCGGCAGGTGCGCCACGTCGTAGGGGTTGCGGATGGCGAGGGTGATGACGGGGACGCCGGTGGCCTTGAGGGCGGCGACGAGGGCGGCCTGACCGTTCGGGTCACCGTCCTCGTGGGGGTCCGTCGCCTGGTGGGCGCGGGCGTGGGTGGCCAGCGCCGTGTTCGCCGCCTGGGTGTTGTCCTTCGTGGCGGCGTGGGTGGTGATGTTGTACGTGGCGACGAGCACCGCGTCCTGGCCCCGCGCGGCCGCCACCGCCTTCTCGACCGTGGCGGTGTCGGGCGCCGTGCCCGTGGACAGGGCGCTCGCGCGAAAGCCCAGGCCGGTCAGGGTGTCGGCGAGGACGGTGGTGGGCGGGCCCGTGGTGCCGGACGGCGAGCGCGGATCCGCGCCGACGACCAGGACGCCGGGGCGGGTGCCGGGGGAGAGGGGGAGCAGGCCTTCGGGGTTGGCCAGGAGGGTCGTGGTGGCCTCGGCGATGCGGTCGGCGGCGGCGAGATGGGCGGGGGAGCCGACGACGGTGTCGACGGAGTCGGTGTCGACCTCGGCGGGGGGCTCGTCCAAAAGCCCCACCCTCGCCTTCATCCGCAGGACCCGCAGGACCGACTCGTCGATGCGCTCCTCCGTCAGCTCGCCCTCCGCGACGGCCTGGAGCACCGCGTTCCACGCGACCTCCGGCTGGGGCGGGTTCAGGAGCTGGTCGGCGCCCGCCTTCAGGGCGAGCACGGCCACGCGGTCGTCGCCGTACTTCGTGCGGACGCCGCGCATGGCGAGCGAGTCGGTGGCGATGACGCCGTCGAAGCCGAGTTCCTCGCGGAGGATGCCGGTCAGGATCGGGTGGGAGAGCGTCGCGGGGTCGCCGGAGGGGTCGAGGGCGGGCACCACGATGTGCGCGGTCATGACCGAGTCGACGCCGGCCGCGATGGCCGCGCGGAACGGCGGGGCGTCGTGGCGGTCCCACTCCTCGCGGGTGTGGTGGATGTGCGGCAGTTCGGTGTGGCTGTCGTCGGTCGTGTCGCCGTGCCCGGGGAAGTGCTTGGCCGCGGTGGCGATGCCTGCGCTCCGGTAGCCCTCGACCTGCGCGGCCACGAAGCCGGCGACCGCTTCGGCGTCGGCGCCGAAGGAGCGTACGCCGATGACCGGGTTGGCGGGGTCGACGTTCACGTCGGCGTCCGGGGCGTGGTCCTGGTGGATGCCGAGGGCGCGGAGCTCGGTGCCGGCGATGCGGGCGGCCTCGCGGGCGTGGTCGTGCGAGCCGGAGGCGCCGATGGCCATGGCGCCGGGGAGCAGGGTGGCGGGGGCGCCGATGCGGGCGACGGCGCCGTGCTCCTGGTCGACGGAGATCAGGACGGGGACGGCGGGGGCGGCCTTCTGGATGCCGCGGGAGAGCTCGGCGATCTGGTGCGGGGTGCGGGTGTTGTGGGCCCAGCCGAAGTAGATGATGCCGCCGAGGTGGTAGCGGGCGATCAGCTCTGCGGCGTCGCGGACACCGCTCTCGCGGAGGTTGGTGTCGACGTCGGCCTGGTCCGGGTCGGTGGCGGTGTGGCCGTACACGTGCATCACGAAGAGCTGGCCGACCTTTTCCTCCAGGGACATCGTGCCAATGAGGGCGCGGAGCCCGCGGTCGCGGTCGTCTGGGTGGGGCACCTGAGCTCCTGCGGGCTGGAGGGAACTTCTCGGAGCTACGGATATCCCGAAGATTTCTGCCGGTCAAGGGAGGTGTGAGGGGGGCGCGAGGGGAGGGCCGCGGGGGAGGGGCCGTCACCGGCGCTGTCTGGAGGGGGCGCACCGGTGACGGCGAGCTGCCGGCCGCAGGCGGCGGAGAGGGTGGTCAGCGTTCGCAGCCAGCAGCGATGCCGACACCGCCTTGCGGAGACTCACCGGCAGCTGCCGGTTGGACGAGGGGGCGGGCGCCTGGGTTCCCGACCGGGGCCCGGATTCGGCAAGTTGGTGCGAGGGTCGGTCACTTGGGCCAGTGCGACTGCAGGGCGCCGACCGTGGCCGCGATGGCCGGGCGACGCGAGGCACCCGTGCGCCACAGCGCGTAGAGGCGGCGGACCGGCAGGGGGTCCAGGGACACCGTGACCGCGCCGTCGGGGACGGGCCCGCGGCCCAGGCGGGGGATCAGAGCGATGCCGAGGCCCGCCGCGACCAGCGCGACCAGCGTCGGGTTCTCCTCCGCCTGGTGGGCGATGTCGGGCTCGCACCCCGCCTCCCGCAGCGTGCGCACCAGCCACTCGTGGCAGACGAGGCCCGGCGGCTGCGTGATCCAGCGCTCCGCCTTCAGTTCTTCACGGCGTACGGAACCACGTCCCGCGAGCCGGTGCCCCACCGGCACCACCAGATCGCAGAGGTCGTCGCCGATCACCGCCTGCTCGACCCCCGCGGGCGTCGGCAGCGGCGCGATGTCCCAGTCGTGGACGACCGCCACGTCGACCGCCCCCTTGGCCACCAGGTCGATGGACAGATGCGGGTCGATCTCCGACATGCGGGCGTCGAGCGCCGGATGGCGCCGGGCCAGGTCCGCGAGGACCCCGGGCAGCAGACCCCGCGCCGCCGAGGCGAACGCGGCGATCGTGAGGCGCCCCGCCGGAACCCCGCGCCGCTCTTCGAGCTCGGTCTCCGCGCGTTCGACGATGGCCATCAACTGCCGTGCGGTGTCGGCGAGATGGAGCGCCTCCTCGGTGAGCGCCACGCCTCTGCCCCGGCGCTCCAGGAGTGTCGTACGCGTCTCCCGTTCCAGCTTGGCTATCTGCTGGGACACCGCGGACGGCGTGTAGCCGAGCGCGGTGGCGGCCGCGCCGACGGTGCCGTGCACGGAGACGGCGTGCAGGGCGCGGAGCCGGGCGAGATCGAGCACGTGGGCCTCCTTGTTCATTAGCGTTGCTTCATCCAACCATGCAGAGATCCGCGCTGGTGCTACACGGTCGTGCCGGGTGATCCTCTCCGTATGCGACCCGCACATGTCTTTCTGGCCGTCCTCGTCGCCGCCGTCTGGGGCGTCAACTTCGTCGTGATCGAGGTGGGCCTCGGCCACTTTCCGCCGCTGCTCTTCTCCGCCCTCCGCTTCCTCGTCGCGGCGCTGCCCGCCGTCTTCTTCGTGGGCAGGCCGAAGGTGGCGTGGAAGTGGATCGTGGGGGTCGGACTCGTCCTGGGGGTCGCCAAGTTCGGGCTGCTGTTCATCGGGATGGACGCGGGGATGCCGGCCGGGCTCTCGTCGCTCGTCCTGCAGATCCAGGCCGTCTTCACCGCCCTCTTCGCCTTCGTGGCCCTCGGCGAACGGCCCGGTCGCCTACGGGTGGCGGGCATGGTCACGGCCCTCGCCGGGATCGTTGTCGCGGCGGTGGACGAGGGCGAGAGCGGGCCGCTCACCGCGTTCGCGCTGCTGATCGGCGCGGCGGCCTGCTGGGGCGTCTCCAACGTCCTCACCCGCAAGGCGTCGCCGCCGGACTCCCTGAACTTCATGGTGTGGGTGAGCACCGTCCCCGTACTGCCGCTGCTCGCCCTCTCGTTGCTCCTCGAAGGGCCCTCCAGGGACCTCGCGGCGCTGCGCTCCCTGGACTGGTCGGGCGCGGGCATCATCGTGTACGTCGCCTGGATCACGACGGTCTTCGGCTTCGGCGCCTGGGGCTACCTCCTGCGCCGCCACCCCGCGTCCACGGTCGCCCCGTTCTCCTTGCTGGTCCCGGTCTTCGGCATGACGTCGGCAGCCGTGGTCCTGAACGAATCGGTGAGCGGTCTGAGGTGGTGCGCGGCGGCACTGCTGGTGGGGGGAGTCGCCCTCACCTCGCTGTCGGGCGCCGCCCGCCCCGGTGGCGTCAGCCCGATCGGGTCACCAGCCGTGACAGCACCTCACGACCAGGCCCCAGCAGCCCCTCCAGCGGCGCGGCCCCCTCGTACCACCGCTTCTCGTACTCCCAGCACAGCCACCCCTCCCACCCCGCCCCGGTGAGCAACTCCACGCACTCGCCCAGCGGCAGTACCCCCGCCCCCAGCGCGAGCGGCGTCGTGTCGTCCTTCGAGGCGACGTCCTTCACCTGGACGTACCCGAGATAGGGAGAGAGCGCGGCGAAGCTCTCGGCGGGCGCCTCGTCGCCGAGCCAGGTGTGCATCACGTCCCACAGCGCGCCGACCTGCCGGTGCCCGACCGTCCCGAGGACACGGGTGACGTCCGCGCCGGTGCGGTGCGAGTCGTGGGTCTCCAGCAGGATGCGTACGCCGGCGTCCGCCGCGTGCCGCGCCGCCGTGCCGAGTCGCCGTGCGGCCGTCGCGTCGGCCTCGACCGCGCTCTGCTCCGTGCCGCCGCCGGGGAAGACGCGGAGGAAGGGGGCGCCCAGGTCGCGCGCGAGGGCGACGAGGGAACGTATCTCGTCGAGGACGGGTTCGTCGTCGCCGGGCGCCGCCACGTGCGCGTACCCGGCGATGCCGACGATCTCGACGCCCGCCGCCTTGAACTCGGCGGCCACGTCGGCCCGTTCGACCAGGCCGAGCCCCGGGTGCACCGGCTCCTCCGGGTGGGCGCGGAGCTCCACGCCGTGGTAGCCGTGGGCGGTGGCGAGCCGGAGCACATCGGGGACGGGCAGACCGGGCACGCCGAGGGTGGAGAAGGCGAATTTCATGGGACCGACAGTAGGCGGCGTGCGGGCATGGTCAACCCCGCCGCTCGTGCAGCGGAAGCCGCCAGTCCTGTCCGACGAGGTCGGCGCCGAAGGAGCGGTGGGGCTTCTCGGCGACGAGGACGAAGCCGTGGCGGCGGTAGATGGCGCGGGCCGACGCCAGCACGTCGTTGGTCCACAGGGTCAGCTCGCGGTAGCCCACGCCGCGCGCGAACTCCACGCAGGCGGCGACCAGTTGGTCCCCGATGCCGAGGCCGCGCGCGTCCGGTTCGACGAGCAGGAGCCGCAGCCGCGCCACCCCCGGCGCCTCGTCCCGTACGCACATCACGCACCCCACCGGCCGCCCGTCGAGTTCGGCGATCCACACGCGCTCCAGGTGGGGGTCGTGGTCCTGGGCGAAGTCGGCGACGATGCGGGCGACCAGGCCCTCGTAGTCGGCGTTCCAGCCGAACTCGGCCGCGTACACCGCGGCGTTGCGCTGCACGATCCACCCGAGGTCGCCCGCTCCCGGCTCCCTGAGCAGGACGCTCTCGCGGCGCCGGGGGCGCCCCGCGGTATGGGTGAGGATCTCCCGGACGGTGCGCATGGCCGCGGCGAGGCGGGTCCGCTCGGCGGCGGGCACCTCGGCGAGCAGCGAGCCGACCGATTCCCGCGAGCGCTCGTCGAGGAGGTCGGCGGCCTCGCGCCCGCGCGCGGTGAGGGTGATGCGCTGGCGGCGCGGATCGGGCGCGGAGGGTGCCCGCTCCACCAGGCCGTCCCGTTCGAACTTGGCGAGCAGGCGGCTCAAGTACCCAGCGTCCAGGGAGAGTTCGGCCCGCAGGTCGGCGGCGTCGGTGCGCGGCGCGTGCGCGAGTTCGTACAGGACGCGGGACTCGGTGAGGGTGTACGGAACGTACAGGTGGCGGCTGTAGTCGAGCGCGCCGATGAGGTTGGTGTAGAACCGGTTGAAGGCCCGCATCTCATGGATGGGCGTACGCGGCGCCGATGCGGGTGAGGGTGTCGGGGAGGGTTTCGTCATGCGGATCGCTCCGGGTCGCCTTTGACTGAGTCAACGGTACGTCGGAGCGGCGACGCCGGGAACCCTCCGTGCCGGAGCCGCTCAGAGGAAGGCGAGTCGCGCCCCCGGCGCCGCGAACGCCGCGGCGAAGGTGCGCCGCATCCAACTCACCACGCGCGGGCGCGAGATGACGTGACTGCGCATCGCCGCGGCGAAGCGGCCGTACGCCACGAAGACCACGAACGTGATCAGCATGAAGTACGCGCTCAGCTCCGTCATGCGCAGGAACGCGATGATCGAGGCGATCGGGACGCGACTGCCGGACGCGGTCGTGCACGGCGCCGCCGGGGGCCTGCACCTGACGATCACCTTCGGCGACGACGCGTACGACGGCTCCGACGCCGCCCTCGCCGCCGCCGCGCTCGCCCGCGGCGTCAAGGTGCACCCGCTGTCCTGGCACCCCCAACTCCCGCACGCCCCGGGCCTGGTCCTCGGTTACGCGGCGAGCACGCCCACGGAGATCGCGGAGGGGGTGACGGCGCTGGGGCGGCTGATGACCGCATAACCGCTCCGGAGGGGCGCGGGGGACTGTGCGCCCAGCCACGAGCACCCGCGGCGGGTGGGCCGCAGGGGTGGGCGCGGGCCCAGATGACCGCTCCGGAGGGGCGCGGGGAACTGCGCGCCCAGCCACGACGCACCCGCGGCGGGCGAACCACAGCGGGGCGCGCTGGCCCGGGTGGCCTGAGGCGTCCGAACGGGGGCGCCCCCCCGTGACGTGCCGCACCACCTCACCCCAGTGGAACGCTCAGCGCGGCGCCGCCGTCGACCCCCGCACCATCAACTCCCTGTGCACCGTGGCCACTTGGCCCGGCGGAGGCTTCTCCTTGCTCATGGCGATGCGGCCCGCCCGCGCGCCCGCCTCGTGCAGCGGCAGGCGCACCGTCGTGAGGGCGGGGACCGCGTCGATGCTGAACGGCAGGTCGTCGAAGCCCGCCACCGACACGTCGTCGGGGATGCGCAGGCCCTTGTCGCGCAGGGCCGCGCAGGCGCCGAGCGCCACCGTGTCGTTGGCGGCGACCACGGCCGTCAGGTCGGGGGCGCGGCGCAGGAGTTCGTCCGTGGCGTCGTAGCCGGAGCGCCGGTCGTAGGGGCCGTGGACGGTCAGCGCCGGGTCGTCCCCGATGCCGCGCGCGGCGAGCGCCGCCCGGTGGCCCTCCAGGCGGTGCCGGGTGGTCGTGCGCTCCTCGGGGCCCGCGATGTAGCCGATGCGCCGGTGGCCGAGGCTCAGCAGGTGTTCCGTCAACTGCTGCCCGCCGCCGCGGTTGTCGAAGGTGAGCGCCACCGCGTCGGTGCCCGGCACGGGCGGCCGCCCGCACAGCACCACCCGGGTGCCCGCCTCCGCGAGGCGCCGCAGCTTGCCTGCGATGGCGGCGGCGTGCTCGGCGTCCTCGACCGCGCCGCCGGTCAGGATCACCGCGGCGGCGCGTTGGCGCTGAAGCAGCGTGAGGTAGGTGAGTTCGCGCTCCGGGGAGCCGCCCGTGTTGCAGACCACCGCCATGCGCTCCCCGCCCGCGCGCCCGCCGGGCCCGCCGATCTCGGACTGCACGGCGCTCGCCATGATCCCGAAGAAGGGGTCCGCGATGTCGTTGACGAGGATGCCGACCAGGTCGGACGTGGCCGCGGCGAGGGCGCTCGCGGGACCGTTCAGGACGTACTCCAGGTCGTCCACGGCCCGCAGCACGCGCTCGCGCGTGGCCGCCGCCACGGGGTAGTTGCCGTTCAGCACGCGGGAGACGGTGGCGGGGGAGACCTGCGCACGGGCCGCCACGTCCGCCAGGGTCACGGTCATCTCGTCGTCCTCCGGTCACCCGTGTCGTCGCCCCCGGTCACCGCTGTCGACCGGAGCCCTTGTCCCCACCTTGTGCGGCAGGCTAGCTTGCCCTGGGATAGAAAGCGCTTGCTAAGCCCCTACGGAGGGACTTTCGTGACACGCAAGACGGTGCGCATCGCCATGAACGGCGTCACGGGACGCATGGGTCACCGCCAGCACCTGGTCCGCTCGATCCTCGCCCTGCGCGACCAGGGCGGCCTCGACATCGGCGACGGCACCGTGCTGTGGCCCGAGCCCGTCCTGGTGGGCCGCAGGGAGCACGCCCTGCGCGCACTCGCCGACGCGTACGGCCTGGAGCACTGCTCGACCGACCTCGACGCGGTCCTCGCCGACCCGTCCGTGGACATCTACTTCGACGCGCAGGTCACCTCGGCCCGCGAGGACGCCCTCAAGAAGGCCGTCGCGGCCGGAAAGCACGTCTACACCGAGAAGCCGAGCGCGACCGGCTTCGCCGGCGCCCTGCAGCTCGCGCGCCTGGCGCGGGACGCCGGCATCAAGCACGGAGTCGTCCAGGACAAGCTCTTTCTGCCGGGCCTGCTCAAGCTGAGGCGGCTCATCGACGGCGGCTTCTTCGGCCGGATCCTGTCGGTCCGCGGCGAGTTCGGATACTGGGTCTTCGAGGGCGACTGGCAGCACGCCCAGCGCCCCTCCTGGAACTACCGCGCCGAGGACGGCGGCGGCATCGTCGTCGACATGTTCCCGCACTGGGAGTACGTCCTGCACGAGCTGTTCGGCCGCGTCCGCAGCGTCCAGGCGCTGACCGCCACGCACATCCCGCAGCGCTGGGACGAACGCGCCAGGCCCTACGACGCCACCGCCGACGACGCCGCGTACGGCATCTTCGAGCTGGACGGCGGCGCGATCGCGCAGATCAACTCCTCCTGGGCGGTGCGGGTCAACCGCGACGAGCTGGTCGAGTTCCAGGTCGACGGCACCGAGGGCTCGGCCGTCGCGGGGCTGCGCAACTGCCGCGTACAGCACAGGAGTACGACCCCCAAGCCGGTCTGGAACCCGGACCTGCCCGCCGCCCACTCCTTCCGCGACCAGTGGCAGGAGGTCCCCGACAACCAGGGGCCCGAAGGGTTCGGCAACGGCTTCAAGGCGCAGTGGGAGCTCTTCCTCAGGCACGTGTACGCCGACGCGCCCTACCACTGGGACCTTCTCGCGGGCGCGCGCGGCGTCCAACTCGCCGAGCTGGGCCTGAAGTCCTCGGCCGAGGGCCGCCGCCTCGACGTCCCGGAGATCGAACTGTGAGCACCCAGGGCACCGTGCTGCTCCCGCGCGCGGGAGGCGGTACGTACGCGTACACGCCCCGCGCCGACGCCGCCCCGCAGCCGTCCGGAGGCACCCCGTTCACCTCCCGCACGGTCTTCGCCGCCGCCCACGTGGTCGCCGACCCGTACGCGGACGTGTCGCCGGACGGACCCGCCGCCGTCGACTGGGAGGCCACCCTCGCCTTCCGCCGCCACCTGTGGTCGCACGGCCTGGGCGTCGCCGAGGCCATGGACACCGCCCAGCGCGGCATGGGCCTGGACTGGGCGGGCGCCGCCGAGCTCATCCGGCGCTCGGCCGCCGAGGCGAAGGCGGCCGGGGGGCGGATCGCGTGCGGCGTGGGCACGGACCAACTGGCCCTGCCCGCACCCCTGTCGCAGGTCAGGGAGGCGTACGAGGAGCAGCTCGCCCTCGTGGAGTCGGCCGGCGCGCAGGCGGTCCTGATGGCGTCGAGGGCCCTGGCCGCCGCGGCCACCGCACCGGACGACTACCTGGAGACGTACGGCCACCTGCTGCGCCAGGCCGCCGAGCCGGTGATCCTGCACTGGCTCGGCCCGATGTTCGACCCGGCCCTGGAGGGCTACTGGGGCTCGGCCGACCTGGACGCGGCGACGGAGACCTTCCTCGAAGTGATCGCCGCCCACCCCGGCAAGGTCGACGGCATCAAGGTCTCGCTCCTGGACGCGGACCGCGAGATCGCCCTGCGCCGCCGTCTGCCCGACGGCGTGCGCTGCTACACCGGCGACGACTTCCACTACCCCGAGCTGATCGCGGGCGACGACCGCGGCTTCAGCCACGCCCTGCTCGGCATCTTCGACCCGCTGGGACCGCTGGCGGCGCGGGCGGTGCGGGCGCTCGACACGGGGGACGCGCAGCGGTTCCGTGAACTCCTCGACCCCACCGTCGAGTTGTCCCGCCACCTCTTCCAGGCCCCCACCCGCTACTACAAGACCGGCGTTGTGCTCCTTGCCTGGCTCGCCGGACACCAGAGTCACTTCACGATGGTGGGCGGCCTGCAGGCGGCCCGCTCGCTCCCGCACCTGGCCCGCGCCTACGAACTCGCCGACGGGCTCGGCCTGTTCCCCGACCCTTCCCTGGCGGCGTCCCGCATGCGCGCGCTGCTCACGGTCCACGGAGTCCCGCAATGAACGCCGCTCAGCCCTTGCCCTTGTCCCGTCTCAGCATCAACCAGGAGACCATCAAGCAGTGGTCGCTCCCCGAACTCGCCGAGGGGTGCGTCAAGGAGGGCGTCGGCGCGGTCGGTCTGTGGCGGGCGCCGGTCCAGGAGTACGGCGTCGAACGCGCCGCCCGTCTGGTGCGGGACGCCGGGCTCACGGTGACGAGCCTGTGCCGGGGCGGCTTCTTCACGGACCTCGACGAGGCGGCACGCGCGCGTGCCCTGGACGACAACCGCGCGGCGATCGACGAGGCGGCGACCCTCGGCACGGACACGCTGGTCCTGGTCTCGGGCGGCCTGCCGCCCGGCAGCAGGGACCTGGCGGGCGCACGCGAACGCGTCGCGGACGCACTCGCCCTCCTCGGCCCCTACGCCGAGGACCGCGGCGTACGCCTGGCCATCGAGCCCCTGCACCCGATGTTCGCCGCGGACCGCTGCGTGGTCTCCACCCTGTCCCAGGCGCTCGACCTCGCCGAACGCTTCCCCGCGCACCAGGTGGGCGTGGTCGTGGACACGTACCACGTCTGGTGGGACGACAAGGCCCCCGAGCAGATCGCACGGGCGGGCCGCGGCGGCCGCGTGCACGCCTTCCAACTGGCGGACTGGATCACGCCGTTGCCGGCGGGCGTCCTTGTGGGCCGCGGTCAACTGGGCGAGGGGAGCATCGACTTCACGTTCTTCCGCGACCAGGTGGAAACGGCGGGCTACACGGGCCCGATCGAGGTCGAGATCTTCAACGAGGCGCTGTGGGAAAGGGACGGCACGGAGGTGCTGCGGGAGACGGCGGAACGCTTCCGCACGCACGCGTGACGCGCGTTCCGTACGTCCGCGGAGCCGCGGCCGCTACTTCTTGCCGCCCAGGATCTGGCCCAGCAGGTCGCCGAGGCCGCCGCCCGAGGAGGCGGGCGCGGCCGATCCCGTGCCGGGGGCCTTCGCCTTGGCCGCGCGCTTGGTCAGGACCGCGAGGACTACGGGGATCAGCATCTCGATGACACGGGAGACCGTCGGCGCGGGGATGCCGGTCTTCTTGGAGACCGCGTTGGCCACCGGCTTGCTCATCTTCGCGAGCATGCCGGACATCATCCCGCCGGCGGCGAGACCGCCCAACCCGCCGAAGGCGGCGACGCCTTGGAGAGGCGCGTCGCCCTGCGCGGGCGCGTCGCCGACCTCGGCGAGGGCTCGGCGCGCCTCGTCGGCCTCCGCGGGGTCGTCCGCCGCGGCCTTGTCCTGGATGCCTCCGGAGAGCGCGGACACCGTGGTGCCCACGACGTCCTGCGCCCCGGCCGCGTCCGTGCCGAGCAGGCCCGCGATCTCCTGGAGCTTGTCGTCGCCGAGCTCGTTCAGCACGTCCTCCTCGAAGGACGGGGAGCCGGCGGCGTGGGAATCATCGCTCATGCCCCAAACGCTACGTCTGCCCCGGTTCATCAGCATCTGGAAGCCGTCCGGAAAACTCACCCACAACGCCGTGCAACCCTTCGGCCACCAGGCGTGTCGTACTTGGCGTCAGGACTTCCCGAGGGGGGATCCGGGGGGATTCGAGGGGGTTGCTGACAGGGGAGGGAAACGAGGGGCCCGGTCGACGGACCGGGCCCCTCGAAAAATGCCCGCACCCCGTGCCGCGCCTCAAAAACCGTCCACAGTCCGTGCCGCGAGCGGGCCCTGTTGTCCAGGGGCCGACCGCGTTGTCGGTGCCGGGCGGTAGCGTCGGATCATGTCGAGTCAAGCACCGGTGATGTCGGTGCTCGAGGGGGTCCTCGAGCGCATCACGTACGCCAACGAGGAGACCGGGTACACGGTCGCGCGCGTCGACACCGGCCGAGGCGGCGGCGACCTGCTCACCGTCGTCGGCTCACTGCTCGGCGCCCAGGTCGGCGAGTCGCTGCGGATGCAGGGCCGCTGGGGCTCCCATCCCCAGTACGGCAAGCAGTTCACCGTGGAGAACTACACGACGGTGCTGCCCGCCACCATCCAGGGCATCCGCCGCTATCTCGGCTCCGGCCTCATCAAGGGCATCGGCCCCGTGATGGCCGACCGCATCACCACCCACTTCGGCGTCGACACCCTCGACGTCATCGAGACCGAGCCCGAGCGGCTCGTCGAAGTCCCCGGCCTCGGACCCAAGCGGACCAAGATGATCGCCGCCGCCTGGGAGGAGCAGAAGGCCATCAAGGAGGTCATGGTCTTCCTCCAGGGAGTCGGCGTCTCCACCTCCATCGCCGTGCGCATCTACAAGAAGTACGCCGACGCCTCCATCTCCGTCGTGAAGAACGAGCCCTACCGCCTCGCCGCCGACGTCTGGGGCATCGGCTTCCTCACCGCCGACCGCATCGCCCAGTCCGTCGGCATCCCGCACGACAGCCCCGAGCGCGTCAAGGCCGGTCTGCAGTACGCCCTTTCGCAATCCACCGACCAGGGCAACTGCTACCTCCCCGAGGAGCGCCTCATCGCGGACGCGGTCAAACTGCTCCAGGTCGACACGGGCCTCGTCATCGACTGCCTCGCCGAACTGGCCGGAGAGGAGGAGGGCGTCGTCCGCGAATCCCTCCCCGACCCGGACGGCGGGGACGACATCACCGCCGTCTACCTCGTCCCCTTCCACCGCGCCGAACTCTCCCTGGCCGCCCAGCTGTCCCGCCTCCTGAAGACCGACGACGACCGCATGCCCGCCTTCCGCGACGTCGCCTGGGACAAGGCCCTCGCCTGGCTCGCGGACCGCACGGGCGCCGACCTGGCCCCCGAACAGGAGGCGGCGGTCAAGCTCGCGCTGACCCGGAAGGTCGCCGTCCTGACCGGCGGCCCCGGCTGCGGCAAGTCCTTCACGGTCCGCTCCGTCGTCGAGCTGGCCCGCGCCAAGAAGGCCAAGGTCGTCCTCGCCGCCCCCACGGGCCGCGCCGCCAAGCGCCTGGCCGAACTCACCGGCGCGGAGGCCTCCACCGTGCACCGCCTGCTCGAACTGAAACCCGGGGGCGACGCGGCGTACGACAAGGAGCGGCCGCTCGACGCCGACCTGGTCGTGGTCGACGAGGCCTCGATGCTCGACCTGCTCCTCGCCAACAAGCTGGTGAAGGCCGTCCCGCCGGGCGCCCACCTGCTCTTCGTCGGCGACGTGGACCAGCTGCCCAGCGTCGGCGCGGGCGAGGTCCTGCGGGACATGCTCGCTCCGGAGAGCCCGATCCCCGCCGTCCGCCTCACCCGCATCTTCCGGCAGGCCCAGGAGTCGGGCGTCGTCACCAACGCCCACCGCATCAACTCCGGCGTCCCGCCCCTGACCCAGGGCATGAAGGACTTCTTCCTCTTCGTCGAGGACGAGACGGAGGACGCGGGCCGCCTGACGGTGGACGTGGCCGCGCACCGCATCCCGCGGAAGTTCGGCCTCGACCCCCGGCGCGACGTCCAGGTCCTCGCCCCCATGCACCGCGGCCCCGCGGGCGCCGGCACCCTCAACGGCCTCCTCCAGCAGGCCATCACCCCCGCGCGGCCCGGCCTCGCCGAGAAGCGGTTCGGCGGCCGGGTGTTCCGCGTCGGCGACAAGGTCACCCAGATCCGCAACAACTACGAGAAGGGTCAGAACGGCGTCTTCAACGGCACGGTGGGCGTCGTCACCGCCCTCGACCCCGACGAGCAGCGGCTCACGGTCCTTACCGACGAGGACGAGGAAGTCCCCTACGACTTCGACGAACTGGACGAGCTCTCCCATGCCTACGCCGTGACGATCCACCGCTCCCAGGGCAGCGAGTACCCCGCGGTGGTGATCCCGGTCACCACAGGCGCCTGGATGATGCTGCAGCGCAATCTGCTCTACACCGCGGTGACGCGCGCCAAGAAGCTGGTCGTCCTCGTCGGTTCGCGCAAGGCTCTGGGTCAGGCAGTACGCACGGTGTCCGCGGGTAAGCGCTGTACGGCCCTGGATTTCAGGCTTTCGGGGCGCCGTGGGTCAGGCCCGTGACGATTTGATCGATCAAACGAGTCGGAAACGTCACACAGCACTTTCGGAACCGGGGCGAAGGGGGCAGGATGAGCAGGTTGGCGGCACTGAGTGCCGCCAATAGGCCCAATGGTCGACCCCGAGTGCACTCTCCAGGGCCAAATGGGGGATGGTAGAGACAGTCAGGGCACCTCGAAGAAGAGGCACAACGTCGGTGAGGGATGACGTGAGCGACAACTCTGTAGTACTGCGGTACGGCGATGGCGAGTACACCTACCCGGTGATCGATTCGACCGTCGGCGACAAGGGCTTCGACATCGGGAAGCTCCGCGCCCAGACCGGTCTGGTGACCCTGGACAGCGGCTATGGCAACACCGCCGCCTATAAATCCGCCATCACCTACCTCGACGGCGAGCAGGGCATCCTCCGGTACCGCGGCTACCCGATCGAGCAGCTGGCCGAGCGCTCCACCTTCACCGAGGTGGCGTACCTGCTGATCAACGGCGAGCTGCCGAAGGTCGACGAGCTTTCCACCTTCAAGAACGAGATCACGCAGCACACCCTGCTGCACGAGGACGTCAAGCGCTTCTACGACGGTTTTCCGCGTGACGCCCACCCGATGGCGATGCTGTCGTCGGTGGTCAGCGCGCTGTCGACGTTCTACCAGGACAGCCACAACCCGTTCGACGAGAAGCAGCGCCACCTCTCGACGATCCGGCTTCTCGCCAAGCTTCCGACGATCGCCGCCTACGCGTACAAGAAGTCGCAGGGCCACCCGGTCGTCTACCCGCGCAACGACCTCGGCTACGTCGAGAACTTCCTGCGCATGACCTTCTCGGTGCCCGCCGCCGAGTACGAGCTGGACCCGGTCGTCGTCTCCGCGCTCGACAAGCTCCTGATCCTGCACGCGGACCACGAGCAGAACTGTTCGACCTCCACCGTGCGTCTGGTCGGCTCCTCGCAGGCGAACATGTTCGCCTCGATCTCCGCCGGCATCTCGGCCCTGTGGGGCCCGCTGCACGGTGGCGCCAACCAGTCGGTCCTGGAGATGCTCGAGGGCATCCAGGCCACGGGTGGCGACGTCGACACCTTCATCCGCAAGGTGAAGAACAAGGAAGACGGCGTGAAGCTCATGGGCTTCGGGCACCGCGTGTACAAGAACTTCGACCCCCGGGCGAAGATCATCAAGGCGGCGGCGCACGACGTCCTCTCGGCCCTCGGCAAGTCCGACGAGCTGCTCGACATCGCGCTGAAGCTGGAAGAGCACGCGCTGGCCGACGACTACTTCGTCGAGCGCAAGCTGTACCCGAACGTGGACTTCTACACGGGCCTCATCTACCGCGCCATGGGCTTCCCCACGGAGATGTTCACCGTGCTGTTCGCCCTCGGCCGGCTGCCGGGCTGGATCGCCCAGTGGCACGAGATGATCAAGGAGCCGGGTTCCCGCATCGGCCGCCCGCGCCAGATCTACACGGGTGAGGTTCTCAGGGACTTCGTCCCGGTCGAGGCCCGCTGAGGCCTCTTGGGATGCTGCGGACCGGCTGTGGCTGGTCGCGCAGTTCCCCGCGCCCCTTCGGGGCGCTCCACAAGTAGCGGAAAGCGCCCCGCCATCGATCCCCCCACGGGTCGACGGTCGGGGCGCTTCCCTTTTTCCCGGTGCGGATTCCCCCCACGGGATCCGGCCGGGCGTCTGTGGCTGCCCTGCGGTCTGCCGGGACGCGTACGTACGGGAGGGCCGCTCAAAGCTCCCCGGTGCACGTGCCCCGGCAACGCAATTCAAGGAACATCCCCCAAGATGTCCCCATATGCCGGAAGACGTCCCCCAAGACATCTTCCTGCATCGCCCCATTAGACTCGCGACCCCCCTCGATGGTTACGTTCGGATCACTGTGATCTGCGTCTCTTGCATATGTCCTGTACATGCGCAAGAGCCCCGATATGGGGATCGGGGCTCTGGTGTGAAGGTGCTGAAACGGACATGTGGAGGGGTTATGTGAACGCCCTCAGGCGAAGACTGTTCGTGACCACGAAGACCGAGGAGAACGCCATGGCGGCGCCCGCGATCATCGGGTTCAGCAGTCCGGCCGCGGCGAGCGGCAGCGCGGCGACGTTGTAGCCGAAGGCCCAGAAGAGGTTGCCCTTGATGGTGGCGAGGGTCTTGCGGGAGAGCCTGATGGCGTCGGCCGCCACCCGCAAGTCCCCGCGCACCAGCGTCAGATCGCTCGCCTCGATCGCCGCGTCCGTGCCGGTGCCCATCGCCAGGCCCAGATCGGCGGTGGCGAGGGCGGCCGCGTCGTTCACGCCGTCCCCGACCATCGCCACGACCTTGCCCTCGCCCTGCAGCCGCTTCACGACGTCGACCTTGTCCTGCGGCAGGACCTCCGCGTACACGGCCTCGGGGGCGATGCCCACCGCCCGCGCGACCGCGTCGGCGACGGCCTTGTTGTCGCCGGTGAGCAGGACCGGCGCGAGGCCCAGCGCGCGCAGCTCGCGCACCGCTTCGGGGCTCGTCTCCTTCGGGGTGTCCGCGACCGTCAGGACACCCCGCGCGGCCCCGTCCCAGGCGACCAGGACGGCGGTGCGCCCCGCCGCCTCGGCGTCGTCCCTGAGCTTGGCGACGGTCTCCAGGCCCGTGACGCCCGCGTCCGCGAGGAGCCGCTCGCGCCCCGCGAGCACCTCGTGCCCCTCCACCGTGCCGCGCACGCCGAACCCCGCGACGTTCTCGAACCGCTCGGGCGCCGGGAGTTCACCGTCCTCGATGCCCAGGCGCTCGGCGGCGCCCGCCGCGACGGCCCGTGCGATCGGGTGCTCGGAGGCGTGCTCCAGGGCGCCCGCGAGGCGCAGCAGCCGCCTCTCCTGGGTGTCCCCGGCGACGCACACGTCCTTCAGCTCCATGCGGCCCGTGGTCACCGTCCCGGTCTTGTCCAGGACGACGGTGTCGACGCGGCGCGTGGACTCCAGGACCTCTGGGCCCTTGATGAGGATGCCGAGTTGGGCGCCGCGGCCCGTGCCGACCATGAGGGCGGTCGGCGTGGCGAGACCGAGCGCGCAGGGGCAGGCGATGATCAGCACGGCGACGGCCGCGGAGAACGCGGCGGTCGCGTCGCCCGTGGCGCCGAGCCAGCCGCCGAGCGTGCCGACCGCGATGAGCATGACGGCCGGCACGAAGACCCCGGCGATGCGGTCGGCGAGGCGCTGCACCTGGGCCTTGCCGGTCTGCGCGTCCTCGACGAGCCGTGCCGTCCGGGCCAGTTGGGTGTCCGAGCCGACGCGGGTGGCCCGCACCACCAGACGCCCCGAGGTGTTCACGGTCGCCCCGGTGACGGCGTCGCCCGCGCCCACGTCGACCGGCACGGACTCGCCGGTGAGCATCGAGGCGTCGACCGCCGATGTGCCCTCGGTGACGGTGCCGTCGGTCGCGACGGTTTCTCCGGGGCGTACGACGAAGTGGTCACCGACGGCCAGCTGCCCGACCGGAATCCGTGTCTCCCGTCCCTCCCGCAGCACCACCACGTCCTTCGCGCCCAGCTCCAGGAGGGCGCGCAGCGCCGAGCCCGCCTTCCGCTTGGAGCGGGCCTCCAGCCAGCGCCCGAGCAGGATGAACGTGATGACGCCCGCGGCGACTTCGAGGTAGATCGTCGAGGCGCTCTCCCCCGGCGCGACGGTGAAGTCGAAGCCGTGCCGCATCCCCGGCATCCCGGCGTCGCCGAAGAACAGCGCCCACAGCGACCAGCCGAAGGCGGCGAGCGTGCCGACCGAGACGAGGGTGTCCATGGTCGCGGCCGCGTGCCGCAGGTTGGTGAAGGCCGCCCGGTGGAAGGGCAGTCCGCCCCAGACGACGACCGGCGCGGCCAGCGTCAGCGAGAGCCACTGCCAGTTGTCGAACTGCAGGGCGGGGATCATCGCGAGCAGCACGACGGGCAGCGACAGGAGCGCGGAGACGATCAGGCGCTGCCGCAGGGTGTCGGGCTCGGTGATGTCGGCGGTGGTCGGGGCCGGGGCACCGCCGTCCTCCGGCTCGGGGGCGGGCGGCAGGATCTCCTCGGCCGTGTAGCCCAGCTTCTCGATCTGGGCGATCAGTTGGGCGACCTCGACCCCGTCGGCGTACTCGACCTTGGCCTTCTCCGTGGCGAGGTTGACCGAGGCGGTCACCCCCTCCATGCGGTTCAGCTTCTTCTCGATGCGGGACGAGCAGGAGGCGCACGTCATCCCGCCGACGGCGAGTTCGACTTCGGAGACTTCGGTCATGGCTCTTTCGTACTGCTTCCGGGGTGGTGGAACGGCGGCGGGCCCTGTGGTGTCGGTCTCGACGCCACAGGGCCCGGGGTACCCGGCGCGGTGCCGGTCAGCCCTGCGCCCGCGGGGTTCAGGCCTTGACGCCGACGAGCTCGTAGCCCGCCTCGTCGACGGCGGCGCGCACCGCGGCCTCGTCCAGCGGCGCCTCGGAGACCACGGTGACCTCGCCGGTCGCGGCCACGGCCTTGACGGAGCTGACGCCCGCGATCTCCGAGATCTCGCCGGAGACGGCACCCTCGCAGTGCCCGCAGGTCATGCCCGTCACCTCGTACACGGTGGTGACGGCGCCCTGCGGCGTCTCGGCGCCGGAGTGGCAGGAGCCGGAGGGGGAGCAGCAGGAGCCGGTCGTCTCGGCCTGCGGAAGCTCGGTCTGGGCGCTCATGTCGGTTCTCCTCGGGGGGCGTGGGTCCAGGTGCGGCGTAGCGTGCAGGAGGGCCCCGGCAGTCCCCGGTGACCTCCTGACGCACTCCACACTATACCCCTAGGGGGTATTTCTCAACGAGGTCGGCGCGTGCCGTCAGTCTCTGCGGCCCCGGTTGCCCGGGCGGGACGCGACCCAGGCGCGGATCGTGTCCGCGTACCAATAGGGTTTGCCGCCCTCCACGTGGTCGGGCGCGGGCAGCAGCCCGTGCTTGCGGTACGAGCGCACGGTGTCGGGCTGCACCCGGATGTGCGCGGCGATCTCCTTGTACGACCAGAGCCTGCGGTCGGTCATCAGTGCACCTCCCTGCGTGCGCGCCCAGAGCGGCCGGAGAGGCCGACGGGGGAGCTGGGCGCGGCGCGCGGCGATCACTCAGCCTGTGCCCGGTGAACGACGCCCGGTGAGCGCAGGGGAGCGGCTGTCGACCCCCTGTGACGCAAGACCCGCGTACGCGAGACATGTGTGACAGGAAGAGAGTGTTTGTGACGGAAGAGACGCATCAGTGCAGCGCGTTGCTCCGGCGCGCGAGCGGTGCGACCGGTGCGAGCGGCATGAGCGCTGCGAACGGCATGAGCGCCGCGGGGCGTGTGCGCAGCGCGAGCGGCGCGGTCGGCGTGAGCAAGCCGAGGTGGGCCGGGCCCGCTGCGCCGGGTCCGGCCCACCGGCTTTCCCGCATCCCCTCTGGCTCCCGGCACAGAGGCGAGCGGGTTCCCCCGTGCCAGTTGGCTCAAGGGCCTCAGCGTGCCCTCAGCGCCGCCCGCGGGTCTTGGAGAAAAGCGCACCGGACGCGGCGGTCCCCGCGGGCAGCACCAGGCTCGTGGGCTGGCCGTCGAGCCGGTCGGTCGAGGGCGGCCCCGACCGGGGCGGCGGGCCCGTCCGCCGCGCCACCGCGAACTGGCGCGGCGTGCACCCTGTCATCGCCTTGAACTCGCCGCTCAGGTGCGCCTGGTCGTAGTAGCCGCAGACCGCCGCCGTCTCCGCCTGGCCGCGCCCCGCCGCGAGCATCGCGCGGGCCCGCTGCAGGCGGATGACCCGCGCCGCCGCCTTGGGGCCGATGCCGATCTGCTCACGGAAGCGGTTCTCCAACTGGCGCACGCTCCAGCCGACTTCCTCGGCGAGGTGTCCGACGGGGGCGGTGCCCCGGGAGCGCACGAGCTCGCTCCAGGCCCGCACGGTCCGCGCCGAGGGCGGCGGGCCCGCCTCGGACCAGCGGGCGAACACGTCGTCCAGGAGGTCGAACCGCGCCCGCCAGGAGGGCAGCGCGCCGAGGGCCGCGGCCAGTTCGGCGATGCTGTCCCAGCGGCCCCGGCCCGGCCGCACGCCGAGCGCGTCGGGGTCGAGGGTGCGGTCGGCCAGTTCGTGCAGCGCGGTGCCGAAGAGCGTGAACGCGGCCCAGGGCGCGAGCAGCACCTCGATGCCCGCGAGGCGCCCGTCGTGCTCGCCGAGCACCGGCGTCGTACCGAGGCCGGAGAGGACCGAGACGAGCGACACCGCGGGGCGCGGGGGCCGCGCGCCGCCGGAGCCGCTGACGCCGGAGATCCGTAAGGGGCGGTCGAAGCCGAGCATCAGGGTCACCGCGCCGATCGGCACCTCCAGGCGCCGGCGGGGTCCTGTCATCGTGAGCCGGAGCCCGCGGTAGCTGATCACGCCGGGGCGCAGGCGCGGATGCGGGCGCGCGAGGGCGATCTCCCACTGCCCGTCGGGAGCCCGCAGGACGTCTGTGGCCGTCAGGCTCCGCACGACCGGAGGAAGGCGCGGGTGCGGCGGGCGATCGGCAGCGGCCTGTCCGGCTCGCAGGGGTACATGTCCTGCTCCACGATGGCGAACAGCTCGACGCCCAGCTCCTGTGCCGCGGCGAGGACGGGCTCCAGGGCGGGCACGCCCGTGGGCGGTTCGCACATCACGCCGCGCGCCACCGCGGGGCCGAACGGCACCTCCTGGGCCCGCACTTCGGCGAGGACCTCCGGGTCGACCTGCTTGAGGTGCAGATAGCCGATGCGCTCGCCGTACGTCTCGATGAGCTTGACGTTGTCGCCGCCGCAGTAGGCGTAGTGGCCGGTGTCCAGGCAGAGCGAGACGAGGTCGGGGTCGGTGGCGTCGAGGAAGCGGGTGACGTTCTCCTCGCTGTCGATGTGCGTGTCCGCGTGCGGGTGGACGACCACGCGCAGGCCGTACCGCTCGCGGACCTCGCGTGCCAGGCGCTCGGTCTGGGAGGTCAGTTCACGCCATTGTGCGGGCGTGAGCACGCGGTCCTCCAGGACCTCGCCGGTCTTGTCGTCGCGCCAGAAGGAGGGGATGACGACGAGGTGTTCGGCGCCCATGGCCTGCGCGAGCGCGGCGTTGTCCGCGACGTGCGCCCAGGTCCTGTCCCAGACGGCGGGGCCGTGGTGCAGCCCCGTGAAGACCGTGCCCGCGGACACCCTCAGGCCGCGCCGTTCGGTCTCGGCCCTCAGCAGGGCGGGATCGGTGGGCAGATAGCCGTACGGGCCGAGCTCGATCCACTCGTACCCGGACTCGGCGACCTCGTCGAGGAAGCGGCGCCAGGGCACCTGGCGGGGGTCCTCGGGGAACCACACGCCCCACGAGTCGGGCGCCGAACCGATCCGGATGCGAGACAGCGTCGTCATACCGGCAAGCCTCCAGGCCGCCTCGGAAGAGTGTCAAGGACTGGTCCGAATGTAAGGACAAAATGTTGACAGGGTTCCTGGGGCGGGATTAGACCTGGGGGGAGACGGCCGACCGGGCCCGGAGAGGGGACGTGCAGGGTGACCGATCCGTACGACGTCGATCCCGATGACGTCGATCCCTATGACGTCATCACCATGGGCCGGATCGGGGTGGACCTGTATCCCCTGCAGGCCGGGGTGCCCCTCGCCGAGGTCACCGCGTTCGGCAAGTTCCTCGGCGGCTCGGCCAGCAACGTGGCGGTCGCGGCGGCCCGGCTCGGGCGGCGGGTCGCCGTCGTCACGCGCACGGGCGAGGACCCCTTCGGCGCGTATCTGCACGGGGCGCTGCGGGAGTTCGGCGTCGACGACCGGTGGGTGAGCGGCGTCGCGGGCCTGCCGACGCCGGTGACGTTCTGCGAGGTCTTCCCGCCGGACGACTTCCCGCTGTACTTCTACCGGCTGCCGAAGGCGCCCGACCTGGAGATCCACGAGAGCGAACTCGACCTCGACGCGCTCGCCGCGGCGCGGATCTTCTGGATGACGGGTACGGGGCTGTGCGCGGAGCCGAGCCGTTCGGCGACGCTCGCGGCGCTGGGCGCGCGGTCGTCGGGGACCACGGTCTTCGACCTGGACTGGCGGCCGATGTTCTGGGGTGACCCGGACGAGGCGAGGCCCCACTACGCCGCCGCCCTCGCGCACGCCACCGTCGCCGTCGGCAACCTCGACGAGGTGGAGGTCGCCACGGGGGAGCGCGAACCGCTCGCGGCGGCACGGGCGTTGCTGGACGCGGGCGTCGAACTCGCCGTCGTGAAGCAGGGGCCCAAGGGGGTCCTCGCGATGAACCGCGCGGGGGAGTCCGCCGAAGTGCCGCCGCTGCCGGTGGAGGTCCTCAACGGCCTCGGGGCGGGCGACGCGTTCGGCGGGGCGCTGTGCCACGGGCTGCTGGCGGGCTGGGAGCTGGAGCGGATCATGCGGTACGCGAACGCGGCGGGGGCGATCGTGGCGTCCCGCCTGGAGTGCAGTTCCGCGATGCCGTTTCCCCGCGAGGTCGCCGACGCGCTGGAAGCGGGGGCCGTCACGTGACCGGGCTCGATGTCGTCGACGTGGGCGAACTGTGCCGTATTCGCGCGCAACACCCCGAAGCCATCGCCGAAGCCGCCGCCCGTCGTCCCCGGCGGCCCCTCCTCGGGGACGGCGGGCGGTTGATGATCGTGGCCGCCGATCATCCCGCGCGCGGGGCGCTCGGCGTGGGGAGCGACCCCCTGGCCATGGCCAACCGCGGGGACCTCCTGGAGCGGCTCTGCCTCGCCCTCTCGCGGCCCGGGGTCGACGGCGTGCTCGCCAGCGCCGACGTGCTCGACGACCTGCTCCTGCTCGGCGCCCTGGACGGCAAGGTCGTCATGGGGTCGATGAACCGCGGGGGCCTCGCGGGCGCCTCCTTCGAACTGGACGACCGGTTCACCGGGTACCGCCCGGAGGACATCGAGCGGCTCGGCTTCGACGCGGGCAAGCTGCTGCTCCGCGTCGACTACGAGGACCCGGGATCGCTGACCACCCTGCACTCCGCGGCCCGCACCGTCGACGCGATGGCGGAGCGCGGCCTTCCGGTGTTCGTCGAGCCGTTCCTGACCCGCCGTCCCGGCCCGGACGGCGCGGGGGCGCCCCGCAACGACCTGAGCGCCGAGGCCGTCACGCGCTCCATCGCCATCGCCTCCGGGCTCGCGGGGACCTCCGCGTACACCTGGCTGAAGGTCCCCGTCACCGAGAACCCCGACGACATGGCCCGCGTCATGGAGACCTCGACCCTTCCGGCGGTCCTGCTCGGCGGCGACATCGGCAACGATGCCGAGGGCGCGGTCGCCGCGTACGAGAAGTGGCGCGGCGCCCTGCAACTGCCCACCGTGCGGGGTCTCGTCGTGGGAAGAGCCCTGCTCTACCCGCCCGACGGGGACGTGGCGGGGGCGGTCGACACCGCCGTAGGGCTGCTGTAGCAGGACAACAGGCTGCGTCCAGGCTGAGGAGGCCCCCATGACGTACGTACCGAAAGGGAGTGCGGCCGACGGTCCGTACGCCCTCGACATCGATCCGAAACGGGCCGGTTGGACATACTCCCACCTGCGTGTCGTCGAGATCGAGCCGGGCGGGCGGCACTTCTTCGCCACCGGAGAGAGTGAATGGATCGTGCTCCCGCTGACCGGCGGCTGTACGGTGCACACGGAAGGCGAGATCATCGAACTTCTGGGCAGGGAGAGCGTGTTCAGCGGAGTCACCGACTTCGCTTACGTTCCCCGGGATGCCCGGATCCAGATCGCCTCCGGCGCGGGAGGCCGCTTCGCCCTGGCAGGAGCGAAGTGCGAGCGTCGACTCCCCGCCCGCTACGGCTCCGCGCCGGAGGTCCCCGTCGAGAGCCGCGGCAGCGGCACCTGCGCGCGCGAGGTCCGGGGCTTCGCGTCCGCGGACGCCTTCGACTGCGACCGGCTGATCGCGGTCGAGGTGATCACGCCGGGCGGCAACTGGTCCTCGTACCCGCCGCACAAGCACGACGAGCACCGCCCCGGCGCCGAGGCCGAGCTGGAGGAGATCTACTACTTCGAGATCGAGGCGGCGGGCGACCGCGAAGGCCTCGGCTACCAGCGGGTCTTCCCGTCCCGCGAGGGCGGCACCGACGTCCTCGCCGAGGTGCGCACCGGGGACGCCGTGCTTGTGCCCGACGGCTGGCACGGGCCGTCGATCGCCCAGCCGGGACACGCGATGTACTACCTGAATGTGATGGCGGGACCGGGTGAGGAGAGGGAGTGGCGGATCTGCTTCCACCCCGACCACACGGAGGGATACCGATGACCCGGCTCACCACGGCCCAGGCCCTTGTCCGTTTCCTGGCGCGGCAGTTCACCGAGCGGGACGGCGAGCGGCACCGGCTGATCGGCGCCACCTGGGGCATCTTCGGGCACGGCAACGTCGCGGGCGTCGGACAGGCCCTCGTGGAGTACGCCGACGAGATGCCGTTCCACCAGGGCCGCAACGAACAGGCCATGGTGCACGCCGCGGTCGGGTACGCACGCCAGCGCGGCCGACTGTCCACGCACGCCGTGACGACCTCCATCGGGCCCGGCGCCACCAACCTGGTCACCGGCGCCGCGCTCGCCACCGTCAACCGGCTGCCCGTCCTGCTGCTGCCCGGCGACACCTTCGCGACCCGGCCCGCGGACCCGGTCCTCCAGCAGCTCGAAGTCCCCTCCGCGGGCGACGTGTCGGTCAACGACTGCCTGCGCCCGGTCTCGCGGTACTTCGACCGTGTGAGCCGCCCCGAGGCGCTGATCCCCGCCGCGCTCGCCGCGATGCGGGTGCTCACCGACCCTGTCGAGACCGGCGCCGTCACGCTCGCCCTGCCGCAGGACGTGCAGGCGGAGGCGTACGACTGGCCCGAGGAGTTCTTCGCCGAGCGGGTGTGGACGGTGCGCCGCCCCGCGCCCGATCCGCGCGAACTGGCCGCCGCCGCGAGCGCGGTGCGCGAGGCGCGGCGCCCCCTGATCGTCGCGGGCGGCGGCGTCCACCACAGCGCCGCCGAGGACGCCCTCAAGGAGCTCGCCGACGCGACCGGCATCCCCGTCGCCTCCACCCAGGCGGGCAAGGGCTCCCTGCGCTTCGACCACCCGGCGGACGTCGGCGGCATCGGGCACACCGGGACGGCCACCGCCGACGAACTGGCCCGCACCGCCGACCTGGTGATCGGCGTCGGCACCCGGTACAGCGACTTCACCACGGCCTCGGGCACGCTCTTCGAGGCCCCCGCGGTGCGCTTCCTCAACCTCAACATCGCGCCCTTCGACGGCCACAAGATGGCGGGCGCCACCCTGGTCGCCGACGCGCGCGCCGGCCTCGAAGCGCTCACCGAGGCGCTGCGCGGCCACCGCGTCGAGCCCGCCTACGCCGTCGAGTACGGCGACGACAAGGAGCGCTGGGAGCAGCGCGTCGACGCGGCCTTCCAGACGGACGAGCCGGACGTGCGCCCCACCCAGGCCCAGGTCCTCGGTGTCCTGGACGAGTTGGTGACGGACGAGGACGTCGTGATCAACGCCGCGGGGTCCCTCCCCGGCGATCTGCACAAGCTCTGGCGGGCGCGCTCGCCCCGGCAGTACCACGTCGAGTACGGCTACTCCTGCATGGGATACGAGATTCCCGCGTCGATCGGTGTCGCGCTCGCCGCGCCGGAGCGGCCCGTGTGGGCGCTGGTCGGTGACGGCACGTATCTGATGAACCCGACGGAGATCGTCACGGCCGTCCAGGAGAACGTCCCGATCAAGGTCGTGATCCTGCAGAACCACGGATACGCCTCCATCGGCGGCCTCTCGGAGTCCGTGGGCGGCGAGCGGTTCGGCACCGCCTACCGCTTCCGGGCGCCGGACGGGACGTACACCGAGGGGCCGCTGCCCGTCGACCTCGCCGCCAACGCCGCCTCGCTCGGGATGCGGGTGCTGCGTGCCAAGACCGTTCGCGACCTGCGCGAGGCGCTGCGCGAAGCGCGCGGCGCAGACCGTCCCACATGTGTCTATGTGGAGACGGAAACGGCAGACACAGTGTCGGGCCCGCCCCCGGCACAGGCGTGGTGGGATGTGCCCGTGGCCGAGACGGCGACCCGGGTGTCCGCGGTCAAGGCCAGGGAAGAGTACGACCGGCACGTCACTGCCCGACGCCGCCACCTGTGAGAGTAGGGATGCTTGTCATGACGAAGACCGTCAACCACTGGATCGGTGGGAAGGCCGTCGAGGGCGCGTCCGGAACGTTCGGCCCGGTCACCGATCCGGCGACCGGCGCCGTCACGACGCAGGTCGCCTTCGCGTCGGTCGACGAGGTGGACGCCGCCGTCGCCTCGGCCCGCGAGGCCTTCGCGACCTGGGGCACCTCCTCGCTCGCCAAGCGCACCGCGATCCTCTTCAAGTTCCGCGCGCTGCTCGACGCCAACCGCGACGCCGTCGCCGAGCTGATCGTCGCCGAGCACGGCAAGGTCCACTCGGACGCGCTCGGCGAGGTCGCCCGCGGCCTGGAGATCGTCGACCTGGCCTGCGGCATCACGGTGCAGCTGAAGGGCGAGCTGTCGACGGAGGTCGCCTCGCGCGTGGACGTCTCCTCCATCCGCCAGCCGCTGGGCGTCGTCGCGGGCATCACGCCGTTCAACTTCCCGGCCATGGTGCCGATGTGGATGTTCCCGCTGGCCATCGCGTGCGGCAACACCTTCGTGCTCAAGCCGAGCGAGAAGGACCCGTCCGCGTCGATGAAGATCGCGGAGCTGCTGAGCGAGGCCGGGCTGCCGGACGGCGTCTTCAACGTGGTGCACGGTGACAAGGTCGCCGTGGACCGTCTCCTGGAGCACCCGGACGTCTCGGCCGTCTCCTTCGTCGGCTCGACCCCGATCGCCCGCTACATCCACACCACCGCCTCCGCCAACGGCAAGCGCGTGCAGGCGCTCGGCGGCGCCAAGAACCACATGCTGGTCCTGCCGGACGCCGACCTGGACGCGGCCGCCGACGCCGCGGTCTCCGCGGCCTACGGCTCCGCGGGCGAGCGCTGCATGGCCATCTCCGCGGTCGTCGCGGTCGGTTCGGTCGGCGACGAGCTCGTCGCGAAGATCAAGGAGCGCGCCGAGAAGATCAAGATCGGCCCCGGCACCGACCCGACCTCCGAGATGGGCCCGCTCATCACGGCCGCCCACCGCGACAAGGTCGCCTCCTACGTCACGGGCGCCGCGGCCGAGGGCTGCGAGGTCGTCCTGGACGGCACCGGATACACCGTCGAGGGACACCCCGAGTGCGCAGACGGCCACTGGATCGGCCTCTCGCTGCTCGACCGCGTCCCGACCACCGCCAAGGCCTACCAGGACGAGATCTTCGGCCCGGTCCTGTGCGTGCTGCGCGTCGACACGTACGAGGAGGGCGTCGCCCTCATGAACGCCTCGCCGTTCGGCAACGGCACCGCGATCTTCACCCGCGACGGCGGCGCGGCCCGCCGCTTCCAGCTGGAGATCGAGGCGGGCATGGTCGGCGTGAACGTGCCGATCCCGGTGCCGGTGGGGTACCACTCCTTCGGTGGCTGGAAGGACTCGCTCTTCGGCGACCACCACATCTACGGCAACGACGGCACGCACTTCTACACCCGCGGCAAGGTCGTCACCACGCGCTGGCCCGACCCGTCGGACGCGCCGGCCGGGGTGGACCTGGGCTTCCCGCGCAACCACTGAGGCACCCCCAGGGCCTGTGAGCCCCCGGCCTTCCTGGCCGGGGGCTCTGTCGTGTCCCCGTGGTCCTACGATGCGTGTGCACTACACGAGAGGCCGTGAGCATGCCGCACATCGACATCGACTACGCCGACACCCTGTCCGGCGTCCTGGATCTGCCCGCCCTGGTGGCGGAGCTGCATCCGCTGGTCGTGGAGCGGGTGGACTCGGTGGGGGTCGGCAAGACGTTCTGCCGCCCCGGCGCGGCCTTCGTGGACGGCAGGCCCGGCGCCCCCTTCGTGCATGTCGCCGTGGGGCTGCTCGCGGGGCGTGCGCGCGCAGTGAAGGCGAGGCTCTCCGAGGACGTGCTCGCGCTCCTGGGCAAGCATCTGTCGGGCGTCGAGGGGGCGACGTACTCGGTGGAGGTGCGGGATCTCGACGCGTCGTACCGGCTGCGTCCGACGCACGGAGTCATGAGGGTGTGACGGAGGGTGGAGCGGCGGCGTCCGGAATTCGGACGACGTCGTTTCTTTTTTAACGAGTCCTTTGCGGTTCCCGTGCACAGGGTGCAATTCGGGCAGCGAAAGCTTCTGTATCGATATGCCTGCGAAGACAAGGTCAACTGCGGCTTCGGGATGTTCATTGCCACCTCAGGGTGCAAACCCTTTGGAAAGCCAGGTGACTTGAGTGTGCGCGCACCTGCGGATTCCGTAGGCGAATGACCGTTGACGCGCCGGTTACCGCCGGGGTTGCATGACCCGCCGGGAGCCACAGAAAACGCAGCTCAACAGCCTTCGGAGGCGATAGCGCTCCCGCCGCAACTCTGCCGCACGAGTCGATCGGAACCGCGCTCCATGACCGATACGCTTCGCCCTCTCCAGTCACCCGAGTCCGCGCCCCCGGCGGCTCCGGGGGAACCGGGCAGCCCCCAGAAGCTCAAGCGCTCCATCGGCGTCGTCGGCGGCACCCTCCTCACGCTGTCGTGCGTGACGCCCGCCTCCACGCTCTTCGTGGTCGTCCCCGACCTCTTCTCCTCGCTCGGCACCGCCACCGCGCTCACCATCGCCATCGGCTCGCTGCTCTGCGTGGGCGTCGCGTTCTGCTACTCCGAGCTCGGCACGCTCATCCCCAGCGCGGGCGGCGAGTACGCGATGGTCTCCACGATGGCGGGGCGCCTGGCCGGCTGGCTGGTCTTCGTCCTGTCGCTGCTGGTCGTGATGATCGTCCCGCCCGTGATCGCCATGGGCACGGCCGACTACCTGACGCCCGTGATCCACCTCGACCCCTCCTACGCGGGCGCGGGCGTCATGATCCTCGCGACCCTCGCGGGCCTGCTCGACCTGCGGGCCAACGCGTGGATCACCGGCATCTTCCTGGTCCTGGAGGTCGTGGCGGCGGGTGTCGTGGCGGTCCTCGGCTTCACGCACGCCGAGCGGGGCGTGGGCAGCCTGACGGACCTGACGGTGGCGTCCGGCTCGGGCTCCGGCGGCGTCGACACGGTCACGGCCATGCTGATCGTCTCCGGTCTCGCCATCGCCCTCTTCGTCACGCAGGGCTTCTCCACGGCCGTCTACCTCTCCGAGGAGATGGAGAACCCGCGCCGCAACGTCGCGCGCACCGTCCTCGCCACCCTCGGCATCTCCTCCGTGATCATCCTGGTGCCGGTGGTCGCGATCACCATGGGCGCGGAGAGCCTGACGGCGCTGACCGAGGGCGACATCAGCGCGATGGTGACGGCCTGGTCCAGCTCGGCGGTCGGCACGTTCGTCAGCCTCTGCGTGGCCCTCGCGATCATCAACGCGGGCATCGTCATGGTCATCCAGAACTCCCGCGTCCTGTTCGCATCGGCGCGGGACAAGGCGTGGCCTTCGCCGGTGAACAAGGCGCTGTCGAAGCTGGGCGCCTCCGGGGCGCCGTGGGTGGCGACGCTGCTCGTGGGTGTGCCGGGCGCCCTGCTGTGCTTCGTCAACCTGGACACGCTGTACGGAGTGACCGGGGTCTCCGTGACCGGCATGTACCTGCTGGTGGCGGTGGCCGCGCTGTTGGCGCGGCGGAGGTCGCACGGGGTGGGCACGGCCTGGCGGATGCCGCTGTGGCCCGCGGTGCCGGTGGTTCTGATCGCGGTGCTCGCGTACGTGCTGAGCCGGCAGGAGCTGGCGTACCTCGGGTGGACCGGGGGGATCGTGGCGGTGGCGACGCTGTACTGGGCGCTGTACCTGCGGCCGCGGCGGGACACGCGGTGGTTGGTGACGGTGCCGGAGGAGGGGCGGGGCTGAGGGTTCTCTTCCCCAATCCCGCCCCTTCCCGAAGTTTGCGGCTCCGCCGCCCGGGGCTCGGTCGATCGCGCTCCGCGCTCGTCCTCAAACGCCGGACGGGCTGAAAGATCTCGGCTCGGGCTGACATTTATCAGCCCCTCCGGCGTTTGAGGAGCGGGGTCTGGGGCGGAGCCCCAGTTCGGGAAGGGGCGGGGTCGGGGAAGGAACCGCCGGAGGCAGACCTCAGCCCCCACCCACCCGTCGCTCGATCTCCGCCCAGTCCTCCGGATCCAGCGCCGCCGACCCCGAACCCGCCAGCAGGTCACGGTCCTTGAAGCCGCTGGACGTGGAGACGCAGACCACGGGCCCGGCAGAGGAAGAGAGCCCGGCAGCCCCCAGCTGCCGATACCCCGCAAGCCCCGCCGCAGCCGACACCTCCGCCCACAACCCCGCCCGCGCCAACTCCGCCCGCGCCGCGGCCATCTCCCCGTCGGAGACCAACAGCGCCCCACCCCCGCTCTCCCGCACAGCGACCACCCCGCGATACCCCCCGACCGACGAGCTGATCGCGTACGCCGCCGTCTCGCCGACAGGAACCTGCGTCGCGGGAATCCCCTCCCGCACCGCCGCCGCCAGCGGCCCCCCGGCCGCGGGCTCACAGCTGAAGACCCGCGGCACCCGATCCGTGACCCCGAGCGCGACCAGCTCGGCGAAGCCCTTCCAGACGCCGAAGAGCAGCTCCCCGTACCCCGTGGGCACGAACACCGCCGCCGGAACACCGAGTTCCGCGTGGATCTCGTACGCGACGCTCTTGTAGCCCTCGGGCCCGAACCCGTGCCCGGTGTGCGTCGGCGTCACATTGCTGACGGGGTGATAGCCGAACCGCTCCACGATCCGCCGCAGCAGCGGCCACCGCGCGTCCACCGGCACGGGCAGCACCACGGCCCCGTACGCCCGCAGGAACGCGTCGACAGCGGGCGGCGTGTCCGTCGAGGTCAGCACGGCGCACCGCAGCCCGGCCCGTGCCGCGTACGCCGCCGCGGACGCCCCGTGGTTGCCGGACGAGGCGACGACGACGCCCTCGGCGCCCGCGCCGACCGCCGCGCTCACGGTGACGCGGTTGATGCGGTCCTTGTGGCTCCACGTCGGGTTGCGGGACTCGTCCTTGATCCAGAGGCCGTCGTCGAGAGCGACGAGGGGCGTGCCGCCCTCGCCGAGTCCCGGCGCGTGCAGCGGGGGCAGCAGCGGGGCCCACCGCTCGTGGCCGCGCGGCTGCCCGGGCGCGGTCCTGAAGAGGTCCGCGGGGACCTTGTCGTAGGCGTAGTCGACCTCGACCGGGTACGACACGGTCTCCGTGCTGGTGACGGGGCAGCCGGCGGTGAGCGGCGGCCACAGGGGGAAGCGGACGGACGGGTCGCCGAGCGAACGCTGGCCGGTGGCGAGGGAGCCGTGGCCTTCAGGAGTCGCGGAGGAAGCCCCAAGTGTCATAGGTGCAGAGTGTATTCACCCCTGACAGGGCCCCTGTCCCTCCTGGTCGAAGCTCCAGTTGACCGACGCGAACTCCCCCTCCCCCTTCCCGCCCGCACTGCGATACGTCGCCAGCGCCGCCTCGTTGTCCGTGTCGACGCCGACCCACATGCCGTGGCAGCCCCGTTCCCGCGCGAGCGCGGCCAGCGCGTGGACCAGGGCGCGGCCCGTGCCGCGTCGCCGATGGCCTTCGGCGACCGCGAGTTCGTACAGGAACATCTCCACCCCCTTGTCGGGGTGGACGGTCTCGACGCCGCTGACGAAGCCGATCGGCGCGCCGTCGGCCTTGCCGCCGTCACCGTCGTCGTACGCGAGGAACAGGTGGTGACCGGGGCTCTCCAGGAAGCGCCTCGCCGCCTCGGGACGGACCGGACCGTCGAAGAGGTGCTCGGCGGCGGTCAGCTCGGCCACGGTCGTCGCGGGTCTGATCTCCATGCGTACCACGATCGCGGTACGTGGGGCGCGGTGTCTACTCCCCGGGGAGGCAACGGGGTTCAGCCCGGCGGCTGCTCCGGTTGTCGGTGGGCGCCCGTACCTTTGACGGCATGGATCTACGACTGCCGGGGGCCAGGTTCCCCGTGCCGCGCGGGCCGCGCAGGCTGCTCGCCGCCGCGGCCGCCGTCGCGGTGCTCGCCGGTGTGGGCACGTGGACGGCGGTGGCCTCGGACGAAGCACCGGCCGTGCACCGTTCGGACCGCTTCGTCGACACCGGCGGCGTGAAGATCGACACCTCGTACTTCACGGCGGGCGACACCTCCGCCAAGCGCCCCGCCGTCCTCGTCGGGCACGGCTTCGGCGGCAGCAAGAGCGACGTGCGCGAGCAGGCCGAGGACCTGGCGAGGGACGGGTACGCCGTCCTGACCTGGTCCGCGCGCGGCTTCGGGAAGTCCACGGGCAAGATCGGTCTGAACGGCCGCGACGCCGAGATCGCCGACGTCTCCCGTCTGATCGACTGGCTGGCCACCCGCCCCGAGGTGCGCCTGGACGCGGACGGCGACCCGCGCGTGGGCATCACCGGAGCGTCGTACGGGGGAGCGGCGTCCCTGCTCGCCGCCGGGTACGACAAGCGGGTGGACGCCATCGCCCCCCAGGTCACGTACTGGAACCTGGCGGACTCGCTGTTCCCCGACGGCGTCTTCAAGAAGCTCTGGACCGGGATCTTCGTCAACACCAGCGGCGGCTGCGACCAGTTCGAGAAGCGGCTGTGCGAGACGTACGAGCGCGTGGCGGTGGCCGGCAAGCCCGACGCCGCGGCGCGCGAGCTGCTCGCCGGGCGCAGCCCCTCCGCCGTCGCCGACCGCATCAAGGTGCCCACCCTCATCACCCAGGGCCAGATCGACTCGCTCTTCCCGCTCGGCCAGGCCGACGCCATGGCCAAGGCGATCCGCGCCAACCACGCGCCCGTGTCCGTCGACTGGATCGCGGGCGGGCACGACGGCGGGGAGCGCGAGCAGGAGCGCGTGGAGCGGCGGGTCGGGGCGTGGTTCGACCGTTACCTGAAGGACGAGAAGGGCGTCGACACGGGCCCGGCCTTCCGCGTCACGCGCACCGGAGGCATCGACTCCACCGACGGCGCGGCCCAGCTGCGGGGCGCGAGCGCCGACCGCTATCCGGGCCTGGACAGCGGGCGGCGCGAGGTGCCGCTCGCCGGACGCGAGCAGCGCTTCGACAACCCCGCGGGCGCGAACCCGCCCGCGATCTCCTCGCTCCCCGGCCTCGGCGGCGGCTCGCTCTCCCGGCTGTCCTCGCTCGGCGTCGGCGTCTCCCTGGACTTCCCCGGGCAGTACGCCCGCTTCGAGTCGCAGCCCCTCGACGGCGACCTGCGGATCACCGGGACGCCGAAGGTGCGGGCCCATGTGAAGTCCTCCGGCGAGGACACGGTGCTCTTCGCCAAGGTGTACGACGTCGGCCCCGACGGCAAGCAGCAGGTCCTGCCCTCCCAACTGGTCGCGCCGGTGCGGATCGAGGGGACCAAGGGCGGCAAGGACGTCGAGCTGACCCTGCCCGCCGTGGACCACGAAGCCCAGAAGGGCCACCGCCTCCGCCTGGTCCTCGCCTCGACCGACCTCGGCTACGCCTCACCGGCCGAGCCCGCCACGTACACGGTCTCCCTCAAGGGCGGCCTGACCGTCCCGACGGCGCCCGGTGTGGAGACCGCCGCCGCCCCGCTGCCCTCGTGGGTGTGGTGGCTGCCGGCCGCCGGGGCCGTGATCGCGCTGGGTCTGCTGGTCACCGCGCGCCGTCGTACGACCGCGCCCGCGCCCGACCCGGAGCTCGCCGAAGTGCCGCTCCAGATCACCGACGTGAGCAAGCGGTACGCGCGCTCCAGCGACCGGTACGCAGTCAGGGACGTCTCCTTCCGTGTCGAGAAGGGCCAGGTCCTCGGCCTCCTGGGGCCGAACGGCGCGGGCAAGACGACGACCCTGCGCATGCTCATGGGCCTCATCAGGCCCGACGCGGGCGAGATCCGCGTCTTCGGGCAGGCGATCAGGCCGGGGGCGCCCGTCCTCTCGCGGGTCGGCGCGTTCGTCGAGGGCGCCGGGTTCCTGCCGCACCTCTCGGGCCGCGAGAACCTGGAGCTGTACTGGAAGGCCACCGGCCGACCGGCCGAAGACGCCCACCTGGAAGAGGCGTTGGAGATCGCGGGCCTCGGTGACGCCCTGGCCCGCGCGGTGCGCACCTACTCCCAGGGCATGCGGCAGCGCCTGGCCATCGCCCAGGCCATGCTCGGCCTGCCGGACCTGCTGATCCTCGACGAGCCGACGAACGGCCTCGACCCGCCGCAGATCCGCGAGATGCGCGAGGTCATGATCCGGTACGCGCGCGGCGGGCGCACGGTCATCGTCTCCAGCCACCTCCTCGCCGAGGTCGAGCAGTCCTGCACGCACCTGGTCGTCATGGACCGCGGCCGGCTCGTCCAGGCGGGCCCGGTCGCCGAGATCGTCGGCTCCGGTGACACGCTCCTGGTGGGCCTCGCGCAGGACGTCCCGGACCCGCTCGTCGACAAGGTGGCCGCGCTGCCCGGCGTGGCCTCCGCGGTCCGCGCGGACGACGGCCTCCTGGTGCGCCTGGACGGCTCCGAGGGCGCGAGCGCCGCCCGGCTCCTTCCCGAACTGGTGCGCCTGGAAGTGCCCGTGGAGTCCATGGGCCCGCACCGCCGCCTCGAAGACGCGTTCCTGACCCTGATCGGAGGCAGCGCATGAGCGCCCCCACCCTGGAGCGCCCGACCGCGCCCGGCTACCGCGCGGGCCGGACCCTGCCGCTGCGGGTCGAGGCGGTCCGCCAGCTCAAGCGGCGCCGCACGCTGGTGATGGGCGCCGTCATGGCGCTGCTGCCCGTCGTGCTCGTCATCGCGTTCGCGGTCGCGGGGTCGCCCGGCGAGCGCAACGACGCGGTGACGCTGATGGACACCGCCACCGCGTCCGGCACGAACTTCGCGGCGACGTGTCTTTTCGTCTCCGCGGGCTTCCTGCTCGTCATCCCCGTCGCGCTGTTCTGCGGGGACACCGTCGCCTCCGAGGCGAGCTGGTCGTCCCTGCGCTATCTCCTCGCCGCGCCCGTGCCGCGGGCCAGGCTGCTCTGGTCCAAGCTCGCCGTCGCGCTCGGCCTCAGCGCCGCGGCCATGGTGCTGCTCCCCGTGGTCGGCCTCGCGATCGGCACGCTGGCGTACGGCTGGGGGCCGCTGGAGATCCCCACCGGCGGCACCCTCCCGGCGGGCACGGCGGCCCAGCGGCTCCTGATCGTCGTCGCGTACGTCTTCGTCTCCCAACTGGTCACCGCGGGGCTCGCGTTCTGGCTGTCGACCAGGACCGACGCCCCGCTCGGCGCGGTCGGCGGCGCGGTCGGCCTGACCATCGTCGGGAACGTCCTGGACGCGGTGACGGCGCTCGGCGACTGGCGCGACTTCCTGCCCGCGCACTGGCAGTTCGCCTGGGCCGACGCCATCCAGCCGCGCCCCGAGTGGGGCGGCATGATCCAGGGCTCCGCGATCTCGGTGACGTACGCACTGGTGCTGTTCGCGCTGGCCTTCCGGGGGTTCGCGCGCAAGGACGTGGTGTCGTGACGCCGCCGCCGTAGCCGCATCGAGACGGTTCCGCAACGTCCCGGGACGATCGTTCGAGGCACCCCCCGCGTCACAGTCAGGACAGCCGACGACGGCTCGGACGACTCAAGGGGGAGAGATGCGGACCCGGAAGACACGCCACGGGCTGCTCGCCGTGGCCATGGCGGGCGGCCTGCTGCTCACCGGCTGCAGCGGCGGAGGCACCGGCGACAACAGCGCCACCGCCGACGACAAGAGCCGGGAGAACGGCGGCGCGCCGCTCCCCGCGCCCGCCCTGCCCGACGGCGGCGCCCCATCGACCCCCGGCGACCAACAGGAAGGCAGGGACAAGGAGTACGCGCCCGACTACCTCTCCACCTTCGCCCTGGACGTCGACACCGCGAGCTACGGCTTCGCGCGCCGCACCCTCGCCGAGGGGCGGCTGCCCGACCCGTCGACGGTCCGCCCCGAGGAGTTCGTCAACAGCTTCCGCCAGGACTATCCGCGCCCCGACGGCGACGGCTTCTCGGTGAGCGTCGACGGCGCCCGCACCGGCGACCGCGACTGGTCCCTGCTGCGCGTCGGCCTCGCCACCGGCGGCGACAAGGACGGGGCCGAACGCCCGCCCGCCGCCCTGACCTTCGTCATCGACGTCTCCGGGTCCATGGCCGAGCCGGGCCGCCTCGACCTCGTCAAGAAGTCCCTCGGCATCATGACCGACCAACTGCGCCCCGACGACTCGATCGCGCTCGTCACCTTCAGCGACACCGCCGAGACGGTCCTGCCGATGACCCGGCTCGGCGGCCGCGACGGCGGAGACGGCCGCTCCCGCGCGCACGACGCCATCGACCGCCTGGAGCCCACCGAGTCCACCAACCTCGAAGCGGGCGTCACCACCGGGTACGACACCGCGGTGCGCGGCAGGAAGGAAGGCGCGACCAACCGCGTCGTGCTGCTCTCCGACGCCCTCGCCAACACCGGCGAGACCGACGCCGACGCCATCCTGGAGCGCATCTCCGACGCCCGCGGCGAGCACGGCATCACCCTCTTCGGGGTCGGCGTCGGCAGCGACTACGGCGACGCCCTGATGGAGCGGCTCGCCGACAAGGGCGACGGCCACACCGCGTACGTGTCGAACGACGACGACGCCCGCAAGGTCTTCTGCGAGCAGCTCCCCGCCAACGTCGAGCTGCGCGCCCGTGACGCGAAGGCGCAGGTCGCCTTCGACCCGGAGACCGTCGAGCAGTTCCGCCTCATCGGCTACGAGAACCGCGACGTCGCCGACGACGACTTCCGCGACGACACCGTGGACGGCGGCGAGGTCGGTCCGGGCCACACGGTGACGGCGCTGTACGCGGTGCGCGCCAAGCCGGGCGCCACCGGCCATCTGGCCACGGCGAGCGTGCGCTGGCTCGACCCGGACAGCCGCGCCCCGCACGAGGAGTCGGGCCGGATCGAGGCGTCCGACCTGGAGAGCGACCTGTGGAAGGCCGACGACGGCATCCAGGTCGCCGCCGTCGCCGCCTACTTCGCCGACGCCCTGCGCTCCGGGACCGGCGGCGATCACACGAGGCCCGAGGGTCACACCCCGCTGCCCGCGACTCCGACTCTCGCCGAACTCTCCTCCCGCGCCCGGGACTTGGATCTGGGGCAGAAGCCGGTGCGTGACCTGTCGACCGCCATCGACCGGGCGGCACGGCTCACGGGAGGTGAGCCCGCCCCGGAGTCACCGGAGTCGCCCCGGGGCGAGATCAGGCCCGCCGATTCCCTGGCGGGCTGAGCAGGCTCGGGGGAGTCCGCTGCGGTTCGGCCGCGTCCCGAAGGGGCGCGGGGAACCGCGCGACCAGCCACGACGCGTCCGCAGGTGTCCGACGGCGTGATACGGCACATCCAGCGGAGCGCTCAGCACAACTCCCGCTCCGCGCGCACCGGATCGTTGGGGAAGCGGAACGAGGTGCGTGCCACGGAGCCCGTCAGGTTCCGCCAGAACCGCCCCGCCGTCATCGGCGCCCGCGTGGCCTCCCGCAGCTCGGCGAGGGGTCCGCAGCGCAGGGCCCGGCGGGCGGCGTCGACGCGGGCGGGGTCGAGGCCCCGGTCCACGGCGCCCCGCGGCGTGCCGCGCTCGGCGACGATCCACTCGTAGGGCAGCTGCTTGTCGTGCCCGACGCGGCCGTTGACCCCCTGGGAGTGGGCGGCCAGCGGATAGGCGAGCCCGATCGGGTCGAGCGCGGCCCCCTCCAGCGGGACGACGGTGCCGCTGTAGCCGAGGGTGTTGTACACCCCGGTGACCGAAGGGGAGTTGGCGGGCGTCGGGGTCCAAATGACCATCAGCGTGGGCCTGCCCGAGCGCGCGGCCTCGCGCACGAGCCGGCCGTAGCGGGCGTTGCCCGGATAGCCGGCGAAGTCGTGGTGCAGGGGATGCGGGGAGGCGTTCTGCCGCACGTACACACCGCGCTCGTCGGCGATCCCGGCCGGCCCGATCCGCCCCTCGTACGGCATCCGCAGCACGCTCGCGCACGCGATGGCCCACACGGCGACGCCCGCCGCGACGATGCCCCAGGCGCGCGTGAGGGGCACCAGGAAGACGGGCAGCAGCATCAGCAGCAGCCCCGGCAGGAACATCCGCCCGTGCATGAAGTCGCCGCCCACCTTGATGACGTAGACCCAGCACAGCGCCCCCGCGACCACGGGCGCCGCCACCGGAACCGGCACCCGCACGCGGATCCGCCCCGAGGCCAGCACGCCGGCCAGGACCAGGACCAGCGGCAGCCACACCGCGTACGGCCCGACGAAGTCCCGGAGGTATCCGGCCCCGCGCCCCCACAGGCTCCGCGAGGCCTCCTTGGTGACGCCGGGCAGCGGCATCAGATGGCCGTAGTACCCCATGCGGAAGATCTCGTACGCGACGGGCAGCGCCCCCGCGACACCGGCCCCCGCGAGCGCCCCGCGCCACGAGGGCCGCACCGTCACCCACTGCGCGGCCAGGAAGACCACCGAGACCAGCGCCAAGTCGGGCCGCACCAGGGGCCCGAGCCCGAGCACCGCGCACGTCACCAGCGACCGGGGCCGTGCGACCAGCGCGAGCCAGGCGCCCGCGAGCCAGCAGGTGGCGAGCCCCGTCTCGAGCCCCGAGGTGGCGAAGTCCCAGACGGGCGGCAGCGCGAGCGGCACCAACGCCCCACAGGGCACGAGGAGTCGGGGCTCGTCGCCGCGCAGCCGCAGCACCCCGAGCCCGGCGAGCGCGAAGCCCACGACGGTGAGCAGCAGCCCGCCGTACATCGCCGCGGTCGCGATGTCGGCACCCGTCGCCCCGGCCGCCACGAGCAGCCACTGCCACAGGGTGCCGGTGGACGACTCGGCCCGCTCCCCGGCGTTGAAGACGGGCCCGTTGCCCGCGAGGACCTGCCGCACCGTGCGCACGTAGATGTGCCCGTCGTCGGACATCCACCGCCGCTGGAACCCGGCGAACCCGACGACGAGCGCGGGCAACAGGCACATCCCGAGGCGCACGGGGCCCCGCCATCGCCCGAGCGCCCCCGGCGACGGCCCGCCGCCGGAGCGGGCCCCGGGGACGGAGGTACACGCGTCGCTCTGCACAGAAGTCGTCATGACCGCTACATCGGCGCAGGTCAACAAGTGCTTGAGCGAGGCCGCCCCGGGCGACTCCGAGGGGTCGGCGTGAGTCCGGGGTGCCCCGAGGGGCGGCGTGAGCCACGGGCGCCCGGCCGGAGGCGGCTAGCGGATCTGGCGCCCCGAGATCGCCCGCGCGATCACCAGCCGCTGTATCTCGCTGGTGCCCTCAAAGATCGTGTAGATCTTCGCGTCCCGGTACATCCGCTCGACCGGATGCTCCCTGCTGTATCCCGCACCGCCCAGCACCTGTACGGCCTTCTCGCTCGCGGCCACCGCGAGCTCCCCGGCCCGCAGCTTGGACATCGAGCCCTGACCCGCGTCGAAGACCTTGTCGTTGCGCGCCATCCACGCGGCCTGCCAGATCAGCAGCCGGACGGCCTCGATCTCGGTCCGCAGATCGGCGAGGGCGAACGCGATGGACTGGTTCTCGACGATGGGCCGCCCGAAGGCGACGCGCTCGCCGGCGTAGTCGAGGGCGTACTCGTAGGCGGCGCGGGCGATGCCGAGCGCCTGCGCGCCCACGGTGGGCCTGCTGACCTCGAAGGTGGCCATGGCGGCCTGCCCCCGCGCTCCGGCGGCGCCCTCCCTGGCCCGCGCGAGGCGCGCGTCGAGCCGCTCCCTGCCGCCCAGCAGACAGCTCCCCGGCACGCGTACGTCGTCCAGGAAGACGTCCGCGGTGTGCGAGGCCCGCAGCCCCAACTTCCGTATCTTCCTGCCCCCTTCGAGGCCGCGCGTGCCCGGCGGCACGACGAAGGCCGCCTGCCCGCGCGCGCCCAGCGAGGGATCCACCGACGCCACCACGACGTGCACGTTCGCGATGCCGCCGTTGGTGATCCAGGCCTTCTGCCCGGCGAGCACCCACTCGTCACGTGCCTCGTCGTACGTGGCGCGGGTCCGCAGGGCGGAGACGTCCGAGCCCGCCTCGGGCTCCGAGACGCAGAACGCAGCGACCTTCGGTTCCTCCTCGTCCCCGAAGCACTGCGGCACCCACTCCGCCAGCTGGTCCGGCGTGCCCGCGGAGAAGATCCCGGCGACGGCGAGCGACGTGCCGAACAGGGCCATGCCGATGCCCGCGTCGCCCCAGAACAGCTCCTCGTTGGCGATCTGCAGGGAGAGTCCCGAGGGGTCGCCGAACAGGTCGGCCAGCGACTCGAAGCCGTAGAGCCCGATCTTCGCTGCCTCCTGGATGACGGGCCACGGGGTCTCCTCGCGCTCGTCCCACTCGGCGGCGGCAGGACGCACGACCCCGGCCGCGAAGCCGTGCACCCAGTCGCGCAGGTCCCGCTGTTCCTCGGTCAGTTCGAGGGAGAAGGCCATGGCGCGCCCCTCAGGCCTTGGGGATGTCGAAGTACCGCGTGAGTCCGGACGCGAGGGCCACATCGCCCGCGATCTTCACCTTGCGCATCATGAACATGGTGACGGGGGAGGCGTTTCCGGAGACCAGCTTGAGGAACTCGGCGTCGCCCATGATGAGCGTGACGCGCGGCTCGGCGTTCGAGCGGCCCTCGCGGACGGTGCAGGTGCCGTCGGCGATGTCCGTCTCGTACACCGCCTCGTCGTTGCCGCCGCTGCCGGTGACCTTCCAGCGGATGAGCGCCTTCAGGGATCCCGCGGCCTCGGGCTTGAACTGCCGCTCCATGCGCCCGAAGACCTCCTGCAGGACGCGGGTGCGCAGCGCGCCGTCGCGGGCGATGTCGGCGATCTCCCTGCCGGAGAGCCCCTTCACGATCCGCGCGAACTCCTCGGGCGTGACGCTCGCGAAGTCGAGCGCCGCGATCTTCTCGGCGCCGCCGACGCCACCGACCTCGTCAGCCATGGCAATCCCCTTACTCTCAAGTAAACTTACTAAGAAGTAAGGTAGAGCGAGCCGAGGAGGCTGACAAGAGTGACCGGCAGGCGACGCGTCCCACGGCCCGAGCGCGAGCGGCAGATCGTCGACGTCGCGGTCCAGGTCTTCGCCAAGCGTGGCTATCACGGGGCCTCGGTGGACGAGATCGCCGAACTTGCCGGAATCTCCAAGCCGATGGTGTATCTGTACCTCGACTCCAAGGAAGGCCTCTTCCTGGCCTGTCTGCGCCGCGAGGCGGACCGCCTGGTCGGCGCGTTCCAGGGCGCGGCGGCGGCGAGCGGGGCCTCCCCCGAACAGCGCTTGTACGCGGGCCTGTTGGCCTTCTTCTCCTTCGTCGCCGAGCACCGTGACAGCTGGGTGGTGCTGCACCGCCAGGCCTCCGAGCTGAGCGAGGCGATAGCGGCGGCCGTCGCGCGGGCCCGCCACGCGGTGATGGAGGAGGTGGCGGGCCTGGTGTGGGCGGGCATCGCGGAGAGCGGCCCGCGCGCCCGACTCCGCGACGAGGACGCCGACTTCGTCGCCCACGCCCTGGTGGGTGCGGCGGACTCGCTGACGGACTGGATGGCGAGCCATCCGGGCCAGTCGCCGGAAGGGGTGACGCTGCGGCTCATGAACATGGTGTGGGTGGGCATGGGGCGGGTTCTGGAGGGGGAGGTCTGGGTCCCGGCGCCCGACTGAGAGGGCGCTTCCCGCCCATGGGCTTGTCCGGCCCATTGAATTTTCCTTACGTGTGAGTAAGTTGACCCCCGAGTAAGTACTCGCAAGTACTCGTAAGTACGAGTGAGCACAGCTGGCGAGCAAGTGCGGATGGGTCGACCGGAAGCCGGGGAGCCGTCATGGGCGTACGCAAGGATCTGAAAAGGGCACAGCGCCGCAGCGACCTGGCGGAGCGCAGCAAGGTCGAACTCATCAGGGACGAGCACGGCGCCGTGCGCGAGGCCCGCGTCGCGCCGCTCGCGCCGCGGGCCACCGCGGGCAGCACCGCCGACATCCCCTTCGTCAACGCGGCCGAGGCACCCGACGCCGTGGTCCTGCGCCGCAAGCGCGGCGACCGGTGGCACCCCGTCACCGCCGCCGCCTTCGCGCGCGAAGTCACCGAGACGGCGAAGGGGTTGATCGCCGGCGGCCTCGAACCCGGCGGTCGCGTCGCCCTGATGTCCCGCACCCGCTACGAGTGGGCTGTCCTGGACTTCGCGATCTGGGCGGCGGGCGGGCAGACCGTGCCCGTCTACGCCACGTCGTCGGCGGAGCAGATCGAGTGGATCGTCCGGGACTCGGGCGCCCGCCTCCTGATCGCGGAGACCGCCGAGAACGCGGCGACCGCCGAAGAGGCCGTCCGCGCTCTCGACGACCCGCCGCGCATCCGGCACATCGACGGCGGAGCCATGGCCGAACTGGCAGCCCTGGGACGGGAGTTGTCCGACGAGGAGGTCACCAAGCGCCGCTCCGCGCTCACCCCGGACTCCATCGCCACCCTCTGCTACACCTCGGGCACCACGGGCCGCCCCAAGGGCTGCGTCCTCACGCACGGCAATCTGCACGCGGAGGCGGCGAACACCGTCGACCTGCTCCACCCCATCTTCAAGGAGATCACCGGACAGGTCGCCTCCACGCTCCTGTTCCTGCCGCTCGCCCACATCCTGGGCCGCACCATCCAGGTCGCCTGCCTGCTGGCCCGCATCGAGCTCGGCCACTGCCCCGGCATCAAACCCGACGAACTCCGCCCGGAACTCCGGTCGTTCAGGCCGACCTTCGTGGTCGGCGTCCCGTACCTCTTCGAGAAGATCCACGACACGGGCCGCGCGACCGCCGAGAAGATCGGGCGCGGCGCCTCCTTCGACCGCGCGGAGCGGATCGCCGTGCGCTTCGGCGAGGCGTACCTGAACAAGTTCCTGGACAAGAGCGCCCCGGGCCCCTCCCTCGGCCTCCACCTGGGCTGGGCGCTCTACGAACTGCTCGTCTACCGCCGCATCCGCAAGGAGGTCGGCGGCCGGCTGCGCTACGCCATCAGCGGCGGCTCGCCCCTGGACCGCAACCTCAACCTCTTCTTCTACGCCGCCGGAATCATCATCTACGAGGGCTACGGCCTCACCGAGACCACGGCGGCCGCCACCATCACCCCGCCGCTGCGGCCCCGCCCCGGCACCGTCGGCCTGCCCGTCCCCGGCACGGCCGTGCGCATCGCCGACGACGGGGAGGTGCTGATCAAGGGCGGCATCGTCTTCGGCTCGTACTGGAACAACCCGGCCGCGACGGACGCGGTGCTGACCGACGAGTGGTTCGCCACCGGCGACCTGGGCGCGCTCGACGCGGACGGCTACCTCACCATCACCGGCCGCAAGAAGGACATCATCGTCACCTCCGGCGGCAAGAACGTCTCGCCCGCGATCCTGGAGGACCGGCTGCGCAGCCGCGCGCCGGTCGGCCAGTGCATCGTCGTCGGCGACAACCGCTCCTACGTCGCCGCGCTCGTCACGCTGGAGCCCGAGGCCGTCGAGCACTGGGTCGCCGTGCGCAAACGTCCCAAGGACACGCCGCTCGCGGAGCTGGCCCGCGACCCGAAGATGATCGCGGAGGTCCAGAAGGCCGTGGACTACGCCAACGCGGCGGTCTCCAGGGCCGAGTCGATCCGCAGGTTCGCCGTCGTCGGCGGCGAGTTCACGGAGGACAACGGCCTGCTCACGCCGTCCCTGAAGATCAAACGGCATGCGGTGGCGGCGGCCTACGCGGCGGAGATCGAGGCGCTCTACGGTGAGTGAGGAGACGTACGACTACGACGTGATCGTCGTCGGCTCCGGGTTCGGCGGGTCCGTGGCCGCGCTCCGCCTGACCGAGAAGGGCTACCGCGTCGGCGTCCTGGAGGCGGGCCGCCGCTTCACGCGCGACACGCTGCCGCGCGACTCCTGGCACCTGCGCGACTACCTCTGGGCGCCCGCCCTCGGCCTCTACGGCATCCAGCGCATCCACCTCCTGCGCAACGTCATGGTGCTCGCGGGCGCGGGGGTCGGCGGCGGCTCGCTGAACTACGCCAACACCCTCTACGTCCCGCCGCCCGCCTTCTTCCGGGACAGGCAGTGGGCGGACATCACCGACTGGCAGGACGAACTCGCCCCGTACTACGACCAGGCGCGGCGCATGCTCGGCGTACGCCCGAACCCGACCACGACCGAGGCGGACGAACATCTGCGGGCCGCGGCCGAGGAGATGGGCGTGGGGGAGACCTTCCGGCTGACACCGGTCGGGGTGTTCTTCGGGGACGGGCAGGACGCGGGAGGCAGTGGCGGGGCCGGTGGCGCCACCGGCACCACTGGTTCAACGGACGGGACCGGCAGGGAAGTTCCCGATCCCTACTTCGGCGGGGCGGGCCCCGCGCGCACGCCCTGCACGGAGTGCGGCTCGTGCATGACGGGCTGCCGGGTCGGCGCGAAGAACACGCTCATGGAGAACTACCTGCACCTGGCCGAGCGGGCGGGCGCACAGATACGGGCGATGACGACGGTGGTGTCGGTACGGGAGAGGGGCGAGAGCGGCGGGACCGGCGAGGGCGGCTTCGAAGTCGTCACCGTCCCCACCGACCGGCGCCGCAGAGGCCCCCGCACCACCCTGCGCGCCCGCCACGTCGTCCTCGCCGCCGGCACCTACGGCACCCAGACCCTCCTGCACCGCATGAGGGAAACGGGCCTGCTGCCCCGCCTCTCCGAGCGGCTCGGCCGCCTCACGCGCACCAACTCCGAGGCCCTGGTGGGCGCGGTGACCTTCCCGCGCCGCTACCGCAGGAAGCGGGGCGAACGGCGCGGCACAGGACGCCCGTTGGACTTCACGCACGGCGTCGCCATCACCTCCTCCATCCACCCGAACCCCACCACCCACATCGAGAACGTGCGGTACGGCAAGGGCTCCAACCTGATGGCGCTCATCTGCGTCCCGCAGTACCGCAGGGACCTCCCCGGACCGCTGGCCGCCGCGCTCGCCTTCCTCTCCCATCCGCTCCTGGTCGCCCGCGTCGCCTCGACGCACCGCTGGTCGGAGCGGACCATCATCGGCCTCGTCATGCAGACCCACGACAACTCCCTGACCACACGCATCGGCCGGCGCGGGCTGCTCACCGCGGAGCAGGGGCACGGCGACCCCAACCCCGTGCACGTCGAGGAGGGCTGGCAGGCCGCGAAGCTCGTCGCCGACCGCATCGGCGGCTACCCCGGCACCAACCTCGGTGAGCTGATGAACAAGCCCCTGACCGCGCACTTCCTGGGCGGCTGCCCGATCGGCGCGTCCGCGGCCGAGGGAGTGGTCGATCCCTACCACCGCCTGTACGGACACCCGGGGATCTCGGTGGTCGACGGCTCGGCGGTCTCGGCGAACCTCGGGGTCAACCCCTCCCTGACGATCACGGCCCAGGCCGAACGGGCCATGGCGCACTGGCCGAACAAGGGCGAGCGGGACACCCGCCCGCCCCCGACCGCCCCCTACGCGCGCGTGCCCGCCGTCGCCCCGCGCAGCCCGGCGGTGCCGAAGGGGGCGTACGGGGAGCTGCGGCTGCCGTGAGGCACCGGCGGCCGGCCGCTAGCGGTACTCGGGGCGGGCCTTCACCAGGTCGAGGAGGGCGTCGAGCCGCTCGAACCCGTCGGGCAGGCTGCGCCTGAGGGCGATGCGGACCTTCCGCTCCTTGAGCGGGTTGTCGGTCCAGGAGTCCTGCTTGGCGCCGAGCACCGCCGTGTCGGCGTCGGCGGCCAGGTGCTCGTCGGGGCGGAAGAAGTCGACGAGCGCCTTCCGCGCGCCGTTGTCCGCCCAGTCGGGGTAGGCGGTGTCGGACTCCCCGCTGCCGAGCCGCGTGGCGGTGTCGAGGAGCGCGGCGAGGTACTGCTCGTACGCGAGGGCTCCCGCGCGCCGCTCCTCGATGGCCGCGTCCAGGAGCGCGGACATCCGGTCGTAGTACTTCGGGTTCGTGCGGCGCTCGTCGGCGATCTTCCTGCGCATGGTGTTGGTGAGCGTCTCGGTCAGGGCCTCGGGGCTGTTCCTGATGCCCGCGGGCAGCTTGTCGAGGGCGCCCGCGCCCTGGGAGGCGATGAGCTGGACGAGCCCGACGCCCTCGAAGTCGGCCACGACCCGGGACGCGCCCGCCTGGACATAGGTGTCCAGGAGGAACCTCATGTCGGCCTCGTACCGCTTGAAGTCGGCCTTCTCGCCCGCGCCGAGCTTCACCTCGTCCCGGACGGACGCGTAGTGGCGGACCTCCTTGCGGATGGCCTCGGCCCGGCCGGCCGGGTACTCCGCCGCCTCCATGTCGTTCGCCAGGTCGCCGAAGGCCCGCGTGAGGGCGGCCACCGCCTTGTAGAGCTCGACGCGCCGCGGCTCGTTGGCCTTGAGCTGTGCGGCCTTCAGCTCCGCGTCCGCCAGATCGGCGGCGCAGAAGTACTGCAGGTACTGCAGGGTGTTGCGGGGCGGCGCGACCGGCGCGCAGATCCTGCGGATCTCCCGCAGCGCCGTGTCGAGGCGCTCCCGGGCCCGGCGGATCCGGTGGGTCAACAGCCCCTGGACGTCCTCCTGTTCGTACCCGTCGAGCGCCTCGGACGTGTAGTCGGTGATGGCGCTGCGGAGCGAGTCGAACAGGTCCTGGTAGTCGACGACGCAGCCGTACTCCTTGTCGTCCCCGTCGAGCCTGTTGACCCGGCATATCGCTTGGAACAGGCCGTGGTCCCGGATCTTCCTGTCGATGTAGAGGTACGTGGCGCTCGGGGCGTCGAAGCCGGTCAGGAGCTTGTCGACCACGATGAGCAGGCGCATCCGGCCGGGCTCGTCGACGAACCGCCGCTTGACCTCCTGCTCGAACTGCTCGACCTTCGTCATCGCGACGTCCTCGGGCTCCCCGAAGTGGTCGGCCAGCATGCGGCGGTAGATGTCGTACTGCCGCAGCTTCTCGGTCCTGCCCGCCCCGGAGTCCTCCTTGGAGACGTCCCCCGGGGTCGGGACGTAGCTGGTGACGACCGCGCACTTGCCGTGCAGGTCCGTGTCGCGGAACAACTCGAAGAACGTGCAGGCCTGGTGGATGCTCCCGGCGACGAGCAGGGCGTTGCCGCGCCCGTCCGACAGCCGGGGCTTCGTGGCCATGTCGACGAGGATGTCCTGCACGATCTGCTGCGCGCGGGGCCGCGAGGTGACGACCTTCCGCATCGTGGCCCAGCGCTGCTTCAGCTCCGCCTTCGCCCGGTCGGTCATGCCGTGCGTCTTGGCCTCGAACCACGTGTCCACCTGCGCCGTCGACGTCAGGTGCTGGTCGATGTCGCGGGCTTCGTAGCGCAGGTCGAGCACGACGCCGTCCTCGACGGCCTCGTTGAACTTGTACGTGTGGATGTAGGACCCGAAGGTCTCGGTGCTGGTGTCCTTGTCCGCCTTGAGCAGCGGCGTCCCGGTGAAGCCGATGAACACGGCGTCCGGCAGCAGCTCCTTCATCGCGTCGTGCAGCGCGCCGGACTGCGTGCGGTGGGCCTCGTCGACGAAGACGAACAGGTTGCCCTTGGCCCTGAAGTCCTTCGGGAGCGCGGCGTTGAGCTCCCTGATGAACGCGCTCGTCGCCTCGTCGTCGTCCGCAGGCGAACCGTCCCCCGACGCGCGGAACTTGTGCACCAGGGAGCAGATGAGCCACTCCGTGGACCGGTTCAGGGTGTCCACGAGGTCCGCGCCGCTGCGGGTGCGGTGGATCTGTTCGTTGACGCCCTTGAAGACCTTCTCGATCTGCTCGTCCAGCTCGGTGCGGTCGGTGATGAGCAGGACCCTGGGGTCCTTCTGGTTCTCCCGGATCCACTTGGCCAGCCACACCATCGTGAGCGACTTGCCCGACCCCTGGGTGTGCCAGATGATGCCGCCCTCGCGCCGGGCGATGCGCTCCTGCGCGGCCTTGACGCCGAAGTACTGGTTGTGGCGGCACACCTTGCGTACGCCGGAGTCGAAGACCGTGAAGTCGTGGATGAGTTCGAGAAGCCGCTCCTTGGCGCACATCTGCAGCAGCGCCCGGTCCAGCGGCTCCTGGACCGGTGACTTCTCCTTCCACTCCAGCCAGTACTTCTCGGGGGTGCCGCAGGCGCCGTAGCGCAGGCCCTCCGCGTCGTTGCCGGCCAGGACGAGCTGGACCGTGGCGAAGAAGGACCGGATGAAGTCCGGCTTCTGGTTGCCGATGGTCTGCCGGATGCCCTCGCCGACGGCGACCCGGGAGCGCTTGAGCTCCAGGGTCACCAGGGCGAGGCCGTTGACGTAGAGGACGACGTCGGGCCGCTTCGTCCGCCGCCCGACGACCGTCACCTCCTCGACCACCACGAAGTCGTTGGCCTCCACGTCGGTCCAGTCGATCGGCCAGACCGTCTCGTACTGCTCGCCGGCCCCGCGCTTGACGTTCACGCCGTAGCGCAGCAGGCCGAAGACGGCGCGGTTCGCCTCGGGGAGGTCGCGCCCGCCGCCGAGCGCGGCGGCCTTGGTCAGCTGCTCGATGGTCTTGGTGACGAGGACGGAGTCGTACCCGCGGGAGAGCAGGTTGCGTTCCAGGAGGTCGACCTCGATGTTGGCGTTGCCCTCGCGCTCCTCCCAGTTGCCAAGGCAGCGGTAGCCCAGCCGCTCCTCGAACAGCCGGACGACCCGGTCCTGCGCCCTGCGCTCGACCTGCCCGACGTCGCTCATGCGGTGTCCTCGCTCATACGGTGTCCTCCCCCTGGACGCCTCCTTGGACGTCCCCCTGAACGGGCAGCCGTGTCCGCCCGGTGAGCAGTTCCTGCGCCATGCCCTGCCTGACGTCCCTGGCCTTGGCGACGCGGACCTCCAACGCCTCGATCTCGTCGTCCGCGTCGGCGAGCACGCGCGCGACGGCCGCCTGTTCGTCCTCGCCGGGGACCTCGATCTCCTGCTTGCCGTACTCCGAGATCCAGTACCGCTTGTGGTCGCCGAGCGGGAAGTCGATCAGCTGCATCCGCCCGTGGACGAAGCGCAGGTCGACCCCTTCCCTGGGCTTGAGGATCTTCATGGCCGAGGACTTCGCCTTGAAGTCGAAGTCGACGTACTTGGACGCCGTCGTGAAGTCGTCGAAGATCACGACCGGATCGGCCGGACGGGCCCGGTAGACGCCGTGGGTCTCGTTGGTGAACCCGAGGACGAAGGTCTTGCCCGCGGTGAGCACCGGCACGCGCCCGGCGTCGAGCTGCTTCGACGTCCGCACCAGATAGGGGCCCGGCTGCTCGTAGGTCAGCAGATCGCTCAGGCGGCGGGTCGTCCACGGCTCGCCGAAGCCGGGCAGGCGCCTCCTGCCGGTGAGCAGCTCCTGCATGACCCCCTCCTTGACCGCCTGCTTCTTGGCGATCAGGTCTTCGAGGGCGGCGACGAGGCGGTCGGCCTCCTGGAGCGCCGCCGCGATCCGCCGCTGCTCCTCCAGAGGGGGCAGGAGGATCTCGAAGGCCGAGAAGTCGGACTTGTTGACCAGCGGTACGGCCTGCTCGCCCGCCCTCTCCCGGACGAGCGCCGACAGGGTGGTCGCCGCGTAGTAGAGGTACTCGGGGTCGACCTTGTCGTTCGGGACGATGGCGTTGATCTGCTGGTTCGTCGCCAGCTCGACGGCGGCGAGCCCGACCTTCCCGATCGTGGAGCCGATGCACACGAAGAGCGTGGACCCGGCGGGCACGCGACGGGAACGCGCGAAGCCGCGCGCGGACAGCATCTTGGCGGTCCTGGTCACGTACTTGGTGCGGCCGAGGTCCGCGGGCCCCGCGAACATCCGGTGGCGGCCGTAGTTCGACCGGTCCTGGGTCGGGGGCGTGCTCCCCGTCACGATCGTGCCGACGTGGTCGAGCCGGACGAGAGGCCACGCGCCGCCGTCGGGCGCCTGCCGGTCGCCGTCGGCGGGGATCTGCCGGGCCATCAGCCGACCCCCATGGCGGCGAGGTTCGCGGCGACCCGCGCCTCGATCCGCGCCACTTCCGTCCGCAGGTCCCCGACCGTGGTGGCGTACCGCGCGCCGAGCTCCTGGATGCGCGCCACCAGGGCGAGCGTGAGCGCCTCGACCTCCAGGGTCACGCGCGTGGTGACGGCGGCCCGCCACTTGTCGTCGAGGACGAGGGACTTCACGTCGTCCTCGGTGAGTTCGCCGTACTTCTCCAGGGTCGCCAGATCGAGCGCGGCCTCCGCCTCCCTGGCCGCCTTCTTCGCCTTGGCCTCCGCGGCGTACAGCTTGATCAGATGCGTCAGGGCCCCGATCTCGTCCTCGGCGTCCGCGCCCTCCTGCCGCGCGTCCTTCAGACGGGCCGACGCGAGCCCCTTGTTGATCTTGCCGTCCTCCATGGCCTCCGCGAGGAGCCCGTCGTCGACGGCGTGCTCCTCCACGTACTCCTCGACGAGGCGCCCCGCGTCCTGAGCCGCCGTCATGAGCGCGTCGACCTCGTCCCGTTCCTTCGCGAACCAGCGCGCGACGATCAGCGGCGGCGGGACGAGGTCCATCTTGTACTTGACGCTGCCACGCCCGGCGCGCACGGTGAGGTCGGGCGTCTCGGAGAGCTTGCGGTCCTTGTCGACCATGACCTTGCGCGGCCTGGAGGCACCGAGCCAGCCATCGTTCATGATCATGAAGATGTCGTCGTGCATGACGTCGTCCCAGTACGTCATGCACTGTTCGTAGACGTCGTACTCGTCGAGCAGGGGTACGGGCCTGAAGCGGGCGAGCAGATCGTCGCTGAGGGCGGCGATCAGATCGCCCGGCTGGGTGTCGGCGTCGACGGACGCGAGCCGGTCGCGGTGCGCGCGGAACCACTCGGCGGTGAGGGCGCGGGCCCGGTCGGTGAACTCCTGGAACTCGGGGGAGTCGAGGATCGCCTGCTGGATCCCGTCCACGTCGATGGTGAGGTCGCTGTAGCGGGGGCGGTTCGTCCTGAACAGCTGGCCGCGCAGGTGCGGGAAGGCGTCCCAGTAGCCGTCGAGCGCGTCGAGGTCGCGGTCGGGGATGCCGCCGTGCAGATGGGCGTGGAGGTCCTGGACGTCCTCGGGCGCGGAGGAGTCGATGTAGCGCGGGATGTTGAGGTTGTGGCCGTTCTTCGGGTCGGCGATCTCGGCGAAGGGGACCATGCGCGCGTAGCGCTCGACGGGCGTCTGCCGCGTGAAGACGTCCACGATCTTGTGGATGTCCTGGCTGCGCAGGCGGTTCTTGGGCCCGTCCTTCACGAAGCCCTTCGAGGCGTCGACCATGAAGACGCCGGTGCGGTCTTCGGTGCCCTCCTTGTCCAGCACGATGACGCAGGCGGGGATGCCGGTCCCGTAGAAGAGGTTCGGGGGCAGGCCGATGATGCCCTTGATGAACCGCTGCTCCAGCAGGTACCGGCGGATGTCGGCCTCCGCCTTGCCGCGGAAGAGCACGCCGTGGGGCAGGATGACCGCGGCCTTGCCGGTGTCCTTGAGGGACTTGAGGATGTGCAGCAGGAAGGCGTAGTCGCCCTTCCCCTTCGGGGGACGGCCGTGGTCGAAGCGGCCGTACTCCTCCTCCAGGCCGTTGCTCCAGGACTTGAGGGAGAACGGCGGGTTGGCCACGGCGAAGTCGAAGGTCTTCAGTTCGCCGTCGACGGTGAACTGCGGGCTCGTGAGGGTGTCGCCCTTGGCGATGTCCAGCATGGCCTCCGCGCGGCCATGGAGGATCATGTTCATCTTGGACAGCGCCCAGGTGGCGTTGTCCTTCTCCTGGCCGTAGATCGTGATGCCGCGCGGAGCCTCGGCGGCGACCTTCAGGAGCAGCGACCCCGAGCCGCAGGTCGGGTCGTAGACCGTCTGGTCCTGGAGGGTGTCCTTGTCGATGCCGACCACCTTGGCCAGGACACGGGAGACCTCGGCCGGCGTGTAGAACTGCCCCTTGCTCCTGCCCGACTCCGTGGCGAAGTGGCGCATCAGGTACTCGTAGGCGTCGCCGAGCAGGTCGTCGCCCTCGGCGCGGGAGCCGCGGAAGTCCAGGTCGTCGAAGATGGCCACCAGCTTGGAGAGCCGGTCCTGGATCTCCTTGCCCTTGCCGAGCTTCTCCTCGTCGGCGAAGTCGGCCAGGTCGATGACGTTGCGCAGGTCGTTGGCCTCGGCGAGCGCACGGATGACGGCGTTGAAGCGGGGGCCGATGTCCTTGCTGCCCTTGGCGTCCAGCATGTCGTCGAAGGAGCCGCCCGGCGGGACCTCGATGAGGCTGTCCGGGTCGGCCTTGGCCTTGTCGGAGACGTACTTCACGAAGAGCAGCGTGAGGATGTAGTCCTTGTACTGGCTGCCGTCCATGCCGCCGCGCAGCTCGTCACAGCTCTTCCAGAGCGAGCTGTAGAGATCGGACTTCTTGAGAGCCAAGGCAATCTTCCCGAGGGGTTCCGATGCCCACCCCGGACGGTGCCGCCCCGGTGTGGACGGGCCGCGATCTGACCTCGGCCACGCGGCAAGCCTAGTCGCCGGGGGCTCGGCGACGGGCCGGGAACCGTCCTTGTCCTGCTGAGTACTGTGCGCCCCCGGCAGGACTCGAACCTGCGGCCAAGCGCTTAGAAGGCGCCTGCTCTATCCACTGAGCTACGGGGGCCGGGTGTGGCCGGTGGCATGGAGCCCGGATGTGGGGGAGATCCGTGACCTTGCCGGGGACAAGGATAGGGCTCCCGGGTCCCTGTCCCTGGTGCTTCGCCTACGTGCCGTGATGTGGAGGTTCGGTGAAGCGGTCCTGATAATCGCAGGCAGGTGCGAATCTCGCATCGCTTTTGGCGTCTCACGCCCCGGGTGTTGTGCACTCGTTATGCCTGCGCCCCGGTCTCCCCTTCCATCCCCTGTGTCCGATCGGCGCGCAGAGGCCCCCATATGCTTCAGAAAGCCGCCAAAATTGGGCATTCTTCGCATGTGGTGACCTTGGACGTACGGCCTCAGTTGCTTGACGCACTCTCCGCCCTGCGCGAGCGTGTCGCCGCCGCACGCTTTCCGCTCCCCCTGCCGGGGGCGCCACGCGCGCGTGCCAACCGGGACGAGTTGCTGGCGCAGCTCGACGACTATTTGGTGCCCCGGCTCAAGGCGCCCGAAGCGCCCCTGCTCGCCGTCATCGGCGGATCCACCGGCGCGGGCAAGTCCACGCTCGTGAACTCCCTGGTGGGGCGGCAGGTCAGCGAGGCGGGGGTGCTGCGGCCCACCACGCGCACGCCCGTGCTCGTCTGCCACCCCGACGACCACCACTGGTTCGCCGGCATGCGCGTCCTGCCCGACCTCACGCGCGTGTGGGTGCCCCAGCAGGACGACGGGGCGTGCGGCGAGGGCGACGGCGAGACGGACGGCGACGAGGACGTCGCGGCGATCGGGGACGGGTTGGGGGGCGGCATCGGGGACGGGCTCGACGACGAGCGCGCCCTGCGGATCGAGACCGCGCAGACCCTGCCGCGCGGCCTCGCCCTCCTCGACGCACCCGACGTCGACTCGCTCGTCGCCGAGAACCGCGTCCTGGCCGCCGAGTTGATCTCCGCGGCCGACGTCTGGGTCATGGTCACCACCGCGTCCCGGTACGCCGACGCCGTGCCCTGGCACCTCCTGCGCACCGCCAAGGAGCACGACGCCACCCTCGTCACCGTCCTCGACCGCGTCCCCCACCAGGTGGCGACCGAGGTGTCACGGCAGTACGGGGCGCTGCTCGCCAAGGCGGGCCTCGGCGACGTGCCGCGCTTCACGGTGCCCGAACTGCCCGAGTCCGCGGGCGGCGGCGGGCTGCTCCCCGCCACCGCCGTCGCGCCGCTGCGCGCCTGGCTCACCCACCGCGTCCAGGAACCCACGGCCCGCGCCCACGCCGTCGCCCGCACCGCCCACGGAGTCATCGGATCCCTCAACTCCCGCATGCCGGAGCTCGCGGGCGCCGTCGCCGCCCAGTACGCCGCCGCGCTGCGGCTCACCGCCGCCGTCGACGAGGCGTACGAGAGCGAGCACGCGCGCGTGCGGAGCCGTCTGCAGGCGGGCGGGGTGCTCGCCGGGGGAGCCCTGAAACGGTGGCGCAGCTACCCGCTGGACTGCGGTCCCGGCGAGCTGCTCGACGCCATCGCCGAGAGCCTGGAGGCGCTGCTGCTGTGCGCCGTCACCGCCGCCGACGAGCGCATCGACGAGGCCTGGCGCCGCGAACCCGCGGCCGCCGCGCCCGGCCTCGCCGACCGCGACCCGGAGGTGGAGAGCGCCGAACACCGCATCGGGATGGCGGTACGCCGCTGGCGCCGCGTCCTGGAGGAGTACGCGGAGGACGAGGTGCGCGGCCTGGAGCGGGTCGACAAGAACGCCCTCCCCGACCCCGAGGTCGTCGCGGCCCTGCTCGCCACGGCCCTGCTCGGCGGGCGCAGGGCCCGCGCGGCCGGAGAGATCCTCGCCGAACGCATCGGCGCCCAGGGAGCGGTCCGGCTGCGCGACCGCGGCGGGCGCCTGCTCACCGACTACCTGGAGAAGGTCCTCGCCACCGAGCGGGAGCGCAGGCTCGCCCCCCTGGACGTCCTCGACGTCCACCCCGAACCCCAGGCCGAGCTGATCGCCGCCCTGTCCGTACTGCAGAAGGAGAGGTGACCGCGGTGACCGCCGTCACTGATCACGCCGATCACGCCAACCCCAGTGACCCGGCCGAACGCGAGCACGACGAGCACCCCGACACCGGCTCCGGCAGCGGCTCGGAGCGGGCCTGGGACGACGGCCTCATCGCGCGCCGCGTCGCCGAGGGGCCCCGGGCCACCGAGACGGACACGAGCACCGGCACGCGCGCGTACGTGCCCTCCGGGACCTCACCTTCGTACCCTTCGTACGAAGGACCCCTGCGCGCCCGCCTTGACGCGCTGCGCGAGCTCGTCGGGCTCTCCCGCACCCGCCTCGACAGCGGCACCCTCGCCGAGGCGGGCCGCGTCCTCGACGAGGCCGCCGCCCGGCGCAGGCTCTCCGAACAGCACACCGTCGTCGCCATCGCGGGCGCCACCGGCAGCGGCAAGTCGACGCTCTTCAACGCGCTGGCCGGCGTGATGATCTCGGAGACCGGCGTACGCAGGCCGACCACCGCCGCGCCCATCGGGTGCAGCTGGACGGACGGCGCAGCGGGGCTCCTGGACCGGCTCGGTATCCCGGGCAGGCTGCGCAGGCGCCCGCTCCAGGGGCCCGGCGCCGACGAGCTCCAGGGGCTCGTCCTGGTCGATCTGCCCGACCACGACTCGGCGGTCGGCGAGCACCGCGAACAGGTCGACAGGATCCTCGCGCTGGTGGACGCCGTCATCTGGGTCGTCGACCCGGAGAAGTACGCCGACGCGATGCTCCACGAGCGGTATCTGCGGCCCTTGGCGGGCCACGCGGAGGTCACCTTCGTGGTGCTCAACCAGATCGACCGCCTCCCCGGGGACGCCGCCGACCAGGTCCTCGACGATCTGCGGCGCCTCCTGGACGAGGACGGCATCGCGCTCGGCGAGCACGGCGAGCCCGGCGCCACGGTGCTCTCGCTCTCCGCGCTGACCGGTGAGGGGCTCGGTGAACTGCGCGAGGCGCTCGGCCAGTTCACACAGGAGCGGGGGGCCGCGGCCCGCCGGATCTCCGCGGACCTGGACGCCGCCGCGGAGCGGCTGCGTCCGGTGTACGTCGCCGGGCCGCAGCAGGGCCGCGGCCGCGGGCGGATCGGGCTCAGCGAGGAGGCGCGCGAGGAGTTCTCCGACCGGCTCGCCGACGCCGTGGGCGCGACCGCCGCGGGCGACGCCGCCGAGCGGGCCTGGCGCAGGAACGCGGGCAAGGCGTGCGGCGACCCGTGGTTCAGGCTGTGGCGGTGGTACGAGGCGCAGCGCTCGCCTCAGGGTCCGGCGGGGCCTCTCGCGCAGGCGCCGGTGGACGAGGAGGCGACGGCGCGCCAGCGCGTGGAGCACGCCGTGCGCACGGTGGCCGACGAGGCGGCGACGGGGCTTCCCGCACCCTGGGGACAGGCCGTGCGGGAGGCCGCGGTGCGCGGGGCCGAAGGGCTGCCCGAGGCGCTCGACGAACTGGCGGTCACGGCGGGGGTGCCGGGCGGGCGGCCGCCGCGGCCCGGCTGGTGGCCGGTCGCGGTCCTCGCGCAGGCGGCCATGACGATGCTTCAAGTGGTGGGCGGGGTCTGGCTGGTGGGGCAGATCGTCGGGGTCGCGCAGCCGAACCTGGGCGTGCCGGCGCTGCTGATGCTGATGGGCATCATGGGCGGTCCGTGCGTGGAGTGGGCGAGCCGGATGGCGGCGCGGGGGCCCGCGCGTCGGTACGGGCACGAGGCGGAACGGCGGCTGCGGGAGGCGGCTGCCGGGTGCGGGCGGGCGCGGGTCCTGGATCCGGTGGCGGCGGAGCTGCTGCGGTATCGGGAGGTCAGGGAGCAGTACGTGCGGGTTGCGGGGGCGCGTCCCCCTCTCGGGTGACGGGGTTTTCCACAACGGCGCGGTAGTGCACAGGGCTCAGCGGGATCGGGGCGGCCGGTGCAGTCTGAGAACGCGGTCGCGGAGGGCGCGGCGGCGGAGGCAGACGATGCGGGGGAGGGACCAGGGATGAACGAGACGCTGGTGACGGTGGTGGGGAACGTCGCGACGACGCCGGTGTACCGGGAGTTGCCGTCGGGACCGGTCGCGCGGTTCCGGCTCGCGGTGACGGCGCGGTACTTCGACGGCGCGAAGAACACCTGGAACGACGGACACACCAATTTCTTCACGGTATGGGCCTGGCGGGCGCTCGGTACGAACGTCCAGGGATCGCTCGCGGTGGGCGAACCCGTCATCGTGCAGGGGCGGTTGAAGGTGCGGGACGAGGAGCGCGGCGGCCAGCACTGGACGTCGGCGGACATCGAGGCGCTGGCCATCGGGCACGATCTGTCGCGGGGCACCGCGGCGTTCCGGCGCGTGGCCAGGGGCAACTCCGCGCTGACGGCGCCCGCGGCGGAGCGGGAATCGGAGCCCGCGCCGGTGGGGTGATGGGGCGTCAGCCGGGCCCGCTGCGGGCCTCTCGCGGAGCGGCCGATGTGCGGCATATCGGCGCGCACATCTCGTTGATTTATCGATATGCCCAGCTCGGAGCGGGTGTTGGGGATAACGATTCCGAGTCGGATCGGTTATCGCATGGCATGACTGGGGATCGTGGTGTGCCGCTTCCTTAGGATGCCGGACGTAGCTCACGGGGCAGTTGGCAGGTGATGCCATGCACGTGGCAGGTGATCCTGCCCCTTTCAATCTGCTGGCGGGACCACCCCCCTCGTTGTGAACGGGTCCCGCCCGGAGGGGAATTCAGTGTTTTCTGCGTTGTCCATACGTAGCCGAGGCGCCGCCCGCCTCGCCGCCGTGACGGTGGCGTCGGGACTGGCGGTGGCGGGAGCGATAGCCACCGCGGGCGCGGCCGCGGCGGAAGCGGTGCCGCAGCACCGGGGCGGAGCGACCGCGACGCTGGACGGGTTGCAGACCTACGACCAGGCCGTGATCCGTGACAACGGCGGCTCCCAGCAGGTGCCCGCCGGACTCTTCGAGATGTCCGTGGAAGGCGGCGGCACCCTCAAGACGTACTGCGTCGACGTCCACAACCCCACGCAGAAGGACGCCAAGTACCAGGAGACCCCCTGGAGCGGCACCTCGCTGAACGCCAACCGTGACGCGGGCAGAATCCGCTGGATCCTGCAGCACTCCTACCCGCAGGTGAACGACCTCGCGGAGCTGGCGAAGAAGGCGGGCGCGCGGTCCCTGACCGAGCAGACCGCCGCGGCCGGCACCCAGGTGGCCATCTGGCGGTACTCCGACGACGTCAAGGTCGAGGCCGTCGACCCGCAGGCCGAGAAGCTCGCCGACTACCTGTACGAGAGCGCGCGCAACAGCCCCGAGCCCAAGGCGTCCCTGACGCTCGAACCGCCCGCCGTCTCGGGGCGCGCAGGGGAGCGGATCGGCCCGGTCACCGTGCGGACCGACGCGGACTCGGTGACGGTGACCCCGCCCGTGGACTCCAGGGCGAGCGGCGTGAAGATCGTCGACAGGAAGGGCAAGCCCGCGAAGTCCGCGGGCAACGGCAGCCGGCTCTACTTCGACGTGCCGAAGGACGCCCCCGACGGCTCGGCCGCGCTCTCCGTCCAGGCGTCGACCACCGTGCCGGTCGGGCGGGCCCTCACCTCCGAGACCAGGAGCCAGACGCAGATCCTCGCGGGCTCCAGCGAGTCGACGGTGTCGGCGGCGGCGACCGCGGACTGGGCGGACAAGGGAGCGATCCCGGCTCTGTCGGCGGAGAAGAACTGCGCCAAGGGCGGCGTGGACATCACCGCGAGCAACAAGGGCGACCAGCCGTTCACGTTCCGGCTGATGGGCTTCAAGCACACCATCGGCGCGGGCGCGTCCCAGACCGTGACGATCCCGCTCCAGGAGGACCAGCCCTACGACTTCACGATCAAGGGGCCGAACGGCTTCGAGAAGCGCTTCAAGGGCGTCCTCGACTGCCGCACCGAGGGCAGCGGCCTCGACACCCAGGCCTACCCCGCCTCCGAACCGAGCCCCGCGTCGGCGGGCGGCACCTCGGGCGGCGGAGACCTGGCCGAGACGGGCAGCTCCAGCAACACCTCGCTGATCGCGGGCATCGCGGTGGCCTTCGTCGTCCTCGGCGGCGCGACGCTCTTCTTCCTCCGCAGGAAGAGCACCCCGTCGGAGCCGTCCACCGAGGAGTAGCCCCGAGCGGAGGGACGGCGGGCGGTGGCGACACGACTACCGCCCGCCGTGCCCGGCGATGACAGTCGGTGGCGGACCGGCCACGCAAGCGGTGGAGGAACGTCCAGGTAGCGGGCCCCGGACCATACTGGTTTCCGCCGAGGCCTAGCCGTACGGCAAGATGGGGTGTATCTGCCCACTCACTGATTGCCGGACGGTTTCTCTTGGCTGAGTACATCTACACCATGCGCAAGACGCGCAAGGCGCACGGCGACAAGGTGATCCTCGACGATGTCACCTTGAGCTTCCTTCCTGGCGCGAAGATCGGTGTCGTGGGCCCCAACGGCGCCGGTAAGTCCACGGTGCTGAAGATCATGGCCGGTCTTGAGCAGCCGTCGAACGGTGACGCGTTCCTGTCGCCCGGGTTCACCGTCGGCATCCTCATGCAGGAGCCGCAGCTCGACGAGTCCAAGACCGTCCTGGAGAACGTGCAGGACGGCGCCGCCGAGATCATGGGCAAGCTCAAGCGCTTCAACGAGGTCGCCGAGCTCATGGCGACGGACTACTCGGACGAGCTCATGGAGGAGATGGGCAAGCTCCAGGAGGACCTGGACCACGCCAACGCGTGGGACTTGGACGCCCAGCTCGAGCAGGCCATGGACGCGCTCGGCTGCCCGCCCGGCGACTGGCCCGTGGTGAACCTCTCCGGTGGCGAGAAGCGCCGCGTCGCGCTCTGCAAGCTCCTCATCGAGGCGCCCGACCTGCTGCTCCTCGACGAGCCCACCAACCACCTCGACGCCGAGTCGGTGAACTGGCTGGAGCAGCACCTCTCGAAGTACCCCGGCGCTGTCGTCGCGGTCACCCACGACCGGTACTTCCTGGACAACGTCGCCGAGTGGATCCTGGAGCTCGACCGCGGCCGCGCCCACCCCTACGAGGGCAACTACTCCACGTACCTGGAGAAGAAGCAGTCCCGGCTCAAGGTCGAGGGGCAGAAGGACGCCAAGCGGGCGAAGAGGCTCAAGGAAGAGCTTGAGTGGGTTCGCTCCAACGCCAAGGGGCGGCAGGCCAAGTCCAAGGCGCGCCTTGCCCGTTACGAGGAGATGGCCGCCGAGGCGGACAAGATGCGGAAGCTGGACTTCGAGGAGATCCAGATCCCGCCGGGCCCGCGCCTGGGCAACATCGTCGTCGAGGTCGAGAACCTCTCGAAGGCCTTCGGCGACAAGGTCCTCATCGACGACCTGAGCTTCACGCTGCCGCGCAACGGCATCGTCGGCATCATCGGTCCCAACGGCGCGGGCAAGACCACGCTGTTCAAGATGATCCAGGGCCTGGAGAAGCCGGACTCCGGCAAGATCCGGATCGGTGACACGGTCAAGGTCAGCTACGTCGACCAGGGCCGCGCCAACATCGACCCGAAGAAGACGCTGTGGGCCGTGGTGTCCGACGAGCTCGACTACATCAACGTCGGGCAGGTCGAGATGCCGAGCCGCGCGTACGTCTCCGCCTTCGGCTTCAAGGGGCCGGACCAGCAGAAGCCGGCCGGGGTGCTCTCCGGTGGTGAGCGCAACCGCCTCAACCTGGCGCTCACCCTCAAGGAGGGCGGCAACCTGCTCCTCCTCGACGAGCCGACGAACGACCTGGACGTCGAGACCCTGTCCTCGCTGGAGAACGCGCTCCTGGAGTTCCCCGGTGCCGCTGTCGTGATCTCCCACGACCGCTGGTTCCTGGACCGGGTCGCCACGCACATCCTCGCCTACGAGGGCGAGTCCAAGTGGTACTGGTTCGAGGGCAACTTCGAGTCGTACGAGAAGAACAAGATCGAGCGTCTCGGTGCGGACGCGGCCCGTCCGCACCGTGCCACCTACAAGAAGCTGACCCGGGGCTGACACTGACATGAGTCGGCATATCTACAGCTGCCCCATGCGGTGGTCGGACATGGACGCCTTCGGGCACGTCAACAACGCCGTCTTCCTGCGGTACCTGGAAGAGGCGCGGATCGACTTCATGTTCCGGATCGCGCCGGGTGACGGCAGCCCCTCGTTCTCGGGCGGGTCCGTCGTGGCCCGTCACGAGATCGACTACGTACGGCCGTTGGTGCACCGGCACGAGCCGGTCACCATCGAGTCGTGGGTGACGAAGATAGGCGCGGCCTCGCTCACGATCTCCTACGAGGTCAAGGACCCCGAGCAGGTCTACGTGCGGGCCTCCACGGTCGTCGTGCCCTTCAACCTGGAGGCGCAGCGGCCCCGGCGGATCACCGCCGAGGAGCGGGCCGTCCTGGAGGAGTACCTCGACGACGCCGACGGTGCGGGGGCGCTTGCCGCATGACCGCGCGGCTCCACTTCGCCGATGCCGGGGAGGCGGCGGACCTCGCCGCCTTCCTGGCACGGCTGATCCACTACGACAAGGCCGCCGCGGTGCGGCTGCAGGCCGCCGGGGACACGCTCGCCGTGTTCGGGCGGCCGCCGTCGTTCGAGGTGCTTGCCGTACGGACGGCGCGGCTCGCCAAGCCGTTCGAGCACGGGCTCGACACCACGCTCGACGTCACCGTCTCCGCCGGTGAGTTCCTGGAGTCGGTGGGGGAGTCGGTGGAGGCCGTGGAGACCCGGGGCGTTGCCGCGGTGCCGCAGGCCGTGACCGGGCCGCCCTGGGCCGGGGTGCTGCCGCCTCGGGGCGGGTGGCGGGTCGTCGAGCCCGGGCTGCCGGGGATGGACGCGGTGCGGGAGCTCGTGGCTGCCGCCGTCGCCGAATTCAAGGCGCGCGTCGGGGAGTTGGCGCCGGAGCGCCGGGTCCGGACGGAGCTCGATCGGGTGGGGCGGGAGATCTGGTCCCGGTCCATCGGCGGTACGGGGGTGCCCGTGCGGGCCGTGCACGCGGCCCAGTCCCTGGGGTTCTTGCGGGGGGATTCGCTGACGTTGCTGTCGTCCGGGGCGTGGCTTCGGGTGCGTACGGCTTATGGGTCTGTGGCGGTGAAGCGGGCCGGGGTGGGCGGGCTCACGGTTACGCCTGCTTGATCCCGGCGCTCCCTGGACCCCCGTGCCGGTACCTGTTGTCAGGGAACGGGCACGGAGGCCCCGGGCGTTGGCCTCCGAGGTCTGGGCCTCAGCCTTCGGCCGCCGGGTGTCAGCCTTCGGAGTTCACCATCGACGCCGCCGCGTACGTCAGGTAGTTCCACAGCGTCCGCTCGTGCTCCTCGGAGAGGCCGAGCTGGTCGACCGCCGTGCGCATGTGCTTCAGCCAGGCGTCGTGCGCGGCCCTGTCGACCGTGAACGGCGCGTGCCGCATGCGCAGGCGCGGGTGGCCGCGGTTGTCGCTGTAGGTGCGCGGACCGCCCCAGTACTGCATCAGGAAGAGCGCGAGGCGCTCCTCGGCGGGGCCCAGGTCCTCCTCCGGGTACATGGGCCGCAGCAGCGGATCCTCCGCGACCCCCTGGTAGAAGAGGTGCACCAGGCGCCGGAAGGTCTCCTCGCCGCCGACCTGTTCGTAGAAGGTCTGCTCCTGAAGCGTGCCGTGTGGGATCTCTTTCACACGTTCCATGGTCTCAGACGGGGCGGCCGAGTACGGAAGGCTTAGGACCCCGGGGATCCCGCCGGTGGATCCGCCCGGTGGATCTCCCGCCGGATCATCCCGTTCCGCCACTCGCATCGGCGGCGACGGCGCAGCACAGTGGACCTATGGAACCCGACCCTGCACTCGTGGCCGAGGCCCGGGCCGCCCTCGTGCGAGAGATCGAGGCGAGCGGGGCATGGCAGGGCGCCCCCGTCTGGCGGGCGGCGTTCGAGGCCGTGCCGCGGCACCTGTTCGTGCCGTACTACTACGTGGGCGTCGGCGGCGGGTACGAGCGGCTGTGGGGCGAGGACCCCGACGCCGCGCGCCGCGCCCGCTGGCTGCGCGGGGCCTACACGGACGCGCCGCTGGCGACCCGGGTGCGCGACGGGGAGCTCCTGTCCTCCAGCAGTCAGCCGTCCCTGATGGCGAAGATGCTCGACGAACTGGACGTACGGGAGACGGACCGCGTCCTGGAGATCGGCGCGGGCACCGGATACAACGCGGCGCTGCTCGCCCACCGGCTCGGCGACGACCACGTCACGACCGTCGACCTGGACCCGGAGATCACCGAGTCCGCGCGGCGGCACCTGGCGGCCGCCGGATACCGCCCCGCCGTGGTGACCGGGGACGGCGCGGCCGGCTGCCCCGAGCGCGCGCCCTACGACCGGATCATCGCCACCTGCACCCTGAAGTCGGTGCCACGGGCCTGGCTCGCCCAGTGCGGACCCGGCGCCCGGATCCTCGCGCCGCTGGCCACCGGCCTGATCGCGCTGACCGTGCGGGACGCGGAGCACGCCGAGGGGCGCTTCCTGCACACGCCCGCCTACTTCGTGCCGCTGCGCGGCGGCAGCGGCAGGGCCCCGCTGGATCAGCACGTCGGAGGGCTGCCGCGCAAGGTCCTGCAGAGCGAGCTCTTCCGCTTCCTCCTGGAGCTGACCGCGGGCAGCCTCGATCCGCACGAAGCGCTCGCGCTGTGGCAGCGCGAGGGGCGGCCGGTGCGCGAGCGCTTCGGGGTGACCGTGCGCGGGCGGTACGAGTGGGCCTGGCTCGACGACCCCGAAGGGCCGTACGTCTGGCCGCTGTGACCGCCCGCGTGACGGGGGTTTCAGTCGCGGCGGACCGTGATCGTCGTCCAGGCGCCCACGTGCACCTGGTCGCCGTCCTGGAGCGGGACGGGGACGAACGGCTGGATGGGCTCCTCGCCGCCGTTGACCGTGGTGCCGTTGGTGGAGTTCTGGTCGACGACCGCCCAGCTGCCGTCCGGCTGCTGGACCAGGACCGCGTGCTGGTGCGAGACGCCCGGGTCCTCCGGCGGCACCGACAGGTCGATGTCCGGGGTGTCGCCCGTGGAGTGGCGCCGGCGGCCGATGCTGATCTGGTTGCCGGTCAGCGGGCGCTGCTGCTCGGGCGAGTACGCGGGCAGGTTCAGGCCCGACGCCTCGGGGCCGCTGCGCTGCATCATCGCCATGAAGTACTCGCGGTCGGGACCGATCGTCGCCGTCCACGTGCCGGGACCCTGCGGGGCCTGGGGCTGCGGAGGCTGCGGCTGCGGGGGTCCCTGCTGGAAGGGGTCCTGCGGCGCGGCCGGTCCCTGTTGGAACGGGTCCTGCTGGGCCGGGCCCGACGGCGGCGAGATCACCCAGTCGTCACCGCCACCGCCGAAGGACGGACCACCGGGGCCGGGCGGCGGCGGGGGCGGACCCTGCGGGCCACCCGTCTCCTGCGGGAACGCGGGCGGCGCGGGCGGACCCGGCTGCTGGAACGCCTGCGGGGGACCGGGCGGAACCTGACCGGGGCCGGGCTGACCGGGGCCCTGAGGTCCCGGCTGGCCGGGGCCCTGCTGGCCGGGGCCCTGCTGACCGGGGCCCTGCTGACCGGGGCCCTGCGGGCCGGGGCCGGGCTGGCCGGGACCCTGCGGCCCCGGCTGGCCGGGACCCTGCGGCCCGCCGTTGCCGAACGGCGGGATCGGCTCGGCGGGGCGGTTCATCTGCGAGGGGCGCGAGCCCTGGTACTCGTACGGGTCCTGGCCGGGCCCGCCGGGACGTCCCGGCGGGCCGCCGGGCGGCTGCTGGAACTGCTGGCCGGGGTGCGGCGGAGGCGCACCGGGACCGCCGCGCGTGCCCGGCAGCGGCGGGTTCGGCGCGGCCGGGGTGTACGAGGTCGCGGTGTTCGTGAGGAAGTTCCAGCGGCACTCCTCGCAGAACGGCGCGTTCGCCTCGCGGGGCGTGCGGCACTGCGGGCAGAGCTCGCCCTCGGGCGCCGGGTCGGGCACGGCGGCCAGGTGCGGGCGGCCCGGAGCGGGCTGCGGGAAGCCCGGGTCCTGGCCGGGCGGGGGCGGGGGATAGCCGTACCCGGCCGCGGGGGGCGGCGGGGGCGGCGGTGGTACGGCACCGGCCATGCGGTGACCGCAGACCTCGCACCAGTCGTCGGAACCCGACTGGTGTCCGTTCGGGCAGGTCGGCATGTCGGCGCTTCCCCCTCTCCTTCACCGGCCCGAGGGCCGTGTCATGGCTGTACGTCGTCGCGGGGACCGTGGCGCGGACGCGCCCCGTCACCGCTTCTTCACGAGTGCTTCTTCTGCTTCTTCACGACTGCTTCTTCACGCGAACAGTCTTCGTCGACCGCGTCTCGAGTGTCATCTCGTCGGCCTCGGCGACCTTCGCCTTCAATCGAACAGTACCTGCCGCGGCATCCACGACGTCCACCACCTTCGAAAGCAGTTTCGCCGTATCCGCGTTGCCCGAGGCGCTCGCGAGCTGAACGGCACGGCCCAGCTTGGCCGTTGCGCCGTCGACATCTCCCGATTTGCGGGCGTCCAGACCCTGCTGGATGACTTGTGCCAGTTCCGCCTGGCCCGTGTAGTGCGCGACCTGCGGATTGATCGAGGTGGAGGCCGCCATGTCGTCCGTCCACACGGCCCGCACCAGGCCCTGCGAGAGGGTCTGCACGCTGCCGTCGCTCTGCGGCACGACGAGCGAGACACGGGCCGCGAGCATCTCCTGGCCCAGTTCGGCGCCCGGCACGTACACACAGATGTGGTAATCCCGTGACTCGTCGCCCCAGGACCCCGTGGGGTAGTCCCCGGCGCGCGGTCCCACCTCCGTGCGGCGGTCGGTCAACTCCTCGACCGTGGGCGCCACTTGCTTGACGAACCTGATCTCCACGCCCATCGGCGTCCACAGCCGCAGGCTGACGTCGGCGACCTCCTTGCCCATCGCCGCCTCCATCATCTGCGTGAAGTCGGCGGCGAGCCCGGCCGGGTCGGCGACGATGTCGGCGGTACCGAGCAGCGCGGAGGCGATCCCTGTGACCTCCTTCACCTCCCAGTCCGTGCCGACGCCGCGGGCGTCGCAGGTGAAGCGGCCCGCGCAGGAGTCGAGGGCGGCCTTGAGGTCCTCGGGCGACTCGTGTTCGTTGCGGCCGTCGGTGAGCAGGATGCCGTGACGCACCGAGGACGCCGCGACCTCGGCGGAGGCCAGGAGGCGGTCGGCCAGGCGCAGCCAGGTGCCGATCGCCGTGCCGCCGCCCGCGCTGAGCTTGCGCAGCGCCTGCTTGGCCTGTTCACGGGTGTGGGAGTCGGCCACCGCGAGGCGGCCGTTGCCCGGATAGACCTCCTTGGCGACGTGCGTGCCGCCGATCACCGCGAAGTGCACCCCGTCGCGCACGGCGTCGATCGCGGCGGCCGTGGCGTCACGGGCGCCCCGCATCTTCGTCGGCGGGTAGTCCATGGAGCCGGAGCAGTCGACCATGATCGCCACGGCGGCGTCCGGACTCTGCCCCGCGGTGTACAGATGCGGGGCACTGACCGCGGAACCGATCGTTCCGCCGCCGGTCGAGGTGACCGTGGCGATGGCGTTGACCTCGCGGCCGCCCTCCGGCAGGAACTCGTTCTGATAGACGTCGACCGAGAACTGCGGCACGTTCGACTTCGAGAAGTTGGCCATGGATGCTGCTCCCCCTCAGATCCTCAGACAGTCGTCCCCCGCCTCCCCCAAGTCGGCGGGGTGACACGTGTGTTGGCGCTTCCGTCCGCGTCCGCGCGGGCGCCGGGAGCGTCCGTGCGGACGCCGGGTGGTGCGTCCGCTCTAGGCCGATCCTGCCCCTTGCGGCACGAACGGGAACGGGACGACCGCCACTGTTACGTTGTCGTGGCCCCCGCCGTCCAGCGCGTGGCCGACCAGGACCTGGGCGCTGTGCAGTGGCCGGTCCGCGGCGTCGTAGGGCACGGCGTCGGCCATCTCGTCGACCGCTTCCGCGTAGTTCCACAGACCGTCCGTGCACACCACCACTACACCCGCACGGTCCGGCTTGAAGGAAGCGGTGTGCGGCTCCAGTTCGTACGCGTCGGCGCCGAGCCAGCCCGTGATGGCGTGCGCGCGCTCGTCGGCGTACGCCTCGGCCTCGTTCATCAGGCCCGCGGCGACCATCTGCGCGGCCCACGAGTCGTCCTCGGTGAGGCGGACGGTGGGGCCGCTGCGGTCGTCGGGGACCCAGTAGGCACGGCTGTCGCCGACCCAGCCGACCACGAGGAGGCCGCCCGCGACGACCGCGCCGACCAGGGTGCACGCGGGAGCGTTCTGGTGCGGGCTGTGCTCGCGGGCCGAAGCGGGCTCCGCGGCAAGGGCGTTGACCGCGTCGGCGGCCGAGAGGATCGCGTCGTGCATGGCCTGCTGCGGGTGCGTGCCGCGCGGCAGGGAGCCCTGGAGGGATTCGTTGGCGGCGCGGGAGGCGGCGAGCGAGGCCTCGTCGGGGCGGGTCGCGGAGGAGACGCCGTCGCAGACGATCGCGACGACGGCGGGGGAGCCGTCGGGCAGCGCGGCCGCGGAGATCGCGAACGCGTCCTCGTTGCGGTGGTGGCGCAGACCGCGGTCGCTGACCGCGGCGACCGCGTCGAGCTCCTGCTCCATGTGGTCGCGCTCGCGCGGCTGGGCGTGCCCGCAGTTCTCGCAGTACCCGTCCGGGTCGACCCGGCCCGAGCGGCAGGCGACGCAGAGCTTCGTGCCCGCGGGGGGCGTGGGGTCGGGTGCGGTCGTACGAGGGTCCGCCGCGGCAGCGGCGGGAGCGGGGGCGGCCGGGGCGGGCAGCGGGTACTCGTCCGGCTCGGCGGGACCGGTGGCCGGAGCGTCCGGGACGGCCGGGGTGCCCGGGACGTCCGGGGTGCCCGGTGCGCCCCCCTGGCTCTGCGGAACGGGGTTCTCCGGAAGCTCGGAGCCCGCCGAGTCCGTGCCCTTCAGGTCCGTCGGGAGATGGGTGGGCACCGGCACGTCGGAGCTGTCGACGTCCGGGGCGACGGGCCACTCGGCAGACGGCCCGGCAGACGGCCCGGCGGCCTGCCCCGCCGCGGCGGCGGAGCCGTTGGGAGAGACCTCGGGTGAGGCGTCGGGCCGCGCCGGCACCGCCGACAGGTCGAACCCGCACGCACCGCAAAACAGGTCACCCGACTCCAGCGGCTCCTCACAGCTGGGGCAGGCAGACAGCTGGGGCATCTGCGACATACTCACACCCACGTCCGGGGGCGGAAACGGTTGGCCCGCTCCACCAGTTCGATCCTCTCCTGGCCACCCTGAGCGAGCCGGGCCAGTGTCCGGTACGAACGCTCCAGACCGAACCGGAGACCACGCTCGTCCAGGTCGCTGCCGAGCAGTACGGTCCGCGTGCCGGTGGTGGCCGGTGGCGCGGAGGCGTGACCAGAGTGCCTACCGGAGAGTACCCAGTCGAGCGCCGTCCCCAGAACCTCGGTCGACAGGCGCTCCTTGCGCACCGCGTCGAGCCCGAACCCCGCAAGGGCCTCGACCTGCCCCGCGGCGGCCGTCAGGTCGTCCAGGAAGGCCGAGCCCGGCGATGCCGCCGTGTCCGACGTCATACGCTGCCGCAGCCGCGCCCGCACCGCCGCGACCCGGGCCGCGGTGTAGTGGATGGAGGACTCCGGCACCGACTCCAGGGTGCGCACGGCGCCCGTCCTGTCGCCGGCGGCGAGCCGCACGCGGGCCAGGCCGAACGCGGCGCTCACATGGCTCGGGTCGGTGGTCCACACCAGGCGGTAGTACTCGGCGGCGTTGTCCAGCTGGCCGAGGACCTCCGCGCACACGCCGAGCGCCAGCTTCGGCGCGGGCTCGCCGGGGAAGGCGTCGTACACCGCGTCGAAGGACAGCGCCGCGTTCTCGAAGTCGCCGGTCGCCAGGGCCGCGACGCCGCGGTACCAGACCACGCGCCAGTCGTCCGGGTGCTGGAACTCCAGGTCGGCCAGGGCCTCGGCGGCGGGCGCCAGTTCGCCCATGGCGAGCCGGGCGCGCAGGCCGCGCAGCTGCAGCTCCAGGGAGTCGGCGGGCGCCGTGCCGAGGGCGGAGATCAGCTCGGCGGGCGCGGACGCCATGAGGCCGGCGAGGAAGCCCGCGTTCGGGTCGCCGGGATCCACCAGGGGGATCGGCAGCGCGAGGGCCGTCGCTGCGGCGTCGATGCCGCGGACGATGCCTCCGGTGGCGGCGGAACCCGAGGCGGTCGTGGAGCCTGTGGGGGCCGTGGTTCCCGGGGCGGACGTGCCCCCTGGGATGGACATGACCCCTGGGGCGGACGTGGTCCCTGCGGTGCCCTGGGAAGCCGTGGACGTGCCGAGCCCCGCGCTCGCGGAGATCGCGCCCACGGGGATCGTGCCCGCGCGGGACGGCAGGGCCCGGCCGTTCCCGGAGCGGGTCGCGTCGGCGCGCGCCCCCAGGACGGACACCTCCCCGGCCAGCTCCGCGAACAACTCCGTGTCCGGGACCTTCACTTCGGGCCCGAACAGGGTGGAGAGCGCGGGTCGCGGCCGGCCCGTCTGCAGCGCCACGACCTCCCGCAGGACGCCCGTGAGCTGCTCGGCCATCTCCTGCGCGGACGCGAAGCGGCGGGCCGGGTCCGGGTCGGTGGCGCGCACCAGGAGCCGGTAGAACGACTCGTACGTCCGGAAGACCTCGATGTTGTCGGGGTCGGGCAGGGAGTCCACGAACACGTTCGTGTAGCCCTGGAAGTCGAAGGTCAGGACGGCGAGCGTGCGCGCGACCGTGTAGAGGTCGGAGGCCACCGAGGGCCCCGTCTCGGCGACTTCGGGGGCCTGGTAGCCGACCGTTCCGTAGATCGCGGACTCGTCGTCGTCCATCCTGCGGACCGCGCCCATGTCGATGACCTTGAGCTGGCCCTCGGTCTGGATGGCGTTGTCCACCTTGAAGTCGCAGTACAGGAGGTTGCGGCTGTGCAGGTGGCCGAGGGCTTCGAGGGCCTCGATGCCGTACGCGCAGGCCTGCTCGACCGGCAGCGGGTCGCGCCGTCCCTCGGCCGTGCGGCGGCCGTTGGCGATCTCCTTGAGGGACTTGCCGCCGACGTACTCCATGACGATGTAGCCGTCCATGGAGCCGGTGCGCTGGTCGAGGTGCTCGACGAAGTTGTAGATCCGGACGATGTTGGAGTGCTCGATCTCGGCGAGGAAGCGGCGCTCGGAGATCGCGGCGGCCATCGCGTCCTGGTCGCCCGTGTCGAGCAGGCCCTTGAGGACCACCCAGCGGCTGGACACCGCGCGGTCGATGGCGAGGTAGACCCAGCCGAGTCCGCCGTGCGCCAGGCAGCCCACGACCTCGTACTGGCCGTGGACGATGTCGCCCGGGTTCAGCTTCGGCACGAAGGAGTAGGGGTGGCCGCACTTGGTGCAGAACCCCTCGGTGCGGCCCGGCCGTTCACCGCGCGCACGCCCCACCGGAGCCCCGCAGTCCGAGCGCGAGCAGAACCGCTTCCGCTCGGGCACCTCCGGGTTCTTCTGCACCGCGCCGCGCGGGTCGGGGCGCGGCACGTCCGGCACCTCGACCAGGCCGACGCCCAGGCGCCCGCGCCCGGACGCGCCTGCCGCGGAGCCCGAGCTGCGCACCGACACCGAGCGGGACGTCGAACTGCCCGACAGGGACCGGGACAGCCGCCCCGACACCGACCTGCGCGAGGACTGCGAACGGGACGAACGGGAGGACGTGCGTGAGGAGGAGCGGCCGCTGGAACTGCCGGACCCCCGCGACCCCTTGCCGCCGCCGGTGATGCCGGTGGGCGAGGAGCCCACCATGCCGTTCGGCGCGACGACCGGGGCGAGGCCGCAGGTGTCGCAGTACAGCTCGCCGCCGCCGACGTCCTCGTACGACCCCGTGCATCCGGGCCGCTGACACTGTCGTTGGGTCACGTCTCCCCCCTCCGGTCGGTGGGCCCGCCCTGCTGCGGGACCCTCGGCGCGAGCACCTCCGCGGCGGCCTGCTGATAGCGGAGCACCGCCTGTTCGGCCACCCGCAGATCGCAGGGCGCGCTCCACAGCATGCGGCGCGCCGCGTCGTACCGCTCGATCAGGAGCGGGTCCTCGGCGTGGCCGAGCCGTGCGACCTTCGCCTTGTACGCGTCCAGGCGGCCGCGCAGCTCCGCGCGGACCGCGAGCGGAGCCGTGACGGCGGTCAACGACTCGCGGGCGCGCAGCAGTTCGTCCTCGGCCTTCTGCTCCAGGGACTCCAGGAGCGGCGAGAGGCGGTGCCACTGGGCGTTCCTGCGGTAGTCCGATGCCATCGCCAGCTGCTCCTGGAGAGCGGTCGGCGGGCCGCTGACCGCGGGCACCTCGGAGGCGGCGATCTTCGCGAGGACCTCGCCCCGGGCGTTCCTGGCCTCCGCGAGGGTGCGGTCCGCGCGCGAGAGCACGTCGCGCAGCCTGCCGAGGCGGGCCTCGGCGTCCTGGCGGACGGTGAGCACCGCCTCGATCTCGCGGCGCACCTCCTCCAGGGCGCGGGCCTCGCGGTCGTAGCGATCGGTGGCCGGGCGGCCGCCTCCCGGCGCCGAACTGCCCTCCGCGCGCTGCCAGAAGGCGATCGGGTCGGAGACCACCTGCTCGCGCAGGGCGGTGAGGGTGCGCGTGATGCGCTCCAGGTCGTCGCCCGAGGGGTGCTCACCGGGGCGTACGCCCACGGAGTGCGCGAGCTGGCGGGTGCGGGCCAGTTCGGCGGCGAGCAGGTCGATGCGGGCGGGCAGCGCCGACCACACCGCGTCGGCGGCGACGACCATGTCCAGGGAGTCCGCGTACAGGTCGTTCATGCGGGTCACCAGCTCTTCGAGGGTGAAGCGCTCGGTGAGTCTGGCGGGCCCGGTGATCGAGGGGGCGGTGCCGGCCGTGGAGCCGCCCGCGACGGTCACGGACTCGCCGCGCAGCAGCTCCGTGAGCTCGACGAGGTCGTCACGGCTGGGCCAGCGCCTGCGCTCGCGCAGCTCGTGCGCGGTGCGCAGGGCGCCGGCGTAGGCGTCGAAGTAGGCCCAGAGGAGCGTGATCCGGCTCTCCGTGGCGATCCAGCGCTCCTGGGTGACGCCGGTGAGCCGGGCGCCTTCCAGCAGGCGGCGTCCGGCGTGGTCCTGCAGGGCGAGGAGCGAGGTCTCGATCGCCTCGTGCTCGGCGTCGAGGCGCGCCAGCGCACGGTCCACCTCGTCCCGGTCCATCACCGGACCGGGGGGTCCCGCGACGCTCATCGATCACCTCTCCGCTCTGCGTTGCCGTTCTGTCGTCCCGTAACTCTTCAGTGGTATCAGGTCAGTTGTCCGCTCCGCGTCAGTCGCGGTAGTCGGCCTTCGGCGGGCCCGGCGACTTGCCGAGGCCGCCCTTGAGCCACTTGTCGTAGGACTTCTCCCAGCCGTCGTTGTCGCGGTAGTCGGCGAGGACCTTGTTGACCCGGCGGACCAGGTCGTCCGAGTCCTTCTTCATCGCCACGCCGTAGTGCTCGGTGGTGAACGGCTCCTCGCCCTTGAGCTCGACCGTCGGGTCCTGCGCGGCCTGGCCCGCGGCGAGGGCGCTGTCGGTCACCACGGCGTCCACCTCGCCGAGCTGGAGCCGTACCAGGCAGTCGAGTTGGTTGGGCACCGTGGTGGAGATGTCGGCGCCGAAGTTCTTCTCCTCCAGCTTCTCCAGGGCGATGGAGCCCGTGGCCGAGCAGACCTTCTTGCCCTTGAGCGTGTCGTTGTAGCCCGTGATCGTGGACTTCTTGGGGGCGAGCACCTGCTGGCCGGTCTCGAAGTACCCCGTGGAGAAGTCGACGTCGGTCAGGCGGTCGCAGTTGACCGTCATGGTGCGTACGACCATGTCGACCTGGTCGTTCTTGATGGCCGGGATGCGCTGGTTGGTGGGGATGGCGCGGAACACGATCGCGTCGCGGTCGCCGAAGATCTCCTCGGCGATCTCGCGCGCGAGGTCGATGTCGAAGCCCTCCAGCTCGCCGCCCTTCTTGTTCGGGTCGCGGTAGCCCCAGCGGTAACTGTTCTGGTCGACGCCGACGATCAGCTTCTTGACCTCGCGGTTCTTCATCTTCTCGATCGTCGGGCCGTCCTTGGACGAGGGACGCAGGCTCTGGTCGTTGCAGTCGTCGGCCCCGGCGCGCGCCTGCGTGACCGTCGTGGCGCCCCGGCCGCCGCGGTCCGCGCCCCTCGCCTCGGTGTCGCCTCTGTCCACAAGCGCCAGGACGAGCGTGCCCGTCAGGGCACAGGCGAGCCCCATCGCCCCGACCCCGCCCCAGCCGCGCAGCCTGGCCGTGCCACGTCGTGTACGCATCGTCTGCGCGCTCCCTCCCGCCTCTGACTCCATCACCGGTACTCCGAAAGCCTGCGGCCGATGCCGAGCACGGCGCCCGCCGCGCCGAGGACCGCGAGGACGGCCGCGCCGACCGGGAGACCGCTCATGGCGCCCCTGCCGTCCTTGGCGGCCTGCTTGAAATCGCCCTGCTCATGGGCGAGGGCCTGGTCCAGGGCCGCGTCCACGTTGTCGAAGCACTCGCCGGTCGGCTCCTTCCCCTTGGACCCGATGACCTTGTCGAGCGCGCTCTGGTAGTTGCCGGAGTCGTCGCTGGCGCGGGCCACCTTGTGGCGGTCCTTCCACACACCCACGTTCTCCGCGGCCTCGACGACCGGGTTCTCTCCGGGTGTCTCCCTGGCGAGTTCGGCCGCCTTGCCGAGCAGGCCGCTGTCCTTGTCGCCCAGCTTCCTCATCTGCTCGCGGTAGGCGACGTCGAACTTGTCCTGGAGCTCGCCGGCCACCTCGGTGGTCTCCGCGCCGCGGCTGACCAGCGTGAGGTTCTCGTTGCCCCGGGCCTTCAGGGAGCTGATGCGGGCGTCGTTGAGGACGTTCAGGGACCGGACCCCGTTGTCGTACGAGTCGTTGAGACCCGAGCGCGCGAAGGTGTGGCCGACGACGAGCCAGAGCAGTACGACACCGGCCGCGGCGGTGGCGGCGAGCATGCCGGGGTTGAACACCCTGTTCGTACGCCGGTAGTTGCGGCGCTGTGCCCAGGCGAGGGCGGCCAGCGCGAGGACGCCGAGGGCGATGGCGAACCACGGATACGGCTTCGCGTTGCCGTAGTCGGAGCTCAGGCGTTCGTTCTCCGCCTTGTAGAGCTTCTCGGCGGCCGGCAGCATCTGCGTCTGCATCTTGTCGTTGGCGTACCGCAGATAGGCGCCGCCCAGCGGCAGGCCCTGGCGGTTGTTGGCGCGGGCGCGCTCGATCAGGCCGGTGTACTCGGGCAGGAGCTTGTTCAGCTTGCCGACGGCGGAGGCCGACGAGGAGTCCGCCCCCGCGCTCGACGCGGCGGTGGCGAGCTTCTCGGAGGCGCGCTCGATGTCGCGCTCGTACCGGGCGCGGACGGCGGCGGGCTCCTGGCCGCCCGCGAGGAAGCCGCTGGACGCCGCGGTGTTGGCGTCGGCCAGCGAGCGGTAGATGGCCGCGGCGTCGGCGCTCAGCGGCTGGCTGCGGTGCAGCACGTCGTCCGCGGCGGCCGAGCGGTCCGTCATCTGCCAGGTGGTGACCGCGCCGAACGCGACGACGAGCAGGGCGAGGACGGCCCCGATGATGCGCAGCCTGCCCGGTTCCGTGGTCGCGGCGGAGCGCAGCCGGTCGACGCCCTCGGACCAGGCGGTGCGGCGCGGGGCGGTGGCGGCGGGCGTCGCGGTCCTGGGCTGCGCGGGCGGGGTGCCCGACGCCTGCGGCGGCACGGAGGGCATCGTCGGCAGGCGCTGCCCTGCCGGGGCCGGGGCGTGACCGGGCGGACCCGGCGGCACGGCGCTGCCGTTCGGCGGATCTGTCACCTTGGCCTCGACCTCCCCCTCGGGTCTCCGGACGGTTCTTCCGCCCGGCGCGCGTGGCGCGGGAAGAAGTGCACGGCCGCAAGTATTGCCGCAGGGACTGACATCCGCACAGGCCTTGACTCGATCTTGTGCGGATCCCTGCCCATGTACACGAGTCGGATCCCTGCCCATGTACACGAGATTGAGGGGGGTTCGGTTCCCGCCCGCGCGCACGGCCCGGACGGGAACCGGTCAATGCCCTCGTGCGCCGCTTGCGCCGCCTTCGTAGTGCGTGCGCACGCGCGCGTGCACCCCGGTGGGCGCACCGACCTGGTCGAGTCCGAGCAGCGCCGCACCGAGCACCGGTCGGGCGCTGACCACCCGGGGCACCGCCTTGGGCGCCCGGTCCGCCAGCAACGTCCGTATGCGGTCGTCCAGTTGGGGATGGCGGGCCGCGAGGACGCTGCCGCCCAGCAGGACGGGCGCCGCCTCGTCGAGCAGGTCGAGGCGGCCGAGGGCGACGGTCGCCATGGCGACGACCTCGTCGGCCATCCGGTCCACCAGGGAGCGCGCAACGGCGTCGCCCGCCGCGGCCGTGGCGAAGAGCACCGGCGTCAACTCGTGCCGCCGCACGGGGGCGATGCGGCCCAGGTGCAGCGCCTCGATCAGCGCGTACATGGACCCCAGGCCGAAGTGCGCGGGCAGCGCCTCGCGCAGCGCGGTCGCCTCGCCCCGGCCGTCCTCGGCCCGCGCCGCGAACCAGAGCGCCTCCTCGGCCAGGCCCCCGCCCCCGCCCCAGTCGCCGGAGATCCGGCCGATGGCGGGGAAGCGGGCGGTGCGCCCGTCGGGCAGCATGCCGACGCAGTTGATGCCCGCGCCGCACACCACGGCGACACCGCGCGGCTCGGCGTCCTCCAGGAGCCCGGCCCGCAGGATCGCGAAGGTGTCGTTGCGTACGTCGACCGACGCGCCCCAGGAGCGCCGCCGTATGGCGTCGGCCAACTCCCGTTCCTCGACCGGCAGATCGGCGTTGGCCAGACACGCGGACACATGGCCCACGGCGTCCACGCCCGCCTCGGCGAACGCCCGCGTCACCGCCTCGGCCAGGACGTCGACGGCCGGTTCGACGCCGACCTGCGGGGGCTGGAACCCGCCGCCGCGGGCCGCGCCGACGACCGTGCCGTCGGCCGCGACCACCGCGACGTCGGTCTTGCTGTTGCCCGCGTCGATCGCGAGCACGCTCGTGCCTACGCCCACGCCAGGTGCTCCCGGTTGTGCGCGATCAGGCTGTCGGTGAGCTGCTCGGCGTACGCGTACTGGCCGACCAGCGGGTGGGCGAGCAGCGCCTTGAAGACGCGGTCGCGGCCGCCGTGCAGGGCGGCCCGCAGGGCCAGGTCCTCGTAGCCGGTGACGTTCGCGATGAGTCCGGCGTACAGCGGGTCGAGCTTCGGCGCGGACAGCGGCCTCGCGCCCGTGCCGTCCACCGCCGCCTGCACCTCGATGACCGCGTCGTCGGGCAGGAACGGCAGCGTGCCGTTGTTCACCGTGTTCACCACCTGGTACGGGCTGCCCCCGTTTCCGAGCAGCGAGGCCGCGAGGTCCACGGCCGCCTCCGAGTAGAAGGCGCCGCCGCGCTTGGCGAGCAGCTCCGGCTTCTCGTCGAGGGTGGGGTCGCCGTACATCTGGAGCAACTCGCGCTCCATCTCCGCCACTTGGGCGGCGCGCGACGGCTTGGTCCGCAGCTCCTCGACCACGGCGTCGTGCTGGTAGTAGTAGCGCAGGTAGTACGAGGGCACGACACCGAGCCGGTCGACGATCTCGCGCGGCATGTGCAGGTCCTCGGCGACGGCGGCGCCGTGCTCGGACAGGAGCTTGGGCAGCACGTCCTCGCCGCCGGGACCCCCGAGACGTACGCCCGTCTCCCACGTCAGGTGGTTGAGCCCGACATGGTCGAGGTGCACCTCGCCCGGCGCGACGTCGAGCAGCCTGGCGAACTTCCGCTGGAATCCGATCGCGACGTTGCACAGCCCGACGGCCTTGTGCCCGGCCTGGAGCAGCGCCCGCGTGACGATGCCGACGGGGTTGGTGAAGTCGATGATCCAGGCGTTCGGGTTGGTCCTGCGGACCCGCTCGGCGATGTCGAGGACGACGGGCACCGTGCGCAGCGCCTTGGCGAGGCCGCCCGCCCCGGTGGTCTCCTGGCCGACGCAGCCGCACTCCAGTGGCCATGTCTCGTCCTGGTTGCGGGCCGCCTGCCCGCCGACGCGCAGCTGGAGCAGCACCGCGTCGGCGTCCGCGACGCCCGCGTCCACGTCGGAGGTGGTGACGATCCGGCCGGGGTGCCCCTGCTTGGCGAAGATGCGCCGCGCGAGGCCGCCCACCAGCTCCAGACGATCGGCGGCCGGGTCGACGAGGACCAGCTCCTCGATCGGCAGGGTGTCCCTCAACCGCGCGAATCCGTCGATGAGTTCGGGTGTGTAGGTCGACCCTCCGCCGACCACTGCGAGCTTCATATCCGTTCTCAGCCCTTTACTCCGGTGAGGGTGACGCCTTCGACGAAGGCCTTTTGTGCGAAGAAGAAGACGAGGATGACCGGGGCCATGACGAGCAGCGTCGCGGCCATGGTCAGGTTCCAGTTGACGCTGTGGGCGCTCTTGAAGGACTCCAGGCCGTAACTCAGCGTCCAGGCGCCCGGGTTCTGGGCCGCGTAGATCTGCGGCCCGAAGTAGTCGTTCCAGCAGTAGAAGAACTGGAAGAGCGCGATGGCGGCGATGCCGGGCTTCGCCATCGGCACGATGATCTTGATGAGGGTGCGGAACTCACCGCACCCGTCGACCCTCGCCGACTCGATGTACTCCTTGGGAATGGTGAGCAGGAACTGCCGCAGGAGGAAGATCGAGTACGCGTCGCCGAACGCCATCGGGATGATCAGCGGCCACAGGGTGCCCGACAGGTGGAACTGCTGGGCCCACACCAGGTACATCGGGATCACGATGACCTGCGGCGGCAGCATCATCGTCGAGATGACGAGCAGCATCGCGGTGCGCCGGCCGCGGAAGCGGAACTTGGCGAGCGCGTACGCCACGGGAATGGCCGAGCAGACCGTGAAGAGGGTGCCGAGCCCCGCGTACATCAGGGAGTTGCGCCACCAGTCCAGGAATCCCGGCGTCTCGAACACCGTCTTGTAGTTGGACCAGTGCCAGGAGTCGGGCCACAGGTCGCCGCTCATCGCCTGCGAGTCGCTCATGACCGAGGTCAGGAAGACGAACACGAACGGCAGGACGAAGAGCAGGGCGACGGCTGTCGCCACGCTGTGGACGGCGATCCAGTGCAGGATCCGCTTGCGGCGGGCGCGGGCGGCGGCGGGGCCCCGCAGCGGGGCGGCCTTCTCGGGCGCCGACGCGGGCGCGCTCAGGGTCGTGGAAGTCATCGTGAGTCCTCAGTCCTCCGCCGCGAGCAGCCCGGAGCGCTTGCGCATCAGGAGCATCGTCACGGCCATGGCGATGGCGAAGAGCACGAGCGAGAGAACGCACGCCGCGCCGGTGTTGAAGTTCTGGAAGCCCATCGAGTAGACGAGCTGGGGGACCGTGAGGGTCGAGTGGTCCGGGTAGCCGGGCTGGATCACCGAGCCGGGGCCGATGGAGACGCCGGAGGCGACCTTCCCCGCGACCAGGGCCTGTGTGTAGTACTGCATGGTCTGCACGACGCCCGTGACGACCGCGAACATCACGATCGGCGTGATCGAGGGCCAGGTGACGTAGCGGAACTTGGCCCAGGCGCCCGCGCCGTCGAGCTCGGCGGCCTCGTACTGCTCCTTGGGCACGTCGAGCAGCGCGGCCATGAAGATCACCATCAGGTCGCCGATGCCCCACATGGACAGGAGCACCAGCGAGGGCTTGGCCCAGTCCGGGTCGTTGAACCAGTTCGGCCCGGAGAGCCCGATCGCGCCGAGGATCTCGTTGACCGGACCCGTGCCCGGGTTGAGCAGGAAGACGAAGGCGACGGTGGCGGCCACCGGCGGGGCGAGGTAGGGGATGTAGAAGGCGGTGCGGAAGAACCCGACCCCGGTCTTGATCTTCGTGATGAGCAGCCCGAGCGAGAGCCCGAAGACCACCCGCAGGGCCACCATGATCACGACCAGCCACAGGGTGTTCCACAGGGCGGGCCCGAACAGCGGCATGTCCCGGAACACGTACTCCCAGTTCTTGAGGCCCACGAAGGTGGGCTCCTTGATCTGGTTGTAGTGCATGAACGAGAAGTACACGGTCGCGATCAGCGGATACGCGAAGAAGACGCTGAAGCCGACCAGCCAGGGGGAGAGGAAGCCGAGCGTGCGCAGTCTGCGGCGCGCGGGGTTGGAGAGGGAAAGTGCCATGGCGGGGGTCCTCGGCTAGCTCTTCGACTGGAGGGTGTCGGCGTCGATCTGTCGGTCCAGCTTCTTCAGACCCTTGCGCAGATCGGGGATGCGCCCGGCCTCGACGGAGTACGCGAAGTCCATCAGCGAGACGACGTACGCGCCGCCGTTCGTGGAGGGGGGCAGGGCCTTGCTGTGCTTGTTCTCCAGGACCTGGAAGAAGGACCGGAACGTCGGGTCGGCGTCCAGGCGCGGCGACTTCAGCGCGGCGAAGGTGGAGGGCACGTTGTGGATGTCGTTGGCGAAGTCCACGACCTGGTTGGTGTTCGTGGTCAGGAACTTCACCAGCTCCCAGGCGGCGTTCTGGTGCTGGGAGCTGTGCGCGATGCCCGCGACGGTGCCGGTGATGAAGCCCCGTCCGTAGGTGTCCTTCTGGTCGTCGGGGACGGGCAGCGGCGCGACGCCCCACTCGAAGTCGGCCTTGGCCTCCTTGAGCATCAGGCCCCGCCACTCGCCGTCCAGGTGCATGGCGAGCTTCCCGGTCAGGAAGGCGTTCTGGTTGGACATCTCGTCGCCGAACGTGAGCCGGAACTTCTCCAGGTCGTCGAAGCCGCCCTGGGCGTCGGCCAGTTCACCGGCCTGCTTGAAGAACTTGTACGTCGCCGGTTCCTTCGCGAGCCGCGAGTTGCCGTCGTCGTCGAAGTACTTCGGGCCCCACTGCGCGAAGAGCCGGTCCGGGCTGTTCTGGTAGAGCCGGAAGTTGGGCATGAACCCGACGCGCTTGTACGAGTCCTTGCCGCTGCGCACGGTCAGTTTCTTGGCGTCCCGCTCCAGCTCGGACATGGTCCGCGGCGGGCGCGCGATACCGGCTTCCTCGAAGGCGTCCTTGTTGTAGTACATGCCGTAGGCGTCGGCGAGGAGCGGCAGGGCGCACTGGTTGCCCCGGTAACTGGTGTAGTCGAGAAGGGTCTTGGGGAAGATCTTCTCCTTGTCGACCCCGGTCTTCTTCATGAAGGGGTCGAGGTCGGCCCACATCCCGGACTCGCAGTACTGCCCGACGTTGTTGGTGGTGAAGGAGGACACCACGTCCGGGGCCTTGTCGCCGCCCGCGCGCAGGGCCTGGTTGACGGTGGCGTCGGTGACGTTGCCGGTGGCCTCCACCTCGATGTTCGGGTGCAGCTTCTCGAACCGGGCGATGCTGGCGTTCACCGCCTTGACCTCGCCGGGGTTCGACCAGCCGTGCCAGAACTTCAGGGTGACCGGCTTGGTCGGGTCGTCGTTCGCGCTGCCGACGCTCGGGTTGGCGCAGCCGGAGAGCAACAGGCCGGCTGCGGCGAGCGCCGCGGACGCGCAGGTGGGCATGCGCCATCGCGGCATGGCGGACTTCCTTTGCGGGGAGGGGAGTTGAGGGGTCGGTAAGGGGGAGGGTCAGGCCGTGTCGAAGACCCGGTCACGGGCCTGGGTCAGGGCCTGGCGGAGCGCGCCGCTGAGGATCGGGTCGCCGTCGAGCTCGCTGATGCGCACCTGCGGGCGGGGCAGGGCGAGCCCGGTCAACTCCTCCTCGACGCGGACGCGCAGCTTGTCGCCGCCGGCCTGGGCCACCGAGCCGGACAGGACGACGAGTTCGGGGTCGACGACGGCGACGACCGCGGCGATGCCGGTGGCGAGGCGGCGGGCCACCTCGCCGAGGACGACGTCATCGGCGAAGGCGTCGGCCAACGTGGCGTCGGGGCCCGCCAGTTGGGTGACCACGGGTGCGGAGACCAGGCTCTGGAAGCCGCCGCCCCCGTCGGGGCCGCAGGTCGCCTCGGGGCCGCCGTGCGCCAGCGGGGCGCCCGGCAGCGGCATGTAGCCGATCTCGCCCGCGCCGCCGGTGGCGCCGCGCAGCAGGACGCCGCCGAGCACGATGGCGGCGCCGACGCCGTCGTCGAGCCAGGTGAGCACGTAGTTGTCGTGGTCCTGGGCGGCGCCTTCGTACTGCTCGGCGACCGCGGCGAGGTTCACGTCGTTCTCGATGGTCACCGGGGTGCCGAGCACCGCGGCCAGGTCGTCCCGCAGCGTGCGCGAATGCCAGCCGGGCAGGTGCGGGGCGTAGCGGAGCTGGCCGGTCTGCGGATCGATGGCGCCGGGGGTGCCGATGACCGCGGCCCGCAGGTCGTCGTGGCCGAGTCCGGCCTGCCGCAGGGCACCGTCGACGGCCTCGGCGACCAGCTGGGCGGTGCGGTGGCGGACGTCCTCGGCGACGGCGTCCGCTTCCACGCGCTCCTGGGCGAGGACGGTGCCGGTGATGTCGGCGACGAGGGCGGTGATGCCGGTCGGGTCGGCGGAGAGCGCGGCGACGTGCCCGGCGCCCGGGTCGATCTCGTAGAGCAGGGCGTTGGGTCCCGGGCGGCCGCTGAGGCTGCCGGTGGTGTGCACGAGCCCGGCGGCTTCGAGCCGCCCGAGGAGCTGCGAGGTGGTGGGCTTGGAAAGCCCGGTCAGCTCGCCGACGCGGGTGCGGGTGAGGGGGCCGTGCGCGACGAGGAGGTCGAGCACGGCGCGGTCGTTCATGGCGCGCAGGACGCGCGGGGTTCCCGGGGTTCCGGGAGTGCTGCTGCCGCTGCCCGCTGCTGCCATGACGACACCTGCCCTTCGGCTGCGCGGCTCCCGACGGCGGTGTCGGGAGCGGTGGTCGGGGTCCGGAAAGCGACTGTTAGGAAACTTTCCAATTCGTGAGGACCGTAAGGCTGGCGTGAATGAGGCGTCAATAGCGAGCGCCCTCGCGGCTACCAAGTCGTTACCTGCGGGGGAGGGCGTTGCGGAGGGTGCGTTCAGTTCGTGCGAGGACGGGGGCGGCGGAGGCTTCGCGGCGCGTCGGCGGTGCTGGGGCGGGGCTCACGTGCCGCAGAACTCGGCCTCCAGCACCGCGTCACTGTCGCCCGTCCAGTCGGCGTTGAAGTTGAAGGCGAGCGAGTGGCGGCCGTCCTCGGTCGTCACCGCCTCGGAGGTGGAGCCGAGGATGCCGCCGTGGTGGCCCCAGATCCGCCGGCCGCAGCTGAGGGTGCGTTCGGCCAGGCCGAGACCGTAGCGGGCGCCGGGGAAGGCGTCGCCCATGGGCACGGTCGTCGTCATCGCGGCCATCTGCTTCTCCGGCAGCAGCTCGCCGCGCAGCAACGCCGAGTAGAAGCGGTTCAGGTCGTCGGAGTCGGAGATCATTCCGCCGCTCGTCCAGGCCGCGGACGGGTTGAACTCCGTGACGTCGTACGACGGGCCCGTGGTGACATCGGCGAGCTTCGAGTACGCCCGGCCGCTGGGCCGCGGCATGCGCGGGTCGGTGCCGGGGTCCTTGGTGCCGTGGAGGCCGAGGGGCTCGATGACGCGCTGCCGGACCTCGTACGCGTACGAGTGCCGGGTGACCTTCTGGATGATCATTCCGGCGAGGACGTAGTTGGTGTCGGAGTAGCGCCAGGATTCGCCGGGCGTCGTGGAGTACGGCTTGTTCCGCATGGCGATCGCCACGAGCCGCTCGGGGGACCAGGTGTCGTAGCGGTGCGCGAAGAAGCCGTCCCGCAGCCGGAAATCGGCCGCGAAGTCCTTGTCCGCGTAGTAGTCGTAGATGCCGCTGGTGTGATTCAGGAGCTGGCGGACGGTGATCCGTCTGCCGTCGTGGCCGTTGCCGCGCACGAGGCCGGGCAGCCAGTGGTCGACCGTGTCGTCCAGGTCGAGCTCTCCCTCTGCCTCGAGTTGGAGGAGGACCGTCGCCACGAAGGTCTTGGTGAGACTGCCGACGCGGTAGTGGTCGTGGGCGCCGCGCGGGCGTCCGGTCGCGAGATCGCCGACGCCCGACGTCCCCTTCCAGGTGCCGTACTCGTCCCTCACCTGTCCCGTCACTCCGGGCACGCCGTCCTTGACGGCGGCGTCCATGGCCTGCCGGGTCGCGGCGTGGCGGTCGCCCGTGGAGGCGGGCGCCGCCGTGGCGGGCGCCGTGAGCGCCCCCGCCGCGAGCGCCGCCACCGCGGTCATGCCTGCCAGAGTGGTCCGTGCTGACATCTGCTGCCCCGTTCGTTGAAGCGTTCGAGCGTCGAATCGTTGATGATCGATCGCCACGAGGGACCAGGAGGTTCGCTGTGAAGGTTGTTTGTCAGCGCGGCAGTTGAGCGGTATTCGGCCTTTCTTCACGGCCTCGTCCCATCAATGCCGCGGTCGACCGTCGGGGTGAATTTGCCTGGTGGGCGCTGTTCCGCGAGCGGGCGCGCTGCCAAGATCGCCTCGCCTTGACAGTCGGTTCGAGAGGAATGTGTGTGATGGGTGACATGGGCGGCATGGGGGCGAAGGCACGGCGGGGGATGCGGGTGGCGGTGAGCGCGGTGTGTGTCGGGGTGGCGGTCCTCGCCGGGGCGCCGTCCGCGTTCGCCGGGGCCAATGGGTGCAACGACCGGACCTGCATCTCCGTGGAGGGCAGCGGTCTGCGGGTCGAGAGGATCTCGGCGGCCACCACCTGGAACGGTGACTTCACCGGGCACTTCCACATCTACGGCGGCGGGATCGACAAGAACAGCGAGACCGGCTTCTGGGGGTACCACCAGAAGTTCACCGTGCCGGTCGGCCGCGATCTGCCCAACGGTTCCGTGCTGTGTGCCGAGGGCTGGGAGCACACGGGCAGCGGGCTGCAGTCCCGCGGGCGCGCCTGCGCGGAGGTCCACTTCTGAGCTGCCCTCCCGCTGGACGGCCCCGGTTCGGGTTCAGCGCAGGGACGCGGTGAAGCGCGTCCGGGCGGCCGGGGCCAGGCGGAGTATCGGGGCGTCGCCGCAGTCGGCGTCGCCGTCGTGGTCCTTGGAGTCATGGACGGCGACGGTTCCCGGGATGCTGAGGGCGACTTCCACGCTCTCCAGCAGGCCGAGTGAGTCCTTCGGGGCCAGACCCAGGCGTGCCGTGCGGTCGAAGAAGGCCTTGTACGTGGCACTTTCGGCGTCGTTCTCGACCCACACGGTAGCCGCGATGCTGTCGACGTGGACCACGTCCACCGCCTCGGTCCCCGCGAAGGAGATGATGTTGAAGGAGCCTGCCATGCACGCGTGGCCGCCTGCTCGGAAGGGCAGTACCTGGACCCGGATGTTGGGGAGTTGAGCCATCTTCAGCAGGTGTTGCAGCTGCGCGCGCATCACTTCAGGGCCGCCCGCCTGCTGTCGTAGCGCCGCCTCGCCGATCACCGCGTAGAAACCGAGCCCCTCAAGAACTGGACGCGGTGAGTCCGGCCCGCGAGACCGATACGTGAGTGGGGGCGCCCGGAATCTTCCGGGCGCCCCCACTCACACATACCGCTACGGCTTCGAAAGATTCGGCGGCGGTATCGGCGTCGTCGCCAGCGACTGCGGGGACGTCGCCGAGGCGTAGGCGGACGGGGCCGCCATGCCTGCCGTCGGGTCGGGGGACGACTCGTCGGCCGTCGGAAGCGGCAGGCCGCCCACGATGCGGATGCCCGCCTCGTCGAACGCCCGCTTGATGCGCCAGCGCAGCTCCCGCTCCACGCCCAGGGACTTGCCCGGCATGGTCTTGGCGGAGACCCGCACCACCATCGAGTCCAGGAGGACGCTGTCCAGGCCCAGGATCTCCACCGGACCCCACAGCCGCTCGTTCCACGGCTCTTCCTTGGCCATGGTCTCGCCGACCTCGGTCAGCGTCGCCTTCACCTTGTCCAGGTCCTCGTCCGGGCGGACCGTCACGTCGACGCCCGCCGTGGACCAGCCCTGGGAGAGGTTGCCGATGCGCTTGACCTCGCCGTTGCGGACGTACCAGATCTCGCCGTTGTCGCCGCGCAGCTTCGTCACGCGCAGGCCGACCTCGATCACCTCGCCGGAGGCGACGCCCGCGTCGATCGAGTCGCCCACGCCGTACTGGTCCTCAAGGATCATGAAGACGCCGGAGAGGAAGTCGGTGACGAGGTTGCGCGCGCCGAAACCGATCGCCACGCCCGCCACACCGGCGGAGGCCAGCAGCGGCGCCAGGTTGATGTCGAACGTGCCGAGGATCATGAGCGCGGCCGTGCCCAGGATCAGGAACGACGCCACCGAGCGCAGCACCGAGCCGATGGCCTGCGAGCGCTGGCGGCGGCGCTCGACGTTGACGAGCAGGCCGCCCAGGGCCGTGCCGTCGACCGCCGAGGCCGTGCGGTTCATGCGGTCTATCAGCTTGGTGATGGCCCGGCGGACCAGGACCCGCAGGACGACGGCTATGGCCACGATCAGCACGATCCGCAGACCGATGCCGAGCCACGTGGACCAGTTCTGCTCGACCCAGCTCGCCGCGTTCGTGGCGCTCTCCTGGGCGTCTTCCAGGGTCGGGGCCTTCGGCGTCGGCGTGTCGTCCGGGTCCGTTCCGGCTGCCGACAGGACGGACAAGAGCACGGCGGATACCTCCAGGTGTCGCGGCCTGCCCGGGTGAACTAGAGAGAACCGGGGGAACCGGGCAGACCCACCACACTAACGGGGCATCGTGTGTGGATCGTTGTCATGTTCGAGGGAGAGACGGTGCTCACCTGGGGAAGTAGGTAGTGACGTCTCCGCCGCGCGCCCGCTGTGGTCGAAAACACTTCAAGGCCGTTACGGGGACATGCTGGCGCTACGACCAGGCATGAGGGGAGACTGACTACAGATCGTCCCGGCGCGAGCCACGCGCCGCCGGCGTACAAGGAGGCATCCGCCGTGCCGCATGTCTTGGTCCTCAACGCGTCGTACGAGCCCCTCGGCGTCGTACCGCTCCGCCGCGCGCTCGTCCTCGTCCTGGAGAACAAGGCTCTCTGCCTCGAGGAATCCGGCGCCTTCATGCACAGCGCAACGCGCACCGTCCCCGCACCCAGCGTGGTCCGCCTCAAGCGGTTCGTCCGGGTCCCTTACAGGGGGCCCGTTCCTCTGACCAGGCGGGCGCTGTTCGCCCGCGACGGCGGTCGGTGCATGTACTGCGGTGGCGTCGCAACCAGCGTCGACCACGTCATCCCCAAGAGCCGAGGCGGCCAGCACGCCTGGGACAACGTGGTGGCTTCCTGCCGCCGCTGCAACCACGTCAAGGCCGACCGCCATCTGCTGGAGCTGGGGTGGCGCCTGCGGCACAAGCCCGCCCCTCCCTCGGGCCTCGCGTGGCGCATCATCGGGACCGGACATAGGGATCCGCGCTGGCTGCCGTACTTGCAGCCGTTCGGCGCGGAGGACGCGATGGCCCGGATCGACGGCATTTCTGCCTAGCACTCGATCCGGGCCTTTGTCGTATGTCGGTGCGTGGGGGCGTACGGACGCGTGGGCTGCTCTCAGTCCGCCACCGCGTACGCCTCCACGGACCACAGGGAGTAGCCGAAGCGCGTGGCCCGCTTGTCGCCCTGCACGCGGATGTAGCGGGTGTCACGCGCGTCCATGCGCACCGCCTCGCGCCCGCCCCTGCCGTCCCGCACGGTCGCGGCCGTGCGCCAGGTCTTTCCGTCGGACGAGGTCTGCACCCGGTAGCCCGCCGCGTACGCGTCCTGCCAGCGCAGCACGACCTGGCCGAGCCTGACCGGCTCCGCGAGCTCCACCTGCCACCACGCGCCGTCCTCCACCGGGGACGACCAGCGGGTCTCCGGGTCGCCGTCGAGCGCGGCCGACGCGGGGAAGTCCTCCGTCTCGTCGCCCGACGAGGACGCCTTCGCGCCGCGCGCGAGGTCCGGGCCCGCGGTGCGCGGGAAGGCGCGGACCGACACCGTGCGGGTCTCGTCGCCGAAGGTCACCGGGATCTCGTACGTCCCCGCGCGCGTGCCCGCGGGGACCGTGATGTCGAGGGGGACGTCGACCTGGGTGCCGCGCGGCAGCGTGGACCGGGCGGGGGCCTTCACCTGGATGCCCTTCGGGGCCTTCGCCCGGAGCTCTCCGCCAACGTCGCCGGGGCGCAGCGAGAGCAGCTTCGCGGTGACGCGGTGCGGGCCGCCGCCGATCTCCGCGTCGGCCTCGGTGCGGGCCAGCGAGAGGCGGGCCGCGGGGGAGTCGGCGAACCAGGGCACGAGGTGGCGGACGGTGCCGTCGGTGTGTGAGGCGCGGACGGCGTCGGCGCGCAGGGCCGTGCCGCCGGCCTTCGCGGTTTCCCCGCCGCCCGCCTTCGTGAGGTCGATCTCCGTGAAGCCGCTCTTGGCGAGGGCGCCGACGCGCCGCCAGCCCTCGCCGGGGACGTGCGCCTCGACGGCGCCCTCGGTGCCGGGGTCGGTCAGCGCCGTCACCGCGGCGAGCGGACGCGCACGGCCGAAGTCGGCCTCCGCGCCGTCCGAGGCCCGCTCACCGGTGGTCCCCGCCCAGGCCGCGTACGCCTTCTGCGCGCGCGTCAGGAACGGGTCGAGGACGCCCTCGCCGACGGTGACCCTGCTCGACCCCAGCTCCTGCCGCAGCCGCGCCAGGGTGCGCGAGGCCTGCCACGCGGCCGCGCCGTCGCCGCGGGCCTGGGCGCCCAGCATGTCCACCGCGCTCTCGCCGGCCCGGCCGTAGCGCGCCAACTGCTCGATCCAGGGCCGCACTTCGTCGTCGAGCGCGCTGCCGGACAGGCGCCCCGGCGCCTCGCGCATGACGGAGAAGGCGGCGCGCAGCCGCTTCGCCGCGCCGTCGATCCGTGCCCGGTCCGTCGTCGTGCGGGCCTCCCAGAGGTCGGCCATCAGCGGTCGCAGGTACGCCGACTCGTCGGCGCCGAGCACGGACGACGCGTCATTGCCCGCGAGGGCCCGCAGCGCGCCCCGCGCCTTCGCGTCGCCGCCCGCGAGGTCGTCGATGGCGGCGAGCCAGGACTCGTGGGGGCGGTAGGCGCGCGGGTTCCAGGCGTAGTCGGCGGCCGTGAACAAGGGGATGCGGGACGCGGACGGCTGCTCCATGGCGTTGCCCAGGAGGGCGGCCGAGCCGGTGGCGACGGCGGGCTCGCGGCCGGTGTAGGGGCCGAGGAAGATACGGTCCTGCGCGAAGTCGTTGACGGGGTAGTTGTCCATCGTGACCAGCGGGTGCGGGCCGAACGCCGCGCGGGCGCCCGCGAGTTCACGCCCGGTGATGGTCTTGGGGACCACGCCGACGCCCGTCCAGGCCACCTCGACACGGCGGTCCAGGTCGCGCGAGAGGGCCGCGCGGTACTCGGTCGAGCCGTCCTGGAAGTACTCGGTCGGCATCAGGGAGAGCGGCTCGGCGCCCGGGTGGCGCTCGGCGAGGTGCGCGGCGACGGCGCCCGCGACCTCGGCCTGCGCCTTCGCGGCGGCCTTCGGCCCGGACCCGAACGTCTCGGCGTCCTGCCCGCAGTGCCACTCGCTGTAGCTGACGTCCTGGAACTGCAGCTGGAAGGCGCGCACACCGAGCGCCCACATCGCGTCGATCTTGCGGATGAGGTCCCTGACGTCCTTCTTCGACGACATGCACATGGCCTGGCCGGGGGCGACGGCCCAGGCGAGCGTGATGTGGTTGGCCTTCGCGCGCTCGGCCAGGGCGCGGAAGTCGGCGCGCTGGTCGGCCGGGTAGGGCTCGCGCCAGCGGGCCTGGCGGTAGAGGTCGTCGCCGGGGGCGTAGAGGTAGCGGTTCTGCTTGGTCCGCCCCATGAAGTCCAGCTGCGCCAGGCGCTGTTCACGGGTCCAGGGGGTGCCGTAGAACCCCTCGGCCATGCCGCGCACGGCGGTGCCAGGCCAGTCCCTGATCCGTACGCCGGGGACGAGGCGGGCGCCCTTGGTCTTGCCGGTGATCTGCCGCAGGGTCTGCACGCCGTGGAAGAGGCCGTCCCTGCCGACCCCCGCGAGGGCGACGGTCTCCCGCCCGTCGACGCGGCCCACGGCCAGGCGGTAGCCGCCCGCGGGCAGGTCGGCGCGCTCGCCGGCGCCGAGGGAGCGCAGGGCCCGGTCGGCGCCGGCCCCTCCGGCGCGGACGACGAGGGTGCGTCCCTCGGGCGGCGGGGCGCCGTCGCGGACCTCGGTGATCCGCCGGGCGCCCGCGTCGCGCAGGAGGGCGCGAAGGGCTTCGAGGGCGTAGGGATCGGACTCGTCGGCGGTGGTCCTCGCGGGGTCCGCCGTGACCAGGACGACGTCGTCCCCCACGGTGACGGCGGATCCCGCGGCGTTCATCGACTGCGGGCGGGGCCACACGGGGGGCAGGCCGGAGTCGCTCCTGCGGTCGTCCCTGCTGTCGTCGTCCGGGGACGCGGCCGGGACACCGGGCCTGCCGGGCGCCCCCGGGGCGGCGAGGGCGCCGGGGGCACCGCCGAGCGCGCCCGCGATGACGGCGACCGCGATGGCGGCCGCGCCGTTCCTGCGCCGCAGCTGCACGGCCTCTCCTTGTGCCTGTCGTATCCGTCGTGCCTGTCGTGCCTGTCGTGCCTGACGTGCCAGTCGTGTCCGTCGTGCCTGACGTACCTGATGTCACGTGTGGCAGTGAGCCCACCACTGAGGTGGCAGGGGTGTCAACGGCGCCGGGTGGGGGGCGCGGGGTTTCTTCGCGGAACCTGCGCGATTCGGGGGTCCGCCGGGCTGTTCGGCGGCGCTCCCGGGGCGCTCCCGGGGCGCTCTCGGGCCGTTCCGTCGCGGCGGACATCTTCCCGGGTGCCGGGGCCCCGGAGAGCGATCTTCCGGAGCGGAGTGGGCCTCGAGGGGAACACCTCTCGTGTCGGGAACCAAATGTGACCAGGGACACGTTGAGGCAACGTATACGTCTGCGACCCCGCGCACTGGGTAGGGCTGCCGAGACCTGCCCCCTGAAAAGGAGCCCCGACGTGGCCGCTTCAGCGAACCTTCTGCTCTCCGCGCTCTCCAAACAGGTCTCCCACCCCGACTCGGGCCTCGACGGCTCCTGCTCCTGCGGCTGCATCGAGCCGCCCCTCACCAGCGAGCCCCCGCTCGCCGACGCCGCGCCGCTCACCAGCGAGCCGCCCCTCGCCGACGCCGCCCCGCTCACCAGCGAGCCCACCTCCACCGGCATGGCCTCGGGCCTGGACTTCATGGGGGTCTGATGCCCCTGACGCGGCTGGCCGCCTCGTACGGCGTGGCCACCTCCTACTCCCCCTCCCCGGGGCGCACCGTCCCCGCCGCCGACGCCGCGGTGATCGCGGCCCTCGCCGCCCTGGACGTGGACGCGAGCACCCCGGAGGCGGCCGGGGCCGCCCTGGCCGCGCGCGAGGCCGAGCTGGCCGCGCGCCTGCTGCCGCCGACGGTGGTGGCGTGGACGGACGACCCCCTGCCCCCGTCCTCACCGCTCGCGGGCCTGCCGCGCGGGACCCAGGTGCGGCTCGAACTGGAGGGCGGCGGGGTCAGGGAGTGGAGGGCGACCGGCGGCACGGCCGAGGGTGCGGACACCGGTACGGCCGAGGGCGCGGACACCGGTACGGCCGAGGGCGCGGACCCCGGCACGGCGGGCAACCGCGCAGCCGCGGACACCGAGCCGGACGCCGGGCGCCGGTCACCGCAAGGAGCGCGGCAACTCCCGCCGGGCATACGCCAGTTACCGCCGGGCATCCACCGGCTCCGCGTACGCACACCCGAAGGACGCGAGGCCGAGGCCCACCTCATCGCCGCCCCCCGCCGCGCGAGGACCCCCGCGCGCCGCACGCACGGCCTGCTCGTCCAGCTCTACTCCCTGCTCTCCCGCCGCTCCTGGGGCATGGGCGACCTCGGCGACCTGACCGAGCTCGCCGCCTGGTCGGGCCGCGATCTGAACGCCGGGTTCCTCCAGGTCAACCCGCTGCACGCCGCCGTGCCGAGCCCGCCGGGCGGCCAGGGCGACCCCTCCCCGTACCGCCCCTCGTCCCGTCGCTTCCCCGACCCCGTGCACCTGCGTGTCGAGGCGGTCCCCGAGTTCGCGTACCTGAGGGGAGAGGCCCGCGACCGCGTCGAGGCCCTGTGTCACCAGGCCGGGCGATTACGCGAATCGGTCCTGAGCAAGGGCGAGTTGATCGACCGCGACGCGGTCTGGGCGCTCAAGCGCGAGGCCCTGGAGCTGCTCCACGAAGTCCCCCTCGGCCCCGGCCGCAGCGCCGCCTACCACGCCTTTCTCGCCGAGCAGGGCACCGCCCTGGAGGACCACGCCACCTGGTCCGCCCTCGCCGAGGTCCACGGCCCGGACTGGCACTCCTGGCCCGCGCCGCTGCGCGACCCGGCCTCGCCGGAGACCGCCCGCGCCCGGCGCGAGCGCATGGACCGCGTCGACTTCCACAGCCGCACCGCCTGGCTCACCGACACCCAACTCGCCGCCGCCCAGCGCACCGCGCGCGAGGCGGGCATGGACATCGGCCTCGTGCACGACCTCGCGGTCGGCGTGCACCCCGGCGGCGCCGACGCCTGGGCCCAGCGGCGGCACTTCGCGCCGCGCACCACGGTCGGCGCCCCGCCGGACGCGTTCAACGCGCGCGGGCAGGACTGGGGCCTGCCGCCCTGGCGCCCCGACCGCCTCGCCGAGTCCGGGTACGCGCCCTACCGCGCCCTCCTGCGCGGCCTGTTGCGGCACGCGGGCGCGCTGCGCATCGACCACGTCATGGGCCTGTTCCGCCTCTGGTGGGTTCCCGAGGGCCACGACCCCACCGAGGGGACCTACGTCCACTACGACGCCGACGCGATGCTCGCCGTCCTCGTCCTGGAGGCGTCCCGTGCCGACGCGCTGGTGATCGGCGAGGACCTCGGCACCGTCGAGCCCGGCGTCCGCGAGCGGCTGCGCGAGCACGGCGTGCTCGGCACCTCGGTGCTCTGGTTCGAGCGGGACTGGGAGGGCACGGGCCGCCCGCTGCCCGCCGACGAGTGGCGCGCGGACTGCGTGGCCACCGCCACCACGCACGACCTGCCCCCGACCGCCGCCCGCCTCACCGGCGAGCACGTCCGACTCCGCCACGACCTGGGCCTGTTGGCCCGCCCCCTGGCGCAGGAGAGCGCCGAGGCCGCCGCCGACGTCCACGAGTGGCTGTGCCTGCTCTCCCGGCGCGGTCTGCTGCCCGGCGGCATGGGCTGCGAGGAGGACGAGATCCGCGCCCTGCACCGCTTCCTGCTGTCCACCCCGGCCCGCATGGTCGGCGTCTGGCTGCCGGACGCGGTGGGGGACCGCCGCCCGCAGAACCTGCCGGGCACCTGGGACCAGTACCCCAACTGGCGTCTGCCGATCGCCGACGCCTCCGGACGCCCCGTCACCCTGGAGGACCTCGCGGCGTCCCCGCGTCTGCACGCCCTCATGGCGGTGTTCCGCGAGGATCCCGTCACCAGGGAAAGGCCCCGTACGGCACCCCCGGGCGCGCACCCCGTTTAGGAGTTCGCTACGTTTGCACCGTGGACAAGAAGAACGCTCTGCGCGCCGGCGCCCTGGCCTCCGGCACGACGCTGATGATGCTGCTCATGTCGTCCCCCGCGAGCGCGCTCGTGCGCGACGACGGCGACGACCCGGGCCCGGGCCTGAGTGTCATCGACACGCTCGGCCTCTTTGTCGTGGCGCCCATCGTGCTGTTCCTGGTGATCGCGGGCCTCGTGATGGTCGGTGACAAGTCCCGCAAGCAGCAGAAGCAGGGCTGACGCCACCCGTCCGTCGACTTCTTCCGAGGGCTCGGTCCCGCAGCGTGCGTACGCGTTGCGGGACCGAGCCCTCGGCATGCGTTCATGAGCCCTTGAGCCGCTCCGCGCCTTCGGGCGGTACGGAGTCCTCCGGCCGCTCGGCCGTCAGATAGCGCTGGAGCGTCGGCGCCAGCCAGGCCGTGATCTCTTCGCGCGTCAGCGCGACCGTCGCCGGGAACCGCAGGACGTACCGCGTCAGCGCGAGGCCGAGCACCTGCGACGCGCAGAGCGCCGCCCGGGTGGGCGCCTCGGCGGGGTCGGGGCAGACCTCGCGCGCGACCGGCAGGATCTGCTCCTTGAAGACGCCCTGCATGCGTTCGGCGCCCGCCTGGTTGGTGATGCCCACGCGGAGCAGGGCGGTGAGCACTCCGTTGCCCTCCCAGATGTCGAGGAAGTGCGTCACGAGCGTCCGCCCGACGTCCGCCCGGGGGACCCGGGTGAAGTCCGAGAGCCGCAGGTCGACCGAGGTGGCCGCGGCGAAGAGCCCCTCCTTGCTGCCGTAGTAGCGCATGACCATCGACGGGTCGATCCGCGCGTCCTTGGCGATGGCGCGGATCGTCGCGCGCTCGTACCCGTCCGCGGCGAACCGCTCGCGGGCCGCGGCGAGGATGCCCGCGCGGGTGGCGTCGGAGCGGCGGGGCGGCGGGGCGGACGCCGGGGCGGCGGGGGCTCTTTCGGTCATGCCGACAAACGTAGGCCAACACCTGTTGACAGTCCATAGGCGCGGTTCTAGCTTGGCCAACAAGCGTTGACCAACAGGTGTTGGCATCAGGAGGCGGCCATGAACGGCACGACCGGAAGCACGGACATCAACAGCGGCGCGAGCGCCACGGACCGTTCGGTCGTGGTGGTCGGCGCGGGCCCCACCGGGCTGCTGCTCGCCGGGGACCTCGCCGCGGCGGGCGTCGCAGTGACCCTCGTGGAGAAGCGGGCGCACGGCATCAGCAACCTCTCGCGCGCGATGGTCGTGCACGCCCGCACCCTGGAACAGTTCGACGCGCGGGGCCTCGCCGACGAGCTGGAGGCCAAGGGGCGGCCGCTGCGGACGCTGCGCCTGTTCGAGCGGCTGACGATCGACCTGGAGAACCTCCCCTCGCGCTTCCGTCACCTCCTGGTCCTGCCGCAGTACGAGGTCGAACGGACCCTGGAGCGGCGCGCGGTCGAGGCGGGCGTGCGGTTCGTGTACGAGACCGAGGTGACCGGGCTCCGTCAGGACGCGGACGGCGTGACGCTCGAAGTCCGCGGCCCCGGCGGCGCTCCGGACGCGCTGCGCGCCGCCTACGTCGTCGGCGCCGACGGGCTGCACAGCGGCGTACGCGAGGCGATCGGCCTGCCCTTCCCCGGCAGGTCCGTGATCCGCTCGCTCGTCCTCGCCGACGTCAGGCTCGCCGAGCGGCCGGAGTCGCTGCTCACCGTCAGGGCCGCGGGCGACTCCTTCGCCTTCATCGCGCCCTTCGCCGACGGCTACCACCGCGTCATCGGCTGGAACCGCACCCGTGACGTCCCCGACAGCGAGCCGCTCGACCTCGACGAGGTCAAGGAGCTCGCCCGGCAGGCGCTCGGGCGCGACTACGGCATGCACGACCCCCGCTGGATGTCCCGCTTCCACAGCGACGAACGGCAGGCGCCCGCCTACCGCGTGGGCCGGGTCTTCCTCGCCGGGGACGCCGCGCACGTCCACTCCCCGGCCGGCGGCCAGGGCATGAACACGGGCCTGCAGGACGCCGCCAACCTGGGCTGGAAGCTGACCGCCGCCGTCAACGGCCGTGCGCCGCAAGGTCTGTTGGACAGTTACCAGGCCGAGCGGTATCCGGTCGGCAGGGCGGTGCTGCGCAGCAGCGGCGGGATGGTCAGGCTGGCGATGGCGAAGCGCCCGTGGACCTTCGCCGTGCGGGCCGTGCTGGCCTCCCTCGCCACGCATGTGGGCCCCGTGCGCGCCAAACTGCTCGGCCAGCTGACCGGGATCGGCTTCGGCTACCCGGCGCCCAGGGGCGCGCACCGTCTCGCCGGGCGCCGGATCCCCGATGTCGTACTCAAGGAGGGGCGGCTCTACGAGGCCCTGCGCGCGGGCGGGTTCGTGCTGATCTCCCCGGAGGGCGTGCAGCACGCCGCCGGGCGCGCGGTGGCCGCGCACTGGGCGAGCGGGCGCCGCACGACGGTCCTCGTGCGGCCCGACGGGTACGTGGCGTGGGCGGCGGAGGAGGCGGACGCGGGGGCGGTGGAGGCGGCGCTGGGGGAGTGGGGCATCGGCTAGAACTGTTCAGTTCACCTTAAAAGAGTCGGTGAAAAGTTTCGATGGACGTGATGGTTTGCGTGGTGCGACGGTTGTCCCGCACATGACCGAGACGCCCCGCTGAGCCGGGGAGACAGGCAAGGGATACCTCGTGACCGTCCTCGACCGGACCCCCACCCGCACCGCGCCGACCGAAGCGACCGCACCCGTCGCACCCGTCGCGCCCCTCGCGAAGGCGGGCGTCGCGCGCCCCATCGGCGTCGGCCTCGCCCTCGCGGCCCTCGCCACGGTCGTCTGGTCGGGCAGCTTCGTCACCGCCCGCGCCCTGCACGACACCGTGCCGCCCGTCCAGCACGCGTTCTGGCGCTGGATCATCGCCATCGCCGCGGTCGCGCCGTTCGCGGCGCGGGAGACCTGGCGGCAGCGGAGGCTGCTCCGCGAGCACCTCAAGTTCCTCCTCCTCGCCTCCCTGTTGGGCGTCACGGTCTACAACACCCTGGTGAACCAGGCGGGCATGACGACCACCGCGGGAAACATGGGCATGATCATGGCCGCGTCGCCCGTCCTGATGGCCGTCTACGAACGCCTCGGCGGCGCCAGGCTCGGCGCGCGGCGCGTGACCGGCATGCTCGTCGCCTGTGCCGGGGTGCTGCTCCTGGTCGGCAAGGGCTCGTTCGCCATGGACTTCTCGGTCGGCGACCTCTGGATCATCGCGGCGGCGCTGTCCTTCGGGTCGTACAGCGCGCTGCTCAAGCGCAAGCCGGCCCGGATCGGTGGACTCCCCTTCCTCTTCTCGACGTTCGTGCTCGGCGCGCTGATGCTGCTGCCGGTGTTCGTGGCCAGCTACGCGCTGCAGGGCGGCTTCGAGCCGACGGCAGGCACGGTCTCCCCGCTCCTCTACGTCGGTGTGGTGTCCTCGGCGGTCGCCTTCTTCGCCTGGAACAAGGCGGTCTCGATCATCGGCGCGGCGCGTGCCGGAGTCGTCTACTACCTCCAGCCGGTCTGCGTCGCGCTGCTCTCCTTCGCGCTGCTCGGCGAGGCGATGGGGTGGCTGCAGGTGCTGTGCATGGGGCTCATCCTGGGCGGGGTCGTGCTGGGCTCGGCCGCCCGCGCGAAGGAGGCGGGCCGCCCGTGGGATCCCTCCTCCTGACCACTCGGTACGTTGGGCTCATGAGCGAGTGGGACATCAAGAAGCTGCAGATCCTGCGTACGTTGAGCGAACGGGGCACCGTGACGGCGACGGCGCAGGCGCTGCAGATGACGCCGTCGGCGGTCTCGCAGCAGCTGTCCAACCTCGCCAAGCAGTTGGGGGTGCCGCTGCTGGAGGCGCACGGGCGGCGGGTGCGGCTCACGGATGCCGCGCATCTGGTGCTGCGGCACACCGAGGCGGTCTTCGCCCAACTGGAGCGGGCGGACGCGGAGTTGGCGGCGTATGCGCAGGGCGAGGCGGGGGAGGTGCGGGTCGGGGCGTTCTCGACGGCGGTGCCCGCGCTGGTCGTGCCTGCGGTGCGGGCGCTGCGGGCGGCGGCGCCGGGGATCTCCGTACGCGTACGAGAGGCCGAGGCGGCGGAGGCGTACGAGCTCCTTGCGGCGGGCGAGGTGGACGTGGCGCTGTCGCTCGCGGTGCAGGCGCCGGCGGCGTCGGACGCCGACACCCGCTTCACCAGGGAGTCGCTCCTGGCCGACCCGCTGGACGTGGCGCTGCCGGGGGACCACCGGCTGGCGTCGGCACAGGGGCTGCGCCTCGCCGACCTCGCGGGGGAGCCGTGGATCTTCGGCGGGAGCGGGCCCTGGTCGGAGATCACGCGGGCGGCGTGCGAAGGGGCGGGATTCACTCCGGAACAGGCCCACTCGGCCTCCGGCTGGACGGCGATCCTGGCGATGGTGGAGGCGGGGATGGGGGTGGCGCTGGTCCCGCGGATGGCGGCGGCGAGCCGTGACGGTGTGGTGATGCGGGAAGTGGCGGGCGACCACCCGACCCGCCACGTGATCGCGGCGGTCCGCCGCGGGGGTGCCGCGGGGGCGGCGGTCTCCCGGGTCCTCGCGGCACTCCGAGAGGCGGTCCCCGCGCGAGGGCGGTAACTGTTGCCCCCTGCGGCTGATCCGCCCCGGTCCCCGCGCTCCGCGCGGGTCTCCCCACCCACCCGCCCTTGCGTGAGGCATGGGTTGAGTGAAGGGGGGAGCAGGGGCAAGCCCCGTAAGGGGCGCGGGGAACTGCGCGAGCATCCCCCGTCCACCCGCACCCGAGAGTCCACCGGCCCGCCCCGTAAGGGGCGCGGGGAACTGCGCGACCGGCCCCCACCCACCCGCACGCCAAAAGACCACCAGGCCGGGCGGGGAGCCGAACCGTTCCCCCGCCCGGCCCGAGGGCTACGCGTCGGCGGCGCGAGCCCTGAGCGCCCGCTCCACGCCCGCCCGCGACTCCGTGATCAGACGCCGCAGCGCCGCGTTCGGCGAGGCCGAGGCGATCCACGCGTCCGTCGCGTCCAGCGTCGCCTGGGAGATCTGCAGCGAGGGGTACAGGCCGATCGCGATCTGCTGCGCCATCTCGTGGGAGCGCGAGTCCCACGCCCCCTTGATCGCCGCGAAGAACTTCTCCGTGTAGGGCGCGAGCAGTTCACGCTGGTCGGTCTGGACGAAGCCGCCGATCACCGCCTCCTGGATGGCGTTGGGCAGGGTGTCGGACTCGACGACCGACGCCCACGCCGCGGCCTTCGCCTCCTCCGTCGGCAGCGCCGCCCGCGCGGACGCCGCGTACCGCTCGCCCGCCGCCGTCTTGTCGCGCTCCAGTTCGGCCGCGATGCCCGCCTCGTCGAGCCGCCCCGTCGCCGCGAGCCGCACCACGAACGCCCAGCGCAGCTCCGTGTCGACCGCGAGGCCCTCCACCGACTCCGAGCCGTCCAACAGGGCTTCCAGCAGGGACAGTTCGGCGTCCGTGCGGGCCGTCGCCGCGAAGGCGCGGGCCCACGCCAGCTGGTGGTCGCTGCCCGGCTCCGCGGCCCGCAGGTGCTCCTGGGCCGCCTCCGTCCAGCGGGTCAGCGCCGCCTCCCGGCCCGCCGGGGCCGCGTACAGGTCGAGGGCCAGCTTCACCTGGCGGTGCAGCGACTGCACGACGCCGATGTCGGACTCCTTGGCGATGCCGGACAGGACGAGGTTCAGGTACTCCCTCGTGGGCAGCTCCGCGTCCCGCGTCATGTCCCACGCCGACGCCCAGCACAGCGCCCGCGGCAGCGACGCCTCGAAGTCGCCGATGTGGTCGGTGACGAACGCCAGCGACTCCGTGTCCAGGCGGACCTTCGCGTACGACAGGTCGTCGTCGTTGAGCAGGATCACCGCCGGGCGGTGCTTGCCCACCAGGGCGTCCACGGCGGTCAGTTCGCCGTCGACGTCCAGCTCCACGCGGTCCGTGCGGACCAGCTTGCCGGACGCGTCGTCCAGGTCGTAGAGGCCGATGGCGATGCGGTGCGGCCGCAGCGTCGGCTCGCCCTTGGCGCCCTCGGGCAGCGCGGGCGCCTCCTGCTTGACCGCGAAGGACGTGATGACGCCCCGCGTGTCGACGTCCACGACCGGGCGCAGGACGTTGATGCCCGCCGTCTCCAGCCATTTCTTCGACCAGGTCTTCAGATCCCGGCCGCTGGTCTCCTCCAGGGCGCCGAGCAGGTCCGACAGGCGCGTGTTGCCGAACGCGTGCCGCTTGAAGTACGCCTGCACGCCGCGGAAGAACTCGTCCTCGCCGACGTACGCGACGAGCTGCTTCAGGACGCTCGCGCCCTTGGCGTACGTGATGCCGTCGAAGTTGACCAGGACGTCGTCCAGGTCACGGATATCCGCCATGATCGGGTGCGTGGAGGGCAGTTGGTCCTGGCGGTAGGCCCACGTCTTCATGGAGTTGGCGAACGTCGTCCACGAGTGCGGCCACTTCGAGCCCGGCGCGTACGCCTGGCAGGCCGCCTCGGCGTAGGTGGCGAACGACTCGTTCAGCCACAGGTCGTTCCACCACTCCATGGTGACCAGGTCGCCGAACCACATGTGGGCCAGCTCGTGCAGGATCGTGGCGGCCCGCACCTCGTACGCGGCGTCGGTCACCTTCGAGCGGAACACGTACTGGTCGCGGATGGTCACCGCGCCCGCGTTCTCCATCGCGCCCGCGTTGAACTCCGGCACGAAGAGCTGGTCGTACTTCGGGAAGGGGTAGTTGTAGTCGAACTTCTCCTGGAACCAGTCGAAGCCCTGCCGGGTGACCTCGAAGATCGCGTCCGAGTCGAGGAACTCGGCGAGCGAGGGGCGGCAGTAGATGCCGAGCGGCACGGACTGGCCGTTCGGGCCTTCGTAGGTCGAGTGGACCGCGTGGTACGGGCCGACGATCAGGGCCGTGACGTACGTCGACATGCGCTGGGTCGGCTCGAAGGTCCAGACGTCGTCCTTCGGCTCGGGCGTCGGCGAGTTGGAGATCACCGTCCAGCCGCTCGGCGCCTTCACGGTGAACTGGAACGTGGCCTTCAGGTCCGGCTGTTCGAAGGAGGCGAAGACGCGGCGGGCGTCCGGCACCTCGAACTGCGTGTACAGGTAGGCCTGCTGGTCGACGGGGTCGACGAAGCGGTGCAGGCCCTCACCGGTGTTGGTGTACTCGCAGTCGGCGACGACCTTCAGTTCGTTGCGGCCGGCCAACAGGTGCCGGAGCGCGATGCGCGAGTCGCGGAACACCGCGCCGATCTCCAGCGCGTGGCCGTTCAGGACGACCTCGTGGACCGCGGGGGCCACCAGGTCGATGAACGTCTCGGCGCCCTCCTCGGCGGCGTCGAAGCGCACCGTCGTCACGGAGCGGTAGGTACCGCCCTCCTGCGCGCCGGAGAGGTCGAGATCGATCTCGTACGAGTCAACGGTGAGCAGCTTCGCACGCTGCTGCGCCTCTTCGCGGGTCAGATTGGTGCCGGGCACGCGGTCATCTCCTCGGGTGCGACTTGTGGTGTTTCCGGCCATCCTTCCATGCGGCCCCGGATGGCCGCCCGGGCCATTGTTCTCCCGCTGCCACGGGGCTACGCTCCGCGCGTTCGCACCGCTCCGGGCGGGCCGCCGACCACGGCCACAAGGACGGTCGGGGAGCACAGGGGGATGCGGGAGATGCCGGGATTCGTGGGGCCGGGCTCGACCGGGCGGGGCGTGCGGCGGTCATGATCGACGTACTGGTGGCGGGCGCGGGCATCGGCGGGCTGACCACGGCGCTCAGTCTGCACGCGGCGGGCATCGACTGCCGCGTGGTGGACGCCACCGACGAGCTGCGCCCCGTCGGCGTGGGGATCAACCTCCTGCCGCACGCGGTGCGGGAGTTGACCGAGCTGGGCCTCGGCCACGAGCTCGCGGCGACCGCCGTCGCCCCCGAGCAGATGGTCCACTTCGACCGGCACGGCAACCGCATCTGGGCCGAGCCGCGCGGCCTGGCCCTCGGCTACCACTGGCCGCAGTACTCCATCCACCGCGGCGCCCTGCAGCTGCTGCTGCTCGACGCGGTGCGCGACCGGCTCGGCGACCACGCGGTGCGCACCGGCACCGCCTTCGTGCGCCTGGCCGAGCGCGAGGGCTCCGCGCTGCGGGTGATCCTGCGGGACATGGGGCGCGCCAGGGAGTACGCGGTGCGGGTGCGGGCCCTGGTCGGGGCGGACGGGCTGCACTCGGCGGTGCGGGCCACGCTGCACCAGGGCGAGGGCCCGCCGCTGTGGAACGGCATCCGGATGTGGCGCGGCACCGTCGACTGGCAGCCGGTGCTCGGCGGGCGCACGGTCGCGGTCGCGGGCAGCAACGCCACCGCGAAGCTCGTCGTCTACCCGATCTCGCGGCCGGCCCAGGACCGCGGGCGCGCGCTGCTCAACTGGGTGGCGGAGGTGCGGTTCCCGCTGACCCACCACCACGGGATGGCCGGGCCCGCCGACTGGAACCGCTCGGGGCGGCTCTCCGACGTCCTCCCGTACTACGCGGGGTGGCGCATCGGCGACCTGGACGTCCCCGCCATGTTCGCGGCCACCCGGAACATCCTGGAGTACCCCATGGTCGACAGGGACCCGCTGCCCCGCTGGGGCCGCGGCCCGGTCACCCTGCTCGGCGACGCGGCGCACCCCATGTACCCGGTGGGCTCGAACGGCGGCTCCCAGGCGATCCTCGACGCCCGCGTCCTCGCCCGCTGCCTCGCGCACACCGCGCCGGACCGGGAGGCGGGCCTGCGGGCGTACGAGGAGGTGCGGCGCGAGCCGGTCAACGCGATCGTCCTCGCCAACCGCCACATGCCGGCGGACCGCATCCTCCAGGCGGTCGCTGAACGCGCCCCCGACGGCTTCGACCGCGTCGAGGACGTCCTGACCCCGGCCGAACTCGCCTCCCTGGACGAGGCCTACCGCAGGACGACGGGCGTGGACGTGGCGGAGCTGAACGGGCGGGGGTCCTGGGGGGTGGGGTGAGTGGCCCCCGGACTCACGTGACCGAGGCCACCTCCCGCGCGAACGCCCGGACCCGTTCCGTCTCCGCGTCGCGGTGCCAGACCATGCCGAGCACCGAGTCGGGGACGCCGTCGACCGGGACGTACACGACGTCCTCGCGGCCGTGGTACGAGGCCGTCGGGTGGCACAGGAGCATCGCGCCCCGGTCCGCGGCGACCAGGGTCAGGCCCTCCTGGAGCGTGCGGACCTCGGGGGCCCGCACGGGGGAGGGGGCGTGCGCCTTGCGCCAATAGGCGGGGGCCGGCGGGCCCGCCGAGATGAGCGGGGTGCGCTCCAGGTCGGCCGGGGTGAGCACCTCGCGCGCGGCCAGGGGGTGCCGCACGGAGACGGCGACGTTCTGCCGCTGGCGGGAGAAGACGGGGCCGAGGACGAGATCCGGCTCCTCGACCGGCAGCAGCACGATGCCCGCGTCCACGTCACCGCACCGCACCGCCCCGAACGGGTCGGCGAAGGGGATCTCCACGATCTCGGTGAGGCAGTCCGGGTGGTGCTCCTGGAAGGCCTCGATGGCCCGCATCAGACGGGCGTCCGCCGTCCCCTGGAAGCCGATCCGCAAGGTGCCGTCGACGCCCCGTGCGGCCGCCCTCGCCCGCTCGACGACCGAGGTCAACTCCGCGTAGGAAGGGCGTAGTTCGGCCAGAAAGCGCTCCCCGAGTGTGGTCAGCCGGACCCGGCGGCTCGTACGCTCCACCAGGCGCGCGCCGATCCGCCGCTCCAGAGCCGCGAGCAACTGGCTGACCCGGCTCTGCGAGACGTAAAGGCGCTCGCCGGCCCGCCCGAAGTGCAGCTCTTCGGCGAGCACCAGGAAGCACTCCAGCTCCCGGATCTCCAGTCCGTTCCCCGGTCCGTGCACGGCGCGCGTCCTTCTCCTGCGATCGATGAGTCTGGCTCATACAAGGATGAGATCTTCGGCGTTGTTCCCGGCCGGACACCCCCAGAGGGTGGATGCCATGTCTCAGAGCACACAACTCCCCACGCCCCAGGCCGCACCGGCGCGACCGCGCGGCCGCCTCGCCGTCGTCGCGGTGGCCGCGGCCACCTTCTCCGTCGTCACCACGGAGATGCTGCCCGTCGGACTCCTCACCTCCATGGGCTCGGGCCTGCACGTCTCCGACGGCACTGCGGGCCTCACCGTCACCCTGCCCGGCATGGTCGCGGCCCTCGCCGCCCTGCTGCTGCCCGTCGCGGTGCGCCGGGCGGACCGGCGCACCGTCCTGTGCGCGCTCATGGCGCTGCTCGCCGCCGCCAACGTGGCCTCCGCGCTCGCCCCCGCCTTCGGCGTCCTGCTCGTGGCCCGCGTCCTGGTCGGCGTCTGCATAGGCGGCGTATGGGCCATCGCGGCCGGGCTCGGCGTCCGCCTGGTCCGCGAGGAGTCCGCGGGCCGGGCCACCGCGGTGATCTTCAGCGGCATAGCGGTGGCGTCCGTGATCGGCGTGCCCGCGGGCACGCTCCTGGGCGAACTGGCGGGCTGGCGCTGGGGGTTCGTGGCCCTCGCCGTGCTCGCCCTCGCCGTCTCGGGGCTGCTCGCCGCGGTCCTGCCGAAGCTGCCCGCGAGCGAGGGCATCAGGCTCGGCGCGTTCGCCGGCCTGCTGCGCATCGGCAGGCTGCGGGCCGGGCTGCTCGCCGTCACGCTTCTGGTGACCGGCCACTTCGCCGCGTACACCTACGTCCGCCCCGTCCTGGAGCGCGTGCCCGGCATCGGCGCGGGCCTGATCAGCGGGCTGCTCCTCGCCTACGGAACGGCCGGGATCGTCGGCAACTTCGCGGGCGGTGCCGTCGCGGCCCGCGACCCGCGCAGGTCGCTGCTGGCCATCTGTGCGGGGCTCGCGGCCGTGATGCTCCTCATGGTGCCCGCGGGCGGCTCGCTCGCCGCGTCCGTGGCGCTGCTCGTGGCGTGGGGCCTCTCCTACGGAGGCGTGTCGGTCTCCGCGCAGAACTGGGTGATGGCCGCGGCTCCGCACGCCCGCGAGACGGCGTCGGCGCTCTTCGCGGGCGTGTTCAACGTGGCCATCGCGCTCGGCGCCTTCCTCGGCGGCCGGGTCGCGGACAGCAGCGGCCCCGGCGGCGCGCTGTGGCTCGGCGGCTCGCTCGCCGCCCTCGCGCTGGTGGCGGTGGCGTGCGCGAAGGGGACGGCCACCCGCGAAGGGTGACCGCCCCCGGCGTCGTACGAGAAGGCGTCAGCCCTTGAGGTCGGCCTTGAGGTCGGCCTTGAGCTCGGCCGCCACCAGCTCCGCGATCTGCACGGCGTTCAGCGCCGCGCCCTTGCGGAGGTTGTCGTCGGAGATGAAGAACGCCAGGCCGTTGTCGACCGTCTCGTCCTTGCGGATGCGGCCCACGAACGAGTCGTCCTTGCCCGCGGCGACCAGCGGCGTGGGCACCTCGGTGACGACGACGCCCTCGGCCGAGGAGAGGATCTCGGTGGCGCGCTCGGGGCTCAGCGGCCGCGCGAAGCGCGCGTTGACCTGGAGGGAGTGGCCGGTGAAGACCGGGACGCGCACGCACGTGCCGGAGACCTTCAGCTCGGGGATCTCCAGGATCTTGCGGGACTCGTGGCGGAGCTTCTGCTCCTCGTCCGTCTCGTTCAGGCCGTCGTCCACGACCGAGCCCGCCATCGGCAGGACGTTGTACGCGATCGGGGCGACGTACTTGTCCGGGGCGGGGAACTCGGCGGCCGAGCCGTCGTGCGTGAGCTTCGGGGCGTCCTCGCCGACCTTCTTGACCTGCTCGAAGAGCTCGTCCACACCGGCGAGGCCGGAGCCGGAGACCGCCTGGTAGGTGGCGACGACCAGCGCTTCGAGGCCCGCCTCGGCGTGCAGCGGCTTGAGGACCGGCATCGCGGCCATCGTCGTGCAGTTCGGGTTGGCGATGATGCCCTTGGGGCGGTTCTGAATCGCGTGCGGGTTCACCTCGGAGACGACGAGGGGGACCTCGGGGTCGCGGCGCCAGGCCGAGGAGTTGTCGATCACGACGGCGCCCTGCGAGGCGACCTTCTCGGCGAGGGCCTTGGAGGTGGCGCCACCGGCCGAGAAGAGGACGATGTCCAGGCCGGAGTAGTCGGCCGTGGAGGCGTCCTCGACCGTCACGCCGTCCAGGACCGAACCGGCGCTGCGGGCCGAGGCGAACAGGCGCAGCTCGTCGAGCGGGAACTTCCGCTCGGCGAGGATCTTGCGCATGACCGTGCCGACCTGACCGGTGGCTCCGACGATTCCGACCTTCACAGGGACTTCCTCCGTATGTGCGTGCGGCCTGGTGACCTCGGCCTGCGGTTGCTCCATGATGCGTCTGTCCAGGGCCGCGTTGTCCAATCCATTGTCCGAGGTGCGGGACGCCACATTCGTCCGAACGTTTCGGGCGCCCCCGGCGTCGTAGGGGAAACGCGGGGAGGGGAGGGGCACGTTGCTGCGCAGGAAGACGCGCCGTGCGCGGACGGGGGCCCAGGGAGCGGACCCGCTGGACGCGGCCCAGGAGGACCGGGTCAGGGCGGTGCTCGCGCTCGGGGGTGTGCCGCACGCCGATCTGCCGGACGGGGTGCAGCAGGTCAGGCTGAAGCTCCTGGAGCGGGCGGCCGACGGGCGCGAGGCCCCGCGTGACGTGTCCGCCTGGGCCGCCGTCGTCGCCTCCAACCTGGCCATGGACTGGCACCGGGCCCGGCGCAGGCAGGAGCGGCTCGGGGAGCGGCTCGCGGTGCTGTGGCGCGAGGCGAGCGACGAGGACGGGGCGGAGTCGCGGGTCACCTCGCTCGCCGTCGCGCAGGGCCTCGGGGAGCTGCCGGACGCCCAGCGGCAGGTGGTGGTCCTGCGGTTCTACGCGGATCTGCCGGTGCGGGCCATCGCGGACGAGCTGGGCATTCCGGAGGGCACGGTCAAGAGCAGACTGCACACGGCGGTACGGCTCCTGCGGGCGCGGCTGCACGAAGGGGAGGTGGTGTGAGGTGCCAGGGCAGGACAGGGGCTTCGACGCGCTGATGCTCGCGATCACGGACGAACCGGTGCCGGAGGAGGCGCTGCGCGACCCCGACTTCGCCGCCGCCCACGCCGTGGCCGTGGCGGACGTCACGCTGCTGAGGGAGCGGCTCGGCGCGGTGGGCGACGCGCTGGCGGCGGAGCCCGCGCCGCGGGAGCGGGCAGTCGTCCCGCTCCGGCCCGCGCGCTCGGCGGCCAGGCACCGCTTCGCGGTCGGCCTCGCCGCCGTCGCCGCGACGGTGGCGGCGCTCATGATCGGTGGTCTCGCCTGGCTCGCGGTGGACGCGGGGCAGGGCGTGAGCGGCGACGCGGACGCGGCGAAGGGCGCGGCGTCCGAGGCGCAGGGCGACGACGGCGGCGGCTCCGCGGCGGCGGATCTCACCCCGGAGGGCCTGGTCGCCTGCTCCCGCCTGATCGTGGAGGGCACGGTCACGGCGGTCGAGGCGGTGCCGGGCGCGGGGCGGGACAGGATCACGCTCGACGTGACGCGCTACTTCAAGCCCCGGAACGGCACCGGCACGCTCACCTTCCCCATGGCCCATGACGTGGACTCCCGCCTCAAGCCGGGCGACCACATCCTGATCACCATCGCCAAGGGCGAGGCGGAGCCGGACACCTGGGCCAGGAGCAAGGAGGACCGCGCCCACCTCCGCGCCATGATCACCAAGGCCCTGCCGGGCGCGAAGAAGATCCAGTGCGACGCGAGGCCGGGGGTGAAGCGGTGAAGGGCGCCGGACGGGCTCGGCAGAGCCCGTCCGGCGATCGGGGCGGGCGGGCAGGTCGCGCCGCCCGCGTCGGGAGTTACGGCGTGACCTTCTCCACCTTCACGCTGCCGCTGCCCGCGACCGTGCCGCCCGCGTTCAGCAGGGATACCTCGCCGAACAGCTCACGGCCCTCGGCGGCCGGGGCCTTCGCCTCGACCTTCGCGTCGATCTGCGCCGAGGCGCCGTTGGCCAGCTTCACGGCCTTCGACTCGTCGACGGTGACCTGGCCGAGCGCGCCCGAGAAGAAGACGTCACGGTAGTCGTACGCGGTCGAGCCGGACGGCACCGAGTAGCCCACGACCTCGATCGTGTACGTGCCCGCGGCCGGCTTCTTCAGGCTGACCGACTCCTCCGAGTCGCCCTCCGCGGAGGAGCCCACGACCGCGCCGTCCTTCTTGACGGCCAGGTCCAGGTCGGCGGCGACGTCCGCGGTCGAGCCGATGGCCACGTCGAGCCGCTCCGCGCCCTCGGGCACGACGACCTCGGTGGTCTGCGTCTCGCCCTGCTTGATGCTGGGCCGCGCCGACTTGGACGAGCCGAGCGAGCCGCCCTTCAGCTTGCCGTCGACGGCCGCGAAGTTGTTCGTGGCCTTCCAGGAGACGGGCGCCGGGGTGCCGACCTTCGCCTCGGGGAGCGTCTGGGTGGCCGGGTCGAAGGCGACACCGAGCGCGGCGACGTTCAGCTTGTACGGGTTGTCGAGCAGCGGCGACGTGCGGCGCGACTCGACCTCGATCTCCCAGACACCGGCCTGCGGCTCCGCGTACGAACGCAAGGAAGGGCGGCAGGTGTTGGCGGGGTTCTCGTAGTTCGGGTAGCAGACGATCGACGACGTCGAGTCGACCGGGACGCCGTAGGGGTGGATCGCGATGAAGCGGGTCTGGCTCTTGTCCTTCAGGCCGCCGAGCGAGACTTCAAGGGACTTGGCGCCCTTGGGGACGGTGACGAAGTAGGACGTGGGGGCGCTGCGCTGCACCGACCCCTCGGCAGAGAAGGTGTGCGACGGCTTGGCGAGCGGCGCCGAGACGACGACCGTCGACATGATCTGCTGGTCGACGCCCTCGGTGCGCTCGTCGTCGACGGTGAGGATCGCGCTGTGCAGCCCCGCCGACTTGGCCTTCGCCTGGACCTTGACGGTGACCGGCTTGTTCAGCGGCAGCGTCACCTCGTCGTCACCGAGGATCTTGAACGTGCCCTCGTGGTTGTTGGCCAGGTCCAGCTCGTGGCGGACGCCGCGGTCCGGACCCGAGGTGCGCGTGATCGTCACGTCGTACGTCCGCTTCTGGCCGGCCTTCAGGCCGCCCTCGCGGTCGTAGACGCCGGTGCCGGGCTTCTTCAGCTCCTGCTCCAGGGCGGTGTCGACCGGGGCCTTCACCGAGTACGTGTGCGCCTTCGCGTCGTCCTCGATGGCGTCCCAGGCCTCGACGACGTCGATCAGGCCGGTGCCCTGCGCGTACGCCTGCTCGCCGCGGATGCGCTCCGCGGTCGAGGTCAGCGCGGTGCGCAGCTTCGCCGGGGTGAGGTCGATCTTCTCCCGCTTCGCGGCGGAGAGCAGCAGCGCCGAGGCGCCCGCGGCCTGCGGGGACGCCATCGACGTACCCTGCAGCATCGAGTAGCCGGCGGGCAGCTGGTAGCCGGCCTCGGCGACCGGGGAGCCCGGCAGCCAGGTCTGCGTGGTGTTGATGGCCGAGCCGGGCGCCGAGATGATCGGCGCGAAGCCGCCGTCCTCACGCGGGCCGCGCGAGGAGAACGGCATCATCGCGTACGAACGCTCCACCTGGGAGCCGTAGTTGGCGGCCCAGGTCTCCTTGGAGATGGCGGCGCCGACCGAGATGACCTTGTCGGAGAGCGCGGGGTCGCCGATGGTGTTCGCGCCGGGGCCGCTGTTGCCCGCGGAGATCACCAGCTGCACGCCGTAGGTGTCGATGAGCCGGGTGTAGAGCTCGGCGCGCGCGTTGTTGCCGTCGTTCAGGGCGGGCAGGCCGCCGATCGACATGTTCACGATGTCGACGCCGCGCCGGGTGACGAGGTCGATCATGCCCTCGGTGAGCGCGACGTTGGTGCAGCCGCCGGTCCAGGTGCAGGCGCGCGAGGAGACCAGCTTGGCGCCGGGGGCGGCGCCGTTCATCCTGCCGCCGAACAGGCCGTTGGCCGCGGTGATGCCCGCGACGTGCGTGCCGTGCTCGGACTCGATGACGCCGATGTTGACGAAGTCGGCCTTCTTGCCGACCCAGTCGCCGCCGTACGGGTCGGTCGGGACGTCCTTGCGGATCTCGACGACGAAGGGGACGCGCTCGACGACGTCGGTCGCCGGGTCGTCCTTGCCGAAGTAGGCGACCTGGTGGTCCTCCTTGTACGGCTTCATCGCCTCGTCGTCGGTGAAGTCGTTGTTGTCGTTCAGGTCGACGCGGACCGTCCCGGCCGCCGGGTCGTAGAGCACGCCCCAGCTGTCGGTGGTGTCGCCGTCGCGGTTGATGTCGCCCTTGGCGTCGCCGCCGGTGGTGGCCGACTCGCGGAAGCGGTTGACCTGGAAGGAGCCCGCCGGGGCCTTCCACGTCTCGCTGTCCCAGGTGAAGACGGGGCCCTTGACCGGGTTGGTCATGCGCCGCCAGGTGCCGTCCGCGTCCACGATCGGGTCGGTCGCGGTGACCCAGTCGGTGATCTTGCGCTCGCCGGTGGTGGTCTTCCGCAGCGCGGGGTGGCCGAGGTCGACGCCGGAGTCCAGGATGCCGATGGTGATGCCGCGGCCGTCCGCCTTCGGGTGCTTCTTGACGAAGTCGACGGCGCCCGTCTCGGCGGACGGGTTGTACGGGTTCTTCGCGGGGGTGTTCTCGTCCGGCCCCGGGTACGTCCCCTTGGCGGCCGGCTTCGCGCCCTTGGCGCGGTCCGCCGCCGGGGTCGGGTCGTCCAGCTCGATCTCGTGGCGCAGATCGATGCCGTGCACGGACGACAGCTTCGACGCCGACTTGATCGCGGCGTCGGCCCTGCCCGTCGGCACGGTCGCGCGGACGTAGCCGAGCTTGTCGTCGGTGCGGCCCACCGAGCCGCCCTTGACGGCGTCGAGCCGGCCTGCGACCTGCTCGGTGGCGCCGGGCGCGGTGGCGACCATCATCGTGACGGTCTTCTCGCCGTCCGCCTTGGCGTCGGCGAGCAGATCGGCGTCGGCCGAACCGAGCTTGTCGCCCGCGGACTTGGGGGCGGTCGTGCTGTCGGCGGGGCCGCCGCCGTCCGCCGCGAAGGCCATCGGGGCGGCCCCGGTCGCGCAGAGCGCGGCGGTCAGGCCGACGGCTATCGCGAGGCGGGGCGCGCGTCTGGCGCTGGAACTGGATCTGGGCATCGGCATCCCTGCGTGAAGGTCGGGAGGAGGGTCGATACGGCCCCGCATTACGGGAAGTTCCGGAATGCGGGGCCGGATGACCGCTCAGCCTTACGCAAGTGACTGCCGTTTGGGGAGAGTTGTCCGAGCTGTGATCGGGCATGGCGTAATTCCGCCATGCGCCATGGCGGACAAGGCGGTGTATAGAGGGACTTGCGCCGGGAACTGTTCCCGGCCCCGTCACGTCTCGCGCGAGCGCGCGTAGTGCCGCGAGGCCTTCGCGCGGTTCCCGCAGGCCGCCATGGAGCACCAGCGGCGCGTGCCGTTCCGCGAGGTGTCGAAGAAGTGCAGGACGCACGCCTCGTGGGCGCAGCCGCGGATCCGGTCGGGCGCGGCGGCCAGGAGGTTCAGGTAGTCGCGCGCCGCGAGCCACGCGGCGCCCCAGGTCGCGTCCCTGAACTCGGGCTCCTCGCCGGGGCCTTCGGCGGTCAGCGTCGCGCGGATGCGGCCGTGCCCGAGGACCTTGTCGACGCGGGCGATCCCGGCCGGGTCGCCGGGGCCGTCCACCACGGAGGCGAGCGCGTCGCGGGCGCGCAGGACGTGCTCCAGGGTCGGCCCGTCCGCGGCGAAGCGCCCGTCGAGCCCGTTGGCCGCAAGCCAGACCGCGAGCCCTTCGGTGTCGGTCAGCAGGTCCTCACGTACGCCGTCGTGGACCCAGCGGGTGTTGAGCAGGTCGAGGGAGAGCGGCTCGCCGGTGAGGGGGCGAGGGTCGTGCGGGCTCTTGGCGGCGGGCATGGGGGCTCCCTTCGGGGCTAACCGCTCAAGGGTACGTGACTGGTTGACCGCAGGGCCCCGAAGGGGCGCGGGGAACTGCGCGACAAGCCACGACGAACCCGCGGCCGGCCCGCACCCCACGGGAGGCCACGATGGCCCCGGACGCGGTCCGAACCCCCTGCCGCCCGGGTTCCCGCACCGTCAGGCGCCGTTCTCCCCTGCCAATCCGCGTCCCGGGGGCTAGCGTCACCTTGTGCACAAAGAGCTGAGGGTGGCGGCCTACGCCGTATGCGTACGCGACGGGCAGGTGTTGCTGGCCCGCTGGGTGGCCGGTGACGGCAGCAAGCGCTGGACGCTGCCCGGCGGCGGGATGGACCACGGCGAGGACCCCTACGACACCGTGATCCGCGAGGCCGACGAGGAGACCGGCTACGTCGTCGAGCCGGTCGCGCTGCTCGGCATCGACAGCCTGCGCCGCCGCTACCCGCGCAGGCTGGGCGCCGTCGCCGACTTCCACGGCCTGCGGATCGTGTACGAGGGGCGGATCACCGGCGGCGAGCTGCGCCACGAGACCGAGGGCTCCACGGACCTCGCGGCCTGGCACCCCCTGGAGTCCGTGCCGGACCTCGACCGCGTCGGGCTCGTCGACATCGGCCTGGAGCTGTGGCGCACCCGTCCGGCCGACGGGCACAGCGGCGCCACGGGCCCCGCCCGCTGACCCCGCTCCCCGCCTTCCCTTCCCCGGAAGGTGAACGTGGAGTGACCGCTTCCTCTCCGCCCGGAGAGGGTCACGTGACCGCGCAGGGTGTCTGATGATCCACGTACGGTGATCGGCGCTGCCCGTTGCGGTCTCGTTCACGCGCAGGTCACCCCCGCTGCCAACGATCCAGTACGAGCGGGGAGTTCGCAGGCCGCACCCAGGCCCGGGCCCCCCGCGACCACTGCCGACGCGTTCGCACCCGGGGAGACCGCGCCATGTCGCGCATACGCACCGTCGCCACCGCAACCGCCACGGCCGCCGCCCGAACGGCGACCACGGCCACCGCTTCCCTCGACCGACGCGCGTTCCTGGCCGCCACCGGGGCGGTCACCCTCTCCGCGGGGATCGGCTACGCGCTCGGCCCCGGCGCGGGCTCCGGCAACGCCGCGTCCGCGGGGCACGCCGCCGTCCCCCGCTCCCGGCCCGCGCCCGCCGCGCCCCTCGCGCCCTACAGGGGCGGCACCACCCTGCTCACCGTCGCCGCCGCGCGCGGCACCTCCGGCTATCGGCGGCTCGGCGACGGTCCGGCATGGCGGCGCGTCGTGCGCGGCGACCTCGCGGCGGCCGGGGCGGGGCGCGAGGAACGGCGCACCGCGCTCGCCGCGTTCGTCCAGTTCACGGACCTGCACCTGGTCGACGTGCAACACCCCCTGCGCTACGAGTACTTGCGCGCGCAGACCGCGAGCGCCTGGCGGCCCCACGAGTCCCTGTCGGTGGCCGGCGCCGCCTCCCTGGTCGAGCGGGTCAACGCCCTGCGCGGCGCGCCCGCCACCGGCGCGCCGCTGCACTGCGTGGTGACGACCGGCGACAACACCGACAACAACTCCCGTGCCGAACTGGACTGGTTCCTCACGGTGATGAACGGCGGCCGCATCACCCCCAACACCGGTGACCCGCGCCGCTACGAAGGCGTGCAGTCCAGCGGCCTGAAGCTGTTCTGGCACCCGGACGACGCCCTGCGCGACGCCGACAAGCAGCTCGGCTTCCCGCGCCTGCACGGCTTCCTGGACGCCGCGATCCGCGAGGTCAACAGCCCCGGCCTCGGCCTGCCCTGGTACTCCACGGTCGGCAACCACGACGCGCTGCCCGGCGGCTGCTGGGCGCCCAAGGACTCGTACTTCTCCGAATTCGCCGTCGGGGACAAGAAGTTGATGTCCCTGGACGAGACGCGCGGCGCCGCCCTGTGGAAGGCCGTGAAGAAGGGCCGCGACCCCAAGGGCGCGCACTTCAAGGAGCTCCTCAAGAGCGAGAGGCGGCGCATGCGGTCCATCACGCCGGACCCGTCACGGGCGCCCTTCACCCCCGCCGAGTACATCCAGGCGCACCTGGACCCGGCACACGCGGGACCCGGCCCCATCGGCCACGGCTACACCCAGGAGAACCTCGCCTCCGCCACCCAGTACTACTCCTTCCGCATCAGCGACGACGTGCTCGGCATCAGCCTGGACACCACCGACCCGGGCGGCCACTACGAAGGCTCGCTCGGCACCACACAACTGCGCTGGCTGGAGCGCGTGTTGACGGCGAACGAAAGCCGCTCCGGCGGCCCTTCGTACGTCGTCGTCCTCAGCCACCACACCAGCAGGACCATGCGGAACCTGCGGCACGACCCGGCGCGGCCCGGCGAGGCCCGGCACGGCGGCGACGAGATCGTCTCGCTGCTCGGCCGCCACCGCTCCGTCGTGGCCTGGGTCAACGGCCACAGCCACAAGAACGCCATCACCCCGCACCGCACCCCGCACGGCTCCTTCTGGGAGGTGTCCACCGCCTCGCACATAGACTTCCCGCAGCTGGCGCGGGTGGTGGAGCTCACCGACAACCACGACGGCACGCTCTCGCTGTTCACCACGCTGATCGAGTCCGCCGCCCCGCACCGCACCGACTTCGCCGACCTCTCCCAGACCGGCCTCTGCGCGCTCTACCGCGAGCTGTCCTTCAACGCCCCCGGCGCCAAGCCCGCGTTGGGCGGCGACGCGGGGGACCGGAACACGGAACTGATCCTGCGGAAAGGCTGAATCGGGCTCAACCCTGCGATGCCGCTCAACCCGGCACCGGGTCCGCGAGTCCCCCCGGCCGACAACGGCCGACAGAGCTGTGCACGGAAGGGGCGGGACATGGCGGCAGGCACACGATGGAGGCGAGCGGCGGCAACGGCGGTCGCGGCGACGGTGGCCGCGGGGGCCTTCGCGGCCCCCGCGCTCGCGGTGACGCCCGGCGACGGGGACCGGCACCGCGCGACACTGCGCGCGATGGAGGCCGCCGTGAACGAGGACGCCCCCGGAGTGACCGCGCAGGTGACGGACCGGCACGGCCCCTGGAACGCCGCCGCGGGCATCGGCGACCTGGACCGGGGCACCCCGCGCGGAGAGCACGACCGCTACCGAGCGGGCAGCATCACCAAGACCTTCGTCGCGACGGTCCTTCTCCAGTTGCAGGCCGAGGGCAGACTCGACCTGGACGACACGGTCGGGACGTGGCTGCCGGGCGTCGTCGAGGGGAACGGTCACGACGGCGACCGGGTCACCGTGCGCCAACTCCTCAACCACACCAGCGGAATCTTCGACGTGACGACGGACGACGACTTCCGGCGGAAGGTGTTCACGGAGGAGTTCCTCAAGCATCGCCACGACACCTGGACCCCCGAACAGCAGGTCGCCATCGCCATGCGCCACAAGCCGGACTTCGAGCCCGGCACCGCGTGGAAGTACTCCAACACCAACTACGTACTCGCCGGAATGATCATCGAGAAGGTCACGGGCACGCCGTACGCGCAGCAGATCCGGCAGCGTGTCATCAAGCCGCTCGGCCTGCGCGCCACGTCCGTCCCGGGCACCGACCCCGCCGTACCGAAGCCGAGTTCGCGGGCGTACACCAAGCTTTCGGACGCTCCTGACGCCAAGAACCACGACGTGACGGGGTTCAACCCGTCCGTGGCGGGCGCGGCGGGCGAGATGATCTCGAACTCGGCGGACCTGAACCGCTTCTACACGGCACTGCTGCGCGGCAAGCTCCTGCCGAAGAAGCAACTCGCCGAGATGCTGACCACCGTCCCGAAGGGAGATGACCAGCCCGGCCGGCGGTACGGGCTCGGCATCGAACCCTTCAGGGCCCCGTGTGGCACGAAGCTCTGGGGCCACGGCGGCGACATCCACGGCTCGGCGTCCGCGGCACTGACGACGGCGGACGGCCGTCACGCGATGGCGCTCAACTTCAACGGCCCTGGCGGAACCCTCGGAACGATCCTGGAGGCGGAGTTCTGCAGCCGGGATTGACCGCGGCGCGGGGCAGCCCCGTAAGGGACGCGGGGCACTGCGCGACCAGCCACATGCGGTCTGCGGGCAAACGCACAGGGGCGGGACCCCGATACCCGGGATGACCGCCCCTGCACTCCCCTCCTGCCCAGCAGATCGCAACGCCCCCGTTATCTCGGCAGGACCACCACGTACGCGGCGGGCTCCCGGTCACCGGAGGCCATCAACGCGGTCCGGACCACCGCCGCCTGCTGCTCCAGCGCATCCCGAAGCTTCTTCGGGGTGATGTGGACGACGGTGATCCCGAGCCGCTCCAGGTGCTCCCGCTTGCGGGCGTACTCGGACCACATGGCGTCCTCGTCCTGGCGGGGCGCCCTCGTGTCCAGCTCCACGGCGACGGCCTGGTCCGGCCAGTACGCGTCGACGCCCCCGAGGTGCGGCCCGCCCGGCAGCCGCAGGTCGACGTTCCACATCGGATCGGGCAGGCCGTGCTCGGCGACCATGCGGTACAGCCGGTCCTCGGCGATGGCGCGCCCTTCGGCGAGCAGCGAGTCGACGGCGTCCACGACGTGCGGGCGGCCGAGCAGCCGGGCGTGGTTCAACTCCCGGACGATGGCGGCCGGTTCGCAGTGTCCGCCGCGCACCGCCTCGGTGAGCAGCCTGCGCACGGCGCCCGCCTCGGCGAGCTGCGCGACCGCGTCGGCGAGGGCGCGGGGCACGGGGGCGACCGGAACTCCCGTGATCTGCTGGGGAGTCGGCATCGTGTGGCTGCGCACGAGCCGCGCGAACCCGACGGAACGCAGGCGGCGGGTGCGGGGCACCAGGACGTCGATGCGGTCCAGGGAGAGCAGCGGGGGAGCGGACGAGAAGCGGTGCAGGGCGAGCGCCGCGAGGCCGGTGATCATCGCGTCCGCGTACGGGGCGTGCGGCTCGCCCGCGCCGGGCTGGCCGGGGATGCCCTGCGCGGTCCTGGCGGGCGGGCGGCCGGCGTAGAGCAGCGCGCCGTGCAGCCGCTCCTCGCTGGTCGGCGGGCCCGGGTGCAGCAGGCACACACCCGGCAGGATCTGCTGCCAGGGGCCGCCGGGCCGGCAGTGGGTGCCCGCGTCGGCGGAGGAGACGCCGTGCTCGCGGAGCTGGGCGGTGCTCATGACGCGGAGCTGGGCGTCGGCGAGGTGGGTCAGGGGGAGCGGGGAGAGCGGGGTGTTGTGGTTCATGACCCGGTCGTTCCCTCGGCCGGCCGCCCCGCTAACCGCTGTTACACGCCCGTCGACAAATCCGGACAAGCTCGCCCTAAAGCACGGACGTTCGACTGCCGATGAAGGGAAGCTCCCGGCATGCCGCAGGAGGCCGCCCGAGGCCTGAGGGGCGCGCGGGGGCGGGCGCCCCGCGGTGCCGGGAGGACACCACGGGACGCCCGCCGAAGCGCACAGCCCTAGGCCACGGCGGCCCCGCCGTCACAGGCCTGGGCCCGCAGCGACCGCGCGAGGTCGTCGCGGGCCTCCAGGACCAGGCGGCGCAGAGCGGGCGCCGCCCCGGCATGCGCCGTGAGCCACGCGTCCGCGGCCGCCAACGTCGCCTCGTCGCCCTGCAGATGCGGGAAGAGGCCCTTCACCACGTCCATGCCGATCTGGATGGACCGCTCGGCCCACACCCGCTCGATGGCGGCGAAGTACTTGGAGACGTACGGCGCGGCCAGCTCGCGCTGCGAGGGCTGCGTGAACCCCGCGATCGTCGCCTCCACCAGGGCGTTGGACAGCGCGTCCGACTCCACCACGGAGGCCCACGCCTGGGCCTTGACCGCCGCGGAGGGCCGCGCGGCCAGGCAGCGCACCTGGTGCCGCTTGCCGGAAGCCGTGTCGTCCCTGGCCAGTTCGGCCGCGATGGCCTCCTCGTCGGCGACGCCGTGCGCGGCCAGCGGGCTCAGGAACGCCCAGCGCAGCTCCTGGTCGACGTCCAGGCCGTCGATCTTGGCCGTGCCGTCCAACAGGCCCTGCAGCAGCTGGAGATCGGCCGCCGAGGACGCCACCGCCGCGAAGAACCGCGCCCACGTCAGCTGGTGCTGGCTGCCCGGCTCCGCGATCCGCAGCTCCCGCAGCGCACCCTCGGCGAGCGCGCGGCCGCCCTCCTCGCGCCAGGCGGGAGAGGTGTAGCTGGTGAGGGCGGTGTTCGCCCACATGTGCAGCATGTGCAGCACGCCGATGTCGCTCTCGCGCCCGGCGAAGCGCAGCACCAGGCCGATGAAGTCGCGGGCGGGCATCAGGCCGTCCCGCGTGAGGTTCCACAGCGCGGACCAGCACAGCGCGCGGGCCATGGGGTATCCCCTGCCCGAAGAGCTCGGGGAAGGGTCGGGGATGTCGCCGAGGTGCTCCCGCAGCGTCGCCAGCGAGTTCTCGTCGAAGCGGATCTTGCAGTACGTGAGGTCGTCGTCGTTGACCAGGACCAGCTCGGGGGCCTCCTGGCCGGCCAGCTCGGCCACCACCGTGCGCGGCCCGTCGACGTCGAGCTCCGCGCGGGCGTACCGCTCCAGGGCGCCGCCCGCCGCCCTGCGGTACAGGCCCACCGCCACGCGATGCGGGCGCAGTTCCGGATGCGACTCGGCGGCCTCCTGCACCACGGCGAGCTCGGTGATCCGGCCCTCCGCGTTCAGGATGACCTGCGGCGTCAGGGAGTTGACGCCCGCGGTCTGCAGCCAGGCCCGCGACCACGACGCCATGTCGCGCCCGGAGGTCTCCTCCAGGACCGAGAGCAGGTCGCCGAGGACGGTGTTGCCGTACGCGTGCCGCTTGAAGTAGCGCCGGGTGCCTTCGAGGAACGCGTCACGCCCGACGTACGCGACGAGCTGCTTCAGGACGCTCGCTCCCTTCGCGTACGTGATCCCGTCGAAGTTGAGCTTGGCGTCCTCCAGGTCGCGGATGTCGGCCGTGACCGGGTGCGTGGAGGGCAGCTGGTCGGCGCGGTAGGCCCACGCCTTGCGGTTGTTGGCGAAGGTGACCCAGCCGTTGGTGAAGCGGGTCGCCTCGACCATCGAGAAGGAGCCCATGAAGTCGGCGAAGGACTCCTTGAGCCACAGGTCGTCCCACCAGCGCATGGTGACGAGGTCGCCGAACCACATGTGGGCCATCTCGTGGAGGATGATGTTGGCCCGGCGCTCGTACGACGCCTGGGTCACCTTGCCGCGGAAGATGAACTCCTCGCGGAAGGTCACGAGACCGGGGTTCTCCATCGCGCCCAGGTTGTACTCCGGCACGAACGCCTGGTCGTACTTCCAGAAGGGGTAGGGGTAGTCGAAGTTGTCGTGGAAGAAGTCCAGGCCCTGCTTGGTGATCAGGAAGACGTCGTCGGCGTCGAAGTGCGGGGCGAGGCCCTTGCGGCACATCGCGCCGAGCGGGATCTCCAGGCGCGTGCCGTCGGCGAGGACGCGTTCGTAGGTGTCCGTCACGTACTGGTACGGGCCGGCCACGATCGCCGTGATGTACGTCGAGATCGGCTTGGTCTCGGCGAACTTCCAGACGCCGTCGGCCAGTTCGCCGACGCCGTTCGACCACACGGTCCAGCCCTCGGGGGCCCGCACCTCGAAGCGGTAGGGCGCCTTCAGGTCGGGCTGCTCGAAGCCCGCGAAGACGCGGCGGGAGTCCGCGGGTTCGTACTGCGTGTAGAGATAGACCTCGCCGTCCTCCGGGTCGACGAAGCGGTGCATGCCCTCACCGGTGCGGCTGTAGGCACACTGGGCGTCCACCACCAGTTCGTTCTCCTCGGCCAGATCCTCCAGCGTGATCCGGGTGCCGTCGAAGACCTCGGAGGGGTCCAGGTCCTTGCCGTTCAGCGAGACCGCCGTGACGCTCGGCGCGAGCAGGTCCGCGAAGGTCGCGGCGCCCGGCTCGGCGCTGCGGAAGCGGATCGTGGTCACCGAGCGGAACGTGCGCGGCTCCTGACCGCTCTCGCCCACCGCCGAGCGGAGGTCGAGGAAGACCTCGTATCCATCGACGGACAGCAGCGCGGCCCTCTCGTGGGCCTCGTCGCGGGACAGATTCTCACCGGGCACGGGCGGCACTCCCTTGTGACTCGCAAGACTCGTACGAATGTCTACGATCCTCGCATGTGCCGCCTGCGGCCGACATCCGGGAATGCCCCGGTGCGCCACTGACGTTTTCCCCGCCAGATGCGAACGGATTCCCTAGGGAGAGACATGTCGGAGAACGGCAGCAAGACCCCCGTCGACTTCTGGTTCGACCCGCTGTGCCCGTGGGCCTGGATGACCTCCCGCTGGGTCCTCGAGGTCGAGAAGCTGCGTGACATCGAGGTCCGCTGGCACGTGATGAGCCTCGCGGTCCTGAACGAGGACAAGCTCGACGAGGTCCCCGCGGAGTACCGCGAGATGCTGGAGACCAAGGCCTGGGGCCCCGTGCGCGTCGCCGTCGCCGCGCAGCAGAAGCACGGCGACGAGGTCGTCGGCAAGCTCTACACCGCGCTCGGCACCCGCTTCCACAACCGCGGCGAGGGCCCCACCCGCGAGGCCGTCATCGGCGCCCTGCAGGACGTGGGCCTGCCGACGGACCTCGCGGACTACATGGACTCGGACGCCTACGACGCCGAGCTGCGCGCCTCGCACAAGGAGGGCATCGACAAGGTCGGCCAGGAGGTCGGCACGCCCGTCATCGCCGTCCCCGGTGCCGACGGCGAGCAGATCGCCTTCTTCGGCCCGGTCGTCACCCCGGCCCCCAAGGGCGAGGACGCGGCGAAGCTGTGGGACGGCACGCTCCTGGTGGCGTCGATCCCGGGCTTCTACGAGATCAAGCGCACGAGGACGCAGGGCCCGATCTTCGACTGACGGGTCCTGGGCGAGCACCACCGGAACCGGCATACCGAAAGGCCCCCGTGAGTCACGTCCTCACGGGGGCCTTTCCTCTATCCGCCTGCCTCGGTGAAGGTTGAGAAGACGATCACGAGGCAGGACGTTCACGGGCTGTCACCGGGGGAGCGGACGACAGCCCTGGCTCACGGGGCCAGCAGCAGGCTGTTGACCCGCTCCTTCGCGGCCGCGTAACGCTTGGCCACGTCCTGCCAGTTGACGACCTGCCACATGGCCTCGATGAAGTCGACCTTCTGGTTCTTGTACTGCAGGTAGAAGGCGTGCTCCCAGGCGTCGAAGACCAGGATCGGCGTCGAGCCCTGGCCGACGTTGCCCTGGTGGTCGTAGACCTGCTCGACGATGAGGCGGCCGCTGAGCGGTTCGTAGGCGAGGACGCCCCAGCCCGAACCCTGCGTCGTGGCCGAGGCCTTGGTCAGCTGCGCCTTGAACTTGGCGAAGGAGCCGAAGGACTCGGTGATCGCGTCGGCGAGGTCGCCCACGCCGTCCGCGGCCAGCGGCTCGCCGCCGCCACCGTCCTTCGGGCTGTTCATGTTGTGCCAGTAAATGCTGTGGAGGATGTGGCCGGAGAGGTGGAACGCGAGGTTCTTCTCCAGGCCGTTGATGGCGCCCCACGTCTCCTTGTCGCGCGCCTCCTCCAGCTGCTCAAGAGTGTCGTTCGCGCCCTTCACGTACGCCGCGTGGTGCTTGTCGTGGTGCAGCTCGATGATCTGCGGGTTGATGACAGGTTCGAGCGCCGCGTAGTCGTACGGAAGTTCAGGAAGCGTGTAAATGGCCATGATCCGAGCCCTCCGACTGCTGCTTATTGCAATTCATGCGCAACTGCAGGCTAGCAGCAGCAGGCTCGCGAAGTTGATCAGCCCTTCGTCCTAGGTCCACAAGGGAATATCTGGACACGCGAAGAGCCCTGGACCCGAGGGTCCAGGGCTCTTCGCGTGGTTCGGGGCGGTGCCTAGGCGTCGACCGCCGCGCCCTTCTTCTCCGCCATCTTCTGCCGCACGACTCCGATCACGGCAAGCACCAGCGTCAACGTTCCCGTGGCGAGGAGCTGCTTGCGCGTGTCCGGCTGGTCCGTCATCAGGTAGAAGACGTACGCCATCGCGGCGAGCGCCACCCACGTGAGGAAGGGGAACGCCCACATCTTCACGACCAGCTTCTCCGGAGCCTCGCGCTCCGTGCGCCGGCGCAGGATCAGCTGCGAGACCGCGATGAAGATCCAGACGACCAGGATCATCGCGCCGATCATGTTCAGCAGCCAGGGGAAGACGTCGTCCGGGCGCCAGTAGCTGAGCAGCACGCAGACGAAGCCGAAGACGGAGGAGGCGAGGACCGCGTAGCGCGGCACGCCGCCCGAGACCTTGCCGAGCGCCTTGGGGCCCTGGCCGCGCTCGATGAGGGAGTACGACATGCGCGAGGCGCCGTAGATGTTGGCGTTCATCGCGGAGAGCAGGGCGATCAGGACGATGACGTTCATGATCTCGCCGGCGCCGGGGATGCCCAGGTGGTCGAGGGTGGCGACGTAGGGGCCCTTGGCGGCGACCTCCTTGTTGTCCCACGGCAGCAGCGTCACGACGACGAGCATCGAGCCGACGTAGAAGAGGGCGATGCGCCACATCGCGGTGCGCACGGCCTTGGCGACGCTCCTGACCGGGTTCTCGGACTCGGCGGCGGCGATCGTGACGGTCTCCAGACCGCCGTACGCGAAGACGGACGCGAGGAGGCCGATGATCAGGCCGTCCGTGCCGTTCGGCATGAAGCCGCCCTCGCCGGTGAGGTTCTCCAGGCCGGGGGCCGAGGCGTCCGAGCCGGGCAGGATGCCGAGGATCGCGAGGACGCCGATGCCCAGGAAGAGCGTGATGGCGCCGACCTTGAGGGCGGCGAACCAGAACTCGAACTCGCCGAAGTTCTTCACGGCCGTCAGGTTCGCGCCGCAGAACACCAGCATGAAGAGGGCGACCCACGCCCACTCGGGGCTGTCGGGGAACCAGCCCACCATGATCTTCGCGGCGCCGATGCCTTCGAGGCCGACGGCGACGCAGAGCAGGAACCAGAAGCCCCAGCCCGCGGTGAAGCCCGCCCAGGGGCCGATGGCCCGCTCGGCGTGGACGGAGAAGGAGCCCGACGCCGGGTTCGCGGCCGACATCTCGCCCAGCATGCGCATCACGAGCATGACGAGCGCGCCGGATATCGCATAGGCGAGGACGATCGAGGGGCCGGCCGCGGCGATGCCCGCCCCGGAGCCCACGAAGAGGCCCGCGCCGATCACGCCGCCAAGGGCGATCATGGAGAGGTGCCGCTGCTTGAGGCCGTGCGCCAGCGGGGAGTCGGCCTTGGGTGCTGCTTCGGGTGCTGTGTCCTGGGGGGTGGACGTCCGAGACATGGGCGTGCCCTGTTCAGTAGCTGAGACGGGGGAGCGAGCGGCCCACAGTCTGAGGTCCGGTACCGCTGACAGGGAACAGCTGACCGCTATACGGACACGACGCTCACACGTTGTGAAGAAATGCGCACAACAAGTTCACCTGCTGTTCACGCACGCCTCTCGCGCCACTCCCGCAGCCCCGCCACCGCGAGGACGAGCCCCGTCGCCCCCGCCGACCACAGCAGCTGCGGCCGCGCCCCGTCGTCGCCCAGCATCAGGACGAGCACGGCGGCCATCGCGACCAGCGCCGCCCACGTCAGATACGGGAACGCCCACATCCGCAGCACCAGGCGCTCCGGGGCCTCGCGCTCGATGCGCCGGCGCAGGCGCAGCTGCGAGACCGCGATCAGCGCCCAGACGAACAGGAGCACCGCGCCCACCGAGTTGAGCATGTAGAGGAAGACGGAGTCGGGCCACTTCAGATTGAGCAGGACCGAGACGAAACCGAAGGCGACGGAGGCGAGGACCGCCCGGCGCGGCACCCCGCCGCCCGACACCTTCAGCAGGGCCTTGGGGGCCTCACCGCGCTCGGCCAGCGAGAAGACCATGCGGGAGGAGCCGTAGAGGTTGGCGTTCAGCGCCGAGAGCAGCGCCACGAACACCACGATGTTCATGATCGTCCCGGCGGACGGCACCCCGATCGAGTCGAGGACCGCGACGTACGGGCTGACGCCCGCCTTCTGCGCCGTCCAGGGCAGCACCGTCACGATGACCAGCATCGAGCCGACGTAGAAGAAGAGGATCCGGTAGACGGCGCTGCGCACCGCGCGGGCGACCGAGCGCACCGGGTCGTCGGACTCGGCGGCCGCGATCGTGACGACCTCCAGGCCGCCGAACGCGAACACGACGGCGAGCACGCCGGAGACCACGCCCTCCCAGCCGTTCGGCAGGAAGCCGCCCTGCCCGGTGAGGTTGGTGAAGCCGACGGGGTCCGTGTCCGGCAGCACGCCGAAGATCGCGAGCAGGCCGAGGACCAGGAAGGCGACGATCGCGAAGACCTTCAGGGCCGCGAACCAGAACTCGAACTCGCCGAAGTTCTTCACCGAGGCGAGGTTGGCGACGGTGAAGACCAGCATGAAGATCAGGACCCAGGCCCACTGCGGCACGGCGGGCGCCCAGGCGTTCGCGATCTGCGCGGCGCCCGTCGCCTCCACGGCGAGCACGACCACAAGGAGGAACCAGTAGAGCCAGCCGACGCTGAACCCGGCCCAGCGGCCGAGCGCCCGCTCGGCGTGCACCGAGAAGGAGCCGGACGCGGGCATCGCGGCGGACATCTCGCCGAGCATCCGCATCACGCACATCGCGAGCGCGCCCGCGATCAGGTACGAGACGACGATGCCGGGCCCCGCGACGGAGATCCCGGCGCCCGACCCCACGAAGAGCCCGGCCCCGATGACCCCGCCGAGCCCGAGCATGGTGAGGTGGCGCTGCTTCAGGCCGCCGGCGAGCGGTTCGTTCTCGTCCCCGAGGGGCGCTGCCTCGTCCCCGAGGGGCGCGGCCGTGGCCTGCGGATCGTGCATGGTGCTCAGCGCTGCTCTCGGGGCTCAAAAGACTTTGGCGGGAACCTACAGTCTCCCCGGGCCGCGGCCCCCCGCGCAAAACGAGCCACCCACCCGCCCACCTCCGTGACGAGCATCACGCCCCCCGAGGTGTACACGACCCTCTTTGTGCGGAGCCCACCAAGGCCCCGCCCCGGGGTTGTCGGCCGGAGACCGTGTCGCCCCGCCCCCGCCTGGGATAGCGTCGACGCGTCCCCACCTGCCCACGTCCCCGCGGAGTCCCGATGAGCATCGCCGCCGCCACCACCCGCCCCGGCCAGGTCCTCGCCGACCTGCTGCCCGCGTCCCGCGCCAAGGACGCGGCCCTCGTGCTCGGCGGCGCCGCGCTCACCGGAATCGCCGCCCAGATCGCGGTGCCCGTGCCGGGCTCCCCGGTGCCGGTGACCGGGCAGACCTTCGCCGCACTGCTGGTGGGCACCTCGCTCGGCGCCCGCCGCGGCTTCCTCTCCCTCGCGCTGTACGCCCTTGTCGGCATGGCCGGAGTGCCGTGGTTCGCGGAGGCCGGGTCCGGCGTCGCCGCCCCGTCCCTCGGCTACGTCCTCGGCATGCTGCTCGCCGCCACGGTGGTGGGCGCCCTCGCCCGCCGCGGCGCCGACCGCTCCGCGTGGCGCACCGCGGGCACGATGGTCCTCGGCTCCGCGATCATCTACGCGGTCGGCGTCCCGTACCTGGCCGCCGCGACCGGCATGTCGCTGACCCAGGCCGTCGCCGCCGGGCTCACGCCCTTCCTGATCGGCGACGCCCTCAAGGCCGCGCTCGCGATGGGCGTGCTGCCCACGGCGTGGAAGCTCCTGGACCGCTGAGCGTCCGGAGTCCCGTACTCAACTGACGTCGTAGTTCCGCCTGAAGAGGTTCGCCGGGTCGTACGTGGCCTTCAGCTCGGCGAGCCTCTTTCGCGTGTCCGGGGCGTAGATCCCCTCGGTCCTGTCGCCGCCGCCGAACACGAAGTTGAGGAAGCGCCCCACGGTCTGCGGCGCCACCTTCCCGAACGCCTGCGCGTGCACCTTCCGCAGCGTCTCGACGTCCGTTCCGTCCAGCGGCGACAGGATCATGGCCGCCCAGCCCGCCTCGCGGTGGGACACCGCGTTGCGCGCGGGCCGCGCGAGCGCCCCGCCCAGGTGGTGGATCTTCACCACGTGCATCGAGGACGCCCGCGGCCCGGTCAGCGCGAGGAGTTCACCGGCCGCCTCGACGTCGAGCTCGCTCAGGACCGCGTTGTCCGCGTAGTAGGCGTGCGGGAAGTCCGGGTCGCTGTGGATGGAGGCGCTCTCGGTGTACGGCATCTCCCGCAGCGTGTCCGAAAGGGCGGGCCCGAGCTCCCGCAGCGGCGCCACGAGCCGCTCGCCCTCCGCCGCCGGGCCGGTGAACGCGACGTGGACCGAGACGAGGTACCGGCCCCGCAGATGCGGCGGGAGCTGGGGGATGTCCGGGTACACCAGGGCCGAGACCGACGAGGTCACCGCGTCGGGCACGGTCCGCGTCCACGCCTCGTAGCCGCGCAGCAGGGCGGCCGGGTCGACCTCGCGGCCGTCGAACGCGATGGCCCCGCCGAAGACCCTGGCCACCGGCACCAGGCCGATCTCCAGCTCCGTGACCACGCCGAGGTTGGCGCCGCCGCCGAGCAGGCCCCAGAAGAGCTCGGGGTCGCTGTCGGCCGTGACGTGGCGCAGGGTGCCGTCCGCGGTGACGACGTCGACGGAGCGGACGTGGTCGGCCGCGTATCCGAACTCCCGGGCGAGCAGGCCGAGTCCGCCGCCGAGCGTGTACGAGACGGCGCCGACGCTCGGCGCCGAGCCGTTGAGCGGGGCGAGCCCGTGCTCCGCCGCGGCCTCGACGACCTGGCCCCAGCGGACGCCCGCGCCGACGGTGACGGTGCGGGCCCCGGGGTCGACGGTGACGGAGTCGAGCCGCCGGGTGCTGACGAGGACGCCGCCCTCCGAGGCCCCCGGCAGGCCGTGCCCGGTGGCCTGGACGCCGATGGGCAGCCCCCGCTCGGCCGCGTACGACACGGCGGCGACGACGTCCTCGGCGCTCTGGGCGGCGACGACGAGGGCGGGCCGCACCGCGAAGCCCGTCTGGAATCCGGCGAGTTCCTCGTCGTACCCGGCGTCGTCGGGCCGGAACACGAGTCGCTGGTCGATGAAGTCCACGGCGAGCCTCCGTTGAGTCACGTACGCCTGCTGAGCTGCGTACTTCTGTCTGACGGAGAGGAGCATCCCGCAATAACCTGACACCAGCCGTCAAGTTTTCCCGGCGGACGCGAAGCGGGCACGGCGAAGCCCCCGCGGTCCAACCGCGGGGGCTTCGCAGGGAGATCGGTCAGCCGGACGTCACGTCGCGAGGGCGGATCTTCTCCCGTACGAGCGAGAAGACGACCACGAACGCCGCCGCGAGGAGCGAGAGCAGGATCTGCTTGCGCCCGGTCTCGTCGACGAGCATGTAGACGAGCACGAACGAGATCATCCCGATCGTGACCCACGTCAGGTACGGGAAGAGCCACATCTTCACGACCAGCTTCTCCGGCTCCTCGCGCAGGATGATCCCGCGCATCCGCAGCTGCGTGAAGCAGATGATCAGCCACACGAACAGGGCCACCGCGCCCGAGGAGTTGAGCAGGAAGTCGAAGACGGTGTCCTTCCACTGGTAGTTGAACCAGACGGCGAGGAAGCCGAAGACGACGGAGCCGAGGATCGCGGCCTGCGGCACGCCCCGCTTGTTGGTCCGCGCGAAGGCCTTGGGCGCGTCGCCGCGCTGGCCGAGCGAGAACGCCATGCGGGATGCGGTGTACAGACCGGAGTTGAGGCAGGAGAGGACCGCGGTGAGCACGATGACGTTCATGACCTGACCGGCGTGCGGAATGCCGATCGAGTCCAGCGCGGCGACGTAACTGCCCTTCTCGGTGATCGACTTGTCGTTCCACGGAAGCAGCGTGATGACGACGAAGATCGAGCCCAGGTAGAAGACGCCGATGCGCCAGATGACGCTGTTCGTCGCCTTGGTGACCGCGCGCTGGGGGTCCTCGGACTCGCCCGCGGCCAGCGTGACGATCTCGCTGCCCATGAAGGAGAAGACGACCATCAGCACACCGGTGAGGATGGCGCCCGCGCCCTTGGGCAGGAAGCCGCCCGCGTCGGTGAGGTGCGCGAATCCGGCGCCGGGGTTGTCGGAGCCGGGCAGCACGCCGAAGACGGCGAGCAGACCGATGGCGACGAACGCGCCGATCGCGACGACCTTGATCCCGGCGAACCAGAACTCGAACTCGCCGTACGAGCCCACCGACACGAGGTTGGTCGCGGTGAGCACCACCATCACGATGAGCGCCCAGCCCCACTGCGGGACGGCGGGTATCCAGCCGTTGAGGATCACCGCGCCCGCGGTGGCCTCCACCGCGAGGACGACGACCCAGAAGAACCAGTACAGCCAGCCGATGGAGAAGCCGGCCCAGCGGCCGAGCGCCTGGTCCGCGTAGGTGGAGAAGGAGCCGGAGGTCGGCCGTGCGGCGGCCATCTCGCCCAGCATCCGCATCACGAGGACGACCATCGCGCCGACGAGGGCGTACGAGACGAGGATCGCGGGCCCGGCGGCGGCGATGCCGGAGCTGGAGCCGACGAAGAGGCCGGCACCGATCACACCACCGATGGCGATCATGGAGAGGTGGCGGTTCTTGAGACCCGCTTTCAGGCCGTCGCCGGTGTCACCACTGTCGCCAGACTGCGGATCCCCAGGAGATGCGGGGGCGCTGTCTGCCTTCGCAAGGGAGGGTTGCGAGGTCATGGACGAATCCTTAAGTTCTCGGGTCACGAGCCCCCGCATTCAAACTCAGGGGCGAACGGGACGGAAGTCCTGAATCCGGATCGTTGTATTCCGGCCAATGGCCTGGACCAAGGTCCCGAACGGGAAGATCAAGTACCTGCCCCGTCGCGGCTACCCGCCCCATGACGTGCCACACTCGGACGCATGCGCGTGTACCTCGGCTCGGATCATGCCGGCTACGAACTCAAGAACCACTTGGTCGAATGGCTCAAGAGCCACGGCCACGAGCCCGTCGACTGCGGGCCCCACATCTACGACGCCCAGGACGATTACCCGCCGTTCTGCCTCCGCGCCGCGGAGAGGACGGCCGCGGACCCCGACGCCCTCGGCATCGTCATCGGCGGCTCCGGCAACGGCGAGCAGATCGCCGCGAACAAGGTGAAGGGCGTACGGGCCGCGCTGGCCTGGAGCGAGCAGACCGCCGCGCTCGGCCGTGAGCACAACAACGCCAACGTGATCTCGATCGGCGGCCGCATGCACACGCAGGAAGAGGCGACGAAGTTCGTCGAGATCTTCCTGGCCACGCCGTACTCGGGTGAGGAGCGTCACACGCGCCGCATCGAGATGCTGTCGCGCTACGAGGAGACGGGCGAGCTGCCCGCCATCCCCGAAGGCCACCCTCAGCAGTGATCTCCAGCCCCTCCGGCGTCTGAGGAGCGGGGTCCGGGGCGGAGCCCCGGTTTCGGGAAGGGGCGGGATCGGGGAAAAGAACCCGCCCCTACGCCCGCCTATCACCACTCCGAGGAGGATCCGTTGCCGGAGGGGCACACCATCCACCGCCTGGCGGCCGACCACCGAAGTCGCTTCGAGGGCCGCCAAGTCCGGGCGACCAGCCCCCAGGGCAAGTTCAGCGACAGCGCGGCCCTGATCACCGGCCAGGTGATGGAGACCGCCGAGGCCCATGGCAAGCACCTCTTCCTCGGCTTCGGCGAAGCCGACTGGGTCCACGTCCACCTCGGCCTCTTCGGCAAGTACACCCTGGGGCAGGCCCCCGCCCCGCCCCCCACGGACACGGTCCGCCTGCGCCTCGCGACCGACACGTACTACTCGGACCTCCGCGGCCCCACCACCTGCGCCCTCGTCACGGACGAGGAGAAGCGGGCGATACACGACCGGCTCGGCCCCGACCCCCTCAGGGACGCGGACGACCCGGACAGGGCCTACCGCCGCATCGCCCGCAGCCGCACCACCGTCGCCGCCCTCCTCATGGACCAGAAGGTCATCGCGGGCGTCGGCAACGTCTACCGCGCCGAGGTCCTCTTCCGGCACGGCATCGACCCGTACACCCAGGGCAAGGACCTCACCGAGGCGCAGTGGACCGCGATCTGGGCGGACCTCGTGGACCTGATGCGGGAGGGTGTGCGCCGGGGCCGGATCGACACCGTCAGGCCTGAGCACACCCCCGAGGCGATGGGCCGCCCGCCGCGCGTCGACGACCACGGCGGCGAGGTGTACGTCTACCGCAGGGCGAACATGCCCTGCCACGTCTGTGGCGGCGAGATCCGCACCGCCGACCTCGCCGCCCGCAACCTCTTCTGGTGCCCGACCTGCCAACGTTCCTCGGGGAGCAAGTGATGTTCAACGACGTAGGACCCCTGGGTGCCGTCGTGCTCGTGGTGCTCGTCACCGCGGTCTATCTGCTGCCGTCGCTCATCGCCTTCAACCGAGGCGTCGAGAACCGCTGGCTGGTGCTGGTCGTCAACCTCCTCCTCGGCGCCTCGTTCATCGGCTGGTGCGTCGCCCTCTACCTGGCCACCCGCAAGCCCAAGGTCCCTGCCGGAGCCGCCGCCTAGAACCCGTGCGGCAGCCACGGCGCCGCGTCCGAGCCGAACGCCACCGACGCCTCGGCCAGCGCGCCCCGGCGCAGCTCCCGCACCCGGCCCGCGCCCGCGAGCGAGGACAGGGACACCCCGCCGAGATAGGCGGAGCCCAACTCCCGTACGGACAGGGCGAGATCGGCGGCGTCCTTTGTGCGCTCGCAGGAGGCTCCCTTGGCGTCGCCGGTGAGCCGCCAACGCCCCTCGTTCCAGGGGCAGAAGGCGTCCTCGACCTCGAACACCACGTCCAGCGGCGCCTGGTACGTACGCGCCTGGAGTGCCGCGCCCACCTCGACGAGGCGCACGTACAGCGAGTCCCGCACCGTGAGGCCGCACCGGCGGACGTCGGAGACGAGCTGCAGGAGCGGGTCGTCCACCGGACGGTTGTGCGCGACGACCGACGACGTCAGGTCGATGCCGAAGAGGAACCGCCACAGCGCCGCGTACGCCGCCGGGTCCAGGGCCTCGACGTCGCGCACGTGGACCGTGCCCTTGGGGCCCTGCCAGTCCCACTCGGGCTTCACGGCGAACCGCGCGTACCCGACCGGGTCCCCCGCGCGCTCGGCGACCACGCACTGCAGCGGGGACGCGCCGTCCCGCTCGCTCTCCGGGTCGAGCAGCCTGAGCCGGTCCCAGCCCGGCTGCCGGGCCAGCATGCCGGGCCGCTCGGTGACGACGCGTGCGTACAGCTCCTCGCACGCGTCGTGGACGTCGGCGGGCTCCGCGTACCGCAGGCGTACGTCGTCCGTACCGGCCGGCACGGACAGGGAGACGCGGTCGGTGTCGATGTGGGCCTTGAGCTGCTGGGTGGCCGCGCCGTACCCGAACCGGCCGTAAATGACCGGCTCGGAGGCGGTGAGCACGGCCAGCGGCTCGCCGCCCGCGCGGACGTCGTCCAGCTGGCGCCGCATCATCGAGGTGAGGATCCCGCGCCTGCGGTGCGTGGCCGCGACGCCCACCATCGTCACGCCCGCCGCGTCCACCAGCGCGCCGCCCGGCACCGTGACGCGGAAGGAGAACGCCCCCGCCGTCCCCACGCACGCGTCCCCGTCCCACACGCCGATCGACCGCTCGACCTCGGTGAGCGCGCGCCACAGCTTCCGCTCGTCGGCGGACTCGGCGACGCCGCCGAAGGCGCGCTCCAGCGTCCCGTACCACCTGTCCCAGTCGGCCTCGTCGAGCACCCTCAAGTCTTTCGTCATATGCCATGACTACCAGGGCGATACGGGCGTTGCGACAGGATTTCCGCGCTCCGCAGGGCCCTTCGACCGCCGTCGCCGACCGTCCCGGGCGTGCCCCTGACGGGGGACAACTGGGACCTCCCGTGCGAAGTGCCCGGCCCGCTGGATAAGGTCCACGAGCAATGGCGGTACGAGGAGAACGGCGCGCACGGCGGGAGCGGCGTGCGGAAGCCGAGACGTTCACGGCCCGGATGAAGAAGCGGCTGCACCGGGCCCGCATCGCGCTGCGCAAATCCGGTGTCGACTACTTCCGCGGGGACGGCTCCGACTGGATCGCCCTGGCCGGACTGCTGCTGACCATCCCCGTGATCACCGTCTGCACGATCGTCAACAACGTCTGGTGCTCGCCGGCCGCCCTGGTCCTGCCCATCGTCGCGGGCGGCCTGCTGCTCCGCCCCGCCAGCCTCCTCGGCCTGTACGCGGCGTCGGCGGCGGCCCTGATCGTGGAGTCCGTCCAGCTCGGCCCGTACGCGGAGGGACCCTCGCGCGTCACGCCGGGCGTCGTCCTGGTGGTCGCGGCCTGCGGCTTCTTCGGGCTGCTCATCGCGCAGTTCCGCAGCAGGGTCGGCGTGCCCTGGCGCGGCGGCGGAACGATGCTCTTCGACCTGCGCGAGCGCATCCGCGTGCAGAGCAAGCTGCCGAAGCTGCCGCGCGGCTGGCACCGCGAGATGGCGCTGCGCCCGGCCGGCGGCCAGTCCTTCTCCGGCGACTTCGTCGTCGCGGCCCGCACGAACGGCGGCCGCACCCTGGAGGCCGTCCTCACCGACGTCTCCGGCAAGGGCATGGACGCGGGCTCGCGCGCGCTGCTCCTGTCCGGCGCCTTCGGCGGCCTGCTCGGCTCGCTGCCGCCGCACGCCTTCCTGCCCGCCGCCAACGGCTATCTGCTCCGCCAGGACTGGGACGAGGGCTTCGCGACCTCCATCCACCTGGTCCTCGACCTGGAGACCGGCGATTACGAACTCTTCTCCGCGGGCCACCCGCCGGGCCTCCAGCTCAGCGCGGGCAGCGGCCGCTGGGAGGAGAAGGCGGGCCAGGGCCCGCTCCTCGGCGTCTACGACGGCGCGCAGTTCGACCCGGTCAAGGGCATGCTGCGCCCCGGCGACGTCCTGATGCTCTTCACGGACGGGCTCGTGGAGACCTCCGACCGCGACATCGCCGAGGGCATGGACCGCCTGACGGGGGAGGCCGACCGGTATGTGGCGGGCGGCTTCCACGGCGCGGCCTGGCACCTGATCGAGGCGGTCGCGAAGGACGTGAACGACGACAGGGCGCTGCTGCTGATCTGCCGGGAGGCGTGAACAGGACGCGGCAGGGCGCGGGCAGCCGCTGCCCGCGCCCTGTGACGGGGGAAGCCGTGGGCGACCCGGACGCCATGGAGGCCCCGTATCGCGTCACGGCCGCCCACGGATCCGACTACGGCACGCTGTTCGCCGAGGCCCGCTCCGTCTTCTCCGGCGAACTCGGCCCGGCCACCGCGTAGTCCGGCCCGCCCGGCAGGATCCGCGCCAGCCACTCCGAGCGCCCCGCGGCCAGCGGCCCGAGGACCGCGAGCAGCAGCACGTACCCCGCGATGAAGGGCGAGAGCCGCTCGTCGAGGCCCGCGCCCGCCGCCATCGTGGCGAGGATCAGCGCGAACTCGCCGCGGGCGAGGAGCGTCGTGGAGATGTTCGCCGCGGGGCCCGCCCCGAAGCCGTACACCCGCGCAGCCCCGAGACCCGCGAGGACGTTCATCAGGAGCGTCACCGCGACCGCCGCGAGGACCGGCCACAGCACCACCGGCAGGTCGCCGGGGTCGATGGAGAGCCCGAAGGCGAAGAAGAAGATCGCGCCGAACGCGTCCCGCAGCGGGTGCACCAGCTTGCGGATGCGGTTGCCGGACGCGGTGCTGCCCAGCATCAGGCCGACCATGAAGGCGCCGATCGCGTCGGCGACGCCGAACCACTCCGAGACCCCGGCGACGAAGACGGCCGCGCCGAGGAAGGAGATGACGAGCAACTCGTCGTCCTTGATGGCGAAGAGACGGCCGATCACGCGGGTGCCGAAGCGGGCCGCGAGCGCGAGGAGCAGCAGGAAGCCGAAGGCCTTGCCGCCGTCCATCACGGCGGCGGAGAGGCTGTCGGCGCCGGACAGGATCGGCTGCAGCGCCGCGAGGTAGAGCGCCAGGAAGATGTCCTCGACCACGATGATGCCGAGGATCGGCTTCGTCTCCGGATTGCCGAGCCTGCCGGTGTCGACGAGGACTTTCGTGACGATCGCCGACGACGAGATGCCGAGCACTCCGGCGAGGACCAGCGCTTCGGAGGTGCCCCAGCCGAGCGCGAATCCGAAGCCCAGGCCGGCGCCGACGTTCAGGGCGAGGTAGACGCCGCCGGCGACGGCCATCTTGCGGCCGCCGGTCTTGAGGTCGTCCATGTGGAACTCGAGGCCCAGGTAGAAGAGCAGCAGGACCAGGCCGAGCGCCGAGAGCATCTCCAGGTCGTGGGGGTCGGAGACCAGGACCACGCCGGGGGTGTGGGGGCCGAGGAGGATCCCGGCCAGGATGAAGAGGGGGATGGTGGGAAGTCCGATGCGGCCGCCGAGGCGCGCGAGGACGGCGGCGGCGAGAAAGGCGCCGCCCATGGCTATCAGGGTGTCTGCGTGTCCGATGGGCCCGTTCCTTCTGTTCGGTCGGTACGAGTCGTCTGGGCAAAGCAGCGCTCAAGGCAAAGGGGGCGTCAAGAACGCGTCAATACTTAGGTTACCAAACGACCTGATCGGCGACTTCTGAAGGCCTGAGGTGGGGTTCTCCCCACCCCGTGTTCGCCAGCGGCCCTCATGGTCCGCGCCACCCCCGGATCCGTACGTTCGAGACATCGACCAGGGGCGTCTCACGGCGAGGTCCCAGTGGCGTACGAACGGAAGGCGGGCACGGCCATGGGGCTGCGACGGAAGAACCGGACCGACGAAGGCACGAGGGCGGCGATGGTGCCCCCGATGCCGAGCAGCCGGCCCGGTGACTGGGCCGTCGAGCTGCGCGGGGTCCGCCGCCAGTACGGCCGCGGCGCCGGAGCCGTGCACGCCCTCGCCGGCATCGACCTCGCCCTGCCGCGCGGCAGTTTCACCGCCGTCATGGGCCCCTCCGGATCCGGCAAGTCCACCTTCCTGCAGTGCGCGGCGGGCCTGGACCGGCCGAGCTCGGGCACCGTCCACCTCGGCGGCACCGAGATCACCGGCATGAGCGAGAACAAGCTCACCGCCCTGCGCCGCACCCGCCTCGGCTTCGTCTTCCAGGCCTTCAACCTGCTGCCGTCGCTGACCGTCGAGCAGAACGTCGTCCTGCCGATGCGCCTGGCGGGCCGTCGCCCCGACCGCCGCAGGGCCGCCGAGATGCTCGCCCGCGTCGGCCTCGGCGACAAGGGGAGCCGCCGCCCCGGGCAGCTCTCCGGCGGCCAGCAGCAGCGCGTCGCCATCGCCCGCGCCCTGGTCACCGAGCCCGACGTGATCTTCGCCGACGAGCCGACCGGCGCCCTGGACACCACCACGGCCACCGAGGTCCTCGGCCTGCTGCGCTCCGCCGTCGACACCATGGGCGCCACCGTCGTCATGGTCACCCACGACCCGGCCGCCGCCGCCCACGCCGACCGCGTCCTCTTCCTCGCCGACGGCTCCATCGTCGACCGCCTGGAGCGCGCGTCCGCCGAGCAGATCAAGGCCCGCATGACCGCCCTATCCGCTCCGGCCGCCTACGCGGGGGTGGCCGCGTAATGGCGTACCTGCCCAACGGCCTCGCCCGCGCGGCCGTCCGCTTCAAACCCGCCGCGTTCGCCGGCACGTTCGTCGCGCTGATGATGGCCTCGCTGATCGTCGCCGCGTGCGGGATCCTCCTGGAGACGGGGCTGCGCGCCTCCGTGCCGCCCACCCGCTACACCGGTGCGCCCGTGGTGGCCGCCGCCGACCAGTCGGCCCACTTCGTCACGGGCAGCGGCGACAGCAGGTCCGAGAGCAGCACCCCGCTGCCCGACCATGCGCGGCTCGACGACTCCCTGGTGGCCAAGGCGGGTTCGGTGCCCGGCGCCCGCGCCGCCGTCGCCGACGTGACCTTCCCCGTGCGGTCCGGCGACAAGGACGTCACCGCGCACGGCTGGGGCTCCACCGCCTTCACCGGCGAGAAGCTGACCGCGGGCCGCGCCCCGCAGCCCGGCGAGGTCGTCCTCGCCACGGCCGGCGCCTCCGTGGGCGAGCGCGCCACGCTCACCACGGCGGACGGCCCGCGCGACTTCCGGGTCTCCGGCACGGTCGAGCCCCGACAGGGCGCGTCCACCGCCTGGTTCGCCGACTCCGAAGCCGTCCGCATCTCGGGCCACCCGGGCCGGGTCGACGCCATCGCGGTCCTCCCGAAGGCGGGCGTCTCGGACGACACCCTCAGGTCCCGGGTGGCGCACGCCCTCGGGAGCGGCGCCGAGGTCCACACCGGCGACGACCGCAGCGCCGCCGAGGGCTCCGAACTCGCCTACGCCAAGGAGATGCTCACCGCGCTCGGCGGCTCCTTCGGCGGGATCGCCGCCATGACCGCCGTCTTCACCGCGGCCGGCACCGTCGCGCTCTCGGTGGGCCAGCGCGCCCGCGAGTACGCGCTGCTGCGCGCCATCGGCACCACCCCGCGCCAGATCCGCCGCACCATCGCCACCGAGACCCTGCTGGTCGCCCCCCTCGCCGCAGCGGTCGGCGTGCTGCCCGGAATCGCCCTGGCCACCTGGTGGTTCGGGCAGCTCAAGGAGAAGGGCGCGATCCCCGAGGCCGTGGACCTGTCCGTCTCCTTCATCCCTCTCGTCGCCGCCATCGGCACCGCCGTCCTCACCGCGCTCGGCGCCGGCTACATGGCCGCCCGCCGCCCCTCCCGCATCAAGCCGGGCCAGGCGCTCAGCGAGGCCTCCGTGGAACGGATGCCGGTCGGCTGGATCCGTACGCCGCTGGGCATCGCCGCGGCGGTCGGCGGCACCGCCCTCGCGGGGGTCGCCGCGGGCGCCACCGGCGAGGACGCGGCCAACGCGGCGCTCGGCGTCGTCATGCTCTTCATGGTCGCCGTGGCCCTGCTCGGACCGCTGGTGGCCCGCGGCTGCGCGGCCCTGTTCGGCCTCCCGCTGCGCGGCGCCGGCGCCTCCGCCTCGCTCGCGGCCGCCAACTCCCGTTCGAACGCCCGCCGTCTGGCCTCCGCGATCACCCCGATCGTGCTCGCCATGGCCTTCTCGTCCGTCCTCGTCTTCATGCACACCAGCGAGGACCGGGTCGCCGCGAATCAGCAGCGCGCGGGCATCACGGCGGACCACATCATCACGTCGGAGACGGGCCTGGCCCCGGGGGCGGTGTCCAGGGCGGCGCACACGGAGGGAGTCACCTCGGCGGTCGGCCTCCTCAAGGCCTCGGTCCTCGTCCCGGTGGGCTCGGGCGGCGACCGCTGGCTGGAGTCGGCGTCGACGCAGGGCATCACCGGCTCGGCCGCGGACCTCGCGAAGGTCCAGGACCTGAAGGTCGAGACGGGCTCCCTGAAGCTCGGCAAGGGGGAGGCCGCGATCGACGCGTCCCTCGCCCGCAACGCCCACGTGGGCGTGGGCGACCGCCTGAACCTTCGCCTGCCCGACGGCACCAAGGCGTCGCCGAAGATCGTCGCGACGTACGGCAGGGGCATGGGCCTCTCCCAGGTGACCCTCCCCGCGGCCGACTTGAAGCCGCACGTCACGTCGTCCTTCGCCACGGAGATCTGGACCAGGGGCGGCTCGGCCCAGGCGCTCTCGGGCCTCGGCACGCTGAAGGACCGCGAGGACTACGCCACCGCCCAGTCCATGGACCGCGAGCTCAACGCCTGGGCGAACACCACGATGGCGGCCGTCCTCGGCGGCTTCGCGGCCGTCGCCGCGGTCAACACCCTGGTGATGACGGTCCTGGACCGCCGCCGCGAACTCGGCACGCTGCGCCTGATCGGCTCCACGCGCCGCCAGGTGCTGCGGATGATCCGCTGGGAGGCCCTCCTGGTGGCCTGCGCGGGCATCGTGCTGGGCACGGCGATCGCCCTGGCCACGCTGGTCCCGATGATGAACGGCCTGACCGGCGAATCCCCGTACATCCCCCCACTGGTGTACGCCGCTTTCGCGGGCGGAGTCCTCCTCCTGGGCCTGGCCTCGACGGCCCTCCCGGCGAGGGCGGCCCTGAGGTCGGCGTAGTTCAGCGACGACAAGGGCGCGCCTGACGGTGAAGTACGCCGTCAGGCGCGCCCTTGTCGGTCGGCCGGACCCCGACGGGTCGAGGCCCCGCTACGTGGACTTGGCCCGCTCCCGGGCCAGCTGCGCCGCGTCCCGCTTGAAGGCCCACTCCATCCTGGGCTCCATCGCGAAGCGGAACATCCGCTGCACCGGAGGCGTGCACAGCAACGTCACCACACTCGCGGCGACCACCGTCACAAAGATCTCGCCGGCCGGCTTGTGCAGCCACTCGTAGTCCTCGAACCAGCCCCAGAAACGGGACCCCTTGGCGAGGAAGCCGTGCAGCAGGTAGCCGTACAGCGTGCCGGCGCCGAGAATCGTGAACCACATCCTGCGGCGCGGCACCCACGCGAAGAAGCACGCGGTGAGGACGACGGAACAGCCGAAGAGCGCCAGCGTCATCACGATGCCGACCCACCACGGCACGCCCAACTCCTGGGCGCTGTCCCGGCGGTAGAACCACACGGAGGTCATCCGGGGCGCGGCCCAGTAGGCGAGGAGTACCGCGCACGCGAAGACCGGCACGGACAGGATCCGCACCTCGCGGCGGCGCACCAGCTGGAAGTACTCGGGCTTCATGAAGAGGCCGAGCACGAAGAACGGCATGAACTGCAGCACGCGCTGCAGGTCGAGGTCGTCGCCGATGTCGGGGGAGATCACGGCGAGCATGGCGACGGCCAGCGCGAGCGGCACGGGCCAGCGCACGATCTTCCACAGCGGCACGGTGAGCCGCCACACGAAGAGCGCGACCAGGAACCAGGTGAGGTACCAGGGGTCGAGCAGGCTGATCGGCTGGCTCGGGTCGTCGTCCGCCCAGCGCTTGAAGAGGGTGTACGCGACTTCGAAGATGACGTACGGCACGGCGACGCCGGTGACCAGCCGCTTGAGGCGGTCGGGCCGCATGTCGAAACTGCGCGAGAAGTAGCCGGAGATCAGGATGAACGCCGGCATGTGGAAGGTGTAGACGGTCATGTACAGCGCCTCGGCGGCGCGGCTGTGATCCGTCAGCGGTTCCCATGCGTGGGCCATCGCCACGAGGACGATCGCCAGGTACTTGGCATTGTCGAAGAACGCGTCCCGCTGCTTGGCGGGCTTCGACGCGTTCTTGGCGGTGCTGTGGCCGGACGGGGTGGGGGGAGCGGTGGCGGTCGCGGCCTGCGGGGTCGGGTGGTGGGCGCGGGGGGTCGGCACTTCGGCGACTCCGGCCGCCGGCACCTGGGCCGGGGGGAGCGGCGCTCGGTGGCGTCCGTGCGGGTGCACCGAGTTGGTCACAGGCCCTCCCACCAAGAGCTCGGTGAGACGATCCGGGACCGCACTGCGCCTGCGGGGGTGGTGGCAGCGTGGAACATCTGAGGCACCTTAGCGTCGCGGCAGTGATTTCGTAAAACCCTCGTCACTTCTCTCAACTCAATCCCCCGCTAATCACTGGGAATCGGTTGGGTCGACAAAGAGATGCGGCCACATCATGTCCAGTACGTCACAACTCATCCGGTTTAAATGGTGCATAACGCCTGCGGGCGACTCTGGTGAAATGTCCAGCGTGTGCTCCCGGCAACAATTCGAATTTCCTGCGAACGCCGTGTGTGGCGATGGCAACGATCAAGCCGAATTACCCATGTGCGCAGGTCGTCGAATTGCCGTGCGAGGGTGCGCTGTTCATGCGCCCCGGGGGCGCCCCCGCGCGCCGGGCCCGGGAAGCGTTGGCCGACGATGTGTCACCGGCCGCATACAGTGGGCCCGTTGGTGGCACGATGGTCCCTGGCGGGGGTGTGCGGGGTCGTACCCCCCGGGCCGGGAGAGCGACCGACCTAGGGTGTGATCAGTGTGGCGATTTCGCTGTCAGTGGTACTGCTGTTGGCGATCATCCTTGTGGTGCTGATCCGCGGAGGATCCCTCAAGGCGGGGCCCGCGGTCGTCGCGGTGCTCTTCGGCTTCTTCCTCGCGTCCACGGGCATGGCGCCGTCGATAAATCGGTTCCTCAACGAAGTCGCGGAGACCATCAACTCGATCAGTTTCTGAGGCCCTTCGGGGCGCTCGCCCGAGGCGGCGTACGCTGCGGGGAGGGGAAACTGGAGAGCGGGGAAGAGGGCCGCGGGGACGGGGGGCGTACGGGATGGTTCTGCGCGACTCGGACCCGGACCGCATCGGCGGTTATCCGATCGAGGACCGGCTCGGCTCCGGCGGCATGGGCGTCGTCTATCTCGCCCGCTCCGCGTCGGGGCGCCGCCTCGCCCTGAAGGTCGTCCACGGCCAGTACGCCGACGACCAGGAGTTCCGCACCCGCTTCCGCCGCGAGGTGGCCGCCGCGCGCCAGGTCAGCGGCGCGTTCACCGCACCCGTAGTGGACGCCGACGCGGACGCCGAACGCCCGTGGATGGCCACGGTCTACATCCCCGGCGTGGACCTCGGCGGCCATGTGCGCCGCGAGGGCCCGCTGCCGCTGGACCGGCTGCGCGACCTGGCCGCGGGCCTCACCGAGGCGCTGCGCGACATCCACCGCGTCGGCGTGGTCCACCGCGACCTGAAACCGGCCAACGTGATGCTCGCCGACGACGGCCCCCGCGTCATCGACTTCGGCGTCTCCCGGGCCACGGAGGCCCTCGGTGCCGACGCCCTCACCCAGACGGGCCGCGTCATGGGCACCCCGCCCTACATGTCCCCCGAGCAGCTCACCAACCCGCGCGACGTCGGCCCCGCGTCGGACGTCTTCTCCCTCGGCGCCGTCCTCGCGTACGCGGCGACGGGCCACGGCCCCTTCGACAGCGACAGCCCCTACGAGACCGCGACGCGCGTCGTCGAAGCCGCCCCCGAACTCGACCGCGTACCCGCCGAGTTCCGCCCCTTCATCGAGCACTGCCTCGCCAAGGACCCCGCGGCGCGCCCCACCCCCGACGAACTCCTCGGCCTGCTCAAGGGCGAGCCGGTCCCGCCGAGACGCACCCCGGAGCCGAAGCCCGCGGTGCCCGCAGCCGAGGACGTCCCCCCGGGACCGCGCCGCCGCAGGCTGCTGATCGCGGCCTCGGTGGGCGGACTGCTGCTGGCGGTCCTGGGGGCGGGCGCGGTCGTGTGGCTCGCCAGGGGCGACGGCCCGGTGGCGAGCCAACTGCCCGCGGGCTGGCGCGAGTGGACGGCGAAGGACACCACCGGCGGCAAGGACGAACCCTCCCGGGCCTTCGATCGCTGCGCCGCTGTCGGGCAGGGCCTGATCTGCGCGGGAGACGACGTCAAGGCCGTCCGCTTCTCCCTGGCCACGGGCAAGCGGGAGTGGGGCCTGCCCGTCGACCCCGTCCCCGACGACACCGGCGGCCTGGAGGGCACCGTCATCGGGACGGCGGGCGACCGCGTCTTCGTCTTCCGCAACAACCAGACGTCCACGGAGAACGGCAGCATCGAGGACTACGCGATCCAGGCCCTGGACGCCCGGTCCGGCCGCACGCTGTGGACCACCCCGACCCATCGGGGCGACGGCGCCATGGCGCCCGACCCGACCCCGGAAGGGGGCACCGTCGCGGCCACGGAGGACGGCGTGCTCACCACGTTGGGCGAGAACGACGAATCGTACGCCCTGCTCGACCCCGAGAACGGCAAGGCCCTCTGGACGCGTTCCTTCCCCGGCCAGAGCTGCCAGCTGCGGGAGGCCGCGGCGAAGGGCTACCGGGTCTGCCACGGCGAGAAGTCGCGCACCTACGTCTCCCGTCTCGACCCGGCCACCGGCAAACCGGCCTGGACGGTCACCGTGCGCGGCAGCGACAACCTCACCCTCATCGGCCAGGCCGACGGGCGCCTCGTGCTCGCCGACACCTCCCTGACCCGGCTGCGCACGTTCGTCTCCGTCAGCGCGAGCGGCCGCGACCAGCGCACGGTGCGGTTCTCCCGGGCCCAGTCACCGGGCGCGACCCCCACGCTCAGCCGCGGAACCCTCTACTTCACGTACCCCAACGGCGGCGTCCGCGCCGTCGACCCCCGCACCGGCCGCCAGCTCTGGGACCGCTACTCCACCGTCGAGTTCCCCGGCAGCCCCCTGGCATCGGCCACCCACGTCTACGTGGCGTCCCCCAGCGGCCGCCTGGCCGCGCTCGACCGGGACACCGGCGAAGTGGCGTGGACCCGCCCCGGACGGTCCGTCGGGGCGGGCCAGATGATGCCCGAGAACGGAGCCCCCCTGACGCTGGTGGGGGACGCGCTGTACGTCCCCTACGGGGCGCGGTCCGTGTACACCGTCGACGTGCGCAACCCGTAGGGGACGCCCGGCAGGCCTTCAGCCGGCCTGCTGCAGCGCCCGCAGCGACGCCACCAGCCGGTCCACCTCCTCCGACGTGTTGTAGAGCGACAGGGAGGCCCTGGCCGCCGACTCCAGGCCGTAGTGCGCGAGGGCGGGCTGCGCGCAGTGGTGCCCCGCGCGGACCGCGATGCCGTCCCGGTCCAGCCAGTCGGCGACCGTCGCCGGATCGTGGCCCGCGAGCGTGAACGTCAGCACCGCGATCCGGTCGGGCGCCGCCCCCAGCAGGGAGAGGCCGGGCACGGTCGCCATGGCCTGCTGCGCGTACGCCATGAGCGCGTTCTCGTACGACGCGACGGCGTTCTTGTCGAAGCCGGACAGCCAGTTCAGCGCGGCCAGCAGACCGACGACCCCGGAGATGTGCCCGGTGCCGGCCTCCAGGAGGTGCGGCGGGGGAGCGAACGTCGTCCGCTCGAAGGACACGGACTCGATCATGTTCCCGCCGCCCTGCCACGGCTTCAGGGCCGCCATGATCTCCGGCTTCGCGTACAGGGCCCCGATGCCCGTGGGCGCGAACAGCTTGTGCCCGGAGAAGACGTAGAAGTCCGCCCCCAAGTCCTGTACGTCCACGGGGAGATGGGCCACCGCCTGGGCGCCGTCCACCAGGACCCTGGCGTCGTAGCGGTGGGCGAGCGCGGCCATCTCCTTGACCGGCGGCACGGTCCCGAGCACGTTGGACGCGTGGCTGATCGCCACGAGCCGGGTGCGGTAGGACAGCAGGTCGGCATAGGCGGCCTGGTCGATCTGCCCGTCGGCGTCCAGCGGGACGGGAACCACCCGCGCCCGCGTCTGACGCGCGATCAGCTGCCAGGGGACGATGTCCGAGTGGTGCTCGAGAACGGGTACGAGGATGTCGTCCCCGGGGCCGAGGTTCGCCCGCCCCCAGGTCTGGGCGACCAGGTTGATCGCCTCGGTCGTGCCGCGCGTGAACGCGACGGTGTCCGGCGACTCGGCCCCCAGGAACGTGGCGACCGCGCCGCGCCCCGCCTCGTACAGCTCCGTCGCCTCGCGGGCCATGGTGTGGGCGCCGCGGTGGATGTTGGAGTTGGCCGCGCTGTAGTACGCGGTGAGGGCCTCGATCACCTGGCGCGGCTTCTGCGTGGTGGCGGCGTTGTCGAGCCAGACCAGGGGGTGGCCGTTCACCGTGCGGTGCAGGATCGGGAAGTCCTGGCGGACCGCCTCGGCGGAGAAGGCGCCGGGCGACGACGCGGGCTCCACGATCTGCGGCGTGACCTGAGTCGGTACCTGAGGCGTGACCTGCGAAGAAGAGGCGACCGGCGCCACAACTTCAGGAATAGTCATGGTAGTTGCCCACCTCGACGTTCTGGAGGACGGCGATGGCGTCCTCCACCAGGACCGCCGTGTTGAAGTACGCCGTCATCAGGTACGACGTGATGCCCTTGTTGTCGACGCCCATGTTCCGCATCGACAGACCGGGCTCGACCTCGTCGGGGACCTCACCGGGCCGCAGCCCCACCACGCCCTGCTCGGCCTCGCCCATCCGCATCAGCAGGATCTCGGTGGTGCCCGAGTGCGCGCCCCAGCCGTTGGTGAACCGCACCTTGTCCGAGGGCAGCAGCGGCACCCCGCGCCAGGTCAGCAGCGGAGAGCCGAACCTGCTGTCCGTCACCGGGGGCACGCCCCGCCGCGTACATTCCCGCCCGAACGCGGCGATCGCCTTGGGGTGCGCGACGAAGTAGCCCGGCTGCTTCCACACCTTCGCCAGGAGCTCGTCCAGGTCGTCGGGGGTGGGCGCCCCGGTGCGCGACTGCACGCGCTGCCCGGCGGAGACGCTGTTGAACAGACCGAACTCGGGGTGGTTCAGGAGCGAGGCCTCCTGCCGCTCCCGCAGCGCCGCGATGGTCAGGTTCGCCTGCGCCCTGGTCTGGTCGATGGGCCCGTTGTAGAGGTCGGCGACGCGGGTGTGCACGCGCAGCACGGTCTGGGCGAGCGTCATGTGGTACTCGCGGGGCGCGTCCTCGTAGTCGACGAACGTCCCCGGCAGATCGGGCTCGCCCACGTGCCCCGACGCCAGGTCCACCGGCACCTCGGAGCCGGGCAGCGACCCGTCGTCGGCGGCATACGCCTCCATCGCCGTACGCAGCCCCTCCTCGCGCTCGGCGACGGCGGTGAGCGCGGCGCGGTCGGCCACGAGCGCGGTGCCGCGGGTGAGGGCCTGCACGCGGTACGGCATCGGCTCCTCCCGCGTCCACGCGCCGAGGTCGAAGAACTGCCCGTCGCCGGCCACGTCGAGCAGCGCGTCCTCGCCGTACCGCCCGGTCACCCGCTTCTCGGCGCGCCCGCTGACGAGCACCCAGAGCCGGTCCGCGGCGTCGCCCTCCTGGATGAGCACCTGGCCGGGCTCGAAGGTCACCTCGGTGAAGGCGTCGGCCAGCTCGGCGAGGGTGGCGTCGTCGGCCTCGCGCAGATACGGCACCTCGCGTAAGTCACCGGGCACCACACGGGAGGTGCCGCTCTCCTCGTACGTGCTGATGCGGTCGTCGCCGAGCACATAGGTGCGGCGGCGGTTGACCCGGTAGACGCCGGAGTCCACGTCGACCCAGGGCAGGGCGCGCAGCAGGTACCGCGGTGTGATGCCGCGCATCTGCGGAACGGTCTTGGTCGCGGTCGCGAGCTGCCGTGCGGCATCCGGGCCGAGAGACAGTCGATCAGTCATCGGAACCTCCCTGGGAACGGGGCAAGGGGGACCGATCGTCCGGTCGTCGCATCCCGGATCACAAGGGCTCTTCCGCCGCCTTTGGCATAGGCCAGGCGCAAAACCGTCGCCACCGGAACGGGCGGAGCTCCCCTGAGCGGCGAGGCAGCCGATCCGCGCCCCCGCCGCGGGCGCGCCCGGTTGCCGGTTTCCGACCCGATACGTCCCTGAGGGCGAGCTATGCGGTGCTGAAAGATGCCGTTATGGTCCGGACCGGGACGCCGCCCACGGCCTCTCCCGCGGCCCCGGAACGCGAAGAACCCCAGACCCTGAGGGCCTGGGGTTCTCTCGAAGAGCGGGCGACGGGAATCGAACCCGCGTAGCTAGTTTGGAAGACTAGGGCTCTACCATTGAGCTACGCCCGCACGGTTCGCGCCACGACTGGGAAGCCGCGGTACGACAGGCATCGTAGCGGGTCGCGGGCCTTCGCCGCACACCCCCTTCACGAGCCCCTGTTCAACCGGGGGCCGCATGGCCTGCGGGCATGTACCCTACGTGTCGCACCGACGGGGTGTGGCGCAGCTTGGTAGCGCGTCCGCTTTGGGAGCGGAAGGCCGTGGGTTCAAATCCCGCCACCCCGACCACCTTGTTCCACTCCGCGTCCCCTCCGTGAGATCGCGTCGGCCTCTCCGTGAGATCGCATCCAAGATCGCATTGTGGGTCGGCTCCCGCGTGCCGTTACTATGCAAGCTGTGTGCCCGTGTGTCTCTGATCCGGGCAGAAACCAAGCAGTCAGCCCACCAAGGAGACCGAACCGTGAAGAGCGCCGTGGAGACCCTGAACCCGACCCGGGTTCGGCTCACTGTCGAGGTGCCCTTCGAGGAGCTCAAGGACAGCCTCGACGCGGCGTACAAGAAGATCAACCAGCAGGTCACGGTGAAGGGCTTCCGCAAGGGCAAGATCCCGGCCCGTGTCATCGACCAGCGGTTCGGCCGCGGTGCGGTCCTCGAGGAGGCCGTCAACGACGCGCTCCCGAAGTTCTACACCGAGGCGGTCAACGAGGCCGAGCTCAACGTCCTGGGCCAGCCCGAGGTGGACATCACCGAGCTGAAGGACAACGAGACCCTCAACTTCACCGCTGAGGTCGACGTCCGCCCGACCATCGAGATCCCGGACTACTCCGGCATCGAGGTCGAGGTCGACGCCGTCGAGGTCACCGACGAGGACGTCGACAAGGCCGTCGAGGAGCTGCGCGGGCGCTTCGCCTCCACCTCCCCGGTCGAGCGTGCCGCCGAGGACGGCGACGTCGTGACGATCGACCTGGAGGCCAAGGTCGAGGGCGAGGTCCTGGAGGACGGCGTCGCGTCCGGCGTCTCCTACACGATCGGCTCCGGCGAGCTCCTCGAGGGCATCGACGACGCCGTGAAGGGCCTGGAGGCCGGTGGCGAGGCCACCTTCACCTCCGAGCTCAAGGGCGGCTCGGCCGCCGGCAAGGAGGCCGAGGTCACCGTCAAGGTCACCCAGGTCGCCAAGCGTGAACTGCCGGAGCTGGACGACGACTTCGCGCAGCTGGCCTCCGAGTTCGACACCCTCGACGAGCTCAAGGCCGACAGCCGCAAGCGCCTCGAGAACATGAAGCAGTACGACCAGGCGACGCAGGCCCAGGAGCGCGTCCTGGAGAAGCTGCTCGAGCTGGTCGAGGTCCCCGTCCCCGAGAAGCTCCTCGCGGACGAGATCCAGACCCGCACGCACAACCTCGAGCACCACCAGCTCGGCCAGATGGGCCTCGACCTGGACAAGTACCTGGAGATCCAGGGCAAGTCCCGCGAGGAGTTCGACGCCGAGACCAAGGAGCAGGCGGAGAAGGGCATCAAGACGCAGTTCGTCCTGGACGAGCTCGTCAACAAGGAGAAGCTGAACGTGAACCAGGAGGAGCTCACCGAGCACCTCATGCGTCGCGCGCAGTCCTCCGGCATGTCCCCCGACCAGTTCGCCCAGGCCGTCGTCGAGGGCGGCCAGGTCCCGATGCTGGTCGGCGAGGTCGCCCGCGGCAAGGCCCTCGCGGTCGTCGTCGAGGCCGCCACGGTCAAGGACACGAACGGCGAGGTCGTCGACCTCGACGACGAGGAGGACGAGGCGGCTGCCGCCGAGGCCACCGAGTCGGCCGAGGAGAAGACCGAGGCCTGAGCTGCCTCGCTTCGCTGAACGCATCAACCGGGCCCCAGGGACGTCAGTCCCTGGGGCCCGGCCTTTAGGGGCGCGGGGAACTGTCTTTAGGGGCGCGGGGAACTGCGCGAGCAACCCACGGAAAACCGCACTCGCCATAGAGCCTGGTGTGGCAGACGCGACTGCGGCCTGTGGGGGCGGGCCGCGCAGTTCCCGCGCCCCTGACGGGGCGCAACCTGCGCTCACAGCGAACAGTTAGGCCTCCGGGATTCCCCGGAGGGCCCCGCGCGTTAGGGTCCATGAATACGAGGGCAGGGGAGTCCCCGAAGCCGCCCCGAGAGCGGTGCGCACGTGGGAACCCAGGTCCCTAGAAGACGTGAGACGGCCCGGCGCCGTCGTAAGACGAGCAGGTGGATACGTGACGAATCTGATGCCCTCCGCCGCCGGCGACCCCTCCATCGGTGGTGGCCTCGGCGACCAGGTCTACAACCGGCTGCTCGGCGAGCGGATCATCTTCCTCGGCCAGCCGGTCGACGACGACATTGCCAACAAGATCACCGCACAGCTGCTGCTCCTTGCCGCCGAGCCGGACAAGGACATCTTCCTGTACATCAACAGCCCCGGCGGCTCGATCACGGCCGGCATGGCGGTGTACGACACCATGCAGTACATCAAGAACGACGTGGTGACGATCGCGATGGGCATGGCCGCCTCCATGGGCCAGTTCCTGCTCAGCGCCGGTACGCCGGGCAAGCGCTTCGCCCTGCCGAACGCCGAGATCCTGATCCACCAGCCCTCCGCGGGCCTGGCGGGCTCCGCGTCGGACATCAAGATCCACGCCGAGCGGCTCCTGCTCACCAAGAAGAAGATGGCCGAGCTGACGGCGTTCCACACCGGCCAGACCGTCGAGCAGGTCACCCGCGACTCGGACCGCGACCGCTGGTTCGACCCGCAGGAGGCCAAGGAGTACGGCCTCATCGACGACATCATGTCCAGCGCCGCCGGCATGCCGGGCGGAGGCGGCACGGGAGCCTGAGGCACCCCCTCAGCGCCCGCAAGCCGACCCCTCAGCCCACGCTCCTCAGGAGACCAAGAGAGATGAACAACTTCCCCGGCAGCGGCCTCTACGAGCGCACCCAGGCCGAGTACAGCCAGGCCGCGCAGGCCGAGTTCACCGGCGCCCGCGCCGAGTCCCGTTACGTCATCCCGCGCTTCGTCGAGCGCACCTCGCAGGGCGTGCGTGAGTACGACCCGTACGCGAAGCTCTTCGAGGAGCGCGTGATCTTCCTCGGCGTGCAGATCGACGACGCCTCCGCCAACGACGTCATGGCGCAGCTCCTGTGCCTGGAGTCGATGGACCCGGACCGCGACATCTCGATCTACATCAACAGCCCGGGTGGTTCCTTCACCGCCCTCACGGCGATCTACGACACGATGCAGTTCGTGAAGCCCGACGTGCAGACCGTCTGCATGGGCCAGGCCGCGTCCGCCGCCGCCGTGCTCCTCGCGGCCGGTACGCCGGGCAAGCGCATGGCGCTCCCGAACGCCCGCGTCCTGATCCACCAGCCCTACAGCGAGACCGGCCGCGGCCAGGTCTCCGACCTGGAGATCGCCGCCAACGAGATCCTCCGGATGCGTTCGCAGCTGGAGGAGATGCTGGCCAAGCACTCCACGACGCCGATCGAGAAGATCCGCGACGACATCGAGCGCGACAAGATCCTCACGGCCGAGGACGCGCTCTCGTACGGCCTGGTCGACCAGATCATCTCGACCCGGAAGATGAACAATTCCTCGGTCGTCTGACGCAGCGCTGTAGCATCTGCCGCTCCTTGGCACGGTTTGCGCACGACCCACGTCGAAGCGAACCGTGCCAAGGGGGGCCCGAACGGGGGGCCCGGCAAGGTACCGTCGGATATGAGGCACCAGGAGCCGCTGAACGTGGCGTCTCCCAGGCGAAGGGGAAGCACCTCGTGGCACGCATCGGTGACGGCGGCGATCTGCTCAAGTGCTCGTTCTGCGGAAAGAGTCAGAAGCAGGTCAAGAAGCTCATCGCAGGCCCCGGTGTGTACATCTGCGATGAGTGCATCGACCTCTGTAACGAGATCATCGAGGAAGAGCTCGCGGAGACGAGCGAGGTGCGCTGGGAGGAACTCCCCAAGCCTCGCGAGATCTACGAATTCCTTGAGGGCTACGTCGTGGGCCAGGAGCCCGCGAAGAAGGCCCTCTCGGTAGCGGTGTACAACCACTACAAGCGGGTCCAGGCCGGAGAGAACGGCGGCGCGCAGGGCCGTGACGACGCGATCGAACTCGCCAAGTCCAACATCCTGTTGCTCGGACCGACCGGCTCCGGCAAGACGCTCCTCGCGCAGACGCTCGCCCGCATGCTGAACGTCCCGTTCGCGATCGCGGACGCGACGGCGCTGACGGAGGCGGGCTATGTCGGCGAGGACGTGGAGAACATCCTCCTGAAGCTCATCCAGGCCGCTGACTACGACGTCAAGAAGGCCGAGACGGGCATCATCTACATCGACGAGATCGACAAGGTCGCCCGCAAGAGCGAGAACCCCTCGATCACGCGCGATGTCTCGGGTGAGGGCGTCCAGCAGGCCCTGTTGAAGATCCTGGAGGGCACCACGGCCTCCGTCCCGCCGCAGGGCGGACGCAAGCACCCGCACCAGGAGTTCATCCAGATCGACACGACGAACGTGCTCTTCATCGTGGGCGGCGCCTTCGCCGGCCTCGAGAAGATCATCGAGTCGCGGGCGGGCGCGAAGGGCATCGGCTTCGGCGCCACCATCCGCTCGAAGCGCGAGATGGAGGAGAAGGACCAGTTCGAGGACATCATGCCGGAGGACCTGGTGAAGTTCGGGATGATCCCCGAGTTCATCGGCCGCCTCCCCGTGATCACCTCGGTCCACAACCTCGACCGTGAGGCCCTGCTCCAGATCCTGGTCGAGCCGCGCAACGCGCTCGTGAAGCAGTACCAGCGCCTGTTCGAACTCGACGGCGTGGAGCTGGACTTCGAGCGCGAGGCCCTGGAGGCCATCGCCGACCAGGCGATCCTGCGCCAGACCGGCGCGCGCGGCCTGCGCGCCATCATGGAGGAGGTCCTGCAGTCGGTGATGTACGAGGTGCCGTCCCGCAAGGACGTGGCCCGCGTCGTCATCACGGCAGACGTCGTCCGCTCGAACGTGAACCCGACGCTGGTGCCGCGCGATGTGCGGGGCCCGGGAGCCGGAGAGCAGAAGTCGGCCTGACCGAAGGCCGGTTGAGCAGTACGAAGAAGGGGGCGCCCCGCGAGTGATCGCGGGGCGCCCCCTTCGACGTGCGCCTGTGGAAGCCTACTTGGGCCGCCGGGCTACTTGACCTCGGTGCGGACGTCGGCGCGGAGCTTGGCCGCCAGGTCGGCGACGGTGTCCAGCGTGATGTCCTTGCCGCTGAGGGTGGCGCTCGCGTCGGAGTGGCCGACGGAGACGACCGTGCTGTGGTCGCCCCAGATGCACATCGGCGCCTGGAAGGTGTTGGGGATGCCTTCCTCCGTCTCGGCCTTGTCGGCGCCGCCCATCCGGTACTCGGCCTTCTGGCACTTCATGACGCCGTTCTCGAAGCCGTCCGGGGTGAACTCCTCGGGGTCGCCGATGAGCCGCACGCTTCCGGTCTCGTCCTCCGAGGACTTCTTCTTCATCTCGGCGAACATGGCGTCCACGACCTTCTCGGGGTCGTCGATCTTGCCGTACACACCGGAGAAGTTGAGGGTCTTCTGGCTGGTGCTCGTGCCGCTGGTGTACTGGCCGTTCGCGTCCTTGGGGCCGGTGACGCCCTTGCTCTCCAGGTCCTTGAGGTCACTGGAGGACATGCCGCCGCCACCGGCGGCCGACTCCGCCTTCTGGTACGACCCGCCGAGCACCGTGGCGGGCGTCGTCAGCTCGTACGTCTTGCCGTCGTCGGCGACGGACGAGCTGCCTCCGCCCCTGCCGAGGGCGAAGTAGGCCCCGGCCCCGATCGCCGCGACGGCCACGACCGCGCCTATGACGACCCAGGCGGTCTTCTTGCTGCCGCTGTTCTGCGGCGGCGGGGGAAACTGCCCGTAGGGAGCCTGGGGCGGCTGCTGCCCGTAGGGGCCGGGCTGCGGGGCCTGCTGCGGGTAGCCGTAACCGGGCTGGGGTTGCGGCGGGGGAGCCTGCTGGGGGTACCCGTAGCCGGGCTGGGGCTGCTGCGGCGGCTGCCCGTAGGGTCCCGGCTGCTGGGGCTGGCCGCCGCCGTACGGCCCGGGCTGCTGCGGGGGCTGCCCGCCGTACGGGCCCGGCTGGTTGTAGCTCATGGGTGGAGTCCCCTCCGAAACGCTTGTGTGTCGCCGACATCCTGACGCAAGGGGGCCCGGCGGGATGCCCGGCCCCTCGCACGAGGCCGGGGTCGCGCGGCCCCGCGGGCGTCAGCTCTTGACGCGGACTTCCGCGCGGAGCTTGGCCGAGTTGGTCGCGGCCTCGTCGAGGTCGACGCCCGTGCCCGAGACGGCGCTCGCCACGTCCGTGCCGACGACGTAGCCGATGGTGCTGTGGTCGCCCCAGATGCAGGTCGACGCGGACATCGAACTCGGGCCCGACGCCCCGGAGGTGGAGCCGGTGGTGCCCGCGCCGCCGCCCAGGTCGACCTTCATCTCCTGGCACTTGAGCACGGCGCCGTCGAGCTCGGCGGGCGTGTACTCCTTGGGCTCGCCGACCAGCGTCACGCTCTCGCCGCTGCCGCTGGTGCCGCCTTCCTTGGACTCCTTCGCGGCGTTCGCGAACATGTGGTCGACGACGCCCTCCGGGTCCTCGATGTCGCCGTAGACGCCGCCGAAGTTCAGGATCTTCTGCGCCATCGGGTTGTCCTTGCTGCCCGACTTGTAGCCGGCCGTGACGTCCTTGGCGTTCTTCACCCCAGCCGCTTCGGCCTTGTCGACGTCGACGCTGTTCAGCCCGCTGGACTGGCCCGGGTCCTTCGTGTAGGTGGTCAGGACGGTCTCGGGAGTCGTCAGCTTGTGCGGACCGTCGTCCTTGATGCCGGAGCCGTCGCCGCCCCCGCCCTCCGCCACGTTCGACGAGCCGCCGTTCTTGCCGCCCTTGTCGTCGTCGCCGCCCGCGAACAGGAAGTAACCGCCGACGGCCGCGGCGGCGACGACTGCCACCGTCGCGATGATGATGCCGGTCTTCTTCCCTCCGCCGCCCGGCGGCGGGGGCGGGACCTGGCCGTAGGGAGCCTGCGGGGGGACCTGGCCGTAGGGGCCCGGCTGCTGGGGCTGGCTGTAGCCGCCCTGGGGCGGGGGAGCCTGCTGGGGGTAGCCGTAGCCGGGCTGCGGGGCCTGGGGCGGCTGGCCGTAGGGGCCGGGCTGCTGGGGCTGGCCGCCGCCGTACGGTCCGGGCTGCTGGGGCTGCTGCCCGCCGTACGGACCCGGCTGGTTGTAGCTCATCGCTGGGGTTCCCTCCCGATACTTATGTGTTCCGAACATCCTGGCGGATGGCCGCGGGAGGTTGCGTCCTCGGGGCGGATCGATGCGGAGTTGTTGAAGGGCTGTTCCAGAGCCCGGACGTAGCGGGGCCCGGCAGCGGATTCCACTGCCGGGCCCTGGCTCACGTACACCCCGTAGGTACGCTCACGCCTTCACGCGCGCCGCCTTGCGCAGGTCGGCCGCGAACGAGGCGACGTCGTCCGTGGCCATGCCACCGCCGCCCTTCGCCATCGCCGCGACGTCGATGCCGAAGACGATGCCGTAGGTGCTGTGATCAGCCCAGATGCAGATCGGCAGCTTCGTCTCGTCGCTGCCCTCCTTGAAGCTGGCGGTCTGGCACTTCATGACGGCGTTGTCGAGACCGTCGGGCTCGACGGTCTCCGGGCTGCCGACGAGCGCGATCTCCTCGGGGTCGCCCACGTTGTCGCCCGAGCCCTTCTTGGAGTTCTCGTCGGCCTTGGCGAAGCCGTCGTCGACCGCCTTCTCCGGGTCGTCGATCTCCCCGTACATGCCCTGGAAGCTCATCTGCTTCCCCTTGAGGGCTTCACCGGATTCGTACGAGGCCGCCACATTCTCCGGGTTCCTGATGCCGATCTCCTCGGCGTTCTTCTTGTCGCCGGAGCCGAGCGGGCCGTCGTCGGGCGAGCCGGAGTCGTCGCCCTTCTTGTACTCGCCCACCGAGGCCGGCGGCACCAGCTTGTGCGCCCCGTCGTCCTCGACCGACGCCGAGCCGCTGCCGCCGAAGAGGAAGTACGCCCCGACGCCGAGCGCGGCGACCACGGCGACCGCGCCTATGGCCAGGCCCGTCTTCTTCTTGCCGCTGCCCTGCGAGGGCGGGGGCGGCGGGACCTGGCCGTAGGGGGCCTGGGGCGCCTGCTGTCCGTACGGGGGCTGCGGGGCCTGCCCGTACGGCCCCGGCTGCTGGGGCCGGCTGTAGCCGTCCTGCTGCGGGGGTGCGGGCGGCTGCTGCGGGAAGCCGTAGCCGGGCTGGGGCTGCTGCTGCGGCTGACCGTAGGGGCCCGGCTGCTGGGGCTGACCGCCGTACGGTCCCGGCTGCTGCCCGCCGTACGGGCTCGGCTCGTTGTAGCTCATCGCGTGGGGTCCCCCTCTGGAACTGACGTGTCCCGGACATCCTGAAGGAAGTCCGGGTTCGATGGGGCCCCGGGCCACAACCGATGTCGAACATTCCGGTTTCAGGACCGCTCCGTCACCCCTCTAAACTGACCGCGTGACCGAGAACGCTCAGCAGCAGCCTCCAGCGACCACTCCCGAACTGCCGACCCAGTACGCGCCGGCCGAGGTAGAGGGGCCGCTGTACGAGCGCTGGGTGGAACGGGGCTACTTCTCCGCCGACGCCAAGAGCGAGAAGCCGCCGTACACCGTCGTCATCCCCCCGCCGAACGTCACCGGCGCGCTGCACCTCGGCCACGCCTTCGAGCACACGCTGATCGACGCCCTCACCCGCCGCAAGCGCATGCAGGGCCACGAGACGCTGTGGCAGCCCGGCATGGACCACGCGGGCATCGCCACCCAGAACGTGGTCGAGCGCGAGCTCGCCAAGGAGGGCAAGTCCCGCCACGACCTCGGCCGTGAGGCGTTCATCGAGCGCGTCTGGAAGTGGAAGGGCGAGTCCGGCGGGCAGATCAGCGGGCAGATGCGCCGCCTCGGTGACGGCGTCGACTGGGAGCGCGAGCGCTTCACCATGGACGAGGGCCTCTCGCAGGCCGTCCAGACGATCTTCAAGAAGCTCTACGACGACGAGCTGATCTACCGCGCCGAGCGCATCATCAACTGGTGCCCGCGCTGTCTGACGGCGATCTCGGACATCGAGGTCGAGTACCAGGACGACGACGGCGAGCTCGTCTCCATGACGTACGGCGAGGGCGACGACACCATCGTCGTCGCCACCACCCGCGCCGAGACGATGCTCGGCGACACCGCCGTCGCGGTCCACCCCGAGGACGAGCGCTACAAGCACCTGGTCGGCAAGCAGATCAAGCTGCCGCTGACCGACCGCACGATCCCGGTCGTCGCCGACGCGCACGTCGACCCCGAGTTCGGCACCGGCGCCGTCAAGGTGACCCCGGCCCACGACCCGAACGACTTCGAGATCGGCCAGCGCCACGGCCTGCCGAACATCGCGGTCATGGACGAGCACGCGGTCATCACGGTCCCCGGTCCCTTCCAGGGCCTGGACCGCCTGGAGGCCCGCTCCGCGATCGTCGGCGCCCTGCGCGCCGAGGGCCGCATCGTCGCCGAGAAGCGCCCGTACTCCCACTCGGTCGGCCACTGCTCGCGCTGCAAGACCACCATCGAGCCGCGCCTGTCGATGCAGTGGTGGGTCAAGGTCGGCCCGCTCGCGAAGGCCGCCGGTGACGCGGTCCGCGACGGCAAGGTCAAGATCCACCCGCAGGAGATGGAGAAGCGCTACTTCGACTGGGTCGACAACCTCCACGACTGGTGCATCTCGCGCCAGCTGTGGTGGGGCCACCGCATCCCCGTCTGGTACGGGCCGAACGGTGAGGTCGTCTGCGTCGGACCGGACGACGAGGCCCCCACGGGCGAGGGCTGGACGCAGGACAACGACGTGCTCGACACGTGGTTCTCCTCCGGCCTGTGGCCGTTCTCCACGCTGGGCTGGCCCGAGCAGACCGAGTCGCTCGCGAAGTTCTACCCGAACTCCGTCCTCGTCACCGGCTACGACATCCTCTTCTTCTGGGTCGCCCGGATGATGATGTTCGGCCTCTACGCGATGGACGGCACCCCGCCGTTCCACACGATCGTGCTGCACGGCATGGTCCGCGACCAGTTCGGCAAGAAGATGTCGAAGTCCTTCGGCAACGCGGTCAACCCGCTGGACTGGATGGACAAGTACGGCTCGGACGCCCTGCGCTTCACGCTGGCCCGCGGCGCCAACCCCGGCACGGACGTGCCGATCGGCGAGGACTGGGTCCAGGGCTCGCGCAACTTCGCCAACAAGATCTGGAACGCCACGCGCTTCGCGATGATGAACGGCGCCACGATCGAGGGCGACCTGCCCCCGGCCGAGGAGCTGTCCGCCACCGACCGCTGGGTCCTGTCCCGCCTGAACGCGACGGTCGCCGAAGTCGACGCGCTGTACGACGACTTCCAGTTCGCCAAGCTCTCGGACGCCCTCTTCCACTTCGCCTGGGACGAGGTCTTCGACTGGTACGTCGAGCTGTCCAAGACGACGTTCATGGCGGGCGGCGACGGCGCGAAGGTCTCGGCCCGCGTCCTCGGCGAGGTCCTCGACGTCACGCTCCGCCTGCTCCACCCGGTCGTCCCGTTCGTGACGGAGACGCTGTGGACGGCGCTGACCGGCCGCGAGTCGATCGTCATCGCCGACTGGCCGGTCGACAGCGGTTTCCGCGACGCCGCGGCGGAGCAGGAGATCGAGACCCTCCAGCAGGTCATCACGGAGGTCCGCCGCTTCCGCGCCGACCAGGGCCTGCAGCCGGGCCAGAAGGTCCCGGCCCGCCTCGCCCTCGACGGTACGGCGCTCGCCCCGCACGAGGCCGCCATCCGCCAGCTCCTGCGCCTCCAGCCGGAGGGCGACGCCTTCACGGCGACGGCGACGCTGCCGGTCTCGGGCGCCACGGTCGCACTCGACCTGTCCGGCACGATCGACGTGGCGGCCGAACGCAAGCGCCTGGCCAAGGACCTGGCCGCCGCCGAGAAGGAGAAGGCCCAGGCCACGGCGAAGCTCGGCAACGAAGCGTTCCTCGCCAAGGCCCCGGACAATGTGGTCGACAAGATCCGCGGCCGCCTCGCCAAGGCCGAGACGGACATCGCCCGGCTGCAGGCGCAGCTGGAGGCGCTGCCGGCCGCGTGATGCCGTACAGGCGTACGTAGTCGAAGGCCCCGGGACCGCGATCGGTCCCGGGGCCTTCGCGCGTCCCGCGGCTGTCACGCCTCCGTGGCGACCGGCCCCGTCCCCACGGCCTCCGCGTTGCGCCGCGTCTTGGCCCAGCCGTTCTTGCCCCGCAGCACGCGCAGCAGCCCGCGCGAGGCGACGACGAAGACGTGGTACGCGTAGAGCCACAGCGCGAAACCCCACAACAGGCCCTTGATCCGGGAGTGTTGGGGCGCGAAGTCCCTGCGGTAGACCGGGCCCCACAGCGCGAACGGCAGGATCGAGAGCACGGACAGCGCGAGCACCAGCGGCCAGGCGCCGAGCGCGGAGTCCAGCGGGGAGCGGCCGAGGGCGAGCGCGGCGACGAGCAGCACGGTGAGCACGAGCGCGGCGACGTGCGCGAGGGGCTGCATGAAGGTGTAGAGCGTCTCCAGCACGCCGCGCCCCGAGTAGTGCCGCGAGCCGACGATGCGCGGCGCGTACCGCACGCACTGCAGGTTGCCCTGCGCCCACCGGGTGCGCTGGGTCAGGAAGCGGCGGCCGTGCGGCAGGCCTTCCTGGGTGACGCAGGTGTCGGCGACGTGGGTCACGCGGTAGCCGTTCAGGATCATGTGGAGGCCCAGCTCGTAGTCCTCCAGGAGCGCGTCGCGCTGCCAGGGGCGGCGCTCGGCCGCCGCGATCCGGTCGAGGGCGGTGAGCCGCGTGAACTGCCCGTTGCCGCCGAGCCCGACCGACCCGGTGCGGCCGCGCAGCAACTGCATGCCCGCGTTGGAGACGGCGAACTCCATGTCCTGCATGCGCACCAGGAGCCGGGCGAGGGCGTTGAGCACCCGGCCGCGCTCGGGCAGCGGGCGCGGCTCCTCGACGTTCCGCATCCGCACGCTGACCTGCACGCCGCCCATCTCGGGGTCGCCGAAGGCGGTGGGGCCGCTGACGGCGGTCAGGGCGTCGGGGGCGAGGTGGCCGTCGGCGTCGACGACGCACACCACGACGCGGGAGCGGTCGGCGTCGGCGGGCAGGAAGTCGTCGAGTTCGGCGTACGCGGCGTTGAGGGCCGCGCCCTTGCCGATCCGGGCGTCGGGCCTGCGGCGCGAGACCAGGTGGACGCGTACGTCGTCCTCGGCGAGCGCGGCGACGACGGAGGCCGTGCGGTCCTCGCTCGCGTCGTCGACGACCCACACGTGCGCGGCGGGGAAGTCCGTGCGCAGCCGGGTCACGGTGGACCCCACGACGGTCTCCTCGTCGCGGCACGGCACGAAGAAGTGCCAGTCGAAGGCGCCGGGGTCGCCTCCTTCGTGCGCGGGGCGGCGCAGATAGGCGTGGCGGGCGCCCGCCCAGTACAGGAGGAAGCAGGCGAGGAGGACGAAGGGGAAGAGGAAGAGCAGCCGGTCGAAGGTCAGCATCGGAAGTCCTGGTGAGGTGGGGGGAGTCGAGGGGTCAGGCGGCCGCGGTGAGCGGCGCGGCGGCCTCGGCGCGGTCGGCCACCAGGTCCGTCAGGAGGTCGACGATGCGCCGGGAGGCCCGTGCGTCGCCGAAGGGGCTGGGCGTGGCGGCGAGGCGGCGCAGCCCGGCCTCGCCCTCGGCGAGCCGGCGCCGCGCGGCACGGCCGACCTCGGGCCCTGCGTCGACGAGCTCGGCGAAGCCCGCGGCCATGGCCTCGGGGCGCTCGGTGGACCGGCGCACCACGACGAGCGGCCGCCCGAGGACGGTGACCTCCTCCTGCACACCGCCGGAGTCGGAGACGAGCAGCGCCGCGTGCCGGGCGAGCGCGAGGAACTCGCCGTGGCCGGTGGGGGGCAGGAGGGTGAGCGGGGCGAGCAGCGCGTCGAGCCCGGCGGCCTCGGCACGGGCGCGGGTGCGCGGGTGCAGCGGGACGAGGACGGGCAACTGCTCGGCGAGCGCGGCCAGTTCGGTCAGGACGGCCCGCAGCGCCGCCGGGTCGTCGGTGTTCTCGGGGCGGTGCACGGTGGCCAGGACGTACGCGTCCGCGGTGAGGCCGTGCGCGGCGAGGAGGGCGGCGCGCTCGGCGGGGGCGGGCAGCGTGTCCTCGACGGCCTCGACGACGGTGTTGCCGGTGACGGCGATCCGTCCGGCGGGGATCGACTCGGCGATCAGGTTGGCGCGGTTGTCCTCGGTGGCGGCGCACAGCACGTCCGAGAGCTGGTCGATCAGGACGCGGTTGTGCTCCTCGGGCATCGCGCGGTCGTGGCTGCGCAGGCCTGCCTCGATGTGGACGAGGGGGATGCCGCGGGCGTTGGCGGCGAGCGCGCCGGACAGCGCCGCGTTGGTGTCGCCCTGGACGACGACGGCGCGGGGCGGCCGAGCGGCGAACTCCGTGTCCAGCTGGGCGAGCGCCGCGGAGATCTGCACGGCGCGCGCCTGACCGCCGACCCCGTCGAGCAGCGTGGGCTCGGGAAGCCCGAGCTCGGCGAGGAACCGCCCGGAGAGGGAGTCGTCGTAGTGCTGCCCGGTGTGGATCAGCCGCGCCGCGTCCCCGAGCAGCCGAACGAGCGGCGCCAGCTTGACGAGCTCGGGCCGGGTGCCGAGCACGACGGCGACGCTCCCTGCGGGGAGCCGGTGGGCGGGGGCGGTGGTGAACACGCGGGGCACTCCAGGAGAAACGGGACATTACGGCGTACGTCCTGAGAGTGCGGTCGCGCGGTTGCGGGGCCGGATCGCTTTCGGTTGCGCGACAGTTGCAGGGGCGCGGGGCCCAGCAGTCAGGACTTTCGTCCCGGGACCTTCGGCCGTGCCCCGAAGGGGCGCGGGGAACTGCGCGGGCAACCCCCACCGGCCCGCAGACGATGAACCGTTAGTGAGGCCCCCGATACCGATACCCCAACCCCCGCACGGACTCCAGAGGATCCTCGGCCCCCGCGGCCTCCGGAACCGCAAGGCGCCGCCGCAACCGGAGCACGGCGAACTTCACCCGCTCCCGCCCGGAGCCGTCCGGCGAGTCCCACACCAGATCGAGAAGCTGCTCCGTGGTGACGACACGTCCCCGATTCCGCACGAGCACCTGAAGCAGCCGGTACTCGATGTCGCTCAGCCGGATCTCGCGCCCCTGCCACACCGCGGACCGCCGCTCCGGCACCAACCGCAGGCCCGCCTCCACGTAGTCGCCGCGCCACTGGTCGGGGCGGCTGCGCCGCAGCAGCGCCTCGATGCGGGCGAGCAGCTCCTGCGGATCGAACGGCTTGGTCAGGTAGTCGTCGGCGCCCGCGCGCAGCCCGCGCACCCGCTCGGCGGTGCTGGTGCGGCCGGAGAGGATGAGGACGGGCAGGTCGGTCATGTCCCGGGTGCGGTCGAGGATCTCCCAGCCGTCGAGGCCGGGCAGCACCAGGTCGAGGACCATCAGGGCGGGCCGTTCCGCGAAGAGCAGCCGCAGCGCCGCCTGCCCGTCGGCGGCGAGCACCGTCTCGTATCCGGCCTGGCCGAGCACGGCGCGCAGCGCGAGCCCCAGGTCCGCGTCGTCCTCGACGACCAGGACACAGGTCATTCGCGCCTGGACAGGGCGGGGCTGCCGGTCGGCAGCCGCAGGACGACGGTGGTGCCCTCGCCCTCGCCGCCGTGCAGGACGACGCTTCCGTCGTGCAGGTGCACGGTGTCGCGGACGGCGGAGAGCCCGAGCCCGGTGCCGGGGAAGGCGCCGCCGCGGGCGTTGGGCGCGCGGACGAACTCGGTGAAGACCTCCTCCTGGAACTCCTTGGGGATGCCGATGCCGGTGTCGGAGACGACGAACTGCCAGCCGGGCATGCCGTCTTCCTCGTACGGCTCGGCGGAGAGGGTGACATCGCCGCCCGCGGGCGTGAACTTCACGGCGTTGTCGAGCAGCGCGACCACCGCCCGCTCCAGGTGGTTGCGGTCGGCGAGGGCCACGGGGCCGGGCTTGTGGCGCAGGCTGAGGAAGACGCCCGCGGCCTCGGCGCGCGGCAGCGCGTCGTTCGTCAGCCGCTCGAGGAGGGGGCCGACGTCCACGGGGGCGTACGCCAGCTCGGACTGGGCCCCGACGGCCGCGGAGACGTGCAGCAGGGCGTCGACCATGTCCTGCATGCGGTGGGCGTTGCGGTCGATGGCGCCCAGGTAGTCGCGCTGTGCCGCGGTCAGATGGCCGCTCGCGGGCAGGGCGAGCAGCTGGCAGAAGCTGAGGATCGTGGCGAGCGGGGTGCGCAGCTCGTGCGAGGCGCGGGCGGCGAACTCGGCGCGCTCGCGGGCCAGTTCGCCCAGTGCGTGGATGTGCCGCCGCAGGTCGTTCTCGCTCCTGCGCCGTTCGGTGATGTCCTCGACGAGCCAGAGGATCCCGACGCGTTCGCCGTCGACGTGGAGCGGCCTGCGGCTGCTCTGCACGATCCGCCCGTCCCGGAAGTGCACCTCGGCCTTGCGGAGGAACTGCTGGCGCGTGAGCCGGCGCAGTGCCGTGCTGCCCGGCACGAGGAGTTCCGCGACGGCGTCGGCGATCGGCTGGACCGGGGCGCCGGGGGAGGTGTCGACGTCCTGGAGCCCGGCCAGCTCCACGAGCTGGGTGTTGATGGCGATCACCCGGAGGTCGGCCCCGACGAGCAGGGCGCCCTCGGGGATCGCGGCGAGCAGGGCGTCGGCTACCTGCGAGGTCAGCCTCAGGGTCTGTGGCACGGCCGCCCCGCCCTATCCGACCGGTCCGGCGACGGACTCGGCGACGGGCTCCGCGGGGCGCCCGATGTGGACGGCGGGTTCGGTCGTACGGGGCGCGAGGCAGAGGCCGAGCCGTTCCAGTTCCGCCTCGGCGAGCGCGTCCAGGGTCTCGGGGTCGGCGTTGCGCCAGCCCTCCGCGAGGCTGCCGGGGGTCGCGCCCGCGATGTTCCCGGCGGTGGTGGCCACCTCGTCGAGCGGCCTGAGCAGGGAGCGCAGGGCGAGCAGCTCGCGGCCGTCGTCGGACGCGGCGAGGTCGCGGGCGGCGCCGGCCTGCCGGATCCACCGGAGCCTGCGCGGCAGCCAGACCGCGAGGACGAGGCCGACGGGCACGACGAAGAGGGCGAGGGCGCCGACGGCCACGGCGGTGCGGACGGTCACCGGGTCCATGGCGTCGACGGCGCCCGCGACGCGTCGCAGCGCCGTGTCGAAGCGCCCGCCGACCAGGGGCAGCGACCCCCTGCGTTCCTTGAGGGCGCGGGGGAGGGCGAGCAGACAGGCCAGCCGGTACGCGATGACGGCGGCGGCGGCCCACAGCGCGGTCCACAGGAGGACCCCGGCGTCACCGGCGAGCTGATGGGTCCGCCTGGCGGGATTCTGGGCATACCACATGGTCCGATTTGACCCCTGGTGAGGCCTGTGGCCGGTCAGCCGCGCCGAAAGTACACCCGTTGTGTGCACGCGCCGGGGGGTTCGGCCGGGATTGGTCTGCGCCAAAGCCTCAAGGTGCGGCAAATCACCAAAACAAGGACGTAGGTCCGATGAAACGGGCCGAAAGACCTTGGATGATGGAAGACATGCGCAACCTGCCCGCCGCCCAGGCGATTCGCCAGGCGGCGGCCACGGCCGGCCGCCTCTCAGGGCGCTGGTCGCAGGCACCGCGGGCCCAGGACGTCCTCGCGGCCCTGAGCGCCTTCGCGCTGATGAGCCTGGACGTCCCCGGCCTCGCCGAGTCCCAGGACAACTCCCTCAACGGCCCGCTCGCCGCCTTGGCCCTGGCCGTCGCCGCGGCCTCGCTGCTGCTGCGCCGCAGGGCGCCCTGGCTGACGTACGCGATCGCGCTCTTCTTCCTCGGCTGGCTGCACGAGCTGACGCTGGCCCAGTTCGCGCTCTACTCCCTGGGCCGCTACCGGGGGCGTCTCGCGGGGGCGCTGGGCGTCATCGGGTACGTCGCCTTCGCGTACGTGATGTTCAACCTGCCGGGCTGGCCCGTGCACCGGGGCGACACACTCAGCTCGTTCCTGAGCCTGGTCGTCCCGATCGGCGTGCTCGCGGCGGGGGTCGGCGTCGCGGCGAACCGGCAGGACCTGGTCCGTGCGCTGGAGGCGCAGCGCACGGAGACCGACCTGCTGCACGCGGTCCAGCAGGAGCGCACCCGCATCGCCCGGGACGTGCACGACTTCGTCGGCCGTGAGCTGACACTCCTGAGCGTGCGCTCGCAGGTGCTGGCGCGCCGGGCCGAGGGCGGCCCCTTCGCGGACGACTTCGAGGAGCTCTCGGAGGCGGCGCGCAGCGCGCACCGGATGCTGAACGAGATCATCGTGCAGCGCGGCACGGACGGCGCCCCGACCCCCGGCCTCGACGCCCTCCCCGAACTCGCCGAGCGCAGCGGCCGCGCGGGCAGCCCGGTGGAACTCCTGGTCGACGGCGCGGCCTACCGCCTCTCACCGCTCCGTCAGGCCGCGGTCCACCGCGTGGTCCAGGAGTGCCTGACGAACGCGGCGAAGCACGCGCCGGGCGAGCCGGTCGAGGTCCGCGTGGGCATCGAGGCCGACCGTCTGGAGATCAAGGTCAGCAACCGCCTCCCCGCCACGGCCCCGCCCGCGGCCCCGATCTCCACGGGCACGGGCATCGCCGGCATGGCGGAACGCATCAGGGCGGTGGGCGGCGACTTCGAGGCGGGCGCGCGCGGGGAGACGTACGAGGTGACGGCGCACCTCCCCGCGGGCGAGCTGGCCTGATCCGGCGCGGCGGAGAGACCCGCGCGGAGCGCGCCGCGGTATCGCGCCCCGACAGGGGGCGCGAGGAATCGCGCGACCAGCCGCATCCGACCCGCGGATGTCGTACCGGTCATCCGGCGGAGCGCCTACGCCGCGGTCATCACCCGCTCGAGACCGTCGAAGTCCTCCACGCACTTCCCGCACCCCAGCGCCACGCTGTCCAGCGGGTCCTCGGCGACGAACACCGGGATGCCGGTGGCGGAGGAGAGGCGCAGGTCGAGGCCGGGCAGCAGGGCGCCGCCGCCCGTCAGGACGATGCCGTGCTCCATGACGTCGCCGGACAGCTCCGGCGGGCACTCCTCCAGGGTCGTCTTGACCGCGGCGATGATGTGCTCGACCGGCTCGTCCAGGGCGGAGCGCACCTCGCGCGCGGTGAGGTCCACGGTCTTGGGCAGGCCGCCCACCTTCTCCCGGCCCCGCACGGTGAACGTGCGCATCTCGAAGGCGTCCTCGCCCGGCACCGGCCACGCCGACCCGATGGCGACCTTGATGTCCTCGGCGGTGCGCTCCCCGATGAGCAGCGCGTGCTCCTTGCGCACGAAGTCGGTGATGGCCGCGTCGAGCCGGTCGCCGCCCACCCGCAGCGACTGGGCCGTGACGATCCCGCCCAGCGAGATCACGGCGACCTCGGTGGTGCCGCCGCCGATGTCGACGACCATCGACCCGCGCGCCTCGGCGACCGGCAGGCCCGCCCCGATCGCCGCGGCCATCGGCTCCTCGACCAGGTGCACGGCCCGCGCCCCGGCCCGCTGCGAGGCGTGCACGATCGCGCGCCGCTCGACGGGCGTGACGCCGCTCGGCACGCACACGACCATGCGCGTACGGGGCCTGCGCCCCGGCACGGCCTTGCGCACGAAGTGCCGGATGAGCTCCTCGGCGGCCTCGTAGTCACTGATCACGCCGTCCCGCAGCGGGCGGATCGCGGTGATGGACCCGGGCGTGCGCCCGATGGTCTCCTTGGCCTCCGCCCCCACGGCGAGCACCCCGCTCTTGCCGCCCTTGTCCGCCCGCACGGCGACCACGGACGGCTCGTTGAGCACGATCCCCTTGCCGCGCACGTAGAGGAGGGTGTTCGCAGTGCCGAGGTCGATACCTATGTCCATGATCGCCAAGTTTGCCCAACGCCACCCGCGAGCGGAGGGACCAAAGTCCCGAAACGGACGGGGCCAAGGTCCCGACGAAGGTCCTGGAACCCCGGCAGGTCCCCACCGACAGGTCCTGACGGCGAGTGTCGGTGCCGCTCCGTAGACTGGCGTACGTGAGTGACCTCCCGCACGACAGCCAGCACGACGAGGGCGACGCCTTCGACGAGATCATCGACGCCGAGACGGACCGCGACCCCGACCTCGCGGTGATCGAGGCGGGCAGCCGCACCCTGCGCACCCAGGCGGGCCCGCCCCAGGGCGACGTCCCCGCCCGCCCCGCCGACCCGGAGGTGGACAGGGCGCTGCGCGAGGTCGAGACGGAACTCGCGGGCCGCTGGGGCGAGACGAAGCTCGAGCCCTCCGTCAGCCGCATCGCCGCGCTGATGGACGTCCTGGGCGAGCCCCAGCGCGCGTACCCCTCGATCCACATCACGGGCACGAACGGCAAGACGTCCACGGCCCGCATGATCGAGGCCCTGTTCTCCGCCTTCGAGCTGCGCACCGGCCGGTACACCTCGCCGCACGTCCAGTCGATCACCGAGCGCATCAGCCTGGACGGCGCCCCCGTCGAGGCCGAGCGCTTCGTCGAGACGTACAACGACATCAAGCCGTACGTGGAGATGGTCGACTCCCAGCAGGAGTACCGCCTCTCCTTCTTCGAGGTCCTCACCGGCATGGCGTACGCCGCCTTCGCGGACGCCCCCGTGGACGTGGCCGTCGTCGAGGTCGGCATGGGCGGCAGCTGGGACGCGACGAACGTGATCGACGGCTCCGTCGCCGTCATCACCCCCATCGACCTGGACCACACGGACCGCCTGGGCTCCACGCCCGGCGAGATCGCCAAGGAGAAGTCCGGCATCATCAAGCCGGACGCCACCGTGATCATGTCCCAACAGCCGGTGGACGCCGCCAAGGTCATCCTGAAGAAGGCCGTCGAGGTCGACGCGACGGTCGCCCGCGAGGGCCTGGAGTTCGGCGTCGTCGCCCGCCAGGTCGCGGTCGGCGGCCAGCTCCTGACCCTGCGCGGCCTCGGCGGGGAGTACGAGGAGGTCTTCCTCCCGCTGCACGGCGAGCACCAGGCGCACAACGCCGCGGTGGCGCTCGCCGCCGTCGAGGCGTTCTTCGGCATCGGCTCGCAGCACGCCCGCCCGCTGGACATCGACACGGTCCGCAAGGCCTTCGCCACGGTCGCATCGCCCGGCCGCCTCGAGGTCGTGCGCCGCTCGCCCACCGTCGTCCTGGACGCCGCGCACAACCCCGCGGGCGCCCGCGCCACCGCCGCCGCGATCAGCGAGGTCTTCGACTTCAGCAATCTCATCGGCGTGGTCGGCGCGAGCGACGACAAGGACGTGAAGGGTCTCCTCGAAGCCTTCGAGCCGATCTTCGCCGAGGTCGTCGTCACGCAGAACTCCAGCCACCGCTCGATGGACGCGGACACCCTGGCCGGGCTCGCCGTCGAGGTCTTCGGTGAGGACCGCGTCCAGGTCGAGCCGCGCCTGGACGACGCCCTGGAGGCCGCGATCACCCTCGCCGAGGAAGAGGGGGAGTACGCCGGCGGCGGCGTCCTGGTCACCGGTTCCGTCATCACGGTCGGCGAGGCCCGACTGCTCCTGGGGAGGGGCTGACTCCTGTGCGTACGCTCTGTGCTTCGACGCTGATCGGCGAGTTCTTCGTCATCGGCTTCGCCGGTCTGGTCGCCATGAAGGACCCGGACCTGTCCATGGGCACGGTCTGGACGGTCAGCGGCATCGCGATGTTCCTGTGCGTGCTGCTGTGCGGCGTGATCACCCGGCCCGGCGGGGTGCAGCTCGGCTGGGCCCTGCAGGTCGCGCTGATCGCCAGTGGCTTCGTGGTGCCGACGATGTTCTTCATGGGCGCGGTGTTCGCCGGCCTGTGGTGGGCCTCGGTCCACTTCGGCCGCAAGGTGGACGAGGCGAAGGCGAGGTTCGCCGCGCAGGCCGAGGCGTAGGCAGGGGCGGCCCGAGGCGTGGGCGGGGGCCGGGCGGAGGCCGGAGGTAACACCGCGTAGCCGCCCCCGGTATCGTGCGGGCCATCCGCGTGATCGTAAAGATCGTCAGAACACTCCTTGGAGCCGCACATGAGCCAGCGCACCCTCGTCCTGCTGAAGCCCGACGCCGTTCGTCGTGGCCTGATCGGCGAGATCATCGGCCGCATCGAGCGCAAGGCGGGCTGGACGATCTCCGCGCTGGAGCTGCGCTCGCTCGACCAGGAGACGCTGGAGCAGCACTACGGCGAGCACAAGGGCAAGCCCTTCTACGAGCCGCTGGTTGCCTTCATGTCGTCCGGCCCCGTCGTCGCGCTCGTCGTCGAGGGCGAGCGGGTCATCGAGGGCGTGCGCGCCCTCGCGGGCCCGACCGACCCGATCGCCGCGGCGCCGGGCTCGATCCGCGGCGACTTCGGCACGATCGTCCGCGAGAACCTGATCCACGCCTCGGACTCCGAGGAGTCCGCCGAGCGTGAGCTCAAGATCTTCTTCCCGGGCGTCGCGTAACCCGGGGCGGAAGCGCTCTCGCGGGGCGCTCTGACGTCACGTCAGAAAGTCATCGCCCTGACCTGGGACGGCCGAAGAAATTCGGCCGTCCTTTGGCATATGCGCCCCAATTGGGGGAACCCGTGCCTCCGATGGCACGTCTCCAAAGGCGGGGCGGCACATCATCTGCTGACAATGGCGAAGACCCTCGCGCCGTCTTGGTGCGGCCGAGACTACGATGGAAGCCTCCACTGCCACAGAGCACCCACCTCGCCTACCTAAAAAGCCATCACACGCTCCACTAGGGAAGGCCAGACGCATCCTCATGGGGAACAACATGTCGTTCATCGGCCGTGACATGGCTGTCGACCTCGGGACCGCCAACACGCTGGTGTACGTCAGGGGTCGGGGGATCGTACTCAACGAGCCGTCCGTCGTCGCGATCAACACCAACACCGGTGGCATCCTCGCGGTCGGCGCCGAAGCGAAGAAGATGATCGGGCGCACACCCGGCAACATCGTCGCGGTGCGCCCGCTGAAGGACGGCGTCATCGCCGACTTCGAGATCACCGAGCGGATGCTCCGCTACTTCATCCTGAAGATCCACAAGCGGCGCTATCTCGCCAGGCCGCGCGTCGTCGTCTGTGTGCCCTCCGGCATCACCGGCGTCGAGCGCCGCGCCGTCATCGAGGCCTCCTCGCAGGCCGGCGCGCGCCAGGTGCACATCATCGAGGAGCCCATGGCCGCGGCCATCGGCTCCGGCCTCCCGGTCCACGAGGCCACGGGCAACATGGTGGTGGACATCGGCGGCGGCACCACCGAGGTCGCCGTCATCTCGCTCGGCGGAATCGTCACGGCGCAGTCCATCCGCGTCGCGGGCGACGAGCTGGACAACGCGATCATCCAGCACATCAAGAAGGAGTACTCCCTCCTCCTCGGCGAGCGCACGGCCGAGCAGATCAAGATCACCATCGGTTCGGCGTACGACATGGACGCCGACGAGCACACCGAGATCCGCGGCCGGGACCTGGTCTCCGGGCTGCCCAAGACCGTCGTCATCTCCGCGGCCGAGGTCCGCAAGGCCATCGAGGAGCCGGTCAACGCGATCGTCGACGCGGTCAAGACGACCCTCGACAAGTGCCCGCCCGAGCTGTCGGGTGACGTCATGGACCGCGGCATCGTTCTCACGGGTGGCGGCGCCCTGCTGCGCGGGCTCGACGAGCGGCTCCGCCGCGAGACGGGCATGCCGATCCACATCGCCGAGGACCCGCTGGACAGCGTGGCACTCGGTTCCGGCAAGTGCGTCGAGGAGTTCGAGGCGTTGCAGCAGGTGCTCGACGCCCAGCCGCGCAGATGACCTGACGCGAAACGTCCGCCGTACGAGTGCCTGCCACCTCGTGCGGCGGATCGTTGATATATAGGCAAGGCATAAGAATTCCCCAGAACCCCGTGGAACCCGCAGATTCCACGGAATCCGATTGAGGAAGGCACGCCGCCGCACGTGAGGGACACACGAGAGAGCCGGCTGCTCCTGGTGCTGCTGATCGCCATCGCGTTCGCTTTGATCACGGTGGACATCCGCGGAGGCGAGGACTCACCGGTCGACGGTGCCCGCCAGGCCGCCGCCACGGTCTTCGGTCCGGTCGAGGAGGGGGTGTCCTCCGCGGTCGACCCGATCGGCAACGCCATCGGCGCGGTCCGCGACTCCGGCGAGCGCCACGACCGCATCGCCGAACTGGAGCGGCAGAACGCCGCGTTGAAGGCCAAGCTCGGCAGCGACGACCGCAACCGCAGCCGCGTGCGCCAGCTCGACAGCATGCTGAAGAAGGCGGGCGCCGGGCAGTACGGCATCAAGGGCGCCGAGGTCATCGGCATAGGAGCGGCCCAGGGCTTCTCCTGGACCGTGACCATCGACGCCGGGGCCAACGACGGACTCAAGCGCGACATGACCGTCCTGAACGGCGACGGCCTGGTCGGCCGCGTCACCACGGTCGGCCCGAACACCGCGACCGTCCTGCTCGCCAACGACCCCGACTTCACCGTCGGCACCCGCATGGAGAAGACCGACGAACTCGGCTTCGCCACCGGACAGGGCGACCGCCCGCTCTCCGTGCAGCTCCTCAACGGCAAGGCCAAGGTCAAGAAGGGCGACCGCCTGGTCACCTTCGGCTCGCAGGCCGACAAGCCCTTCGTGCCCGGCGTACCCGTCGGCGAGGTCGTCCGCGTCGACCCGTCCGGCGGCGACCTCACCCGCAACATCTATGTGAAGCCGTACGTCGGATTCACCAAGCTCGACATCGTCGGCGTCGTCGTCGAGGCGCCCCGCGAGGACCCGCGCGACACGGTCCTGCCGCCCAAGCCCGCCAAGCCCAAGCCGACCCCGACGGTGACCGTCACGGCCACCCCCTCGGGACAGCCCCCGGCCGACGGCGCCGCCAACGGCAACGAGCAGTAGGAGACCGGACCATGCGCTTCAACCGAATCCTGCTCTCCACCACGCTGGTCGTCGTCGCCCTGGTCATCCAGGTCAGCGTCCTGGCCCGGCTCCAGCTCCCCGGCGCCGTCCCCGACCTCGTCCTGCTCACCGTCCTCGGCCTCGCCCTCGTCTACGGCCACGTCGGCGGCGCCCTCATCGGCTTCGGCGCGGGACTCCTCTGCGACCTCGCGCCGCCCGCCGACCACGCCGCCGGTCGGTACGCCCTCGTGCTCTGCGTCATCGGCTACCTCGCCGGGCTCGCCAAGCCCGAGACCGGCCGGCTGCGCTCCGCCACCGGGCCGCTCGTCGTGGTCGTCGGCGCCGCCATCGGCTCGACCCTGCTGTACGCGGGCGTGGGCGCCCTCGTCGGGGACACCGCGGCACGCCATGTGGGCCTGGGCGGGCTGCTCTTCACCGCCGCGCTCTACGACCTGCTGCTCGCGCCGTTCACCGTGCCGCTGATCATCGCGCTCGCGCGGCGCGCCGAGAACGACCCGCTGGGGGAGAACTCCCCGGCCAACAAGGCTGCCGACGTCTCCTCCGGCTGGCTCTCGTCCGGCACCGGACTGCGCATCGGCAACCAGCGCGGCGGACTGCGCGCCAAGGCCGCCAAGGCCCGCGTCGCCCGCGCCGGACGCATCAAGGGGGTCAAGCGCCTGTGAGGTCGCATCACTTCGCCGACCGCACCGAGGGACACCGCAGGGGACGCAGCAGGGGAGGGGAGAAGTGACCAACATTCCGGAGACGGGCCGCACGCCACGCGTGCAGATCCGCCTCGTCGTCATCCAGATCCTTGTGGTCTCCCTCCTGCTCACCCTCGGCGGCCGCCTCTGGTACCTCCAGATCCGCAACGGCGAGGAGTACGCCGAGGAGGCCTCCGGCAACCACGTCCAGCAGGTCGTCCAGCCCGCCGTGCGCGGCTCGATCCTCGACGCCCGCGGCGTGCCCATCGCCGACAACCAGACCCGCCTCGTCGTCTCCGCGTCCCGCACGGACCTGATGAAGATGAAGGACGACGGCAAGGCGGTCCTCGAAAAGCTCGCCGACGTCCTGGACATGAGCCACAAGGACGTCGCCGACAAGGTCCGCCTCTGCGACTCCAAGACCCCCCAGCCCTGCTGGAACGGCTCGCCCTACCAGCCCATCCCGATCACCGACGAGGCCACCGCCAAGCAGGCCCTGCAGATCCGCGAGCGCTCCGAGGACTTTCCCGGCATCACCGCCGAGCCCACCGCCGTGCGCCGCTACCCCGCGCCCGGCAAGTCCAACACCGCGCAGGTCCTCGGCTACCTCTCGCCCGTCACCGACGACGAGATCAACAAGGCCAAGGACACCGACTCCCCGTTCCTGCGCTCCGACCAGGTGGGCCGCTCGGGCCTTGAGCGCACGTACGACAAGCAGCTGCGCGGCAAGGCCGGCGTGACCCGCTACGAGGTCGACAACCTCGGCCGCGTCATCGGCAAGGCCAAGTCCGACAAGGCCGAGCCCGGCGCGAACGTCGTCACCAGCATCGACGCGCGCGTGCAGGCCGTCTCCGAGTACTGGCTCAACGACGCGATGAAGAAGGCCCGCGACGAGTTCGACAAGAACACCGGGGAGAACTACAAGGCCGACGCGGGCGCCGTCGTCGTCATGGAGAACAAGACCGGACGCATCGTCTCCATGGCCTCCAACCCGTCGTACGACCCGAACGCCTGGGTCGGCGGCATCTCCGGCAAGGACTACGCCCGGCTGACCGGCAAGAAGTCCAACTACCCGCTCCTGAACCGCGCCATCCAGGGCCAGGCCGCCCCCGGATCGATCTTCAAGGTCATCCCGACGGCCGCCGCGGTCAACGCGGGCTACGAGTTCAACGACCGCTACCCGTGCCCCAGTTCGTACTCCATCGGCGGCCAGACCTTCAAGAACTTCGAGTCCAAGGGCCACGGCAACATCACCCTCGGCCAGGCGCTCGAAGTCTCCTGCGACACCGTCTTCTACAAGCTCAGCCACGACCAGTGGGCCAAGGACGGCGGCAACAAACCCAAGAAGGACGCCAAGGACTGGTTCTACAAGACCGCCCACCAGTTCGGCCTCGGCAAGGAGACCGGCATCGACCTCCCCAACGAGGTCAGCGGCCGCGTCCCGGACCGCCAGTGGAAGAAGGACTACTGGAAGGCCAACAAGGACGCCTGGTGCAAGCAGGGCAAGAAGAGCGGCGACTACGCCGAGCGCATCGCGTACGAGAACTGCCTCGAAGGCATGAAGATGCGCGCCGGTGACTCCGTCAACTACTCCATCGGCCAGGGCGACACCCTCGTCACGCCGATCCAGATGGCCACGATCTACTCCGCCATCGCCAACGGCGGCACCCTCTACGACCCCACCGTCGGCAAGGCGATCATCAGCGCCGACGGCAAGCAGGTCCAGGAGATCGCGCCCAGGTCGCACGGCAAGCTGCCGATGAACGCCGAGCTGCGCAAGGACATAGACGGTGCGCTCGCGGACGTCGCGACGCGCGGTACCGCCGCGTGGCGGTTCGGCGGCTGGCCGCAGGACAAGATCCCGATGCACGCCAAGACGGGTACCGCCGAGGTCTACGGCAAGCAGACCACCTCGTGGTTCGCGACGTACACCAAGGACTACTCGATCGTCATGACGATCTCCCAGGGCGGTACGGGTTCCGGAGCCTCGGGCCCCGCCGTCCGCAAGATCTACGACGCGATCTACGGCCTGGACGAGAACGGCAACCAGGACAAGAAGAAGGCGCTCCTGCCCGAACCGCAGAAGAACCTGCCGAAGATCGAGACCGACGGTTCCATCGACTCCCCGAAGATCAAGCCGTACAAGCCCGAGGCGCCCAAGCCCCCGGCCGAGCAGCAGGAACTCGCGGCCGGTCCCACGGCCAACTGGAGGCGGGACTAGCCCATGACCGGCAACGGCTTCTCCGTCTCGGGATACGGCCCCGAGCGCTCCTCCATGTCCAGGCTCCTGGCCCGCGACTCGATGGTGCGCCGGCTCGACTGGCCGATGCTCCTCGCCGCCGTCGCGCTCTCCGTGATCGGCTCCGCGCTCGTCTACTCCGCGACCCGCAACCGCACCGAGCTCGTCGGCGACGACCCGTACGCCTTCCTGATCAAGCACGTCATCAACATCGGCATCGGCCTCGCCCTGATGGCGGGCACGGTCTGGCTCGGCCACCGCACGCTGCGCACCGCCGTGCCGATCCTCTACGGCGTCTCGGTCTTCCTGGTGCTGCTCGTGCTGACCCCGCTCGGCGCGACCATCAACGGCGCCCACGCGTGGATCGTGATCGCGGGCCAGTCGCTCCAGCCGTCCGAGTTCTGCAAGATCACGATCATCCTGGGCATGGCGGTGCTGCTCGCCGCCCGCGTCGACGCGGGCGACAAGGAGCACCCCGACCACCGCACGGTCGTGCAGGCCCTCGGCCTCGCCGCGGTGCCGATCATGATCGTCATGCTGATGCCCGACCTCGGCTCGGTCATGGTGATGGCGATGATCGTGCTCGGCGTCCTGCTCGCCTCGGGCGCCTCCAACCGCTGGGTCTTCGGCCTCGTCGGCACGGGCGTCGCCGGTGGCGTCGCCATATGGCAGCTCGGCGTCCTGGACGACTACCAGATCGCCCGCTTCGCGGCCTTCGCCAACCCCGCGCTCGACCCGGCCGGCGTCGGCTACAACACCAACCAGGCGCGCATCGCCATCGGTTCGGGCGGCCTGACCGGCACGGGCCTGTTCAAGGGCTCGCAGACCACCGGACAGTTCGTCCCCGAGCAGCAGACCGACTTCGTCTTCACGGTCGCGGGCGAGGAGCTCGGCTTCGTGGGCGCGGGCGCGATCCTGGTCCTGCTCGGCGTCGTCCTGTGGCGGGCCTGCCGGATCGCCCGCGAGACCACCGAGCTGTACGGCACGATCGTCGCCGCCGGGATCATCGCCTGGTTCGCCTTCCAGTCCTTCGAGAACATCGGCATGACGCTCGGCATCATGCCGGTGGCGGGTCTCCCGCTGCCCTTCGTGTCGTACGGAGGCACCTCGATGTTCGCGGTCTGGGTGGCCGTCGGCCTGCTCCAGTCGATCAAGGTCCAGCGGCCGATGTCGGCCTAGCGCCGCCGGGGGACTGCCCAGCGTCGTGCTTCGCGTCTAGATTCGGTTCATGGCGGAGACGAAGCGCGAGATCGAGCGGAAGTACGACGTCATGGCGGGCACCGAGCTGCCCGACCTCACCCGGGTCGCCGGGGTGGCGGACGTCGTCGACAAAGGCATGGCGGAACTGGACGCCCTCTACTACGACACCCCCGACGAGCGCCTCGCCGCCGCCTCGATCACGCTGCGGCGCCGCACGGGAGGCGACGACGCGGGCTGGCACCTGAAACTGCCGGTCTCGCTCGCCGACGGAGTGCGCGACGAGCTCCGCGCCCCGCTCTCGGACACGGTGCCCCGCGCGCTCCTCGGCCTGGTGCGCTCCCGGGTGCGCGAGGCCGACCTGGTGCCGCTGCTGCGCCTCGAATCCGCACGGCACGTGCGCCACCTCGTCGACGAGGGCGGCGCGCTGCTCGCCGAGGTCTGTGTCGACGAGGTGAGCGCGGAGCGGGTCACCGGGGGCGGGGGCCGGGTCGGCTGGTCCGAGCTGGAGGTGGAGCTGGCGGACGACGGCGATCCGGCGCTGCTCGACAAGGTCGAGAAGAAGCTGAGGAAGGCGGGCGTGCGGCGCTCCGCGTCGCTGTCGAAACTGGGCAGGGCGCTGGCCGAGACCGCGCCGAAGCAGCGGGCGGCGAAGAAGTCCGCGGCCGAGGTGGGCACGGGCCGCGGGGCGAAGGCGGGCAAGGGCGAGGCCGTGGCCGAGGCGGTGCGCGAGGCCGTCGGCGAGGACACCGCGACCGCCGGCGACCACGTCCTCGGCTACCTCCGCGCCCAGCGCGACGCGATCGTCTCGCTCGACCCCGCCGTCCGCCGCGACCTGCCCGACGCCGTGCACCAGATGCGGATCGCCACCCGGCGCATGCGCAGCGCCTTCAAGACGTACCGGAAGATCCTCGACCGCACGGTCACCGACCCGATCGGCGAGGAACTCAAGTGGCTGGCGGGCGAGTTGGGGATCGACCGGGACCGCGAGGTCCTCACCGAGCGGCTCACGGCCGCCATCGCCGCCGTGCCCAGGACCCTCCTCCTCGGCCCCGTGCGCGGCCGGCTGCGCATCTGGACCGTCGCCCGCCGCGCGGGATCCCGGCGCAGGACCGTCGCCGTGCTCGACGGCAGGCGGTACCTCACCCTCCTGGACTCGCTCGACGCCCTGCTCGCGGCGCCCCCGCTGCGCTCCGCAGCCGCGTCGCCGCCCGCCGAAGCCCTCTCCAAGGCGATCCTCAAGGACTACGCCCGCCTCGCCACCCGCGTCGAGCACGCCCTCGCGCTGCCGCCGGGGCAGGAGCGCGACGCGGCCATGCACGACGCCCGCAAGGCGGCCAAGCGCGCCCGGTACGCGGGCGAGGCGGCCACCCCCGCGCTCGGCAAGCCCGCCAAGCGGTTCGCGAAGCGGATGAAGGCCGTGCAGACCGTGCTCGGCGACCACCAGGACAGTGTGGTCGCCCGCGAGGCCCTGCGCGCCCTGGCGATCCAGGCGCATCTGGCGGGGGAGTCCGCCTTCACCTGGGGTCTTCTGTACGGCCGGGAGGAGGAGGCCGCCGCCGACCGGGAGCGGGAGCTGCCGCGGGTGTGGGCCGAGGCGTCCCGGGGGAAACTGCGGGCGGCACTGGGCGCCTGACGGCCGGGGTACGCTTGATGGTCACCCCTGCCAGCTCATGAGAGACACCGCGATGCCTGTCGAGTCCGTCTTCCCACGCCTGGAAGCGCTGCTCCCGCATGTGCAGAAGCCCATCCAGTACGTCGGAGGGGAGCTCAACTCCACCGTCAAGGACTGGGACGAGTGCGACGTCCGCTGGGCACTCATGTACCCGGACGCGTACGAGGTGGGGCTGCCCAACCAGGGCGTCATGATCCTCTACGAGGTACTCAACGAACGCCAGGGCGTCCTCGCCGAGCGCACCTACAGCGTGTGGCCGGACCTGGAAGCGCTGATGCGCGAGCACCAGGTCCCGCAGTTCACGGTGGACAGCCACCGCCCGGTGAAGGCCTTCGACGTCTTCGGGCTCAGCTTCTCCACCGAGCTCGGCTACACCAACATGCTGGCGGCCCTGGACCTCGCGGGCATCCCGCTGGAGTCCAAGGACCGCACCGTCGAGGACCCGATCGTGCTCGCCGGAGGCCACGCGGCCTTCAACCCCGAGCCGATCGCCGAGTTCATCGACGCCGCCATCATCGGCGACGGCGAGCAGGCCGTCCTCGACATGACGGAGATCATCCGCGCCTGGAAGGCGGAGGGCCGCCCCGGCGGCCGCGAGGAGGTCCTCCTCCGCCTGGCGAAGACCGGCTCCGTCTACATCCCGGCGTTCTACGACGTCGAGTACCTCCCGGACGGCCGCATCGGCCGCGTCGTCCCGAACAGGTCCGGGGTGCCGTGGCGCGTGTCCAAGCACACCGTCATGGACCTCGACGAGTGGCCCTACCCCAAGCAGCCCCTCGTCCCGCTCGCCGAGACCGTCCACGAGCGCATGTCCGTGGAGATCTTCCGCGGCTGCACCCGCGGCTGCCGTTTCTGCCAGGCCGGCATGATCACGCGCCCCGTGCGGGAGCGAAGCATCACCGGCATCGGCGACATGGTGGAGAAGGGTCTCAAGGCGACCGGCTTCGAGGAGGTCGGCCTGCTCTCGCTGTCCTCCGCGGACCACACGGAGATCGCGGAGGTCGCCAAGGGCCTCGCCGACCGGTACGAGGAGGACAAGATCGGTCTGTCCCTCCCCTCGACCCGCGTCGACGCCTTCAACATCGACCTCGCCAACGAGCTGACCAGGAACGGCCGTCGGTCGGGCCTGACCTTCGCCCCCGAGGGCGGCTCCGAGCGCATCCGCAAGGTCATCAACAAGATGGTGTCCGAGGAAGACCTCATCCGCACCGTCTCGACCGCGTACGGCAACGGCTGGCGCCAGGTGAAGCTGTACTTCATGTGCGGCCTGCCCACCGAGACCGACGACGACGTCCTGCAGATCGCCGACATGGCGACGAAGGTCATCCAGAAGGGCCGCGAGGTCTCCGGTTCGAACGACATCCGCTGCACGGTGTCGATCGGCGGCTTCGTGCCCAAGCCGCACACGCCGTTCCAGTGGGCCCCGCAGCTCAGCTCCGAGGAGACGGACGCCCGTCTGGAGAAGCTCCGCGACAAGATCCGCGGCGACAAGAAGTACGGCCGCTCGATCGGCTTCCGCTACCACGACGGCAAGCCCGGCATCGTCGAGGGCCTCCTCTCGCGCGGCGACCGCCGCATCGGCTCCGTCATCCGCGCCGTCTACGAGGACGGCGGCCGCTTCGACGGCTGGCGCGAGTACTTCTCGTACGAGCGCTGGATGCGCTGTGCCGACAAGACGCTGCCCGAGATGGGCGTCGACGTCGACTGGTACACGACGCGCGAGCGCACGTACGAAGAGGTCCTGCCCTGGGACCACCTGGACTCCGGTCTCGACAAGGACTGGCTCTGGGAGGACTGGCAGGACGCCCTCGACGAGACCGAGGTCGAGGACTGCCGCTGGACGCCGTGCTTCGACTGCGGCGTGTGCCCGCAGATGGACACCCACATCCAGATCGGCCCGACCGGCAAGAAGCTTCTTCCGCTCACGGTCGTGAAGTAACCGAGACACCTGACAGTGCCTCGACTCGCCCCGCCCTCGGGCCTGGTGCACCACTCCTTCGTCGCCGCGATGGAGGAGTTCCGGGCCGAGGGGCGTGGCGGCCCGGACGATGACACGACGCTCGGCCACACCCTGCGCGACTACACGGGGAAGTGGCAGGACCCCGGTGTCTTCGCGGCCTATGTCGCCGAGGTCCGTGCCGCCGCGCAGCCCGCCGGACCGCTCGGCGTCCCCGTCACCACGCTCTGGTACGCCGACGGCGCGCACTACGTGGGCCGTATCGCCGTCCGGCACACCGTCGCCACCCGCTTCCTGCGCGAGTACGGCGGCCACATCGGCTACGACGTACGCCCCACCGCCCGCCGCCGCGGCCACGCCACCGAGATGCTGCGCGCCTGCCTGCCGTACGCCGCCGAACTGGGCCTGGAATCCGTCCTGGTGACCTGCGACACCGACAACACCGGCTCGCGCAAGGTCATCGAGGCCGCCGGCGGCGCCTTCGAGGACGAGCGCGGCGGAAAGCTCCGCTACTGGATCCGAACCGACACCGCACGCGTCTAGGACGACATGGACCTCGAAAAGCGGCCCGACCAGCGGGTCGAGCAGCCGTCGCCCCCCGCGCAGCCGCAGGTGGAGCAGCCACTGCCCGTCGCACCCCCGCAGGCCGAGGGCTGTCTCGCCGTCGCGATCCGCCTCCCGGTGCGGATCGTCGTACTCGTCCTCGTCGTGCCGGTGCGCCTGGTGTGGGACGCGCTCGCCGTGTGCGGCCGCTTCGTGTACCTCAGGGCGCTGCGGCCGGTCGGGCGCGGCATTGGCACGGTCCTGACGTGGCTGTTCAAGGCCGTGTTCGTGTGGCCGTGGGTGGGGCTTTGGCGGTACGTGCTCGTGCCGGTCGGCACGGGGCTCGGCTGGCTGGCCAGGGTCCTGATCGCCGATCCCGCGGCGTGGCTCTACGCGCGCGTGCTGACTCCGCTCGGCCACGGCATCGCGTGGCTGGGCCGGGTCCTGTTCGTCGTACCCGCGGCGTGGCTCTACGCGCGCGTGCTCACCCCGCTCGGCCACGGCGTCGCCACCGCCCTGGTGTGGTTGTTCAAGGCGGTCTTCGTGTGGCCGTGGGTGGGCCTTTGGCGCTACGTGGTCGTGCCCGTCGGCGTCGCGCTCGCCTGGCTGGGCCACGTCCTGCTCGTGGTGCCCGCGGTGTGGCTGTACACGCGCGTGCTGACCCCGCTCGGCCACGGCATCGCGACGCTGTGCCGCTGGATCTTCGTCGTCCCCGCCGTCGCCGTGTGGCGGTGGGTGCTCACGCCGATCGGGCGGGCGATCGCCGTCGTCGCCCGGGAGATCGGCGACGCGATCGGCCACGCCTGGCGCATCGCCGGGCACATCTCCCTGGTCGTGGGCCGCTTCCTCGGCAAGCTCCTGAGGTGGATCTTCGTCGAGCCGGTGCGGTGGGTGTACCGGACGGTGCTCACACCCGTCGGACATGTGGTCCGCGACACGGTGCTGCGGCCCGTCGCCCAGGCGGCCAAGAGCGTCGGCCGCGCGACCCGACAGGCCCTCGCCTCCGCACGGGACAGCATGCGCCAGGCACGGGCCGACGTACGCCGCATGCTGTTCGGGACGCCGAAGGAGCCGGTCCCGGTGGCAGCCGCGGCCGGGGAGCCGACCCCCGTACCGGTGGCCCGGCGGGAACCGGACACGCCGGAGCCGCGTAACCTAGAGAAGAAGACCGGGACCGCAGTTTCCCCGCCTGCGCGGGGGTGACCCTGACTGGACGACGCTGGGCAAGCGTCAGCCGGACTGCTCCCCGCCCACGCGGGGGTGTTTCCCGGACCGCACACAAGGAGAAGTTCCACTGGGCAAGCGACAGCCCGAAGGCCCGCCGCCCGCACCCGCGGTGCAGCGCATCCGACTGCGCTACACCAAGCGCGGCCGCCTCCGGTTCACCAGCCACCGTGACTTCCAGCGCGCCTTCGAGCGTGCGCTGCGCCGCGCCGAGGTGCCCATGGCGTACTCGGCGGGGTTCACACCGCACCCCAAGGTGTCGTACGCCAATGCCGCACCCACCGGCACGGGCAGTGAGGCCGAGTACCTGGAGATCGCGCTCACCGCGCCGCGCGACCCGGAGAAGCTCCGTGCTCTCCTCGACGAGTCGATGCCCGCGGGGCTCGACATCGTCGACGCCGTCGAGTCCCGCACCTCCGGGCTCGCCGACCGCCTCACCGCCTCCATCTGGGAGCTGCGCCTGGACGGCGTGGAGCTCGCGGAGGCGCAGCGCGCCGCCGAGGCGTTCACGGCCGCCGACAAGGTCGAGGTCCAGCGCCGCACCAAGAACGGCATGCGCACCTTCGACGCGCGCGAGGCCGTCGTGAGCCTCGCGGCCGTCCCCGACGGCGAGGCGACCGCTCACGACACTGATAGGCCGACCGACAAGCCCTGTGCGATACTGCGGCTGGTTGTTCGGCACGTGACACCTGCCGTACGACCTGACGACGTCCTGTCCGGTCTCCGAGCTGTGGCCGACCTGGCGCCGCCGGTCCCCGCAGCGGTGACCAGGCTGGCGCAGGGGCTTTTCGATGAAGAGACCGGCACGGTGACCGACCCGCTCGCGCCCGACCGCGAGGCAGTCACGGCCGCACCACCCACGGCCGCCGTATCTGCCGCCGCGAAGGCGCCGGCGCCGGAAGGCCCCCGCTAAAGGACGTACGTCAACGCGCCGCCCTCGTACTCGGGAGCCACCTGGGTCGGGCAGCGCACTGACCGAGACTTTCGCCAGGCCGTCCGCACATGGGCGTACGGAACCGGCGAGACAAGACATAGAGAGCTCCCGTGCGGCGCCCACGCCCCCGGATGGCGGCCCCGCGCAACAGGCGAGGGCCGCGTACATCACCGGATCAGGCGCGGCGCCCGGGAGCGTGACGGGAGAACCGCCCGCATGCTTGAGCCGAACGACCCCACTGAGGGCTCGCAGAACAACACCCCCAGCGACACCCTGCCGCCGCGCCGCAGGCGCCGCGCCGCGTCGCGTCCCGCCGGTCCGCCGGCGGGCACCGCCGAGGCCGCGGCTCCGGCCATACCGGCCGCCCCCGCCGCCGAGGACACCGCCGACGAGAACACCGAGGCCGTCGAGGTCGAGGAGACCGAGGAGTCCGAGGAGACCGAAGAGGCGGCCGCGGCCGCTCCGGTCGCCGAGCCCGAGGCCGCCCCGGCCCCGCGCACGCGCCGTCGTGCGACCCGCCGTGCCTCCGCTCCGGCCGGTGCGCCGCAGACCGCCGAGGCGACGGAGCCCGCGGTCGAGGCGCCCGCGCCCGCCGCGGAGAAGACCGAGGAGAAGGCCGAGGAGGCCGCTCCCGCCCCGCGCACGCGCCGTCGCGCGACCCGCCGCGCCTCCGCCCCCGCCGGTGCGCCGCAGGTCGCCGCCGAGGACGCCCCCGCCGAGATCGCGGCGGACACCAAGGCCGAGAACAAGGCCGAGAACAAGGCCGAGAACAAGGCCGAGGCCAAGACTGAGGCGAAGGCCCAGGCCGAGCCCGAGGCCCAGGCCGAGGAGGCCGCGCCGCGTCGTACGCGCCGTCGCGCCACCCGCGGCGCGTCCGCGCCCGCCGCTTCGGCCGCCTCCGCCGAGGCACGGACCGAGCCGAAGGCCGCCGAGTCGAAGGCCGCGGACAAGGCGCCCGAGAAGGCCGCAGAGAAGCCGGCGAAGAAGGCCGCGGCCGTCGAGGAGACCCCCGCCACCGCGCCCGCCGCCGAGGCCACGGACGACGACGCCCCCCGCCGTGCGCGCCGCCGCGCCACCCGCAAGACCGCGGCCACCGGCTTCTCCGCGCCCTCCGCGCAGAAGGCCCGCAAGGCCCAGGGCGCCGACGAGTCCGCCGAGGACGGCGGCCGCAGGCCCGCTCGCCCGGCCGTCGCCGTCTTCCAGGCGCCGGTGTTCGCCGAGCCGATGTTCCAGACCCCGGAGCGCGCCGCCGCCGCGGCCGCCGCCGAAGCCGCGGAGGAGGAGGCCGCCGAGCCCGCCCCCGTCGCCGTGGAGGAGGAGCCGGCCCCGCGCCGTCGCCGCCGTCGTCGCGCCGCGGACGAGCAGCCCGCCGCCGAGGAGCGCGAGCCCGCCAAGGCCGAGGCCGCCCCGGCCGATGACGCCGCCGTCTCCGCGGAGCCGGTCGAGGACGCGGCCGAGCAGGCCGAGCAGGCCGAGTCCGACGACGACACGGAGGAGTCCGGCGAGCGCCAGGGCCGCCGTCGCCGTCGTGGTGGCCGTCGCCGTCGCCGCGGTGACTCCGCCGACCAGGACGCCGAGCAGAACGACGCCGCGGCCGAGGCCGACGACACCGCCGCCGAGCAGTCGGCCGACGAGGACGCGTCGGACGGCGCCGAGCAGGAGGCCGAGGAGAGCGAGGAGTCGGCTTCGGAGTCCGGTTCCGCCGGCTCCAGCAGCAGCCGTCGCCGCCGCCGTCGCCGCCGTCGTGCCGGTGACTCCGCCGAGGGCGAGCCGGGCGACGGCGACCCGGAGCGCACCGTCGTCAAGGTCCGTGAGCCGCGCAAGAAGGAAGAGCGCGAGGCCGGTACCGGTGCCGACGAGGTCCAGTCCATCAAGGGCTCGACCCGTCTCGAGGCCAAGAAGCAGCGCCGCCGCGAGGGGCGCGAGCAGGGCCGCCGCCGTGTGCCGATCATCACCGAGGCCGAGTTCCTGGCGCGCCGCGAGGCCGTCGAGCGCGTGATGGTCGTCCGCCAGAACGGCGAGCGCACCCAGATCGGCGTCCTGGAAGACAACGTGCTCGTCGAGCACTACGTCAACAAGGAGCAGGCCACCTCGTACGTCGGCAACGTCTACCTGGGCAAGGTCCAGAACGTGCTGCCGTCCATGGAGGCCGCCTTCATCGACATCGGCAAGGGCCGCAACGCGGTGCTGTACGCCGGTGAGGTCAACTTCGAGGCGCTCGGCATGGCCAACGGGCCGCGCCGCATCGAGTCCGCCCTGAAGTCGGGCCAGTCGGTTCTCGTGCAGGTCACCAAGGACCCGATCGGTCACAAGGGCGCCCGTCTGACCAGCCAGGTCTCGCTGCCGGGCCGCTACCTGGTCTACGTGCCCGAGGGCTCGATGACCGGCATCAGCCGCAAGCTGCCCGACACCGAGCGCGCGCGCCTGAAGACCATCCTCAAGAAGATCGTCCCCGAGGACGCGGGCGTCATCGTGCGCACCGCGGCCGAGGGCGCGAGCGAGGACGAGCTGCGCCGTGACGTCGAGCGTCTGCAGCAGCAGTGGGAGGACATCCAGAAGAAGGCGAAGGCGGCCTCGACGAGCTCGCCCAGCCTGCTGTACGGCGAGCCGGACATGACCGTCCGCGTCGTCCGCGACATCTTCAACGAGGACTTCTCCAAGGTCATCGTCAGCGGCGACGACGCGTGGCAGACCATCCACGGATACGTCTCGCACGTCGCGCCCGACCTGGCGGACCGCCTCTCGAAGTGGACCTCCGAGGTCGACGTCTTCGCGACGTACCGCATCGACGAGCAGCTCGCCAAGGCCCTGGACCGCAAGGTCTGGCTGCCGAGCGGCGGCTCGCTGGTGATCGACAAGACCGAGGCGATGATCGTCGTCGACGTCAACACCGGCAAGTTCACCGGCCAGGGCGGTAACCTCGAAGAGACCGTCACGAGGAACAACCTCGAGGCGGCCGAGGAGATCGTCCGCCAGCTGCGCCTGCGTGACCTCGGTGGCATCGTCGTCATCGACTTCATCGACATGGTCCTGGAGTCCAACCGCGACCTCGTCCTGCGGCGCCTGCTCGAATGCCTTGGGCGTGACCGTACGAAGCACCAGGTCGCCGAGGTCACCTCGCTCGGCCTGGTCCAGATGACCCGCAAGCGCGTCGGCCAGGGCCTGTTGGAGTCCTTCTCCGAGACCTGCGTGCACTGCAACGGCCGCGGCGTCATCGTGCACATGGAGCAGCCGACCTCCTCCGGTGGCGGCGGCAAGCGCAAGAAGCGCGGCCGCGGCGGCTCGGACCACCAGGACCACGGTCACGAGCACACGCACGAGGCGGAGTCGGCGGACGGCGCGGAGACCGAGGCCGAGGTGGCCGCCGAGGTCGCCGCTCCGGTGGCCCTGCCCGAGCCCGAGTTCGTCCCGGACGAGGAGCTCTACAGCAGCGCGGCCGAGGCCGAGGCAGCCGCTTCCCGTGGCCGCTCGCGTCGTCGCGCGACCCGGCGGGCCTCGGCTCCCGCGGGTGCCCCGCGGGCGGAGTCCGCTCCGGTCGAGGCCCCGAAGGACGAGGCCGTGCGGGCCGACGCCCCCAAGGCAGCCTCGAAGAAGTCCGGCAAGAAGGCCAAGGCCGCGGAGAAGGCTGCCGAGAAGGCGGCTGAGAAGGCGGCCAAGGCCGAGGCCGAGGCCGAGGAGCCGGTCGTCGTCGAGGCCGAGGCCCCGCGCTCGGAGGCCCCGGCCGCCGAGGACCCGGTGGTCGGCACGCCCGAGGCCGTCGAGGCGGCCGCCGCGGCTCCCGAGGCTTCCGTGGAGGACGCCGCGCCGAAGGGACGTACGCGTCGTCGTGCGGTCCGCAAGGTGACGTCGCCCGCCGGTTCGCCGAAGGCCGCGGAGAGCGTCGAGGCCGAGGCGCCGAAGGCCGAGCCGGTGGCGGAGCCCGTCGCCGAGCCGGTTGCCGAGCCCGTCGCGGAGCCCGTGGCCGAGGCGCCCGCCGCCGACGCCGCGCCGGCCCGTCCGCGCCGTCGCGCGGTGCGCAAGGCCACCGCGCCGACCGCGTCCGAGGAGACGGCCGTCGTGGTCGTCCCGTCGGCGGACAAGCCCGATGCGGCCGCGTCCGGGGCGGATAAGCCCGCGGACAAGGCGGACGCCGAGGCCCCCGCCGAGGAAGCGGTTCCGGCCAAGAAGACGGCGCGCAAGACCGCGAAGAAGGCGACGGCCAAGAAGGCCGCCCCCAAGAAGACCGCGGCCAAGAAGACGGCCGCCAAGAAGACGACGGCCAAGAAGGCGTCGAAGGCGACGGCGAAGAAGGCCGCGGCCGCGGAACAGACGCCGACCGGCGTCTCCGCGAGCGCGGCGGACGAGGGCTGACCGCCCGTCGGCGAAGGCCGACCGCTTCGTGAACGGATGCCCCTCTGCCCGGCGAGACCGCCGGGCAGAGGGGCATCCGCACGTCCAGCAGAGGGACGCCTGTGTGTCCAGAGGCTCGTGTTTCCGCAGCTCGAAAGCGTGAAATGAGTCCCCCTCGCCTTGGAGGGCGGGGAGACACCTGTAAAACTCATGCGATCCGATAAGTGCACAGGGGCGTGGGCGCGCGTTTGGGGAGATGGCGTACCCGCGTCAGGGGAGGGATGTCAGATGGCGCGTGCGCGCCTGCGTGGCACGGGGCGACACCGTGCCGCGAAGCCGGTCATGGGCGGACGCGGGGCAGTGGCACTCGCGACGGTGCTCTCGGCGGCGGGGCTCCAGGCGGCGGGATCCGTGGGAACCGCGTCGGCGGAGACGGAGACGGCGGCGACCTGGACGGAAGGCCCGATCTTCAACGACCCGAAGGGCACCACCGCCCAGCAGTACGCGATACGCGCGCGGCTGATCGAGCTGACGAACGCCGCCGTGCCCGGTTCGACGATCAAGGTCGCGGTCTACCACGTCTGGGAGGCCACCGTCGTCGACGCGCTCGTGGCGGCCAAGAACCGCGGCGTGCACGTGCAGGTCCTGCTCGACGAGACCAGCAGGAGCGACCGGCCGACGAACACCTCGTACAACACGCTGAAGACGGCGCTCGGCACGGACAGGGGCAAGCCCTCGTTCGTGTCGCTCTGCCCGGCGGGGAAGTCCTGTCTGGGCGATCCGAGGTACGGCAAGTCGATCATGCACAACAAGTTCTGGCTGTTCTCGGAGGTCGAGGGCGCCAGGGACGTGGTCGTGCAGACCACGTCGAACTCGACGCCGTCGGCGCACACCAAGTTCTTCAACGACGCGCTGCTGCTGCCGAACAACCCCGCGATGTACGACGCGTACGCGGACTACTTCACGGACATGCTCGGCAAGCGCTGGGCGGACTGGGACTACCGCACGGTCAGCAGCGGTCGCTACAAGGCGTACTTCTTCCCGCGCAACGGCACGGTGAACGAGACCGACACCATGTACTCGGTCCTGAACAACGTGAAGTGCACCTACAAGGACGCGGCCGGCGTGACGCAGCACACCAAGGTGCGCGCCGCCATCTTCAAGATCACGCGCAAGCAGATCGCCGACAAGCTCGTCTCGCTGAAGAAGGCGGGCTGCTCGGTCAGCATCCTGTACGCCGAGACGGACAGCGCCAAGAGCCAGAACGGCACCCCGGGCACCTGGGAGCAGCTGCACAAGTCCGGCGGCCCGTCCGTGCGCTGCTACAACGACGACAGGGACCCGCAGCACCCCGGCTCCCGGCTGACGACGCCCTACATCATCCACTCGAAGTACCTGCTCATCGACGGCATGTACGACGGCAGGCGGAACAAGCTCTCCTTCACCGGCTCGCAGAACTACACGGCGCCCGCCCTGCGCGAGAACGACGAGGCGATCGTGAAGGTCGACGACGACTCGGTGCACGACACCTTCCGCGCCCACTTCGACCGCACACGGGCCGTGGCCTGGCCGGGCAGCGCCGACAAGACCGACCTGTGCAAGGGCGTCAAGCCGCTGCCGCCGGACGGTGAGAAGCCGACCACGTGAGCGATCGCGTGACGCACCACGTGAGCGGGGGTACGGGGCCGGTTTGACCCTCCGGGAACGGCCCCGTAACCTTGACCGTCGGCGTGTTCCTATGCACGCCCGCCCCCTGTAAACCTTTTTCCTCCGGTGGCTCCGGCCATCAGAGAGGCCGCTCCGCTTCTGCGGGCGGCTGGACTGCGGGGGTCCCGTTCCGAGCGAGAGAGAGATCCGCGTGTACGCCATCGTGCGCAGCGGTGGTCGCCAGCACAAGGTTGCTGTCGGCGACATCGTTGAGGTTGACAAGATTTCCACCGCCAAGGTTGGCGACACGGTCGAGCTCTCGACCCTGCTCGTTGTCGACGGCGAGTCCGTGACCAGCGACCCGTGGGTGCTGGCCGGCATCAAGGTCACGGCCGAGGTCGTGGACCACCACAAGGGCGCGAAGATCGACATCCTTCGCTACAAGAACAAGACCGGCTACCGCCGTCGCCAGGGTCACCGCCAGCAGTACACGGCGATCAAGGTCACCGGTATCCCCACGGCTGCGAAGTAAGGGACTGAGACAAGATGGCACACAAGAAGGGCGCATCGTCCACTCGGAACGGTCGCGACTCCAATGCTCAGCGGCTCGGCGTGAAGCGCTTCGGCGGTCAGGTCGTCAACGCCGGTGAGATCCTGGTCCGCCAGCGCGGCACCCACTTCCACCCGGGCTCGGGCGTCGGCCGCGGCAAGGACGACACCCTGTTCGCGCTGGACGCCGGTGCGGTGGAGTTCGGTACCCACCGCGGCCGCAAGGTCGTGAACATCGTTCCGGTCGCCTGAGTCGTCTTTCCGACTGACTAGGCGCTCGTCGAGCGAGTTCTGCGAGGGCGGACCTCTCTTCCCGGTTTTCGGGAAGCGGGTCCGCCTTTCGCGTGTTCTAGATAGACACACACGCAGTAGAAATTTCCGTACGTTTCTGGAGGCACCCCACCATGACCACCTTCGTGGACCGCGTCGAGCTGCACGTCGCCGCGGGTAGCGGAGGCCACGGCTGTGCCTCCGTCCACCGTGAGAAGTTCAAGCCGCTCGGCGGCCCGGACGGCGGCAACGGCGGCCGTGGCGGCGATGTGATCCTGGTCGTCGACCAGGACGTCACGACGCTCCTCGACTACCACCACAGCCCGCACCGCAAGGCCACCAACGGCCAGCCCGGCGCCGGCGACAACCGCTCCGGCAAGGACGGCCAGGACCTGGTCCTGCCGGTCCCGGACGGCACCGTCGTCCTCGACCGCCAGGGCAACGTCCTCGCGGACCTGGTCGGCCAGGGCACCACCTTCGTCGCGGGCCAGGGCGGCCGCGGCGGCCTCGGCAACGCGGCGCTGGCCTCCGCCCGCCGCAAGGCGCCCGGCTTCGCGCTGCTCGGCGAGCCCGGCGAGGCGCGCGACGTCGTCCTGGAGCTCAAGACCGTCGCCGACGTCGCCCTGGTGGGCTACCCGAGCGCGGGCAAGTCCTCGCTGATCTCCGTGCTGAGCGCGGCGAAGCCGAAGATCGCGGACTACCCCTTCACGACGCTCGTGCCCAACCTCGGCGTGGTGACGGCGGGTTCGACCGTCTACACCGTCGCCGACGTGCCCGGTCTCATCCCCGGCGCCAGCCAGGGCCGCGGCCTGGGCCTGGAGTTCCTGCGGCACGTCGAGCGCTGCAGCGTGCTCGTGCACGTGCTCGACACGGCGACCCTGGAGTCCGACCGCGACCCCGTCTCCGACCTCGACGTCATCGAGGAGGAGCTGCGGCAGTACGGCGCCGGCCTGGAGAAGCGGCCGCGCATCGTCGTCCTGAACAAGATCGACGTACCCGACGGTCAGGATCTCGCCGATCTGGTCAGGCCCGACCTGGAGGAGCGCGGTTACCGCGTCTTCGAGGTGTCGGCCGTCGCGCACAAGGGCCTCAAGGAGCTGTCCTTCGCCCTCGCCGAGCTGGTCGGCCAGGCGCGTGCCGCGAAGCCGAAGGAGGAGGCGACCCGCATCGTCATCCGTCCCAAGGCCGTGGACGACAGCGGCTTCACGGTCACCCGCGAGGAGGTCGGCGGCGAGCCGCTGTACCGCGTGCGGGGCGAGAAGCCGGAGCGCTGGGTGCGCCAGACCGACTTCAACAACGACGAGGCCGTCGGCTACCTCGCGGACCGCCTCAGCCGCCTCGGCGTCGAGGAGGAGCTGATGAAGGCCGGTGCCCGTGCGGGCGACGGCGTGGCCATCGGCCCCGAGGAGAACGCGGTCGTCTTCGACTGGGAGCCGACGATGATGGCCGGCGCGGAGATGCTCGGCCGCCGTGGCGAGGACCACCGCCTGGAGGCCCCTCGTCCGGCCGCACAGCGCCGCAAGGACCGCCAGGCGGAGCGGGACGAGGCGCAGCAGGCGTACGACGACTTCGAGCCGTTCTAGGCCCTCGGCCGCGAGCAGCGGCAGGAGGCAACGGAAAGGCCCCCCGGAGCAGTGCTCCGGGGGGCCTTCGTCATGCCTCACGCAAGGGTCACGCGGTGACCGAGTCCTCCGCGCCGTTCGACTCCGAGGGGTCCTGCTCCATCTCCTCCGCGGCTTCCTCCGCGACGCGCTGGCCGGGGATCTCCGCGTCGATGCGGGACGCCATGCGGGCGCGGCGGGCGTCGGCCTTGGCGCTCAGGGCGAGGGCCGCGGCGTTGAAGCGGACCAGGGACGGCGGGTCCGAGGGGCCGAGGAGGTGTTCCTTCAGCTCGGCGCGGGCCTCCGCGTGGGAGTCCAGCTCCGGGGCGCGCACGGCCTTCATGAGGGCCGCGACGCCGTCCGCCTCGGGGGTGAGGATCGTCGCCGCGGACGCCGTCGGGAAGCTCGCCCGGAACTCCGCCTCGGTCATGCCCGCCGTGTTGGCGACGGCGTACGGCTTCTCGCTGCTCAGCCAGTCGGAGACGACCGAGGAGACGTCGCTGATCAGCAGGTCGGCCTGGTTGAAGCAGGAGAAGATCGCGGGGCGCGCGGACGTGATGATCTGGTGCTCCCACTCGGGGAAGGACGCCCAGAAGGCGCTCTCCCACGCGGCCGTCGCCTCGGCCACGGCGGCCTGCTGGTCGCCGTCGGGGGCGCCCTGGAGCAGCATCCGCTCCTGTTCGTCCGCGCTCTTGCGGAACTTCTTCGCGGTCAGCTGGTTCAGGATCTCGGTGCGGCGGTCGAGTTCGGCCGCGGCCTCGGGCCCCGGGCGGGCGCCGGAGCGCTTGGCGTTGGCCGCGAGGATCATCGCCTTGATGCGCTCGTTGGCGGCGCCCGCGCGCGGATCCTGCGAGCCGGTCATCGGGTGCGGCTTGTAGAGGAGGCGCACGCCCGGATCGGCCAGGAGCTCACGGACGATGTTCTCGCCGGCCAGGACCACGGAGGTGTTGCCGGGGTTGCCGTCCCAGCCCTCCCAGGTGGGGGCGTACAGAACGGTCGTGTACGTCCCGGTGGGCGCGCCGGCGTAGGGGCGGATCGGGGACAGCTGCGGGCGGCCGACCTCGACGACGTCCTTGTCCTCCACGCCGATGTCCGCGAGCTGGTAGCGGTCGCGGGCCGCGGGGCCCGCCACCCACACCTCGTCGTACGCCTTCGCGTAGGGGTTGCAGGAGGAGAGCTTGTCGCTCTCGCCGTGGTTGATGAAGGCGTGCTTGATCGTGGGGATGCGCAGGACCTGCGAGGTCTTCGCGGCGTTCGCCGGGTGCAGCATCATCTTGAGCGTCGACGTCTCCAGGGAGAACATCGTGGCGACCTTCGGGAAGCAGATGATCGGGACGTCCGTCGCGTCGATCTTCTGGACCATGAACCGCTCGCGCAGCACGATCAGCGGCTTGCCGTCGAGGCTGCCGAGGGTGGAGAGCCACATGTTGGCCTGGTACGCGGACGTGGTGCCGCCGGAGAAGTACATGGCGACGGTCGGCTTGTAGTCGGCGAGCCACTCGTCGAGCCACTCCATGACCTTCTGGTCGTTCTTGGCCCGCTTCTTCGGGAGCAGCCAGGTGGCGAGGTAGAGCGCGCCGGCGCCGATCATCGTGAGGGAGACGGCGAGCCCGATGCCGCCCCAGTACGCGTCGGTGGTCGCCGCGGTGACCAGCAGGCCGACCGTGGTCGGCACGGAGAAGGTCAGCAGGCGGTGGGCCTGGCGGCGCGACAGGATCCGCGGGGGAGCGGCCGTCAGGTGCAGCTTCGAGGCGTCGATGTTGCGCGTGACGATCGGCAGCGAGCGGGTGCGGCGCACCAGCACGGCGACGGCCTGGCAGCCGAAGTGGAGCATGTAGAAGGCGAGCAGCGCGATGGTCAGCGGCGACTGCTCGGCCAGCGGCTCGATGCCGTCGATGCGCAGCAGGCCGACCAGGACCAGCATGTCGCGCAGGAGCTGGCGGACCGTGACGTCGAAGCGGATCTTGCCAAGGAGCGAGAGGAGGCCCGGCTGCTTGTACTGCAGATAGATGTCGAGCGCGAGGTTCGCGGCCGCCGCGGCGATGAACACCGGGACGTAGGGGATCAACGCGGTCGCGAGCTGCGTCGCGAAGAGCGCGAACATCGTGAACAGCGCGGTCAGCTGCACGATGCGGCGGCGTGGGGCGAGTCCGGCAGAGGGCACGGGCTTGAGCTCCTGGCGGGGATGAAGAGGGAATGGGGGGAAGTCGACCACTGACCGTATGACGCGCGGTGGCTCCCTAGCAATCTTCCGTGACATCAATCACCGGATAAAGGGGCAAAGGGACTGAACCCCGAGGGTCTTTTTTGCCTCTGACTCAATTACACCCGCTCGTGCTCCGGTCCGGTCCGTCCCTCGGAACGGACAGGCGCCCGGCCCGCTCGCTCACGTAGATTGCAGGTCCGGAGCGGCGGGTTCATCACCCGGGACCAGTTGGGGAAGAGCGTGGCAGCGGCAAGGCAGTCAGTGGCAGAGGCCCAGCGGGTCGTCGTCAAGGTCGGATCCTCATCCCTGACCACCGCATCGGGGGGCCTGGACGCGGACCGGGTTGACGCCCTCGTGGATGTGCTGGCCAAGAGCCGCGGCGGCGGGGAGCGCGAGATCGTGCTCGTCTCCTCCGGCGCCATCGCCGCGGGCCTGGCCCCGCTGGGCCTGGTGCGGCGCCCCAAGGACCTCGCCCGCCAGCAGGCCGCGGCGAGCGTCGGCCAGGGGCTGCTCGTGGCCCGCTACACCGCCTCCTTCGCGCGGTACGGCGTACGCGTGGGACAGGTGCTCCTCACCTCCGACGACATGGCCCGCAGGGCCCACCACCGCAACGCCTCGCGCACCCTCGACCAGCTGCTCGCGATGGGCGCGCTGCCCGTGGTGAACGAGAACGACACCGTGGCGACCGACGAGATCCGCTTCGGCGACAACGACCGGCTCGCCGCCCTCGTCGCCCACCTCGTCCACGCCGACCTGCTGGTCCTGCTCTCCGACGTCGACGGCCTCTACGACGGTGATCCGGCCAAGCCCGGCACGTCCCGGATCTCCGAGGTGACGGGCCCCGACGACATAGCGCATGTGCAGATCGGCAGCGCCGGCAAGGCGGGCGTCGGCACCGGCGGCATGGTCACCAAGGTCGAGGCCGCGCGGATCGCCGCGGCCGCCGGGATCCCGGTCGTCCTGACCTCCGCGAGCGAGGCGGGCGACGCCCTCGCGGGCCGCGCCACGGGGACGTACTTCCACCGCACCGGACGCCGCTCCGCCGACCGCCTCCTCTGGCTCCAGCACGCCTCCGAGCCGCGGGGCGCGCTCACCCTGGACGACGGCGCGGTGCGCGCGGTCGTCGAGGGGCGCAAGTCGCTGCTGCCCGCGGGGATCGCCGCGGTGGAGGGCGAGTTCACCGCGGGGGACCCGGTCGAGCTGCGGGACTCCGCGGGACGTGCGGTGGCACGGGGGCTCGTGAACTTCGACGCCAAGGAGATCCCGATGCTGATCGGCCGCTCCACCCGGGATCTGGCGCGCGAACTCGGACCTGCGTACGAGCGGGAGGTCGTGCACCGGGACGACCTCGTCCTGCTGCACGGATAACCGGCGCAAAGCCCCAGGTCGCGTCAGAACAACTGCCCCACACGTCACATCCGCCCCGGCCGAAAACCGCCGCGAACGGCCCCGGCCGACCGGCCCGTGTGAGGTGAAACTCCCCAAAACCGCCCCGCGGGACCGCTTGGCCTGCTCAACTTTGTTGAAGACAGTTCCGCACGACCGTTGCGTATCCGCACCACCATTGCGTAAAGGAGGCCGTCGTGAGACGAGTGCGCCCAGGGGCGGCGTCCCGCGGTTCGGCTGAGCGGGCGCTGACGAGCGTCGCCGCCGGGGCGGCCTACGAGACCGACCCGCACGGCGCGCGGGAGGGCGATACGCGCGAGAGCCGGGAGGGCGAGACAGTGGAGGCGCCCCGTCTGTGGCACGTCACACTGAGCGTCTCGGGTGCCGAAGCCCCGTTGAAGGAGGTCAGGCGAGGCCTCGAACAGCTCGCCCACGACCACCCCTTTCTGCTCACCAGCCGGTACGCCCCGGACCACGCCGAGATCCGCTACTGGGAAGAGGCCCGTGATCTGCACGACGCGGCCGCGGTCGCGCTGCGGCTGTGGGGCGAGCACCGGCAGACCGCACAGCTGCCGCCGTGGGAGATCGTGGGGCTCGAAGTGATCGACCGCGACACTTACCACCAACGCATCGCGGAGGGTTACGGCCCGCTGCCGGCCACCCCTGTGGGCGTACATCCATTTTGAGCCGTCGTCCCAGGACCGCTCCCGCGCGGTCTCGGGTACTGGAATACCCCGTGGACGCCCCGCGCGCGGGGATTACCCTGCGGGCATGACGTCGCTCTCTCCCGTCTCGCCCTACGACAACCTCTCGCCGGTCGCCCAGGCCGCCTACCGCGCCCGCGGCGCCGCCGCCACGCTCGCGCCGCTGCCACGCGCCGCCAAGGACGACGCGCTGCTCGCGATCGCCGACGCCCTCGAGGTGCGCACCGCCGAGATCGTCGAGGCCAACGGCAAGGACACCGCGCGCGCCCGCGAGGCCGGGACCAGCGAGGCGATCGTCGACCGGCTCACCCTCACCCCCGAGCGGGTCCGCGCCATCGCCGCCGACGTGCGCGACGTGGCCGCCCTGCCCGACCCGGTCGGCGAGGTCGTCCGCGGCTCGACGCTGCCCAACGGCATCGACCTGCGCCAGGTCCGGGTCCCGCTCGGCGTCGTCGGGATCATCTACGAGGCCCGTCCGAACGTCACCGTGGACGCGGCCGCCCTCTGTCTGAAGTCGGGCAACGCCGTGCTGCTGCGGGGCTCGTCATCGGCGTACGAATCCAACACGGCCCTCGTGCGCGTCCTGCGCGACGCGGTGCACGGCGCGGGCCTGCCCGCCGACGCCGTCCAGCTCGTCCCGGGCGAAAGCCGCGACTCCGTACGGGAGTTGATGCGCGCCCGCGGCCTCGTCGACGTGCTCATCCCGCGCGGCGGCGCCTCGCTGATCAAGACCGTCGTCGAGGAGTCCACCGTCCCGGTCATCGAGACCGGCACCGGCAACTGCCATGTGTACGTGGACGCGCGGGCCGACCTCGACATGGCCGTCGACATCCTGATCAACTCCAAGGCCCAGCGCCCCAGCGTCTGCAACGCCGCCGAGACGCTGCTCGTGCACAAGGACATCGCCGACGCGTTCCTGCCGCGCGCCCTCGACGCCCTCGCGGAGGCCGGCGTCACCGTCCACGCCGACGAGCGCGTCCTCGCGTACGCCGACGCCTCCAAGGCCACCGTCGTGCCCGCGACCACCGAGGACTGGGAGACCGAGTACCTCTCGTACGACATCGCGGCCGCCGTCGTCGACACCCTGGAGCAGGCCGTCGAGCACATCCGGCTGTGGACCTCGGGGCACACGGAGGCCATCGTCACCACCTCCCAGCAGGCCGCGCGCCGCTTCACGCAGCTCGTGGACTCCACGACGGTCGCGGTGAACGCCTCGACGCGCTTCACCGACGGCGGTCAGTTCGGCTTCGGCGCCGAGATCGGCATCTCCACGCAGAAGCTGCACGCGCGCGGCCCGATGGGGCTGCCCGAGCTGACCTCGACGAAGTACATCGTGACGGGCGACGGGCACGTGCGCTGAGCCACGCGCGCCGAGGCATGTGCGCCGAGGCATGTGTGCTGAGCATGTGCGCCGAGCACATGTGCTGAGGTGAATTCCCTTACCGTCTGCCCAAATTGCCCCTCTCAGGTCTACCCTGGGAGGGTGCCGGAGGACGTGGGGGGCACGCCGTCGTTCCCTGACGGCTGGGAGCCCGACGACGACCGCGACCGCGGAGGTGCGGACGAAGAGTTCGCCTCCGTGGTCTTCGACGAGGACTTCGTACGGGCCGCGGAGATACATGAACCGACCGCCGTGGAACGGCTGTTGGCCGCCGCCCAGGCGCGCGCCGAGGCCTCCGAGGCGGAGGCCCGCAGGGCCCGCACCCGAGGCCCGGGCCACGACGCTTCGGACGACGAGTTCTACGAGGACGGCTTCGGCCCCGACGACGGCAGCGAGTTCGGCCGCGACGACGACCTCGACGAGGCCTACGAACACGACCCCCACGACAACGGGTACGGCCGCCCCGGCCGCCACCCCGGCAGCGTCCGCTGGCACCGCCCCGTCGCCTGGATGCTCGCCCTCCTGATGGGCATAGGCATGGTCGCCCTCGCCTTCACCGCCGTCTACCGCGGGGCCTCGTCCGGCAGCCAGGACCAGGTGCCCACCCCCGCCTCCACCGAGGTCGGACAGAGCGCCGACAAGAAGGCGTCGACGAGCCCCTCCGCCTCGGCCGAGTTCGGCCAGCCCGCGGTCCCCGCGGTGCCGCGCACACCCTGAGCGCACCCCCGCCGGGCCTGGCGCGTTCCCGCCGCACGCGCCCGTGAGGAGTTGTCAGAACTTGTCGTGTACCAGGGCGTTTACGTGACGGCCCGGAGACCTACCCTGAAAGTATGGGCGGGCCAGGAGATCCACCTGCGGGGACACCCGAGGGAGCTCCCAACGGTGGTGAGGACGAGTACCGATCCGTCGTCTTCGACGAGTCGTTCGTGCGCGCTGCGCGCCTCCAGGAGTACTCCGCACAGGAGCGCATGGGCGACCACGCGCGCGCCGTGCGCCGCCGCCCCGCGCTCCACAGGGCCCTGTCCCGACAGGCCGTCGTCCTCGTCGTACTGATCGTGGTGGCCTTCGGCACGGCGATCTACATGGGCGTACGCCACCCGTACCAGACCCCGGCGGCCAAGCGCCCCGAACCGCTGCGGATGACCGTGATACCGCTCGCCCCGCAGGGCCGCGTGCCCGGCTCGACGAGCGTCGCCGACCTCTACGCGCACAGCCCCGCCGCGCAGTTCCGGGTGGGTGCCGAAGGAGTCAACCTCCCTGCCGCGCGCCGCACTTCGCACTTCTCGGACAGTCAGGTGACGGCCGCGCTGACCACCGCCAAGGACTATCTCGTCGAGTCCTCGCTCGACCCCGACGTCCTCACCGGCGGCTCGGCGCGCTCCGCGCGGATCCTGCTCGACCCCGCGCAACTCGACCAGTTCGACCGGAGCTTCGCGCACCCCGTCGCCGACGGGCGGCACGCGGCCACCGGCTGGCTGGTGCGGTTCGACCCGGCGACGACCGCGCTCGCCGACCGGCGGGTCAGGGCGCAGGGCACGCTGCGGGCCGTCGAGACGGACAGGAACACCCTGGAGGTGACCTCGGACCACACATTCGTGTACGCGCTGCGGCCCGTCGCCAAGGGTGCCGGAGAGGACCGTGCCAAGGCGTCCCTGTTCACCGTCCGCCGCGAGCTGCACTTCCGCTTCGACCGCGACGACCTGCGGATGCACCAGGCGGAGCTGCTCACCTCCGCCGCGCAGGCGGGGCCGCTGGCCTGCGCGGCCGACACGGCGAACCACCTGCGGCCGCTGCTGGCCGGGCAGAAGGCGAAGGCGGGCGGCCCGGCAGGCACCGACCCGTACGCGACCGGGGACACGATGTCGCTGTGCGGGACGCTGGCGGCTTCGGCCCAGCCTTCGCTGTCCGCTTCCTGAGCCCTACTTGTCGTCGCCCGCAGGGGTGTTCCCGCCCTGGCCCGTGAACTTGCCGCGCAGCTTGCCGCCCAGGTCGCCCGCGCCGCCCGCGATGTCGCTGACCAGCTTCATCAGCGGGTCCTTGCTGTTGCGTACGTCATCGGCGTACGCGGACGCGGACTGCCGGAAGGAGTCGGAGACCGAGGTGTCCTTGTCCTCGTCGCGGCGCGGGTAGTGGCCGTCCATGATCCGCTGGAAGTCGCGGGACTCGGCCCACTTCTTCAGCTCGGCGGCGCGCACGGTGGTGAAGGGGTGCGTGCGCGGCAGCACGTTCAGGATCTTCAGCACGGAGTCGCGCAGGTCGCCCCCGGCCTCGTACTCCTCGGCCTGCTCCAGGAACGCGTCCACGTTCATCTCGTGCAGGTGGTTGCCGCCCGCGATCTTCATCAGGCCGCGCATCGACGCCCGCAGGTCCTGCCCGACCAGCAGGCCCGCCCGGTCCGCCGACAGCTCGGACTTGCGGAACCACTCGCGCAGCGCCGTCACGATCGCCATGATCGCGACGTTGCCGAGCGGGATCCACGCGACCTTGAGGGCGAGGTTCGTGAGGAACAGCAGGATCGTGCGGTAGACGGAGTGACCGGACAGGGCGTGGCCCACCTCGTGGCCGACGACCGCCCGCATCTCCTCCTCGTCGAGCAGCTCGACCAGGCCCGTCGTCACGACGATGATCGGCTCGTCCAGGCCGATGCACATCGCGTTCGGCACCGGGTCCTGGTTCACGTACATCGGCGGGACCTTCTCCAGGTCCAGGATGTAACAGGCGTCCCGCAGCATGGTGTTGAGGTGCGCGAACTGCGCGTCCGACACCCGCACCGAGTCCGAGAGGAACAGGAGCCGCAGGCTGCGCTCGGGCAGCAGGCCGCTGAGTGCCTTGAAGACCGTGTCGAAGCCGCTGAGCTTGCGCAGGGCCACCAGGGCCGAGCGGTCAGCCGGGTGTTCGTAGGCCCGCGACGAGATGCCGGGGAAGCGCCTGCGGTGCCGGCTCGGCACGTGTTCGTGGCCGCCGTTGGCGCCGTTCCCCTGGTCGCCGTGGTTGTCGTCGGTCATGCCGTATCCCCCATGTCTGGTCCTCTCGTGCCCCCGAGGTGGGGCCCAGCCTAGGCGGAGATACCGTGACAGGGCAGCACACAGAAGGAGTCTTCCGTCATGGAGCACAACCCTGGGGCCGACTGGCTCACGGAGGCGGCCAAGGCCGCGGAGCAGCAGGGGCCCGGCAATCTGCTGCGGATCGTGCTGATCGTCATGGTCGTCGGGTGCGTATTGGTGGGCTGGTTCCTGTTGCGTGGGTATCGGCAGGGGAATGAGGCGGGCCGCTTGTCTGAGGGGCGGACGTCTGAGGAGCGCACGTCTGAGGACCGGACATCTGATGAGCGCCCGTCTGAGGACCGCACGTCTGATGAGCGCCCGTCTGAGGGCCGGACGTCTGAGGACCGCTCGTCTGAGGACCGCACGTCAGACAAGGGCGCGGACAGCCGCAACGGCTGAGTCGGCGTGAGCCGGAGCGAGGCCCCCGCTTACGATGGGCCCGAAGTCTTTATGTCCATCCCACCTCCGGATAGGTCCTGCCTGAGATGAGCCTCCACAGCACCGCCGCCCAGCTGGTCACTCTCGCCTCCGAGGGCGGCGAGCACGGCGGCAACCACGAAAGCCTCAGCCCTCTCCTCACGGGCGGCGGCGCCTTCGTCGCGCTCATGCTGCTCCTGTGGATCACCACGCGCTTCAACCGGGACCGCTAGCCGGATCAGGGCCCGTCGACCGGGCCGGTAGGGTCTGCACGCATGGGAGAGCAGGACATGCCTACCGGTCCGGGGACCGGTCCGGTGAGCAACGGCAAGCGCCGCCTGGGCGTCATGGGCGGAACGTTTGATCCGATCCACCACGGACACCTCGTGGCGGCCAGCGAGGTCGCCGCGCAATTCCACCTCGACGAGGTGGTGTTCGTGCCGACCGGCCAGCCGTGGCAGAAGAGCGACAAGCAGGTGTCACCTGCCGAGGACCGCTATCTGATGACGGTCATCGCGACCGCCGAGAACCCCCAGTTCTCGGTGAGCCGCATCGACATCGACCGCGGCGGGGCGACCTACACCACGGACACGCTGCGCGATCTGCGCGCCCTCAACCCCGACACGGACCTCTTCTTCATCACGGGCGCCGACGCCCTCGGCCAGATCCTCACCTGGCGGGACACGGAAGAGCTGTTCTCCCTCGCGCACTTCATCGGGGTCACCCGGCCGGGTCATACGCTGGCCGACCCCGGCCTGCCGAAGGGCGGCGTCTCCCTGGTGGAGGTGCCGGCCCTGGCCATCTCCTCCACGGACTGCCGCGCGCGGGTCGCCAAGGGGGACCCCGTCTGGTACCTGGTGCCGGACGGTGTGGTGCGTTACATCGACAAGCGCGAGCTGTACCGCGGCGAATGAGCCGAGAGGGGCACCGGTGAACGACCGACAGTACGACCCGTATGCGGGCAGCGATCCGTATGCGGGCGAGTACGCGGCTGATCAGTACCAGGTCGTCGGGTACGACGAGTACGGGCGGCCGGTGTACCAGCAGGTGCAGCCGCAGGTGCCCCCGCAGCAGTCTCACCAGCAGCAGTCCCAGGGCTACGGGTACGACCCGTATGCGAGTGGGCAGCAGCAGGGATACCAGGCCGGGTACGACAACGGTCCCTATGACGCGTACGGGAGTTCAGGGACCTCGTACGACACCGGCTGGATTCCGCAACAGCAACAGCAACAGCAACAACACCAACCGCAGCAGCATCAGCAAGCGCAGCCGCAGCGGGCGCCTCAGTCGGCGCGTGAAGCCGTGCCCGAGCCCGCGCCTGAGCCCGCGCGGCATGAGCAGCCGCGCGAACAACCCCGTGAACAGCCCCGCGAGTACAAGACCGAGCAGTTCTCCTTCATCGAGGAGCCGGACGAGGACTCCGAAGACGTCATCGACTGGCTGAAGTTCACCGAGAGCCGCACCGAGCGGCGCGAGGAGGCCAAGCGCCGCGGGCGCTCCCGGGTCGTCGCGCTCGTCGTGGTCCTCGCGCTGGTCGTCGCGGGCGGCGTCGGATACCTGTGGTTCGCGGGCAAGCTGCCCGGCCAGTCGGACGACGAGGGCGGCGGCGCCGCGGCCACGGGACCGCAGAAGCGCGACGTCATCGTCGTCCACCTGCACAACACCAAGAGCAAGAACACCTCCACCGCGCTCCTGGTGGACAACGCCACCACCAAGCAGGGCGCCACCGTCCTGCTGCCCAACTCCCTTGCGGTGTCGGACGAGGACGGTACGCCGACGACGCTCGGCAAGTCCGTCGACGGCGACGGTTCCACCGGCACCCGCGAGTCGATCGACACGGTGCTCGGCACCTCGGTCGAGGGCACCTGGCGGCTGGACACCCCGTACCTGAACAACCTCGTCGAGCTCGTCGGCAACATCGACATCGACACGAACACCGACGTGCCCGACCCGAAGGCGAAGAGCGGCGAGGCGCCCCTCGTCAAGAAGGGCGAGCAGCAGACCCTGAGCGGTCCGATGGCCGTCGCGTACGCCACCTACCGTGCGCCCGGCGAGGCCGAGTCCGCGCAGCTGTCCCGCTTCGGCGCGGTCATGCAGGGCGTTCTGCGCAAGCTCTCCTCGGACCCGCAGGCGGCCACGACCACCGTCGAGTCGCTCGCGCAGATCCTCGACCCCTCGCTCAAGGAGAAGGACCTCGGAGCCTTCCTCGCCAAGCTCGCCGACCGCGCGAAGGGCGGCGACTACAAGACGACGCTGCTGCCCGTGCGGCAGGACGGCACGCTGACCGAGCGGGCGGCCGACACCGTGGTCGAGGACGTCCTCGGCGGCGCCGTGAAGAGCCCGGAGAAGGGCGATGCCGTGCGGGTCGGCGTCAAGAACGCCTCCGGCAAGAAGGACGCGGCCCAGGGCGCCAGGGTCTCCCTGGTCAATGGTGGCTACACCTTCATCGACGGCGGCTCGGTCCCCGCGGCCCAGCCCACCTCTCAGGTCACCTACGCCGACGAGGCCAAGAAGACGCAGGCCACCGAGGTCGCCAAGACGCTCGGCCTGCCGGCGAGCGCGGTCCGCAAGGGCAAGACGGCCTCGAACGCCGACGTCTCCGTCGTCCTCGGCCAGGACTACCGGGCCGGGTGAAGCCCTCCGCGCGGGGGCGGTGACGAAAACGTCTGGGGCGCCGTCGGCGGTCCGTGAGACCCTTGGGGTGTATCGACCATCCGAAGGAAAGCTCTCTAGTGACCGCCACGGACCGCTCCATCGAGCTCATCAACGTCGCCGCGCAGGCGGCTGCCGACAAGCTCGCGCACGACATCATCGCGTACGACGTCAGCGACGTGCTGTCGATCACGGACGCCTTCCTGCTCGCCTCCGCACCCAACGACCGCCAGGTCAAGTCGATCGTCGACGAGATCGAGGAGCAGCTGAACAAGCAGCTCGGCGCCAAGCCGGTCCGCCGCGAGGGCGACCGCGACGCCCGCTGGATCCTCCTCGACTACGTGGACATCGTGGTGCACGTCCAGCACAGCGAGGAGCGCGTCTTCTACGCCCTCGAGCGCCTGTGGAAGGACTGCCCCGAGATCGGGCTGCCCGACGACGCCAAGGCGACCCGCGGCAAGGCCGCCGAGCACGCCGAGCAGCAGGCCGCGGAGGAGGCCGACCTGGACGGTGAGCTGCGGTGAGCAACCGCGGCTGCCGGATCATCCTGTGGCGGCACGGCCAGACGTCCTGGAACCTGGAGCGCCGCTTCCAGGGCTCCACGGACATCGACCTGACCGAGACGGGCATCGCGCAGGCCAGGCGCGCCGCCCGGCTGCTCGCCTCCCTGAAGCCGGACGCCATCGTCGCCTCCGACCTCAAGCGCGCCGCGGCCACGGCCGGTGAACTCTCCGCGATCACCGGCCTCCCCGTCACGCACGAGGAGGCCCTCCAGGAGACGTACGCCGGTGAGTGGCAGGGCCTGACGCACGACGAGATCATCGCCCGCTTCGGCGAGCAGTACGCCGCGTGGAAGCGCGGCGAGCCGGTGCGCCGCGGCGGCGGCGAGCTGGAGACCGAGGTCGCCGACCGGGCCGCGCCCGTCGTCCTGCGCCATGCCGAGAAGCTGCCCGACAACGGCACGCTCGTGGTGGTCAGCCACGGCGGCACCATCCGCACCACGATCGGTCGCCTCCTCGGCCTGGAGTCCCACCACTGGGAGGGCCTCGGCGGTCTCTCCAACTGCTGCTGGTCGGTCCTCGGCCAGGGCGCGCGGGGCTGGCGCCTCCTTGAGCACAACGCAGGCACGCTGCCGGAACCGGTGCTCGGCGACGACGACTGAGCGCTCCGGAACCCCACTTCGGAGCCGCTCGGGAGCCGCTCCGGAGGGCCGCCGGACCCGGATTTCACATTCCGGCTGGTCGCAGGCTAAAGTTCTTCTTGTTCGCCCCGCCAAGCGGGGGGAACGGAAGAACACAAGGGGCTATAGCTCAGTTGGTAGAGCGCCTGCATGGCATGCAGGAGGTCAGGAGTTCAATTCTCCTTAGCTCCACAGTCCCGGAAATCCCGTCCCCATCAGGGGGCGGGATTTTCTGTTGCCTCCGTCGGCCCCGCTGTCTCCACTGCCTTCACCGTCTCCGTCGGCGGCGCTCGCGCTTCCGGGGGCGCGCTCCCGGTGTGCGCCTGCGCGCCGGATGTCGCGGCCGCACTCGGCGCCGTGTCCGGACTGGTACGAATGCGTCGCTGACCGGGTCGCTCAGACCGTGGCAGAATCGGACGGCCGGAAGGGGACGCAGCCCGACGGGAGGGAGAGCGCGATGCCTGCGAGCATCCTCGGAGAGGTCGACCGCCTCTTCGGCGAGGCGGCCGTACGAGAACGGGCCTCGCTGCGCACGCTCCTCAACTGCCCTTCCTGCGGCTCGTCCCACGTCGCCCAAGTACTCGGCGACAACGGCGGAGTCTCGTACGTGTGTACCGCCTGCGGCCACAGCTGGAGCTGATCGATGGGTGCACACAGGCGGAAATGCGACTGGTGCGGCAGTGGCACACCGATCGTCCGCGACATGGAACCGCTCAACCAGGAGTACCAGTACTGGTGCGAGGAGTGCGCACGGGCGCTGATCATAAAGGGCGACCCCATCGAGACGTACCGCGAACTCGAAGGGGAGCCGATCTACGGTCGGCTGCTGGACGAGCACTGCACGCTCAAGAGGTTCTACTCGTTCGCGACCGCGTGACCGGTCGTCACGGCGTGGTCGTCCGGGCCCCCGTGACCGTCCGCGAGCGCGCGGACGCGACCAGCAGGAACACAAAAGCGGTCACTACGTAGAGGGCCGACAGCGTCATCTGGCCAAGATTCTGGGCGAGTTCAAGCCGACCCGCCCCGTGCGGCACCCACCACAGGGCGTACGAGCAGAAGACCAGGCCGGCCACCCCGGCGACCGCCCACGGCGCCCGGCCGCCCCGGCGCGTCGCCTCCACGCCCAGCAGCAGCACCATCGGCACGCACCACACCCAGTGGTGCGACCACGACACCGGGCTCACCAGGAGCGCCGTCGCCGCACAGGCGAGCGCCGCCCAGGCCCGCTCCCCGCGCAGCGCCGAGGCCACCGCGACCGCGAGGCCGAGCAGGCCGACCACGGCGGCGGCCAGGACCCACGCGCCGCCCGGCTCCCCGGTGTGCAGAAGCCGCGCGAGAACGCCGCGCAGCGACTGGTTCGCGGTGTCCTCGGCGAGCCCGACCCGGCCCGCCTCGAAGACCATGCGTGTCCAGAAGCGCCACGAGTCGTACGGCAGGACGGCGGCCGCGAGGAGCGTCGCGCCGGCGAACGACGCGGCGGCCACGCACGCGTGCCGCACGGCAGGCCGCCACGTGCCCCGCCGCGAGGCCTCAGCCGCCCCCGTGAGCAGCAGGAACACCGCGAAGAGCGCGGGCGTGAGCTTGATCGCCGCCGCGATGCCGACGCCCACGCCCGCCCAGCGGTGACCGGGGCGCCGGGACAGGTCCCACAGGACGAGGGCGGCGAGCAGCAGGTTGATCTGTCCGTACCGCAACGTCGTCCACACCGGCTCGCACCAGACGGCGAGCGCGGACACCCACAGGGCGCTCTCCGCGCGCGCGTGCCGCCCGTCGCCGATGAGCCGCAGGGAGAGGTGCACGAACGCGACTAGGAGCAGCAGGTTCCCCAGGGTCCCCAGGGTGCGCATGTCCGCCGTCTCCAGGAGCGTCAGCGGTGTGAACAGGAGGGCGGCGAACGGTGGGTACGTGGTGGGGAGATGGGCCTCGGTGGTGCGCAGCGCGTACAGGTCGCCGCCCGCGCGCACGGTCTCTCCCTCGGCCCGGTAGACCATGAGGTCGATCATCGAGACGTCTGCCGCGCGCTGGGCGATCCAGAAGGCCGTGAAGGACAGCAGGCAGGCTCCGGCGGCCAGGGGCACACGGCGGCGGGCGGCGGCGAGCGCGATCACGGTCACGACGGCTGACAGTACCGGGCGTATCGGTTGGTATCCGCCCAGACCGGAAACGATTTGGTGGAGCACGGGTAGGACCGTGTAATGTTGGCGGAGCCGCCGGGGAAACCGGGCGGACAAAGCAAGGGGCTATAGCTCAGTTGGTAGAGCGCCTGCATGGCATGCAGGAGGTCAGGAGTTCAATTCTCCTTAGCTCCACAGAAGATGAGAGCGGGCCACCCGAATCGGGTGGCCCGCTCTTTCGTTGTCGGCGGTTTCTCCGTTGCCGCCGGTCGTTCCTCGGCTGTCACTGCCTTCCGCTGCCCAGTGCCCTGCGGCCGCGTCCCGGAGGGAGCGCGGCCGGCAGCGACGGGCGGACCACGGGCGTCGCCTTCGGGTCCTCCTCGATGCGCAGGGCGAGCGCGGGGCAGCGGCGCACGGCGCGTGAGGCACGTGCTTCGGAGTAACGCGGTACGGAGGCTTCCGCCACCGAGGGGAAGCCGTCGGGGCCCAGCTGGATCAGCTCCGGGACGATGTCCGCGCACAGCCCGTGGCCCTGGCAGAGCGTCCAGTCGACGGCCAGCCTGCTGCCGCTGGGCGCCTCGGCCTGGGCGATCTCTTCCTGGAGAGGCAGGACGCCCTCGACGGGACGGCCGCAGCCGCCGCCCAGGACGTGCGCCGCCAGGTCGTCCGTGAACACCGAGACCGCCGATTCCAGGAAGGCCGCCGAGCCGTCCGGGTGCTTGCACGCGCCGCGCCGCTTCACGGCCCGGGTCACCTCGCGCAGCGCCTCGAGGGCGGTCGGGCCGCCGCCCTGCAGGACGTCCGCGAGGCCGCGGGCCGCCGCGGGGAGGCCGAGGTAGCAGGGACCGCACTGCCCGGAGCTCTCGGCGGCCAGCCAGTTCGCGACGTGCAGCGACTCCCCGAGCGGACAGGTGCCCTCGCCGATCGGCAGGATCGCCCCCGCGCCGAGCGCGCCCCCGCAGGCCTCCAGGGAGGCGCGGGAGACGACCGCGTCGTGTGCCGTGACGCCGTCGAGCCACTTGCCGTGATAGCCGCCCGTCAGCACCCCCTGGGGGAGCGCGGGCGCGCCGGCGAGCTGGAGGACGTACCGCAAGGGCACTCCGGTGGGGACCTCGACGACCATCGGCCGCGCGACCGCTCCGGAGAGGGTCAGCAGCACTGTGCCCGGCTCCTCGCGCAGGCCCGTGCGGCCGTAGCGGTCGGCGCCGGTCCGCGAGGCGACGGCGAGCTGGGCGAACGTCTCCGCGTTGGAGAGCAGGGTGGGTGCGCCGCCCACTCCGGAGTCGGACGTACGCACCTTGCGGCCCGGCGGTATCGGGGGGCCGCCGTCCGCCGAGCGGACCAGGGCGGAGGACTCCCCGGTGACCATGCGCACCGGATTGCGCTGCACGCGTGCGCGCAGGGGCGATCCGCGCCGGTTGCTCAGACCGCGCTCGGCGAGGGCGGCGCGCATCGAGGCCTCGGTGGAGTCGCGGGTCACGCCGACGACCAGAGTGCGGGCCCCGAGGGCCTCGGCGGCGAGCAGGGCGCCGTCCAGGATGAGGTGCGGGGCGCGGTTGATCAGGACGGTGTCCTTGCGGCAGGCGGGCTCGTCCTCGCTGCCGTTGACGACCACCACAGGGCGTACGCCGCGACGGATCGCCGCGTCGGCGACGGCCCGCAGCTTGTGCGCGAAGGGGAAGCCCGCGCCGCCCCGGCCGCGCAGCACGATGTCCTCGGCGAGGCGGGCGAGCGGCTCGCCCGCCATGGGTTCGAGGGGACCGTGCACCTTCAGGTGCATGCCGAGGTCGAGGCGTTCGACGAGATCGAACCCCGAGGTGAGCAACGGCAGGCCGACGACGCGGACTTCGGGGACGTCGGGCAGTGACGCGTTCACGGGTGGCCTCCGGTGGCGGCGTTCCAGGGCTCGCCCGAGCTGGGGGCCTGAAAGGGCCGGGGCAGCGGTTCGGTGGCGGGGCCGCTGTCGTACGCGGGGTCGAGGGCGGGCTCGTACGCGGAGTCGGCGAACGGCTCGTACGCGGGGTCGTAGACGGGCTGGGGAGCGGTGTCGTACGTGGGCTGGGGCGCCACGTAGGGCGACTCGACGGGGGGTGGGGGCGACGGCGCGGGCCACCGCCCGGCGGGTTCGGTGCGGGGCAGGGTGCCGGTGGGGTACGGGGCCGAGGCGGGCGCCAGCGCGCGGTAGGCGGCCGAGATGCCGACGGCCGGGTCCGGGGCGGAGACGGCGGCGGTCGAGCCGGGCAGCGGGGCGAAGGCGGTGTCCCGCGCGGGCGGCTCTTCCCTGAGCGAGTCGAAAGCGGTGTCCCGCGCGCGGGGCTCCTGGCGGGGCGGGGCGCCGCGCTCGGGCTCCAGCAGGGCCAGGATCCGGGCGGCGACCTTCCGCTTGACCGGGCGGGGTGCCGCACGCAGCGCGACGGCCCCGGCGACCGCGACCAGGCACAGGCAGTACAGGGCGGTCACCCACGGCTTCGGCGGACGCCCCGCGTACAGGCCGTGGAGCAGCGCGGCGCACCAGGCGGGGTAGGCGAGCATGTGCAGCGCCCGCCAGCGCGACGCGATCCGCGCGGGGGAGGCGAAGGCACTCCGAAGGGCGCCGGTGACGCCCGTGGCGACCATGAGGAGGCCGGCCAGCGAGCCGAGGCCGATGAGCCCGGCGCTGCCGGAGACGCCGAGCCCGAAGGGCAGCAGGGCGCCGAGGAGCGACACGTGGTCGAGCGCGACCTTGACGGTGCCGTGCAGCAGCAGGAAGCCGATGGAGGCGACCGCCGTCGTCCGGTGCACGGCCTGGGCGAGCAGGCGCTGGCGCGAGTGGAGGAACAGGCGGTCCGTGGCGACCAGGCCCCAGACCACGGAGGCGGTGAGCGAGACCAGGCACAGGACGCCGGTGGTGAAGTCGAGGGCGGCACGGAAGCGGTCGCTGCCGACGAGGACGAGCAGGGGTATCAGGAGCAGGACTCCGGCGCCCAGGGCCCGTGACGGGGGTAAGGAGCGCGGGGGTGAGGGCCTTGCCGAAAGGGGGAGGGAACGGCTCTTGCGATGAGGGTGCAGAGGGTTCATGGGGGCGGCTCCGAAATGGTTCGGTCCCGCCGCATGCTAAGTCGCTCCATACCGGTGGGTACGGGGTTTGAGTTATTGCGTTGTTATCAAAGCGCGACGCGATCTTGGTGTTGCCCCGTTAGGGGGCGGTACGCGGAGTAATCCTTGGCCAAGGGTGGTGGTCGGGCCCTTCGGGGGCCGCGCGGGGAAGCTCGTCGCGGGCCGCGTGAGGGCTGCGGTACCCTGACGCCATGCGTGCCGTACGCCTTCTGCTTAGCGGGCCGCGCTGATCAGTCCCGACCGCCGGTGAATCGCGGTCGGAATCGGCGCGGCGTCCCCTCCTGTGCGAGGGGCATTTTTGTTTGACCAGGACGGTCAATTCCGCAGGCAGAGACGATCGATGGAGCTTTGAGGATCATGAGCGAGACGAATTCTGCTGCCGCCTCCGAGGTGGCCGCGCCGCACCGCTATACGGCCGCTCTGGCCGCCGAGATCGAGGCACGCTGGCAGGACTTCTGGGACGCCGACGGCACCTACGAGGCGCCGAACCCGAGCGGTGACATGGCCGCGCGGAGCGAGGCGGAGGCCGCTCTGGTCGCCAAGCCCAAGAAGTTCATCATGGACATGTTCCCGTACCCCTCCGGAGCGGGCCTGCACGTCGGCCACCCGCTGGGCTACATCGCCACGGACGTCTTCGCGCGCTTCCAGCGCATGAACGGCCACAACGTCCTGCACACCCTGGGCTTCGACGCGTTCGGCCTGCCCGCCGAGCAGTACGCCGTGCAGACGGGCACCCACCCTCGGGTCTCCACCGAGGCCAACATGGAGAACATGAAGGCGCAGCTGCGCTCCCTGGGCCTGGGCCACGACAAGCGCCGCTCGTTCGCGACGATCGACCCGGACTACTACAAGTGGACCCAGTGGATCTTCGTCCAGATCTTCAACTCCTGGTACGACGCCGACGCCAAGAGGGCCCGCCCCATCGCCGACCTGGTCGCCCAGTTCGACAGCGGTGAGCGCGCCGTACCGGACTCCACGCGCGCGTGGAGCGAGCTGAGCGCCTCGGAGCGCGCGGACGTGCTGAGCCGGTACCGCCTGGCGTACGCCTCCGACGCGCCCGTCAACTGGTGCCCCGGCCTGGGCACCGTCCTGGCCAACGAGGAGGTCACCGCCGACGGCCGTTCCGAGCGCGGCAACTTCCCCGTCTTCAAGGCCAAGCTGCGCCAGTGGAACATGCGCATCACCGCCTACGCCGACCGGCTGCTGGACGACCTGGACGCGCTGGACTGGCCCGAGGCCATCAAGCTGCAGCAGCGCAACTGGATCGGCCGCTCCGAAGGCGCCCGCGTGGACTTCCCCGTGGGCTCCGAGGGCGACGCCATCACCGTCTTCACCACCCGCCAGGACACCCTGTTCGGCGCGACCTACATGGTCCTGGCGCCCGAGCACGAGCTGGTCGACAAGGTCGTTCCCGCGGCCTGGCCCGAGGGCACCCACGAGGTGTGGACCGGCGGGCACGCGACGCCGGCCGAGGCCGTCGCCAAGTACCGCGCGTTCGCCGCGTCCAAGTCCGACGTCGAGCGCCAGGCCGACGCCAAGGAGAAGACCGGCGTCTTCACCGGCGTCTACGCCACCAACCCGGTCAGCGGCGAGCAGGTCCCGGTCTTCATCGCCGACTATGTCCTGATGGGCTACGGCACCGGCGCGATCATGGCCGTCCCCGCGCACGACAGCCGCGACTTCGCCTTCGCGCGCGCCTTCCACCTGCCGATGCACTGCGTCGTCGAGCCCTCCGACGACCGCGGCACCGACACCACGACGTGGGACGACGCCTTCTCCTCGTACGAGGCGAAGCTGATCAACTCCTCGAACGAGGAGATCTCCCTGGACGGCCTGGGCGTCGTCGACGCCAAGGCCCGCATCACCGGCTGGCTGGCCACCCGCGGCATCGGTGAGGGCACTGTCAACTTCCGCCTGCGCGACTGGCTGTTCAGCCGCCAGCGCTACTGGGGCGAGCCCTTCCCGATCGTCTACGACGAGGACGGCATCGCCCACTCGCTGCCCGAGTCGATGCTGCCCCTGGAGCTGCCGGAGGTCGACGACTACTCCCCGCGCACCTTCGACCCGGACGACGCGGACACCTCTCCGGAGACGCCCCTGTCCCGCAACGAGGACTGGGTCAACGTCACCCTGGACCTGGGCGACGGCCCCAAGAAGTACCGCCGCGAGACCAACACCATGCCCAACTGGGCGGGTTCGTGCTGGTACGAGCTGCGCTACCTGGACCCGCACAACGACCAGAAGATGGTCGACCCCGCCATCGAGCAGTACTGGATGGGCCCGCGCGAGGGGCAGCCGACCGGCGGCGTCGACCTGTACGTGGGCGGCGCCGAGCACGCGGTGCTGCACCTGCTGTACGCCCGCTTCTGGTCGAAGATCCTGTTCGACCTGGGCCACATCTCGTCGGCGGAGCCGTTCCACAAGCTGTACAACCAGGGCATGATCCAGGCCTACGTCTACCGGGACAGCCGCGGCTTCCCGGTGCCGGCGGCCGAGGTCGAGGAGCGCGACGGGAAGTTCTTCTTCGAGGGCGAGCCGGTCAAGCGCGAGCTGGGCAAGATGGGCAAGTCCCTGAAGAACGCCGTCACCCCGGACGAGATCTGCGAGGAGTACGGCGCGGACACCCTGCGTCTGTACGAGATGGCGATGGGCCCCCTGGACGTCTCCCGCCCCTGGGACACGCGTGCGGTGGTCGGCCAGTACCGCCTGCTGCAGCGTCTGTGGCGCCTGATCGTCGACGAGTCGACCGGTGAGGTCACCGTCGCGGACGTCGCCGAGTCGGACATCGACGAGGGCACCCTGCGCGCCCTGCACAAGGCGATCGACGGCGTGCGCCAGGACCTGGACGGCATGCGGTTCAACACCGCCATCGCCAAGATCACCGAGCTGAACAACCACCTGACGAAGGTCGGCGGCTCGATCCCGAAGTCCGTCGCGGAGCGCCTGGTGCTGCTGATCGCGCCGCTGGCCCCGCACGTCGCCGAGGAGCTGTGGCGCAAGCTGGGCCACACCGACTCGGTCGTCCACCAGGACTTCCCGGTCGCCGACCCGGCGTACGTCGTGGACGAGTCCGTGACCTGCGTCGTGCAGATCAAGGGCAAGGTCAAGGCGCGCCTGGAGGTCTCCCCGTCGATCTCCGACGCCGAGCTGGAGAAGGTGGCGCTGGCCGACGAGAAGGTCGTGGCGGCGCTGGACGGCGCAGGGATCCGCAAGGTGATCGTGCGGGCGCCGAAGCTGGTGAACATCGTCCCCGCGTAGCGGCATCGGGGTCTTCCCTTACGGGCAGGTTGGGGGTTCTGTTGGAACCTCCGGCCTGCCTTCTCCGTTTACGGTGGAGTGGACCGCTGGAGCGGACCGGACACGGAGAGGATCGCCATGGAAGCCTTGGTCGCGATCGTGGCGCTGCTTGTCGTGCTGTTCTTGGTGCTGGGGGTCTACGCAACGGTGAAGGTCGTCAAGGCGGCCAAGCGAGGCGTGGACCGCACCATCACGGAAGCCCGCCGGACGGTGGAGGACACCACGCTCCGGGCGAAGAGCTTCGCGCAGGTCGGCACCGCCGGTGAACTGGCCCAGCTGCGGCTCTCGTTGCGCACGTCCATGCGGTCCACGCAGGACGTCCTGCACGCGGGCGTGGCCGAGGACGCCTCCCTGAAGGAGTCCCTGCAGCTCTTCGAGCGGCTCAGCGCGCACGGCCACGAGCTGGACGACGAGCTCCGGCGCCTGGAGCGCGACCCGGACAAGAGCGCCCTGGTCGAGCGCCTCCCCGAACTGCGGGAGCGCACGGAGCAGATCACGAAGGCGGCGGACTCGCTGCGGTGGTCGGCGCGTGACCGGGCCCGCCGGTTCGCCAATGACGACCTGGACTCCCTGAGCACCCAGATCGACATGGAGGCGGGCGCCCTGCGGCACTGGACGACGGAGCCCCCGCCCGCCCAGACCCCCGCCGCGTGGCCCGAGCCCGCGCCCGCGCAGGGCAAGGACGCCGAGCAGACCTGGTCCGAGCCGTCCGAGTCCGCCCGGAAGGCGGCCCAGGAGCCGACGCGTCCCGCGATCACTCCGCCCACCCCGCGGCCCACCTATCCCTGGGAGAAGAAGGCCAAGCCCGAGAGCACGACCTGAGTGCAGGGGCCGGGCTGCCGCCCGAGGGTTCAGACGGGTAATCTCCAGCTCATGTCCCGCCATGTCGCGATCGTCACGGATTCAACGGCCTACCTGCCGCAGCGGACGATGGAGCGGCACGGCATCACCGCGGTGCCCCTGACCGTGGTCCTCGGCGATCAGGCGCTGGAGGAGGGCACCGAGATCTCGGCCCGCTCCCTCGCCCTGGCACTGCAGAAGCGGAAGCCGGTGACCACGTCCCGGCCCAGCCCCGAGCTCTTCGCCGAGACGTACCGGAAGGTCGCGGAGGCGGGCGCCACGGCCATCGTGTCGCTGCACCTGTCCGCGGAGTTCTCCGGGACGTACGACGCCGCGGTCCTCGCCGCGAAGGACGCGCCGGTGCCGGTGCGGGTGGTGGACACCGGCATGGTCGCGATGGCCCTCGGCTTCTGCGCCCTCGCGGCGGCGCAGGCAGCGGAGGCGGGCGACTCGGCGGAGGAGGCGGTGGCGGCGGCCGAGAAGCGGGCCGCGGGCACGTCCGCGTACTTCTACGTCGACACCCTCGACTATCTGCGCAGGGGCGGCCGCATCGGCGCCGCGCAGGCCCTGCTGGGTTCCGCGCTCGCCGTGAAGCCGCTGCTGAAGCTGGACGGCGGGCGCATCGACATGCTGGAGAAGGTGCGGACGGCGTCGAAGGCGATCGCCCGGCTCGAGGAGATCGTGGTCGAGCGGGCCGGCACCGGCCGTGTGGACGTCGCGGTGCATCATCTGGCGGCGCCGGAGCGGGCGTCGGCCCTCGCCGACCGGCTCCGCGAGCGGGTGCCGGGCCTTGCGGAGCTGCACGTCAGCGAGGTGGGCGCGGTGATCGGTGCGCACACGGGGCCGGGGCTCCTCGGGGCAGTGGTGTCGCCGCGCTGAGCCGCGGCAGGCGGATCCGTTCCCACGTGTGGGTGACGGAGTTGTCCACAACTCCCGGGTAATCCACGGGAATTGACCAAGGTCAACAACTTTTCCTCGCGGTGCCTAACGTCGTCGGCATGGCACTTCGATCACTTTCCCGGACAGCTTCCTCGACGAGCGGCCCCGGCCGGGGCCCCGCGTCCGACGGCCGCGCGCATCACCGGCACGCCCGCGGGCGGGCCCGGCGCCGACGCGCGTCGGCGGAGGCGGTGCGGCTGCGGGCGGAGACACTCTTCGCCGAGCCCCAACCGCCGCCGCCCTCACCCCGGTTGGACGTGGCGGCCGCCGACGTGCCGCTGCTGGGTCAGGGCAGGGGCGCGGGCGTAGCTCCGCCGCGGGTGCCCGTGCCCGGGTGGGCGCGGGAAGCGGAGGCGGTGGAGGAGCGGCCCGCCCCGGAGGCGGAGGCGGAGGCGGAGACGCGGTCGGGGCCCTCCCGCCGGGAGCGAATGGCGCTCGCCGTGCGGGAGCGGCTGCCGGTGTGGGTGCAGACGCGGTGCGGCCTTGAGCGGCGCAGCGTGATCGCGCTCGTCGTCGTCCTCGTCGTCGCGGCAGCCTTCGCGGCGCAGCACTTCTGGACGGGGCGGACCCAACCGGTGCGCCCGCCCGACGTGGTGCGTGAGGCGGGCGCCCCCGCTGAGGGGGGCGCGGAACCGGCTCCCTCGCCGGGGCCTCCGGTGCGGGCGGGCCAGGCTTCGGCGGGCGCGGGCGCGGGCAGCGGAGCGGCCGGAGGTGGTGCTGTCGGGGAGATCGTCGTGGATGTCAGCGGGAAGGTCCGAAGCCCGGGGGTTCATCAACTGCCCGCGGGGTCCCGGGTGGCCGACGCCTTGAAGGCCGCCGGTGGGATCCGGCCCGGCACCGACCTGGACGGCCTCAACCGCGCCCGGTTCCTCCTGGACGGCGAACAGGTGGTCGTGGGAGGCCCGCAGCCGACCGGGGCGGGTGGAGCGGCGGGCGGCAGCGGCGCCGGTGCCGGATCGGCGGGAGCGGGCGGGACTGCCGCCGGCGCGCAGGTCGGGCTGAACACGGCGACCGCCGAACAGCTCGACGAACTGCCCGGTGTGGGACCCGTGTTGGCGCAGCACATCATCGACTACCGCGCCGAGCACGGCGGTTTCCGCTCTATCGAAGAGCTTCGCGAGGTCAACGGCATCGGCGACCGGCGCTTCGCCGATCTCCAGGATCTCGTACGGCCATGAGGCGCCCGGCAGTTCATGTCGCCTCGGGGCACCGCCTCGGCGCCTCGCACCCCCGGCAGGAGGGCCCTGCCGACCTCCGTCTCGTGCCGCCCGCGCTCGCGGCGTGGACAGCGGCCGCACTGATGCTGGACGCCCCGCCGCGCTGGGCGGTCGCCACCGTGGCGGTTTGCGGGGCGGCGGCCGGGGCCCTGTTGCTGACGTGGGCGGTCCGAGGCCGGTGGGCGCGCGGAGCCGGAGGGCACGGACAGCCACCAGGGCGACGGCACGCGTGGGGGCGGCTGTCGGTGGCGGCGGTCCTGCTCTGCGCCGCGGGGGCGACGGGCTCGGCGGCTCTGCACGGTGCGGATCTGCACCGCGGCCCGGTCCCCGAGCTGGCGCGGGGGTACGCGCAAGTGGAGGCGGAGGTCAAGGTCACGTCCGACCCTCGGCGCACCCGGCCCCGCGTCGCGAGCGCGCATGCCATACCGCCCGCCGTGGTGCTGGACGCCGAGGTCGTCCGGGTCACGGAGGCGGACGGCACGTCGACCGTGACGCGCGCCCCGGTTCTGGTCGTCGTGCGGACGGAGCCGAAGGGGGCCGGCGGCGCCTGGCTCTCCCTGCTGCCGTCGACGCGGCTGCGGGCGCAGGGCCGCTTGGCTCCGCCGCTGCCGGAGGGGGACCGGGTCGCGGCCGTGCTCCGGGTGGCCGGGGAGCGATCGCCGCGCGTGGTCGGGGGACCGTCCGGGGCGCAGCGGCTGGCCGGGCAGCTGCGGGGCGGGCTGAGGGAGGCCACGGCCGGGCTGCCCGCGGATGCCCGCGCGTTGCTTCCGGGGCTCGTCGTCGGGGACACCTCGCGGGTGCCGCCGGAGCTGGAGCAGGCCTTCCGGGACACCGATCTCGTTCATTTGCTCGCCGTCAGCGGAGCCAATCTCACGATCGTCCTCGTCCTGCTCATCGGGCCGCCGGGCACGGCCCAGAGAGTCGAACGGCGCGGGCTCGCGCCGAAGCTGGGGATTCCGCTGCGGACGACCGCCGTGCTCGGCGGGGCGCTCACGCTGGGGTTCGTCATCGTCTGCCGGCCGGACCCGAGCGTGTTGCGGGCCGCGGCGTGCGGGCTGATCGCGCTCCTCGCCATCGCGACGGGGCGGCGCAGATCGCTGATTCCGGCGCTGGCGGCGGCGGTGCTGCTGCTCGTCCTGTACGACCCGTGGCTGGCGCGGAGTCACGGCTTTCTGCTCTCCGTTCTCGCCACCGGGGCGCTGCTCACCCTCGCGCCGCGCTGGGGTGCCGCGCTGCGAAGGCGCGGGGTGCCGCCGCGGTTCGCCGACGCGCTGGCCGCGGCGGCCGCCGCGCAGGCGGTGTGCGCGCCCGTCGTCGCCGTCCTCGCGGCCCGGGTCAGCCTGGTCGCGGTGCCGTGCAATCTCCTGGCCGAGTTCGCCGTCGCGCCGGCCACCGTGCTCGGCTTCGCCGCGCTGGCCGCGGCGCCGGTGGCGATGCCGGTCGCCGAGGCCCTGGCCTGGGGCGCGAGTTGGCCCACCGAATGGATCGCGGAGATCGCCCGCACCGGGGCCGCGTTGCCCGGGAGCGGGATCGACTGGATGGGCGGCTGGCGGGGCGGGCTCCTGCTTGCGCTCGCCACGGCGCCCCTCGTCCTGGCGGGACGCAGGATCGCGAGACGTCCCTGGCTCGCCGCGGCCTGTGCCCTGCTGCTTCTCCTGGTGATCGTCCAGCCACCGCCCGTCACCCGGGTGATCGCGGGCTGGCCGCCCCAGGGGTGGCGACTGGTGATGTGCGACGTGGGGCAGGGCGACGCCATGGTGCTCGCGGCGGGGGACGGCGCCGGGGTGGTGGTCGACGCCGGGCCCGATCCGGTGGCGGCCGACCGGTGCCTGCGGTCGCTCGGGGTCAGCCGCGTGCCGCTCGTGCTGCTCACGCACTTCCACGCCGACCATGTCGCGGGGCTGCCGGGCGTGCTGCGGGGGCGTGAGGTGGGGGCGATTCAGACGACGGGGTTCCAGGAGCCGCCGGAGCAGGCCCGGTTCGTGCGGGAGCAGGCGGCGGCCGCGCGCGCTCCGGTGACCCGGGCCGCGGCGGGGGAACGGCGCCGTGCGGAGGGGCTGGACTGGCGGGTGCTCTGGCCTCCGGCGGGGCCGGTGCCGCGGCCCGAGGGGCCGAACGACGCGAGCGTCACGTTGCTCGTGCGGACGGCAGGGCTGACGCTGCTGCTCCTGGGGGACCTCGAACCGCCCGCCCAGAGAGCACTGCTGCGCACCCCGGCGGCCGCGTCGCTCGCCTCCGTGGACGTGCTGAAGGTCGCCCATCACGGCTCGGCCCATCAAGATCCGGAGCTGCTGCGCAGGGCGGCGCCGCGGCTGGCGCTGATCTCCTGCGGCGAGGGCAACATGTACGGCCACCCCGCGCCCACCACGCTCGCGGCGCTGCGGACCGGGGGAGCGCAGGTGCTGCGAACGGACAGGAACGGCGCGATCGCGGTGGTGGGAGCGGGGCCGGGAGCGGCGCCACGGCTCGAGGTGGCCACACGCCCGCCTCAGCGCGGGCCCCGGAGCCGTCCCGGGTGGCCCAGGCCGTTCCCAGGTGGCCCAGGCCGTCCCGGGTCGCCCAGGCCGTCCCGGGTGGCCAGGCCCTCCCGGCCCGGAGCGATGGCGGCCCCTGTCGGGGCTACCGCGGGGAACCCTGCCGTGACCTGGTGAGACGCGAAATTGGAGCAATCAATTCGGACTACTCGCGACACTTCCAACTCATCGTCAGCTTTCCTGCGATGTGGGTTCGTGTTGCATCTAAAGCCGCAACGGTGATCGAATGCCTTTTCGTTGCAGTTTGCAGGTGTTGTCAAGTGACGCGGGGGTGTGTCGCACGTGTTCGGCCGCTGGCTGGGAAACCGTACGAATCGGGCTGGACGGACGGGGCCCTTGTCGGCACTTCCGGTTCCGCCGAGCGCGGGGGTGCTCAGCTGCCGGGTGCTCGACCCGGTCAACGAGCCCGTGCGGAACGCGGAGTTCGCCGTCAGCGACGCCGCGGGGCGCAAGATCGTCAGCGGGGGCACGGATCCGTTCGGCTCGTTCATGACGACCGTTCCGGCCGGGGACTACCGCCTGGCGGTCTCGGCCGAGGGGTTCACCCCGTACCGGGCGAGCGCCACCGTCGGGGAGAACGCGCACGCCTCGCTCGGTGACGTCATGCTCCAGCTCGCCCAGCCGCCGGCGCTGCCCGAGCCCGGGGACTGGGAGATCGACCCCATGCACTCCTCGGTCGCCTTCACCGCGCGCCACATCGGGCTCGCCCGCATTCGCGGCCGGTTCAACAACTTCGCGGGCGCGATACGCCTCGGCGAGCGCATGGAGGACTCCGCGATGCACGTCGTCATCGACGCGGCCTCCATCGACACCGCGGTCCAGATGCGCGACGACCACCTGCGCTCCGGTGACTTCCTCGACGTGGGGCGCTTCCCGACGATGGAGTTCTACGGCGACCGTTTCGTGCACAAGGGCGGCAGCCGCTGGGCGATATCGGGCGGCCTGACGCTGCACGGCGTGACGCGTACGGTCACGCTCGACACCGAGTACCTCGGGGTCGGTCAGGGCCTGGAGGGCGAGACCCGCGTCGCCTGCCGCGCCAGCACCGAACTGCACCGCGACGACTTCACGATCACCTGGCAGACGATGCTCGCGCGCGGCATCGCGGCCGTCGGGCACAGCATCACGATCGACCTCGACATCCAGGTCATCCCCAAGAAGTGACGGTCGGGGCCGGGGCCGTGCGCCCCGGTTGACGCGCACCGCGGCTAAGGAGCCTCCAGCCAGCCCTCGTGCTCGGCGGCCAGCTCGTCGAGTGCCGCCGGGTCGAGGCGGGAGTCGGGGTCCTCGACCACGACCAGCCACTGGGCGTCCTCGGCGTCGTCCTCGCCGGCCAGCGCGTCGCGTACGAGCTGGGGTTCTTCGGCGAGGCCGAAACGGTCGGGGAGTTCTTCGGCCACCTCCTCCGCGGCATCGCGGTCGGGCAGCACCAGGACATGTCGTACGTCGCTCACGTGTCCATTCTCCGATACGAGATCCCGTACGAGATCCGATGCGAGATCCGGCACGGGGGAGGCTGTCCGGGACGGAGTGTCAGTGCCGCGTGGGATGCTTGACCGCGATGGCCAGGAAGACAGCTAACGACGATCCGCTCGCTCCTCTCACGCTCGCCGTGGGACAGGAGGACCTACTCCTCGACCGCGCCGTGCAGCAGGTGGTCGCGGCCGCCCGCGCCGCCGACGCGGACACGGACGTGCGCGACCTCACCCCCGACCAGCTGCAGCCCGGCACGCTCGCCGAGCTCACCAGCCCCTCGCTCTTCGCCGAGCGCAAGGTCGTCGTCGTGCGGAACGCGCAGGACCTCTCGGCCGACACGGTCAAGGACGTGAAGGCGTACTTCGGGGCGCCCGTCGAGGAGATCACCCTCGTCCTGCTGCACGCGGGCGGCGCCAAGGGCAAGGGCCTGCTGGACGCCGCGCGCAAGGCCGGGGCCCGCGAGGTCGCCTGCCCCAAGATGACCAAACCCGCGGACCGGCTCTCGTTCGTACGGAGCGAGTTCCGCACCCTGGGCCGCTCGGCGACCCCGGAGGCCTGCCAGGCCCTGGTCGACTCCATCGGCAGCGATCTGCGCGAGCTCGCCTCCGCGGTCTCCCAGCTGGTGGCGGACATCGAGGGCACGATCGACGAGGCCGTCGTCGGCCGGTACTACACGGGCCGGGCCGAGGCCTCCAGCTTCACGGTGGCCGACCGGGCCGTGGAGGGCCGCGCCGCCGAGGCGCTCGAGGCGCTGCGCTGGTCCCTGTCGACCGGCGTCGCCCCCGTCATGATCACCAGTGCCCTCGCGCAGGGCGTCCGGGCTATCGGCAAGCTCTCCTCCGCGCGCGGCGGACGCCCCGCCGACCTCGCCCGTGAGCTGGGCATGCCGCCCTGGAAGATCGACCGCGTGCGCCAGCAGATGCGGGGGTGGTCTCCCGACGGGGTGGCGGTTGCCCTGCGGGCCTGCGCGGAGGCTGACGCGGGGGTCAAGGGCGGGGGCGACGATCCTGAGTACGCGCTGGAGAAGGCCGTGGTCACCATCGCCCGTGCGGCGCGGTCCCGCCGCTGAGGGCCCTGCCGGTTCGGCACCTGCGGGTGGCTCGTCGCGCAGTTCCCCGCGCCCCTGACGGGGCGCCCCGAAGCTGGCGTTGCCCCGGAACACAGCAATGCCCCCGGAGTGGGTCCGGGGGCACTGTCGCAGCGTGGCGTACTGCGTGGTCTGTCCGCGATTCGAGGTAGAGGGCTCGAATTACCCTCGCGGGAGGATTGATCAACACCCCGGCCGACCGGCCGGGGCAAGGGCTTCAGCCTTAGAGGGACGCAGCCTTCGAAGCAAGCGCCGACTTCTTGTTGGCGGCCTGGTTCTTGTGGATGACACCCTTGGATACGGCCTTGTCGAGCTGGCGCGTGGCCTCACGCGTGAGCTCGGCGGCCTTCTGGGCGTCACCGGCGGCAACGGCCTCGCGGGCCTTGCGGATCGCGGTCTTCAGCGAAGACTTGACCGCCTTGTTGCGCTGACGCGCCTTCTCGTTGGTCTTGATCCGCTTGATCTGGGACTTGATGTTCGCCACGAAAGAGCCTTTTCAGGTTCAGGTACTGCAGAGGTACTGCAGATGAATGTTTCCGACACGCGTCTCGACGCTGAGAGGGCTACGAGACACAGCTGCCCACGGTACCAGCCGCCCTCCGACCGGCCCAAACCGAGCGCAGTCCCTCACCCATGGGACGATGGAGCCTACGTATAGATCCGACCCGAGGCGACAGGCGCCTCAAGAGACAGGACCCTGCGTGCCCGCGACCCCTAAGAATGTGCCCGAGCCGAGCCGTACCGACCCGGCGCTGATCCGCAATTTCTGCATCATCGCGCACATCGACCACGGCAAGTCCACGCTCGCCGACCGCATGCTCCAGCTCACCGGTGTGGTGGAGCAGCGGCAGATGCGTGCTCAGTACCTCGACCGGATGGACATCGAGCGCGAGCGCGGCATCACGATCAAGTCCCAGGCCGTGCGTCTGCCCTGGGCCCCGACCGAGGGCCCGGACCAGGGCAGTACGCACATCCTCAACATGATCGACACCCCGGGCCACGTGGACTTCACGTACGAAGTCTCACGTTCGCTCGCGGCCTGTGAGGGCACGATCCTCCTCGTCGACGCGGCCCAGGGCATCGAGGCCCAGACCCTCGCCAACCTCTACCTGGCGATGGAGAACGACCTCAAGATCATCCCGGTCCTCAACAAGATCGACCTGCCGGCCGCCCAGCCGGAGAAGTTCTCCGAGGAGCTCGCCAACCTCATCGGCTGCGAGCCCGAGGACGTCCTGAAGGTCTCCGCGAAGACCGGCATGGGCGTCGAGGCGTTGCTCGACAAGGTCGTCGCCGAGATCCCCGCCCCGGTCGGCGTCAAGGACGCCCCGGCCCGCGCGATGATCTTCGACTCGGTCTACGACTCCTACCGCGGCGTCGTGACGTACGTACGCGTGGTCGACGGCCAGCTCAACAAGCGCGAGCGGATCCGGATGATGTCCACCGGCGCCACCCACGAGCTGCTGGAGATCGGCACCAACTCGCCCGAGATGCTGGCCGCCGACGGCCTCGGCGTCGGCGAGGTGGGCTACCTCATCACCGGCGTGAAGGACGTCCGCCAGTCCAAGGTCGGTGACACGATCACCTCGCTGCACAAGGGCGCCACCGAGGCCCTCGGCGGCTACAAGGACCCGAAGCCGATGGTCTTCTCGGGCCTGTATCCGCTGGACGGCTCGGACTACCCCGAGCTGCGCGACGCCCTGGACAAGCTGCAGCTCAACGACGCCGCGTTGGTCTACGAGCCGGAGACCTCCGCCGCGCTCGGCTTCGGCTTCCGCGTCGGCTTCCTCGGCCTGCTGCACCTGGACGTGATCCGCGAGCGCCTGGAGCGCGAGTTCGGCCTCGACCTGATCGCCACCGCCCCCAACGTGGTCTACCGCGTGATCATGGAGGACGGCACCGAGCACACGGTCACCAACCCGAGCGAGTTCCCCGAGGGCAAGATCGACGAGGTCTTCGAGCCCGTCGTGCGCGCCACGATCCTCGCGCCCAGTGAGTTCATCGGCTCGATCATGGAGCTGTGCCAGAACCGGCGCGGCGTCATGCTCGGCATGGACTACCTCTCCGAGGACCGCGTCGAGATCCGCTACACGCTGCCGCTCGCGGAGATCGTCTTCGACTTCTTCGACCAGCTGAAGTCCAAGACCCGCGGGTACGCCTCGCTGGACTACGAGCCCACGGGCGAGCAGTCCGCGCAGCTCGTCAAGGTCGACATCCTGCTGCACGGCGACAAGGTCGACGCCTTCTCGGCGATCACCCACAAGGACGCGGCGTACGCGTACGGCGTGCGGCTCGTCGCCAAGCTGCGCGAGCTCATCCCGCGGCAGGCCTTCGAGGTGCCGGTGCAGGCCGCGATCGGCTCCCGGGTCATCGCGCGCGAGACCATCCGCGCCATCCGCAAGGACGTCCTCGCCAAGTGCTACGGCGGTGACATCTCCCGTAAGCGGAAGCTGCTCGAGAAGCAGAAGGAGGGCAAGAAGCGCATGAAGATGGTCGGCTCCGTCGAGGTGCCGCAGGAGGCCTTCATCGCGGTGCTCTCCAGCGACGACGGCGGTGGCGGCAAGGCCAAGAAGTAGGCCCCCCGCGGGGCCAGGCCCCGTCGTACCGACGTAAATGGCGTCTGTCCTTACTCCGGACAGGCGCCTTTTGCGTTGATGTGAGAATTGGAAAAGCACCTGCTACATTTGGGTGATTGGAAAAAAACCCGTCACTTAAGAGTTTCCGCAGACCGGGGCGTCCCGTTACGAAGGATGGAAGACGGCGTTCCGAGCGGCCAGCAAGACGCTCGGGCGGCACGACGGTCGTGACCGTGAAGGACGCCTCTTCGGAAAGGGATGCTGAAGTGAAGTACACCAAGGCTGCTGCGGTCGTCGCCGGAACCATGATGGCCCTCGGTGCCGGTTCGCCTGCGTTCGCCGACGACGTCGACAACGCTCCGGCGAAGGCCGATGACCAGCTGGTGGACAGCAGCACGGTCTCGAAGAACGAGGTCAAGAACCCGCTGAAGGACATCAACGCCGAGGTCATCGTCAACGGCGTCAGCAAGGTCGCCGACAAGCTGGCGACCAAGAACGACCTGGCCTCGAAGACGAACGCTCTGCAGGGCGCCAGCGCCCGCGCCATCGAGGGCACCCCGATGATGGGTGGCCTGCCCCTCGGCGGCTGAATTCCCCGGCGTATTCCGTGTCATTTCCTCGAGCAGTGACACGGTGACGCACTCCGCGGGCCCGGTGCTGATGAGCACCGGGCCCGCGTTTGTATTTCTATTGCTCTCTTGGGGTGTTGTGTCGGTGCAGATGAATTGCGGGCGTTACGTTCGGTGAATTCTGGTTACCGTTCCACTTCGAAGGAGGTTTGACATGAATAAGAACGTAATCGCACGCCTCGCCGGTGGTGTCGCCGCGGCATTCCTGCTCGTGGGTGCCGCGTCCGCCACCGCGTCGGCGGACGACGGCCCGGCCGTACAGAGCAGGGTCAACACCGGCATCAGCGTCGGAGGGCTGCTCGACGTCGGCTCCAGCAGCAACGTCAACGGCACGGACGCCAACACCGGCATCAAGATCGGTGGTCCCGCCGGCGTCTCGACGTCGCTGAACAACGACACCAATGTCGGCATCGACATCCTCACGGATCTCGCCGCCAGCGTCACCGCCGCGATCGGCTGACGTCACTCCTGTCACGGCAGGCCGGAACGGGCTCGCGGCGCCTCGGCGCGGTGGGCCCGTTCCGTTTGGGTGTCTGTAGGAAGTGACAGGCAGCAGCCCCTTACGCACCGGGCGTCGGCGCTCTACTCTGATCACCACTCGTAGGTTACTCGCAAGTTAAACAAGTAGCCGACAGGGATGTAAGAAGCAGCCGCCAGCCAGTTCGCCGCACTGTCGTGGGCCCGGAGGATGTCGTGAGCGACACACAGACCTTGATCGAGAACCGTCCGCCCTCCGTGGCGCATCTCTTCCTGGAGCGCGTGGCGGCCACGCCGGATGCCGAGGCCTACCGCTACCCCGTCCCAGCTGCCTCCGGCGAGGGCCCCGACGAGTGGAAGGCGCTCAGCTGGTCGCAGGCCGCCGACCGTGTCCACGCCATCGCGGCGGGACTGATCGAGCTCGGGCTGCGGCCCGAGGACCGCGTCTCCCTCGCCTCGTCCACGCGGGTCGAGTGGATCCTCTGCGACCTCGGCATCATGTGCGCGGGCGCGGCCACCACGACCATCTATCCGCAGACCAACGCCGAGGAGTCCGGGTACATCCTGGCCGACTCCGGCAGCCGGGTGCTGATCGCCGAGGACGCCGCGCAGCTCGCCAAGGCGCGCGAGAAGCGGGCCGAACTGCCCGAGCTGCGGCACGTCGTGGTGCTCGACGCCGAGGGCGCGGAGCCCGTCGACGGCGACCCCGAGGGCTGGGTGCTCACGCTCGCCGACCTGGAGGTGCGCGGCGCCGCGCACCTGGAGAAGAACCCGGAGCTCGTCAAGGACCGGATCGCGGCGATCACCGCCGACCAGCTCGCGACGCTGATCTACACCTCCGGCACCACGGGCAAGCCCAAGGGCGTGCGCCTGCCGCACGACAACTGGTCGTACATGGCCAAGGCCATCGCGGCGACCGGGCTGCTCACGGCCGACGACGTGCAGTACCTGTGGCTGCCGCTCGCGCACGTCTTCGGCAAGGTGCTGACCTCCGGGCAGATCGAGCTCGGGCACGTCACCGCGGTCGACGGCCGGGTGGACAAGATCATCGAGAATCTGCCGGTGGTGCAGCCGACGTACATGGCCGCGGTGCCCCGCATCTTCGAGAAGGTCTACAACGGCGTCGCGGCCAGGGCGCGGGCCGGCGGTGGGGCCAAGTACAAGATCTTCCAGTGGGCCGCCGAGGTCTCCCGCGCGTACGCGAAGACCAGCCAGGACAACTTCCGCAGGACCGGCACCGCTTCGGTGCCCTTCGGGCTCGGCGCCAAGCACAAGGTCGCCGACGCGCTCGTCTACTCCAAGCTGCGCGAGGCCTTCGGCGGGCGGCTGCGCGCCGCGGTGTCGGGGTCGGCGGCGCTCGCGCCCGAGATCGGGTACTTCTTCGCGGGAGCCGGGATCCACATCCTTGAGGGGTACGGGCTCACCGAGTCCTCCGCGGCCTCCTTCGTGAACCCCGGCGAGGCCTATCGCACGGGCACCGTCGGTAAGCCGCTGCCCGGCACCGAGGTGCGGATCGCGGACGACGGCGAGATCCTGCTGCGCGGCCCCGGCATCATGGAGGGCTACCACGGCCTGCCGGACAAGACGGCCGAAGTGCTCGAATCCGACGGGTGGTTCCACACCGGGGACATCGGCGAGCTGTCCGTCGACGGGTATCTGCGGATCACCGACCGCAAGAAGGACCTGATCAAGACGTCCGGCGGCAAGTACATCGCGCCCGCCGAGGTCGAGGGGCAGTTCAAGGCGGTGTGTCCGTACGTCTCCAACATCCTGGTGCACGGCGCCGACCGGAACTTCTGCACCGCGCTCATCGCCCTCGACGAGCCCGCCATCCTCGGCTGGGCCAAGGAGAACGGGCAGGACGGCAAGTCGTATGCGGAGGTGTGCGCGAACCCCGCGACGGTCGAGCTCATCGAGGGGTACGTCACGCAGCTCAACGAAGGCCTGCAGCGCTGGCAGACCATCAAGAAGTTCCGCCTCCTGCCGCGCGACCTGGATGTCGAGCACGGCGAACTGACCCCCAGCCTGAAGCTGAAGCGGCCGGTCGTCGAGCGGGAGTACAAGCACCTCATCGAGGAGATGTACGCGGGCTCGCGCGAGGCGTGAGCCCAGGGCCCCTCGGGCTCATGCGCGGGCGGGGTGCTAGACGCCCCGCCCGCGGCGCATTTCCTGTACCAGTTCCTCCATGTGTGTCACGTGGCGGCGCAGTTCGAGGACGTCCTTGAGGCTGCTCGCGGCCATATGGGTCTCGATCGCCGAGAGGCGCGCGGCCAGTTCGTCGAACTGGCGCTGCTCGCGGGCCAGTATCTTCTCCAACTGCTGGTTCTTGCGGTGCAGTTCGAGGAAGACGGTGACCTTGGCGCGCAGCACCCAGGGGTCGAAGGGCTTGGTGAGGTAGTCGGCGGCGCCGGTCGCGTACCCGCGGAAGGCGTAGCCCGCGTCGTTGTCGGTGCCGGTCAGGAAGATGATCGGCACGTCCTTGGTCTGGTCGAGACGTTTGATGTTCGACGCCGTCTCGAAGCCGTCCATGCCCGGCATCCGGACGTCCAGAAGGATCACGGCGAATCGTTGCCTCAGAATCGCCTTCATGGCTTCCTCGCCCGAACGGGCGCGCACCAACGGTTCGTTCAAGGACCCCAGGACTGCTTCTAGTGCCATCAGGTTGTCCTCCATGTCGTCGACAAGGAGGATGCTCGCGCGATTGTCGGTCGTGGACTCTGCGCTCATGGTCACGGTGCCTCACTCGGTTGTCGGCGGAACAGCACTTTCTCCCTGAGCACTTGTCTGTTCCACGGCAACGGACTCTGGATCGGGTGTGGTGGACTGCTCGGCGGGGGCGGTGCCCTCCGGGTCCAGGAGGGAGCAGACGACGCCGAGCAGTTGGTCCACGTCCACGGGCTTGGGTACGTAGTCGGTCGCGCCCTGCGAGATGGCCTTCTCGCGGTCCCCGGGCATGGCTTTCGCGGTGAGGGCGACGATGGGCAGACCCCGCCAGCGGGGGGTGCGGCGGATCGCGGCCATGGTTTCGTACCCGTCCATCTCCGGCATCATGATGTCCATCAGGACGATGTCGACGTCGGGGTTGCGCTCCAGCGTCTCGATTCCCTCGCGGCCGTTCTCGGCGTAGAGGACGGGCATGCCGACGCGGCTCAGGACGTGTGTGAGCGCGAACACGTTGCGGATGTCGTCGTCGACGATCAGTACCCTGCGGCCCGGCAGTATGCGGCCCGCGCGGCCTTCCTTCCACTCCTCCAGTTTGGTGGGGGTGGGCCAGCTGTCATCCGGTTCCAGGGCGGTGTGCGGGCGCAGAGCGGCCTGTTCGATGGGCTCCGGCAGATGTTGGGTGCGCGAGGCGGCGTACGCGATGGCGGCCGCGCCGTGACCGGGGTGCACCACGGGAACGTACAGCGAGAAGGTCGAGCCCTGGCCGGGGTGGCTCTGCGCGGTGATGCGGCCGCCGAGCAGGCCCGCGATCTCGCGGCTGATGGAGAGGCCGAGACCGGTGCCGCCGTACTTGCGGTTGGTGGTGCCGTCGGCCTGCTGGAACGCCTCGAAGATCACCGGGAGTTGCTCGGACGGGATGCCGATGCCGGTGTCGCTGACGGCGAAGCAGAGCAGGTCGTCGTTGTCGTGGAGGATGCGGTCGACCGAGTTGTCCTTCACGCGGCTGACGCGCAGCTCGATGCTGCCCGACGAGGTGAACTTGACCGCGTTCGACAGGAGGTTGCGCAGGATCTGCTGGAGGCGCTGTTCGTCGGAGAACATCTCGCGCGGCACGTCCTCGCCCACCGACACGTCGAAGGCCAGGCCCCGGTCGAGGGTCAGCGGGCGGAACGTCGCGTGGACGTAGTCGAGGACCTTGATGAGCGGGAGCTTCTTGGGGCGTACGTCCATCCTGCCCGCCTCGATCTTCGACAGGTCCAGGATGTCGTTGATGAGTTGGAGGAGGTCGGAACCCGAGCGGTGGATCGTGGTCGCGAACTGCACTTCCTGGTCGGAGAGGTGGTTGTCGGGGTTGTCGGAGAGCAGCCGGGCCAGGATCAGCAGGGAGTTGAGCGGGGTGCGCAGCTCGTGCGACATGTTGGCCAGGAACTCCGACTTGTACTGGGAGCTCGTGGCGAGCAGGGCGGCCTTCTCTTCGAGCTCCGCGTTCGAGCGGCGCAACTCGGCCTGCTGGCGCTGGAGTTCGTCCGAGCGCTCCTGGAGCTGGGTGGCCAGCCGCTGGGACTCGCCGAGCAGCGACTCCGTACGGGAGTTGGCGATGATGGTGTTGATCGCGACGCCGATGGTGTTCACGAACTGGTCGAAGAAGGCCAGGTGGACATCGGAGAAGCGGGAGAACGTCGCCAGCTCGATCACGCCGAGCAGCTTGTCCTCGAAGAGGATCGGGATGATGACGACCGTGGCGGGCGCCGCGTCGCCGAGCCCTGAATGGATCTTGATGTAGTCCGGCGGGACCTCCTCGACGAGGATGCGCTTCTTCTCCAGGGCGGCCTGGCGCACCAGGCCCTGCGCGGGCATGCCGCCCGTGTCGACGACGGAGCCCTGCGCGGAGCCGTACCCGGCGATGAAGGCGAGGCCCTTCGCGGTGACCTGGGTGGGCGCGGGAGCCTCGGCCGTGTCCGGGTCGGCCAGGAAGAAGGCGCCGTACTGGGCGTTCACCAGCGGGGTCAGCTCGCGCAGGATCAGGTCGGCGACCTCCATCAGGTCGCGGTGGCCCTGCATCAGGCCGGCCAGGCGGGCGAGGTTGGACTCCAGCCAGTCCTTGGCGCGGGTGGTCTCGCGGAGGTTGGAGACCATGAGGTTGATGTTGTCCTTGAGCTCGGAGACCTCGCCGCGCGTCTCGACCGTGATCGCGCGGGTCATGTCGCCCTGCGCCACCGCGGAGGCGACCTCGGCGATGGCGCGGACCTGGGTGGTGAGGTTCAGCGCGAGCTCGTTCACGTTCGTCGTCAGGCGCTTCCACGTGCCGTACACGCCCTCGACCCGGGCCTGGCCGCCCAGTTGGCCCTCGGAGCCCACCTCGCGGGCCACGCGGGTCACCTCGGAGGAGAACGAGGAGAGCGTGTCCACCATGGTGTTGATGGTGGTCTTCAGCTCCAGGATCTCGCCGCGCGCGTCCACGTCGATCTTCTTGGAGAGGTCGCCCTGGGCCACCGCCGTCGCGACCTGGGCGATGTTGCGGACCTGGCCCGTGAGGTTGTCCGCCATGTAGTTGACGTTGTCGGTGAGGTCCTTCCACACGCCGGAGACGCCGAGGACCTGGGCGCGGCCGCCGAGCCGGCCGTCCGTGCCGACCTCGCGGGCCACGCGGGTGACCTCGTCGGCGAAGGCGCGCAGCTGTTCCACCATCGTGTTGACGGTGTCCTTCAGCTCCAGGATCTCGCCGCGCGCCGTCACCGTGATCATCTTGGAGAGGTCGCCGTTGGCGACGGCGGTGGTGACCTGGGCGATGTTGCGGACCTGCGAAGTGAGGTTCGACGCCATGAAGTTGACGTTGTCGGTGAGGTCCTTCCACACGCCGGAGACGCCGCGGACCTGCGCCTGGCCGCCGAGGTTTCCCTCGGTGCCGACCTCGCGGGCGACGCGGGTGACCTCGTCGGCGAAGGCGGAGAGCTGGTCCACCATCGTGTTGATGGTCGACTTCAGTTCGAGGATCTCGCCCTTCGCCTCGACCGTGATCTTCTTGCCGAGGTCGCCCTGGGCGACGGCCGTCGACACGAGCGCGATGTTCCGCACCTGGGAGGTGAGGTTGTCCGCCATGAAGTTGACGTTGTCGGTGAGGTCCTTCCACACGCCGGAGACGCCCCGCACCTGGGCGCGGCCGCCGAGGTTTCCCTCGGTGCCGACCTCGCGGGCGACGCGGGTGACCTCGTCGGCGAAGGCGGAGAGCTGGTCCACCATCGTGTTCACCGTCGACTTCAGCTCCAGGATCTCGCCCCGGGCGTCGACGGTGATCTTCTGGCTCAGGTCGCCGTTGGCCACGGCGGTGGTGACCTGGGCGATGTTGCGGACCTGCGAAGTGAGGTTCGACGCCATGAAGTTGACGTTGTCGGTGAGGTCCTTCCACACGCCGGAGACGCCGCGGGCCTGGGCGCGGCCGCCGAGCTGGCCCTCCGTGCCCACCTCGCGGGCCACGCGGGTGACCTCGGCGGCGAACGCGGAGAGCTGCTCCACCATCGTGTTCACGGTGAGCTTCAGTTCGAGGAGTTCGCCCGTCGCCTCGACGGTGACCGTGCGGGTCAGGTCGCCCTGCGCCACCGCCGTGGTCACCAGGGCGATGTCGCGCACCTGGGCGGTGAGGCGTGCCGCCATCGTGTTGACGGCCTCGGTCACGTCGCGCCAACTGCCGGACAGGCCCCGCACCTTGGCGCGCCCGCCGAGGCGCCCCTCCGTGCCGACCTCGCGGGCGACGCGCGTGACTTCGCCCGTGAAGAGGGACAGCTGGTCCACCATCGTGTTGACGGCGCGGCCCAGACGGCGCAGATCGCCCCGGAGCTCACGGGTGCCGTCGTGCAGGTCGACGCGCTGCGTCAGGTCGCCGCCCGCGACCGCGTTCAGCACGCGGGTGGCGTTGGCCGCCGGGGCCACCAAGGAGTCGAGGAGGGTGTTGACCTCCGTGACGCGGGCGGCCCACCTGCCCTGCCCGGGGCTCGCGGCGAAGCGCTCGTCCAGGCGGCCGTGCCGGATGATCTCCCGGCGTACGCGGACGAGTTCGCCGTCGAAGTGGAGGGAGCGGTCCAGCATCTCGTTGAAGACCGCGTACAGCTCGGCCGTCAGGCCGTCGCCGACCGGCGCGACCTTGGTGAAGTCACCGTCCCGCGCTGCTCGCATGGCGGCGAGAAGAGGGCGCAGCTGTGCGGCGGTCGGTTCCGTGCCGAAGCCCTCGGGGGCATCGGAGCCGGCCGTCTGCGCGGGAGCCGGAATCCGGCCAGGTCCGAGCACGGGCATAGCACTGTTCTCACTCATGGCGGCCCACTTCGGTAACTCGGTGCTTATGGGCATGGTCAGTCTGTCACTCTGTCGGTGTCGCCTGAGGCGTATTTGCCCGAACTGCTCAGGAGCCGCACCGTGGGGTCCATTCCGATGCAACGGGAGACCGAATATCGTGCCTCCGCCACAGCCCCGGACCGCCCGGGGCCACCGGCGGCGGTGCGTACGTCGCTGCCCGGAAACCCGCTGGCCCCTGCCGCGGCGCGCAGATTCGTGCGCGCGGCGCTCGCCGACTGGACCGAGCTGGGGGTGGCCGCGACCGGCGCCTTCACCGACCGCCTGACCGACGACTCGGTGCTGCTGGTCAGCGAGTTGGTGACGAACGCCGTCGTGCACGCGGGCACCGCCGTCGAGCTGCTCTGCCGCCTCGACGCCGCCGTGCCCGGCGAGAGCGACGAGTTCCTCGTCATCGAGGTCTCCGACCACCACCCCTCCCGCGCCGTGCGCAACGAACAGGGCCCGCCGCCGTCCGGCACCCCCGAGTACGGCCGCGGACTGCAACTCGTCGCGACCCTCTCCGAGTCCTGGGGCATCACCTACCGCACGGGCACCAAGACCGTCTGGGCCCGGCTGCCCGTCGAGGGCGTCCAGGCCGTCCACGGGATCGAGACGTACGCGAGCGAACAGGCCCTGCAGCGCGGACTGCGCGCCGCCGAGATCCTCGCGCCGCTCCCCAAGCGGGCCACGCACGACACGGACTGGGTCAACCGCGGCGCGCTGACCTTCCTCGCGGAGGCGTCCGACCTGCTGGCCGGGCAGTTCGACGAGGACCTGGTGGCCGCCCTGGCCGGACAGCTGCTCGTGCCGCGTCTCGCGGACTGGTGCGCGGTGTGGCTCCACGACACCTCCGAAGGGGTGGGGCGCGGGACCGACGGCGGTCAGGGGGCGCGGCTCGCCCGCGTCTGGCACACCAGTGAGCACCGGATAGAGGAGCTGCGCCGGGTCCTGGAGAAGGAGCCGCCGCGGCTGCCCGACGCGGCGGGCTCGGGCGCCTTCCCCGTCCCCTGGCCCGGCGAGGCGCTGGCGGGCGGCACGTCCGGCACGGCGCTCGCGTACCGCCTGGCCGCGGGCGGGCGCGCACTCGGCGCGCTCGTCATCGGCCGGGCGGGCCTGGTGCGCTTCCCCGACGAAGTCACCGGCCTCGTCGAGGACTTCAGCCGCCGTGTGGCGCTCGCGATCAGCACCGCGCGCCGCTATCAGCGCCAGGCCAACATCAGCCAGGTCCTCCAGCGCGGGCTGCTGCCGAGCCAGGTCGCGCAGATCCCCGGCGTGGACAGCGGTGTGGTGTACGAGCCGCGGGACAAGGGCGGTCCCGGCGGCGACTTCTACGACGTGTTTCAGGCGGGCGACGGCCGCTGGTGCTTCGCGCTCGGCGACGTCCAGGGAAAGGGGCCCGAGGCGGCGGTCGTCATCGGCCTCGCCCGTCCCTGGCTGCGGCTGCTCGCCCGCGAGGGCTACCAGGTGGCGGAGGTCCTCGACCGTCTCAACCAGCTGCTCCTGGACGACGCGACCGAGGCGGCCGACGCGGCCGCGGCCGTCGTCGCGGTGGCGGGCGGCCAGGGCGTGCCGCCGGACGGGCCCACGTCGCGCTTCCTCTCACTCCTGTACGGCGAGCTGGTTCCGTACGAAGGGGGAGTGCGGTGCACCATCGCGTGCGCCGGGCATCCGCTGCCGCTGCTGCTGTCCCCTGAGGGGGAGGTGCGGGAGGCGGCCACTCCGCAGATGCTGCTGGGCGTCGTCGACGACGAGACGTACACGAGCGAGAGCTTCGAGCTGCGGGCCGGCGAGACGCTGCTGTGCGTCACGGACGGGGTGACCGAGCGGCGCGCGGGGCGGCTGCAGTTCGATGACGGGGACGGGCTCGCCCGGGCCCTTGCCGGGTGTGCGGGGCTGGACGCGGGACTCGTCGCGGAGCGGATCCGGCGGCTTGTCCATGAGTTCTCGGAGCGGCCGCCGGACGACGATCTCGCGTTGCTGGTGTTGCAGGCGCGGTGAGGTGAGAGGGCTCGGGCCTCGGGCATGACGTCCGGGGTTGCCGCGGTGCGCGACAATCGAAGGCATGCCTTCCGCACTGCCCGATGGTGAGCCCATGCCCGAGGACGGGGCGCTGCCCGCGTCCGCCCTGGACGGCGCGGCCTCCCGCCCTCTCGGCTTCTACCTGCACGTTCCGTACTGCGCCACGCGCTGCGGATACTGCGACTTCAACACCTACACGGCGACCGAGCTGCGCGGCTCCGGCGGCGTGCTCGCCTCCCGCGACAACTACGCCGACACCCTGATCGACGAGGTGCGGCTCGCGCGGAAGGTCCTGGGCGACGACCCGCGGCCGGTGCGGACCGTCTTCGTCGGGGGCGGGACGCCCACACTGCTGGCCGCGAAGGATCTCGTACGGATGCTGGGTGCCGTACGGGACGAGTTCGGGCTCGCGGACGACGCGGAGATCACCACCGAGGCCAATCCGGAGTCGGTCGACGTCGACTACCTGGGTGAGCTGCGGGCCGGCGGGTTCAACCGGGTCTCCTTCGGCATGCAGAGCGCGAAGCAGCATGTCTTGAAGGTGCTTGACCGTACGCATACGCCGGGGCGTCCCGAGGCGTGCGTCGCCGAGGCGCGGGCCGCCGGGTTCGACCATGTGAACCTCGACCTGATCTACGGCACGCCCGGTGAGACCGACGAGGACTGGCGGGCCTCGCTCGACGCGGCGATCGGGGCCGGGCCCGACCACGTCAGCGCCTATGCGCTGATCGTGGAGGAGGGGACGCAGCTGGCGCGGCGGATCCGGCGCGGGGAGGTCCCCATGACCGACGACGACGTGCACGCGGACCGGTACCTCATCGCCGATGAGGTGCTCGGGGGCGCGGGGTTCGATTGGTACGAGGTGTCCAACTGGGCCACGTCCGAGGCGGGGCGGTGCCTGCACAACGAGCTGTACTGGCGCGGGGCCGACTGGTGGGGGGCCGGGCCGGGGGCGCACAGCCATGTGGGGGGCGTGCGGTGGTGGAACGTGAAGCATCCCGGGGCGTATGCGGGGGCGCTGGCGGGTGGGGGATCGCCGGGGGCCGGGCGTGAGGTGCTGTCCGCCGAGGACCGGCGGGTGGAGCGGATCCTGCTGGAGCTGCGGTTGCGGGAGGGGTGTCCGTTGTCGCTGCTGCGGGAGGCGGGGCTCGCGGCGGCCGCGCGGGCGCGGGGTGAGGGGCTGCTGGAGGCCGGGCCGTATGAGGAGGGGCGGGCGGTGCTGACGCTGCGGGGGCGGTTGCTGGCCGACGCGGTGGTCCGGGACCTGGTGGACTAGCGGGCCTCGGCGGGCTGGGGGCCTTGCCGGCCCCGGTGGTCAGGGGAGTGTGACGAATGTCAGGGGAGGGTGACGAAGTCGATCAGTTCTTCTACTCGGCCGAGGAGTTGGGGCTCCAGGTCCTTGTACGAGTGGACCGAGGCCAGGATGTGCTGCCAGGCCGCGCCCGTGTTCTCCGGCCAGCCCAGGGCCCTGCACACGCCCGTCTTCCAGTCCTGGCCCCGCGGGACCCGTGGCCAGGCGGCGATGCCCACCGAGGACGGCTTCACCGCCTCCCATACGTCGATGTAGGGGTGGCCGACCACCAGGGCGTGCGCGCTGGTGACCTCCGCGGCGATGCGGGACTCCTTGGAGCCGGGGACCAGGTGGTCGACCAGGACGCCCAGGCGCGCGTCGGGGCCCGGCGCGAACTCCGCGACGATCGCGGGGAGGTCGTCGATGCCCTCCAGGTACTCCACGACGACGCCTTCGATGCGCAGGTCGTCGCCCCAGACCCGCTCGACCAGCTCGGCGTCGTGGCGGCCCTCCACGTAGATGCGTCCGGCGCGGGCGACCCTGGCCCGCGCGCCGGGGACCGCCACCGAGCCGGACGCGGTGCGGGAGGGGCGGGAAGGGGGAGCGGGTGCCGTGGTGGCCGGGCGGACGAGTGTGATCGTGCGGCCCTCCAGGAGGAAGCCCCGCGGCTCCATCGGGAAGACGCGGTGCTTGCCGAAGCGGTCCTCCAGCGTCACCGTCGGGCCCTGCGCCGTCTTCTCGCAGCGGATCACCGCCCCGCAGAAACCGGTGCTCAGCTCCTCGACCACGAGGCCGGCGTCCGCCGCCACCTCGGGGACCGGCTTCGGCTTCTTCCAGGGCGGCGTGAGGTCGGCGGAGTACTGGCGCATTCCGCCGACCATAGGAAGAGCGGCGTTCGTTGTCCTACGACACGCCGAAACGGGACGCCAGTGTGGCGCGTTGCGCACGGACAAAGGCCGCATTTACCGTCGCGCCGTGCCCCGGCACGTACAGCGCGTCCTCGCCGCCCAGCTCCAGGAGCCGGTCCAGGGCCGCGGGCCACCGCTTCGGCACCGCGTCCGGGCCCGCCTGCGGTTCGCCCGACTCCTCGACCAGGTCGCCGCAGAAGACGATCTCCCGCCCTCCGTCGGTGCCGGGGACCAGGACCGCCAGGTCGTGGCCCGAGTGGCCGGGGCCGACGTTCGCCAGGAGCACCTGTGTCCCGCCGCCCAGGTCGAGCGTCCACTCCCCGCACACCAGATGGTGCGGGTGGACCAGGAGGTCGGCCGCCTCCGCCGCGGCGTCCGCGTCCACCCCGTGCCGCACCGCGTCCGCGCGCAGCTCGTCGCGGCCCTTGGCGAAGACCGTGTCGATGCCCACGGCGCCGTACACCTCCACGCCCGCGAAGGCCGCGGCCCCGAGGACGTGGTCGAAGTGCGGGTGCGTGAGCGCGAGGTGGGTGACCCGGCGGCCGCCGCCGAGGATCTGCCTGGCCCGGGTCCGCAGGGCCGCGCCCTCGGCCAGGCTCGAACCCGCCTCGATCATGAGGGCCGCGTCGTCACCGACGACCAGCCCGGCCGTGCAGTCCCAGACCGGCAGCCGGCACCGCCCCACGCGCGGTGCGAGTCGCTCCCAGCCCGCCGCTTCCCATGCCAGCGCCATGTCCATACGGTGACGCTAGCTCCTGCGGAACACGTCGGCATGACTGAGGAGGGTCCGGCCTTGCCCGGTGCGTACCTCACGGCCGTACACTGACCTTTTGGAAGGCTGGCACTCACCCGCGGTGAGTGCCAGGCCGGGGGCTCGGGGGTCCGGGGGCTCGGCGTGAACGACGGAGACAGCTGGAGGTGTGCGCGATGCTCAGTGAACGCAGGCTCGAGGTGCTGCGCGCCATCGTCCATGACTACGTGGGGACGGAGGAGCCCGTGGGCTCCAAGGCGCTCACCGAGCGGCACCGCCTCGGGGTCTCTCCGGCCACCGTCCGCAACGACATGGCGGCGCTGGAGGAGGAAGGGTTCATCGCCCAGCCCCACACCAGCGCGGGGCGCATCCCGACGGACAAGGGGTACCGCCTGTTCGTCGACAAGCTCGCCGGCGTCAAGCCGATGACCGCGCCCGAGCGCCGCGCCATCCAGAACTTCCTCGACGGCGCGGTGGATCTCGACGACGTCGTGGGGCGTACGGTCCGGTTGCTCGCGCAGCTCACGCGGCAGGTCGCCGTCGTGCAGTACCCCTCGCTGACCCGGTCGACGGTGCGGCACGTGGAGTTGCTCTCGCTGGCTCCCGCGCGCCTGATGCTCGTCCTCATCACGGACACCGGCCGGGTCGAGCAGCGCATGATCGACTGTCCCGCACCGTTCGGCGAGGCCTCGCTCGCCGACCTGCGGGCGCGGCTCAACAGCCGGGTCGCGGGCCGCCGCTTCGCGGACGTGCCGCAGCTGGTGCAGGACCTGCCCGAGGCCTTCGAGGCGGAGGACCGCGGCACCGTCGCGACCGTCCTCGCCACCCTCCTCGAGACACTCGTCGAGGAGACCGAGGAGCGGCTGATGATCGGCGGTACCGCCAATCTCACCCGCTTCGGACATGACTTTCCCCTCACCATCCGGCCCGTCCTCGAAGCCCTTGAGGAGCAGGTAGTGCTCCTCAAGTTGCTTGGGGAGGCTACGGATTCGGGCATGACCGTACGGATCGGTCACGAGAACGCCCATGAGGGCCTCAGCTCCACGTCCGTGGTCTCGGTCGGCTACGGTTCGGGCAGCGAGGCAGTCGCCAAACTAGGCGTGGTCGGACCGACCCGCATGGACTATCCGGGAACGATGGGAGCAGTACGCGCAGTGGCACGTTACGTCGGACAGATCCTGGCGGAGTCGTAAGTGGCCACGGACTACTACGCCGTACTCGGCGTGCGCCGCGACGCTTCCCAGGACGAAATCAAGAAGGCCTTCCGGAGGCTTGCGCGTGAGCTTCACCCGGATGTGAATCCGGATCCGAAGACTCAGGAGCGCTTCAAGGAGATCAACGCCGCGTACGAGGTGTTGTCGGACCCGCAGAAGAAGCAGGTCTACGACCTCGGCGGCGACCCCCTGTCCCAGGCGGGCGGCGGCCAGGGCGCGGGCGGCTTCGGCGCCGGTGGCTTCGGCAACTTCTCCGACATCATGGACGCGTTCTTCGGGACGGCGTCGCAGCGGGGGCCGCGGTCGCGCACGCGCCGGGGCCAGGACGCCATGATCCGTCTGGAGATCGACCTCGAAGAGGCCGCCTTCGGGACCACCAAGGACATCCAGGTCGACACGGCTGTCGTCTGTACGACCTGTAGTGGTGAAGGTGCCGCGCCCGGTACCTCCGCCCAGACCTGTGACATGTGCCGCGGTCGCGGTGAGGTGTCCCAGGTCACGCGGTCCTTCCTCGGCCAGGTCATGACCTCGCGGCCGTGCCCCCAGTGCCAGGGCTTCGGCACGGTCGTGCCGACGCCGTGCCCGGAGTGCGCCGGTGACGGCCGCATCCGGTCGCGCAGGACGCTGACCGTGAAGATCCCCGCCGGTGTCGACAACGGCACGCGGATCCAGCTCGCGGGCGAGGGCGAGGTCGGCCCCGGCGGCGGTCCCGCCGGCGACCTGTACGTGGAGATCCACGAGCTGCCGCACGAGGTCTTCCAGCGGCGCGGCGACGATCTGCACTGCACCGTCACCATCCCGATGACGGCGGCCGCGCTCGGCACGAAGGTGCCGCTGAAGACGCTCGACGGCATGGAGGAGGTCGACATCCGCCCGGGGACCCAGTCCGGGCAGTCGATCCCGCTGCACGGCCGCGGCGTCACGCATCTGCGGGGCGGCGGGCGCGGTGACCTCATCGTGCACGTCGAGGTCCTCACGCCGACGAAGCTCGACCCCGAGCAGGAGCGGGTGCTGCGGGAGCTGGCGAAGATGCGGGGCGAGGAGCGGCCCACGGGGCAGTTCCAGCCGGGGCAGCAGGGGCTGTTCTCGCGGCTCAAGGACGCGTTCAACGGACGCTGAGACCCGGTACCGCGGGGCACTCCCTCTTGGAGGGGGTGCCCCGCGTTCGTATACCGGAAGGGGCGATTCGGTCGGTGCGGGAGGACGTGGCACGATGCCGTCATGTCCTCCGCACTGACCGATCTCTGCCGCTGTCCGATCGTGCAGGCCCCCATGGCCGGCGGCGCCTCCGGCCCGCAGTTGGCCGCGGCCGTCTCCGAGGCCGGTGGGCTCGGGTTCCTCGCCGCCGGGTACAAGACCGCCGACGGGATGTACCAGGAGATCAAACAGTTGCGGGGGCTCACCTCGCGGCCCTTCGGCGTCAACCTCTTCATGCCGCAGCCCGACACCGCGGACGCGGCGGCCGTCGAGGTCTACCGCAGCCAGCTCGCCGGCGAGGCGACCTGGTACGAGACGGAGCTCGGCGACCCGGACAGCGGGCGCGACGACGGGTACGACGCCAAGCTCGCGATCCTGCTCGACGACCCCGTGCCGGTCGTCTCCTTCACCTTCGGGTGCCCCACCCGTGACGTCCTCGACGCCTTCGCGCGCGTCGGCACCCTCACCGTCGTCACCGTCACCTCGCCCGAGGAGGCGCAGACCGCCCAGTGGTGCGGGGCCGACGCCGTGTGCGTGCAGGGCGTCGAGGCGGGCGGGCACCAGGGGACCCACAAGGACAACCCCGAGGCCGACGGCGCCGGGATCGGGCTGCTCTCACTGATCACGCAGGTCCGTGAGACCGTGCAGATCCCGATCGTCGCCGCCGGCGGTCTGATGCGCGGCGCGCAGATCGCCGCCGTGCTCGCCGCGGGCGCCGACGCGGCCCAGCTCGGCACCGCCTTCCTCGTCACCCCCGAGTCGGGCGCCAACGCCCTGCACAAGCAGGCCATGACCAATCCGCTCTTCGTGCGGACCGAGCTGACCCGGGCCTTCTCCGGGCGCCCGGCGCGCGGCCTGGTCAACCGCTTCATGCGCGAGCACGGCCCGTACGCCCCCGCCGCCTACCCCCAGGTCCACCACCTCACCAGCGGGCTGCGCAAGGCCGCGGCGAAGGCAGGTGACGCGCAGGCCATGGCGCTCTGGGCCGGGCAGGGCCACCGGCTCGCCCGGGAGCTGCCCGCGGGGGAGCTCGTGGAGGTCCTCGTGGCCGAACTGGCCGAGGCGAAGGCCTCGTTGGCCGCGGAGGGTGCCGCGTGACCGCCCCGGTCTTCGTCGTCGAGCACTTCGACGCGGGCGACGGCGGACGCTACGTACTGGAGGGCCCCGAAGGGCGGCACGCCGTCTCCGTGAAGCGGCTGCGGGCCGGTGAGGACGTCGTCCTGACCGACGGCGCGGGGCGCTGGGCGGACTGCGTGGTCCTCGACACCGAGGGCAAGGACCGCCTCGTGGTGAAGATGGACTCCTGCTCCGAGGAGCCCGAGGAGTCGCCCCGCATCACCGTCGTTCAGGCGCTGCCCAAGGGTGACCGCGGTGAACTCGCCGTCGAGACCATGACGGAGACCGGCGTCGACGCCGTCGTGCCGTGGACCGCCTCGCGCTGCATCACGCAGTGGAAGGGCGACCGCGGTCTCAAGGCCCTCGCCAAGTGGCGGGCCACCGCGCGCGAGGCGGGCAAGCAGTCGCGCCGGGTCCGCTTCCCCGAGGTGGCCGACGCCGCGTCGACCAAGCAGGTGGCCGCCCTCCTCGCGGGCGCCGACTTCGCGGCCGTCCTGCACGAGGAGGGCAGCGAGCCGCTGGCCACCGCCCAGCTCCCGGCGGCCGGGCACATCGTGCTGGTGGTCGGGCCCGAAGGGGGCGTCTCCCCCGAGGAGTTGGCGGCGTTCGCCGAGGCGGGCGCGAAGCCCTACCGGCTCGGGCGCAGCGTGCTGCGCACGTCGACCGCGGGGACCGCGGCGACCGCGCTGCTCCTCGGGCGCACCGGCCGCTGGTCCTGACGGGGCCCGCGGGGGCCGGGAGCGGCCGCCGCGCGACCGAGTCCTCTCCCGGCGTGGTGCGGGGCCCTTCCGGCCGTCGGTGGACAGATGGCCGCAAGCGGTCTACCGCATTGGCGTGCGCGGTGGCACTCTGCCGCCTATGGGGGCATTGAGGCGGTTACGCGACCGGGCGACGACGACACGGCGCAGGACGGTGAGGTCGGTGAGGACACGGCGTCCGACGATTCTGTACGCGGTCGGGCTCGCCGGCGCCGCGGCGCTCGGCGTCACCGCGTGCGACCCCGTGGACGGGGACATGAACACCTCGGCGGTCGCGCTCACCACCGACGAGATGGGCACCAAGGAGCTGGAGCGGCAGGGCGTCGACGTGTCGTGGCTCAGCTGCACCGCCAGCTTCGACGACCGGGTCACGCCGCGCAGCGAGTCCGCGAAGACCGAGTCCGTGGTGAACGTCGACTGCCAGGGCGAGACCGACGACGGCAAGGACATCACCATCAAGGGCACGGTGCGCTCCGTCGTCGACGGGGCCTGCGTGCGCGGCAACCTCACCGCCAAGGTCGACGGCAAGCAGTGGTTCCGCGTCGACGTCCTCGGCAACTGCGAGGCCGGTGACGACAACGGCGACGGGAACGACGACGGGAACGACGGTGGTCACGACGGCGGCGACAAGACCTCGCCTCCGCCCTCCCACGACAAGCCCTCCACCCCGCCGCCCCACGACACACCCGACCCCGCGCCCACCACGACCGTCACGGTGACCGCCACCCCGGACCCGGCGCCCGACCCGACCTGCAACTGCGTCCCGGGCAAGTGATCCGCGTGCCGCGCGGGGCGGCCCCCGGGCAAGTGATCCAAACCTCTGTCGGCCCGCCCGGAGCCTGCCTAGGCTGGGCGGTGTGACACAGACTGCGTACCTTCGGTTTCCGCACATCCACGGCGAGTTGACCACCTTCACGGCTGAGGACGACGTCTGGGTCGCGCCCCTCGACGGGGGCCGCGCCTGGCGGGTCAGCGCGGACAACATGCCCGTGAACCACCCCCGGATCTCCCCGGACGGCACGACCGTCGCCTGGACCTCCACCCGCGACGGCGCCCCCGAGGTGCACATCGCGCCCGTCGACGGCGGACCCTCCAAGAGGCTGACGTACTGGGGGAGTTGGAAGACCGCCGTGCGCGGCTGGACGCCTGAGGGACAGGTCCTCGCGGTCAGCGCCGAGGGCCAACCCTCGCTGCGCCGCACCTGGGCGCGCGCCGTGCCGCTCGACGGCGGACCCGCGGCCACCCTGCCGTACGGCGTCGTCGGCGACGTCGCCCACGGCCCCGAGGGCCAAGTCCTGCTGCTCTCCGCTCCGATGGGGCGCGAGGCCGCCTGGTGGAAGCGGTACCGCGGCGGCACGGCGGGCAAGCTGTGGATCCGCACCGCGGAAGCGGGGCAGGGGCAGGAACAGGGGCAGGAACAGGGGCAGTCCTTCGTGCGCGTACACGAAGACCTCGACGGGAACATCGAGTACCCGCTGTGGGTGGGGGAGCGCATCGCCTTCCTCTCCGACCACGAAGGCGTCGGCGCGCTGTACTCCTCGCTGCCCGACGGCTCGGACCTGCGCAGGCACACGCCGGTCGACGGCTTCTACGCACGGCACGCCGCCACCGACGGCACCCGCGTCGTCTATGTGTCCGCCGGTGAACTCTGGCTCCTGGACGACCTGTCGGAGGCCGAGCCGCGCCGCGTCGACGTCCGGCTCGGCGGGCAGCGGACCGACCTGCAGCCCCACCCCGTCACCGCCGCCCGCTGGTTCGGTGCCGCCGCGCCCGACCACACCGGACGCGGCAGCGCCGTCTCCGTGCGCGGCTCCGTGCACTGGATCACGCACCGCGAGGGCCCCGCCCGCGCCCTCGCCGCCGAGCACGGCGTGCGCGCCAGGCTGCCCCGCACCTTCCGCGTGCAGGGCGAGGAACACGTCGTGTGGGTCACGGACGCCGAGGGCGACGAGGCCCTGGAGTTCGCGCCCGCCACCGGACCCGCGCCCGGCGCCACGCCCCGCAGGCTCGCCGCGGGGCAGCTCGGCCGGGTCCTCTCGCTCGCCATGGCGCCGGACGGCTCCCGCGCCGCCGTCGCCTCGCACGACGGCCGGGTCCTGCTCGTCGAGCGGGAGAGCGGCGAGGTCCGCGAGGTCGACCGCAGCGAGGACGGCGAGGCCACCGGGCTCGTCTTCTCGCCCGACTCCGCCTGGCTCGCCTGGTCGCACGCGGGACCGCGCCCGCTGCGCCAGCTCAAACTCGCCAACACCGCCGACCTGTCGGTGTCCGACGCCACCCCGCTGCGCTTCCGCGACTACGCGCCCGCCTTCACCCTCGACGGCAAGCACCTGGCGTTCCTGTCCGCGCGCGCCTTCGACCCGGTCTACGACGAGCACGTCTTCGACCTCGCCTTCGTCGGCGGCTCGCGGCCCCACCTGATCACGCTCGCCGCGACCACGCCGTCCCCCTTCGGGCCGCAGCGGCACGGCAGGCCCTTCGAGGCGCAGGACGGCCCGGGCGCCGAGACGCCCGACAGCGAGGGCGCGCCCGTCACCCGCATCGACTTCGACGGACTCGCCGACCGCATCGTGCCGTTCCCCGTCGAGGCCGCCCGCTACACCACGCTGCGGGCCGCCAAGGACGGGCTGCTCTGGCTGCGCCACCCGGTGCGCGGCGTCCTCGGCGCCTCCCGCGCCACCCCGGACGACCCGGACCCCAAGACCGAGCTGGAGCGGTACGACCTCACGCAGCGCCGCGTCGAGGAACTGTCCTCCGACGCCGACCACTTCGCGGTCACCGGCGACGGCAAGCGGGTCCTGCTGTGGACCGACGGCAAGCTGAAGGTCGTGCCCAGCGACCGGCGCGCGTCCGGCGACGACGACAGCGACTCGAACATCACCGTCGACCTCTCGCGGGTCCGCCACACCGTCGACCCGGCCGCCGAGTGGCGCCAGATGTACGACGAGACGGGCCGCCTGATGCGGGACAACTTCTGGCGGCCCGACATGGGCGGCGTCGACTGGGACGCCGTCCTGGACCGTTACCGCCCCTGCCTGGCCCGCATCGCCACCCACGACGACCTCGTCGACCTGCTCTGGGAGATGCACGGCGAGCTCGGCACCTCCCACGCGTACGTCATCTCGGGCGGCACAGGCGGAGCGCACCGCCAGGGACTCCTCGGCGCGGACCTCTCGCGCGGCGAGGACGGCCTGTGGCGCATCGACCGGATCCTCCCCTCGGAGACCTCCGACCCCGCCGCGCAGTCACCGCTCGCCGCGCCCGGCGTCGCGGTCCGCCCCGGGGACGCGGTCATCGAGGTCAACGGCAGGTCGGTCGACCCCGTCACCGGCCCGGGACCGCTCCTCGTGGGCACCGCGGGCAAGGCCGTGGAGCTGACGATCTCGCCCTCGGGCGGCGGCGATCCGCGGCACGCCGTGGTGGTCCCCGTCGACGACGAGGAGGCCCTGCGCTACCACGCCTGGGTCGCCGACCGGCGCCGCTACGTGCACGAGCGCTCCGGCGGCCGCCTCGGCTACCTCCACGTGCCCGACATGCAGGCGCCCGGCTGGGCGCAGATCCACCGGGACCTGCGCGTCGAGGTCGCCCGCGAGGGCCTGGTCGTGGACGTCCGCGAGAACCGCGGCGGGCACACCTCGCAGCTCGTCGTGGAGAAGCTGGCGCGCCGCGTCATCGGCTGGGACATGCCGCGCGGCTCGCGTCCCTTCAGCTACCCCGTGGACGCGCCGCGCGGCCCCGTCGTCGCCGTCGCCAACGAGTTCTCCGGCTCCGACGGCGACATCGTCAACGCCGCGATCAGGGCGCTCGGCATCGGACCCGTGGTGGGCACGCGCACCTGGGGCGGCGTCATCGGCGTCGACAGCCGCTACCACCTGGTCGACGGGACGCTGGTGACCCAGCCGAAGTACGCGTTCTGGATGGAGGGCCAGGAGTGGGGCGTGGAGAACCACGGCGTCGACCCGGACGTCGAGGTCGTCGTCACGCCCGAGGACCACGCCGCGGGCCGCGACCCGCAGTTGGACGAGGCCGTCCGCATCGCGCTCGCCGCCCTCACGGAGAACCCGGCGAAGACCGCGCCGCCCGCGCCCGGTACGGAGTGACCTTGCCCCGGCCCCCGGCACAGGAGGCCGATAGCATGCCGGAGGTACTGATCGTTCCCAGCGATCCCATCGTGCTCAGCTAGGAGGCGGCCCATGGCGGGCGAAGCGCAAAGCGACTGCCTGTTCTGCAAGATCGTCGCGGGCGAGGTCCCGGCGACCGTCGTCCGGGAGACCGAGACGACCCTCGCCTTCCGCGACATCAACCCGCAGGCGCCGACCCACGTCCTGGTGATCCCCAAGGTGCACCACCCGGACGCCGCGTCGCTCGCCGCCGCCGAGCCGAAGATCGCCGCCGACGTGCTGCGCGAGGCGGGCGAGGTGGCGGCCGAGGAGAAGTCCGACAGCTACCGCATCGTCTTCAACACCGGCTCCGGCGCGGGCCAGACCGTCTTCCACGCGCACGCGCACGTCCTGGGCGGCCGCGGCCTCCAGTGGCCGCCCGGATAGCGGGGCAACTCCCCTTGTCCGTACGTGAACTGGTGGTGCTCGGCACGGCCAGCCAAGTCCCCACCCGGCACCGCAACCACAACGGCTACGTCCTGCTCTGGGACGGCCAGGGCATCATGTTCGACCCCGGCGAGGGCACGCAGCGCCAGATGCTGCGCGCCGGGGTCGCCGCGCACGACCTGCACCGGATCTGCGTGACGCACTTCCACGGCGACCACTGCCTGGGCCTTGCCGGGGTGATCCAGCGCATCAACCTCGACCGGGTCCCGCACCCGGTCACCGCCCACTACCCGGCGTCCGGGCAGCACTTCTTCGACCGCCTGAGGTACGCGACGGCCTACCGCGAGACCGTGGCGCTCACGGAGGCGCCGGTCGCCGCCGACGGACCGCTGGCCGCCACCCCTTCGTACACCCTGGACGCGGTCAGGCTCTCGCACCCCGTCGAGTCCTTCGGCTACCGCGTCACCGAGCCCGACGGGCGGCGCATGCTGCCGCGGCTGCTCGCCGAGCACGGCATCAAGGGGCCCGACATCGGGCGGATCCAGAAGGAGGGCCGCCTCGGCGACGTCACCCTCGACCAGGTCAGCGAGGTGCGGCGCGGCCAGAAGTTCGCCTTCGTGATGGACACCCGGCTCTGCGACGGCGTGCACGCGCTGGCCGAGGGCTGCGACATGCTCGTCATCGAGTCGACCTTCCTCGACGAGGACGAGCAACTCGCCGCCGACCACGGTCATCTGACGGCAGGTCAGGCCGCCCGGGTGGCGATCGACGCGGGCGTGCGCCACCTCGTACTGACGCATTTCAGCCAGCGTTACCCCGACCCGAACGTCTACGAACAGCAGGCCCGCGCCGCCGGGTTCACCGGTGAACTCACCGTCGCCCGCGACCTGTTGCGCATCCCCCTGCCCAAGCGAACCTGAGCACCACCACAGAACTGAGCGAGACCGCACCATGCCGATCCCCAAGGCCGAACTCCACCTGCACATCGAAGGCACCCTCGAACCCGAGCTCGCCTTCGCGCTCGCCGCGCGTAACGGCGTCGAACTTCCCTACGCCGACACCGAAGAGCTCCGCAAGGCCTACCTCTTCGACGACCTCCAGACGTTCCTGAACCTCTACTACGGCCTCATGGCCGTGCTGCGCACCGAGGCCGACTTCGAGGAGCTCGCGGACGCCTACCTCGCCCGGGCCGCCGCACAGGGCGTGCGGCACGCGGAGATCTTCTTCGACCCGCAGGCGCACACCGCGCGCGGCGTCCCCATCGGCACCGTGATCGAGGGCCTCGCGCGCGCCCTGGACCGCAGCGAGGAGCGGCACGGCGTCTCCACGCGGCTCATCATGTGCTTCCTGCGCGACGAGTCCGCCGAGTCCGCGATGGAGACCCTCAGGGCCGCCGAGCCGTACCTGGACCGGATCATCGGCATCGGCCTCGACTCCGCCGAGGTCGGCCACCCGCCGGTCAAGTTCAAGGAGGTGTACGAGGCCGCGTCCGCCCTGGGGCTGCGGCTCGTCGCCCACGCCGGCGAGGAGGGCCCGCCCGCGTACATCACCGAGGCCCTGGACGTGCTGCGCGTGGAGCGCGTCGACCACGGCCTGCGCTGCATGGAGGACCCCGAGCTCGTGGAGCGCCTGGTCCGCGAGCGCGTTCCGCTCACGCTCTGCCCGCTCTCGAACGTCCGCCTGCGCGCCATCGACGTCCTGGAGGAGCACCCGCTGGCGCGGATGCTGGACGCCGGCCTGATGTGCACGGTCAACTCCGACGACCCGGCCTACTTCGGCGGGTACGTCGACGACACCTTCCACGCGGTGCGCGAGGCCCTGGGGCTCGACCAGGAGCGGCTGCGCACGCTCGCGCGGAACTCCTTCGAGGCGGCTTTCCTGGACCGGGACGTGGCGGACGAGGTGCTGCGGGCGAAGTACCTCGCCGAGGTCGAGGCTTATTCGTTCGACTGACCGCGCGGTGCCGGGTTACGGTCCCGGCATGGACACCATCGCGCAGATCTACGGCTGACACGGCCTCCTGGCCCCCGCCCGCCCCTTTCCGGGGCCGTGGCGGCGGGCCGTCGTGTCGTCATCCGTAGCTTTCTGTACGCGAAGGAACTCTCATGTCATCTCGTGGACCCTCCCGCCGCCGTGCCCACATCGCCATGGTCGGCGTCCCGATGGTCAGCCACGTGCTGCCGAGCCTGGAGATCATCCGTGAACTGGTGGCGCGCGGCCACCGCGTCACGTACGCCAACGACCCGGCCGCCGCGGGGCTGATCGAGCCCACCGGCGCCGAACTCGTCGCGTACGAGTCGACGCTCCCGCACCGCGACAACATCTGGCCCGAGGACCCCATCGAGGCCAGCGGGCTCTTCCTCGACGACGCGAGGGCGGTGCTCCCGCAGCTCCGCGCGGCGTACGACGACGATCCCGCCGATCTGTACCTGTACGACATCGGGGCGTACGTCGCCCGTGCGCTCGCCGAGGCGCAGGGGCGGCCGCTCGTGCAGCTGTCGCCCACGTATGTGGCCTGGGGCAGCTACCAGGAGGACGTGGGCGCGATGCTCGCCCGACTGCCGGGCGCCGATGCCCTGGAGGCCCGCTTCAAGGAGTGGCTCGCCGGGTGCGGGGCCACCACGCTGGACGTCGGTGAGTTCTCCGGCGTGCCGCCGCGGGCCCTCGCCACCATCCCGCGGGCCATGCAGCCGCACGCCGACACCGTCGACGCCGGGCGGATCGACTTCGTCGGGCCCTGCTTCGGTGACCGTGCGAAGCAGGGGGGTTGGGAGCGGCCCGAGGGCGCCGAGAAGGTGCTCCTGGTCTCGCTCGGCTCGGCGTACACGCGGCAGCCGGAGTTCTACCGGCAGTGCGTGGCCGCGTTCGGGGATCTGCCGGGGTGGCACGTGGTGCTGCAGATCGGCAAGCACGTGTCTCCCGCGGAGCTGGGCGGGGGTCTTCCGGGGAACGTCGAAGTCCGCTCCTGGGCGCCGCAGTTGGCGATCCTTGAGCAGGCCGACGCCTTTGTGACCCATGCGGGGATGGGGAGCAGTTCGGAGGGGCTCTTCTGCGGGGTGCCGATGATCGCGGTGCCGCAGGGGGCGGAGCAGCCGATGAACGCGGATCGGCTTGTGGAGCTGGGGGTTGCCCGGCGTATCGACACCGCGGACGCCACGGCGGACGTGCTGCGGGATGCGCTGCTGGGGCTTGTGTCGGACCCCGATGTCGCCCGCAGGGCTGCCGAGTTGAAGGCGGAGGTGCGAGCCGAGGGTGGTACGGCTCGGGCGGCTGATCTGGTCGAAGCCGAGCTCTAGTTGCTGTTTCGCGCAGTTCCCCGCGCCCCTTGACAGGGGCGCGGGGAACTGCCCCGTTGACTCGCCAAGTTCGCGTACCTAGTCTCCGTTCCCATGTATGGACAGCGTTCCGGCAGTCTCGTCATCGAAGATGTCCGTCTCACGCCCGTTCTCGTCGCCGATCCGCCGCTTCTCAACACGCAGGGCGTCCATCAGCCCTACACCCCGCGCCTCATCGTCGAGGTGGTCACGCAGGGTGGTGTGACGGGGATCGGGGAGACGTACGGGGACGTGAAGTACCTGGAGCTGGCCCGGCCGCTCGCCGAGCGGCTCGCCGGGCGCGAAGTCTCCGATCTGAACGGGCTGTTCACACTCGCGGACGACGTGGCCGTGGATGCCGGGCGGGTCGACGACGCGGTGGACGTCGGCGGCCTGCGCGGTGTGCAGACCGCCGACAAGCTGCGGCTCTCCGTCGTCTCCGGGTTCGAGGTGGCGTGCCTGGACGCGCTCGGCAAGGCGCTCGGCCTGCCCGTGCACGCGCTCCTCGGCGGCAGGGTGCGGGACGCCGTGGAGTACAGCGCGTATCTCTTCTACAAGTGGGACGGGCACCCGGCGGGTGTCGCGAGCGAGCCGGACGACGGGTGGGGCGCCGCGCTCGACCCGGCCGGGATCGTCGCCCAGGCCAGGCTCTTCGCCGAGCGGTACGGCTTCTCCTCCTTCAAGCTCAAGGGCGGCGTCCTGGCGCCGGAGGAGGAGATCGCCGCGGTCCGCGCCCTCGCGCGGGCCTTCCCGGACGCGCCGCTGCGGCTCGACCCCAACGGCGCCTGGTCCGTGGAGACTTCGCTGAAGGTAGCCGCCGAGCTCGGCGACGTACTGGAGTACCTGGAGGACCCGGCGCTCGGCACGCCCGCGATGGCGGCGGTCGCGGCGGGCACGCGGGTGCCGCTCGCCACGAACATGTGCGTGACGACCTTCGAGGAGATACCGGAGGCCTTCGCGAAGCGGGCCGTGCGGGTGGTGCTCTCCGACCACCACTACTGGGGCGGTCTGCGCCGCACGCGTGAACTGGCCGCGCTCTGCCGGACGTTCGGGGTGGGGATCTCCATGCACTCCAACACCCACCTGGGCATCAGCCTGGCCGCGATGACGCACGTCGCCGCGACCGTGCCCGACCTGCGGTACGCCTGCGACTCGCACTACCCGTGGCAGGCCGAGGACGTGCTGACCTCGCGGCCGCGGTTCGTGGACGGCAAGGTCGCCGTCACCGACGTCCCCGGGCTCGGTGTCGAGCTCGACAGGGAGCGGCTCGCCGCCCTGCACGCGCGCTGGCTCGACCCGGACTTCCGGGCGATGCGGGAGCGGGACGACGCGGCGGCGATGCGGGTGGCCGATCCGGAGTGGGTGACTCCGACGGTGCCGCGCTGGTGACTGTTCCGTCGCGCCGCGCGGGTACCCCGGGCCTCCGTGCGGCTCGTCCGTTACGTTGCCTGCATGGTCGTACCCGTACAGCCCACCGTCGACCCGCTGAGGACGGCACGCAGAGCCGGTGATCCGGACTGCGACGTCTATCTCACCGGCACGGTCTTCCTCGACATCATCTTCACCGGGCTCGACTCCGCGCCCGTGCGCGGGACCGAGTCCTGGGCGCGCGGCATGGGGTCGAGCCCCGGCGGCGTCGCCAACATGGCGACCGCGCTCGCCCGCCTCGGCCTGCACACCTCCCTGGCCGCCGCCTTCGGGGACGACCACTACGGGGAGTACTGCTGGGACGCCCTCGAACAGGGCGAGGGCATCGACCTCACGACGTCGCGGACCGTGCCCGGCTGGCACTCTCCGGTCACGGTCTCCATGGCGTACGAGGGCGAACGGACCATGGTCAGCCACGGGCACGAGCCGCCGCCGGACGCCGACGCGCCGGACGGCGGCGCCCCCGCGTGCCCGCCACGCGCGCGTGCCGCCATCGCGTCGCTGACGCCGGGCACGCGCGCGCCGTGGATCGCGCAGGCCGCGCGGAGCGGTACGCGGATCTTCGCGGACGTGGGGTGGGACGACACCGGGCGGTGGGATCTGGCGGGGCTCGCCGACCTGGAGCACTGCGAGGCGTTCCTGCCGAACGCGCAGGAGGCGATGCGGTACACGGGGACGTCGTGCCCGCGGGCCGCCGCGCGGGCGCTGACCGGGCACGTGCCGCTGGCCGTGGTGACGCTGGGGGCCGAGGGCGCGTACGCGGTGGACGGGCGGACGGGGGAGACGGCGGAGGTGCCGGCCATCGAGGTGGAGGCGCTCGACCCCACCGGGGCGGGGGACGTCTTCGTCGCGGGGTTCGTCACCGGGACGCTGGCGGGCTGGCCGCTGGCGGACCGGCTCGCCTTCGCGGGGCTCACGGCGGCGCTCTCGGTGCAGGAGTTCGGCGGGTCCCTGTCCGCGCCCGGGTGGGCGGAGGTGGGGGCCTGGTGGCGCCGGGTGCGGGAGTTCGACGACCAGGATCCGGTGGCGCTGCGGCGCTACGCCTTCCTGGAGGAGCTGCTTCCGGCGGCGGCCCGGCCGTGGCCGCTGCGTCGTGCCGTCCCGACCATCGGGTTCCGCTCGGCCTAGTGGGGGCGTCGCCCCCTGCTGTGGGCACAGCGGGGGCACGGCCCGGCACGTGCCGCACGGTGCGTCTGGGGAGAAAAGGCCTACGGCTCTGTCAGCGCACCGTCGTACCCTGGAAGGGCAAGGCTGTCGAGCGGCCACCAAGCCCCGCATGAGGAGGATGAGCAGGCCTTCAGAGCCGGCCCATGACTCAGACACCCACAACTCACACCGACGCACAGGACCAGGCCCGAGCCCACTTCACCGTCCCGGCCAACCACCCGATGGTGACCGTGCTCGGCTCCGGCGACGCCCTGCTGCGGGTGATCGAGAAGGCCTTCCCGGCGGCCGACATCCATGTCCGGGGCAATGAGATCAGCGCCGTGGGCAGCGCCCACGAAGTCGCCCTGATCCAGCGCTTGTTCGACCAGATGATGCTGGTGCTCCGCACCGGTCAGCCGATGACGGAGGACGCAGTGGAACGCTCGATCGCCATGCTGAGGGCGGACGAGAACGGCAACGGCGCGGAGGAGACCCCCGCCGAGGTCCTCACGCAGAACATCCTCTCGTCCCGCGGCCGCACCATCCGCCCCAAGACCCTGAACCAGAAGCGGTACGTCGACGCGATCGACAAGCACACGATCGTCTTCGGCATCGGCCCCGCCGGTACGGGCAAGACGTACCTCGCCATGGCCAAGGCCGTGCAGGCGCTGCAGTCCAAGCAGGTCAACCGCATCATCCTGACCCGCCCCGCGGTCGAGGCGGGTGAGCGCCTCGGCTTCCTGCCCGGCACGCTGTACGAGAAGATCGACCCGTACCTGCGGCCGCTCTACGACGCCCTGCACGACATGCTCGACCCGGACTCCATCCCGCGTCTCATGGCCGCGGGGACCATCGAGGTCGCCCCGCTCGCGTACATGCGCGGCCGGACGCTGAACGACGCGTTCATCATCCTCGACGAGGCGCAGAACACCAGCGCCGAGCAGATGAAGATGTTCCTCACCCGCCTCGGCTTCGACTCGAAGATCGTCATCACCGGTGACATCACCCAGGTCGACCTGCCGGGCGGCACCAAGAGCGGTCTGCGCGAGGTCCAGCAGATCCTCGACGGCGTGGAGGACATCCACTTCTCGCGGCTCACGTCCCACGATGTCGTACGGCACAAGCTGGTCGGCCGTATCGTCGACGCGTACGAGCAGCACGACAGCCGCGGCAGCGGCAACAACGGGAAGTAGACCAGCAGCGTCATGTCGATCGACGTCAACAACGAGTCCGGAACCGAGGTCGACGAGCAGGCGATCCTCGACATCGCCCGCTACGCCCTCGCGCGGATGCGCATCCACCCGCTCTCCGAGCTCTCGGTGATCGTCGTGGACGCCGACGCCATGGAGCAGCTCCACATCCAGTGGATGGACCTGCCGGGGCCCACGGACGTCATGTCCTTCCCCATGGACGAGCTGCGGCCGCCCATGAAGGACGACGACGAGCCCCCGCAGGGCCTCCTCGGCGACATCGTGCTCTGCCCCGAGGTCGCCACCAAGCAGGGCGCCGACGCGCCGACGCAGCACTCCATGGACGAGGAGCTCCAGCTCCTGACCGTCCACGGAGTGCTGCACCTGCTCGGGTACGACCACGAGGAGCCCGACGAGAAGGCCGAGATGTTCGGCCTGCAGGCGGCGATCGTCGACGGCTGGCGCGCCGAGAAGGGCCTGACCGGCCCGTCCCCGGCGCCCACCGTCTCGTAGCGCCATGAGCCCTCAGTTGATCGTGGGCGCCGTCGCCCTGGTCGTCGTCGCCTGGCTCGCGGCCTGCGCCGAGGCGGGCATCGCCCGGGTCTCCAGCTTCCGTGCCGACGAGGCGGTCCGCTCCGGGCGGCGCGGCAGCGCGAAGCTCGCACAGGTCGCCGCCGACCCGACCCGCTATCTCAACGTGGCGCTGCTCGTGCGGGTGGCGTGCGAGATGGCGGCGGCGGCCCTGGTGACGTACGCCTGTCTGAACGAGTTCGACGAGACCTGGCAGGCCCTCGCCGTCGCCATCGGCGTGATGGTCCTCGTCAGCTATGTCGCCGTCGGGGTCTCCCCGCGCACCATCGGCCGTCAGCACCCGCTGAACACGGCGACCGCCGCGGCGTACGTCCTGCTGCCGCTGGCCCGCGTGATGGGCCCGATCCCGCCGCTCCTGATCCTCATCGGCAACGCGCTGACGCCCGGCAAGGGCTTCCGGCGCGGCCCGTTCGCCTCCGAGGCCGAGCTGCGGGCGATGGTCGACCTCGCCGAGAAGGAGTCCCTGATCGAGGACGACGAGCGCCGCATGGTGCACTCCGTCTTCGAGCTCGGCGACACGCTCGTGCGCGAAGTCATGGTGCCGCGCACGGACTTGATCTCCATCGAGCGGTACAAGACGATCCGCCAGGCGCTCACCCTCGCGCTGCGCTCCGGCTTCTCGCGCATCCCCGTGACGGGCGAGAGCGAGGACGACATCGTGGGCGTCGTGTACCTGAAGGACCTGGCGAGGAAGACGCACATCAACCGCGACAGCGAGTCCGAGCTCGTGTCGACGGCGATGCGCCCGGCGACCTTCGTGCCCGACACCAAGAACGCCGGCGGCCTGCTGCGCGAGATGCAGCAGGAGCGCAACCACGTGGCCGTGGTCATCGACGAGTACGGCGGCACGGCCGGCATCGTCACCATCGAGGACATCCTCGAGGAGATCGTCGGCGAGATCACGGACGAGTACGACCGTGAACTGCCGCCCGTCGAGGAGCTCGTGGACGGCTGCTACCGCGTGACGGCGCGGCTCGACATCGGCGACCTCGGGGAGCTCTTCGGGCTCGACGAGTTCGACGACGAGGACGTCGAGACGGTCGGCGGTCTGCTCGCCAAGCAGCTGGGCCGCGTCCCGATCGCGGGGGCCTCGGCGGTCGTGGCGCTGCCGGACGGGCGGGAGCTGAAGCTCACCGCGGAGTCCGCGGCGGGACGCAGGAACAAGATCGTGACGGTGCTCGTGGAGCCGGTCGCGTCCGGCGGGGACGCGGAGAAGGAGGGGGAGTCCGGATGACACCCGAGGAGCTGCGGACGTTCTGCCTGTCGTTCAACGACGCCGTGGAGGACTTCCCGTTCACACCGGAGACCTCGGTCTTCAAGGTGGCGGGAAAGATGTTCGCGCTCACGGCGCTCGACCGGCGCCCGCTCACCGTCAACCTCAAGTGTGAGCCGGACATCGCGGACCGGCTGCGGGCCGCGCACGCCGAGATCGTGCCGGGCTGGCACATGAACAAGCGCCACTGGAACACGGTCACGGTCGACGGCGCCCTGCCGGACCGGCAGATCAGGGAGCTCGTCGAGGACTCGTACGACTTGGTGGTCGCGGGTCTGCCGCGGGCGGAGCGCTTGCGACTCGATCGCCCTTGAGGGGCGTACGCGACCCGGGGTGTGCTCGGCAGAGTGTCCCAACAGCCCCTCGCCATCGGGGTGGAGGGGCGGCAGAATGGAGTGACAGGCGGATCCGAAACGCTCCCACTCCGGGCTGCCGGCCAAGGGAACTCGGAGTGGAAACGTCTGTGCGATGGCGTCCGCCGCATCTGGCCCCGGCCCCCAGGTCGGGGCCAGTTCCGTCTTACATGTGGGGCATGACCCACTTGTCGATGATCTCCTGGACCAGCAGTGCGAGGCTGATCCACGGAGCCGACAACGCGGCCCATTCCGTCCACTTGCGGGTGGTGCGGCGCCCGTCAGGCTTCTCGGCCATCGGGCTGTTCTCCCTCCTGGTCCCACGCATGTCGTGGATACCGCGGCGATCCACGGATGGGCGGCGCCAGGAAGAGGGAACCGAAGACCGCGCGGCACTCGATGGAGTGAGCCGTGCCGTGTCGGTCCGGGTGGTCAACCTCCTTGCTGGAATTGTCAGTTGGGCGTGCCGCTGCTTCAGACCAGCGTAGCCTGCACGTGCGCAGCTGGGTAGACTCCTGTCGGACAGGTGGCCGAAGTAAGTGTCATCTTCGGAGCCTCCGATGCGCAGCTCGCCAAATGCGATATAGCTATCCGGCAACTGCCGGACTCTCCTGTTGCCGCTCCGGGCGGCATGGGTTCTCCTGGCAGTGACGTGAACCGTCGCCTCGGAAGGTCTCGATGAGTAAGCTGCTAGTCTGCTATGTTGCACCTCGCACGGTCCGCTTGGGGGTGGAGCCATCATGAGCGTGCCAAATGCGGCACTCCAGCGGCTGCGGCTGCGCACCGAGCTCCGCAAGGCGCGGACCGCTGCCCGCCTCACGCAGCGCCAGGTCGCGTCCAAGATGGAGTGGAGCCCCTCCAAGCTGATCCGCATCGAGGCCGGTGAGGTGGGTATCTCGGTCAATGATCTGCGGCCTCTCCTCGACGCGTACGGCATCAGGGACCGGCGCAAGATCGACGAGCTGCTCGATCTGGCGCGCGGCAGCCGGAGAATGCCCTACAGCGAGTACCGGGACCTGTACGGCAAGGAGTTCCTGGAATTCCTCGCCCTGGAGTCGTCGGCCTCGATCATTCGGCACTACGGCTCGCTGCTGATGCCCGGTCCGCTGCAGACCGAGGAGTACGCGCGCGCGATCATGCTCTCCTACAACAAGCACATCCCCGAGGAGCGTCTGGAGCGCGGCGTCGAAGTCCGCCTGGCGCGGCAGGAGTTGCTCACTTCGGGCGGGCGGGAGCTCTTCTACATCCTCGACGAGGCGGTCGTGCGCCGCCACGTCGGCGGACGTGGTGTGATGCGCGCCCAGCTGGAACGGCTCGCCGAGCTGGCGGCCAAGCCGGGCATCACCATCCAGATCCTGCCCTTCAGTATCGGCGCCCACGCGGGCATCCAGGGGCCCTTCAGTCACTTCGAGTTCGAGGCGGACGAGATGCCGGACTCCCTCTATCTGGAGAACCCGCGCGGCGACTCGTACACCACCAACGCCCCGGACGAGACCGGCCGTTACCTGGAGCGGTTCTGGGAGCTGGAGGATCTCGCCATCAAGGAAGACATTGGGCCACTGCTGCGGGCGTTGGCCCAGAGAATGGAGGACGGCAGGGACGATCTGGAGACGCTGCTCGGGGACGCGGCCCCCGTGGAGGCAGCCGTCGCGCAGGAGTAACTCGCCCTGGGCCGTGGGATCTTGGCGGGAAACGGGTCGTTCATATTCGTATGACGCCCCGTTATTCTGGAAGAGGTGCTGCGTGTCCCTGCACCAGCCGCACGGGGGAGCCGGCAGAGCTGGAATCTCGGCCTCCGTCCTTCCGCCGTGAGCAGCGACGGCTGGTCTTCCGCACCCGGGGTGGAGGAGAAGCGTGGGCAGCTCATGGGCGTGGCGCAAGAGCAGCGCGAGCGATGGTGGCGACAGCCAGTGCGTCGAGATCGCCTGGACCGGTGAGAAGGTTCGCGTGCGTGATTCCGCGCGCCCCCGGGACGCCGTGCTCGCCTTCGGACCGGAGGCCTGGTCGGCCTTCCTCGTCCTGGCGGACCGGCCGACGCCGCCCGCCGGGGCGCGCCGTCCGTGACGCACGGTGACGGCCCGCCTCCCAGGGAGGCCGGGCCGTCACCGTGTGAGGGGGCGCTCAGGCGCCGCGGGCGGTGCGGCGCAGGCCGAGCGAGACCAGGCCCGCCGCCGCAAGGACCACCGCAGCGTCGATCAGGAGGACCGTCCGCGTGCCCGCGAGGAGGTCCGTCGTGGTCGTCGCGAGGACCCCGAGCAGCGGGATGCCGACCGTGATGCCCACCTGCTGGGTCGAGGTGACCAGGCCCGTCGCCAGGCCCTGCTCCTCGTCGGGGACGCCCGAGGTGACCGTCACGCCGTACGAGACGATCGCACCCAGGTGGAACATGCTCGCCACCGACACCGCGGCCGTCGCCAGATACACCGACCAGCCGCCCTCGCCGATGCCGAGCAGCGCCGCGACGAGCAGGCCCTGACCGAGCAACGACACGACCAGCGTGCGGCGCGCGCCGAGACGGCCGATGAGCTTCGGCGCGTAGATCCCCGCGACCACCGAGAGAACGCCCTGCACGCCGAAGACCAGGCCCGTCTCGAAGGCCGACAGGCGCAGGACCTCCTGGAGGTAGAGGGTCAGCACGAAGACGACCGTCGACATCATCGAGAAGGTGACCAGGCCGCCCAGGTTGCCCCAGGCCACCGTGCGGCGGCGCAGCATGGGCAGGGAGACGAGCGGCGAGGCGGCGCGCGACTCGACGTATCCGAAGGCCGCGAGGAGCAGGACGCCCGCCACCAGCGTGACGATGACGTCGGTGCCGCCGAAGCCGCGCTCGGCGGCCGTCGACAGGGCGTAGATCAGGGCGAGCAGACCGCCGGTGACGGTCACGGCCCCCGGGATGTCCAGGCGCGGGCGGTCGGGGGTGCGGGACTCGGGCAGCAGGCCCGGCGCCAGGGGCAGCACGATCAGCGCGAACAGGGTCAGCAGGCCCATGGTGGAGCGCCAGCCGAGGGTGTCCGTCAGTACGCCGCCGAGCACCATGCCGACCGTGAAGCCGAGCGAGAGCAGCGTGCCGGAGATGCCGAGCGCCCTCTCGCGCTGCGGGCCCTCGGGGAAGGTCGTGGTCAGCAGGGACATGCCGGTCGGCACGATGGCCGCGGCGCCCACGCCCTGCAGCGCGCGCCCGGTCAGGAACGACGCCGGGTCCCAGGCGAACGTGGCGAGCAGCGAGGCCAGGCCGAAGAGCGCCAGTCCGGCGAGGAACAGCCTGCGCCGTCCGAACAGGTCGCCCATCCTGCCGAAGAGGAGGAGGAAGCCGCCCGAGGGCAGCGCGAAGGCGGTCACCGCCCACTGCAGGGCGGACGGGCTCATGCCGAGGTCGGCGCCGAGCACGGGCAGGGCCACGTTCAGGACGGAGAAGTCCAGCGCGACCATGAACTGCGCGGCGCAGAGGACGAACAGGATGAGCCTGTCGCGGGAGGAGAGCCCGGGGGCGGGCTCGGGGGTGTGCGGTCGCGGCGCCGGTGGGGCGGCCTGGGCGGACGGGGCGGTGGAGGTGTCGATCGCCATGGTCAAGAGCCTGGATCGGCCGGAATACCCGTGGGGAGCGGGAACTTATGCTGGTGGCCGTAACACCAGTCAGGGCGTGGGGGAGCAGCACATGGCAACAGCGTCGGTCCCGGACGCCGCGAAGGCCCATCGTCTCGGTGAGCTGCGGGAGTTCCTGATGAGCCGGCGCGCCCGGGTCAGCCCCGCCGAGGCCGGGCTGCCGGACGGCGGCGGGCGGCGGCGCACGCCGGGGCTGCGCCGCGAGGAGGTCGCGGTCCTCGCCGGGGTCGGGGCTTCCTGGTACCAGTGGCTCGAGCAGGGCCGCGACATCTCCGTGTCGCCGCAGGTCCTGGACTCGGTGGCGCGCGTCCTTCGGCTCAGCGGCGCCGAGCGGCGCCACCTCTATGTCCTCGCCGGGCTCAATCCGCCGCGGCCCGAGGTCGCCAGGGACGACCAGGACATGTGCGACGGGCTGCGGCGGCTCATCGACACGTGGCTGCCGTACCCGGCGCACATCATGGACGCGTACTGGAACTGCGTGATGTACAACGACGCGTCGGCGTCCGTGCTCGGCATGCGCTCGGAGACCTCCGACAACTGTCTGCTCACCTTCTTCACCGACTCCATCTACCGTGCGCGCGCGAGCAGTTGGGAGCGGAACGCTCCGCAGGTCGTGGCGATGTACCGCGCCGCGTGCTCGGAGCTGCCCGAGGACGACGGGTTCGCGGCGGTGATCGCCGAGGCGAAGGCGGTGAGCGCGGAGTTCGTGGAGCTGTGGGAGCGGCGGGACGTCCTGCCCGGCGGGCAGGTCACCAAGGAGATCGAGCATCCGGTGGTGGGGACGCTGTTCCTCCAGTCCACCCAGCTGAAGGTGCCGGCCAGGCCCGATCTCACGATCGTGCTGCACACGCCGTTGCCGGACGCGGAGGTGGACACGGCGGGGAAGCTGGCGTGGCTGGCGTCGCCGGAGGGGCGGCGGGGGTCGATCCATCCGGTGGCGGGGTAGTGGGGCGTGCTCCGTATGCTCGGGGCATGACTGAGAGCGCCGCGCTGGATCCCGAGGACCGCAAGATCGTTACCCTGGCCCGTTCCGCTCGGGCCCGCAACGGGGTGCCCGAGGGGGCGGCCGTGCGGGACGAGACGGGGCGTACGTATGTGGCGGGGACCGTCGCGCTGGATTCGCTGCGGTTGTCGGCGCTGAGGACGGCGGTCGCGATGGCGGTGGCCTCGGGGGCGGAGTCGTTGGAGGCGGCGGCGGTCGTTTCCGGGGCCTCCGGGCTCACGGCGGAGGATCTGGCGGCTGTACGGGACCTCGGCGGGGCCGGGACGCCGGTGTTCCTCGCGGGGGCCGACGGGGAGGTCCGGGTGCGGGTGGAGGCGGGCTGAGGTCACACCGCGGATGCCGAGTTCGGCTTCACGCGACGGGGCTCCCCTTCTGTCTGCGGGGCCTCACGGGGCCTCACGGGGCCGCACGGGGGTTCACCGGGTGGGCGCGGAGGCCGTGCGGGGCGGGGCCGGGGGCCGTGCCGGTGCGGCGGGGCTCGCGGGATCAGGGACAATGGGCGCCATGAGCGTTCGTACCCCGTCATCAGCCGAGCCGTCCGAGTCCGTGCACCGTGCCGGCTTCGCCTGCTTCGTCGGTCGCCCCAACGCGGGCAAGTCCACCCTCACGAACGCTCTGGTCGGCAAGAAGGTGGCGATCACCGCGGACCAGCCGCAGACCACGCGGCACACGGTGCGGGGCATCGTGCACCGTCCGGACGCGCAGCTGATCCTGGTGGACACCCCGGGGCTGCACAAGCCGCGCACGCTGCTCGGCGAGCGCCTGAACGACGTCGTGCGGACGACGTGGGCCGAGGTCGACGTCATCGGCTTCTGCCTGCCCGCGAACGAGAAGATCGGGCCCGGCGACCGGTTCATCGCCAAGGAGCTCGCGTCCATCAAGAAGACGCCGAAGATCGCGGTCGTCACGAAGACGGACCTCGTCGACAGCAAGGCCCTGGCCGAGCAGCTCATCGCCATCGACCAGCTCGGCAAGGAGCTCGGCTTCCAGTGGGCCGAGATCATCCCGGTCTCGGCGGTCGGCGACAAGCAGGTCGGCCTCCTCGCCGACCTGATCGTCCCCCTCCTGCCCGAGGGCCCCGCGCTCTACCCCGAGGGCGACCTCACGGACGAGCCCGAGCAGGTCATGGTCGCCGAGCTGATCCGCGAGGCCGCGCTGGAGGGCGTGCGGGACGAGCTGCCGCACTCCATCGCCGTGGTCGTCGAGGAGATGATCCCGCGCGAGGACCGCCCGGCGGACAAGCCGCTCCTGGACATCCACGCGTTCGTGTACATCGAGCGGCCGAGCCAGAAGGGCATCATCATCGGCCCGAAGGGCAAGCGCCTGAAGGACGTGGGCATCAAGTCCCGCAAGCAGATCGAGGCGCTGCTGGGTACGCCGGTCTTCCTGGACCTGCATGTGAAGGTGGCGAAGGACTGGCAGCGGGATCCTCGGCAGCTTCGTAAGCTGGGGTTCTGAGCGGTCTTTCGGCTGCGGGTGCTTCGTGGCTTGTCGCGCAGTTCCCCGCGCCCCTTGCAGGGGCGCTTCAGTCGACCCCTCTGATCCGCGTCACCAGCACCGCCCCCGCCACCCCGATCACCGCCGCCGTCAGGTACAGCGCCCGGTAGCCGCCCAGGTGCGTCACTATCGGGGCCGCCATCGCCGGGGCCGCCACCTGGGGGAGGGAGTTGGCGATGTTGATGATGCCGAGGTCCTTGCCGCGGTCCATGGCCTGGGGCAGGACGTCCGTCATCAGGGCGAAGTCCACCGAGGTGAAGACGCCGAAGCCGATGCCCAGGACCGCCGCCGCCACGATCGCGCCCGGCCAGGTCTGCCAGACGGCCAGGAGGCTTGTCGCCGCCGCCATCAGCGTGCCCGACCAGATCACGAACGGCTTGCGGCGGCCCACCCGGTCCGACCAGGCGCCGCCCACCACGACCGTGGCCAGCATCGTCGCGCCGTTCACCGCCGTCAGGACCAGGACTCCCTCGTCCGGGTCCCCGTGTTCCAGGCGGTCGCGGAGGAAGTACAGCAGGTACAGCAGCACGATCGAGTTGCTCACGTTGATCAAGAAGCGGGTCAGCCACGCCCAGCCCAGGTCCGGGTAGCGGCGCGGGCTCAGCCAGAAGCCGGACAGGAAGCTCCGCCACTGCAGGGGCGGGCGGTCGGTGGCGGGCAGGCGGAGGTCCCTGTGGCGCACTACGTACGGCAGCACGCCCGCCACCGTGAACACCGCGCACGCCGCGTACCCCGCGACCGTCCCGCCCGCCACCGTCGCGAGCCCCGTGCCGACGACCACGCCGAGCAGCTGCGCCGCGCCCAACCAGCCGCCCACGGAGCCCCGTTGGTGCCGCGGCACGCGGTCCGGCACCGCCGCCGTGATCGCGGCGAAGGCGGCGTTCAGGGTGAGCTGGACCAGGCACCAGCCCGCCGCCATCCACCACACCGAGCCCGCCGCGGAGAGCAGCAGGAGCGAGGCCGCCCCGCCCGCCGTGCCCGCCACGATCCACGGCGTGCGCCGGCCCCAGCGGGACGTCGTGCGGTCCGAGAGCGCGCCGAAGAGCGGGTTCGAGGCGAGGGACACCACCGCGCCGACGCCCGTGACCCAGGCGAGGACCGTCTCCTTCGACGTGCCCGCGGGCGCCAGGTCCTCCGCCTGCACGGCGAGCAGGATCTGCAGCGGGCCGTACCAGCCCACCCAGATCGCGCCGTTGGCGACCGACAGGGAGCTCGTCCAGCCGCGGCCCACCCGCTCGGTCGGCTCCCGCAGCGCGGTGTCCTTCATGGTCGCCGCGCCCGCAGGACCTCGCGCAGCCAGTGGTACGACGCCTTCGGGGTGCGTGCCTGGGTGGTGTGGTCGACGTGGACCAGGCCGAAGCGCTGCCGGTAGCCCTCCGCCCACTCGAAGTTGTCGACGAGGGACCAGACGAAGTAGCCGCGTACGTCCACGCCCGCCTCCAACGCCCGGTGCAGGGCCCGCAGATGTCCGTCCAGATACGTGATCCGCTCCTGGTCGTCCAGGCCCTCGTACGAGCAGCCGTTCTCGGTGACGACGAGGGGCGGCAGGGCGTCGCCGTAGCGGTCGCGGAAGGCGGTGAGGAGCTCGGTGAAGGCGTCGGGGACGACCGGCCAGCCGAAGTCCGTGACCGGGTACCCCTCGATCTCCCGCGGCGAGAAGGGCAGTTCGGGCGGGAGCGTGACGCCGGAGAACTCCGCGGCCGTGCCTTCCGGGAGCGGGGCGCCCACCTTCGTCGGCTGGTAGAAGTTGATCCCGTACCAGTCGAGCGGCTCGGAGATCACCTTCAGGTCCGCCGAGAGGTCCGGCGAGGGCAGCAACTCGCCCATCCCCTCCGGGTACTGCCCGAGCAGCAGCGGATCGGCGAAGAGGCGGTTGAGGAGTACGTCGTAGAAGTCCGCGGCGGCCGTGTCCTCGTCCGCGGCGGACGCGGGCCAGGTGGGGCCGTGCGAGTTGGCGATACCGATGTCGGTGGCGCCCGCCGCGCGCAGCGCCCGTACGGCGAGGCCGTGCGCGAGGAGCTGGTGGTGGGCGACCGGCAGCGCGTCGAACAGGAGTCGCTCGCCGGGCGCGTGCTGGCCGAGGGCGTGGCCCAACAGGGTGTGTTCCGCGGGTTCGTTGAGGGTGATCCACTTGGTGACGCGGTCGCCGATGCGGGCCGCGACCACGGCCGCGTAGTCGGCGAAGCGCTCGGCGGTGTCGCGCGCGAGCCAGCCGCCCGCCTCGTGCACGACCAGCGGGGTGTCCCAGTGGAAGAGGGTGGGGACCGGGCGTACGCCGGCCGCGCAGAGTTCGTCGACGAGGCGGTCGTAGAAGTCGAGGCCGGCCGCGTTCACCGGGCCCGCCCCGGTCGGCAGGACGCGCGGCCAGGAGACCGAGAAGCGGTACGCGTCCACGCCGAGGTCGCGGACGAGGGCCACGTCCTCGCGGTATCGGTGGTAGTGGTCGCAGGCGACGGCGGCCGTCGTGCCGTCCTTCACGTTCCCCGGCACGGCCGTGAACGCGTCCCAGACCGAGGCGCCGCGCTCGTCGACGGCGCCCTCGATCTGGTGGGCCGATGTGGACACCCCCCACAGGAAGTCGCGGGGGAACTGGGGGAACGGGTCTCTCGCCGGTGTCGCCGCACTCGCTGCCATGGGCGGGATCTTCCGTACCGCCGAGTACGGAAGTCAATGGGCGTGCGCGGAAAAGATGAACAAGGCTCAGGTTCTGTGGGCCGGGCCACGGCCCGGCCCACGAACTGGCCGCGTACCGGCTACGAACCCTCCTTCAGTACCCGCGAGATCAGCTTCCGCTGCGGCTCCGTCAGGCGCGGGTCCGAGCAGTACACGGTGCGCCCGTCCACCGTCAGCTGGTAGTTGAAGCCGTCCGGCACCCCTATCGGCGGGGTGCTCCGGCCCTCGGCCAGGGCCTGTTCGGCCAGGGCGTGCCATTCCGGGGCATCGGCCAGCCCCGAGGTGTCCACCTCGGCGTGCCGGTCGATGCCCGCGAATCCTCCGGTCCGCTTCACCTGGATACGCATGGGTCCTGTCTACTCCACCGGGCGGGCGGCCGGTAGCGCGTCTTCAGTCGGTGGTCGGGACCTTGACCGTGGACCACGCGTCGATGACGGCCTTGAGCTCGTCGCCGTCGCCGTACTTGGTGCGGGCGGCGTCGACCGTCAGCTTCGCGAAGTCCTTGAACGACGCGTCCTGCGCGAGCTCGCCGCCGGTCAGGACGGCGTACCAGATCTGTCCCGCCCGCTCCCACGAGTGACCGCCGAGCGCGTCGGCGACCAGGTAGAACGCGCGGTTGGGGATGCCGGAGTTGATGTGCACGCCGCCGTTGTCGCGGCCCGTCTTCACGTAGTGGTCCATGTCGGCGGGCTGCGGGTCCTTGCCGAGCACGTCGTCGTCGTACGCGGTGCCGGGCTCCTTCATGGAGCGCAGTGCCTTGCCGGTGACGCGCGGGGCGAGCAGGCCCGCGCCGATCAGCCAGTCGGCCTCGGACGAGGTCTGGCCGAGCGTGTACTGCTTGATCATCGAGCCGAAGACGTCGGCCATCGACTCGTTCAGGGCGCCCGGCTGGCCGAAGTACGTGAGGTTGGCCGTGTACTGCACGACGCCGTGGGTGAGCTCGTGGCCGATGACGTCCACGGGGATGGTGAAGTCGAGGAAGATCTCCCTGTCCCCGTCACCGAAGACCATCTGCTCGCCGTTCCAGAAGGCGTTTCCGTAGTCCTCGCCGTAGTGCACGGTGGCGTTCATCGGCAGGCCGTTGCCGTCGATGGAGTTGCGGTCGTAGGACTTCTGGAAGAGCTCGAAGGTCGCGCCGAGGCCCGCGTAGGCGCGGTTCACGGTGGCGTCCTTGCCGGGCTTGTCGCCCTCGCCGCGCACCTTGCGGCCCGGGAGCTCCGTGCGGTGCTTGGCGTCGTAGATGGTGCGGTGCGGCTTGCCCTCCGCGGCTTCCTTGGGCGGGGCCACGCTGGGCGCGCCGATGACGGTCGTCAGGCGGCGGTGGGTGCGCTCGATGGCGTCCCGCTCCAGGGTGCGGCGGGCGGGCGCGGCGAGTGCGGGGTCCTGGCTCTGGGCGAGGGTGTCCAGGACGTGGGGCGGCACGATGGTGCAGAAAACGGGCTCGAAGCCCGTCGGGTTGGCGGTCATGGCGGCAATGTGGCACTGGGTCATGCCGCTGTCACTACCTGCAACCATGATTAGTGAAATAGAGGTATTGATCACGCCATAGCCGTTACCTGGCCGCGATCCCGCATACTGATACGGGCCCGCGCACATCGCGCGGCTCGGCTAGGCTCGGCCCATCATGCGATTCGGGCTGCTTCTCCTTAGCTGCCGCGGCGAGGGCCTGTAGTCGAGGCCGACCCCCTCCCCGCGGAGTTCGGCGTTGCGCTAAGACCGTCGGCCGTCCTTCAGGACATTCCCGAGGAGCCCCGCACATGCCGAACTTCCAGCGCCCCACCTCCATGCCCGTCCACAAGTACGGGCAGTACGAGCAGGTGGACATCCCCGACCGCACCTGGCCGAACAAGCGGATCACGGTCGCCCCCCGCTGGCTCTCCACCGACCTGCGCGACGGCAACCAGGCGCTGATCGACCCGATGTCCCCGGCCCGCAAGCGCGCGATGTTCGACCTGCTGGTGCGCATGGGCTACAAGGAGATCGAGGTCGGCTTCCCCTCGTCGGGGCAGACGGACTTCGATTTCGTACGGTCGATCGTCGAGGACGAGGACGCGATCCCCGAGGACGTGACGATCTCCGTCCTGACCCAGGCGCGCGAGGAGCTCATCGAGCGCACGGTGGAGTCCCTGAAGGGCGCCCGGCGCGCCACGGTGCACCTGTACAACGCGACCGCCCCCGTCTGGCGCGACGTCGTCTTCCGCGGTTCTCGCGACGCCGTGAAGCAGATCGCCGTCGACGGCACGCGCCTGGTCATGGAGTACGCCGACAAGCTGCTGGGCCCCGAGACCACCTTCGGCTACCAGTACAGCCCCGAGATCTTCACCGACACCGAGCTGGACTTCGCGCTGGAGGTCTGCGAGGGCGTCATGGACGTCTGGCAGCCCGACGCGGAGCGCGAGATCATCCTCAACCTGCCCGCCACGGTGGAGCGTTCGACGCCCTCGACCCACGCGGACCGCTTCGAGTGGATGAGCCGCAACCTGTCCCGGCGCGAGTTCGTCTGCCTGTCCATCCACCCGCACAACGACCGCGGCACCGCCGTCGCCGCCGCCGAGCTGGCCGTCATGGCCGGCGGCGACCGCGTCGAGGGCTGCCTGTTCGGCCAGGGCGAGCGCACCGGCAACGTCGACCTGGTGACGCTGGGCATGAACCTGTTCAGCCAGGGCGTCGACCCGCAGATCGACTTCTCGGACATCGACGAGATCCGCCGCGTCTACGAGTACTGCAACCAGATGGAGGTCCACCCCCGCCACCCGTACGCGGGCGACCTCGTCTACACCGCCTTTTCCGGCTCCCACCAGGACGCCATCAAGAAGGGCTTCGACGCGATGGAGACCCGGGCCGCGGCTCGGGGCAAGACCGTCGACGACATCGAGTGGGCCGTGCCGTACCTGCCCATCGACCCCAAGGACGTCGGCCGTTCCTACGAGGCCGTCATCCGCGTCAACTCGCAGTCCGGCAAGGGCGGCATCGCGTACGTCCTGCAGAACGACCACAAGCTGGACCTGCCGCGCCGCATGCAGATCGAGTTCTCGAAGATCATCCAGGCCAAGACCGACGCCGAGGGCGGCGAGGTCACGCCCGCCGCGATCTGGAGCGTCTTCCAGGACGAGTACCTGCCCAACCCCGAGAACCCCTGGGGTCGGATTCAGGTCAAGAACGGCCAGACGACGACCGACACGGACGGCGTCGACACCCTCACCGTCGAGGCCACGCTGGACGGCGCCGACACCGTCCTGACCGGCTCGGGCAACGGCCCGATCTCCGCGTTCTTCGACGCGCTGCAGGGCATCGGCATCGACGTACGCCTCCTGGACTACCAGGAGCACACGATGAGCGAGGGCGCGTCCGCGCAGGCCGCCTCGTACATCGAGTGCGCGATCGGCGACAAGGTCCTGTGGGGCATCGGCATCGATGCGAACACGACACGTGCCTCGCTCAAGGCCGCCGTCTCGGCGGTCAACCGCGCGGCGCGCTGACCCCTCCACCGGCGCTTTCCCGGCCCCGTCCGCCGATCCGGCGGGCGGGGCCGCGTCGTCTCCCGGCCATGTCGGGATCGCTCTCCTGTACGAGGTGCTGACGCCGCATCACCGATGTGGCTAACATCACGCCAACGCGGCAATGCAGCCGGGGAGTTACGGAGGTGCGTGGTGCTGCCAGATCGGGGACGAAACGGCCGGAAATCCCGCATCCTCGCGCTGCCCGTCTCGCGCGGGCGAGCCGTGTGCAGGCGCGTGATCGGCATGCACACGGCCTGGGACGCCGTCGGTGACGGCGAGTTCTTCTGCCCGGCCTGCGGCGGCGACCGCAACTACCAGCGCCTGACGGGGCGGCGCCGCTTCGTCCTGCTCGGCCTGCCCGTCCTGCCGCGCGGCACCGCGGGCCCCGTCATCCAGTGCGCCGCCTGCCAGGACTTCTTCGACCCGGACGTCCTGGACCACCCCACCACCACGCGCCTGTCCGCGATGCTCCGCGACGCCGTGCACACCATCGTCCTCGCGGTCCTCTCCACCGGCGGCACCACCTCGCGCACCACCCTCGACACGGCCGTGGCCACGCTGCGCGGCGCGGGCTACGACGACTGCACCGAGGAGCGGCTCGTCGCCCTCGTCGACGCGCTCGCCACCGACACGGGCCGCGCCGCCGAGCCGGACTGCGGCCCCGGCCTCGCCATCGAACTCCACGAGGCGCTCGGCCCCCTGGCCCCGCACCTCGCCCCCGCGGGCCGCGAGGCCCTGCTGCTCCAGGGCGCCAGGATCGCCCTCGCCGACGGCCCCTACACCCCCGCCGAACGCGACGTCCTCACCACGGCGGGCTGCGCGCTCACGATCGACGCGGACGAGGTGGCCAGGCTGCTCGTGGCGGCGCGGACGCCGTCCTGACGCGGATACTCCCCAGGGAGTATCCGCGGGGAGTACGGGGCGGACCGGGCCTCCCCGAGCCGTACCCCCCAACTCACCCCCGAGCCCGACGGATCGACGGGAGTGTCCCGGGAGGGTTGACCTCGAACACGTCACCCCTGCCGAAGGAGGCCCGTCATGGGGGCCACACCGACCGCTGCCGTGCCGCGAAGGCGAAGGCGTGCCGTGCCCTGGGTTTTTCTGGGGCTGTGGATCGTCGTCATCGCGCTCGCCTCGCCGTTCGCCGCCAAGCTCGCCGACGTCCAGAAGGACCGGCCCGTCGACTACCTGCCGGCCAGTGCGGGCTCCACCGAAGTGGCGAAGATCCAGGACCAGTTGCCCGGTGGCGAGGCCACCGAGCTGGTGCTCGTCTACCACCGGGACGGCGGACTCACCGCCGCCGACAGGGCCGCCGCGGGCGAGCAGGTCGACGAGATCGCGCGGGCGCACCCGCTGGTCGCCGAGCCCAAGGGCGTGCCGTCCGAGGACGGGACCACGCTCATGTATCCCGTCGCCTCCACCGAGCCGGGGCAGGACGAGGAGAAGCGGGACGCCCTCGTGGCGGATGTGCGCGACATCGCCCGTGGCGAGGACGGGCTGAGCGTCGACGTCGGCGGGGCCGGGGCGCTCGACACCGATGCCGGTGAGGTCTACAACTCCCTTGGCGGACCGCTGCTTTACACCACCGCCGGTGTTGTCGCGCTGTTGCTGATCCTCATCTACCGCAGTCCCTTCCTCTGGCTCGTGCCGCTCGCCGTCGCGGGCGTCGCCGACTACCTCGCGATGGGCGTCGCGTACGGACTGAACCAGGCGTTCGGGACCTCCGTCACCGGACAGAGCTCGGGGATCATGACCATCCTCGTGTTCGGCGCGGGCACCGACTACGCCCTGCTGCTCGTCTCCCGCTACCGGGAGGAGCTGAGGAGGATCGAGCGGCCCCACGACGCCATGACCGCGGCCCTGCGCGGCTGCGGGCCCGCCGTGCTCGCCTCCTCGGGGACCGTCGCCGCCGGGCTGCTCTGCCTGCTCGCCGCCGACCTCAACAGCAGCCGCGGCATGGGGCCGCTCGGCATGGTCGGGGTCCTGTGCGCGCTCGTGGCCATGCTGACGCTGCTGCCCGCCGTCCTCGTGCTGCTCGGGCGGCGCGTGTTCTGGCCGCTCGTGCCCGCCTTCGGCAGCGTGCCCAAGCAGCGCCGCAGCCTCTTCGCCGCGATGGGGAGTTCGGCCGGGCGCAGGCCGCTCACCGTGCTCGCGAGCGGGGCCGTGCTGCTCGGGGCGCTCGCGCTCGGCGCGTTCAACCTGCCCGGGTCGCTCAAGCAGGAGGACTCCTTCACCAAGACCCCCGAGTCCGTGTCCGCCATGGAGACCCTCGCCGCCGCCTACCCCGAGTCCGGCACGCAGCCGATCACCGTCATGACGCCCGCGGGCAAGGCCGCCGAGTCCCTCGCCGAGATCCGGGACACCAAGGGCGTCGACGCCGCCGAGAAGGGACGTACCGCCAAGGGCTGGACCGAGATCTCCGTGCTCGCGGCGGCCCCGCCCGAGTCGGCGGGCGAGACCGCGACCATCGAGGCACTGCGCGACAACGACCGTCTCGACGGCTCCTACGTCGGCGGGTCCAGCGCACAGCAGCTGGACCTGAAGGACACCAACGCCCGTGACCGCACCATCGTCGTGCCGCTCGTCCTCGGCGCCGTCCTGCTGATCCTCGTCGCCCTGCTGCGCAGCCTCGTCGCGCCGCTGCTGCTGCTCGCCGCGGTCGTCGCCGTGTGGGGCGCCTCGCTCGGCATCGCGGGCCTCGTCCTCGAACCGCTCTTCGGCTTCGAGGGCACCGACCCGGGGCTCGGACTCCTCTCCTTCGTCTTCCTCGTCGCACTCGGGGTGGATTACGGGATCTTCCTGATGCACCGCATGCGGGAGGAGTGCCTGAACGGGGCCGAACCCGGGGCGGCCGCGCTCACCGCGCTGCGCACCACGGGCGGCGTCATCGCGTCGGCCGGGCTCGTGCTCGCCGCGACGTTCGCCGTCCTGACCAACATGCCGCTGGTCCAACTCGTCGAGCTGGGCTTCGTCATCGCGGTCGGCGTGCTGCTCGACACCTTCCTCGTACGGACGTATCTGGTGACGAGCGCCAGTGTCGCCCTCGGCAGGAAGGTGTGGTGGCCGGGCCCGCTGTCCAGGCCCCGGCCCGCGGCCCCCGCCCCCGAGACCGAACCCGTCCGGGTCCCCACCCCTTGAGGCCGGCCTCCAGGGCGCCCCTCCTCTCCCGGAGGGGCGCCCGCGTACCCGAAGATGGACCGGTGGAATCACCCGTCACAGGCCAGGGCGCGGCGCGCGGCACCGCCCGCCGCAACCTCGTCGAGCGCGTCCTCGGGCCGGCCGCCCCCGGCGAACGGCTGCGCACGGACGTCCTGTTCGCCCTCGCCATGGCGGCGAGCTCCGTCGTGATCGTGCGGGTCGTGCGGGACAACGGCGACCCGCCAGGCCTGTTCGGCTGGGCGCTGCTGCTCGTCGCCCACGTCGTCATCGTGTGGCGGCGCCGCGCCCCGATGCGGGTCATGGCCGCCCTGATGGTGATCCTCATGACCTACCACTCCCTGGACAACAACCACACCGCGCCCATGGCGGTGTCGATGGCCGCCCTGTTCACCGTGGCCTCCCGGTCCAGGCCCCGCAACGCGGTCCTCGTCGGCACCGCGGTCCTCGGCATCATGCTGAGCCTGAAGTTCAGCGAAGGCATGGCCGAGGGCGCCGAGTCGCTCCGCATCTCCGGCTGGATCGTCGCGTTCCTGCTGCTCGGCGTGTACGTGCGCATGCACCGGCAGTACGTCGCCTCGGTCCTGGAGCGGGCCGAGCGCGCCGAGCGCACGCGCGAGGAGGAGGCCCGGCGCAGGGTCGCCGAGGAGCGGCTGCGGGTCGCCCGGGATCTGCACGACCTGCTCGCGCACAGCATCACGCTGGTCGGCGTCCAGACCTCCGTCGCCGCGCACGTCCTCGCCGCCGACCCCGACCGGCTCGACCGGACGGCCGTCGCCAAGGCCCTCGACGACGTCGCCGAGACCTGCCGCACCGCCCGCGGTGAACTCCGCGCCACGCTGGAGGTGTTGAGGTCCGGCGCCGACGACGAGACGAGGGGACCGCTGCCCGGCCTCGACGGCCTGCCCGACCTCGTGGACGCGGCCCGCACCGCGGGAGCCCGCGTCGAGCTGGACGTGGGGGAGTGCGAGGCGCCGCCCGCCGTGGGCGTCGCCGCCTACCGCATCGTGCAGGAGGCGCTCACCAACGCCGTGCGGCACGCGGGGCCCGGCCCCACGGTCCGGGTGGCGGTGCGCACGCGCGAGGCGGCACTGTGCGTGCGGGTCACGGACGACGGCGTCGGCGTCCAGGAGACCGCGCACGCGCCTGGCTACGGGCTCGTCGGCATGCGGGAGCGGGCCAGGACGGTCGGCGGCACCCTGGAGGCGGGGCCGCGGCCGGAAGGGGGTTTCATGGTCTCGGCGGTGCTGCCGCTCGCACCTGTGTCCTTGGGAGGACTGACATGACGCCCTGCTCGTCGGGAGGCTCGCGGCCCCGGTTCCCGGGAGGCTTGCGGCCCGGTCTTTCGGGAGGTCTGCGCCCCGGTCTCTCGGGAGGCTTGAGCCCCCGTTCCTCGGGAGGTCCGCGCCCCGGTCCCCCGGGAGGCTTGAGCCCCCGTTCCTCGGGAGGTCCGCGCCTCCGTTCCTCGGGAGGTCCGCGATGACCATCCGTGTGCTGCTCGCCGACGACCAGACGCTCGTACGCGCCGCGTTCGCGATGCTCGTCGACTCGGCGCCCGACATGGAGGTCGTCGCGCAGGCGGGCACCGGGCGCCTGGCGGTCGACCTGGCCCGCTCCGAGCGCGCCGACCTCGTCGTCATGGACATCCGCATGCCCGACCTCGACGGCATCGAGGCGACCCGGCTGCTCGCCGCCGACGAGGACCTGGCGGGCGTGAAGGTCCTGATGCTGACGACGTACGACACGGACGAGCACGTCGTCGACGCGTTGCGCGCCGGCGCGTCCGGCTTCCTGGTCAAGGACACGAAGCCCGCCGAACTCCTGGACGCCATCCGTACGGTGGCGGCCGGCGACTCCCTCCTCTCGCCAGGCCCCACGGCCCGCCTGATCGCCCGGGTGCTGCGGGCGCCGGACGCCGGACTCACCGTCGCGGGCGGCCCCGAAGGCCTCTCGGAGCGGGAGCGGCAGGTCCTGCGACTCGTGGCACGCGGCCTGAACAACACGGAGATAGCCGAGACGCTGGGCCTGAGCCCGCTCACCTCGAAGACGCACGTCAGCCGCATCATGGGCAAGCTGGGCGCGCGGGACAGGGCCCAACTGGTCATCGTCGCCTACGAGTCGGGCCTTGTGGCGCCGGGGTCGGCGCCGTCCGAGTCCTGAGCCGCGCCCCGGCCCCGCACACACCTCAGAGCAGTCCCGCCGCCGCGAGGTGTTTGCCCACCGTCTCGGTCTCCGGGGCCGACAGGGGGATCTGGGGCTCCGCCGTCGCCGGGCAGGCGATCACTCCGCGCAGGTGCAGCGCCGCCTTGAACGCGCCGAGCGCCGACGAACTGCCGCCCATCCGGGCCGGGTCGCCCGCCGTGACCATCCCGAACAGACCGCACAGCCGCTCCTGTTCGGCCCGCGCCCGCGCCCAGTCGCCCTCGCGGCAGGCGCGGTACAGGCGCACGTACCCCGCGGGGTCCACGTTCCCGAGGCCGGGCACCACGCCGTCCGCGCCCATCGCGAGCGCCGAGTCGACCGTCACCTCGGACCCCGTCAGGACGCTGAACCCGGCGAGCCCCGCCCCCGAACGCTTCCCGAGCACGACGCCCCGGAAGCCGCCCTCGTCACCGCTGGAGTCCTTCAACCCCGCGAGCACGCCCTCCTCGGCCAGTTCGAGGACCAGGTCCGCGCCCAGTTTGGTGTGCACCGACACCGGCAGGTCGTACGCGAACACCGGCACCCCGCAGCCCCGCGCCACCAGGCGGAAGTGGCGTGCGACCTCGGCTGGGTGGGTCCGCGTGTAGAAGGGCGCGGTGACCACGGCCGCGTCCGCGCCCGCCGCGGCCAGGGCGCGCGCATGGTCGAGGACCCGGGGCGTGGTCATGTCGATCGCCCCGGCGAGGACGGGCAGGTGGCCGGCCACGTGACGTACGACCGTGTCCACGACCAGCGCGCGCTGCCTGTCCGTGAGATACGCGACCTCCGAGGTCGAGCCGAGCACGAACAGGCCGTCCACGCCGCCCTCGACCAGATGGTCGACGAGCCTGGTGAGGGAGGCGGTGTCCACCTCGCGGTCCGGTGTCAGCGGGGTGCAGACGGGCGGGACGACACCGGTCAGCGGGGCGGGAAGAGTCATGGTTGCTCCCGGGGAATGGCGGCAGGGGCCGTGGCGGCGGCCTGGGTCACTAGCTCGTGGGTCGACTGTCCCTCGCCCACGGGGTGGAAACACCGGAACCGGTGCGGTGTGCCCGCCGGTTCGGCGTCGGAGGCGTGCGAGACCTCCGGCATGGCTTCGGCGCACACCTCGTCCGCCTTCCAGCACCGCGTACGGAAGGGACAGCCGCTCGGCGGCCGGGTCGCCGACGGCACGGGCCCAGCCAGCGGGATCGGGTCGATGGGGTCGAGCAGTCCCGGCGTGGCGGAGAAGAGGGCGCGCGTGTACGGGTGCCGGGCGCGGTCCGGGATCTCCTCGGCCGGTGACTCCTCGACGATCCGCCCGAGGTACATCGTGACGACGCGGTCGCTCATCCTGCGCACGGTCTGGATGTCGTGCGAGACGAAGACGAGGGCGAGGCCCAGGCGTTCCTTCAGGTCCAGGAGGAGGTTCAGGATCTGGGCGCGCACGGACACGTCGAGGGCGCTCGTCGGCTCGTCGGCGACCAGCAGATCCGGTGAGAGCGCCAACGCCCTTGCGATGGCGACGCGTTGGCGCTGCCCGCCGGAGAGCTGGCCCGGCAGCCCGTCCGCGAGGGCCTTCGGCAGGCCGACCAGGGACATCAACTCCCGTACGCGGTCGTCCCTTTCACGGGACGTGCCCCGCTTGTGCACGTCCAGGGGGTCCCGGAGGATCTGCCGGATCGACAGCCTGCGGTTCAGGGCGGTCGACGGGTCCTGGAAGATCATGCCGGTGCGCGTGCCGATGGCCGCGCGGCGCGCGGCGGGCTTCATCGTCCACAGGTCGTCGCCCCGGAACGACACGGTTCCGCTCGTCGGGCGCTGTACGCCGACGAGGACCTTGGCGAGGGTCGACTTGCCGCAGCCGGATTCCCCTACGATGCCTATGGTTTCACCTGGGGCGATGACCAAGGTGGCTGCGGTGAGGGCGTATACGTGGTCCCGTGACAGAAGGCCGCCCGACCTTGCCTTGTGCACTACGTGCACGTCGCTCAACTCTGCGATCGGCGTGGTCATTTCGGCTTTCCCTCTGTTGTCGGGCGGCGCGCCGTGGGGATGTCGGGGGGATGCGCGTCCGCGCGTGCGTTGTGGCTGGTCGCGCCCCGCGGCGGAGCCGCTTGTTGATGCAGCCCCGCGCCCCTTCGGGGCGCTGCTTCTCGCGGCGCCGGGTGGTGGCACGCCGACGCATGCGCCCGGCCGCCCACCAGCACCGGCGTCTGCTCACGGCACACCTCGCCAGCCAGCGGGCACCTGTCCGCGAAGCGGCACCCCGCAGGGAAGTCCGCCGGGGACGGCACGACGCCCTTGATCTGGGTGAGGCGGCGCGCCGCCGATTCCAGGGAGAGGACCGAGCCGAGCAGGCCGCGCGTGTAGTGGTGGGTCGGGGCCTCCACCAGGTCCGCGGTGACGCCCGTCTCGACGATCTGCCCGCCGTACATCACCACCACCCGGTCGGTGACGTCGGCGACGAGCGCCAGGTCGTGCGAGACCAGGATCAGCGCGAAGCCCAGCTCCTCGCGCAGGCGGAGCAGGAGTTGGATGACCTGCGCCTGCACCGTCACGTCCAGCGCGGTCGTCGGCTCGTCGGCGACGATCAGCTTCGGGTCGCGGGACAGGGCCATCGCGATCAGCACGCGCTGGCGCTGGCCGCCGGAGAGCTCGTGCGGGTAGCTGCGCAGGGTGCGTTCGGGGTCCAGGCCCACCAGGTCGAGGAGCTCGGCCGGCGTGCGGCGCCCACCCCTTCGTACGACCTGTTTGAGCTGGGAGCGCACGGTCATCGCCGGGTTCAGGGACGACAGGGCGTCCTGGTAGATCATCGCCATGTCGTGGCCGAGCAGCCGGCGCCTGGCCCGCATGGGCAGGCCGATCAGCTCCTGGCCGTCGAAGGTGACGCTGCCGCCCACCCGGGCGCCCTTCGGCTCCAGGCCCATCACCGTCAGCGCCGTCAGTGACTTGCCGCAGCCCGACTCGCCCACCAGGCCCAGGACTTCACCGGGGCGGACGTCGAAGGTGATGCCGTCGACGATGTCCACCCCGCCGTGCCGCTGGGGGAAGGAGATCCGCAGGTGGTCGACGGCCAGGACCGGGGGCGCCGTCGGCAGGGGGCGGGCCCTGGTGCGCAGGCGGTGGGCCGCCTCCGTCAGGCCCGGCAGCTCCAGGACCTTGCCGCTGCCGGGCTCGGGGGCCTCCAGGCGGTCCTCGTCGCGGGCGGCGCCCTCGACGTCCCGTCCCGACGGCGCCGCCCAGGCGTCCGAGACCCCCTCGGAGAGGATGTTGAGGGCGAGGACGGTGAGCAGCATCAGGAGCCCGGGGAAGACCGTCGCCCACCAGCCGCCGATCAGGACCATGTTCTTGCCGTCGGCGATGACGCTGCCCCAGGACGGGTCGGGCGGCCGCACCCCCGCGCCGATGAAGGAGAGCGAGGCCTCGAAGACGATGGCCTCGGCGACCTGCACGGTGCAGAAGACGAGGACGGGCGCCGCGCAGTTGACCGCGACGTGCCGGATCAGGATGTGCGGGGTGCGCGCGCCCACGACGCGTTCGGCGACGACGTAGTCCTCGCCGTACTGGTCGAGGACGTTGGCCCGTACGACGCGGGCGATCGGCGGGGTGAACAGGAAGGCGATGGCACAGATCAGGACGAGGATGCCGCCGCCGAAGACCGCGACGAGCACGGCGGCGAGCGCGATGCCGGGGAACGCCATGACGACGTCCAGGCAGCGCATCAGCGTCTCGTCGACGGCCTTGCGGGAGGTCGCCGCGACGGCGCCGACGAGCGCGCCGACGACCAGGGCGAGCAGGGTGGCGCCGAGCCCGATCGCCAGCGACCAGCGCGCCCCGTGCATCAGTCGGCTGAGGATGTCGCGGCCCAGGCTGTCCTGGCCCATCCAGTGGTCGGCGGAGGGGGCCCCGGTGCCGCCCGCCTGGGTCTGCTGGTCGAGCGGGTCGTGCGGGGCGATCAGCGGGGCGAGGAGTGCCATGAGTACGACGACGCCGAGGACGCCGACCGCCACGCGGGACAGGAGCGGCAGCTTGCGCAGCGAGCGGAGCCGGATGCCGGGGACCGCGAGCCTCGCGGTGAGCTCCTTGCGCGAGGTGAACATCAACTCGCCTCCCTCAGCCGCGGATTGACCAGCAGGTACAGGATGTCGATGACGAGGTTCACGACCACGAAGCCGACGGCGGTGGTGATGACGACGCCCTGCACGACGGCCGGGTCGCCGTTCTTCACGGCGTCGATCATCAGCTTCCCCATGCCGGGCAGCGAGAAGATCGTCTCGATGACGACCGCGCCGCCGAGCAGGTACCCGACGCGCAGGCCGAGCACGGTGAGCGGGTTGATGAGGGCGTTGCGCAGCACGTTCCTGCCCACGACCACCACCGGCGGCAGTCCGCTGCCGATGGCCGTCCGCACGTAGTCCTTGTCGAGCTCCTCGACCACGGCCGTGCGGATGATGCGGGTCAGGCCCGCCGCCACCGGCAGGGAGAGCGCGAGGGCGGGCAGCGTCATGGTCCTGAGCCAGCCGGTGAGGGAGTCGCCGGGGTTGATGTAGCCGCCGGTCGGGAACCAGCCGAGGTCCACCGCCAGGTACTGGATCATCAGCAGCGCCAGCCAGAAGCCGGGCGCCGCGACGCCGGTCAGGGAGACGACGCGGATCAGCTGGTCCGGCAGCCGGTCGCGGTAGATCGCGGCGGTCACGCCGAGGGTGAGGGAGACCGCCACGGCGATGCCGAGCCCCAGGAAGGTGAGCTGCATGGTGAGCGGCAGGGCGGTGGCGATCTGGTCGACGACGGGAGAGCGGTTGAGGACGCTGATGCCGAGGTCGCCCTGGAGCAGGTCCCCCACAAAGGCGATGTAGCGCACGGGCAGCGGATCCAGGAGCCCGTTCTCCTCGCGGAACTGGTGCAGTTGCTCGGGGGTCGGGTTGGCGCCCTGGAAGAACGCGGAGGCCGGGTCGACGTCCGAGAAGCGCATCACGAGGAAGACGAAGAGCACGATGCCGAGCAGCAGGGGCACGAGCAGGGCGATCCGGCGGGCCAGGATTCTGAGGACTGCGGTCACGGCGTACGACTCCTGAACCGGCCGTGCCTCAGGCCCACTTGGCCTGGAGCAGATTGATCCCCGGGTAGGGCTGGGCCTTGACGCCTGTGACCTTCCTGGGGTCCCAGGCGGTCATGAGTTCGTTGTGGACCACCGGGTAGAGCACGGCCTGTTCGGCCACCGTGTCGATGTACTCCTGGACCATGGTCTTCTTCTTGCTCGCCTCGGGCTCGCGGGTCGCCCGGTCCATGTCCTTGAAGAGCTTCCTGGCGACGGCGTCGTCCGCCCAGCGGGCGTAGCCCATCCAGATGTTCTCGGGGCCGTAGTTGTAGTGCATGATCAGGTCGGCGTCGAGCCCGAACTGGTTGGGGTTCGAGGCGGCCGCGACGACCTGGAAGTCCTTCTTCTGGTCCAGCTTGGTGAAGACGGCGGTGGTCTCCTGCGGGTCGAGGGTGACCTCGACGCCGAGCTTCTCCCAGCCGTCCTGGATGGTGGGCAGGCAGTCCACGATCCAACTCACGTTCACGGCCATGAGGTTGATCTTCAAGTTGTCGACCCCGGCCTCCTCCATGAGCTTCTTCGCCTTCGCCAGGTCGTATCCATAGACGGTCTTCGCGGGCCGGTAGGAGGGGTTGGCCTCGTTGAGGAAGGACGTGGCCGCCTTGCCGTGGCCTCTGAGCGCCGCCTCGATCATCTTGTCGCGGTCGATGGCGTAGTGCAGGGCCTGCCGGACGCGTACGTCGTCGAAGGGCTTGTGCGCGGTGTTGAAGAGCAGGAAGAGGTTGTTCATGCCCGCGCCGCCCTCGACGGTCATCCCGCTCTTCTTGAGCTGCCCGATGTTGGCGTACGGGATGTTGTCGGCGATCTCCGCGTCCGCGCCGGAGCCGGATATCTTCGCGACGCGCGGCGCCGCGTCCACGATCGTCAGCCAGTTCATCTTCTTGAAGGCCGCCCTGCGCGGGCCGTTGTAGTCCTCGAAGGCCTCGAAGGTCGTGTTCGACTTCGGGTTGTGGGCGGTCTGCCGGTACGGGCCCGAACCCACCGCCTTGCCCTTGGTCGCGTCGTCCCAGGCGCCCGGCTTCGAGAAGACGTGCTTCGGCATGATCTTGGCGAGGGAGAGGCGCGCGGCGCCGTCGGGGAAGGGGAACTTGAGGATCAGCTCGACGTTGGTGGCGTCGACCTTCCTGACCTCCTCGAGCCAGCTCGCGAAGAAGCCCTTGGCCAGGGTCTGGGTCTTCGGGTCCAGGATCCGGTCGAAGACGAAGACCACGTCGTCGGCGGTGACGGGCCTGCCGTCGTGCCACTTGGCGCCGGGACGCAGGGCGAACTTCCACGTGGTCGCCCTGAGGTCGTTCGGGACCTCGGTGGCGAGCGCCGCGTACGGCTCGCGGGTGATGGGGTCCGTGCCGAGCAGGCCCTCGTAGATGTGCTCGTTGCCGGCCATGGCGAAGGCGGACGCGGTCTGCGTCGGGTCCCAACTGCCGTCGTTCCCGTAGCCGATGACGGCCGTGAGCGTCGAGCCGCCGCCCTTGCCACCGCCCCCGGCCTCGTTGGTGGACTCGGGCCCCGACGAGCAGGCGGAGAGCGTGGTGGTGACGGCGGCGGCCGCGCTCAGCGCACCGGTGTACTTGAGGAAGGACCGGCGGTCCGGCGCGGTCCGAGGGATCAGGTCGCTCACGGTGTCTCCCTTGCCTCCCTGAGAGGTCCCACGTCCTACGTCGTGGGTGGCGTGGCGACCATAGGAGCGGCGCGGGACCCGGTCAAGAGAGTGCGCAGGGATCCGATCGGGACGAACTCGTGCCGGAGGTGGGACGTGGGATGTCATCCGTGCCTACGATGGCGCGCATGGCGCAGGAGCCGATCCGAGAGCGGCGTGTGAGCGGTCAAGTGCGGCGTGAGGTCGTCGAGTTGATCCTGGAAAGAGGGCTGCGGCCGGGATCGCCGCTGCCCACCGAGGCCGAGCTGATGGTCGCGCTCGGCGTCAGCCGCAACTCCGTGCGCGAGGCGCTCAAGGCCCTCCAGGCCCTGGACATCGTGGAGATCAGACACGGCTACGGCACCTATGTGGGGCAGGCCTCGCTCACCCCGCTCGCCGACGGCCTGACCTTCCGCGCGCTCGTCAGGCTCCGCGACGACACCCGGGCGCTCGCGGAGATCCTGGAGGTGCGGGAGGTCCTGGAGGAGGGGCTCATGCGGCGCGTCGCCGGGGCGCTCGGCGAGGCCGAACTGGCCCGACTGGAGCGTCTGGTGGGGCAGATGGAGGAGGCGGCCGGCGCCGGGACCGCCTTCCCCGACCTGGACCGCGAGTTCCACGAGACGCTCTACCGCCCGCTCGGCAACGAACTGGTGCCGCAGCTGCTCGGCGCGTTCTGGAACGTCTTCCACCGGGTGGCGGGCGCGCGGGGCTGGGCGAGCGACCCGGCGCCTCAGGTGACGGTGGCCCGGCACCGGGACATCGTGGCCGCGCTGCGCGCCAAGGACGCGGGGCGCGCGCAGCGGGCGATGGCCGACCACTTCCGGGGGATCGGGGAGCGGGCGGGGCAGGGGATGCGGGGGGTGGGGTAGCGGCCGCGGGCTACTCGTCGTGGTCACCCGGGGCGAGGGCGTAGGCGAGGCCGTCGGAGGGGTTGGTCCCCAGGCCCGTCCCGTACTCCTTCTCGTACGCCGCGTCGCCGATGGACGCCCTGATCGCGCGCTCGGACTCGGCGCGGGCGGCGACCAGATAGGGGACGCGCATCTGGGGCGGGCCGACGCTCTGCCACATGTGCTGGCCGATGCCGAGGAGGCGGGCAGCCCGCGTTCCGTGGCCCGTGCCGACGGCCGTCGACGCCAGCAGATCGACGAGCATGGCGGCGCCGATGGTGTCGTGCAGGAGCACCTTGCCCGGCAGCGCCGCCCGGGCGTGGGCGGCGGCTTCGGCCGGGCGTCCGAGGCCCATGGCGGCCTGCGCGCGCATGTATCCGGCCCAGGCGCGAAGCCATTGCTCGCCGAGCTCCTCGCACCGGGCGCGCAGCGTGTCGGCGACGTCCGCCGCGGCCGCGAACTCCCCGAGGTGGATGTGGGTGAAGGCACGGGTCAGCCGACTCAGGAGCGGGGCATGGAGGAAGGCGCCGTCCATGCCTTCGGAGTCCGACACCGAGGCGAGCACCGCGGCGGCCTCCCGCAGGTTCCCCCACAGGGTCAGCGAGCTGCCTTCGAGGTGGGCCATGGCGATGGCCGCGCCCGGGTCCTCGCTGTGCGCCATGGCCTCGCGGAACTCCTCGGTGATCCGCCGGGTCGCCTCGCCGTCGCCCTGCCCCATGGTCGTGGTGCCGTACGCCCACACGGCCTTGGCACGCACGGCGCTCGGCTCCGTGCACAGGTCGAGGGCGCGCCCCAGGTAGTACCGCCCCTCCCGCGCGAACCCGCAGGCGACCCAGAAGAACCACAGCGCCCCGCCCATCTCCAGTGCGGCGCGACCCCCGCCCTGCGACAGGGAGAAGTCCAGCGCCGTACGGAGGTTGGCGTGGTCGGCGGAGAGCCGTGTGTACCAGGAGATCTGGTGCGGGCCCAGCCACTCGGCGTCGGCCCGCAGGGCCAGCCGCCGGTGGAAGTCCAGGTGTCTGCGCCGGGTCGGCTCCTCCTCGCCCAGCTCCCGCAGCCACTGCGCGCCGAACTCCCGCACCGTGTCCAGCATGCTGAACCGCACGGGCCCGGTGCCGTCTGTGCGGCGGCGTACGAGGGACTTGGTCACGAGCCCTTCGAGCAGCCGCTCGACCTCGTCGGCCGGGAGCGGACCGCCCGCGCCCACGGCCCGCGCGCCGTCCGCCTGGAAGCCGCCGACGAACACCGAGAGCCGGGCCCACAGCAGCCGCTCCAGCGGCTCGCACAGCTCGTGGCTCCAGCCGATGGTGGTGCGCAGGGTCCGGTGGCGCGGCGCGGTGGTGCCGCGAGCTCCGTCCTGGGCGATCAGCGCCTCGAAGCGGTGCTGCAGCCGGTCGTCGAGCTGCTCGATGGAGTGGTCGGACAGCTGGGCCGCCGCGAGTTCGATGGCCAGGGGGATGCCGTCGAGGCGGTGGCAGACGGCCGCGGCCGAGGCCCGCCGCGCGCCGTCCCAGGTGAATCCCGTTACCGCCGCGGCCGCCCGGTCGGCGAAGAGTGCCAGCGCGTCGCCCCACCCGGTCGCCGTGCAAGGGTCCTTGAGCGGCGCTTTGTCAGGGGCCTTGAGCGGATGCGACACCGGCAGCGGATCCACCTCGAAGCACCGCTCGCCCGCGACGCCCAGCGGCTGCCGACTGGTGGTCAGGACGCGCAGGCCCGGCGCGGCGTCGAGCAGGGTCCGCACCGTGCGGGCGCACGCCGTGACGAGGTGCTCGCACGAGTCGAGGAACAGCAACAGCCGCTTGTCGGCGAGCCATTGGGCGACCAGCTCCTCGGCGGGCCCGAGGGTCTGGTCGGCAAGGCCGAGCTCCTCCAGGAGGACGTTCCCGAGCAGGGACGGCTCGCGCAGCGGCGCCAGCTGGACCAGATGCACCCCGTCGGGGAAGTCCGGCTCCGCCCGGCGCGCGGCCCGCAGCGCGAGCCGTGACTTGCCGACGCCGCCCACGCCGGTCAGCGTCACGAGGCGGTCCGATTCCAACAGACCTGCGACGGCCCGCAGTTCGACAGCCCGTCCGATGAAGCTGGTCGTCTCGGAGGGAAGATGCACGCCGCACAGTGTGCTCCCCGAGGGTGCCGAAGGGTCGTGATTGCCCCGACATTGAACCGAGTTGAGTGACGCCCCGATCCGTGCGTGCAAAAGGCGGAACGAGTAGATCATCGCCGGTCATCAGCGCCCTGGTCCGGTCATCAGCTCGTGCTGACGCGACGTTTCGGCCATAGTGGCCGTTCGACGGAGCGGGGTTACGGAGAGTCAGGGAGGCCGCGCATGGCCATCCTCATGGGGTGGCGTGAGCGATGGAGGGCCAGGGGCGGCCGCGCACTCCCCTGGGCCGTCTGCTTCGCCCTCGCCGCCCCGGGCGTGTTCACAGGCACCTGGACACCCACGGCCGCCACGCTGCTCCTCGCCCCGCTGGCGGCGTGCGTCCGGCTCGGCGTACGGCAGACGGCCGCCGTGGCGGGCGGGGCGGTGCTTCTCGCGCTCGCGACCTGGGCGACGTACGGCTTCGCGGTGTCGCCGTCCCTCTTCCTGGACCTCCTGGTCCTGGCGGTGGGCGGCGCGCTCACCGTCCGTGCCGCCGCCCGGCACGCGTCGGACGCGGCCGCCCTGGACCGGGTCACCGAGGCCGCGCGGGCGGCGGAGGGAGCGATCCTGCGCCCCGTCGCCGCACACATCGGCGGCGTGGAGGTCTGCACGCGGCACCACTGCCCCGTCGAGGGGGCGACGGTGGGCGGCGACGCGTACGACATCGCACACACGCCGTACGGCGTCCGGGTGCTCATCGGGGACGTGTGCGGCCACGACCTGAAGACCCTCCGGCTCACGGCCGAGGTCATCGGCGCCTTCCGCGACCAGGTCTACGTAACGCCCCAACTGCCCGACCTTGCACGGCTGATGGACGCCCGGATCACCCGGGCGCTGGGGCCGGAGGAGTTCGTCACCGCGCTCTTCGCCGAGTTCGCCCCCGGCGAGGTCAGGATCGTCAACTGCGGGCACCCCGCGCCGCTGCGGGTGGGCAGGCAGACCAAGCTGCTCGAACCCCCGGAGCCCACGCTGCCCCTGGGGCTCGGCCCGCGGCCCGCGGTGCACCGTGCCTGGCTGCAGCCCGGCGACCGGGTGCTGTTCTACACCGACGGGCTCAGCGAGGCGCGTGACCCGAGCGGCGCCGACTTCCCGCTGCTCGAAGGGGCGGCGCGGGCGCTGGGCGAACCGCTGCCCGCCGACGCGCTCGACGCGCTGTACGCCCGCCTGACCGACCACACCAAGGAGCCGCTGGCCGACGACGTCGCGTTCGTGCTCTGCCAGCCGGCCGACCGCCCCGCCGACGACGACGGACCGTTCCACGTGGTCGTCAGGGAGAGGGATTCGGATCGGGGTCGCCATGGTCCGTCACCGGCCAGGGGCGCAGGCCCTCGCTGTTGATGACGGGCCCGAGCTCCCGCGCGAGCGCCACCGTGAGCGCGCGGAAGATCCGCACCTCGGGGTTCTCCTCGTCCGCGCGCACCGCGAGGTGGCTGCTCTCCCACGGGGCGTCGATGATCGGTACGAAGGCGGCGCCCGGCCAGGCGTAGTAGCGGGCGAAGGACTTCAGGCCCGAGCCCGCCGCCCGGCCCGTGATCACGCCGGTGAGGACCTCCTGCGGGGTCACCGCGAAGTCCGTGCTGCGGCGCTGGGCCTCGTCGTCGAAGTAGAGGTACTGGGTGAAGGGGCGCGGGGTGTGGCCGGGTACGCGGAAGAAGGGCAGGCCCGCGATGTCGGCGACGCTCGCGCCGGTGAGCCGGGCGTCCGCCAGCGGGGAGTGCGCGGGGACGACGACGATGCGCTGCTCCGTCGTCAGGACGTCCGAGACGACCCGCTCGTCGTCGGGGCTCGGGCGGACGAAGGCCACGTCCACGCGGTCCTCCGTCAGAGCCGTCACATGCTCGGTGAAGTCCAACTGGCGTATCTCCACCCGGACTTCGGGCCGGGCGCGACGGTAGGCGTTGATCGCGGCCGGGGTCAGCTCCGCCGAGCCGTGGCCCATGATGCCGACGCGCAGTGGGCGGCCCGCGGCCGTGGGGCGGGTGGCCTCGGCCATGTCGTCGAGGGCGGCGTTCGAGGCGGCGAGCAGCACGCGGGCGTGACCGGCCAGGCGGACGCCCGCGGGGGTGGGCGCCACCGGGGTCGCGGTGCGGTCGATCAGGACCGTGCCGAGCTCCGTCTCCAGGCGGCGCACATGCTGGGTGACGGCGGGCGGGGAGAGGAAGAGACGGGCCGCCGCCCGGCCGAAGTGACCTTCTTCGACCACCGCGAGGAAGGACGACAGAAGCCGTAGATCGAGCGGTGACGAGGGCATGTCTCCAGCGTAGACCCGGTGGTCACGGGGGTGCGCGGGCCGTTCACGATTCGTGAACGCAGGCGGCGGACGGGCAGGGCGCGCGCCTAGAACTGACCGTCATGAGCACCACCACTCCCCACACCTCCGCCCGCCCCGAGGCCGGCTCGGCGACCGCTCCTGCGCGGGCTCCCCGCCGCCGGTACGGGGTGCGGGCGGCCTGGATCATGATGGCCTCCGGGTGGAGCGCCAACCAGTTCTCCGCGCTGCTCGGCGCCTACAGGTCCGAGCTCGGACTCGCCGAGTCCGCCGTGACCGGGCTCTTCGCGCTGTACGTCGTCGGCCTCATCCCCGGCCTCCTCGTCGGCGGCCCGCTCGCCGACCGCGTGGGGCGCCGCCCGGTGGCACTGACGGCGCTCGCGCTGAACCTGCTGTCCACCGGGGTGCTGATGCTGGGGGCGGGGGCCACGGGGTGGCTGTGGCCGGGGCGGTTCGTGACGGGGGTGAGCGCGGGGGCCCTGCTGGCGGCGGGCAGCGCGTGGATCAAGGAACTGTCCTCGGCGGAGGGCTCATCCGGGACCACGGCTTCGCGCCGGGCGGGCTTGTTCGTCTCGGCGGGCTTCGCGTCGGGGGGCCTGGTGGCGGCGCTGATAGCACGGTGGTCGCCGGAGCCGATGGTGGTGGCGTATGTCCCGCATGTGTTGCTGGCGGCGGGGGCGGGAATGGCGGCGCTGAACGCCCCTGAAACCGTTGCCGTCCCCGCTGTGGGCAGGCGTTCCGCACGGCGAGGGGGGTCCCCCCTGCTCGAGCGAAGCCGAGAGCTTGGGGGAGGGTGGGCACAGCCCACAACGCCGAGCACCGATCAACGAGGCATGGCTACACGGTTCCGCCGAGCAGTACTCCCCGTAGCCCCCTGGGTCTTCGCCGCCCCCAGCACCGGCTTCGTCACCCTCCCGGGCCTGGTACACGGAGGCCTCGTCTACGCAGGCGCAGCCACGGCGATCGTCCCCGGCACGGGCTTGCTCGTACAACCGCTGGCCCGCCGCCTCGCCCCCCGGCACCGCCTGGCCACGGCAGCGGCAGGCCTGCTGATCATCACGACAGGCTTCGGCACGGCCGCCCTGGCCGCGGCGACCGAAAACCCCGCCCTGGCCCTCGCCGCAGCCGCGATCCTCGGCGCGGGCTACGGCTTCGTGCTGACCCACGGCCTCACCGAGATCACGGCCATGGCCCCACCGCACCGCCTGGCCCGCCTCACCGCGTACTTCTGGACGGCGGCGTACACAGGAATGTTCGCGCCGTACGCGGTGACACTCCTGTCCGGCTCCGTGGCCCGCCCCCCGACCCTGCTGGCGGCGGCAGCCGTCCTGGCGGCCCTCTCCTGCGCCCTGCTGATCACCCTGAACCGCCGCCCCGCGCAGGTGGCCCCGGTCTCGCCCAACGGGCGGCCGTGACCTGATCACGCCCCGGTTTGTATCCTCGGCGGGCCCCACCCCACCCGAGCCGCACCCCGAGAGGCACCACCATGAGCACCGAGCCGACCCCCGACGCCCAGGCCCTGGCAGGGCTGCTCGACCGGGCGCGGCAGGACTACGACGATCTCGCGGGCCGCGGACTCTCCCTCGACCTGACCCGCGGCAAGCCCGCCCCGGAGCAGCTGGACCTCTCCGAGGAACTCCTGGGCCTGCCCGGCAGCGGTCGGCACACCTCCGCCGACGGCACCGACGTACGCAACTACGGCGGGCTCCAGGGCCTGCCCGAGCTCCGGGAGATCTTCGCCGAGCTGCTCCAGGTCCCCGCGGACCAGCTCCTCGCGCTCGGCAACTCCAGCCTTGAGCTGATGCACGACTGCCTCGTGCACGCCCTCCTCGGCGTGCTGCCCGGCGCCGAGTCGCGCTGGGTGGACCAGGAGCGCATCGCCTTCCTGTGCCCGGTGCCCGGCTACGATCGGCACTTCGCGCTGTGCCAGCGGTTCGGCATCGACATGATTCCCGTGGCGATGACCGACGAGGGCCCGGACATGGACGAGGTCGAGCGGCTCGTCGCCGGGAACCCGGCGGTCAAGGGCATCTGGTGCGTGCCGAAGTACAGCAACCCCGACGGCGTCGTCTACAGCGACGCGACCGTGGCCCGGCTGGCCGCGATGCCCACGGCCGCCCCCGACTTCCGGATCTTCTGGGACAACGCGTACGCGGCCCACCACCTCACCGACGAGCCCGCCGAGATCGCGGACCTGCTCGCCGCCTGCGCCGCGGCCGGGCACGAGGACCGGGCCTTCGTCTTCGGCTCCACCTCGAAGATCACCGCGGCGGGTGCGGGCGTCGCCTTCTTCGGCTCGTCGCCCGCGAACGTGAAGTGGCTCCTGGCCAACAACCAGAAGCGTTCGATCGGCCCGGACAAGATCAACCAGCTGCGCCACGTGCTGTTCCTGAAGGACGCCGACGGGGTGCGCGCCCACATGGAGCGCCAGCGCGCCCTGCTGCAGCCCAAGTTCGAGACGGTCGCGCGGATCCTGGACACCGAACTCGGCGGCACGGGCCTCGCCACCTGGACCTCGCCCAAGGGCGGCTACTTCGTGACCCTCACGGTCCCGGACGGCTGCGCCAAGGAGGTCGTACGCCGCGCCGCCGAAGCGGGCATCGTCCTGACACCCGCCGGGGCCACACACCCCTACGGGGACGACCCGCGCGACGCCGTCATCCGCATCGCACCCAGCTACCCGGGCCTCCCGGAGCTGGAGCAGGCGATCAAGGGCCTGACGGTGTGCGTGCGCCTGGTGGGGTACGAGCGCCTGGCCGCGGGATAGGCGGTTGCCCCCTGGGGGCGGCCGCCCCCAGGGGGCAGTGCTAGTGCTGCTGCGGCTTGTGCGGGGTCGCCTCGCTCGGGCGGACGATGACGTGGCCCTCGCCCTCCAGCTTCAGCTGCACGGCCTCGCCCGACCCGCCGCGGATCATCGAGCCGATCGACTGCGAGCGGTGCAGGGAGGTGTGGAGGGCGGCGGTCCAGCCGACCACCGCGTCCGTGTCGACGAACACCGGCTGCTGCGGCGAGACGGGGATCACCAGCGGGTTCCCCTCGCAGACCAGCCCGAGCCGCCCCGAGCCGGTGAAGACGCTGTTGAACAGGCCGCCGCCGGTGATGCCCGCACCCTTCACCGTCTTGATCTCGTACGAGAGGGTCGGGTCGAAACACAGGACGTTGCGGCCGTTGACGGTCAGGACGTCGCCCGGCTCGACGTCGACGATGAAGCAGTTCTGCGCCTCGTGCGCGAACCACGCCTCGCCCTGGCCGCGCACGGCCATCAGCGGCAGGCCCTCGCCGGTCATCGCCCGCTTGAGCATGCCGCCGACGCCCTGGCCCTTCCGCTCGAACTGCAGGTTCCCCCGGTAGGCGATCATCGCGCCCTGGCGTGCGTGCATCTCGCCGTTGACCGCGTACTTGATCGACTTGGCGTTCTGGAGGGCCATCCCGGGCGCGTGGGCCGGCTGCGCCATGTGGTCGCTGGAGAACAAGTCACTCTTCATGCCCACATCTTGAGCTATGGCGTGCAGGTTGGGCCATGGCCCCGCACGCCGGGCTGTGGCTTGCGCGCGCGGAACCGCATGCCTCCTGTCTCCGGATGCAGATCGACGGCGACGCCCGTGAAGCCCACCTCCTTGAGACGGCCGGGGAGTTCCACCGGGTCCACCGTGTTCAGGACGTCCCCGATGTGCAGCTCGTCGAGCTCGTCGCTCGGCGGGCTGTCGCTGCCCGCGAAGACGCCGCCGGGGCGCAGCACGCGGAACGCCTCGGCGAAGATGCGGTCCTGGAGGGCGTCCGTCGGCACGTGGTGCAGCATCGTGAAGCCGACGACCGCGGAGTACGCGGCGTCGGGCAGCGGCATCCGTGCGGCGTCCGCGTGCAGGATGCGGGCCCGGTCGCCCCAGTCGCGCGCCAGGAGCCGGGCGGTCTCCTCGTCGATCTCGATCGCCGTGAGCCGGGGGACGAGGTCGACGAGCACGCGGAGGTTGGCGCCGTACCCCGGGCCGATCTCCACTACGTCGTCGCCCAGTTCGACGCCCTCCAGGGCCCAGGGCAGGATGCGGTCCTTGACGGTCTGTGCCCACTCGTCGGAGCTGCACAGTGCCTGGTGTGCTTCGTTCATCGGCATACGGCGACGCTAGGCCGGGCCCCGAGGTGTCCGCCACAGGCTAGGGTGCCATCCCATGTCGCGAACCGGACACGACCTGAACTTCGGCCCCCACGCACGTCCCACCACCGCGATCTTCGCCACCGGGACGCTTCGGTCCGTCCCGAAACGTCGCCCCCTTACCGTCGGGGCATGACACTTCGGTACGAGGAGTTCCGCGACCTGCACCGCTCCGGTGCGCCCCTGCTGCTGCCCAACGCCTGGGACCACGCGTCGGCCGCGGCGTTCGCGGCCGCGGGGTTCCGGGCGGTGGGGACGACCAGCCTGGGCGTGGCGTCGGCGGCGGGCCTGCCCGACGGCGCAGGCGCCGCACGGCACGAGACCGTCCGCCTGGCCCGCGGTCTGGCCCGCCTCGACGCGCTGCTCAGCGTCGACGTCGAGGGCGGCTTCAGCGACCGCCCCGAGGAAGTCGCCGCGCTGGCCGCCGAGTTGGCCGACGCCGGTGCGGTCGGCGTCAACATCGAGGACGGCCGACCCGACGGCACACTGCGGGACACCGGGCATCAGTGCGAGATCCTGCGGGCCGTACGGGAGGCGGTGCGGGGCCGGCTCTTCGTCAACGCGCGCACGGACACGTACTGGCTGTCGCCGGGCGGTGACGGCCGCTCGGCGGCGCGGACCGAGGAGCGGTTCGCGGCGTACCAACAGGCGGGCGCGGACGGCCTTTTCGTGCCGGGCCTGAAGGACGTACGCGTCATCGCCGAACTGACCTCGGGCTTCGATGCCCCGCTGAACATCCTCCACGCCCCGGACGGGCCCGCCCTGCCCGAGCTGGCCCAGGCGGGTGTGGGAAGGGTCAGCTGCGGCTCGCTGCTCTTCCGCGCGGCGCTGGGGGCGGCGGTGGCGGCGCTCGAAGGGGTGGCGCGCGGCGCCGCGAAGTCGGCCGAGGGCGTTCCCTCGTACGCCGAGACGCAGGCGCTGGCCGACGCCTTCGCCTAGAGTCTCGGCGGTGGAGATCAGTCGACTGACCGATGCCGAGCGGCGGGTGTGGGAGGCGTATCCGCTGGGGCGGACCGTCGACTTCCGGGTGCGGGGCCAGAACACGGCGGCGGCGGGCGCGGAGTGGGGGCCCGAGCGGACGGTGCGGGCCGAGGTGCTGCGGGCGCTGCTCCTCGACGGTCCTCGCCAGGCGGGCGAGACAGCGAGGCTCCGCCTCATCGCCGCCCGGGTCAGCGGGAAGCTCGACCTTCAGCACGTGGACATTCCGGAACCGCTCCACCTGTTGTCCTGCTACTTCGACGAAGAACTCGACCTGTACGGCGCGCAGTTGCGGAGGCTGAACCTCGGCTGGTCCGCGCTGCCCGGCCTGAACGGTATCGCCCTGCGGATCGACGGTGCGCTGCGCATGACCGGGTGTCGTGTCCGGGGTCCCGTCCGGCTCGGCGGCTCGCGGATCTCGGGGGCGGTGTTTTTCAACGGGGCCGAACTGGGCGAGGAGAGCGTCGAGTTGTCCGAGCCCGTCCTCGCGCTCAACCGCGTCACCATCGACGACGACCTCCAGGCCGACAAGGGCTTCACCGCGCACGGCCTGGTCCGCATGGCGGGGGCGGTCATCGCCGGGAACATCACCTTCGACGACGCCGTGCTCAGCAATCCCGGGGGGACGGCACTCCACGCGTCGAACCTCAACGCCGGTACCGATTTCCACGGGGCGCGGCTGCGGGCGTACGGGCGGGTCAACCTGCGGGGTGCGCGCGTGCCGGGGCAGTTGAACCTTGAGGACGCGTGCTTGTCGAACCCGGGCGGGACGGCGCTGCGGGCCAGCGGTGTTGTCGCGGGGACGCTCTGGCTGAGCGGCGCCGCCCCGGTGGACGGCGCGGTCACCCTGCGGGGCTCGCAGCTCGATCTGCTGCACATAGCCCCGGAGGTCTGGCCGGCTCAGGTCCGCCTCGACGGCCTGACCTACGCGAGGCTCGGCCCCCACGAGTCCGCCGAGCGGCGGCTTGAGGTCCTGCGGCGCGACACCGACGGGTACGTGCCGTATGCGTACGAGCAGTTGACGGCGGCGTATCGGCGTAACGGCGACGACGCGGCCGCCCGCACGGTGCAGCTCGCGAAGCAGCGCCGCCATCGCGCGACGCTGCCTCGGTATGCCAGGGCCTGGGGGTATCTCCAGGACGTGACGGTCGGCTATGGGTTCCGGCCCACGTGGGCGGCGGCGTGGTTGTTGTCGTTGGTGCTGGTCGGCGCGGTGATCTTCGGGTTGAGTCAGCCGCCGCCGCTGAAGCGGGGCGAGGCCCCGGATTTCAACGCCGTCTTCTACACGCTGGACCTGCTGTTGCCGATCGTGGACTTCGGGCAGGAGAGGGCGTATGCGGCGGAGGGCGCGTATCAGTGGTTCGGCTACGCGTTGGTGGTGTTGGGGTGGACCTTGGCGACGACGATCGCGGCGGGGGTGACGAGGGCGATCAGTCGGCAGTAGGGGTCGGGTGCGGGTGGGTGGGGGCTTGTCGCGCAGTTCCCCGCGCCCCTTAAGGGGCGTCCAGCTCGCGTCAGTGTTTGATGTGGGCCACGAATGCGGACCAGGCGGCGGCGTCGAGCACCAAAGCGGGACCGCCAGGAATCTTGCTGTCCCGTACGGGGACAACGCCGGGGACTCCGTCGGCGACCTCTATGCACTCACCGCTGTCGCCGCCGCTGTACGTACTCTTGCGCCACCGAGCGTCGCTCAGGTCGTACTCGCCCATTGCCTGTAGTCCTCCGCCACCGATCCGATCAGGGCCAGGGACGCCTCTGGTGACAGCGCGGCGGCCCTGAGCTGATCGTATGCCGCCCGCATCTGCTTCACCACTGCTGGATCGTCCAGCAGAGTCCCCGAAAGCACGCCTTCTGTATAGGCAGTTGGTGGCGCATCCTCGAACTCCATGAGCTTCAGCATCTTGCCCATGCTCGGATACGCCCCAGCGGAGAACGGCAGCACCTGAACCATTGCCTGGCGCGCGTGTGCCGCGGCGGCGATGTGCTCCAGCTGCTGGACCATCGTTTCCGAGCCGCCGACTGGGGTGCACAGGGCGGTTTCATGTAGAACGACCCAATACGCGGGCCGTGTAGCGTCCTTGAGGATGGAGGCCCGTTCCATACGGGCTTTGACGCGCTCCTCGATGTACTCGTCGGCAGCAAAAGGGTGGCTTGCCAGGAACACCCCGCGTGCGTAGTCACTGGTCTGGAGCAGGCCAGGAACGACAGCTGGGGCAAAGTCATAGATCTCCGTCGCGAGCCGTTCCAGTTCCGCCACGTGTGCGAAGTACTCCGCGTAGCGGGTCTCTGCGATCAACTTCCGGCACATCCGCTCGAAAAAGCCGTCGGTTTGTAGCACCTCATCAATACGTTGAGCCACATCCAACTGAGGCTTTCGAATCGCCTGTTCGAACTGACCGATATACCCACCGGAGACAATAACCCGAACCCCCAGCGCAGACTGGCTCAGCCCCGCATCCTCCCGCCTCCGCTTCAGCTCCGCGCCGAAGAACTCCCACGCCGCCTGCCTCGAACCACGCGAACCATTGGCCATGGCCAACCGCCTCCCGCTGCCTCTCAGTTGTAGAGGACAGACTCCTGCCGAGTGTAGGGGGAAGCCGTCACCGTGGTGGCACGAAGAGTGAAATCCAACGGCAAAGGGGAGCCACGTGACGACCGGAGAAAAGCCCCACGCAGTGGCCTGCGTCGAACACGCGGAGGAAACAGTGAACGAATTGCGCACCGCACTCGCACGGGCAGGAATTACGTGGCCGTCATTGGGGATCGACCCTGTGACGATCGCCAGGGAGGCGCCCTGCCCGCGGATCGAATTGGGCGGATGTTCCGTCGACCAGGCGGCCCGCCTCGCCGCCGCGCTGAGGAGTGAGCCATGAACCGTCCGTCGAACCTCCCCGTCGGCTCGTACGTGGTGGACACCCGCAACGGCCGCGTGGGCAGAGTCATGGGTCACGAGGGCCCGTACGTCCAGCTCCGCCCCTACGGCGGAGGCAGGGAGTGGGACTGCACACCGGAGGCGGTGAGGACGGCGACCACCGCGGAGCGGCTGCGTGCGGCGACGGCGTATGCGAACGCACGGAGCCGGGGCGAGGTGCCCTGAGGCCCGGGAGGGCGACCCGGGCCCGCTCACCCCCTGCCGTACGCGAGAATGGACCCATGAGTCTGTTCCGCGACGACGGCATCGTGCTGCGCACCCAGAAGCCGGGTGAAGCGGACCGCATCATGCTGCTGTCTCCCGGGGGGCGCCCCCCGTACCCCCAGCCGGACACCCGTGGGGGCGCGCGATGAGTCTCTTCCGGGACGACGGAATCGTCTTGCGGACACAGAAGCTGGGTGAAGCGGACCGCATCATCACCCTGCTCACGCGTGGTCACGGCCGCGTGCGCGCCGTGGCGCGCGGGGTGCGGCGCACGAAGTCCAAGTTCGGGGCCCGCCTCGAACCGTTCTCCCACGTCGACGTGCAGTTCTTCGCGCGGGGGAGCGAACTGGTCGGCCGCGGGCTGCCGTTGTGCACACAGAGTGAGACCATCACTCCGTACGGTGGCGGGATTGTCGCCGACTACGCGCGGTACACCGCCGGCACGGCCATGCTGGAGACCGCCGAGCGGTTCACGGACCACGAGGGCGAGCCCGCCGTGCAGCAGTACCTGCTGCTGGTGGGCGCGCTCCGCGTGCTGTCCCGCGGCGAGCACGAGCCCCACCTCGTCCTCGACGCCTTCCTGCTCCGCTCCCTGGCCGTGAACGGCTACGCGCCCAGCTTCACGGACTGCGCGAAGTGCGGCATGCCGGGACCGAATCGCTTCTTCTCGGTCGCCGCGGGCGGCTCGATTTGCGTCGACTGCCGGGTGCCCGGCAGCGTCGTGCCGTCGACGGAGGCCCTCACACTGCTCGGCGCGCTGCTCACGGGCGACTGGGAGACCGCGGACGCGTGTGAGGCGCGGCACGCCAGGGAGGGCAGCGGGCTTGTTTCCGCCTATCTGCATTGGCACTTGGAACGCGGACTGCGTTCACTGCGGTACGTAGAGAAGAACTGAAGCGAGCTAGGAGAGAGCCCCCCATGGCACGACGCGGAATCCTCGGACGGTCCCGCCGCGAGTACGCGACGCCCGAACCGCACCCCTCGGGCGCGCAGCCGCCGAAGATCCCCGGCGAGCTGGTTCCGAAGCATGTCGCCATCGTCATGGACGGGAACGGCCGCTGGGCCAAGGAGCGCGGCCTGCCGCGCACCGAGGGGCACAAGGTCGGCGCCGAGCGCGTGCTCGACGTACTCCAGGGCGGCATCGAGATGGGCGTCGGCGCGATCTCGCTGTACGCCTTCTCCACCGAGAACTGGAAGCGGTCCCCGGACGAGGTGAAGTTCCTCATGAACTTCAACCGCGACTTCATCCGCAAGACCCGCGACCAGCTCGACGAGCTCGGCATCCGGGTGCGCTGGGTGGGCCGCATGCCCAAGCTGTGGAAGTCGGTCGCCAAGGAGCTGGAGATCTCCCAGGAGCAGACCAAGGGCAACGACAGGCTGACCCTGTACTTCTGCATGAACTACGGCGGGCGGGCCGAGATCGCCGATGCCGCGCAGGCCCTCGCCGAGGACGTGAAGGCCGGGCGGCTCGACCCGTCGAAGGTGAGCGAGAAGACCTTCGCCAGGTACCTGTACTACCCGGACATGCCGGACGTGGACCTGTTCCTGCGGCCCAGCGGCGAGCAGCGCACCTCCAACTACCTGCTGTGGCAGAGCGCGTACGCCGAGATGGTCTTCCAGGACGTCCTGTGGCCGGACTTCGACCGGCGCGACCTGTGGCGCGCCTGCCTCGAATTCGCCTCGCGCGACCGCCGCTTCGGCGGGGCGATCCCCAACGAGCTGCAGATCGCCAAGAGCTAGCGGTACGCGTACGAGAGGGGCCCGCACCGTCGCGATGACGGTGCGGGCCCCTCACGTACGTACTGCACTACTTGCTCGCGCACTCCGCGCATGTGCCGAAGACCTCGACCGTGTGCGCCACGTTCACGAAGCCGTGCTCCGTGGCGATCGACTCGGCCCACTTCTCCACCGCGGGGCCCTCGACCTCCACGGCCTTGCCGCAGACGCGGCAGACGAGATGGTGGTGGTGCTCGCCGGTCGAGCAGCGGCGGTAGACCGTCTCGCCCTCGTTGGTGCGCAGCGCGTCCACCTCGCCGGCGTCGGCGAGCGACTGGAGCGTGCGGTAGACCGTGGTCAGGCCGACGGAGTCGCCCTTGTGCTTGAGCATGTCGTGCAGCTCCTGGGCGCTGCGGAACTCGTCCACCTCGTCGAGTGCCGCCGCCACTGCCGCGCGCTGGCGGGTCGACCTGCCTCGAACCGGGGCTCCCACGGTTGCCTCCTCGCGTCTGCGCTCTGGTCTGGGCCTGCCGGGCCATTGTGCCAGGTCGCTCGGAGCGCGGGTCAGGTCCTGGCCACGGGCTGGGCGGGGACCGAGCACTCGGCGGGGTCGCCGAGCGCCTCGGCCGCGGCGGCGGCCCGCGCCCTGCGCCTGGCCAGCGGCGTCGCGAGCACGGTGAGGGCGATGAAGACGCCGATGGTCAGGAGCACGATCGTCGCGCCGGGCGGGACGTCCTGGTAGTACGAGGTGACGGTGCCGCCGAGGGTGACCGCGACGCCGATGGCCACCGAGATCGCGAACGTCGCCTTGAAGCTGCGGGTGAGCTGCTGGGCGGCCGCGACCGGCACCACCATCAGCGCGGAGACCAGGAGCAGGCCCACGACCCGCATGGCGACGGTGACCGTGACCGCCGCGGTCACCGCCGTCAGCAGGTTCAGCGCGCGCACCGGCAGGCCCGTCACGCGCGCGAACTCCTCGTCCTGGCTGACCGCGAAGAGCTGACGGCGCAGGCCAAGAGTGACCAGGACCACAAAGGCGGCGAGCAGGCAGATCGCGGTGACGTCCTCCTCGGAGACCGTCGAGAGCGAGCCGAAGAGGTACGACTGGAGGTTCGCGTTCGAGCCGCCGGGGGCGAGGTTGATGAACATGACGCCGCCCGCCATGCCGCCGTAGAACAGCATCGCGAGGGCGATGTCGCCGCGCGTCTTGCCGTACCAGCGGATCAGCTCCATGACCACGGCACCGACGATCGCGACCGCCGTCGCCATCCACACGGGAGAGGTCGAGAGCAGGAAGCCGAGGCCGACGCCGGTCATCGCGACGTGGCCGATGCCGTCGCCCATGAGGGCCTGGCGGCGCTGCACGAGGTAGATGCCGACGGCGGGCGCGGTGATGCCGACCAGGACGGCGGCGAGCAGCGCCCGCTGCATGAAGGCGTAGTTGAGGATTTCCATCGTTCTTGCTCGCCCTCGGTCAGGTCAGCAGGCCGGTGCGGACCGGCTCCGCGTCGGCGGTGTGCGGGTGGACGTGGTCGTGGCCGGGCAGCGCGTGCTGGCCGACGGCCTCCGGGGGCGGCCCGTCGTGCAGGACGCAGCCGTCGCGGAGCACCACGGCGCGGTCGATCAGCGGCTCCAGGGGGCCGAGCTCGTGCAGGACGAGCAGGACGGAGGCGCCTCGCTCGACCTGGAGGCGCAGGGTGTCGGCGAGGACCTGCTGGCTGGCGAGGTCGACGCCCGCCATCGGCTCGTCCATGATCAGCACCTCCGGCTCGGAGGCCAGCGCGCGGGCGATGAGGACCCGCTGGTGCTGACCGCCGGAGAGGGCGTTCACGGAGTCCTTGGCGCGGTCGGTGAGGCCCACCAGGTCGATGGCGCGGGCGACGGCCTCGCGGTCGGCCTTGCGCAGCACCCCGAAGCGGGCGCGGGCGAGCCGGCCGGAGGCGACGACCTCGGTGATCGTGGCGGGCACGCCGCCCGCGGCGGTGGTGCGCTGCGGGACGTACCCGACGCGGGCCCAGTCGCGGAAGCGGCGGCGCGGGGTGCCGAAGATCTCGACCTCGCCGCCGGACACGGGGACCTGTCCGATGACCGTGCGCACGGCGGTGGACTTGCCGGAGCCGTTGGCGCCGAGGAGGGCGACGACCTCACCGCGCCGCACGGTGAGGTCGATGCCGCGAAGCACGGGGCGCGAGCCGAGTTCGGCCGTCACCTTGCGCAGGGATATGACGGCCTCGCCGGTGTCGGCCTGCTTGCTCATGGCTCGTGCCTCCGTAGCCGCGGGAGTGGGGGTCACTTGGCGCCCAGGGCCTTCTGCAGGGCCTTGAGGTTGGACTCCATGACCTGGATGTAGTCGTCACCCTTGGACTTGTCGGTGATGCCCTCGATCGGGTCGAGCACATCGGTCTTCAGGTTCGCGTCCTTGGCCATGGTCTTCGCCGTCTTGTCGCTGACGAGCGTCTCGTAGAAGACGGTGGTGACGCCGTCGGCCTTCGCCATCGTCTGGAGGTCCTTGACGCGCTTGGCGCTGGGCTCGCCCTCGGGGTCGAGGCCGCTGATGGCCTCCTCGGTGAGGCCGTAGCGCTCGGCGAGGTAGCCGAAGGCGGCGTGGGTGGTGATGAAGACCTTGGACTTGGTGTCCTTCAGGCCGTCCTCGAAGGACTTGTTCAGGCCGTCGAGCTTCTTCACCAGGGCCGCGGTGTTCTTCTTGTACGTCTTGGCGTTGTCCGGGTCGGCCTTCTCCAGGGCCTTGCCGACGCCCTCGGCGACCTCGGCGTACTTCACGGGGTCGAGCCAGATGTGCGGGTCGGAGCCCTCGTGGGAGTGGCCGTGGTCGTGGCCCTCTTCGTCCTCGCCGTGCTCGTGCTCCTCGGCGTGCCCGCCGACCTCGTTGCCGTGCTTCTCCATGCTGGTCAGGGAAGCGGCGTCGACCTTGGTCTTGATGCCGGACTGGTCGATCGCGTCGTCGACGGCGGGCTGCAGGCCCTTGAGGTAGAGGGCGACGTCCGACTCTTCCAGCTGTCCGCGCTGCTTGGCGGAGATGTCGAGGTCGTGCGGCTCCTGGCCGGGCTCGGTGAGCGTGGTGAGGGAGACGTGGTCCCCGCCGATCTGCTCCGCGAGGTACTGCATGGGATAGAACGACGCCACCACGTCGAGCTTGCCGTCCTTGTCGCTCGCGGCCGACGAGGAGCAGGCCGTCAGCGCCGTGAGGCCGAGGACGGTGGCGGAGGCAAGGGCGGCGGTGGGTATGAGGCGTCGTACGTTCATGACACTCATTTTCAACAAATGTGGAAACGATTGTCAACAAGGGGTCCGGTCCGGGGTTCGGTCCGGGCTCCTGTCCCGTGCCGCGCAGGAACCGATTTGATTAGGGGGGTAAGGCCGCCGGTAACCTGAAGCATTCGCTCCCGAAGCCGCTGCTCCGGCAGTCATCGCTTCGTCCGCCGTCGTCATGAAGAGAGCACCGTGGCCGCCGACAAGATCGACACCATCGTCAGCCTGAGCAAGCGCCGTGGCTTCGTTTTCCCCTGCAGTGAGATCTACGGCGGTCAGCGCGCCGCCTGGGACTACGGGCCGCTGGGCGTCGAGCTGAAGGAGAACCTCAAGCGCCAGTGGTGGCGCTACATGGTCACCTCGCGCGAGGACGTCGTCGGCATCGACTCGTCCGTGATCCTGGCCACCGAGGTCTGGCAGGCCTCCGGCCACGTCGCCACCTTCACGGACCCGCTCACCGAGTGCACCTCCTGCCACAAGCGCTTCCGCGCCGACCACCTGGAGGAGGCCTACGAGGAGAAGAAGGGCCGCGCCCCCGAGAGCCTCGCGGACATCAACTGCCCCAACTGCGGCACCAAGGGCCAGTTCACCGAGCCCAAGCAGTTCTCGGGTCTCCTCTCCACGCACCTCGGCCCCACCCAGGACAGCGGCTCCGTCGCCTACCTGCGCCCCGAGACCGCCCAGGGCATCTTCACCAACTTCAGCCAGGTGCAGACCACTTCGCGCCGCAAGCCGCCCTTCGGCATCGCGCAGATGGGCAAGTCCTTCCGCAACGAGATCACGCCCGGCAACTTCATCTTCCGCACCCGCGAGTTCGAACAGATGGAGATGGAGTTCTTCGTCAAGCCGGGCGAGGACGAGAAGTGGCAGGAGTACTGGATGGAGCAGCGCTGGAACTGGTACACCGGCCTGGGCCTGCGCGAGGAGAACATGCGGTGGTACGAGCACCCGAAGGAGAAGCTCTCCCACTACTCCAAGCGCACCGCTGACATCGAGTACCGCTTCCAGTTCGGCGGCAGCGAGTGGGGCGAGCTGGAAGGCGTCGCCAACCGCACGGACTACGACCTGTCGGCGCACTCCAAGGCGTCCGGCCAGGACCTGTCCTACTTCGACCAGGAGGCCGGCGAGCGCTGGACCCCGTACGTCATCGAGCCCGCGGCCGGTGTCGGCCGCACGATGCTGGCGTTCCTCCTGGACTCCTACATCGAGGACGAGGCCCCGAACGCCAAGGGCAAGCTGGAGAAGCGCACGGTCATGCGCTTCGACCACCGCATCGCCCCGGTGAAGGTCGCGGTGCTTCCTCTGTCGAGGAACCCGGAGCTGTCCCCGAAGGCCAAGGGCCTGGCGACGGCGCTGCGGCAGAACTGGAACATCGAGTTCGACGACGCGGGCGCCATCGGCCGCCGCTACCGCCGCCAGGACGAGATCGGCACGCCGTACTGCGTGACGGTCGACTTCGACACCCTGGACGACAACGCGGTCACCGTCCGCGAGCGTGACTCGATGAAGCAGGAGCGCGTCTCCCTCGACCAGATCGAGGGCTACCTCGCGACGCGTCTCGTGGGCTGCTGACGCTTGTCCGTTCACGGAGTGGCGTACGTTCACTGAGTGACGTCGCACGAAGCCCCCGGTTCCGGGTTATGGAACCGGGGGCTTCGGTGCACACTGAAGCGCATGCTTCCGATGACCGCGAGCAAGGTCAGCAGATGGGACCAGCACGGGCGCAAGCATGTCGTCCAGGTCCAGAAGGCGGGTGTGCAGCGGCAGTTGAGCTGCGGGACCTGCGGGTGGCGCAGGAAGGCGCAGTTCCTGCCGTGGCTCAAGGCGGAGGAGCACCTGGCGCGGGAGCATCAGGCGACGGTTGACCCGTCGGCCTCGTCTTCGTCCTCGTAGGGCCTGGGGGTCAGTACGAGGACGGCGGCGTCCTGCGGCTGCGGGGTGAGCAGCAGGTTCATGCCGTACGGGCGGGGCGCGCGGCCGCTCCGCGACGCGATCTCGACGGTCCGCGAGGCGAAGTCCCCGATCGAGCGGCAGGCCCACCAGGCGTTCAAGTCGGGCCGTGCCTCCCGCAGTCGGTCGGTGAGGCGCCGGAAGTTCTCGTCGCCGGGGCGGCGGTCCGCGCAGGTGCGCAGGTGCCGGTACAGGTCGACGGCGACGGGTTCCCAGTCGGGCAGCGCCTGCTGATGCCGGGCGTCCCCGACCAGCAGGAGCACCAGATTGCGCCGCTCTTCGGGGATGCCCGCGGGGTCGGGCAACAGGGCGGCGTACGCGGAGTTCCAGGCGAGGATGTCCAGGGCGGGGCCGAGGAGCAGGGCCGGGCTGTCGGGCCAACTGTCCAGCATGGCGCGGAGGTTCGGGTCGTACGAGGTGTGCCGGTCCGCGGCCGCGGGGGCGAACCCGGCGAGCGCGAGGGCGTGCCGGTGGGCGGTGTCGTCCAGGCGCAGCGCACGGGCGACGGCGTCGAGGACCTGCCGCGAGGTGTCCACGCGGCCCTGCTCCAGCCAGGTGTACCAGGAAACGGAGACGCCGGAGAGCGCGGCGACCTCCTCGCGGCGCAGCCCTTTCGCGCGGCGGCGCGTGGTGTTCGGCAGCCCGACGTCGCCGGGGGAGAGGGACTCGCGGTAGGCGCGCAGGAACCCGCCCAACTCGCGCCGGACCGCCGACTCGTGCGCCGCAGCAGCTGTAGCCATGACGTCAGCCTATGACCCGCACTCACCCCCACAGACGCCTGTCTGGCTGGGACGGGCGCCGGGGCCGAGGCTTGGCGCATGACTGAAACCCCTGTTGAAACCTCTGCTGAAGCCCCTGCTGAAGCCCCTGTGATGTGGCGCCGCCGCAACGACTCCACGAACCTGCCGGAGCCCCGCCCCTTCATCCGCGTCTACACGGGCCCGGGAACGCTGGACGAACTGGCGTCTTCCTACGAGCGCCTGCTCGGCACGGAACGGGACATGTGGTTCGCGTATGCGGAGAAGAAGCTCGCTCTCGCCGTGGTGGGCGCCTTCCTCCTGATCGAGGGTACGGAGGAGACCCTCGCCCCCTTCCGCGCGACGCACGGCACGCTGCTGATCGACTCGGCGCGGAAGTACCTGGAGCGCCTTGCGGCGGAGGGCGCGGAGATCACGGAGCCCTTGATCAAGGTCCCGACGGGCTCGGGCTTCACGGCACGGCACAAGGACGGAACGGTGATCGAGTACGTGGAGCACAGGCCGACGGAGGAGGGGCTGTAGGCAGGGTTGTCAGAGGCGGGCCCTAGGGTCCGAGTGTGACTTCAACACCTTCTACGCACCTCGATGAGACGGCGAACGCCTACGACTCCATAGCGACCGTGTACGCGGGGCTGGCCCGAGACGACCTGGAAACCCCCTCGCTGGACCGGGCGTGGATCGCCGCGTTCACCGACCAGGTACGGGCGGCGAACGCCCCCGGCCCCGTCGCGGAGCTGGGCTGCGGCCCCGGCCCCGTGACGGCCCTCCTGCGGGACCTCGGCCTGGACGTCTTCGGCATGGACCTGTCGCCGACGATGATCGACCTGGCGCGCGAGGCGTACCCGGAGATCCGCTTCGAGGTCGGCTCGATGGACGCACTGGACCTGCGGGACGGAGCCCTCTCCGGCATCGTGTCCTGGTACTCGGTGATCCACACCCCGCCGCAGGAACTGCCGCCGTACTTCGAGGAGTTCCGCCGGGTCCTGGCCCCCGGGGGCCACCTCCTGCTCGCCTTCTTCGAATCGGAGGGCGACCCGGTGACCCCGTTCGACCACAAGGTGACGACGGCCTACCGCTGGCCGGTCGACGGCCTGGCGGAACTGGCCGCCAAGTCCGGCTTCGCCGAGGTGGGCCGGATGCTGCGCGAGCCCCGGGAGGGCGAGAGGTTCCGCAGGGGCCATCTACTGATGCGAAGGGAAGAAGACTAGGAGGGGGTACCGCCGGGGGGGGGCTCCCTCCCGGCCCCGGCCCAGGGCCTGTCCGGCGGATCATGTGGCTTCCTCGCTCCGAGCTCGTGGACGTGTCCATGGGGCGGGGAGATCTCACGAACGAGGAATGGGCCAGGCTGAAGCCGCATCCGCCGAAGTCCGGTAAGCGGGGCGGCCGTTGGGCGGGCCATCGAAGGATCATCAACGGAATCTTGCACCGGAACCGTACGGGGGTGCCCTGGCGGGATCTGCCTGCGCGTTTCGGCAAGTGGAAGACCGTGTACGAGCGCCACAGACGCTGGTCCGCGGACGGCACGTGGGACAGGCTCTTCGCGGCCGTCCTGGCCGACGCCGACGCGGAAGGTCGCATCGGCTGGTCGATGGTGAGCGTGGGCTCCACCTCCTGTCGGGCCCACCAGCGCGCCAACCGCCAGAGCCGAAGCAGCAGGGGCGGTCGGCCCGCCGGTTTCGACAAGCGCGCCTATGTCTTCCACGGCACCATCACCCTGGCCTCGATCCGCCTGTGGCTCAGACCGTGATCAGGCAGACAAAGCGTTGGTCGTCCGCCCGGCTGGCCTGACACGATCTGGGTGTGACCACGTTGTTCCTGATGGTCGGCCTACCCGGGGCCGGAAAGACCACGCGAGCTCGACAGCTCGCCGAAGAGCACCGCGCGCTGCGCCTGACGCCCGACGACTGGATGATTCCCCTGTTCGGAACGGCAGAGGCGGACGGGAAGCGCGACGTGCTGGAAGGGCGCATGCTCTGGCTCGCCTTGGAGGCGGTCAGGCTGGACACCAACGTTGTCGTGGACTACGGCTGTTGGTCCCGGGACGAACGGTCGGCGATCCGCTGGTTGGTGGAGGCCGAGGGCGCGCGCTTCCGCATGGTCTACCTGCCGGTCGACGGTGAGACACAACGCGCCCGGATCGCCCATCGCCGGACCGCTGCCCCCGAGGAGACGCTCCCGATGACCGAGGCCGACATCCTGCACGGGTGGGCGCACTTCGAGGAACCCGACGCGGCGGAGCTGGGAGGACGCTGGGCCGAAAGCCCGCCCCCCGGCTGGGCGAACTGGCGGGAGTGGGCCGCCAACCGATGGCCGTCTTTCGCGTGACTGTTTCGGCCCAACACCGGGTGGCGCGACTCTGGGACAGGCTCTTCAGCCAGCAATGGGTGCGCCCTGGAAACTCGACAGCGCAGCCGCGCCGGGCGCACTCGCGCCAGCCCAAAGAGATCCGCCGGACAGGCCCTAGCCAACAACGCTTCGACTGATCACCGTTCATCCCGGTCTCAGGGCCGGCCTGGCTGCCTCGTGATCGGCTCGGCCTCCCGCAGCAGCAAGCTCCCGCCCGAGTGGGCATGATTGCGATGCGGTCACGCCCACTCGCGCGCAGCCCTCGGCGGTAGTGCAACCGACTGTACGGCCGGGGAGACTTCTGTGGAATGAGCCCACGTCTTCCCCGACGCCAGGCTGCTCAACGCGGCCTTCGGCCCATCGGTCTCGTCCTTGCATTGGTCTTCGTCGTCGCACTGCTCGTTGCCGCTGGTGTCTTCTACGCGGTCTGGGATCTGCTGGGAGCACACGCGGTAAAGCCAGAACGCCATATCGACGCCAAGACTCTGTTCGATCTGGTCAAGCTCTCCCTCGGCGTAGTCGCCGGGGCAGGCGCCTTGGTCGCCCTGGTCGTCGCCTACCGCCGCCAGCGCATCGACGAGGACGGCGCCTTGCGGAAGCCACTGCTGCACCGGGTCTCCCATGCCGCGTCGAAGCTCGCGGCAGAGGTGTCGTACAGCGGCTGGCCATCAGTGCGGTACGGGAGTTTCAGGGCGTTTTCCTCTCTTGGACGGGCCGCCATGACAACATCTCGTCAGGTTGACGTGAAGAGGGTCGAACTTCCGTCCATCCCCCGATCAGTCTGAGATCCTGGAGACCGATCGAGAGGGGCCGTAGGTATGGAGTGGAAGACCCACGGAGAGCGCCAGGTCTACACCAACAAGTGGGTGAATCTGTGTCTGGTCGACGTCCAGCAGCCTGACGGACGCAGGTGGGAGTACCACGTCGTTCGCCTCCGGCACCTGGCCGTTGCCGCCGTGGTGAACGATCGGCAAGAGGTCCTCATGATGTGGCGGCATCGCTTCATCACGGACTCCTGGGCCTGGGAGTTGCCCATGGGGCTGGTGGAGGAGGGTGAGACCCCCGAAGAAGCGGCAGGCCGCGAAGTCCTGGAGGAGACGGGATACCAGCCCGGCCCCATCAAGTCTCTCATCTACGCCGAGCCGGCCAACGGGATCACTGACTCGCAGCACCACATCTTCCGCATCGACGGCGCGACCTACGCAGGGCCACCGACCGAGAAGAACGAGTCCGACCGCATCGAGTGGATCCCCCTCTCGGAGGTGCGCGGAATGATTGACCGCAAGGAAATTGTGAGCAGTGGATCGCTCGTCGGGCTGTTGTACCTGCTCATGGACGAATCGATCCGCTGACCGGCGGCAGGAGCGTCCGTAGACGCGCCTCGAAGGCGAGGGCTACGGGCTCCTGCCGGTGTGGGGCCAACTGTTCGTAGAACTCTCTGAGATGGCCCGTTACGCGCTCGGACGCCACTGCTGATGCGGGTTCCAAGGCTTGTGTGGCTGTGCGGCATGCCTGGTCAAGTTTGCCCTGGTCCAACTGCGTACGTGCCAACCAAAAGGAGTGGAACGCGCGACCACGCTGGTTGGCGTGATCTTCCCGCCCCAACGCATCCGCGATCAGAGGTTCCGCAGTCGCAGCCTCACCCAAGCGGCTATGCGCAATGCCTGTGTCGACGATGAGCTTCGGCTCATCGAAGTAGGCCACCCACGACGGGTCCGGATCGCCCGCCTCGATCGCCTCGAAGTGCCGGTGCGCCTCACCGATGGCTCGGTGAGTGGAGTCCCTGTTCCCGAGCGTGGCGTGCGCGAAGGCCTCCCGCATGGACAACATCGACAGGACGCGCGGGGTAGTGCCCAGTGCTGACCGGGCCTGGTCCTGGGCGGCGGTCGCGAACGCCAGGGAGTCCGCGGGCTTGTCCTGGTAGGTCGCCTGCAAGCTCATGCAGGCCAGGACGTTGACCATGGTCTGCCGGTCGTCGATTTCCCGGGCCAGTTGCAGTGCCTCGGTGAAGTACGCGCGGGCCTGGTTGTACTGGCAGGCGTCGAAGTAGGTCCACCCGGCGAGACGTGCCAACTCGGCTGCAACTCCGTACAGACCGTTCCGGATGGAGGGAGGCCGGTTCTCCTTCAGAAGTCCGACCGCATACCGCAGTTGCCCGACGATGGCCGGCCGCAGTGCCTCGCCTCCGTGCTGATCGTCCCGTCGCCAGTAGTCCTCGATGGATGATCGGAACGCTTCGAGTGTGGCTGTGTTGAGGGTCGCCCTGGTGGTCAGCGCCAAGATGTTGTCCACGTCGGGACCTGGCAGGGAAGCGGGTGCGTCCTGCTCCGCTTCCGGTTCTTGAGGCGCCCCGGGTTTGTCGCCCCCGAGGCTCTGCGGCGTCTCCCAAGGCCGCCGCGCAAGGCCCAGCATGTGGCCTGGGATGCGCAGGCCGTCCGCGATGCGCTCGACGACGTCCATATGCAGCAACTGGCGGCGGCCAGCCATCACTTCGCCGACGCGACTGGGTGTCAGATCGCACCGTCTGGCGATCATCGACGGGTAGACACCTGCTCTGACCTTGACCATCCGAAAGACCCGCGCGAAGTCGCGCACCCTACACGCGTCGACCATCTCGGGATCGGTCAGCAGCCCGGCAGGAAGCTCCTGCGTACGGGCCTGCTCGGTCATCGCGAAGCTCCCACGGACTACCCAACGTTGCCGCATGTCACCAGCCGTGATGTTACCCAAGTTGGGTAATCAGCTGGGCCTTTCGGCATGGTTGCCGAACTCGCGAAGCTCTGAGCATGACGAACGGACAGATGCGTCGACTTGCCGGAGGACGTCCCTCCGGCCTGGAGGGGTCATGACGAAGAGCGTGAGTGCGGCAGACGCTTGTCTCGAGCTGGATTTGAGAGAGGTCGCCGACGACATCGCGTGGGGGCGCCGTGTCGTGTTCGAAGTCCCTGAGCGGGAGGACAGCATCGCGCACATGCGGCGCATGATCGATGCCCTCAAGGAGCTCGTGCGGACGGAGCGCCCGTACACCGGAGGCGACGCCAAGCGGGAACGGGCCTATGGCAGCGCTCAGCGCACGTTGCGCACCATCGGGGAGACGTTGCACCTGCCCGAGGACTGCGGCGGCCCGAACCGGGTGACGGCCTGGACGCAGTGCAAGCACGTCGCCGAGGTCACGGCGTTGTTCCGTGCGATGCACATTGCGCGGGTCCGGCGCGGTGAGTGAGTGCACGTGGGTGGTGGCCTGTACGTGGCTGTGCGGCCTGTGTCCCGGCGCCCTCGTCGTGGTGATGGCGGCTGCTTGGTGGCCGCCGAACACTCCCCAGGGCGTGTCTCGAAAGTGGATCTTGAGGAGATGTGATCTTGCTTTGTGGCACGTGGTGATCTGGCAGATGAGCAGTGGGCCGGAAGCTGATCGACGGCATACGGTGGCGGACTCGAACGGGAACGGTGCCGGGCAGAGGTCAACGTCGACTCCACCGTCTGCCGGGCCCACCAGCACGCCCGGGTGCGGGCCGACAAGGCTGACCATGTCCGCAACCGCAGGAAACTTGGCTCGCGAGGTGCGAGAAAACGGCTCGCGAGGCTCATGGGACGGATGGCAGGGTGCCGCGCATGGCACCTTAATATGAAATTCGTGCCGACTATGACGCTCGCACGATCGTGGTCTACCAGGCATACGCTCCTGCCATCGCCGACGCGGCACTGCAGGCAGGCCGCTTCGTCGCGCCGTTCTCATTCCACAGGATGACGTGGATCAAGCCGTCGTTCATGTGGCTGATGCACCGCAGCAACTGGGCCCGCAAACCCGGTCAGGAGCGCGTTCTCGCGGTGCGGATAACACGCGAGGGGTGGGAGGAAGCCCTGTCCCAGGCCGTGCTCACGACCTCGGACCCGGCGGCGGTCGCCGAGGCGGCCGTGCATGTCCAGTGGGACCCGGAGCGCTCGCCCCGCGGGGCGGCGCTCAACCACTACAGCATTCAGGTCGGCATCGGCCGCCATCTGATTCGCACGTTCACCGACGACTGGATCGTGGGTCTCACCGACCTCACCCCGCAGGTCCGCAAGGCTGCGTCCCTGATACAGACCGGGAATGCCGCAAAAGCCCGGCGACTGTTCCCCGTGGAGCGCGCCTACCCGCTGCCTCGGGCACTGGAAAACCGCCTTTCTCCGGGTGGGTGACGCCGGGAGGTCCACTCCTCATGCCGCCAGTGCCATGACGTCATAGCGGTGTTGGTCTTGGACGCCCGCAAATCGCCCGCCATAGCGTCAAGTTGTTCGCACATCAGATCGCCATGAGGGGATTCCGCCGTGGGGAACAACAACACCCGGCCCATGCTCAGGAAATTCGCCGCCCTGTCGCTGGCCACCGCCGCGGTCGGTGTCCTCGCCGTGGGCAGCGCGGATGCCGACAGCTCCGAAGAAGCCGCCGATACCCCGAGAAAGGGCCGGGTCGAGGTCATCGAACTCCAGCTCAAGGACCTTGAGTACGAGAATGTTGATCTCGGCAAGGCGGGGCCGAGCCTGGGCGACATGAGTGTCTACTGCGCCACCGCGGTGGAGAACGGCCGCGCAGTCGGGCGTGGGGCCGGGACGTCTCAGGTCGTTCACGTCGATGGTGACAAGGTCACGGCGCAGGCCGTGATCACGATAGAACTCAAGCGCGGCTCTCTGACAATGCAATCGCTGCGTTCGGACGAAGCGAGTTCGCTCGACATGGCCATCACCGGCGGCACGGGCGATTTCAAGGACGCCCGGGGCAGTGTTCGCTACTGGGACATCGACACGCCGAAGGAGAGGCTGCGCGCCGAGATCCTGCACTGATGGAGGAATGGCGGATCCGCTCAGCGTGCCCGCAGGCCCCGCACCGTCAGGTCGAGGACGGCGTCGAACGCGGCCTCGATGCCAGGGCGTGACCAGTGCGGGGCGTAGCACGGGTCGTGGAAGCGGCTTGTGGCGTCGAAGACCGCTCGGGCCGACAGGGCGGGGTCGGGGGATGCGAAGTCGCCCGACTCCACGCCCTGTTGGACGATCGCCGTCAGCTGGCCGGTGAGGTCGGCGATGTGGGCGTCCACCACGTCGCTGTTCTCGTCCGTCAACACCGTGTACGTGGCGAAGAGTTCGGGGTCGTCACCGGCCTTGTGCTGCTTGGCCTCGAAGAGGCCCGCCAGCCAGTGGCGGAGCTTCGCCTCGGGCTGTTCGGTGCCGGTGACGATTCCGGCGAGGGTGTCCGAGGTGCGGTCCAGCCAGCGCCGCGTCACCGCACCGCGCAGCTCCGCCTTCGTACGGAAGTGGCGGTACACCGTGCCGTGGCTCACCCCGAGGGCGCGGGCCACGTCGACCACCGTGGCCTTGGCCGCGCCGTGCCTGCGCAGCACCTCCTCGGTCGCTTCGAGGATGCGCTCGGGGGTGAGGGGTGCCGCGGTAGCCATGACTAGACCGTACCCGTGGGCACGTCAGCGCTCGCTGTCGAGGTGTGCCATCTGGGACTCTGGGTAGCGCGCCCCGGCCGCCGCGTCCGCCGGCACCGCCGCCTCGATCGCCGCGAGGTCCGCGTCGTCCAGCGCCACGTCGAGCGCGCCGAGCGCCTCGTCGAGCCGGTCCCTGCGGCGGGCGCCGACCAGCGGCACGATCGACGCCCCGTGCCGCGGCCCCTGCGCGAGCACCCACGCGATGGCGGTCTGCGCCACGCTGACGCCCTTCCGCTCGGCGATCTTCCGCAGCGCGTCGACCAGGTCGAGGTTGCGGTCGAGGTTCTCCCCCTGGAATCGGGGGCTCATCGCGCGGAAGTCGTTCGCGGACAGCTGCCGGTCGCGGGTGAAGTGGCCGGAGATCAGGCCGCGGGAGAGCACCCCGTACGCCGTCACGCCGATGCCGAGTTCGGCGACCGTCGGCAGGATCTCCGCCTCGATGCCGCGGGAGATGAGCGAGTACTCGATCTGGAGGTCGGAGATGGGCGCCGTGGCCGCCGCCCTGCGGATCGTGTCGGCGGCGACCTCGGAGAGGCCGATGTGCCGGACGTGGCCCTTCTCGACCAGCTCGGCGATGGCGCCCACCGTCTCCTCGACCGGGACGTCGGGGTCGATGCGGGCGATGCGGTAGACGTCGATGTGGTCGACGCCCAGGCGCTGGAGCGAGTACGCGGCGAAGTTCTTCACCGCGGCCGGGCGGCCGTCGTACCCCGACCAGCCGCCGTCCGGGTCGCGCAGGGCGCCGAACTTGACGCTGGTGAGCGCCTGTTCGCGGCGTGCGGCGGGGGCGGTGCGCAGGGCCTCGCCGATCAGCAGTTCGTTGTGCCCCATGGCGTAGAAGTCGCCGGTGTCCAGGAGCGTGACGCCCGCTTCGAGGGCGGCGTGGATCGTCGCGACGGACTCCGTGCGGTCCGCCTCTCCGTACAGCGCGGACATGCCCATGCAGCCGAGGCCGAGGGCGGAGGTCCGGGGGCCGGTGTTTCCGAGGGTGAGAGTACGCATGCCTCCACCATGGCATGACAGGTGACAGATTTCAATATCTGTCATCTGTCATGCCGTCGGCCGGTGCCTGTCACCTGCCCCCTGTCAGGTGTTGGGCGTCAGCCGTTCCGCCTCCACCACCGCCCCCTCCTCCAGCCGCTCCGCCGTCCTCCGCGCCGTCTCCCGCGCCCACCGCCCGCTCGTCAGCGCCCCGAGCAGCAGCACCGCCACCCCGCAGCCCGCGATGATCCACCAGGCCGGACGGCTCGCCTCCGTGAAGCCGGTCGCGTACGAGGTGGACGTGGCGACGCCCGATGCCAGGACCGCGCCGATCACCGCCACGCCCAGGGTCTGGCCGATCTGGCGGCTGGTGGAGGCGACCGCCGCCGCCACGCCCGCCTGGGCGCGCGGCATCCCGGCGACCGCGGTGTTGGTGATCGGCGCGTTCACGAAGCCGAAGCCCAGGCCGAACAGGACGTACCCGAGCAGCCGCGTCCCGCTCGACTCCTCCGCCTCGAACGCGGCGAACAGGACCCCCGACACCGTCATCGCCACCCCCGCGACCAGCAGCGAAAGGCGCGGCCCCCTGCTGCCCACCAGGCGTCCCGACAGCGGCGCGCAGACCAGCGTCAGCGCCGCCATCGGCAGCATCCACAGCCCGGCGTGCAGCGCGTCCAGGCCGCGTACGTCCTGGAGGTAGAGCGTCGACAGGAAGAGGAAGCCGCCGAGCGAGGCGAAGGCGGCGACCGCGATCACCGTCGCGCCGCTGAACGGCGCCGACCGGAAGAAGCGCAGGTCGATGAGGGGTTCGACGCGGCGCGGCTCGTAGGCGAGCAGGCCGATGAGGGCGAGCAGTGCCGCGCCCGTGAACGACAGGATCAGCGGCGACGTCCAGCCGGCGCTCGGCGCCTCGATGATCGCGTACGTCAGCGCGCCGAGCAGCACGATCACGAGCAGCTGCCCCACCGGGTCGGGACGGCGCGGCCGCGGGGCGCGCGACTCGGGGACGTACCGCATGGTCAGGAAGAGCGCCGCGAGTCCCACCGGCACATTGATCCAGAAGATCGAGCGCCAGCCGACGGAGTCCACGAGCAGCCCGCCCACCAGCGGGCCCGCCGCCATGGAGATGCCGACGACGCCGCCCCAGACGCCGATGGCGCGGGCCCGCTCGCGCGGCTCGGTGAAGGTGTTGGTGATGATCGACATCGCCACCGGGTTGAGCATCGAGCCGCCGACCGCCTGGACCATGCGGAAGGCGACGAGGGATTCGAGGTTCGGCGCGAGCGAGCAGAGCACCGAGCCGACCGTGAAGGTGATCAGGCCTGCCTGGAAGACCTTGCGGCGGCCGATCCGGTCGGCGGTCGAGCCCGCCAGCATGAGCAGCGAGGCGAGGACGAGGGTGTACGCGTCGATCGTCCACTGCATGCCCGAGACGCTCGCGTCGAACTCCTTCTGCATGGTGGGGAGCGCGACGTTCAGGACGGTGTTGTCGAGGCTGACGATCAGCAGGCTCATGCAGCAGATCGCGAGGACGAGCATCCGTCTGCGGTGGGTGAGTTCATCGGGCATGTATTCGACGGTAGCCCTCCGTCACACCGCCTGCCGCGGCAGGCGCAGGCTCAGCAGTGCCAGGCCGAGCAGCCCGACGAGCTGCACCCCGAGCACGAGCGCGAACGCGTCCCGCATGCCGAGTGACGGTACGAGCGCCAGGAACAGCGAGCCGAGCGTGGCGACGCCCACGGCCAGACACGACTGCTGCACGGTCGCGGCGAGCCCGCTGCCCGCGCCCGCCCGCGCGGCCGGTACCGCGGCGAGCGCCACGCGGTAGTAGAGGGCGAGCTGCACGCCCTGCCCGAGCCCGCACAGGAGCAGCCCGGGAGCCAGGGCGAGCGGCGTCAGGGCGGACCACGGCGCCCACAGCACCGTCAGACCCATCACCGCCAGGCCCGTGGCGTGCACCAGGGCGGCGCGGGTCATCGCGCGGGTGCCCCAGCGGCGCACCAGGCGAGGCACCAGCATCGACGCCGGGATCTGCGTCAGACCCATCGGGATCACGGTCAGGCCCGCCTTCAACGCCCCGTAGCCGAGCCCCTGTTGGAGCAGGATCGCGAAGCCGAACATGAAGCCGCTGAACCCGAGGAAGATCGGCAGGCCGAGCACCAGGCTCTTGCGCACGGCGGGCTCCCGCAGCAGCGACGGCGGCAGCAGCGGACTGCCGCCGGTGCGCTCGGCACGGCTCTCCACCGCCCCGAACGCCCAGCCGAGCAGCGGCGCCGCGACCAGGAGCAGCACGGACCACAGGGGCCAGCCCGTGGCGCGGCCCTCCGTCAGGGGCAGCAGGAGCGCGGTCAGCGCCCCCGCGAACAGGACCGTGCCGAGCACGTCGCCCCGCGCGGGCCGCTCGGCCCGGCTGTCCGGCACCGCGCGCACGCCGACGAGCAGGGCGGCCGCCGCGATCGGCACGTTGATGAGGAACACCGCGCGCCAGCCGGAGCCGAGCATGTCCGCGGCGACCAGCGCGCCGCCCAGCGCCTGGCCGAGCAGCCCGCCGAGCCCGCTCACGGCGCCGTACAGGGCGACGGCCCGCGCCCGCCGCTCGCCCCGCGTCGTCGCGTGGATCGTGGCGAGGACCTGCGGCAGCATCAGCGCCGACGCGGCGCCCTGCGCCACCCGCGCGCCCACGAGCCACCACGCGCCGGGCGCGAGCCCGCAGGCCAGCGAGGTCAGGCCGAAGGCGGCCACGCCCCACAGGAAGAGCCTCCTGCGTCCGTACGTGTCGCCGAGCCGCCCGCCGAGGACGAGCAGCACGGCGTACGCCACCGCGTAGCCCGCGACGACCATCTCCAGCGTGGCGGGGGAGGCGTGCAGATCGCGCTCGATGCTGGGCAGGGCGACGTTGACGATGAAGAAGTCGATGCTGGAGAGGGAGGCGCCGAGGAGGACGGTGAGCAGGCCCAGGGGCGGCAGTGAGGAAGGGGTGGACGGCGGCCCGACGTCGGTGCGGGGCTCGGCGGACGTGTCGGTGTTGGTCGCGAGAGTCACGGACACGACGATGTTCCGGCCCTCAGAGGGGTACCAGAGTGTCTTTATCCTGGTAGCAGGCGAACCTGGAAACAGGCTGCGCGATGCCGCAGCCTGGGTCTGTGACCGTTACCGCGCCCGTCGCCGCCGACATCCGCCGCCAAGAGCTCGCCGCCTTCCTCCGCAGCCGCCGCGAGCGCGTCACGCCCGAGCAGGCGGGGCTGCCGCGCGGCCCCCGGCGCCGCACCCCGGGGCTGCGCCGCGAGGAGGTCGCGCAGCTCTCCTCCGTGGGCGTCACCTGGTACACGTGGCTGGAGCAGGCCCGGCCCATCAAGGTCTCCGCGCAGGTCCTCGACGCCATCGCCAGGGCCCTGCTCATGGACCCCAGCGAGCGCGCCCACCTCTTCGCGCTCGGCGGCGTCGTCGACCCGCGCCCCGAGGCGGAGTGCACCGCGCTCTCCGCGCCGGTACGCCGCCTCATGCACCGCGTCGCCCCCTACCCGGCCACCGTGCAGAACGGCCGCTACGACGTCCTCGCCTACAACCGCTCCTGGACCCACGTCTTCGGCGACTTCGACGCGATGGAGCCGCGCGACCGCAACTGCCTGTGGCTCCTGGCCACCAGCGACCGCTGGCGCGAGACGTTCCTCGACCGGGACGAGATGCTGCGCGACCTGACCGCGAAGTTCCGGGGCTCGATGGCCGAGCACGGCGCGGAGCCCGCCTGGAAGGAGCTGCGCGACCGGCTGCTCGGGGTCTCCGCCGAGTTCCGCGAGCTGTGGGAGCGGCACGAGGTGGCGACGATGTCGCCGCACGTCAAGCGCTATCAGCACCCGAAGGTCGGGCTGCTGCGCCTGGAGCACCGGATGCTGTGGATGGCCCCGCTCGCGCACGCGCACCGCCTCATCGTCTACGTCCCCGCGTGCGACGAGACCGAGGAGCGCCTGGAACGCCTTGCGGAGTCGGCCGGTGAGTGAGCGCCTGGCGGAGCCGCCCGGCGAGTGAGGGACAATAGAGGCTTGCCCCCTTGCCCGTACGCCCCGGAGAGCCCGATGCCGTCCCAGCCGCAGCCGTTGTCGATCGGCCCGCACACCGTGCAGCCGCCCGTCGTGCTCGCCCCCATGGCGGGCATCACGAACGCGCCGTTCCGGACGCTGTGCAGGGAGTTCTCCGGCGGCAAGGGCCTCTTCGTCAGCGAGATGATCACCACGCGCGCCCTGGTCGAGCGCAACGAGAAGACCATGCAGCTGATCCACTTCGACGAGACCGAGAAGCCGCGGTCCATCCAGCTGTACGGCGTCGACCCCGCGACCGTCGGCAAGGCGGTCCGCATGATCGCCGAGGAGAACCTCGCCGACCACATCGACCTGAACTTCGGCTGCCCCGTCCCCAAGGTCACCCGCAAGGGCGGCGGCTCCGCGCTCCCCTACAAGCGGCACCTGCTGCGCGCGATCCTGAAGGAAGCGGTCAGCGGCGCGGGCGACCTGCCCGTGACGATGAAGATGCGCAAGGGCATCGACGACGACCACATCACGTTCCTGGACGCGGGCCGCATCGCGGTCGAGGAGGGCGTGACGGCCATCGCCCTGCACGGCCGCACGGCCGCCCAGCACTACGGCGGCACGGCCGACTGGGACGCCATCGCCCGCCTCAAGGAGCACGTCCCCGAGATCCCCGTGCTCGGCAACGGCGACATCTGGTCCGCCGCCGACGCGGTCCGCATGATGGACGAGACCGGCTGCGACGGCGTCGTCGTGGGCCGCGGCTGCCTCGGCCGCCCCTGGCTCTTCGGCGACCTGGTCGCCGCCTTCGAGGGCACGGGCGCGCCCGCCGCCCCCGGCCTGCGCGAGGTCTCGAAGGTCATGCTGCGCCACGCCACCCTGCTCGGTGAGTGGATCGGCGACGAGGCGCGCGGCGTCATCGACTTCCGCAAGCACGTCGCCTGGTACCTCAAGGGTTTCGCGGTCGGCTCGGAGATGCGCAAGCGCCTCGCGATCACCTCGTCCCTGGCCGAACTGGAGGACGGGCTCGGCGAGTTGGACCTCGACCAGCCCTGGCCGGCCGGCGCGGACGGCCCGCGCGGGCGCACCTCCGGCAACAACCGCGTGGTGCTGCCGGACGGCTGGCTGAAGGATCCGTACGACTGCGCGGGCGTGAGCGAAGAGGCGGAGCTGGACACGTCGGGCGGCTGAGGGCCCCGTAAGGGGTGCGGGGAACTGCGCGAGCAACCCCCACCGTCCCGCAGACAACCGGACACCTACGCGAGCGTCACCGTCACCGGCAGCTCCTTGATCCCGTTCACGAAGTTGGACCGCACGCGCCGCACCTCACCGGCGAGGCGGATGTCCGCGAGCCGCGGCAGCAGCTCCTCGAACATGATCCGCATCTCCAGGCGGGCCAGGGAGTTGCCGAGGCAGAAGTGCGGGCTGCCCTTGCCGAAGGTGACGTGGTCGTTGTCCTCGCGGGTGACGTCGAAGCGGTACGGATCGGGGAAGACGTCCTCGTCGCGGTTGCCGGAGGCGAACCACAGGACGACCTTGTCGCCCTCCTTGATGCGCTTGCCGCCGAGCTCGACGTCCCGGGTCGCCGTCCGCCGGAAGTGGTAGACGGGCGAGGCCCACCGCAGGCACTCCTCGACGGCGCCGGGGACGAGCGACGGATCGCGGACGAGCTTGGCGCGCTCCTCGGGGTGCTCGATGAGCGCCAGCATGGAGTGCGAGATGGCGTGCCGGGTGGTCTCGTTGCCCGCGACGACGAGCAGCAGGAAGTAGTTGTCGAAGTCGGTGTCGGAGAGCGGGACGCCGTCCTTGGGCGAGCTGTTGACCAGCGCGCTCACCAGGTCGTCCCCGCTGCCGCCGCGCCGCCGCGCCGCCAACTCCCTGCCGTACGCGAAGACTTCGAGGGAGGCGGGCGACCTGAAGGGAAGGTTGCGGTACCGCTCGCTCTCCGCGCTCTCCAGGAGGACGTCGGCGTAGTCCGGGTCGGTGTTGCCGATGATGCGGTTGCCCCAGTCGATGAGCTGCTGCGTGTCGCCCTCCGGTACGTCGAGCATCCGGGCGAGCACGTTGATGGGGAAGTCGGCGGAGACCTCCCGGACGAAGTCGAAGGTGCCCTTGGGCAGGGCGGCGTCGAGCGTGCGCGCGGTCAGCCCGCGCAGGAACGTCTCGTACGTCGCGACGGCGCGCGGCGTGAACCGCTTCTGCAGGATGAGCCGCATGGCCCGGTGCCGCATTCCGTCGGTCTCCAGCAGGGAGCGGCGCAGGGCGATGTAGTCCTCGTCCACCTCTTCGAGGTTGGTGAACCTCTCGGAGGTGAAGGTCTCGGGGTCGCGGTCGACGCGCACGATGTCGGCGTGCCGGGTGACCGCCCAGAAGCCGGAGTTGGGCGGGGGCTCGGGCTGCCAGTGGACGGGGTCCTCGCGGCGCAGCACGTCGAACATGCGCCAGGGCAGTTCGCGGTCGGTGAAGCGGTCGTTGTCGGCGAGGTCGACGTCGGCGAGGGGGAGGGGGAGGGGCGGGGCGACCGTGCGCATGGGACTGCTTCCTCCAGGTGCTCAGATGTGGAAGGCGTACTCGGTGAACTCCCAGTCGGTGACGGCCTGTTGGTAGCGCTCGATCTCGTTGCGCTTGTACGTGAGGAAGGCGCCGGTGAAGCCCTCGCCGAGGAGGCCGGTCAGTGCCTCGTCCGCCTCCAGGGCGTCCAGGGCGGCGGGGAGGGTGCCGGGCAGGCGGGGCGCGGATGCCTCGTCGTAGCCGTAGCCCTCCAAGGGGGCGGGCGGCTCGGGTTTGTCGCGGATGCCGAGCAGGACGGCGGCGACGGTGCCCGCGACGACGAGGTAGGGGTTGGCGGAGGCGTCGCCGAGGCGCAGCTCCAGGCGGGTCCCCGCGCCGCGCTCGGGCGGAATGCGGACCATCGCGCTGCGGTTGTCCAGGCCCCAGTCGATCAGCCAGGGGGCGAGGGTGTCGGGCCCGAAGCGTTTGTACGAGTTGACGGTGGGGTTGGCGAGGGCGGCGAGGGCGGGTGCGTGCCGCAGGACGCCGGCGACGGCGTGCCGTGCGGTGTCGGAGAGGCCGGATTCGTCCTCGGGGTCGTCGAAGACGTTGCGCCCGGCGGCGTCGACGAGGGAGAGGTGCAGATGGAACCCGGAGCCGCCGATCCCGCTGAAGGGCTTGGCCATGAAGGTCGCGAGGCGGCCCTCGCGGCGGGCGGCCTCCTTGACGGCGGCCTTGAAGAGGAAGGCGCGGTCGGCGGCGTCCAGGGCGCCGGAGTGCGCGAGGTTGATCTCGAACTGCCCGCCGTCGAACTCGTGGTTGCCCGCGATGGCGCCGATGCCGAGCTCGTCCAACTGCCGCAGGGTGCGCAGCAGATGACCGTCGGGGTCGCCGCGCCTGCCCGCGCTGTAGACGTTGCCGGTGGCGCCGCCGTAGGGGGTCCAGCCGGAGGGGGTGGCGGGGTCGGCCTCGCAGAGGAAGTACTCCAGCTCGGGGCCGATGACGGGGGAGAGTCCCGCGTCGCCCGCGTACTCGCCGACGCGGTCGAGTACGCGGCGCAGCAGGGCGCGTGGCGACTCCGGGGCGGGCTCGCCGGTGAGGGGGTCGACGGAGTCGCCGAGGCACCAGGCGACGCCGGGCTCCCAGGGGAGCGGCCTGAGGGTGTCCAGGTCGGGGTGTACGCAGATGTCGGGCAGTCCGGCGTCGAGCCCGCCCGCCACCGGGACCACGTCGCCGCGGGGGGTGGTGTGGTAGACGGCGCGGCAGAACGTGAGGCCGTGGCCGCAGGCGCTGGTCAGGTGCCCGAGGAGGACGTCGCGGCCGCGGTCGGCGCCGATGAGGTCGGGGTAGACGACGCGGACCACGTCCGTGTGGTTCGCGCGCAGCGTCTCGACGGCCTCGGCGACGGTTTCGGCGATGTGTGGTGCGCTCGCTTCACTCACCCGTGGTCAGCCTCTCTGCGGGGTGGAGCGGTGGCGGTGACGCCATGTTGTTTGACCTCAAACGGTATGGCGGGCCCGGGGCTTGCGCAAGGGTGCGGGCGGGACCCGCCAGGCCCCGCCCCGTGACACCGCACCGCCTCCGGGCGTATCGTACGGGCCCAAACGAAAAGCGAAGGGGTCTGGCCGTGAACGGAGTTCGAGGATTCTTGCCGCCCAAGAGCGCGACCGGACGGTCGGCCATCGTGCCCGCGCCCCCCTGGCACTACTCCGGCGACCTCCTCACCGTCGAGTACCGCACCGACCCCGCCCGCGTCCGCGAACTCCTCCCCGCCCCCCTGGAGCCCGCCCCCGAAGACCCCGGCGCCGTCGCCCTCATCTGGGCCGACTGGCAGTCCTGCGGCGGCGACAGGGCCGAACTGCTCGACCCCGTCCGCGCCCAGTACAAGGAGTGCTTCGCGGTCGTCCGCTGCGCCTACCGCGGCCGCACCTACTCCCGCTGCGTCTACATCTGGGTCGACAAGGACTTCGCCATCGCCCGCGGCAACCACCAGGGCTACCCGAAGAAGCTCGGCTCCATCCACCTCACCCGCCCCCACCCCTACGGCCCCGCCCCCCGCATCGAACCAGGCGCCGCCTTCGGCGCGACCCTGGCCGCGGCCGACCGCCGCCTCGCCCAGGCGGTCGTCACCCTGCGCGCCCCGTCGGAGACGAACGGCTTCGTCAACGCCCACCCCATGGCCCACCACCGCCAACTCCCCTCCATCGACGGCAAGGGCCTGGCCCTGAACGAGCTGATCGAGTCGGGCGCCGCCGCCTTCCAGGGCGGCCAGGCCTGGCGGGGCGACGCCGACCTCGACCTCTTCGACGCCCCCACGGAGGAACTGGCCGCGCTGACGGTCGAGGAGCCGATCGCCGCCTACTACCGCCAGGTGGGCGTCACGTGGAACGGCGGGACCCTCCTGGAGCGGGAGCTGTAGGAGAGGGCCTCGCCCCGGCGGAACCCGCCCCTGTCCCCGCATGTGTCTCTGGTCGGGCCCACCGCAGCGGATTCCCCGACGAATCCCCCGGCTGCGCAGTCAACTACCCGGCACTGGGGCGCCGGGCTTGCACAACTGGCATCCCCGGCTGTGATGCCGCGTTTGCGTCCAGCCTCACCTCGGCCAACCGCGCAGCTTCGCCGCCGGATCGCTCGACGATCTCGACGCGGTCACCGCGGCGTGACCATGCCCTACAGCTCGGGAGTTGCCCTACAGCTCGGGAGTTGCCGAGGGCGGGATCACGGACCTGAAACTGATCAAGAGGCAGATGGCGGGCCGCGCCGGGATCCGCCTCCTACGCAAGCGCGTCCTGCTCGTTGCGCACTCCCGACACACTCCGCCCCGGGACGAGGCCGAAGACCCCTGGGCGATCAACGCCCACGCCCAGCGGCCTAACTGGCCATGCCGCCAAGATGGTTGCGTCGGGTCTGGGGCATCGGAACAAGGAGCTCGGAACGGAACACAAGGTGGCTGCGGCTTTTCGCCCGAGGAGATCCTGAGGTGCGTGGCCTCGGCATCCGTGGGCACTGTCACGTACGTAGCTCAAAGATGTGCAGACCTCGGCCACCGGCGGCGATGAAGTCCAGGCGGTGACTTGCCCACGTGCACGCCAAGAGTTCGTCGTCGGTGCGCACGAGCGTCGCGAGGTCTCTGCTGTACGCATCCCACATGCAGATCTCCCCGCTTCTGCTGACGCCTGCCAGCCAGGCACCGTCGGGCGAAATCGCCACCGCCACCACCGCCAGCAGGGACGGGCTGGTGAGAGTGGCGGTGCCCTGCCCGCTGATCGGGTCCCACAGCCGAACCGTGGTGTCGTGGCTGGCGGTGGCGAGCCAGGTGCCGTCGGGTGAGATCGCCACCGTATTCACGGTGTCGGTGTGGCCGGTGAGGGTGGCGGTGCACCGGCCGGTGGCCCGGTCCCACAACCGCACGGTGCGGTCTTTGCCGGTGGTGGCGAGCCAGGTGCCGTCGGGCGAAATCGCCACCGCGGTCACGTTCTTCTTGTGGCCGGTGAGCGTGGCGGTGCGCTCTCCGTTGGCCGCGTCCCACAGCGACACCGTCTTGGAGCTGGTGGTGGCGAGCCAGGTGCCGTCGGGTGAGATCGCCACCGACATCTCGGCCCCGGTGTGGCCGTCGAGGGTGACGGTGCGCTGCCCGCTGGCCGCATCCCACAGCCACACATGTCTGGCAGCGGTGGCGAGCCAGGTGCCGTCGGGTGAGATCGCCACCGTATTCACGGTGTCGGTGTGGCCGGTGAGGGTGGCGGTGCACCGGCCGGTGGCCCGGTCCCACAACCGCACTGTGCCGTCATCGCCCGCGGTGGCCAGCCAGGAGCCGTTGGGTGAAATCGCCACCGTCACCGTCCGGTCGGGGCCGTCGGGGGCCCCGTACGGCGCTGGCGCGGCAGAGGCCGCCCCATGTGGCGAAGTGGTCCTGGACGACGCGTCTGCCCGGTCCCAGAGACGCACGGTCTTGTCCCAGCTGGCCGTGGTCAGCCAGGTGCCGTCGGGCGAGATCGCCACTGACATCGCGGCCCCGGTGTGACCGTCGACGGTGGCGGTGCACTGCCTGCTGGCCCGGTCCCACAGCCGCACCGTGGTGTCGTGGCTGGTGGTGGCCAGCCAGCAGCCGTCGGGTGAGATCGCCACCGCATTGACCGCATCGGTGTGGCCGTTGAGACAGGCGGCGCGCCGCCTGCTGATCGGGTCCCACAGCCGCACCGTGGTGTCGTGGCTGGTGGTGGCCAGCCAGGTGCCGTCGGGTGAGATCGCCACCGATTCCACCGCATCGGAGTGGCCGGCCAGGGTGGCGGTGCACTGCCTGCCGGCCCGGTCCCACAGCCGCACCGTCTTGTCCCAGCTGGTGGTGGCCAGCCAGCAGCCGTCAGGTGAAATCGCCACCCCGCTCACCAGCTTGTCGTGGCCGGTGAGGGTGGCGGTGCGCCGTCCGCTGCTCGGGTCCCAGAGGCGCACCGTGGTGTCGCGGCTGGTGCTGGCGAGCCAGGTGCCGTCGGGTGAGATCGCCACCGCGTTCACCGCATCGGTGTGGCCCGTGAGGGTGGCGGTGCACTGCCTGCTGGTCCGGTCCCACAGGCGCACCGTCTTGTCGCGGCTGGCGGTGGCGAGCCAGGTGCCGTCGGGTGAGATCGCCACCGCGTTCACCGCATCGGTGTGGCCCGTGAGAGTGGCGGTGCACCGTCCGCTGGTCCGGTCCCACAGCCGCACCGTCTTGTCCCAGCTGGTGGTGGCCAGCCAGGAGCCATCCGGTGAGATCGCCACCGACTCCGCGTTGCCGGTATGGCCGATGAGGGTTGCCAGCAGGGCATGGCTGGGGAGGTCCGGTGGCGGGCTCAGACCGATCAGGAGTGGGCGGAAGGGGGCGGTGCGCAGCCGGGCGGTAACCCGGTGGCACCAGGAAGGCAGGAAGGCCAGCCGACTGTAGAGGGTGTTGACCACCATAGGGGCGGGGTCGGTGGGGGCCAGCAGGTGAGTGGACTGCGCCAGCGCGCGTGTCCGGGATGCCGCGTCCGCGGTGGGGACGTGGCTCAAGTCGCGTTGGGGGGCGTTGGCTCCGTGCAGGATGAGGCGGTTCTCCACCCATCGGAGGTCACTGGCGACGGCCTCGGCCATCTCGATCCGGTTGGCCGCGACGAGATGCTCGATCAGATGGTCGTGGAGGTAGCCGCTGGGCAGTTCCCACCACACGGGGTACCGCACGGGGGAGTTCGCGGGCAGTGGTGCAGCCTCGTGCAGGCCGTGGGCTGATACGTCCACGAGTTGCCCGTGAAGCGCCGCAAGCTGCTGGGGGCTCTGGGTGCTGAGGAGGTAGTCGCGAATGACATCGTGCAGATCGATTTGGCCGCCGTTGTCGGCGGTGAGGGACAGCAACGACAGCCGGGCCAGCTCCGCGCACAACTGCCGGGACTGATGGTCGTGCAGCCCGCCGGTGGCCCGCCACAGCCGGGCGATCAGTGGCAGGGGTACGGTCTCGTCCTCAGCGAAAACGGCCAGTTCGGTGAACCGCTCCATGCCGCCTTGCGGCAACAGGCTGGTTGCCGCCTCCACCGTGGCGCGGATCGCCCGGCGGCGGTCCTCAGGGCGGTCCACATCGATGACTTCGCTGGTGGGGTCGAGCCCTTGCGGACCATGCATGCGCAGCTGATGCAGGATGTCCTCGGAAGCCCGGGCCAGATCCTGCCCGGCGTCGACGTGTGTCTTGATCTGCCGGTTGACCAGGCGCAGCAACAGGGCCCATCGGCCGGTGGCGTCCAGCAACGCGCCGGTGGTCAGCGGGGGCAGGCCCTCCAGTTCACAGGTCAGCACCATGCGGGCCTGGTCCAACGTCATCCGGTCGACCTGAACCTTCTGGGCGCCGGCGGGCAGCAGCGAGGGGATGCGGGTGGTGACCAGGCGAACGCAGTGCCTGCCGCCGTGCAGGAAGGGTTCGAGCTGCTCGCTGGTCCAGATGTCATCAAGGAGCAGCAGAGTCGGTTTGCGCTGGTCCAGCAGTCGGCCCAGGTGCTTGCCGGCGTCTGCCGGATCGCTGAACTGTGCCGTGTCGCCGGTGATGAACTGCGTGATCTCGGCGACCCGTGCGGTGATCATCGCCCGCCCCCGTACTTCCCGGCCGATGGCGAAGCTGTACACCCCGCCCTTAAAGCGTCGACGCACCCGACGGCGGGAACAGACCATTTCGGCGAGCGTCGTCTTGCCAAATCCCCCCGCTCCCCATAAGGACGTGGTGATCGCCACCGTCGTGCCGCTGCCGCACACCGCGTCCTCGGCTTGCCGTCGCTCCTCTCGGTCGACGATCCACGCCGGTGCCGGGTCGGGCACAGGCGCTGGTGGACCGGTCGGAGAGGGAGCCTGGGCCCAGACTCCCCACCCCGCGATACACGCTCCCGCCAGGGCCAACCCCCCAAAGAGGGCCCAGCCGCCCAGGGACGACGCCTCGGACACCAGGCTCTGCAGGGCCGCGACGATCACACCCGCACCGGCCAGTACCGCCCCAACAGCTTGCCGCCGCCGCACTCCGACACCCCCTGACGTCCCCACCAGCGCCGGGCCGTGCGCGCAGTCCCGGCTGTTCTGGGGCCAGTTGACCACGACCTGAGTCGGGTGCGGTTCCCCCTCCGTGGCGTGGACGCCCGGGGTGCCTCGCAAGAGCGGAGGGGCGGCGCGGGCGAGGCTGAGCCATGATGGTCGACGGCCATACCGGGACTCCGGGGAGAGGAAGGCGTCTCCGGCGGAAACGCGTTATCGTTTGAGCCCGTACGAGATGAGTGGCGCCGATGGTACGGAGGCGCATGCACTCCGGCAAGAGGGAGACACGGACGTGACGGGCCATCGCACCATCCGCGAGACCGAGAAGGCGGTCAGGGCCAGGCTCGGCGGCACCCCCGTCAAGTACGAGCAGATGGCCGCCGTTTCGAACATCTACCGCGCGGCGGCGGCCGTCCGGCAGCACTTCGAGAACTCCGTGCTGCGCGGCGCGGAGCTGACGTGGACGTCCTTCGTCGTGCTCTATGTCGTCTGGATCTGGGGCGAGATGGAGACGCGGTACGTCGCCGAGGAGGCCGGCATCTCCAAGGGCACCCTCACGGGCGTGGCACGCACCCTCGCGGGCCGCGGCCTCATCGAACGCCGCGGCCACCCCGACGACGGCCGCCTCGCCCTGCTCCGCCTCACGGACGAGGGCGAACGCCTGATGGGCGAGGTCTTCCCCGCCTTCAACGCGGAGGAGGCCTTCGTGACGGAGGGTCTGACGGCCAGGGAGTGCGAAACCCTGGCGGACCTCCTCCGCAAGATCGTGCTGCGGACGGAGGAGAAGGGGGAGGAGCGAAGGCTGGAGCTCCTCGCGGGCGCGGAACCGGCACGCCGCCGAAGCGGCCGCAGGGCGAAGTCGGCGTCGTAGGCCGCGCCTCGTCGGGCCGCGCCTCGTCGGGGGCGCGCCTGCTGTCGCCGCCGGACGGTCATGCCCCTTCAGGGGCGCGGGGAACCGCGTGACAAGCCCCCGCCGACCCGCGGTTCACACGCAACCCGCGAACCCCTCGGCGGCCCCGACGAGCCCCGCGAACAACCCTTGCTGCGCCACATCCGTCCCCGCCGTGTCCTCCGGATGCCACTGCACCCCCGCGAACCACCCTGCCGCGCCGACGAGTTCGACCGCCTCCACCGTCCCGTCCTCCGCCCACGCCGAGGCGACAAGACCCCGGCCGAGGGCGTCCACGCACTGATGGTGGTAACAGGACGCCTCCGCCTTCCCCGCGCCCAAGGCCCGGGCCACGGTGGAGCCGGGAGAGACCCGCACCGGATGCACCCTGTGCCGATGCTCCGACTCGGGCCCGCCCATGTCCTGCCGCAACGTCCCGCCCAGCGCGACGTTCACCACCTGCATGCCCCGGCAGACGGCGAGCGTCGGCAGCCCCCGCTCCAGCGCGCACCGCGCGAGGGCGAGGTCGAAGGCGTCCTGCGCGTCGTCGACGTCGTACACGGACCGGTGGACGTCGGCGCCCCGCGCGTACCGCCACGGCGCGAGGTCGCCGCCGCCCGGCAGCAGCAGCCCGGCGCAGCGCGCAAGCCGCTCGGCGGCCTCGTCCGGCGGGCCGGGGTGCATCATGAACGGCTCGCCGCCCGCGCGGACCACGGCGTCCGCGAGGGCCCGGGCGGTGACCACGGCGGCGTAGCGCAGGGCGGAGGTCGTCGCGGCGTACCGCTGGGGGAGGGCGATCAGGGGGCGGGGGCGGAGCTCCGGCATCGGTGCCTCCTGGCGGCGCCGTGGGCGGCGTACGCACGCGCGGCCCGTACGTACGCACCCGCATGTCATTTGAACCCAAACAATATCTCAACAGAGTGTCCCCGCCGAGGGGTTGACCCCCTATCCCGCCACTCATAACGTTGTTTGGGTTCAAACGAATCGGAGGTCTGCGATGGCTCCCCCCGATACCCCGGACACCACGGCACCGCACACGGCGGCCGTCGCCGGTGTCGCCGTCGACACCCGCCACTGGATCGGCGGCGCCCGCGTCGCCTCCGCCTCCCGGGCCACCTACACCGACCACTCGCCCATCGACGGCGCCCCGCTCGCCGAGATCGCCCGCGGCGGCGCCGAGGAGGCGCGGGCCGCCGTCGCCGCCGCCCGCGACGCCTTCCTCCGCTGGGCCACCACGCCGCCCGCCGAGCGCGCCCGGCTGCTGCACGCCGTCGCCGACGGGGTCGAGGCCCGCGTCGAGGACCTCGCGATCGTCGAGACCACCGACAACGGCGCCCTGCTGGCGTCCCACCGCCGCGGTGTCATGCCCCGCGTCGCCCACAACCTCCGCTACTTCGCCGACCGGCTCCTCGCCCTCGGCCACGACGACTTCGAGACCAGGGGGCACACCAACCACGTCAGCTGGGACCCGGCGGGGCCCGCCGTCCTCATCACGCCGTGGAACGCCCCGCTGATGCTGGCCAGTTGGAAGATCGGCCCGGCCCTCGCGGCGGGCTCCACCGTCGTGCTCAAGCCCGCCGAGTGGACACCCCTGACCGCCTCGCTCTTCGCGGACATCGCGCACGAGGCGGGGCTGCCCCCCGGCGTCTTCAACGTCGTGCAGGGGTACGGGGCGGAAGCCGGGGCGCCGTTGACCGCCGACCCCGACGTGCGCCGCATCAGCTTCACCGGGTCCGTGCCCACCGCCCGCCGCATCGCCGAGGCCGCCGCCGCGCACCTGGTGCCCTGCAGCTTCGAACTCGGCGGCAAGTCGCCGCTGCTCGTCCTCGCCGACGCCGACCTGGAGCTCGCCGCCGACCTCGCCGTGGAGCAGTACGACAACGCGGGACAGGTCTGCCTCGCCGGCACCCGCATCCTCGTCGAGGAGTCCGTACGCGACGCCTTCCTCGGTCACTTCCTCGACCGGGTGACGAAGCTGAACCAGGGAGATCCGCGCGACGAGGCCACCGACATCGGCCCCAACATCCACCCCCGGCACATCGAACGCGTCGACGGCTTCGTGCGCCGCGCCCTCGAAGCGGGCGCCGAGGCCGTCGTCGGCGGCGGCCGCAACGAGGAGCTGAACGCGCGCCTCGGCACCACGACCTACTACCTCCCCACCCTCCTCACCGACGTCGCCCAGGACTCCGAGATCGTGCAGGAAGAGGTCTTCGGGCCCGTCCTCACCCTCCAGACCTTCCCCGACGGCGACGACGACGAGGCCGTCCGCCTCGCCAACGGCACCCGCTTCGGCCTCGCCGCCACCCTCGCCACCGGCGACCGCGAGCGCGCACGGCGGATCACCGCACGGCTCGTCGCGGGCACGGTCTGGGTCAACTGCTTCTTCGTACGCGACCTCTCCGCCCCCTTCGGCGGCTCCCGCCAGTCCGGCGTCGGGCGCGAGGGCGGCGACTGGTCCTTCGACTTCTACTGCGACCTGAAGAACACCGTGACCGCGCCGGGGCGATGGGGGGCCCGCCATGGGTGAGATCGTCGGGGCGGGCCTCCTCGCCCACGTGCCCACCATCGTGCTGCCCGAAGAGACCCGCAAGGAACTCAACGAAGGCCGCGAGATCAGCCTCGTCCCCGGCCTGCGCAAGCTGCGCGCCGACGTCTTCGAGACGCTCGACTACGACACCGTCGTCGTCCTCGACTCGCACTGGGCGACCACCGTCGAGTTCGTGGTCTCCGCACAGCCCCGCCGCGCCGGGCTCTTCACCTCCGAGGAGCTGCCGCGCGGCATGTGCCGCATGCCGTACGACTACCCGGGCGACCCCGAACTCGCCCACTCCGTCGCCCGGTTCGCGGACCGGCACGGCACCTGGATCACCCCGATCGACGACCCCTTCCTGCCCGTGTACTACGCCACCATCAACCTGTGGACGTACCTGGGCCACGGCCTCCCCGACAAGAAGTGGGTCTCGATCGGGGTCTGTCAGACCGGCGACGTCGAGGACCACCTGCGGCTCGGCCGCGCGCTCGCCGACGGCATCAGGGCGCTGCCGGGACGCAGGGTCCTCCTCGTCGCCTCCGGCGCCCTCTCGCACACCTTCTGGCCGCTGCGCGAACTGCGCGCCCACGAGTCCAGCGACCCCACCCACATCCGCACCCCCGGGGCGCGCGCCGCCGACGAGGCGCGCATCGAGTGGTTCGAGCGCGGCGAACACGCCCAAGTCCTGCGCACCATGCCGGAGTTCCTCACATACAAACCCGAAGCCCGCTTCGGCCACTACCTGATGATGATCGGCGCCCTCGGCGAGGAGCGCTGCACCGCCCCGGGCCGCGCCTACAGCGCGTACGAGAACTCCGTCGGCACCGGCCAGATGCACCTGTGGTTCGACCGCCCGGCCGCCGGCTGGACCGGCGCCGCCCCCGACACCGACCCGAGCGAGGCAGCCGCATGAGGGCCACCACCATCGAGTACCGCCGCGTCCTGCTGGACGGCGCCGCCGTCCGCGTCGTGCGCGAGGGCGACGAGCTGGTCGCCGCCGACGGGCGCCGCGTCAAGGCGGCCGAGGCGCACCACCTGCCTCCCGTGCGCCCCACCAAGGTGATCGCCGTTCACCTCAACCACCGCAGCAGAGTGGAGGAGTTCGGCGTCCGGCTGCCGCCCGCGCCCACCTACTTCCACAAGCCCGTCTCCGCCCTCAACAGCCACGGCGGCGCCGTCGTGCGCCCCGAAGGCTGCAAGTACCTCAACTACGAGGGCGAGATCGGCATCGTCATCGGCCGCACCTGCCGCAACATCGCGCCGGGGGAAGCGGGTTCCCACATCGCTGGCTACACCGTCGCCGACGACTTCGGCCTGCACGACTTCCGCGACACCGACGCCGGATCCATGCTCCGCGTCAAGGGCTCCGACACGCTCTGCCCGCTCGGCCCCGGCCTGGTCACCGGCTGGGACTTCCGCGGCAAGCGCCTGCGGACGTACGTCAACGGCGATCTCGTCCAGGACGGTTCCACCGACGAGATGCGCTGGGACATGCACTACCTCGTCGCCGACATCGCCCGCACCATCACCCTGGAACCCGGCGACGTGCTGCTCTCCGGAACGCCCGCGGGCTCCCGCCCCGTCGTCCCCGGCGACGTCGTCGAGGTCGAGGCCGAGGGCCTCGGCCGCCTCACCAACCGCATCGTGGCCGGTCCGACGGCCGTCCGCACGGACGTCGGGGCCCAGCCCACCGAGTCCGAGGAGGTCCTCTCCACGGCGCTCGGCGGCGACTGGGAGTTCCGCGGCGTGCGACCGCCCCGGCGCTGAAGAACACACCGCTGTACGAAGGGAGTTGAGAGACCGGATGTTCAAAGTGACCGTAGACATGGACGTCTGTCAGGACCACGGGCAGTGCGTCTTCGCGGCGCCGGACGTCTTCCGGCTCGACGAGGAAGGCCACCTCGCGTACGTCGACTCGCCCGACGAGTCTCTGCGCGCCGACGCCGAGGACGCCGCCGACGTCTGCCCTCTCCAGGCCATCAGGGTCGAGGGCTGACGGATGACGGCAGCGGGCATCGCCGTCGTCGGCGCCTCGCTCGGCGGGCTGCGCGCGGCGGAACAGCTGCGGGCGGCCGGGTGGCGCGGCGCGATCACCGTGTTCGGGGACGAGCCGCATCTCCCGTACAACAGGCCTCCGTTGACCAAGGAGGTCCTCGCGGGCGATGTTCCGGCCGCCGCTACGGAGCTGCGCCGCCGCCCGAGCGTCGCGGACGTCGAGTGGTGCCTGGGCACGGCGGTGGCCCGTGCCGATCCGGCGGCGCGCACGCTGACGCTCGCCGACGGTTCCGTCCACGCGTACGAGGGTCTGGTGGCCGCGACGGGGGTGCGGCCACGCAGACTCCCTCTCGCCGGAGGCCCGCGCCGGCACGTCGTACGCACCCTGGAGGACTCGGCGGCGCTGCGTGCCCGGCTGGTCGAGGGGGCCCGGGTGCTCGTCATCGGCTCGGGCTTCATCGGCTGCGAGGTGGCGGCCACCGCGCGCACGGCAGGCTGCCGGGTGACGGTCGTCGCGCCGGAGTCCGAGCCGATGGTCCTCGCGCTCGGCGACGACCTGGCGCGGGCGCTGCGGCGGCGGCACGAAGCGCGTGGGGTGCGCTTCCTGATGGGCCGCCTGGTCGCCGAACTCACCGACGAGCACGCGGTGTTGGACGACGGCGCCGAGCTGCGTGCCGAGGTCGTCGTCGAGGCCGTCGGCTCGCTGCCCAACACCGAGTGGCTGGCGGGCGCCGAGGGCGTCGACCTCACCGACGGCATCCTGTGCGACGCCCGGCTGCGCATCGGCGGGCTCGGCCACGCGGTCGCCGTCGGCGACGTGGCCCGCTTCCCGAACCCGCGCTACGGCCCGCTGCCGCGCCGCGTCGAGCACTGGTCCATCCCCGGCGACAGCGCACGCCACGCGGCCCGCACCCTGGTCGCGGGCCTGACCGGCACCGACAGGGCCGAAGCCGCGCCCTTCGCGCCGCTGCCGTCCTTCTGGAGCGACCAGTTCACGATGCGCCTGCAGTCCTTCGGCCTGCCCTCGCTGGCCGACCGCGCCGAACTCCTGCGAGGCGACCCCGGCGCACCGGACGGCGACCTGCTCTACGGCTACTACCAGGGCGCCCGCCTCATCGGCGTGACCGCGCTCGGCGGCCCGGCGGCAGCGGCCGCGGCGGCACGCCACAGGGCGGAACTGATGGCGCTGCCCGAGCCGGTGGTATGACCCTTCGGGAAGAAGCCGGTGGTGTGACCCCTGGGGAAGAATGAAGCGGTGACCTTGCTTTCCGATGTGGCCGATTTGCTGGCCCAGGCCGGCATCGCCGACGTGGACGTCGACGAAGCCGTCGCGGACGACCACGTCCGCACGTCCGCGTACCTGCGCGTCGTCTCGGTGACCGCTTCCTCGCCCCACCGCGACCGGGACCGCGCGATCGTGGCCGCGATCCTGCGCGACCCCGACGAAATGGGCTCCAAGACGGCGGTGGTCGCCCTCGTGGACGAGCTCGCGGGGAAGGCGGCCGGTCCTGCCGAGTTCCGGCAGTGGTCGGCCGAACTGCTGCCGGAGACCCACCGGTTCAGGACGGAGGCGTACGGCGAGTTCATCCGCCGCCGCGTCCACGACTGGCTGTTCCACCTGTCCGTCGAGGACGGCCACGTGCCGACACCGGCCGAGTTGGCGGAGGTCACGGACTGGATGCAGCGCCATCTCGCCCAGTGGTCGACGTCGCCGGCGGCACTCGCCCTGCTCGTCGAATCGGCCAGGACCAAGAAGACACGGAACATCGCGCAGAACCGCATGCCGAAGGGGCAGCACCCCCGCACGGGTGCTGCCCCTCCATCGCGAACCGGAACCGCCGCCGCATCGGTACTGAGGGTCGGGGACACGGCGACGGTCCCGGGGTCTGGTTACCGGTGGTCGCTGCCCGCCGAGTGGGAGGCGGCACGGCCGGCCTCCAGGCGGGCCACCGGGATGCGGAACGGCGAGCAGGAGACGTAGTCCAGGCCCACCTCGTGGAAGAAGTGCACGGACTCCGGGTCACCGCCGTGCTCGCCGCAGACGCCGAGCTTGAGGTCGGGGCGCGTGGCGCGGCCCGCCTTGGCGGCGTCCTTGACCAGCTTGCCGACGCCGTCCTTGTCGATGGTCTCGAAGGGCGAGACCCCGAAGATGCCCTTCTCCAGGTACGCCGTGAAGAACGAAGCCTCCACGTCGTCCCGCGAGAAGCCCCAGACGGTCTGCGTCAGGTCGTTGGTGCCGAAGGAGAAGAACTCGGCGGCCTCCGCGATCTGGTCCGCCGTCAGCGCGGCGCGCGGCAGCTCGATCATCGTGCCGAGCGCGAGCTTCAGCTCGACGCCGGTGGCCTCCTGGACCTCCGCGATGACCTGCTCGGCCTCCTCGCGGACGATCTCCAGCTCCTGGACCGTGCCGACGAGCGGAATCATGATCTCCGCGCGCGGGTCGCCCTTGGCGTTCTTGCGCTCGGCCGCGGCCTCCGCGATGGCCCGCACCTGCATGGTGAACAGGCCGGGGATGACGAGGCCCAGGCGCACGCCGCGCAGACCCAGCATCGGGTTCTGCTCGTGCAGGCGGTGCACGGCCTGCAGCAGGCGCAGGTCGTTCTCGTTGGCGTCCTTGCGGGACTCCGCGAGCGCGACACGCACCGACAGCTCGGTGATGTCGGGCAGGAACTCGTGCAGCGGCGGGTCCAGGAGACGGACCGTGACGGGCAGACCGTCCATCGCCTCGAAGAGCTCCACGAAGTCCTGCTTCTGCAGCGGCAGAAGCTCCTTCAGGGCGTCCTCGCGCTCGTCGTCGGCGTCGGCGAGGATCAGCCGCTCGACCATCTCGCGGCGCTCACCGAGGAACATGTGCTCGGTGCGGCACAGGCCGATGCCCTGAGCGCCGAAGCGACGGGCGCGCAGCGCGTCCTCGGCGTTGTCCGCGTTGGCGCGCACCCGCAGGCGCCGCACCCGGTCCGCGTACGCCATGATCCGGTGCACGGCGGCGACCAGCTCGTCGGCGTCGTCGGCGCCCGCGTGCATGCGGCCCTCGAAGTACTCGACGACGGGGGAGGGGACCACGGGCACCTCGCCCAGGTACACCTTGCCGGTCGAGCCGTCGATGGAGACGACGTCGCCCTCCTCGACGACGGTGTCGCCCACCGTCATCCGGCGGCGCTTGGTGTCGACCTCCAGGTCCTCGGCGCCGCACACACAGGTCTTGCCCATGCCGCGCGCCACGACGGCGGCGTGCGAGGTCTTGCCGCCGCGCGAGGTCAGGATGCCCTCGGCCGCGATCATGCCGTCGAGGTCGTCGGGGTTGGTCTCGCGGCGGATCAGGATGACCTTCTCGCCCGAGCGCGACCACTTGATCGCGGTGTACGAGTCGAAGACCGCCTTGCCGACCGCGGCACCGGGCGACGCGGCGATGCCACGACCCAGCTGCTCGACCTTGGCGCCCTCGTCGAAGCGCGGGAACATCAGCTGCGCGAGCTGGGCGCCGTTGACGCGCTGCAGCGCCTCGGCCTCGTCGATCAGGCCCTGGTCCACGAGCTGCGTCGCGATGCGGAAGGCGGCACCGGCGGTGCGCTTGCCGACGCGGGTCTGCAGCATCCACAGCTGCCCGCGCTCGATGGTGAACTCGATGTCACAGAGGTCCTTGTAGTGCGTCTCAAGGGTCTCCATGATCTGCATGAGCTGGTCGTACGACTTCTTGTCGATCTGCTCCAGATCGGCGAGCGGCACGGTGTTGCGGATGCCCGCCACCACGTCCTCGCCCTGCGCGTTCTGCAGGTAGTCGCCGTACACGCCCTGGTGGCCCGAGGCAGGGTCGCGGGTGAACGCGACGCCCGTGCCGGAGTCGGGGCCGAGGTTGCCGAAGACCATCGAGCAGACGTTGACGGCCGTGCCCAGGTCGTGCGGGATGCGCTCCTGGCGGCGGTAGAGCTTGGCCCGCTCGCCGTTCCACGAGTCGAAGACCGCCTTGATGGCGAGGTCCATCTGCTCGCGCGGGTCCTGCGGGAAGTCCCGCCCGGCCTCGGTCTTGACGATCTTCTTGAACTTGGTGACGAGCTTCTTGAGGTCGCCCGCCTCCAGGTCCGTGTCGACCGTGACCTTCTTGGCCTCCTTGGCCTTCTCCAGCGCGTCCTCGAAGAGGTCGCCGTCGACGCCGAGGACGGTCTTGCCGAACATCTGGATGAGCCGGCGGTAGGAGTCCCACGCGAAGCGGTCGTCGCCGGACTGCTTGGCGAGGCCCGTCACGGACTTGTCGGAGAGCCCGATGTTCAGGACGGTGTCCATCATGCCGGGCATGGAGAACTTGGCGCCCGAGCGCACGGAGACGAGCAGCGGGTCGTCGGCCTGGCCGAGCTTCTTGCCCATCTTCTTCTCGAGGGCGTCGAGGTGCGCACTCACCTCGTCACGCAGCTCGACGGGCTCGTCGCCGCTGTCGAGGTACGTCTTGCACGCCTCGGTGGTGATGGTGAAGCCCGGGGGGACGGGCAGCCCGAGGTTGGTCATCTCGGCGAGGTTCGCGCCCTTCCCGCCGAGAAGGTCCTTGAGCTCCTTGTTGCCCTCGGTGAAGTCGTAAACGAACTTCGTGCTCTCACTCGTGTGAGCTACGTGGGGATCTTTGTTTTCCGACACGGGTCTCGACTCCTCGAGAGCTCGGTGGCTGCCCTGACGGCGAGGAACATACCCAGATCGAAGGCGCCTGGGTACGTCCACTTGTGCGTCATGCGGCCGTAACCACCCGTCCGCCACTAGATCGAAAGTGACTGAACGGTAGCTCTGGCGGCGAGCTTGCGTTCAAGTCTTGAACTCTCAACCCCTGTAGACCCTGGGATTTGCTCACATGAGCGGAGTGAACTCAGATGTGAGTTCACCTCATGAATGATCGAGCAGTGGCACTGAGTGCCACCCCTTGGAGAAGTGCAGCCGCCAAAATCGCGCTCATCTGAGCGCAAGGCCTATCAGGGGTGGCGAGAATCACGCTGTTTGAACGGGCCGGATGTCAGCATCCGGACCCACTTCGGGACGTCCGGACGCGCCCCGGGGGGCACCTCCCGGCGGCGCTACACGCCGAGCGCCGCGAGCCGCTCCTCCACCCGCTCCGGCGCGTACAGGTGCTCGACCACGAGCGTTGCCGCGCCGACCAGGGCCGCGCGCTCGCCCAGGCGCGAGGTGACCACGTCCAGACGGGCCGTGGAGCGGGGCAGCGCCCGCTGGTAGAGCAGCTCGCGCACGCCGGTCAGGAAGGGAGTTCCGGCCAGATCTCCGGCGATCATCAGAACCCCCGGGTTCAGGAGCGTCACGACGGTCGCGAGGACCTCGCCGACGTGCCGCCCGGCCTCGCGCGCGAGGCCCACCGCCTGGGGATCGCCCGCCTCCAGAAGCGCCCGCACGTCCGAGCCGGACGCGGCCGGAACGCCCGCCTCCGTGAGCCGACGGGCCACCGCGCGGCCGCTGGCCACCGCGGCCAGGCAGCCGTAGGAACCGCACTTGCACAGGGTGTCCGCGCCCTCGGGCACCCGTATGTGGCCGATGTCGCCGGCCCCGCCGTCGACGCCGCGGTAGACCGCGCCGTCCACGACGACGCCCGCGCCGATGCCGGTGGAGACCTTGACCAGGGCGAAGGCCGAGCAGGTGGGGTAGTGGGTGCGCTGTTCGCCGTACGCCATGAGGTTGGCGTCGTTGTCGACGAGGACCGGCAGGTCGGCCGGGGTGCCCCCGCCCGGCGCCGCGCGGGTCTCCTCGGCGAGGGCCCGCGCGAGGCGGCCCCTTATGTCGTACCCGTCCCAGCCCGGCATGATCGGCGGCTGCACGACGCGGCCCGTCGCGCTGTCCACCGGGCCCGGCACGGCCAGGCCGATGCCGCAGACCGACGCGGCCGCGTGGCCGGACTCGCGCAGCAGCTCGCCGAAGCGGGCGCCCAGGTCGCCCAGGACCGCGTCCGGGCCGTCCTCGACGGCCAGCGGCCACGACCGCTCCGCGACGATCTCACCGCCGAGGGTCAGCAGGGCGGCCCTGGCGTGCCGGGTCTCCAGGTCGGCGGCGAGGACGACGGCGTGCGCGTCGTCGAACTCCAGACGGATCGAGGGCCGCCCGCCGAGCGGCGAGTCCACCGGGTCCCCGGCGCCCTCGCGCAGCCAGCCCGCGCGAAAGAGCCGGTCGAGGCGCTGGCCGACGGTGGCCCGGGACAGGCCTGTGACCTGCTGCAGGGCGCCGCGCGTGGTGGCGCGCCCGCTGCGGACGAGGTGGAGCAGGTCGCCGGGGCCCGGGTGTCGCGCGGGCCGTGACGGCTGTGTGCGCGCAAGGCCCCGCGCGGTCGCGGAACCCACCGTGCCGACATCTGTCGCCCCACCCGCGCCCATGTGCCCCTCCCGTTCGATTCCGCACCCGGCACCGCTCACCGTACGGCCGGTACCGGCCCCGGGTGCGTCCAGCTTCGCCCGCCCGCCCCGATTCCGTACCCCTTGTGTTCGTCAACTCCACGTTACACACAGGGTTTTGCGTGTTAAGTGGACGTAACTCTATGGTGGACGGAGCCGAACTGACGGGCCGTCCAGTGCCCCGGGGAGATCGGAGAGACGCGTGGACCGCAGCGCGACCACCGCCCATCCGCATCCGGGTGTCCGCCCGAAGTCCGCGGCGCGGCGGGAGCTGCGGGAGCGGGCGGCCCAGGTGCTGTGGGCCAACTGGACGGGGACGTCGACCGTGCCGTCCCGTGCGCTCTATCCGCACCAGTGGTCCTGGGACTCCGCGTTCATCGCGATCGGGCTGCGCCATCTCTCGCCGCTGCGCGCGCAGTTGGAGCTGGAGACGCTCCTCGCCGCGCAGTGGGGCGACGGCCGCGTGCCGCACATCGTCTTCGACGACGCCGTCCCCCTCGACGCGTACTTCCCGAGCCCCGACTTCTGGCGCTCCACCACGGCCGGCCGCCCGGCGGGAGCCCCCGCCGGCGTGCAGACCTCCGGCATCGTGCAGCCGCCGGTGCACGCGCTCGCCGCCTGGCTGGTGCACCGCGCCGACCCCGGCCTCTCCAGGGCCCGCTCCTTCCTCACCCGCATCCGGCCACGCCTGGCCGCCTGGCACCGCTATCTGCTGTGCGCCAGGGACGCGGGCGGCGCGGGGCTCGCCGCCGTGGTGCACCCCTGGGAGCAGGGCATGGACAACAGCCCCTGCTGGGACGCCCCGTTGAGCCGCGTCCGGCCCGCGGAGCGCGATGCCTACCGCCGGGCCGACCTGGACCACGGCGCCTGCGAGGACCGGCCGACCGATCTGGACTACGGCAGGTATGTGCGGCTTGCGGCGGAGTACCGGGATCGGGGGTACGGGGATGGGGCAGGGCTGGGGGGCTTCTGTGTGGAGGATCCGTCCTTCAATGCGTTGTTGATCGTGTCGGAGTATGCGTTGGCGTTGATCGAGGGGGAGTTGTCTGAGGGGTGCTTGTCTGAGGGGCAGGTGTCTGAGGACTGGCGGTCTGGCAGGCGGTTGTCTGAGGACCGGCGGTCTGACGGGTGGCTGTCTGAGGATCAGTCCTCTGAGGGGCGGTTGTCTGACGTCCGGTCCTCTGAGGCCCGGTCCTCTGAGGGGCGGCCGTCCGAGGGGCAGTTGTCTGAGGAGCAGTTGTCCGACGACGAACCCCTCACCCCCCACACCGCCCAGATCCGCCGAGCCCGCGCCGACGCCCTGACCCGCACGCTCGTGGACCGCCTGTGGGACCCCGCCCAGGGACTCTTCCTCTGCCGCGACCTACGCCCCCACGGACCTCACGGCCCCCACGGACCTCACGGCCCCCACGGCATCGGCGGCCCCCACGACACCCACGACACCGGCGGCCCCCACGACCCCCACGGCACCGGCAAGCTCATCCCCGAGCGCGGCGTCACGGGGCTGATCCCGCTCGTGCTGCCCGCGCTGCCGGGTGACGTCGCCGCGGCTCTGGTGCGCACCGTCCGCGGACCGCACTTCGGGCTCGGTGGACCGGCGCGGCTCGTGCCGAGCCACGATCTGACGGCGCCCGCCTTCGACGCGCACCGCTACTGGCGCGGGCCCGCGTGGTTCAACACCAACTGGCTTGTGGAGAAAGGGCTGCGGCTGCACGGCGAGCGGGCGCGCGCGGACGCGCTGCGCGAGGAGATGCTCGACGTGGCGGGCGCCTCCGACTTCGCCGAGTACGTGGATCCGTACACCGGCAGGGGCCGCGGCGCACGCGGCTTCGGCTGGACCGCGGCGCTCACGCTGGACCTGCTCGCCGACGGGCGAGGCGAACAAGGCGTACGGGGTGAACAAGGCGTACGGGGTGAACAAGGCGTACGGGGCGAGGAAAGCGGACGGGGCGGAGAAAGCGGACGGGGCGGGAAGAGCGAGCGGGGCGGGCTCTGTGGAAACGAGGTGTGGGCATGAGTGATCGGCATCGACTTCTGGTGCGGGGGCGGACGTTCGTGGCCGTCGGCACGGGCGGCGACATCAGCGGCGTCGGCGGGGTGCGGGGCGGCGGCGCGGGCCCGGACGGCCTCTTCGTGCGGGACGCGCGGCACCTGAGCCGCTGGCAGCTGACCGTCGACGGAGCCGTGCCCGAGGTCCTCACGCCCGTGGACACCTCGGCCGCCGCCACCGAGGCGGCACGCTGTGTCCTGGTGCCGCGCGGCGGCCGCCAGGAGCCGCCCGCGTACACCGTCTTCCGCGAACAGGCCGTCGCCGAGGGCGCGTTCGTGGAGTCGTTACGGGTCGTGAGCAACCGCGCCGTGCCGACCCGGGTGCTGCTCGCGCTGACCGTGGACGCCGACTTCACCGACCAGTTCGAGCTGCGCGCCGACCACCGTACGTACGCCAAGTCGGGTGCCGTCAGGTCCCGTCGGCCGCTGGAGGCCGACGAGGGCGAGGGCGGCGGCGAGGGCGAAGGCGAAAGGGCCGGCGCCGGTGTCGTCGGGGTCGAGTTCGTCTACCGGCGCGGCGAATGGTGTTCGCGTACGACCGTCACGGCCGACCCCGCGCCGGACGCCGTCGAGGAGACCGGGGCCGGCGCGCGCCGCCTCGTCTGGGTCCTCGAACTCGACGCGCACGGCACCACGCACGTGGCACTGAGTGCCGCCGCGCATCCGCACGGGGAGCCTGCGGCCGCCGTGCCGGAGTCGCCCGGCGAGGCGATGAGCCAACTCGCGGTCATCGAGGCGGACTTCGCGTCCGGAGTCACGCTGCCCACCCGCTGGCCCGGCCTCGCCGCCGCCTGCGCGCGCGGCCTCGCGGACCTCGCCGTCCTCCAGGTGCCGGCGAAGGGCCCGGACGGCGAGAAGCTCAGCGTGCCCGGCGCGGGCGTGCCGTGGTTCCTCACGCTGCTGGGCCGCGACGCCCTGCTGACCTCGCTCTTCGCCCTGCCCTATCTGCCGCGCCTGGCCGCGGCGACGCTGCCCGCGCTCGCCGCGACGCAGGCCACCGAGGCCGTCGAGGGCGCGGTCGCCCAGCCCGGCAAGATCGTCCACGAGGTGCGGCGCGGCGAGCTCGCGCACTTCGGGCAGGTGCCGTTCGGCCGCTACTACGGCTCGGTCGACGCCACCCCGCTCTTCCTGGTGCTGCTCGGGGCGTACACGGAACAGACGGGAGACACGGCGACCGCCCGCCGTCTGGAGGGGGCCGCGCGTGCCGCCGTCGGCTGGATGCTGGACCACGGCGGGCTCACCTCGCGCGGCTATCTCGTCTACCGCGCGGACGAGGGCGGCCTCGCCAACCAGAACTGGAAGGACTCGCCGGGCGCGATCTGCTCCGCCGACGGCAGCAGGGCGACGGGGCCCGTCATGGCGGCGGGCGCGCAGGGGTACGCGTACGACGCCCTGCGGCGCACCGCATGGCTGGCGCGGACCGTCTGGGACGACAAGGTCTACGCCGACCTCCTCGCGCAGACGGCCGCCGACCTGCGCAGCCGCTTCCAGCGGGACTTCTGGATGCCCGGACAGGGCTTTCCCGCGCTCGCCCTGGACGGCGAGGGACGGCAGGTCGACGCCCTCGCCTCGGACGCGGGCCATCTGCTGTGGTCCGGGCTGCTGGACAAGGAGTACGGCGAGACGGTGGGACGGCGCCTCCTGGAGCCCGACTTCTTCTCGGGCTGGGGCGTGCGGACGGTCGCGTCGGGCCAGGCGGCCTTCCATCCCCTCTCCTACCACCGCGGTTCGGTGTGGCCGCACGACAACGCCCTGATCGCCCTCGGCCTGGCCCGCTACGGCCTGCACGACGAGGCGCGCACCGTGGCGGGGGGCCTGATCGCCGCGGCGGCCACGGCGGACGGCCGCCTTCCGGAGGTCCTCGCGGGCTACGACAGGGCCGCCCACCCGGCCCCTGTCCCGTACCCGCACTCGTGCGTCCTGGAGTCGCGCTCGGCGGCGGCCCCGCTGGCGCTGCTGACGGCGGTGGGCGGGGCGTGACGTGCCCCTTGTCTGTGTCACTCGCCCTATATTCGATCGGCGCCCACCAGTCAATTGGGCAATTGTGTTCGGATGGGCGTCGATGCGAAGCCAGCAGCGGTTGTTATTTCTAACGCCCCTTATTGGGACGCGAGTTCGCCCTCTCACCCGTTGTGGTGCGACTGGTCCGACAAGATGGCGATCTTCCGTGACGTGATGCCAGCATCGTTCGTGTTCCTAACACGCCTCTGCGGAACGGGTGTTGGCCTCTAGGTCGACGTACGGCCGCGCCTTTCCGAAGGGCCACTTCATCATGCCTTCATTTCCCGAGTCCGGCCGACCTTCCGACGAATCCGCCGAGGAGATCCGGCGCAAGGAGCGGGAGTTCGCCGAAGCGGAGGCGAAGGTGGCGCGCCGCCTGCGGGTGGCGAACCGGCTGCTGGCCCTGCGGGCCGCCTTTGCGGCGGCCGAGGCCGTGACGGGTAACCCGGCCTATCGGTCGGCGGGCATGGCCGTTCAGTGGGCCATCGACCGGCTCCAGGACCCCGAGTGATGCGAGGCAAGGCATGAGCAAGCCCACGACCGACGGCCCGTTCCCGATCCCGGTGTCACTGGAGCGGCAAGAGGCATGGATCGAGGCGGTGTTGAACACCGACGGGGTCAACCTTCCCCGGGGTGCCCTGGAGAACATCGCCCCATTCATTGTCGACCCCGAGGACAGCCTGGGCGATCCCGACGGCCAAGGCCTGCGCAGACTCAAGAGCAGTGTGGTCCGCCGTGTCCGTACGGACGCCGGGGACATGGTCGTCGCCGTCGTCCGGATGCACGGCGTCGGCGGCGTCCAGTGGGGGCACAACGAACGGATCAGTTCGATCTGGCGTTCCGTCGCGGACCCGACGGTGGACCGGGAGTCCGAGAAGGCGCTGGCCCCGGTCCGGCCGTGGATGGGCGTCGACGAGGACGGGCGCGAGACGTGTTTCGCCGCGCTGGAGAGCACGGTGGTGGACCGGCAGGCGCTGATGATGAATGCCGAGGACGCTGCGGACGCACTGAAGAGGAGGGACCGCGTCCGCCCGTACGACCTTGAAGAGGACCTCGTGCTCAACGGGCAACAAGATCCCGGCATGTATGTCCCTCAGCAGGTGCGTCTCGAACAGAATACGGAAAGCGATGCGGATGGCAATCCGCTGTATCCGGACGCCTATTGGGGCTGGATGGCAGTTCGAGGAAATAATCGAACACAGAAAAGGCAATCGATTTTCCGTTTGACTTCCGGGGAGGTGCTGGCAGGAGTCCCGGCCGAGAAACTGGAGCGCGAGGGGGACGGGATCATCTGCGATCCCCGCGTCTGGCTCCCCGCATTCTCTGCCGTGCTCAACAGGGAGTACGCCGAGACGGCCGACGATGAACTGGATCCCACGAGCGGCTCGCGGGCCCGCCGGGCCGCTGCCATCGCGGTGGTCGACGCCCATCTGGTCATCGGTACCCCGACCCCGCAGCGCCTCTACCGCATTGTGCAGATGAACAACCGGCGCGACCACGTACACCCGCCGTTGGAGTTCGACGCCGTCGACCGCTCGCGGGCGCTGGGGCGGAGTGTGCTCGGGATGTACGTGGGCCAGCGGGTCATGGACGAGAGGACGGCGGAGGTCCTCTCGGGGCTCGCGCCGATCCGTGAACTCCCCGACGCGTCGCCCGACATGACGATCTCCGAGCTGCGCGACCTGCGCTCCATGCGACTGCTGCAGGAGCTCTTCCCGGTCGATCCGCGCAAACGGCATCTGCTGCGGCGCGTGCTCAGCGAGAATCCACCGTCCCAGCTCAACGCCGAGGAGATCAAACAGCGGGCCCGCGCCTGGTCCGCGCTGACCTCGGAGAGCTATCCCGTGCCCTGGAACCCCCGCCTGGGGCAGGTCTTCTCCACGCGGGCCCGCGAGGGCATCCTCCTCTCCGGGCGCAGGCTGCCGGACCTGCTGGCCGCCGCGGACACGGATGACGAGGCCTTCGACGAACTGGTGTCCTATCGCGCGGCCCACTGGCTGGCCTCCTTCGGCATCATCGAGGCCGATCGGGGCTCGCTCGACGGCCAGGAGGCGATCGGCGACACGGGGGAGCGGGTCCGCCGGTCCCGCCGCACCGTCATGAACTGTCTTCAGGCCCTGCGTCACGAGAAGAGCCGGCAGGCGGCGGTCGGTCTGCTGAAGTCGCTGGCCACGGCCATGGACGAGGGCGATCGGCGCCCCTGGCGGGTCAGCAGCTCCGGGAAGGAGATGGTGGGTCGTGAGATGACGCCGCTCTGGTTCGACAGCGAGTTCCCGAAGGACACGGGGACGCGGCCACGCAAGACGGCGGTGCCCACCGTGCCGCGGACGACGGCAGTTGCGTTGCGGGGGACGGCGGCCACCGTGCCTGCCCCCTCGCCCCCGCTGTCCGTGGGTGCACCAGCGCCGTCGACTCCGGCGCCCGCCGCCCCGACGCCCTCGGCCGCCCCCGGGGCCGGGCCCGCACCCGCGGTCCCCGCCCAGACGTCTCCCGGCCCTCCCGGCTCTCCCGCCTCGCCGCACGGCACCGCACCAGCCACTCCAGGCATCCTGGTGGAACGGATCGAGGAGCGGATCAAGGAGTTGCACACGGCATCCGGCGAACTCGGTGACCTTCTCTCCGATCTTGAGGCGCAGGGCGGCGCGGCGTCCGCGGACCGGCTCATCGACCGGAACCGCGCCGACGCGGCCATCCGACTCCTGAACCAGACGCTGTCCAGGCTGCGCAAGCTCCCGGAACGCATGGAGGACATGGCCGAACCGGAGTGAGGTGAGCTCAGTCGTCGATCCCCGACCTCTCCACCCCCGCCACGATCCACCGCTGGAAGAACAGGAACACCACCAGCAGCGGCACGATCGACACCGCCGCCGCGACGAACAGCGTGTGCAGCCTGATGACTTGGGACGTCGTGAACGTGGCAAGGGCCACCTGGACCGTCCACGCGTCCCGGTCCTGGCCGATGACCAGCGGCCACAGGAAGGAGTTCCAGGCGCCGATGAACACGATCGTGCCGACGGCCGCGAAGACGGGACGGGAGTTGGGGACGACCACGCGCCAGTACGTACGCCAGTGGCCGAGCCCGTCCACGCGCGCCGCGTCCTCCAACTCCCGTGGAAAGCCCAGGAAGTACTGCCGGAAGACGAAGCACGCGAAGGCCGAGAACAGCGTCGGGACGATCAGGCCGCGCAGCGTCGAGACCCAGCCGAGCGAGGAGACGAGGACGAAGCTCGGCACGAACGTGACGGCCGCGGGGACCATCATCGTGCCGAGGATCGCGTAGAAGACCTGGTTGGCGTAGCGGTAGGGGATGCGTGCGAGGCCGTATCCGGCGAGGGAGGCCAGTACGAGCGTGCCCAGCGTCGTCGCGACCGCGATCAGGGAGGAGTTGAGCAGGGCGCGCGCCATCGGCACGGTCGGGTCGTCGAAGAGCTCCGACAGGTTCGACCAGTGCAGCGTCGAGGGGAAGAACGTCCAGTCGGGCGAGGTGATGTCGTCCTCGGACGCCAGGCCGTTGCGTACGAGGAGGTAGAAGGGGATCAGGAAGAGCAGCGCGAGGGCGATCAGCAGGACGAGGCGCAGCGCGCGGCCCGTCCTGACCAGGGCGTCGTCCATGGGCCTCTTCGCGGGTGCGGTCACGGTCCTCTTCACGGGTGCGGTCACGGCCCTCAGTCCTCCTTCCTGCCGAGGCCGAACCAGCGCGCCTGGCCGACCGTCACCACCGCGACGATCAGCGCGAGGATCACCGCGCCCGCGCTGCCGAAGCCGAGGTTCTGCTCCTGGCCGAGTGCCGTGTAGTAGAGGTAGACGAGCGGGGGCCTGGCGTAGGGCGGATAGCCCTGGGAGTCCGAGAGCAGGTTGTAGAACTCGTCGAAGGCCTGGAAGGCGTTGATCACCAGGAGGAGGGTCACGGCGATCGACGTCGCGCGCAGCTGCGGCAGTGTGATGTGCCGCAGGACCTGCCAGCCGGGCCGCGCCCCGTCCACCGCCGCCGCCTCGTAGAGGGTGGGCGAGATGCGCTGCAGGCCCGCCAGGAAAAGGATCATGTAGAAGCCGGCTTGCAGCCAGAGCCGCACGGTGACGATGACCAGCCAGTACCAGGGCGGTTCGGTGGTGGAGAGCCAGGCGATCTGGTCGGCGCCGAACCAGCCGAGCACGGTGTTGGCGAGCCCGAACCGCACCCCGTTGAAGATCGACAGCTTCCAGATGAGGGCCGCCACGACGTAACTGCACGCCGCGGGAAGGAAGAAGACCGACCGGAAGAAGGCCTGGGCGCGGCGCAGGCGGTTCACCATCAGGGCGAGCGCGAGCGACAGGACGAAGGTGGTGGGCACGATGAACGCCGAGAACACCGCGAAGGTCACCAGGCTGTCGGTGAACGCGTCGTTCCGCAGCATCGACGTGTAGTTGTCGAAGCCGATGAAGTCGGTCGGCGAGACCGTGTTGTGGGCGTCGAAGAAGCTCAGGTACACGCTCCACAGGAGCGGTACGTAGGTGAACAGGGCCAGGCCGAGCGCGAAGGGCCCGACGAAGACCCAGAACCACAGGGTGCGGTTCTGGGTGCCGAGCAGCCGGGTGCGGACCGTGGCGCCGGGCGGCCGGGAGCCGCCCTGCGTGTCGGACGCCGTCGTCAACTGCCGCCTCACGACTTCTTCTTCACCCGGTCCAGCTCCGCCCGCACCGTGCGCACGACGGACTTGAGCTCGCTTTCCGGGTTCGCGCCGGACTTGATGATCCGGCTCAGCGCGTCCTGGTACGCGGTGCGGCTCGCCGGCGTCCACAGGAGCGGTTCGGCGTAGCCGTACTCGGTGGAGTAGCGCACGGCTTCGGCGGCCGGGCCCTCCTTCAGCTTGTCGGCCTTCTTCGCGAGGGAGAGCCTGGCCGGGATGTGGAAGCCGTAGGAGAGCGCGAAGTCCTCCTGGTACTCGGTCCTGTCGATCCACAGCCACTTCAGGAAGTCCCTGGCCTCCTCCTTGTGGTCGCTGCGGGCGCTCACCGCCGCGCCGTACGCCCCAACGGGCAGCGACGGCGTGCCACTTGGCCCGTCCGCGGGCAGCGCGAGGACGCCGAAGTCGTCGCCGAGCTCCTTCTTCACGGCGGGCAGCGCCCACAGGCCGCACCACTGCATGGCGGTCAGCTCCTGCACGAACGCCGAGGGGTCCGACCAGTCGGCGGGGGCGCCGAGCAGCAGCGACTTGTCGGCGTAGAGCCGGTGGAGCTTGCCGAGGGTGCGGGCGGCCGCCGGGTCGTCGAAGCCGACCTCGCCGTCTTCGGTGACGGAGGACAGGCCCGCCGCGTACAGGGGCGTGATGCCGAGCGCGCCCGCGCCGCCGTCGTTGCCGAGGAAGAGGCCCTTCACCTTCCTGGTGGTCAGCGCCTTCGCCGCGTCGACCAGCTCGTCCAGGGACTTCGGGGGCCTCACGCCCGCGTCGTCGAGGAGGCTCCTGCGGTAGTAGAGCAGGTGCATGTCGATGACCTGCGGGATCGCCCAGATCTTTCCGTCGTACGTCTTCGGGGCGAGCACCGCGGGGTTGAAGTCGTCCTTCACCCCGTCGAAGAGGTCGGTGAGGTCGACGACCTGACCGCGCCGGATCTGGTCCAGGGAGGGGCCGTTGACCTCGAAGACGTCGGGGCCGGAGTCGGTGAGCAGGGCCGCGGCGGTCTGCTCGTCGTAGTTGCCCGGCCGCCACTGCACGCTGACGTCCGCCTTCTTGTACGCGGCGGCGTACCGCTTCACGGCCTGCTCGGTGCCCGCCTCGCCGTACTGGTGGTACCACTGCGCGAGCTTCGGGCCGTTGCCCGAACCGCCGCCGTCGCGCCCGGTGTTGGACCCGCACGCGGTGAGCAGCCCGAGCGCGGCGCCGGTCCCGAGCAGTGTCCTGCGGCTGATGGTCATGCTGGTCGTCCCCCTGAGTGATGTCGTACTCGGTGGCGTACTCCGTGGCGTGGCCTTTGTGCCCGGCCCAACGATCAACCATGCGGGGGAATTACGACAGGGGTGTTGCGGACGAGTGTCGCCCCTCGCGGCGCCCGGGTGTCGCGTCATGGGCTCGTCAAGGTGTCCCCAAAGCGTGTATGCACCACGTCAACGGCGATGACGCGGCGGCGCGGCCGTCCTACGGTGCCGCACATGGGACACAACAGGACGACACGGCGCGCCGCGCGCCGGGGCAGGGCGCGGGACGACGGCCTCTTCGGCGAGGCGATGGCGGCCGGGGAGGCGAGGGAGGCCGGGGCGCCGGGCGGGCCCGGGGCCCCGGGCGTGATCACCGCGGACCGCGGCTGGGCCGCCGACGTGCGGGCCGCCGTCTTCTGCTCGCTCGCGCTCTTCGGGCTCGTCCTGCTCGTCGACTGGGCGGGCGGCACCCTCGGCGCGGTCCGCGCCTGCCTGTGGGCCGCGCTCTCCGTGCTCCTGTACCTGGTGCTGCACCCCATGCGGGTGACCGCGGGCCCCGGCTGGCTCGCCGTACAGGGCCTCGGCCGCCGCAAGCACGTCTGCACCGGGCTGCTGACCGCCGTACGGCACAGCGAGGGCGTCGCCGCGCGCCTGGTCCTGTGCGACTCGCTCGGCAACCGCGTCGAGCTGGACCCGCAGATCCTCGTGGCCAACCCCCTGCTCCTGCACCGCCTCGACACGGGCGCCCGCGCCGCACGGGACGCGGGCCTGCTCAGGACGGGCTGCGTGGAACTGCAGCGGCTGACGGCGAGGGCGGACGCAGCGGCGGCGCGGGGGGTCTTCGAGGCGTCGGACCTGCGCTGAGCGGGACCTTCGGCCCTGGGAGAGGAGCGGGGGCGGGCGGACCGTGGAGACATGGAAGCCCGGCACATCCCGCGTTCCGCGGGCACTTCACCCACCGCCCATGCCACAGTCGTACGTGTGGACATCGCATCCCGCGCCGACCTCGACGTGCTGCTCCGCCGCTTCTACACCGCCGCTTTCGACGACCCGCTGATCGGCCCGTTCTTCACGGAGACCGCCGGGACCGACCTGGACGTGCACCTGCCGCGCATCACCGACTTCTGGGAGCGCGCGCTCCTGCGTACCGCCGACTACCGCCGCAACGCCTTCGCCCCGCACGCCGCGCTGCACGCCGCGCGCCCGCTCACCGCCGAGCACTTCGGCCGCTGGGTGCAGCTGTGGCACGCCACGGTCGACGGGCTGCACCGCGGCCCGAACGCGGACCGCGCCAAGGCGCAGGGCGAGCGGATCGCGCTCGCCATGCTGCGGCGCCTCGGCGGCAAGGACGCGTCGACCGAGGGGGAGGGCCCCGGCTTCGTCCCGCTGGCCGCGGTGCGGCTGCGCGCGGCGGCCTGATCCTCGCGGTGCGGCTGCGCGCGGCGGCCTGATCCCCGGGGCGCGAGCCGGACCGCGCCTGCGCCGGCCCCGTGGCTCAGCCCTTCAAGGCCTCGTACCGCACCCCCGTCAGCGTCTCCGACGCCACCCACAGCCGCTCCCCGGTCGCGTCGTTCCGCGTCCACTTCGCCCGCCAGGACCGCGCGGGCGCCCCGCGGTAGCCGAGCGGCCCCGGCCCCGTGAACGAGTCGGGCCGCACTCCGGGCGCCGTCGCCGCGTACAGCGTGGGCAGCGCGCCCGCGTCGGCGGACTGGGCGACCAGGCGGTTGCCGAGCGCCATGAAGCGCTCCATGCCCTTGCGGCCCTCCATCCTGGCGCCCGCGCCCTGCAGGTTCGTCGAGGCGTAGCCGGGGTGGGCGGCGGCCGCGACGACGTCGGTGCCGGTCGCGGCCAGGCGGCGGGCCAGCTCGTGGGTGAAGAGGAGATTGGCCGTCTTGGAGCGGGCGTAGGCGATCCAACGGCGGTAGCGGGCCTCGCTGTTGAGGTCGCCGATGTCGATGTCGGCGAGTGCGTGCAGGCCGCTGGACACGGTGATGACGCGGGCCCCGGGGGTTTCGAGGAGGCGGGGCAGCAGCAGCCCGGTGAGCGCGAAGTGCCCGAGGTGGTTGACGCCGAACTGCGTCTCGAAGCCGTCCGCGGTGCGACGGTGGGGGAGTGCCATCACGCCCGCGTTGTTGATCAGCAGGTCGAGGCGCTCACTCCCGTACGCCGCCGCGAAGTCCCGTACGGACGACAGGTCCCCGAGGTCGAGCCGCCTGAATTCCGCATGGGCGCCCGGCACTTCGGCGAGCAGCCGGGCCACCGCGTCGCCCCCGCGCTCCTCGCTGCGGCAGGCCAGGACCACCCGCGCGCCGCGGCGGGCCAGCTCGCGCGCGGTCACGTGGCCGATGCCGCTGTTGGCCCCGGTGACCACGGCCGTACGGCCGCTCTGATCGGGTATGTCGCTCGCGGTCCACGCCGCCATGACAGGGCTCCCTCCGCTTCGGCAACTTACTCCAGGGTAAGTCGCAGTGGTGGAGGGAGCCTACGGCAGAGCGGCCGCTCAGGCAGCGGCGCCGCCGTCGATCACCAGGTCGGCGCCGACGACCGAGCCGGACTCGTCGGAGGCCAGGTACAGCACGGCCGCCGCGATCTCCTCGGTCGTCGAGACGCGGCCCAGCGGCGTCGACTCCTTCATGCGCGCCGCGCGCCCGGCCTCGGTCTCGCCGGGGCGCAGCGACATGGTGGTGTCGGAGGAGCCCGGGCTGACGGTGTTGATGCGGACGCCGTCACGGATGTGCTCGGCGGCGGCCGCGCGGCTCAGCGCGGAGACGGCGGCCTTGGTCGCCCCGTACGCGGCCGTGCCGTGCACGCTGATGTGCGCGCCGAGCGTCGAGCCGATGTTGACGATCGCGCCGCCCGTGGACTGCGTGCGCATCTGCTTGACCTCGGCCTGCAGGGCGAGCAGCACGCCGGTGACGTTGATGTCGAGCATGGTGCGCCAGTCCTCCTCGGGCAGCTCGGCGACCGGCTGCCCGGCGCGCAGGACGCCCGCGTTGTTGACGGCCACGTCCAGGGAGCCGAAGCGGTCCACGGTGGCGGCGATCAGCGCGGCGAGGTCGGCCGAGCGGGAGACGTCGGCGGTGACGGCGAGGGCCGTGCCGCCCGCGCCCTCGATGAGCGTCACGGTCTCCTTGAGCGGGCCCTCGGTGCGGCCCGCGACGACGACGTTCGCGCCCTCGGCGGCGAACGCGAGCGCCATGGCCCGGCCGAGTCCGGAGCCGCCGCCGGTGACGAGGGCGGTGCGGCCGGAGAAGCGGGAGCGGGCGGTGACTGCAGTCATGACAGAGCTCTTTTCTTGACCGATCGGTTCAGTATGAGGGCGTGCAAAAGGACGTCGCGCCAAGGGCGGAAGGTGATGAGGCCCAAGGGGGCGGGGAGTGGGGGCGGGGTCAGTCGAGCAGGGTCAGCGCCTGCTCCACCGCGTCCCTGATCCGCGCCGGATCCCGGGTGGCCTTGCCGACCACCCGCAGCCCCTGCATCAGGACGAGCAGCATGCGGGCGAGCGTCAGCGGATCGCGGTCCTCGGGCAGCTCGCCCTGGGCCTGCGCCCGGACGAGGGCGGAGTGCAGCAGGGTCTCGATGCCGTCCCAGCTGCGCTCGACGGTGCGGGCGGCCTTCTCGTCGTGCGGGGCCAGCTCTGCCGCCGTGTTGGTGATGAAACAGCCGTTCAGGCGGCGCTCCTCGGCCGAGGACTCCATCCCGAAGCGGCGCACCACCGCACGCACGGCCGGCAGGGCGGGGCCCGGCTGTGCCAGCTCGGAGAGCAGCAGCGGCTTCTGGTTCTCGCCGTACCGCTCCAGCGCCTTCATGTACAGGTCGTGCTTGTTGCCGAAGGTCGCGTAAATGCTGGCGCGGCCGATGCCGAGCTCCTCGACGAGGTCCGCCATCGACGTCGCCTCGTAGCCGCGCCGCCAGAACAGCTCCAGGGCTGACTGCAGCGCGGCGTCCGGATCGAATTCCTTGGTCCTTGCCACACCGAGGACTCTATGGCTATCTGGAACGATCGGTCAAGAGAGGTGAGGGTGGCTCAGGCGATGCGTACGGGGTGCGTCTCCACCGCTACCGCCTCGTCGTCCAGGCACCGCCCCGTCTCCAGGTCGAACCGCTGCTTCAGGAGCGGCGAGGCGACGAAGGGGCGGCCCCGCGCGGAGCCGATGAGCCCGCGCGAGAGGACCGCCGCGCCCGTGAACGGGTCGCGGTTGTCGATGGCGTACGCGCGGCCCTCGCGGTCGAGGAACAGCGCGGCCTGGCGGCCGTCGGGGAGCAGGGCGGCGACGCCCCGCCCCGGGGTGAGCCGCGTGGGCTCGCAGACCTCGAACCAGCCGTCTTCCAGACGGAGTTGGACGCTCGATGCCGTACTCATCGGGATGCTCCTTCCAGGGGGCGGGTGCCGATCGACAGGAGCGGCAGGTCCGGTTTGATCTGGTCGCGCTCCGGCACGAAGCTCACGGTCGGGTCCGGCGTGCCCGGCGCGTTCACGAACGACACGAAGCGGGCGAGCCGGTCCGGGTCGTCCAGGGTCTTCGCCCACTCGTCGCGGTAGTGCGCGACGTGGTCGGCCATCAGGGACTCCAGGTCGGCGCAGATGCCGAGCGAGTCGTGCACCACCACGTCCCGCACGTGCTCCAGGCCGCCCTCGATCCGCTCCAGCCACGCCGCGGTGCGCTCCAGGCGGTCGGCGGTGCGGATGTAGAACATCAGGAACCGGTCGATGAGGCGCACCAGTTCGGCGTCGCCCAGGTCCTGCGCGAGCAGGTCCGCGTGGCGCGGGGTCGCGCCGCCGTTGCCGCCCACGTAGAGGTTCCAGCCGTTCGACGTGGCGATCACGCCGAAGTCCTTGGACTGGGCCTCCGCGCACTCGCGGGCGCAGCCGGACACCGCCGACTTCAGCTTGTGGGGCGCCCGCAGGCCGCGGTAGCGCAGCTCCAGGTCGATGGCCATGCGCACGGAGTCCTGTACGCCGTAGCGGCACCAGGTCTGCCCGACGCACGACTTCACCGTGCGCAGCGCCTTGCCGTACGCGTGGCCGGACTCGAAGCCCGCGTCCACCAACCGCGTCCAGATCATGGGCAGTTGCTCGACGCGGGCGCCGAACATATCGATGCGCTGACCGCCGGTGATCTTCGTGTAGAGCCCGAAGTCCCGCGCCACCTCGCCGATGACGATGAGCTTCTCCGGGGTGATCTCGCCGCCGGGGATCCGCGGTACCACCGAATAGGAGCCGTTCTTCTGCAGGTTGGCGAGGAAGTGGTCGTTGGTGTCCTGCAGCGCGGCCTGCTCTCCGGCCAGGACGTAGCCGTCGGCGCCGATCGTCGGGGCCAGCGAGGCGATGATCGAAGCGACGGTCGGCCTGCACACCTCGCAGCCCTCGCCGCCTCGCGCGCCCTCGCGGCCGTGCGCGTCGAGCAGTTCGCCGAAGGAGGTCAGGCGCAGGGCGCGCACGATCTCGTACAGCTCCTGGCGGGTCTGGCCGAAGCAGCCGCACAGGCCCTTGTCGACCTCGACGCCCGACGCCGCCAGCTCCTCGTCCACCAGCTGCCCGAGGATCTTCACGCAACTGCCGCAGCCCGTACCGGCCTTGGTGCACTTCTTGACCTCGGGCACCGTCGTGCAGCTGTGCTCGGTGACGGCGCCGCGGATCGCGCCCTTGGTGACGTTGTGGCAGGAGCAGATGACGGCCGAGTCGGGCAGCGCGGCGGGGCCGAGCGCGACCGGGCCGCCCGCGCCGGCCGGCAGGACCAGCTGCTCGGGCGCGATCGGCGGCACGGAGCCGGTGAGCGGGCGCAGCGTGCCGTACGCCTCCGCGTCGCCGACGAGGATGCCGCCGAGCAGCGTGCCGTCCGCGCCGATCACCAGCTTCTTGTACGTCCCCGAGCGCGAGTCGGCGTACACGACGTCGAGGCAGCCCTCCGCCGTGCCGTGCGCGTCGCCGAAGGAGGCCACGTCGACGCCGAGGAGCTTCAGCTTGGTGGACAGGTCGGCGCCGGTGAAGCTGCCCTCCCGGGCTGCGATGGCGGCCGCCGCCGTCTGCGCCATCTCGTAGCCGGGCGCGACGAGTCCGTACACGCGGCCGTCCGCCGCCTGCGCGCACTCGCCGATCGCGTACACGTCCGGGTCGCTGGTGCGGCACTGCTCGTCGACGGTGATGCCGCCGCGCTCGCCCACCAACAGGCCGGTGTCGCGGGCGAGTTGGTCGCGCGGACGCACGCCCGCGGAGAACACCACGAGATCCGTGGCGAGTTCACCGCCGTCGGAGAGCCTCATGGCGGTGACCGCGCCCTCCTCGTCCGTGACGATCTCCTGCGTGCCGGTGCCCGTGTGCACGGTCAGGCCCATGCCGGTGATGGTGCGCAGGAGCGCCGCGCCGCCGCCCTCGTCGACCTGCACCGGCATCAGACGGGGCGCGAACTCCACGATGTGCGTGGCAAGGCCGAGGCCGCGCAGCGCGCCCGCCGCCTCCAGGCCGAGCAGACCGCCGCCGACGACGGCACCGGACCTCGCGCGCGTCTTCGCGTACTCCTCGATGGCGAGCAGGTCCTCGATGGTGCGGTAGACGAAACAGCCCGTCGCGTCCTTGCCGGGCACCGGCGGTACGAACGGGTACGAGCCGGTCGCGAGGACCAGCGTGTCGTACGCGAAGGTCCGCCCCGAGCGCGCGGTGACCGTCCGCGCCTGCCTGTCGATGCGCTCGGCGGGCTCGCCGACGTACAGCTCGATGCCGTTCCGGTCGAGGAACTCCCGGTCGGTGAGGGAGAGTTCGTCGGGCGTGCGGCCCGAGAAGTACGAGCTGAGCCGGACCCGGTCGTAGGCGGGCCGCGGCTCCTCGCACAGGACCACCACGCGGTGGCTCTCCGTGAGACCGTGCTCGGCGGCGGCCTCCAGGAAGCGCTGGCCGACCATGCCGTGGCCAACGAGGGCGAGCGTGGGGCGGTGCGGTCGCGCGGTCTGTTCGGGCTTCGGCATGTCAGCGGCCTCCGTCGGGGGTGAGCAGGTGGAGCAGGGGGCTTGCGTCGTCGGGCAGCGGCTCCTCGGCCTCCCAGGCGCGGGCCAGGGCGCCGACCGAGCCGAGCTCGCCGAGCAGCACGCCGCCGACGAGCCGGCCGCCGCGGACGACGACCTTGCGGTAGGTGCCGCGGGTGGCGTCGGCGAGGCGGATGACGTCGTCGTCGGGGCGGGGCTCGGGGTCGCCGAAGGCGGCGAGGTCGAGGGCGCCGGGGCCGGGACCGGTGCCGGGGCCGGACAGGGTGAGGCGGGTCAGGGTGCGGGAGCCGGTGTAGGGCCGTGCGTCCCGCCCCACGCGGTCTTGTGCCAGGGCCTCGACGAGCGCGTCGGCCTGCTCGACGGCGGGCGTCGCCAGACCGTAGACGCGGCCCGCGTGCTCCGCGCAGTCGCCGACGGCGCGGATGTGCGGGTCCGAGGTCCGCAGCAGGTCGTCCACGACGATGCCCTTGCGCACGTCGAGACCGGCGGCCTGCGCCAGACCGGTGCGGGGGCGCACGCCGCAGGCCAGGACGGTCAGATCGGTGCCGAGGGCGTAGCCGTCGGCGAGCTCGACGCGGCGGACGGCGCCGTCCTCGACGCCGACGCCGCGCACCCGGCACTCGGTGTGCACCTCCACGCCCAGGTCCGTCAGGTGCCTGCGCACCAACTCCGAGGACGCCGGGTCGAGTTGGCGCTCCATGAGCCGCTCCGCCTGCTGGGTCAGGACGACCTGGGCGCCGCGCCGGGCCAGGGCGCGGGCGGCGGAGACGCCCAGCAGGCCACCGCCGATGACGACCACGCGCACGCCCGGCGTGACGGCCGCGGACAGGGCGAGGCAGTCGTCCATCGTCCGGAACGCGTGGACACCGCGGGGGAGTTCACGGGCGCCCGGCGCGAACAGGCCGCGCAGGGGCGGCAGGACGGGGTTCGAGCCCGTCGCGAGGACGAGGGTGGAGTACGGGACGACGGTGCCGTCCGCGCAGTGCACGCGGCGCTCGGCGCGGTCGACGCGGACCGCGCGGGTACGGAGTGCCCTGCCGGGCGGGCCGGGCAGGGCGATGACCTCGGGGCCGTACCGGCCCGCGAGGACCTCGGCGAGCAGGACGCGGTTGTAGGGGGCGTGCTCCTCCTCGCCGATCATGACGGTGCCGGCGCCGAGCCGCTGCGCTGTGCGGGTGCCGGCGAGACCCGCGCCGATCACCACGACACCGGTGCCCGGTGCGGGGCCCGGAGGTGTCGGTTGCGCTGAGGTGGTCATGCTCAGCAGCGTGCGGGGCGGGTGTTACCCGGCAGGATCGCCGCTGTTTCCCGTGGGGAACGCTGCCCTCAGCGCCGGACGGCCACCCCTGTGAGGCCTCGTGGCTTAATCCCCGTTGAGCCCATCCTCAAGGCCGCCTTAAGGATCACCGATACGCCGCTGACCAGCCGATTGCCGCGCTCCCAGGCGCCTAGTGTGCCGCCGTGACCACCGAGGCAGCCGACCCCCGACTCGACGCGTACCCGGCACTCTCCGCCTACCTGAGCCAGACGGAACAGCCGCCGCCGGCTGCGCCGACGCCACCGGTACCGCCGGTACCGCCGACGCCGCCGCGCCCGGCAAGGACCGGACGGGCCTCCGGCCGGCGGCGCCGGACCCGCGAGCCCGCCGCGCCGCGCCCGGCACGCGCGCGTGCCGCCCGCCCTCGTCGTGATCACCCGGTCCATGACGTTCATGGCGGCGAACGCCCGCGCACGCCCGGGCGGCCGGGGCGCCCCCGGCCCACCACCCCCGTCCCCCCGATCCGCCTCTCCCCCCGCGCCCTCCGCGCAGGAGTACTCGGTGGCGCGGGCGCGGTCACCGCCGTGTGGGCCGTGCAGGTCGAGCCGTCCGCCCGGCTCGACGTGCTGTTCGCCACCGGGGCGCACCTGACGGGGCTGCTCGCCGGGTACGGGATCCTCGTCATGCTGTTCCTGATGGCCCGCGTCCCGGCCGTCGAGCACGGCGTCGGCGCCGACCGGCTCGCGCGGCGGCACGCGCTCGGCGGGCGGTACGTGCTGAGCCTGTGCGGCGCCCACGCCCTCCTCGCCCTGTGCGGATACGCGGCCCACGCCGACACCGACCTCGGCCACGCCACCCTCGACCTGCTCGGCTACCCCGGCCTCGCCGCCGCCACCGTCGGCACCGCCCTGCTCGCCGCCGTCGGCGTCACCTCCGCCCGCGCCGTGCGCCGCCGCGTCCCGCACGAGACCTGGCGGGCCGTGCACCTGCTCACCCACCTCGGCGCCGCCCTCGCCTTCGCCCACCAGCTCGCGGGGCCCGACGTCGCGGGCGGCGTCCTCACCCTCTGGCTCTGGTCCCTGCTGCACGCCACCGTCGCCGTCCTCCTCGTCTGGTACCGCGTGGTCGTGCCCGTCCGGCAGGCGTTCCGGCACAGCCTGCGCGTCATCGACGTACGCAGTGAAGGACCCGGCGTCGTCTCCGTGGTCATGCAGGGCATCGGGCTCGACCACCTGCGGGCCGAACCAGGGCAGTTCTTCCGCTGGCGCTTCCTGCGGCGCAGGCTCTGGCACACCGCGCTGCCCTTCTCGCTCTCCGCGCCCGTGCGCGACGACACCCTCCGCATCACCGTCAAGGCGGTCGGCGACCACACCCGGCGGATGCGGCGCCTGCGGCCCGGTACGCGCGTCCTGGCCACCGGGCCCTTCGGCGCGCTCACCGCCCACCGGCGGACCCGGCGCAAGGTGCTGCTCCTCGCGGGCGGCGTCGGCATCACGCCGCTGCGGGCCCTCTTCGAGACGCTGCCCGGCGGCCCCGGCGACCTCACCCTCCTCTACCGCGCGAGCAGCGCCGAACAGCTCGTCCTGCGCGAGGAGCTGGAGGCCATCGCGGCGAGCCGGGGCGCCGGGCTGCACTACCTCCTCGGCCGCTCCGACGCCGCCTTCGGCCCTTCCCCAAGCTCTCGGCTTCGCTCGGGCAGGGGAGACCCCATTTCCCCGCAGGCCCTGCGCGACCTGGTCCCGGACCTCGCCGAGCACGACGTCTACCTGTGCGGTCCGCCCGGCATGTCCGCGGCGGCGACCGCGGCGCTGGTGCGGGCCGGGGTCCCGGAGGAACGCATCCACGCCGAGTGCTTCACCTTCTGAGCCGAGCCCCAGAGAGAGCTGACCATGGGACGCCACCGCAGACCCGTCGCCCCCGACCGGGGCCCCACCCGCGAGGCCAGGCGCAGACTGGCGGCGGGCCTCGCCGGAGCGAGCGCGCTGGTCGCCACCGCGCTCGCCCTCACCGTCGACCCGGCGGCGCCCCCGGCCCCCGACCGCGCCCCGGCCACGGCTCCGGAGCCTCGGGCCGCGCCTTGACGCGGCAAGGGAGCGTCGCGCAGGTGTCGCCAAGCGCGCGTCGTGGAGGTGTCCCCAGCGCGCGCCGCGGAGGTGTCCCCGAGGGTTCGTCTCGGCATGCGGGCAAGAGCGTCCCGCCAACCTCAGAAGACCCTCAACTCTCCCCGCTTCCATGGACGGCGTGATCACCGCGTCCATAAGGTCGCGATCATGCCTGACATATCCCTGACCACGGTCGTCGTCCTCTGCCTCGCCGCCCTCGCGGCCGGCTGGATCGACGCCGTGGTCGGCGGCGGCGGACTGCTGCTGCTCCCCGCCCTGCTGCTCGGCCTCCCCGGATCCACCCCCGCCGCGCACGCCCTCGGCACGAACAAGGCCGTCGCGATCGTCGGGACGACGGGCGCCGCGGTGACGTACGTCAGGAAGACACCCGTCGACGTGGGCACCGCCGTCCGCATCGGCCTCGCCGCGCTCGCCGGGTCGATGGGCGGCGCGTTCTTCGCCGCCGGGATGAGCACGGAGGTGCTCAAGCCCGTGATCATGGTGGTGCTTCTCGCCGTCGCCGCCTTCGTGATCCTCAGGCCCGCCTTCGGCACCGCGCCCTCCGCCGAGCCCGCTTCCCCGAAGCGGATCCTCGCCGCGATCGGCCTCGCGGGCCTCGGCATCGGCTTCTACGACGGCCTCGTCGGACCCGGCACCGGCACGTTCCTCGTCCTCGCCCTGACCGCGGTGCTCCACCTCGACCTGGTCTCGGCCTCCGCCACCGCGAAGATCGTCAACTGCTGCACCAACGCGGGCGCCCTCGCGATGTTCGCCTGGCAGGGCGCGGTCCTGTGGCAGCTGGCCGGGCTCATGGCCCTCTTCAACCTCGCGGGCGGCATGTTCGGCGCGCGTACGGCGCTCAAGAAGGGCAGCGGCTTCGTCAGGATCGTGCTGCTGACCACCGTCTTCGGACTCGTGCTGAAGATGGCGTACGAGCAGTGGGTGGCGTAGCCCGCCGCCTCAGCGCACGGCGGTGAGGTGCGCGAAGACCACCACATTGCCCTGGTAGCCGGTCTTCTTCGAGTACGCGCCGCCGCAGGTGATCACCCGCAGCTCGGGGCGGGGCGCGGCCCCGTACACCTTCTCGTCGGGGAAGTCCTTCGCGTCGTACACCTCGTTCGCGTCGACCGTGAAGACGGCCACGCTGCCGTCCCTGCGCTCGACCTCGATCGTGCGGCCCTTGTGCAGCGCACCCAGCTGGTAGAAGACGGCGGGGCCCTCCTTGTTGTCGACGTGGCCCGCGACGACGGCGGTGCCGCGCTCGCCGGGCGTGGTGCCCGCCTCGTACCAGCCCGCGAGGTTCTCGCGCTCGGGCGGCGGCACGTCGAGGCTGCCCTGCGGGGTCAGGCCGAGCCCCATCAGGGGCGTGTCGACGCCGATCGCGGGGATCCGCACGCGGTCGGGCGGGGACGGGGGGAGGGGCGCGGGGTCGTGGTGGGCGCCGGGGCCGTGGTCACGGGTGCCGGGGGCGGCCGACGCGGCCTGCGCGGCGGAGGGCTGGGGCGGCGGGTGCTCCTCGGTGCCGCTCTGCAGCAGCCACGCGCCGGAGCACAGCGCCACGGCGGTGACGGCTCCTATGACAGCGTTGCCGGCCTTCCTGCGCACACCGCTCTTCCTGTGCGCACCGCTCTTCCTGCGTACACCGCGCGTACGGCGCATACGGCGCATATGGCGTCCCCCTCGGGGTCGGGCGTTCCTGCCCCTCGTCCCCCTCCTGGCCCGCGAGGGGACACGGGCCGGGAGGGGGCAGGGGTGGCGGTACCAGTGGACAGCGGAGGATGTCCGTCAGATCCTGTCGCCTCTCGCCCGGCGGTGCAGGAGCCAGGTACCGCCCGCGGCGGCGACGGCCAGGGCCGCCACTCCCGCCGCGGTCTGCACGGGGTCGGGACCGAGCGCGCCGCCGACCCCCGTCTTCACATGTCCCTTGGGGTGCGGCTGCTGCCGTTCCCCGGCGGCCGCGGTGGAGGTGACCGTGACCATCAGATCGCCCGCGACCTGCTTGTTCTTCGGGCCGGATCCGTCGGATCCGTCGGATCCGGAGCACTTCGCGACGATCTCGTACGTTCCCGGCTGCGCGGAGGGCGGCACCTTGAACTGCCCGATCGCGTCCTCCTGGTGCGTGCTCGGCACCAGCGTGAACGTGCCCGCGCCCACCGCGCTCGCGTCGCCCGTCGCGGTTCCGCCGGAGCCGCAGGCGGTGGTGTTCACGGTGACGGTGGAGCCCGGGGTGACGGTGGCCGGATGGACCTCGAGTCCTCCGCCGGCCGCGGCGGACGCGGGGGCGGCCAGGGCGCCCGCCGCGGCCACGGCGAGAGCGGTACCGGTCAGCAGGCGGGCGTTGCGCATGTGCTCGTTCCTCCGAGGGCCTTCGCGAAGGCGCGGCCCGCGGCACCCCCAAGTGCCGCTGCGTCGGTCGCACCCCGCCCTACCGAGGTAAGTGGCACTCGGCGGAGCACGCCTCCTGATGGTCCATCAGAAACCTGCGGAACGAGCGCCCCCTGACACGACGGAGGGGGCGTTACAGCAGGTCATGGGCGTACGGAGGGGGATGGGCGGAAGGGTGCGCGTGGGGGCTGTGAATGGGTGAAGGCAACCGACCCGCTGCCGCCGACCGCAAGGCACCGCACGGGGCGGGCGACCGCCCCAGAGCGCTGCGTGGGGCGGACGACTGGCCTCAAAGCGCTGTGTGGGGCCGGTGGCTGGACCCGGAGTGCTGTGTGGGGCGGGCGGCTGGTCCCGGAGCGCCGCACGGGGCCGGTGACTGGCCCCGGAGTGCTGTGTGGGGTCGGCGGCTGATCCCAGAGCGCTGCGTGGGGCGGGCGGCTGATCCCAAAGTGCTGCACCGGACCGGCGGCCGATCCCAAAGCGCTGCACCGGACCGGCGGCCGATCCCAAAGCGCTGCACCGGACCGGCGGCCGATGCCAAAGTGCCGTGCCAGACCCGCGATTGTCCCGCCGACCGGTCAGGCGGTGCCCTGAGGTACCGGGGTGCCGTCCGGAGCCGTCTCGCCTCCGTCTCCCTCACCCTCACTCCCACCCTCCGGCTCCTCCGCCGTGCGGGCTGCCTTGGCGCACGGGTCCCGCTTCTCCACCAGGCGCCGCGCCCCCGGCCCGCGTGAGCCCAGCTCGTCCCAGGGGTTGGACAGGGTGCACTTGGCGAGGGAGAGGCAGCCGCAGCCGATGCAGTCGGTGAGGTTGTCGCGCAGGCGCTGGAGAGTGCGGATGCGGGTGTCGAGGTCCTCGCGCCACCACTCGGAGATCCTCGCCCAGTCCTCGCGGGTCGGCGTGCGGTCCTCCGGGAGCAGACCGAGGACCTCGCGGATCGTGGCCAGCGGGATGCCGAGCCGCTGCGAGGTGCGGATGAACGCGACCCGGCGCAGCGTGTCGCGGGTGTAGCGGCGCTGGTTCCCCGAGGTGCGGCGGGCGGAGATGAGCCCCTCGCGTTCGTAGAACCGCAGGGCGGACGCGGCGACTCCGCTGCGCGTGGCGAGTTCGCCGACGGTGACTTCCTTCACGTGCGGATCGAGACAGGCGGTCATCCCGTCAGCGTAGCCACGGACGGCACTTGACCTGAACCATGGTTGAGCTATCAGCCTTGGCGCATGACCGAAACCACGTCACTCCCGTCCGCATCTTCCGCCCTCGGCGGCGTTCCCGGCGAGGACGCCCCGCTCCGCGTCGCCGTCGTCGTCGGCAGCAACCGCGAGGGCCGCTTCGGGCCGGTCGTCGCCGAGTGGCTGTACGCCCGGGTCCGCGAGCGGCCCGACCTCGAACTCGACGTCGTCGACCTGGCCGAGTCCGACCTGCCCACCGCCCTCTCCTTCAGCCCGTCCGACGCCGTGGCCGCCGAGCTCGGCAAGGTCACCCCGAAGCTGGCCGCCGCCGACGCGTTCGTCGTCCTCACCCCCGAGTACAACCACTCCTACCCGGCGTCCCTGAAGAGCCTCATCGACTGGCACTACGACGAGTGGCAGGCCAAGCCCGTCGCCTTCGTCTCCTACGGCGGGCTCTCCGGCGGCCTGCGCGCCGTCGAGCACCTGCGCCCGGTCTTCGCCGAGCTGCACGCCGTGACCATCCGCGACACCGTCTCCTTCCACAACGCCGGCGCCCTCTTCGACGACGACGGCAACCACCGTGACCCGGCGGGCGCGGACGCCGCCGCGAAGGCCCTGCTCGACCAGCTGACGTGGTGGGGCTGGGCCCTGCGCTCGGCCAAGGCGGTCCGGGCGTACGGGAGTTAGGCGTATGGGAGTCGGCCGTACGGGAGTCGGCCGTACGGGATTCAGGCGTACGGGAGCCGGGCGTACGGGAGTCAGGCGTCCCGAACGTGGTGGTCAGGCCCTCGGCAGCCGTACGACCGCCACCGCCCCGCCGTCCGCCGCGTTGGCGAGGTCCACCCGGGCGCCGATCACCTGGGCCTGGCCGAGCGCGATGGTCAGGCCGAGCCCGGTGCCCTGGCCGCGCTCCGCCACGCCCGTCTGGAAGCGCTGCGGGCCCTCCTTGAGGAGGTGCTCGGGGAAGCCGGGCCCGTGGTCGCGGACCGTGACCTCGGTGCCGTCGACCCGCACCTCGACAGGGCCCTCGCCGTGCTTGCGGGCGTTGCCGACGAGATTGGCCAGAATGCGCTCCAGGCGGCGCGCGTCGGTACGGACGAACGTGTCGTACGCCGCCTCCGTACCCCGCGCCGTGAACCCGGCCGTGGAGTCGCCCGCCCGCTCCGCGATGGTCTCGACGAGCCGCCCCAGCGGGTGCGCGTCCAGGTCCGGCTTCTCCACCTCCGCGTCCAGGCGCGCCACTTCGAGGAGGTCCTCCGTGAGGGTGCGCAGGGCGCAGACCCGGTCGCGCACCAGCTCGGTCGGGCGGCTCGGCGGCAGCAGCTCGGCCGCCGTGTGCAGCCCGGTCAGCGGGGTGCGCAGCTCGTGCGCGACGTCCGCGGTGAAGCGCTGCTCGGCCTCCAGGCGCTGCTGCAGGGAGGCGGCCATCGTGTCGACGGCGGTGGCCAGTTCGGCCACCTCGTCCTTGCCGTGCCGCACGCCGGGCGGGCGCGGGTGGTCGATGCGGGCGTCCAGGTCGCCCTGGCTGATGCGGCGCGCGATGGCCGCCGCGGTGCGCAGCTCGCGGCTGAGCCTGCTGGACACGCCCGCGCCGCCGAGCGCGGCGAGGCCGACCACCGCGGCGCCCGAAACGATCAGCTGCCGGTCGAACTCGGCCATCTCGTCGGCCTGTTCGCGCAGCGACTCGCGGATGGACAGCACATGGCGGGGGTTGTCGCCGACCGGCCGCGCGGCCCAGACGCACGGGTCGTCCGAGGCCATGTCGAGGTACGTCGTGCGCTCCCCGGCGAGCGCCGCCTTCCGCAGCGGCGCGGGCAGCCCGGGGTCGTCGAGGGCGGCGCCCGTGTCGTCCCCGTCGACCTGCCCCGTCAGCTCGTACAGCTGACGCACGCGCACGAGCTGCGCCACGGCCCCCGAACGGGCGTTCTCGCTGACCTGGTCGAGGCGGGCGTGGTGGACGAGGAAACCGATGGCGACGGCGACCACCGCGCAGCCCGCGGCGAGCAGCGCGGCGATCTTCCAGCGCAGCCCGAGGCTGTTGAGCGCGGCACGGATCCCGGCACCGGCACCGGCGCCTCGTCCGGTCCGGGTTCCGCGTCCGGTCCGGGTTCCGCTTTCGGCCCCGGAGCCCCGCACGGAACCGGTCCCGGCCCCGTTCCCGTTCCCGTTCCCGTTCCCGGCCCCGGCCCCGGCTCCGGGAACGCGCGGCATCACGGGCCTCCCGGGGCCGGCGACTTGGAGGGCACGGGCTCCGCCGTCTCGGTCGGATCCGGCTGCTTCTTGTAGTTCTTGACGTCGCTGACGGTCGACATCCGCGCGCCGTCCCAGTGGAAGCGCACGGCCTGCTCGCCGCCCTCCGCGCAGGGCGTGCGCACCAGCAGGTCGGGGCCGATCGTCTCCACGCTCACGCTGCGGCCGGAGGTGAACAGGATCGGATAGACCTTGCCGTCGCGCTCGGTGTAGACGGCAAGGACGTTCCGTCCGCTCTCCGTGTCGGCGGCCACGAGCATCTCGGGCTTCTTGTCGCCGGTCAGGTCCACGAACATCGGCGGACGCAGCCCGGCCCGCCCCGGGCGGTCGATCATCCCGCGGTCGGCGAGGGGCCTGGTGCGCGGATCGGCCCGCAGGATCGCGTGGACGTCCATCGCGGCGAGCCCGCCCGAGCCGACCTTCGGCAGGCCCTTCAACGGCTGCGGGGGCGGCTGGCGCGTGCTGGCCTCGGCGCCGGGCGCCCGCGACGTGCTCGACCACGCGGGCCAGACCGCTTCGGGGTGCGGCTGCACGGAGACGGACGGCGCGGCCTCGCCGGAGCCGAGCCCGTTCGTGCTGCCGCAGCCGGTGAGCGCGAGGACCGCGAGGGCGGCGAAGGGGGCGGCGCCCAGGAGGAGCAGGCGGCGGAGGAACGGGTTCATGGGTGACTGACCGTCGAGGTGGAGGCGGGGGAGGGGCTGGTGGTGACGCGGGGAGGGCTGGGGGCGGTGATGTGGCGGTGGCCGGCCCAGGGACTGCACTGGGGATTCGGCAGAGGGCCGGCCACCGCTCTCGACGGTAGGAACCGCGCATCACAGAAAACGGGAGGTTGTGTAACAGCTGCCGATAAAGATGAAGGAAACGGCATGTTCGGGACCTTCGTCCCGGTCGCTCGCCCTGCCGCGCCGCTGTGCACAATCGGCGTATGCCAATGGACCGTAAGCCCGTGGACCGTACGCCTGTGGACCGTAAGCCAGTGGACCGTACGCCCGCGGAAGACGAACCGAGCGCGCGGGCGCTGACCGTGCTGACCACGACGGACACCGAACACAAGGCGCGCGACCTCGCCTACGGAGCGGTCCGCGAACGGGTCGCGGCCTGCGCGCAGATCTCGGGACCCGTCACCTCCGTGTACCGGTGGGAGGGCGACATCGAGACCGCCAGTGAATGGCAGGTGCTGCTCAAGACGACCCCCGAGCGCTACGTCGCCCTGGAGGCCTGGCTCACCGACGCCCACGACTACGACACCCCGGAGATCATCGCGACGCCGGTGGTCCGGGGGAGCGCCGCCTATCTGGCCTGGGTGGCGGAGGAGACCGCCGGGTGACCGAGCGCGGCACGGCCCGGCTGCCGTTCTTCGTGTACGGCACGCTGCGCCCGGGGGAGTCCCATCACGCCGCGTATCTGACCGGCAGGACCGCGGTGGAGGAGCCCGCGCTGCTGCCGGGCGCGGTCCTGTACGAGGGGCCCGGGTATCCGTACGTCGTCGAGGACCCCCAAGAGGGCCCGGTGCGGGGCGAGTTGGTGACCGTGCTGCCCGCCGCCTACGACCGGCTCCTCGCCGCCCTCGACCTCCTGGAGGAGTACGTCCCCGGTGACCCCCGCAACCTCTACGAGCGGGTCGTGCGCTACGTGGTCCGTCCGGGCGGGGGTGGGGGAGCGGTGCGCGCCTGGGTCTATGTGGCGGCTCCGCGCGTCGCGGCCGGGCTGCGGGCCTCGGGGGTGGTCATCGGGGGAGGCGACTGGGCGTCGCGCCGGCTCGGCGGATGAGTCGTCGGGTGGACGCGACGGATGACGCCATGGGTGGCTCGTGTGCCACAGGGGTCAACTGCCGCCTCACAAGGCTGAATTCGCAGCTCAAACGCTCGTGCACTCGATCTGATGGAGGGAATCACTCGTGCGGGCGAGATGACGTGACTACGCTGAGTGAGTGAATGGAAGCTCTCCGTGTGCACCGGAACGGGCCGGTGCGCGAGGCGGTGCGCAAGCACCCTGTCCCAAGAAGGAGACGCCCCATGCGAGTTCGCCGAACCCTGCCGGCCCTCATCGGCGCCCTGGCACTCGGCCTAGGGATGTCGATGGCGTCCTCGGCCTCCGCCGAACCGGCGGCCGTCAAGGACCCCTGCGGATTCTTCGAGACCGCCAGCGACGCCTACTACAACCACTGCACGAGCGACGGCTCGCGCATCGTGATCGAGATCGACGACTGGGGCCCGAACTCCGAGCAGTGCGTGGGCCCCGGCGTGACCTGGATCGGCCCGGCCTCGGGTGTGGACGGCGCCTGGTACACGGGACGCCTCTGCTGATCCCCGGCGCCTGCGGGTGACGGCGGGCCCGGGGCAGGTCTCAGCCCTGGGCCCGCTCGAGGCGTACGGCGCACACCTTGAACTCCGGCATCCGCGACACGGGGTCGAGGGCGGGGTGGGTCAGGGAGTTGGCACGTCCCTCGCCCGGCCAGTGGAACGGCATGAACACGGTGTCCGAGCGGATCGCCGAGGTGACCCGCGCCGGAGCCACCGCCCGGCCGCGCCGCGAGACGACAAGGACCGCCTCGCCCTCGACGACCCCGAGCCGTGCCGCGAGCCGCGGATGCAGCTCCACGAACGGCCCCGGAGCGGCGGCGTTGAGCTCCTCCACCCGCCGCGTCTGGGCCCCCGACTGATACTGCGCGAGCACCCGCCCGGTGGTGAGCAGCACGGGATACTCGGCATCCGTCTCCTCGGCGGCGGCCCGATGGACGGCGGACACGAACCGGGCCCGCCCGTCCCCGGTGGCGAACCGGTCGAGAAACAGCCGCGGGGTCCCGGGGTGACGCACTTCCACGGCATCGCTGACAACTGCCCCGCTCCCGGCGGCCCCGGCGGCCCCCGCCGCCGCACCGCCTCCGATGGGCTCAGTCGCCGCGCCGCCCCCGGTGTCGGGGCACGGCCAGAACACTCCCTCCCCGTCCCGCTCCCTCAACCGTGCGTACGAGATGCCCGAGTAGTCCGCCGGTCCGCCCGCGCTCGCTCGGCGCAGTTCCTCGAAGACCTCCTCCGGGTCCGTGGGGAATCCCTTGCCGTGGCCCAGGCGGGACGCGAGGCCGTGCAGGACGTCCAGGTCGCTGCGGACGCCGGGGGGCGCGGACACCGCTCGGCGGCGCAGCAGTACGCGGCCCTCCAGGTTCGTCACCGTTCCCGTCTCCTCCGCCCACTGCGTCACCGGCAGGACCACGTCCGCCAGTTGGGCCGTCTCCGACAGGACCACGTCCGCCACCGCGAGGAAGTCGAGCGAGCGCAGCCGCTCCTCCACGTGCGCGGCCCGGGGCGCGGAGACGACGGGGTTGGAACCCATCAGGAGCAGTGCCTTGATGTCCCCGCCGAGCGCGTCGAGCAGTTCGTACGCCGACCTGCCGGGGCCCGGCAGCGAGTCGGGGTCCACGCCCCAGACCCCCGCCACGTGCGCCCGCGCCGCGGGGTCCGTCAGCTTGCGGTAGCCCGGCAACTGGTCGGCCTTCTGGCCGTGTTCGCGCCCGCCCTGCCCGTTGCCCTGCCCGGTGAGGCAGCCGTATCCGGACAGGGGCCGCCCGGCGTTCCCCGTGGCGAGGCACAGGTTGATCCACGCCCCGACGGTGTCCGTCCCCTTGGACTGCTGCTCGGGCCCCCGCGCGGTGAGCACCATCGCGGCCTCGGCGTCGCAGAACAGACGTACGGCATCGCGCAGTCGGGGCACCGGCACGCCGGTGATCCGCTCGACGTGCTCGGGCCAGTGCGCCATCGCCGCCGCCCGCGCCTGGTCCCAGCCGCTGGTCCGCTCCTCGATGAACGCCTCGTCCGTGCGCCCCTCCGCCACGACCAGGTGCAGCAGGCCGAGCGCCAGCGCGAGGTCCGTGCCGGGGCGCGGCGCCAGGTGGAGGTCGGCCTGCTCGGCGGTCCGTGTCCGCCGGGGGTCCACGACGATCAACGTCCCGCCGTTCTCCCGGAGTTCCGTGAGATACCGCAGCGCGGGCGGCATCGTCTCGGCGAGGTTCGACCCGACGAGGATCACGCAGCCGGTCCGCGGAACGTCCTCCAGCGGGAACGGCAGCCCCCGGTCCAGTCCGAACGCCCGCTGCCCGGCCGCCGCGGCCGACGACATGCAGAACCGTCCGTTGTAGTCGATCTGCGACGTGCCGAGCACCACGCGCGCGAACTTCCCCAGCGCGTACGCCTTCTCGTTGGTCAGACCGCCCCCGCCGAACACCCCGCACGCGTCCGCGCCCTGTTCCGTACGCGTGCGGGAAAGCCCGTCGGCGATCCGGTCGAGGGCCTCCTCCCAGGTGGCCGGCGTGAGCCTGCCCGTGGCGTGGGATCGGACGAATGGCTCCGTCAGACGCACCCGGGAGGAGAGCACGGCGGGCGCGGTGCGGCCCTTGCCGCACAGGGCCCCTTTGTTGACGGGGAACCCGGGGCGCTCCACGACCTCCACGGTGCCGCCCGGGCTTGCCGTCAGCCTCATTCCGCATTGCAGCGCGCAGTACGGGCAGTGGGTCTCAGTCGCCGTGGAGTGCATGTGGTTCAGGCTCCGCCGTGCGTGTTACATGCCCCTGCGCGATCGCGTTACGCGCGAGGTAAGCCGACCTCAGCGAGTCCCGGACCCCGCTGTGAGCCCCTTCAGGGGCGCGGGGAACTGCGCGAGGACGGACCAGGACCCGCAGTCGCGTCTGCCCAGCGACCCGGCAGACGCGACTGCGGCTTTTCGCGTGCTGAGCGCGCAGTTCCCCGCGCGCTAGCGGGGTGCCGACAGTGCCCGGTCCACGCCGGACTCCTTCGCCCCGAGGAAGTGCGGATCCGGTTGGAACACCGCGTCGATCGCCGCCTTGCCCGCGGCGAACACCTCCCGCGCGCCGCCGTAGTACCAGGTCGCGTCGTGCACGGCGTCCACCCCGACGCCGTACGACGAGACGCCCGCCGCGCCGCACAGCGCGACCGCCCTGCGTATGTGGAAGCCCTGGCTGATCAGGACCGCCCGGTCGACGCCGAAGATCTTCTTGGCGCGGACGCAGGAGTCCCAGGTGTCGAACCCGGCGTAATCACTCACGATCCGGCGCCCCGGCACGCCGTGCTTCTTCAGGTAGGCGCGCATGGCGTCCGGTTCGTCGTAGTCCTCGCGGCTGTTGTCGCCCGTGACCAGGACGACCTCTATCCGGCCCGTGCGGTACAACTCGGCCGCCGCGTCGAGGCGGTGGGCGAGGTACGGCGACGGCTCGCCCTTCCACAGCCCGGCCCCGAACACCATCGCGACCCGGGTGCGCGGCGCGTCGTCGACCGTCCCGACCCTGTCGTCCGTCGACACGAACAGCCAGGTCGCGGGCAGCAACGCGAGCACGCACAGCGCCATCACCGCCTGCACGGCACGGCGCCGCCCCTTCGCCGTCCGCGGCAGCCGGACCGACCACGGCAGCCGGACCGACCGCTCCCGCCGCAGCCACGGCGCCCGCGGCCTCAACCGCCTTGCCCACCCCGTGCGTTCCATGCCATCGCCCCCGTACCCCACCGGACCTCCCCCGGTCCGATCACTGCCACCACCGTAAGCGACCCCACTGACAACGCGCCGTGCCGAGCCGTGAGACCTGGGAAAACAGCCGTCACCGCCGCGCAACGCCCCCGCAACACGCCCCGGCCATCCTCGGTCCATGACGCCGTCGACCCCTCTTCACGACGAGTCCGGCAGCACTCACCTCGACAGTACGGCGCAACTCATGGACCGCATCACCAGCCAGCTCGGCACCCAGCTCAGCCTCGTGTCACCCAGCGGCAGACGCCGCCCCGGACCCCGCCCCGCCCCCCGCCCCACCCTCGTCCTGGTCGCCCACGGCAGCCGCGACCCGCGCGCCCTCGTCACCGTCACGGCCCTCGCCGAACGGATCCGCGCGCTGCGGCCCGGCCTCGCCGTCCGCCCGGGCCACATCGAGCTGAACGAACCGCTGCTCACCGACACCCTCGCCGCACACCCCGGCGGCCGCGCCGTCCTCGTGCCGCTGCTCTTCGGCCGCGGCCAGCACGTCAAGCGCGACCTACCCGGGGCCGCCGCGGGCGCGCCCCACGTCGACACCCGGGTCGCCGCCCCGCTCGGCCCCCACCCGCTGCTCGCCGAGGCACTGCACTCCCGGCTCGTCGAAGCGGGCTGGCCCGCGCGGACCCCGGGCCCGGCCGCCCGCCGCCGGCACGCGGTGGTCCTGGCCGCCGCGGGCTCCCGCGACCCGGAGTCCGCCGCCGACACCGAGGCCGCCGCGGAGCTGCTCGCCGCACGCCTGGGCGTCCCCGTCGTGCCCGCCTACGCGGCACCCACCGCGGCCTGCCCGCGCTCCGTGCCGGACGCCCTCGCCGCGCTGGCCGCACAGGGCCGCCACCGCGCCGCCGTCGCCGCGTACTTCACCGCGCAGGGCCGCTTCGCCACCCAGAGCGCCGAGGCCGCCCCGTGGATCGCGTCGGCCCCCCTCGGCGCCCACCCCACCCTCGCGCGCCTCGTCCTGCACCGCTACGACCAGGCGTGCGCCGCCCCGCCCCGCGCCGAACAGCGCCGCCTCACGGCGGTCTGACGCGGGGCCGGCTCCGGAAACGGGCCCGGACGGCCGGAACCGGGCGCTTACCGAGAGCGGCCGGAACCGAGGGCCCGAAGCCCCCTTTGTCACTCCTTGCGTCTACTGTCGGTGCATGGAAGGCACAGCACCGAACGCGCGATACGACGCCTATGGCGCCTATGACGAGGCGGCCGTCGAGCGATGGGCCGCCGAGCCCGACAAGAGGCCGGGGCGTACGGCGTTCCAGCGCGACCGCGCGCGCGTCCTGCACTCCGCGGCGCTGCGCCGCCTCGCGGGGAAGACCCAGGTCGTCACGCCCGGCACGCGAAGCCAGGCCTGGGACGCCAGCGCCCGCACCCGCCTGACGCACTCCCTGGAATGCGCCCAGGTCGGCCGCGAGCTGGGCGCGGCCCTCGGCTGCGACCCCGACCTGGTGGAGACGGCCTGCCTCTCCCACGACCTGGGCCACCCGCCCTTCGGGCACAACGGCGAACAGGCGCTGAACGAAGTGGCCCGCGACTGCGGCGGCTTCGAGGGCAACGCCCAGTCGCTCAGGCTCCTCACCCGCATCGAGCCCAAGCGCTTCGTCCGCTCCGAGTCCACCGACGAACTCGTCAGCGTCGGCCTCAACCTCACCCGCGCCGCCCTCGACGCCGCCACCAAGTACCCCTGGCCGCGCGGCGCCCACCCCACCGACCCCGATTCGCCCAAGTTCGGTGTCTACGAGGACGACCGGCCGGTGTTCGACTGGGTCCGCAAGGAGGCCCCGGGCCAGCGCACCTGCTTCGAGGCGCAGATCATGGACTGGTCGGACGACGTCGCGTACTCGGTCCACGACTTCGAGGACGGCCTGCACGCCGGGCACATCGACCCCAACGCCCTGCACGCGGAGCCCGAGCGCCGCGACATCTACGCGGTAGCCCTCGGACGCTACGTGCCCGAGGACACCGACCCCGAAGAGCTCGCCCAGGCCCTGGACCGCCTCCTGGACCAGGAGTGGTGGCCGCACGGGTACGACGGCTCGGCCGTCGCCCAGGCCCGGTTGAAGGACGCCACCAGCCAGCTCATCGGCCGCTTCTGCCTGGCCGCGGAGACCGCCACCCGCGCGCGGTACGGCAGGGGCCGCCTCACGCGGTACGCCGCCGAGCTCGTCGTCCCGCGCGAGGCGCGGCACGAGTGCGCGGTACTCAAGGCCGTCGCCGACCGCTATGTGATGCAGCGCCCCGCGCAGGAGCGGCTCCGCGCCGACCAGCGCATCGTCGTCGCCGAGCTCGCCGAGGCGCTCACCGCGCGCGCCCCCGACGGCCTCGACCCGCAGTTCCGCGCGCTGTACGACGCGGCGCCCGACGACCGCGCGGCCCAGCGCGTCGTGGTCGACCAGATCGCGTCCCTCACGGACGCCGCGGCCCGCGCCCTGCACACCCGGCTGACGGCGAGGCCCTAGTGAAACGACGGTAAGTGACCATGGAGTGACCACAGGGCGTGACGAGATGTGGCCAGTTGGGGCCACGCCCCCTTCCCCCATCACGCTCCGTGCGGGACGCTCCCTGTGGCGCAAGGCATGTGGCAACGCTGTGTTCTTCCGGGGTATGCCCCCGGTACCCCCTGGCAAGGAGGCATCAAGTGGTCGACGCGGATCAGACGTTCGTCATTGTCGGAGGAGGTCTGGCCGGCGCCAAGGCGGCCGAGACCCTCCGCTCCGAGGGCTTCACCGGCAGGGTGATCCTCATCGGTGACGAGCGGGACCACCCCTACGAGCGCCCGCCCCTGTCCAAGGGCTACCTCCTGGGCAAGGAGGACCGCGACAGCGTCTTCGTCCACGAACCGGGGTGGTACGCGCAGGCCGACGTCGAACTCCACCTCGGCCAGACCGTCGTCTCCATCGACCGCGCCGCCAAGGCCGTGCGCCTGGGCGAGGGCACCGTCATCCACTACGACAAGCTGCTGCTCGTCACCGGAGCCGAGCCCCGCCGCCTCGACGTCCCCGGCACCGGCCTCGCCGGCGTCCACCACCTGCGCCGCCTCGCGCACGCCGACCGCCTCCGCCACGTGCTCGCCGCCCTCGGCAGGGACAACGGCCACCTGGTGATCGCCGGCGCGGGCTGGATCGGCCTGGAGGTCGCCGCGGCCGCCAGGGAGTACGGCGCGGAGGTCACCGTCGTCGAACCCGAGGCCACCCCGCTGCACGCCGTCCTCGGCCCCGAGGTCGGCCAGATGTTCGCCGACCTGCACGCCGAGCGCGGCGTCCGCTTCCACTTCGGCGCGCGGCTCACCGAGATCGCGGGGCAGGACGGCATGGTCCTCGCCGTGCACACCGACGACGGCGAGGAGCACCCGGCGCACGACGTGCTCGCCGCGATCGGCGCGGCCCCGCGCACCGCCCTCGCCGAGTCCGCGGGCCTCGCCCTGGTCGACCGCGCGCACGGCGGCGGCATCGCCGTCGACGCCTCCCTGCGCACCTCGGACCCCGACATCTACGCGGCGGGCGACGTGGCCGCCGTCCACCACCCGCTCTTCGACAGCAGGCTGCGCGTGGAGCACTGGGCGAACGCCCTCAACGGCGGCCCCGCCGCCGCCCGCGCCATGCTCGGCCAGGACGTCCGTTACGACCGCGTCCCCTACTTCTTCTCCGACCAGTACGACGTGGGCCTGGAGTACTCGGGCTGGGCGCCCCCGGGGACGTACGACCAGGTGGTGGTCCGGGGCGACGCGGGCAAGCGGGAGTTCATCGCCTTCTGGCTGCGCGACGGGCAGGTCCTCGCGGGCATGAACGTGAATGTGTGGGACGTCACCGAGACCGTCCAGCAGCTGATCCGGCAGGGCGCGCGCCCCGACCCGGACGCCCTCGCGGACCCCTCGACCCCGCTGGCGTCGCTGCTGTCGTGACGGGCCGGGCGTGAGTGTCACAGGGGAGCCGTAGTATTCCTACGTGGCAGGCAGGATCAATGACGAAGACGTGAAGGCGGTTCGGGACGCGGTCCCGATCGACGCCGTGGTCTCCGACTACCTCCAGCTGCGCAACGCGGGGGGCGGAAACCTCAAGGGCCTGTGCCCCTTCCACGACGAGAAGTCCCCGTCCTTCCAGGTCAGCCCGAGCAAGGGTCTCTTCCACTGCTTCGGCTGCCAGGAAGGCGGCGACACGATCGCCTTCGTGATGAAGATCGACCACCTCACCTTCTCGGAGACGGTCGAGCGCCTCGCCGCCCAGGCGGGCATCACGTTGCGGTACGAGGAGGGCGGGTACAACCCCGCCCACCAGCGCGGTGAGCGCATCCGCCTGGTCGAGGCCCACAAGATCGCCGCGCAGTTCTACGTGGAGCAGCTGGAGAGCGCCGAGGCCGAGATCGGCCGCACGTTCCTCGCCGAGCGCGGCTTCGACCAGGCCGCCGCCGCGCACTTCGGCGTGGGCTACAGCCCGGCGGGCTGGGACCACCTCACCCGCTATCTGCGCGGCAAGGGCTTCACCGACAAGGAGCTGACCCTCTCCGGCCTCTCCCAGGAGGGCCGCCGCGGCCCCATCGACCGCTTCCGCGGCCGCCTGATGTGGCCCATCCGCGACATCGGCGGCGACGTGGTCGGCTTCGGCGCCCGCAAGCTCCGCGACGACGACAACGGCCCGAAGTACCTGAACACCCCCGAGACGGCGATCTACAAGAAGTCCCAGGTCCTGTACGGCATCGACCTGGCCAAGAAGGAGATCGCCAAGTCCAGCCGCGCCGTCGTCGTCGAGGGCTACACCGACGTGATGGCCTGCCACCTCGCGGGCATCACCACCGCCATCGCGACCTGTGGCACGGCCTTCGGCGGCGACCACATCAAGATCCTCCGCCGCCTGTTGATGGACAACGGCTCGGCCCGGGTGATCTTCACCTTCGACGGCGACGCGGCGGGCCAGAAGGCCGCCCTGCGCGCCTTCGAGGACGACCAGAAGTTCGCCGCCGAGACGTACATCGCCATCGCCCCCGACGGCATGGACCCCTGCGAACTGCGCCTCGCCAAGGGCGACGCGGCAGTCGCCGACCTGGTCGAACCCCGCACGCCGCTCTTCGAGTTCGCCCTGCGCCAGATCGTCGCCCGGTACGACCTGGAGACCCCCGCCGGCCGCGCCGCCGCCCTGGACGAGGCCGCGCCCGTCGTGGCCCGCATCAAGAACAGCGGCGCGCAGCACGAGGTCGCCGTCCAGCTCGCCGGCATGCTCGGCATCCTCGACACCCAGTTCGTGGTCAAGCGCGTCGCCCAGCTGGCCCGTTGGGCCCGCGACCGCGGCGGCAAGGGCCCCGCCCCGGCCCCCCAGCGCACCACACCCTCGTACGAGAGCGGGCCCCAGGGCTTCAGCGGCCCCGCCCTCACCCTGCGCAGCCCCGCCCACCGCACCGAGCGCGAGCTGCTCAAACTGGCCCTGCAGCGCCCCGAGCTGGTCTCCCCGGCCTTCGACGCGTACGGGGTGGACGAGTTCACCGCCCCGCCCTACGCCGCGGTGCGCCGCGCCGTCGAGGAGGCGGGCGGCGCCGAACTCGGCGCGCAGGACCCGCAGGAGTACCTGGTCCGCGTCCGGGACGCCGCGCCGGACGACGCGGTCCGCTCCATGGTCACCGAGCTCGCCGTCGAGGCGATCCTGCGCAAGACGGTCGACGAGGTGTACGCGGGCATCCAGCTCGTCCAGGTCCGCCTGCGCGCCGTGGACCGCCGCATCAGGGACGTCCAGGGCAGCCTCGCCCGGCTCGGCGCGGGCGGCGACCCCCAGCATCTGGCCGCCGTCCAGAACGAGTTGTGGATCCTCCAGCAGTACGGCCAGGCGCTGCGCGAGCGGGGCGCCGACGCCCTCTGAGGCACCCGGAGGCCCTTTCCGGGGTTCAGCCTGGGGCCAAGGGCTACCCGACGGGTAACCGGGCGGTCACGGACCGGACTCAAAAAGTCACCGCACGCCCCTCGTGGCGGCCGTGTGTCGTACCCCACACTGGGTTCCGGTGCCTGAGTCCTCGGAGCGCGGCCGACCCGCAGACAGCGGGTCCGACACCCCCGCGGTTCCACACATCGTGTTCGGGACGGACAGCGGCGAGGCCGCCGTCTCGCTCCCGTTGCCGCACGCCTCAGCAGCGATCACCCTGGAGGTCGCCCCCGTGCAGACCCAGACCCTCACCCAGACCGACACCACCGCGCACACGGATGCGGATACGGACGTCCTGGAGGCGGTCCCCCCGCAGAGCCGCGCCGCTCACCACCCGGAGGCGCAGGGCGCCCCGGAAGCACAGGCGGCGCAGGCCGCCCCGCCCTCGCAGGAGGCCCCCGAAGCCCCCGAGGCGCTCGAACCGGAGACCCTCGACCTGCCCGCCCCCCGCAGCCGCACCGAGACCGGCGGCCCCTCGTCCGACCTGTTCCGCCAGTACCTGCGCGAGATCGGCCGGATACCCCTGCTCACCGCGGCCGAGGAGGTGGAGCTCGCCCGCGCCGTCGAGGCCGGTCTCTTCGCCGAGGAGAAACTGGCGGGCACCCCCGACCTGGACAGCCAACTCGCCCTGGACCTGGACAAGTTGGTGGTCATGGGTCGCATGGCCAAGCGCCGCCTCATCGAGGCGAACCTCCGCCTGGTCGTCTCCGTCGCCAAGCGGTACGTGGGCCGCGGGCTCACCATGCTCGACCTGGTCCAGGAGGGCAACCTCGGCCTGATCAGGGCGGTCGAGAAGTTCGACTACGCCCGGGGCTACAAGTTCTCCACGTACGCGACCTGGTGGATCCGCCAGGCCATGTCCCGGGCCCTCGCCGACCAGGCCCGCACGATCCGCGTGCCCGTGCACGTCGTGGAGCTCATCAACCGCGTCGTACGCGTCCAGCGCCGCATGCTCCAGGAGCGGGGGTACGAACCCACGCCCGAGGAAGTGGCGGCCCACCTGGACCTGCCGCACGAGCGCGTCAGCGAGGTCCTGCGCCTGGCACAGGAACCGGTCTCGCTGCACGCGCCCGTCGGCGAGGAGGACGACGTCGCACTCGGCGACCTCATCGAGGACGGCGACGCGACAAGCCCCGTGGAGTCAGCGGCGTTCCTGCTGCTGCGCGAACACCTGGAGGCGGTCCTCTCCACCCTCGGCGAACGCGAACGCAAGGTCGTCCAGCTCCGCTACGGCCTCGCGGACGGCAGGCCCCGCACCCTGGAGGAGATCGGCCGCATCTTCGGCGTCACCCGCGAACGCATCCGCCAGATCGAGTCCAAGACCCTCAACAAACTCAGGGACCACGCGTTCGCGGACCAGTTGAGGGGCTACTTGGACTAGCCCCGTAAGGGGCGCGGGGAACTGCGCGACCAGCCACGGACAACCGGCACACGCAGACTCCCAACGCCCCAACGGCGCTAGTCGACTTCGGCCACGGCCTGAGCGAACTGAGCCGCGTACAACCGTGCGTAGGCACCGTCAGCCGCCAGCAGGGCATCATGCGTGCCCTGCTCGACAATCGCCCCGTTCTCCATGACCAGAATCGTGTCGGCGTCACGAATCGTGGACAGCCGGTGCGCGATGACGAACGACGTACGCCCGTGCGCAAGGCGCGCCATCGCCTTCTGGATGAGCACCTCCGTCCTCGTGTCGACCGAGCTCGTCGCCTCGTCGAGCACCAGGATCACCGGGTCGGACAGGAACGCCCGCGCGATGGTGATGAGCTGCTTCTCGCCCGCGCTGACCCCCGTGCCGTCGTCGTCGATCACGGTGTCGTACCCGTCGGGGAGCGTCCGCACGAAGCGGTCCGCGTGGGCGGCGCGCGCCGCCTCCTCGACCTCCTCGCGCGTGACGTCCTTCGCGGCGCCGTACGCGATGTTCTCCGCGATCGTGCCGCCGAACAGCCAGGTGTCCTGGAGCACCATGCCGATCCCGGACCGCAGTTCGTCCCGCGACATCGTCGCGACGTCGACCCCGTCCAGGGTGATGCGCCCGCCCGTCACCTCGTAGAACCGCATGAGCAGATTGACGAGCGTCGTCTTGCCCGCGCCCGTCGGCCCGACGATCGCGACTGTGTGCCCGGGCTCCACCACCAGCGACAGGTCCTCGATGAGCGGCTTGTCCTTGTCGTAGCGGAAGGAGACGTGCTCCATCTCGACCCGCCCGCGCAGCCGGTCCGGACGCTCGCCCGGCACCGGGTCCGCCTCCTGCTCCTCGGCGTCGAGGATCTCGAAGATCCGCTCGGCGGAGGCGACACCGGACTGCACGAGGTTCGCCATCGACGCGACCTGCGTGAGCGGCATCGAGAACTGCCGCGAGTACTGGATGAAGGCCTGCACGTCACCGATGGACAGCGCCCCCGAGGCCACCCGCAGGCCGCCGACCACGGCGACGAGCACGTAGTTCAGGTTCGAGATGAAGAACATCAGCGGCTGCATGACACCGCTGTTGAACTGGGCCTTGAACCCGGCCTCGTACAGCTGCTCGTTCTGCTCGGCGAAGGCCTTCGCCGACTCCTCCTGCCGGCCGAACACCTTCACCAGGGTGTGCCCGGTGTACATCTCCTCGACGTGGGCGTTGAGCGCGCCGGTCGTCCGCCACTGCTGCACGAACTGCGGCTGCGACCGCTTGCCGACCTTCGTCGCGACGAGGAACGACAGCGGCACGGTGACCAGCGCCACCAGGGCGAGCAGCGGCGACACCCAGAACATCATCACCAGGACGCCGACGATCGTCAGCAGCGAGTTGATGAGCTGGCCCATCGTCTGCTGCAGCGTCTGGTTGATGTTGTCGATGTCGTTCGTGGCGCGGCTCAGGACCTCGCCGCGCTGCCGCTTGTCGAAGTACGACAGCGGAAGCCGCGACAGCTTCGCCTGCACGTCGCCGCGCATCCGGAAGACGGTCGCGTTGATGGCACGGTTCGAGAGCCGGGTGGCCACGGCCATCAGCAGGCCCGCGGCCAGGAACGTGCCGAGCGCGAGCAGCAGGACCTCGCCCACCGCGCCGAAGTCGATGCCCCGGCCCGGCGTGAAGTCGACGCCGGAGAGCATGTCGGCCATGCCGCCGTCGCCCTTGGCGCGCAGGCCCTCGATGGCCTGCTCCTTCGTCACGCCGTCGGGCATGTCACGGCCGACGATGCCCGCGAAGAGCAGATCGGTCGCGCGCCCGAGGATCTTCGGGCCGACCACGGTGAGCGCGACGCTCACCACCACGGTCGCGAGCATCCCGTACAGCGTGGTGCGCTCCGGCTTGAACTGCGCGAGCAGTCGCTTGCCGGAGCCCTTGAAGTTCATCGACCGGGAGTCGGGGCCCATCATCGGTCCGCCCGGACCAGCCATTACGCGGCCTCCGCTTCCGTCAGCTGGGAGAGCACGATCTCCCGGTAGGTCTCATTGCTCTCCATCAGCTCGTGATGGCGGCCCGTGCCCACCACCCGGCCCTCGTCGAGGACGACGATGCGGTCCGCGTCGCGGATGGTGGAGACGCGCTGGGCGACGATGACGACGGTCGCCTCGGCGGTCTCGCGGGACAGGGCGCCGCGCAGCGCCGCGTCCGTCGCGTAGTCGAGCGCGGAGAACGAGTCGTCGAAGAGGTAGATCTCCGGACGCTGCACCAGCGTGCGCGCGATGGACAGGCGCTGGCGCTGACCGCCGGAGACGTTCGTGCCGCCCTGCGAGATCGGCGCGTTCAGCCCCTCTTCCAGGCCCTCCACGAACTCCTTGGCCTGCGCGACCTCGAGGGCGTGCCACAGCTCCTCGTCGGTGGCCTGCGGATTGCCGTACCGCAGGTTGGTCGCCACGGTCCCCGCGAACAGATACGGCTTCTGCGGTACGAGGCTCACGGTGCGGGCGAGCAGTGCGGGGTCGACGGTGCCCACGTCCACGCCACCGACGAGGACCTGCCCCTCGGTCGCGTCGATCAGCCGCGGCACGAGGTTCAGGAGCGTCGACTTGCCGCTGCCGGTCGAGCCGATGACGGCGGTCGTCTCGCCGGGCCGCGCGACCAGGTCGACGGCCCTGAGCACGGGCTCCTCGGCGCCGGGGTAGCGGAAGCCCGCGTCCCGGATCTCCAGGTGGCCGTGGCTGCGCAGTTCGCGCACCGGAGCGGTCGGGGGCACCACGCTGGATTCGGTGTCCAGGACCTCCTCGATGCGCTCGGCACAGACCTCCGCGCGCGGCACCATCATGAACATGAAGGTGGCCATCATCACGGACATCACGATCTGCATGAGGTAGGCGAGGAACGCGGTGAGCGCGCCGATCTGCATGCCGCCGCTGTCGATGCGGTGCGCGCCGAACCAGACCACCGCGATCGAGGAGATGTTCACGACGGTCATCACGATCGGGAACATCAGCGCGAGCAGCTTGCCGGTGCCGAGCGAGACCTCGGTCAGGTCGGCGTTGGCCTTGCGGAAGCGTTCCTTCTCGTACGTGTCACGGACGAAGGCGCGGATGACGCGGTTGCCGGTGATCTGCTCGCGCAGCACGCGGTTCACGGTGTCGAGCCGCTCCTGCATGCTGCGGAACAGCGGCCGCAGCCGCCGCACGATCAGGCTCACGCTGATGCCGAGCACGGGCACGACGGCGACCAGGACACCGGAGAGCGGCACGTCCTGGCCGAGCGCCATCACGATGCCGCCGACGCACATGATGGGCGCGGACACCATCAGCGTGAACGTCATCAGGACCAGCATCTGGACCTGCTGGACGTCGTTGGTGGTCCGGGTGATCAGCGAGGGGGCGCCGAACTGGCCCACCTCGCGCGCGGAGAAGGACTGCACGCGGTCGAAGACGGCGGCCCGCACGTCGCGCCCGAGCGCGGACGAGGTCCGCGCGCCGTAGAAGACGGCGCCGATGTTGCAGACCATCTGCACGATCGTGACGGCGATCATGATGCCGCCGAAGGTGAGGATGTAGCCCGTGTCGCCCTGGACGACACCGTTGTCAATGATGTCGGCGTTCAGGGTGGGCAGATAGAGCGAGGCGCACGTCTGCAGGAACTGCAGGAGCACCAGCAAGGCGATGGGTTTCTTGTACGGACGCAGGTACGTCCGCAGGAGTCGTATGAGCACGCTCGGTCTCTCGAGGAGTCGGGTGTCGGCAGGTTCTGGGCGAGGTCGCCCCCAATCCTGCGACACCCGCCCCGTGCGCGTGCAAGTGATTAACCCATGACCGGGTCAAGTTTCAGCCCGGGTAAAGAAGTGGAGTCACTCAAGGATCTTGCCGGTTCATGATCGGCCCCGGATCCCCGCCGGTCAGGAGGCGAAGGCTCCGGGATGTGCCTGCTCCCGCACCGTCGCGTACTGCTGACGCACCGCCTGCCCCACCGCGAGCTCCTCACCCGGCTCGAAGACCTGCGCCGCGGCCCCCTGCCAGAGCGGCAGCTGCCCGGTCAGCGCCCACGCGGCCTGCCGCGCGGCACCGATCGCGGCGTAGTCCGCGGGCTGCGGCACCACGACCTGCGTACCGAACAGCATCGGCGCAGCGGCCTGCACGGCCGGCAGCTCGGCTGCGGCACCGAGCAGGAACACCCGCCGCACCTCCACGCCCCGCCCGCGGAGCACGTCCAGCGCGTCCCCGAGCCCGCACAGCATGCCCTCGAAGGCGGCCCGCGCCAGGTGCTCGGGCTTCATCGACTCGCGCCGCAGTCCGGTCAACGTCCCCGCGGCGTGCGGCAGGTTGGGTGTCTTCTCGCCCTCCAGATAGGGCAGCAGCACCAGGCCGTGCGCGCCCGGCGTCGACTTCGTGGCGAGCGCGGACAGCTCCTCCAGGTCGGCGACCCCGAGCATCTCCGCGGTGCCGCGCAGCACCCGCATGGCGTTCATCGTGTGGACCACCGGCAGATGCATCCCGGTGGCGTCCGCGAGCGAGGTGATCATCCCGCCGGCGTCGGCGAGCGCCTCGTGGTGCACGGCCATCACCGACCCCGAGGCCCCGAGCGAGACCACGGCGTCGCCCCGCTGCACCCCGAGCCCGAAGGCCGCGGCCATCGTCTCGCCGGTGCCCGCGGATATCAGCAGCCCCTCGGGCGTCGTCCCCGCGGCATCGGCGGGCCCGATCACCTCGGGCAGCATCGCCTGGTGCCCCAGGGCGAGTTCGACGAGATCCGGGCGGTACGTGCCCGTCGCCGCCGACCAGTAGCCGGTGCCGGAGGCGCCGCCGCGGTCGGTCGTGCGCCGGGCGGGCCGGCCGAGGAGCTGCCACACCAGCCAGTCGGGCGCCTGCATGAGGGCGGCCACGCGCCGGGCGGCCTCCGGCTCCGTCTTCGCCAGCCAGCGCAGCTTCGTCACCGGGTGCGCGGACTGCGGCACGCACCCCACGGCCTGCGCCCAGGCCGCGCGGCTGCCGAGACCGTCGACCAGGTCGACGGCGGCGACCTGCGCCCGTCGGTCGTTGCCGACGAGCGCGGGCCGCACGGTGTTGCCGTGCTGGTCGAGCGGTACGAGCGCGTTCTGCTGGGCGGAGACGCCGATGGCCTGCACGCCCTCCAGGAGCCCGCCGCCCGCGGCCTCACCGAGGGAGAGCAGCCACGCCTGCGGATCGACGTCGGAGGGCCTGCCCCCTTCGGGGCTCTCCAGTGGATGCGGGGCATAGCCCTGCTTGAGTACGGCGCCGGTGTCCGTGTCACAGACCACAATGCGCGTGAAATCGGGCGAACTGTCCAACCCTGCGACTATCCCCATGCCAGGAATTCTGCCGCACCGCGGGACGTGTCCCGTACCCGTGTTCCCCGCCCGTGCCCGGCGCCCGCCGGACACCCCGGTCACCTAGGTGTTGCTCGTGCCCCAGTCGTCCTCGGCGCCGCCCTGACCCCGCTCGCGCAGGGACCGCACCCGGTCGGCCACCGAGTCGGGCATCTTGTCGCCGACCTTCTCGGAGACCGAGTGGAAGGCCTTGCCCGCCGCCTCGCGCCCCTGCTGTGTCGCGGACTCCACGGTGTTGCGCACGGCGGGGTTCTGCGCGATCTCGCGGGCGGACTTCTTCAGCTGTTCGTAGCGCTCGCGCCCGGCCCGGGTTCCGAGCACGTACCCAAGAGCCAGTCCCGCCACGAATGTGAGCCGGTACCGCATGGCTGCCACCCTTCCCTTGCGTCGGCTTCGCCTGTCTGTCGCACGTCTGCCACTCGCCTGCTGATCGGCCGAGGGGATACCGATTGGCGGAGCACCCCCCTGCTTGCGCTAATGTATGTGTCGCAGCGAGCGCCCGCCGCCCGGAGAGTTCCCAGCTAGGTGCGTTCGATGCAACGAGACGATCCCCTGTAGCTCAATTGGCAGAGCAGCCGGCTGTTAACCGGCAGGTTACTGGTTCGAGTCCAGTCGGGGGAGCTCGATCTCCTGTAGCTCAATTGGCAGAGCAGCCGGCTGTTAACCGGCAGGTTACTGGTTCGAGTCCAGTCGGGAGAGCTGTGACGAAGGACCCCCGAGATGCCTCTCGGGGGTCCTTTTTCGTGTCCGGTGGAACCAAGCGGGCAGCGCTGCGGTCCTCATGGTCATGCGATGCCGACCATCCGAAGCAGGAGATCGTATGAGCGGCTATGCTGCGGCAGACGGCGCGCACAAATGTGCGCGACGCGCCGTTAGGGGCGGTAGCTCAGCCGGTTAGAGCAGCGGACTCATAATCCGTCGGCCGTGGGTTCGAGTCCCACCCGCCCCACCTCAGCGGGTCCGTGCAGAATCGTTCTGACCTGCGCGAACGTATCCGGGAGGGCCGCCACGTAAACCGTGGCGGCCCTTTTTTCACTCTTCGCGGGGCCACGTGCGGGTGTCGCGCGGCTCGACGTACGGCTCCTCCTTCTCCGGCATGCCCCCGCTGATCGCGCGCTGCCGGGCGAGCTCCGCGTCGAACTCAAGGCCGAGCAGGATCGCCAGGTTCGAGAGCCACAGCCAGATCAGGAAGACGATGACGCCGGCCAGGGTCCCGTACGTCTTGTTGTACGAGGCGAAGCCCGCGACGTACAGCGCGAAGCCGCCGGAGGCGATCAGCCACAGCAGGACCGCGAGCGCGCTGCCCGGGCTCAGCCAGCGGAAGCCGGGGCCGCGGACGTTGGGCGCACGCCAGAAGAGCAGGGCGATCATCAGGATCACGAGGACCAGCAGGACGGGCCACTTGGCGATGGACCAGACCGCGACCGCCGCGTCACCGACGCCGATCGCGTCGCCCGCGCGTTCGGCGAGCGGCCCGGTGAAGACCACGATCAGCGCGTTGACCGCGAGCAGGACCATCAGGACCACGGTGAGGGCGATCCGCAGCGGCGTGAGCTTCCACACGGGGCGTCCCTCGGGCAGGTCGTAGACGGCGTTCGACGCGCGGATGAACGCGCCCACGTACCCCGAGGCCGACCAGACCGCGAGCACCAGGCCCACGATCGCCATCACGCCGCTGGTGCCGCCGCTGTCCCGCAGCTGCCGCACCGCGTCGCCGAGCAGGTCGCGCACCGGCCCCGGCGCCAGCTTCTGGAGGTCGTCCAGGACCGCACGGGTCGCCGACTCCCCGATCACGCCCAGGAGCGAGACCAGGACCAGCAGTGCGGGGAAGAGCGAGAGGACGCCGTAGTACGTCAGGGCGGCGGCCCGGTCCGGCAGGTCGTCGTCCATGAACTCCTTGCCGGTGCGCCGCAGGACCGACCACCAGTCGCGGGCGGGCAGCTCGGTCGGTTCGTCGGGAGCGGCGCGCTCCACCTCAGGGGACGGCCCCGTGCCGATGGCGAGTTCGTCTTCGTCCTTCTCCTTGCCCTTGCCCTTGCCCTCGTCCGTGTCCGCGTTCTTGTGCCTGCCGAAGAGTGCCATGCGAAGACGAGTCGACCGGTTCGGGCGGCGTATGCGCGGTGCGGCCCCGCCGGGTGCGCGGCCGTTTCGTTGTACGTGGCCTTTGGGCCATCGTGCCCGGTGGCCCCGGCGGGCGGGGCCTTCCACGGTGTTCCGGCCCGGCGGGCGGGTACCCGGCGGCGCAATCGGGGGAGTCACGGACAAGCCCGGAGGAGGAGCCATGACGCAGAGCGGCGGACCCGACCGCTCCGCCCGTGACAGGGGGCAGGAGGTCGCAGGCACCGCACGGGAGAAGGGCCAGGAAGTCGTAGGCGCCGCACGCGAGGGCGCCGGTGAAGTGATCCAGGAGGCCACCGCCCGGAGCAGGGACCTGTACGAGCAGGTGAAGGAGCGGGCCACGGGCGAGGCCGAGGGCCAGGTGCAGCGGCTCGCGACGCACATCCGCTATCTGGCGGAGGACCTGCGGCACATGAGCGAGGGCGCCAAGCCCGACTCGCCCGCCGCGTCGATGGTGCACGAGGTGGCGGACCGCGGCCACCGGCTGGCCGACCGGCTCGACCGGCAGGGCCCCGGTGAACTGCTCGACGAGGTCAGGGACTTCGCGCGCCGCAGGCCGGGGCTCTTCCTCTCGGGCGCGGTGCTCGCGGGTATCGCCGCAGCCCGCCTGGGCCGGGGCGTCGGCGGCGCGGGATCGCGCGGTGAGGACGCGGGCTCGCGCAGTGCGGGCGCGGTGGAGAGCCACGAGCCGCCGCCTCTCCCGCCCGCCGAGCCCGTGTACGAGCCGGAGACCGCGCTGCCCCCGGTCAGGCAGGCACCGCCGGCGCCGGGCGCGTTCCCTGCCCCGGACCCGCCGCCGGCGCCCGGCGTCGCGCCGCAGACGAGGCCGGGGACGCAGCCGCCGCCCGCGCCGGGGCAGGGGTGGCAGCCGTGAGCGCACCGCACGTCGAACGCCGGACGGAGCACGCGCAGCCCGCCGCCGTGCACACGCGTGACGACGCCTCGGTCGGCCAGCTGATCGGTGACCTCACCGGTGATCTCGCGCGGCTCTTCCGCGACGAGGTGGAGCTGGCCAAGGCCGAACTCAAGGAGGAGGCGACGAAGGCCGGCAAGGCGGCCGGGCTGTACGGAGGAGCCGGGTACGCCGGTGGCCTCGCGGTGCTGCTCGCCAGCCTCGCGGCGGTCTTCGGGCTCAGGCACGTCATGGACATCGCCTGGGCCGCGCTGGTCGTGACGGCGGTGTGGGCCGTGATCGGCGCGGTCCTCCACAGCGCGGGACGCAAACGGATGCGGACCGTGCAGCCCAAGCCCGAGAGGGCGGTCGACTCACTGAAGAAGGACGCGAAATGGGCCCGACACCCGACCAGTTGAGGCAGGACGCCGACACCACCCGCGCCCACCTGGCGCACACGGCGGACCGGCTGGCGGAGAAGGTGAGCCCCCAGCGGGTGGCCCGCCGCCGGACCAGGGCCGCCCGACAGCGGCTCGGCAACGCCAGGGACCGGGTCATGGGCGTGCGCGGCACCACCGCACAGGCCGGTCACCAGGCCATGCGGCTGCCCGAACAGGTGGGGCAGCAGATGAAGGAGACCCCCGAGGCCATCCGGTCGCAGACCCAGGGCACCCCGCTCGCCGCCGGGCTCGTCGCCTTCGGCGCCGGGATGCTCATCGGTGGCCTGTTCCCCGCGAGCGAGGCGGAGGAACGGGCCGGGCAGCGGATCCGGGAGCGCTCCGACGAACTGGCGGGGCCGGTGAAGGAGACGGTGCGCGAGGCCGCGGAGGGCGTCAGGGAAGAGATGCGCGAGCCGGTCAAGGAGGCGGCGGAGTCGGTGAAGGCCACGGCTCGGGACGCCGCAGGCTCCACCAAGGAGGAGGCCCGCCGGGCCGGCGGCGAAGGCGTCGGCCAGATCAAGGGGCGGCCCGGCGACGCGTAGGGGCCGCGCAGCCGGCATGACGCAGGGGGAGACTGCGTCGTGCCGGCTCGTTCGCGGTGCGCGGGGAGGGCGCCCGCGGACCGTGGAGCCGACCGCGGTGTGCGGCGGTGGCCGGTGATTCCCGGGGCCCTGGCCCCGGGAATCGGCTGTTCGGCGCGGACCGGTCCCGCGGCTCGCCCCGTGGCGGCGCGCCGCGACCGGTCGGGTCCGTGTCCTGGAGGTTCCTCCAGAGTGCACGGCGGAGAAGCGCATCTGCCATGGATGTCCGCCTCAAATTTTACAAATGCGAGGCGATCACGCATATCTTGTCGCACATGCAGTCCTACACAATTGGGCAGGCCGCGCGTCTGCTCGGCGTCAGCCCCGACACCGCCCGCCGCTGGGCGGACGCGGGACGGGTCGCCACGCACCGCGACGAGGGCGGGCGGCGGCTCATCGACGGCCGGGACCTGGCCGCCTTCTCCGTCGAGATCGCGCAGCACGGCGGCACCGGCGACGAGGACGTCTCCTACACCTCCGCGCGCAACGCCTTTCCCGGCATCGTCACCGCCGTGAAGCTCGGCGACGTCGCCGCCCAGGTGGAGATCCAGGCGGGCCCGCACCGCCTCGTCTCGCTGCTGACCAGGGAGGCGGTGGAGGAACTCGGCCTGGAGGTCGGGATGCAGGCCACCGCCCGTGTGAAGTCCACGAGCGTGCACATCGACCGCGCCTGAGCGCCGCGTCACCGTCCCTGCCGCTCTCCGCCTCGCGTCGTCCGCCTTTCGCCAGGAGCCCCGCCCCATGTCCCACAAGTTCCCCGCCCGCACCGCCCGCCGCACCGCCGCCGCGGCCGTGACCGCCGCGCTGCTCGTCCCGCTCGCCGCCTGCGGCAGCGACGACGACAACGACAGCAAGAAGGACGGCGGCGCCGAGAACGCGAACCTCACCGTCCTCGCCGCCTCCTCCCTCACCGACGTCTTCGCCACCGCCGAGAAGGCGTACGAGAAGGACCACCCGGGCACGAAGCTCACGATCTCCCCGGCCGGATCGCAGGAGCTCGCCGCGCAGGTCAGGCAGGGCTCGCCCGCCGACGTCCTCGTCACCGCCGACACCAAGACCATGGACGGGCTCAAGGGGGAGACCGGCACCCCCACCGTCATCGCCGAGAACCGGCTCGTGATCGCCACCCGCGAGGGCAACCCCGACAAGATCAAGGGGCTCAAGGACCTCGCGGACAGCAAGCTGAAGGTCGTCCTCGCCGACGACACCGTGCCGGTCGGCCGCTACAGCAAGCAGGTCCTCGACAAGCAGGACGTCACGGTGAAGCCCGTCTCCAAGGAGGCGAACGTCCGCTCCGTGCTCAGCAAGGTCGAACTCGGCGAGGCCGACGCGGGCATCGTCTACAAGACGGACGCCGCCACCGCGCCCGACAAGGTCGACGCCGTCGAGATCCCCGACGCGCAGAACGCCGTCGCCTCCTACCCGGCCGCCACCCTCAAGGGCTCCGAGAACGCCGAGGCCGCGGCCGCGTTCGTGAAGTGGCTCAGCACCCCCGAGGCACAGAAGATCCTGCGGGACGCGGGCTTCCAGAAGCCGTAACCGGGCCACCTGACTTCCGGGCGCCCGACGCCTCCCCGCGCAGGGCGCCCGGTCGTACGCGTCACCACCACCGATCCCGGGACCACCGATGAGCCGCCTCCGCACCCGCACCTCCGGCCGCACCCGCACGCCCGTCACCCTCGCGCTGCCCGCCCTGCTCGCCGTCGCGTTCCTGCTGATGCCGCTCATCGGCATCCTCGCCAGGACCGAGTGGGGCGACCTCGGGACCCATCTGACCCAGCCCGGCGTCACCCAGGCGCTCAAGCTCTCGCTGCTCGTCTCCTTCTGGGCGCTCGGGCTCTCCCTGCTGCTCGGAGTGCCGCTGGCCTGGCTGCTCGCGCGGGTGGAGTTCCCCGGCAAGGCGTTCGTACGTTCTCTCGTGCTGCTGCCGATGGTCCTTCCGCCGACCGTCGGCGGCGTCGCGCTGCTGCTCGGGTTCGGGCGGCGCGGCCTGCTCGGGCCCTGGCTGGAGGACACCTTCGGGGTCGTGCTGCCCTTCCACACCTCCGGCGCGGTGATCGCCGCGACGTTCGTGGCCATGCCGTTCCTCGTGATCAGCCTGGAGGGCGCGCTGGGCGGGCTGCGGCCCGGCTTCGAGGAGACGGCGGCCTCCCTCGGGGCCTCTCCGGTACGGGTGTTCCTCACCGTCACGCTGCCGATGGTCGCCCCCGGCCTCGCCGCGGGGGCCGCGCTGACCTGGGCGCGGGCGCTCGGCGAGTTCGGTGCCACGATCACCTTCGCGGGCAACCTGCCCGGCACCACACAGACCCTGCCGCTCCAGGTGTATCTGCTGCTCCAGGACTCACCCGAGGCCGCGACCTCCCTGTCGCTGCTCCTGCTCGCCATCGCGATGGCGGTCCTGATCGCGCTGCGGGGACGGTGGACGGCGGGCGCCTCGGGACGGGTGCGGACCGCCGGGCCCGCCGCCGCGGACGACGACGCGGCACTCGCCGAGCCGCCCCACCGGGCCGTGGAGGCCGGGCAGCCGACGGAGAAGTGGGCGCTGAGCGCCACCGTCACCGGCTCCAACGAACTGACGCTCGACGCCGAGCCCGGCACCACCATCGCCGTCGTCGGGCCCAACGGCGCGGGCAAGACGACCCTGCTGCGCGCCCTGCTCGGCCTCACCCCACGCGCGCGTGCGCAGCTGCGGCTCGGCGACCGCGACGTCACCGCGCTGCCGCCGCACCGGCGCGGGGTCGCCTGGGTGCCCCAGGAAGGCGCGCTCTTCCCGCACTTGACCGCGCTCGGCAACACGGCCTACGGGCTGTCCGCGCAGGGCGTCCGGCGCGCCGATGCCCGCACGGAGGCACAGGCGTGGCTCGACCGGCTCGGCGTCGGGCACCTCGCGCACCGCAGGCCCGCACAGCTGTCCGGCGGGCAGGCCCAGCGGGTCGCCCTGGCCAGGGCGTTGGCGGGCAGGCCCCGGCTGCTGCTCCTGGACGAACCGCTCGCCGCCCTCGACCAGACCACCCGCGCCCACGTCCGGCACACCCTGCGCCGCCACCTCGACGGCTTCGGCGGCGTCTGCCTCATCGTCACGCACGACCCCGTCGAGGCCGTCTCACTGGCCGACCGGGTCCTCGTACTCGACGAAGGGCGTACGTTGCAGGACGCGCCGCCCGCCGAGGTCGCCAGGCACCCGCGCTCGCCCTGGGTGGCCCGCATGCTCGGCCGCAACGCCTGGCCCGGCACGGCCGACGCCGACGGCGGCATCGAACTCGCGGGGGAGGGGCGGCTCGTCGTCGCTGACCCGCTCGGCGCGGGGACGCGGGCACTCGCCGTCATCGCGCCGGAGGCCGTCTCCGTGCACCGCGAGAAGCCGGAGGGCAGCCCGCGCAACGTATGGCCGGGCACGGTACGGGAGATCACCTCCGCCGGGAGCCGGCTGCGGGTCCTGATCACCTCGGACGCGGCGCCGGACCTGGTCGCGGAGATCACCCCGCAGGCGGCGCTCGAACTGGGGCTCGCGGACGGGGTCGAGGTGTGGACGAGCGTGAAGGCGACGGAGGTGGCGGTGGTGGAGGTTTGAGGGGGGGAGGGGGGCTGAAGGCGGGGCGGTGAGGGGGAGCTTTGGCAGGGGAGATCTGGGAGGGGAGCTCTGGGAGGGGAGCTCTGACAGGGGGAGCTCTGAGGAGTGGTCCTCGGATGACCGCTTCTCAGACAACCAGTTCTCAGACAGCTGCTCCTCGGGCGACCGCTCCTCGGATGACCGCTCTTCAGACAACTGCTTCTCAGACAACTGCTCCTCAGACGACCACTCGTCAGACGACCACCCCTCAGAGCAGCGCCTGCCACGTCCTCAAAGCGGCGCCTGCCACGTCACCGTCGTGCCCGCCTCCACACCATCCGTGACCCCGTCGTCGTACACCGTCAGACGCACGCCCTCCCGGCCGTCCGGCAGCGTCGCCCTGGCGTCGATCGTCACGTCGACGCGGGTGACGGACGTGCGGCGTGAGGTGGTGGCCAGGGCGCGGCGCAGGGCGGTCAGGAGGTGGCCCGCCGCCGGGTCCGTGACGCGGGCGTCGACGGGGCCCGTGAAGTGCACCGACGGCTGGATCCCGAGGACCGCGGAGGCGCCGGCCGTCTCGCGCAGGACCTTGCCGCGGAAGGTGGCGGGGGCGTCGGCGGGCGGCTGCTGGAGCGCGAAGATGGCCGTGCGGACCTCCTGGATGGTGGACTCCAGCTCGTCGACGGCGTGGTCGAGGGTGGACTCCACCTTGGCCGACTGTGCCCTGCGGCGGGTCGACTCCAGCATCATGCCGGTGGCGAAGAGCCGCTGGACCACGAGGTCGTGCAGGTCGCGGGCGATGCGGTCGCGGTCCTCGAAGACGGCGAGGCGCTGCCTGCTCTGCTGGGCGTCGGCGAGGACGAGCGCGAGGGCGGCCTGCGAGGCGAACTGCGTGGCGAGCAGGCGTTCGGCCGCGGTGTAGGCGGGTGCACCGCGCCTGCGGGGCAGGGCGAGTGTGCCGATGAGCCGGCCGCCGGCCTGCAGCGGCAGCATCATGCTGGGGCCGAAGCGGGCGCGTACGTGCGTCGTCATCCGGGGGTCGGTCGCCGAGTCCTCGATGAACACCGGTTCGCCGCCGAGGAGTTGGGTCAGCACTGCGCTGCCGGGTTCGATGGTGGTGCCGATGAGGTCGTTGTGGCCGGAGCGGAGGTCCGGGGCGGCGGGGCGCCTTCCGGTGGGCGGGGTGGCGGGGGCCGCCGAGGGGGCGCCGCCCGCCGAGGTGCCCCAGCCGTGCGGCGCGCCGTCCGTGGCGGCGGCGACGATGCTCATGCCGCCCGCCTCCGTGGGCTGCAGGATCACGCCCGCCGCCGCGCCCGCGAGGATCCTCGCCCGGTCCGCGACGGTCATCAGCGCGTCGGCCGCCTCCTCGCCGGTGAGCAGCGCCGTGGTGACCGCCGCCGCGCCCTCGATCCAGCGCTCCCGCTGCCGGGCCGCCTCGAACAGGCGGGCGTTGCCGATCGCGATGCCCGCCTGGCTCGCCAGGACCCGGAGCAACTGCCGGTCGTCGTCGGAGAAGGAGCCCTCCGCCTTCTCGGCGAGCAGCAGGTCGCCGAACGCCTCGTCGTGCACGCGGATCGGTACGACGAGGACGTCGTCGTCCCCCTCGGCGTACGCGGGCCTCTCGGCGTACGCGGGCGGCGCACCGTCGGACGGGTGCTCCGGGCCGCCCGCCACGAACAGCTCGGCCGGGCCCTCGTGCCCCGGGGCGTGGGCGGTGAGCGTGCCGTACCCCGCCCCGGTGAGACGGGCCGCACTGTCCACGATGTGCTGGAGCGTGGCCCGGAGTTCGAGGTCGGTGCCGACGCTCAGGACCGCTTCGAGCAGGGGCATCGAGGGCAGCGGTGCGTCCGCTCCTGCGGGCATTCTGTGACGTACTCCGTGTCGGGGGCGGCGGGCTCAGCCGGCCAGCGGGTCCAGGACCAGCGGCTGGATCTTGCCCTCAAGCATCGCACCGAGTCCGAGCACAGCGCACACATCAGGCCGTTCCGCGATATGTACGGGCATTCCCGTCGCGTCCCGCAGCATCTGGTCGAGGCCGGGCAGGAGCGCGCTGCCGCCGACCATCATGATTCCGCGGTCCGCGAGGTCGGCCACCAGATCCGGCGGGCAGTCCCGCAGCACCTTGCCGATGCCGTCGAGCACGGCGGTGAGCGGGGTGTGGATCGCGTCGCGGACGGCGGCGGTGTCGACCTGGACGGAGCGGGCCAGGCCCGTCGCCACGTCCCTGCCGTGGATCTCCGTCGACTCCGGGCCGTGCGGGGTGAGGCCGTTGCCGCTCAGGGCGAGCTGCAGGGGGCGTACGGACTGCGAGGGAAGCATCAACTCGTGCTGGTGGCGCAGGTGCTGGACGATCGCGTGGTCGATGGCCTCGCCGCCCACGGGGATGCGCTCGGCGGTCACGATCGAGCCGAGGGACAACACCGCGACCTGGGTCGTCGCCGCGCCGCAGACCAGGATCATCGTCGCCTCGGGGCGCTCCACGGGCAGTCCGCAGCCGACCGCCGCCGCGATGAGGGTGTCCACCAGCTCCACGCGGCGGGCCCCGAGCCCGACCATCGTCTCGACGGCGGCGCGCTGGGCCAGCGGGTCCGCGTCGTGCGGGGTGCACGCGGCGGCGCGCAGGCGCGGCTTGCGGCGCAGGGTGCGGCGGAGCTTCTCGCCGAGCAGGTGACGGAGCATCCGCTGGGCCATCTCGATGTCGACGACGGTGCCGCCGGAGACGGGCCGGACGACCCTGATGTAGCCGGGCGTGCGTCCCGTCATCTGCTCGGCGAACTGGCCGACCGCGATGAGCGCGCCCGTCCGCGTGTTCACCGCGGCGGCGCTCGGCTCGTCGACGACGAGGCCGGCGCCCTTCACGAACACGCGCGTGCGCGCGGCTCCCAGGTCGACGGCGATATGGCAGCGGCGCAACTGCTCCAGACTGACGGTCATGGCAGATCCTCCCGAGAGCGCAGACCGTTACGGACCGTCGGACGGCGGTCCTGTCTCGCATCGTGCGGCGGGCGCGGGCGGCGCGCGCGTTGGGCTGAGCCGGGCGGGGTGCCGCCGCATGGGTGGTGTTCGGGGCGCCGCAGGCAGTGCGGTTGTTCCGGCGGTGCGGTGGTTCCAGTGGACCCGGAGGGGTGGCTACCGAAAAGGCGCATACGCGCCGATCTGGCGTCTTTGTGGCGTCCGGCGCAGGAGGCTCACAGGTCACGGAGTACGCCGAGCGCGTCCGGGAGGCGTCCGCAGGTGAACTGGGCCCCGGCGGCGCGCAGGCGCTCGCGGGCCAGGTCGTCGGGGGCGATCCCGATGAACGCCAGGTCCAGGGCCCGCGCGGCGTCCACCTCGGCCGAGGAGGAGCCGATCATGACGCAGCGGTCCGCCGACGCGCCCAGCTGGTCCAGCGCGCGGCGCAGGCAGTCGGGGTCGGGCATGAGGCGGGTGAGGTCGGGGGTGCGGCCGTGGACGGCGGTCTCGGGGAAGTCGATCCCCCTGGCCCGCAGGTATGCCGTGACCGCGCGCGGCGAGGCGTCGGTCGCGATGGCGACGCCAGGGGTGCTCTCGGTCAGCGTGCGCAGGACGTTCGCGAGGGAGTCCGGCGGCCGTGCGGCCGGCGCGGCCCGCACCTCGATGCGTTCGAGGTGCGTGTGCAGCTCCCGGGGCAGGGAGGGGTGGTGCGCGAAGGCGCGCAGGACGTCCAAGGGGTGGACCCGGCCGTCCGCGAGGCCGGCGTGGCCGCCGCCCGGCAGGAGGGGCTCGCCCGCCTCCGCCGACGCGGGGCTGCGCCGCTCGGCGACCACGGCGGCGAGGGAGCGGGCGGCGTCGCGTGCGGTGCGGCCCGGGTAGAGGCGGGCGAGGGTGCCGTCGAAGCCGAGGATCACGCCGTTCCGCGCGGCCGTGCGTGAGCCGGCGACGATCGGGTGGTACCAGTCGTCGGACTGGGGGATCCGCTCGAAGCGGGCGCCGGGGAGGCGGCCGGAGCGGACGAGGTCGTCGTGGAGGTCGTCGGGGATGATCACCACGGCCTGTCGGGTGCTCGTGCCGCTCAGCAGACGCCGGCGCTCGGCGGGGAGTGCCGCGACAGGTGCGGTCCGGTCCGGATCGGGGGTGATGGTGACGCCGAGGCCCAGGGGGGCCAACTCCACGATCGCCCGGGGGAGTTCCCGCAGGACGACCGCCAGCGCCTGCAGGGGGTGGACGTCGTGTGTGACGGTCACGTCCCAGCCGCGCGGGCGCGGTGACAGCGTGACCTGGTCGGGCCCGATGCCCCCGTGCACGAGGAAGCGCGAGACCACCTCGCCCAGGTTCCGCAGGGCGGAGTCCGGTACGGAGCCGGTCATGAAGTCGAAGGTGAGGCCGGTCCGCGTGGACGCCGACGCCTCCGACTGGCTCCGGTCCGGGTCGAGCGCGGTCAGGTCGACCGGCTGGAACGTCTCGTGCGGGGCGACGGACTCGTCATCGGGGAAGGTGAACTCCTCGGGCAGTCCGTGGAGTTCGGGGACCTCGGGGTCGGACCCGCCCTGGCTGCCCGCGAGTTCGCGCTGCAGGCGCACCAAGGACTGGTGCAGGCCGCGGATCTCCGTGCGGGCCGCCTCCGCCGCCGGGCCCGGGACGTCCTCCAGCGGGTCGCCGTACCAGAGGTCGAGGGCGGACTGGACGAGGTGGAAGGCGCTCTCGTGGTCGCCCTTGCGGCGTTCCTCCTCCGCGGCGGCGACCGACCCGCGGCAGTGGAACAGGTCGACCTCGTCGACGCCCGATGCCAACGGCAGCGAGTATCCGCCGCCTTCCCTCGCCACCGAGCCGGGTCCCAGCGCCTCGCGGAGCCGGGCGGCGGACAGGGACAGGAGGCGCGGCGCGTTGGCGGGGGGACGCGCGCCCCAGATGCCCTCCGCCAACTCCGCCTCCGTCGTGGCGCGCCCCTGCCGGAGCAGCAGCATGCAGAGCATCGCCTGTTCCCTCGGCCCGCTGACGCGCAGCGGACGGCCGGGCTGGGTGACGCCGACCGGGCCGAGCAGACAGTACGTGCGCTCGTGCATCGAAGGCGAGGCGAGCTCCTTGAGCAGCCCGACGCCCCGGCGAAGGACGGCCGGAGCGGGGGAGCGCAGGTCGCGCAAGGCCGACATCAGTGTCCTCGCGGCGCGTTCGGTCATCGCGTAGGTGTGCTCGTCCCCCAGGCGGCGCCCCGTCAGCCAGAGGTCCTCGGGCAGGTCCGCTTCCGGTGACAGGTACAGGGCCTGGGCGAGACGGCCGAGCGCCCGCAGCTCCTCGTCCCGGCTCGCCTCGTTGAACGGCGTCAGCGCGAAACAGCACAGCACCGGGCCGCCGGGCGCCGCCCTCACGTGCGCGGGGGAGAGGGCGCCGTGGACCATGCCCTCGGCGTGCAGGGCCGTGACCGCGTCGGCCAGGCGCGGGACCAGTTCCATGAGGAGGTCGGCGGGGAGGCCTTCCGGGTGGTCCAGGAGCAGCTCCTCCAGGTTCCGGCCTTCGATGAACTCCATGGCCAGATACGGGGTGTGGTGGTCGATGCCGTAGTCGTGCACGGCGGCCACGTTCGGGTGCCGGAAGCGGGTCAGCCGGCGTGCGGCGTGGGTGAAGTCCAGGCGCAGCCACTGGGGTGCCCGCAGGAAGCGCTGCACCACGACGGTCCTGCCCTCGTCGCGCAGGTCCTCGGCCCGCCAGACCCGGCCGCTCCGCCCGATCCGGTCCACGCCCCGGTAGCGGCCGCCGACCAGCGGGCCGTCGTCCGGCGCCGAGGACAGCTGCCGCACGGTCTCCGGCGTGACCGTCGCGAACGGCTCGCCCGCGGGTTCCGCGCCGACGCCGTCGCCTCCCGCGCCGGGCGCGCTCGCCAGGGCCCGCAGCTCCCCGGGCGCCACTCCCGCCCGTTCGTCGATCAACCCGCCGGTCCTCGCGAGGAGTTCGCGCGTACGTCTGCGTGCGGTGCGCGGCACGGTGCGCAGGAGGATCTCCCGTACGCCGTCGCGGAACGCATAGGAACCCGGTGCGCCCTCCTGACGTTCCGTCAGCATGCCGCTGAGGATCACCTCCGCCAGGTGCTGGGGGCGCGGGCGCTCCTCCACCGCCGCGTGGACCAGGCGCATGACCGGCAACCGGGGGTCGCCGACCGCCAGATGGCCCGCGAGGCGGAAGGCCTCGGGGGACGCCGTGGAGCGGAAGCGCAGCACGAGGTCCTCGGGGGAGAGCCCGGTGATGTCCTCGGGAGGGAGTTCGCCGTCCGGGCGCGGGGGGACCGGCTCGGGCCCCAACCACCCGACCGCTCCCGGCAGTTCGACGCCGCTGCCGTCCGCGACCAGGGACGCCCAGTGCGCCAGCCATGTCGCGGTCGGCTCCAGGATGGGGACCGGCAGGGCGTCGGCGGGCGGCGGCTGGGCCGCGTACGCAGTGAAGGTGAGTGCACCGGAAGGGGCGCCCGGGTGCGGCGCGGAGAGGGAACCCGGTGTCGTGGGCAGTGCCGTGGTGCGCCAGAGGCGTTCCGGGAGTGGCTGAATCACGGCCAGGGGCATCCGCGCCGCCCAGCGGCGCAGGGTGCCGTACCAGCGGGTGCCCGCGTCGCCCTGCCGCCACTGCGGGCCCATGCAGTCGCTGATCAGGAGGGTGGCCGTGCGGCCCGTGGCGGGCGCGGCCGCGGCCTGCGGCGGGACCGTGCCGTCGGGGGCCGCGTGGTGCAGTTCGACGGTGCGGAAGATGCCGGACTGCGCGAGCGCCGTGTGGAGTTCGTGGACCAGGGGGCGCCAGACGGGCATCGTCGGCCCCGCGTCGTGCACGAGGCAGAGCCGCAACCAGCGCTCGTCCGCGGGGCGCAGCACCGGCAGCCAGTCCCACGGGCGGGCGCCGAGGCGGGCGATGCGGTGCGCGGTGGCCTCCTCGTCGATGACGTGGCCGACGGGGGAGGGGACGCGGCGCTTGAGGGGGCGCAGGGCGCGCTGCAGGACGAGGGGGTGCGTGACCATCGGCGGCACGGGGACGCGGAGCGTGGTGTGGCCGGGCCCGGTGGGCGACGGCCCGGTGGGCGATGCGCCGTGTGCGTCCGGGGTGTCGCCCGCCGCGGAGCGGCCCGTGGCGGCAGGCTGCCCGGGAGCCGGGAGGCGCAGCGGTATCCGGTCGTCCGGGGGCGCGGCGGGCGTTCCCGCCGCCGGTTCCCGTGGCGCGGGGGGCGCCGTCGGCGGGTCGGCGGGGTCCTGTGGTACGCCGTCGGGGGCGCCGGAGGCGGTCGGCGAGGTCTGCGACTGCGCCGCGAGCCACAGGAGTTCGGCCAGTTCGACGGGGGTGGGCGGGGGGCCGTCCGCAGACCGGGCGAGGACCTCGGCCAGGCGCGCGAGCGGTCCTCGGTGCCGTGGGGTCTCAGAGTCCATCGGGGCCCGGATCCGCCGGCTGCGTCAGGTACGGCATCAGCCGCTGGGCGAGTTCGTCGCGCGAGGCGGCGTCGATGCCCGCGGCCCCGGTCAGGTAGATGGCGTTGAGGAGCTGGTCGGTGGCGAGTTCGCCGCCGGTGCCGCGCTCCAGGAAGCGGGTGATGAGGCCGCGGGCGTAGGCGTCGGGTTCGCCGAGGTGGGCGCGGACGATCTCCTCCAGGTGCTCGTCGCGCGGCCGGCGCAGGCGCAGCGTGACGCAGCGGCGCAGGAAGGCGGGCGGGAACTCGCGTTCGCCGTTGCTGGTGAGGACGACGAACGGGAAGGCCCGGCAGCGCACCCGGCCCCGCTCGACCGTGACCGGGTCGTCGGAGCCGTCGGCCAGGAGGCTCGCCCGCGGGGTGTGCTTGGCGATCCGTACCAGCTCGGGGATCTCGTACTGGCCCTCCTCCAGGATGTTCAGGAGGTCGTTGGGCAGGTCGAGGTCGCTCTTGTCGATCTCGTCGATGAGGAGGGCGCGCGGGCGGGCGTAGGGCAGGAGGGCGGTGCCGAGCGGGCCGAGGCGCAGATGGTCCTCGACGCCCGCGCCGTCCGCCGCGGGGGCCCGCTCGCCCCCGGGCGGCGCGGACTTGGCCGCGCGGCCCGCCGCGTACAGGCGGGAGAGCGGGTCGTACTGGTAGAGGCCGTCGCGCAGGGCGCTGCGGCTCGTGATGTTCCAGCGCAGTACGGGGCCGAGGCCGAGTTCCCTGGCCACCGCGTACGTGAGACTCGACTTGCCGCTGCCGGGCGGGCCTGTCACGAGGAGCGGGCGCCTCAAGTAGAGGGCGGCGTTGACCAGTTGGACGCACTCCTCGGTCGCGCGGTACGTCTGCGCCCGGTGCCTGCGGTCCGGGGAGGTCGCGGAGCCGTCGTCGTCGGGGGTGGCGAGGACCGGGCCGCCGTCGAAGGCGCGCCAGGGCGGCGGCGGGGGCAGCTCGGTGATGCCGTCGTGGGGCTCGTTCGTGCCGGTGTAGACGGGCCACAGGGACATGATCCGGGTTCTCCGTAGGGGTTCGGGCGGTGCGCGGCGGCGGGCGGTGCGGGGCGTCGGGTGGGGGGTCAGGGCGAGCGCATCGGAGGGCTCAGGCGACGGGGGAGTGCAGGTGGGCGGTGGGGGCGCCGGGGAGGCAGCGGGGGTCGTCCCACAGGAGCTGCACGTCCCGCGCCCAGTGCGCTTCGGGGTCGTCCGCGGCGTCGGCCGCCTCGCGCAACGCCAGTACGGCGCGCGGGAGTTCGGCCAGTGGCAGGCCCTCGACGTGGGCGGCGACGCGGTCGAGGAAGCGCGAACCGGCACAGTCGCCGGCCGTGCTGGCCGTGCTGGCCGTGCCGCCCGTGCCGCCCGTGCCGCCCGTGTCACCCCCGTCGGTGCTGTCCCGCCCGTCAGGGTGATGCCCGTCGCAGCCCGCCCGCGGCCACACCAGCACCGGCACCGGCGCGTTCAGCGTCGCGTCGAAGTGCGGCCCCGCGCGGTCCGCCCGGGGCGGCTCCGTGAACCCCGCGAGGTCCGCGCCGTCCCGGCGCAGCCGCAGCCTGAGCCGCTGCGGCTTCTCCCGGGTGCCGCACTCGACGCGGTGCAGGGGCGTCGCGGGCCTGCCGTCCACGCTCTGCCATCTGCGCACCAGTTGATGGCGCAGCCCGCCCGTGCGGCGCGAGCGGTCGGCGACGACCAGCGGATACGAGCAGCCGAGCGGCGTCGGGTCGTCGGCGCCGCACCCCCAGCGGGCCACCGGCAGGTTGAGCCAGGTGCGCGGCAGTACGAAGGCGAGCAACTCCTCGGCCCCCGGGGCGAGATGGGAGAAGGCCTCGTCGATGCGCTCAGGGACGTACGTGTCCAGGACGCTGGTGAGCACGGTGTGCGAGGCCACCGGATACAGGCGGCCCTCGCGGCAGGCCGAGACCTCGACCAGGACCTGGTCGCCGCCCGCGCCGCTGTGGTCGATCTCGACGAGGATCGGCGACCACGAGGGCGGCGTCCTGTCGTGAGGCCGGGGCGGGGTGCGGGGCGAGGCCCGGGGCGCCGGTGCCTCCGACGCCTCCAGCAGGCTCGCGAGGCGGTCGGCGAGGCGGGTCGCCGCTGCCGGGTCCTCGACCTCGAAGAGCACGTACCAGGCCGCGGACCAGAGCGAGGCGAAGCCCTCCGCGGGCGCGGGCGGGTCCAGAGGGCCCGCGGCGTCGCGGTACAGCCGCGCCGGGTCGCGTGCGATGTCGGTGTCGGCGGCCCTCTCCACCAGCGCGCGCAGCCGCTCCTTCGCCGCCCGGCGGTGGCCGGGGGTGGGGACGAGGTCGCCGAGGGGCGGCCAGTAGCGGGCCATGACGGGGGTGGGGAGCATCCTGCCGTTGCGGACGCCCGCCGAGCCCGCGGCCGCCGACACCATGCCCACGACCCGCCCCGAGTCGGCGAGGGTCACCGCGGCCCCGCTGAACCCCGGCGCCAGCGGCTGCCCGTGGGCGCTCCACGCCTCCAGCTGGATCCACTCGTCGGCGATCGACTGCGGGCCCGTGGCGCGGTACTCGGCGAGGGTGCCTTCGTCGTACCCCTTGGGGAATCCGTAGGCCAGCAGCCGTGGCCCGGGGTCGCCGTACGCCTCGTCGGGGTCGGCGAAGACGGCGGGGGTGACCGGCACGGGGCGCTCCAGTTCGAGCACGGCGAGGTCGCCGCGGTCGTCGTCCCTGCCGTCCCAGCCGCCGTGGGCGCTCACCGAGGCCGCGACGGTGCCCAGCGCCTTGTGGTGCGGGAAGGCCACGTCGATCGCGCGCGCGGCGCTGTCGCGGACCACGTGCGCGCAGGTCAGCAGGTGGCGCTCGGAGATCAGGAAGCCCGCGCCCGTCTCGCGGCCGCACCGGACCCGGGCGTGCCAGGACGTGCTGCTCGTGAGGCCGGGGTGCGTGCGGGGAGTCATGAGGCGGCGGTGGGCTCCGGTGACGGGGACTTGGGCGACCAGGTGAGGCGGACCACGAGGTGGCCCTCGGCCTGGCCCTTCACGATGACGGCGCCCGCCTCAGCGGACATCCGCACCCCGAACTCGATCTCCACCGAGTCGGGGCGGAGGCTGCCCTCGCGGAACACGCGCAGCGCGGACTCCGCGGCCGCCCGCGCGCCGTCGAGCGAGGCCTCGAACGTGCGGGTCGCCAGGGCGGGTTCGTCGCCGCGGGAGACCAGACGGGAGCCGGACCCGTCGTCCACGTCGGCGACGACGATCCGCGCTCCGTCGTCGGTCGTGAACTCCACCAAGCCATCCATGGCGCCCCCGTTGAGCCGTGTCGATCCCGTGCATCTGCCAACGTCATTGTTGCTGAGGGTACTTGTGGGTGTCATCCGTGCCAGTGGCTCGCCGGCCACCAGCGGCCCGGTGCGTCCTGGCGGGTACGTGCCCTGGCGGCTTCCCGCCACCTCCCGTCAACTCCCCCGCAACACAAGGCCCCTGACACTCTTCGCAGCACCCGGGCAACACCCCCGCCCGGGTCCGACGAAGAGAGGCAGCTCCATGACCAGAGCCCCAGCGCGGCGAAGAGCCCCGCTCGTGGTCGCCGCCGGTCTCGCGTTCGCCCTGCTTCCCGCCGGGCAGGGCGCCACGGCCGCTCCCGACGACGCCCCCTCCCGCACCGCTAACGACGCGCCCTCCCGCACCCCCGACGCCGCCCGGACCGTCACGCTCGTCACCGGCGACAAGGTCACGCTCACCCCGCTCCCGGGCGGCCGCAGGACCGTCACCGTCGACCGGCCCGCCGGGGCGAGCGGCGCCGTGCGGACCTCGATGTCGGGCGGACACGTCACCGTCGTGCCCGACGAGGCACGGCCCTACCTGCGCTCCGGCGTCCTCGACGAGCGGCTGTTCGACGTGACGGAGCTGCTCGGGCAGGGCTACGGAGAGCAGGGCTACGGAGAGCCGGGCCACGGCAAGCAGGGCCACGGCGAGCGCGGGGCGGCGGCCGGGCTTCCCCTCATCGTCACGTACGACAAGAAGGCCCGGGGCGCGCGGCAGTTGCCCCGCGGCGTCGCGAAGGTGCGCTCCCTGGAGAGCGTCGACGGCGTCGCCGTCACCGCCGAGGAGCCGGGCGCCCTGTGGCGGTCCGTGCAGGACGAGGCGTCCGGCGTGGCCAAGGTGTGGCTCGACGGGCGCGTCGAGGCCGACATGGCGCGGAGCAACGAACAGATCGGCACCCCCGAGGCCTGGGAGGCCGGGTTCACCGGCAAGGGCGTCAAGGTCGCCGTCCTCGACACCGGCGTGGACGTGGAGCACCCGGACCTCAAGGGGCGGGTCGGCGAGTCCAAGAGCTTCGTCCCGGGCGAGGAGGTCGCCGACCGCAACGGCCACGGCACCCATGTCGCCTCCACCGTCGGCGGCAGCGGCGCCGCCTCGGAGGGGAACAGGGAGAAGGGCGTCGCCCCCGGCGCCTCCCTCGCCGTCGGCAAGGTGCTCAGCGACGAGGGCTTCGGCAGCGAGTCGGAGATCATCGCGGGCATGGAGTGGGCGGCCGAGGACGTCGGCGCCAAGATCGTGTCGATGAGCCTCGGTTCGCAGGAGGCGAGCGACGGAACCGATCCGATGGCCGCCGCCGTGAACTCCCTCTCCAAGGAGACCGGCGCCCTCTTCGTCGTCGCGGCGGGCAACACCGGCGCGCCCTCCTCCATCGGCTCGCCCGGCGCCGCCGACTCCGCACTGACCGTCGGCGCCGTCGACTCCGCCGACGAGGCCGCCTCCTTCACCGGCCAGGGGCCGCGCGCCGGCGACCACGCCCTCAAGCCCGACCTGTCGGCGCCCGGCGTCGACATCCTCGCGGCCCGCTCCTCGCTCGTCGGCGGCGAGGGCTTCTACACCGAGATGAGCGGTACGTCGATGGCGACCCCGCACGTCGCGGGTGTCGCCGCGCTGCTCGCCGAGAAGCACCCCGACTGGAGCGGCGCCAGGATCAAGGACGCCCTGATGTCCGGCTCGCAGCAACTCGACGCGTCCGCCTACGTGGTGGGCGCGGGACGGGTCAGCGTGCCCGATGCCCTCGACGCGCGGGTCACCGCGAGCGGCAGCGTCGACCTCGGGTTCTACGGCTGGCCGTACGACGACAACGAGCCGGTCACCAGGACCCTCACGTACGCCAACTCCTCCGCTGAGGATGTGAAGTTGAGCCTTGTGGCGCGGGGCGGCGCGGACGGCGTCGTGAAGCTCGCCGACACCGAGCTCACCGTCCCCGCGCACGGCACCGCGTCGACCACCGTCACCGGCGACGGCGCGAAGGCGCCCGTCGGCACCACCAGCGGCGCGGTCGTCGCGAGCGCCGGCGGCAAGAAGGTCGCGCACACCGCCTTCGGCCTGGTCAAGGAGGAGGAGCGGTACACGCTCACCGTCCACGTCAAGGACCGGGACGGCGCGGCGGCGCCCGCCGACCTCGTGGTGCAGCAACTCGCCGAGGGCACCGAGCCGTTCCCGGCCGCCGTCGGCGGATCCGGCACCCTGAAGCTCCGCATGAAGCCGGGCACCTACACCCTGTCGACCTTCCTCGACGTGCGCGGCAGCAAGGGGAAGGACTCCCTCGGCCTCGGTTTCCTCGCCGACCCGCAGGTCACGCTCGACCGGGATCGCGAGATCACCCTCGACGGGCGGAGGCTGCGCGAGATCAAGGCCGACGTCGGCCGGCGCACCGAGACCCGCCAACTCCTCATGGAGTACGGCAGGAAGGCCGGCGGCGCCGACCTGATGGGCGCCGTCCAGGTCCCCGTGAAGTACGACAGCGTCTTCGCCGCGCCCACCGCGAAGGTCACCGACGGCAGCTTCGAGTACCGCACCGTGTGGCGCCTCGGCAAGCCGCTGGTGGACGTGAAGGGCCTGCGCGAGGCCGTCGCCCAGCCCGGCGGGACGATCGCCGAGGGGCGGCACACGTGGCCGCTGGTGGACGCCGGTGACGGCACCCCGGGCGCGTACGAGGGCAAGGACGTGCGCGGCAAGGCCGTCGTGGTGCGGCGCACGGACGCCGCCACCCCGGCGCGGCTCGGGCAGGCCGCGCAGGACGCGGGCGCCGAGGCCCTGTTCGTGACGGACACTCAGGCGGGGCGGCTCAACGCCTGGTTCGGTACGGACGACAACGGCGAGAGGCCGCTGCAGATCGCCACGGTCGACGCCGCCGACGGGGCCCGGCTCGTCGCCGCGGCGAAGGCGGGGAAGAAGGCCGAGAGCACCGGAACCCTCAACACCCCTTACGTGTACGACCTGTCCGAGGGGCACAAGGGGGCCGTGCCCGAGGACCTCACGTACGAGCCCGGCAAGCGTGAACTCGCGGTGGTGGATACCAAGTTCCACGCGGTGAAGCCCGCGAAGGGCGGCGAGTACCGCTACTCGATCACCGACTCCTTCCCCGTCGGCATCGGCTTCCAGGAGAAGGTCGACTACCCGGCCGAGCGGACGGACTACGTCTCCATGGGCGCGGGCCAGCTGTGGCACGAGTCCGTGTCCACCGGGCCCGGGGCGCTGGAGGAGCGCAGCGGCCTCGTCACCTACAAGGGCGGCAGGCACACCGACCTCGACTGGTTCAAGCCGGTCCTGCACCCCTGGCTCGGCACCGGCCTCGGCTGGGGGCAGCAGCGCAGGGGCAACGACCTGGAGTTCAACGTGCCCGGCTGGGGCGACTCGGGGCCCGACCACACGGGCTTCGGCGACGTGTGGAACGAGGAGTCGATGACGCAGGTCAGCGAGGTCTTCGTGGACGGGGTGAGCGTCGACCGGCGCAAGAGCTCGGGGGTGTACGTGTGGGACGCGGATCCCGCGGAGCGGACGTACAAGGTCGTGACCGACACGACGCTCGACGCGGAGCGGTGGTCGCTCGCGACCAAGGGGCACGCGGAGTGGACCTTCCGGTCCAGGGAGACGCCGCAGGACAGGAAGACGTTCCTGCCGTTGCTGAACCTCGGCTTCGACGTGGAGACGTCGCTTGCCGGTGAGGTGCGGGCCGGTCGCACGGTCGACGTCGGGATCTTCTCCGAGTACGTGAAGGGGGCGCCGGACACCGGGGTCATCGGGGGCGGGAAGCTGTCCGTCTCGTACGACGAGGGGGCGACGTGGAAGGCGGTCGCTCTGGAGCGGGACGGGAAGAGGGCTTCCTGGGAAGGGGAGTTGAAGGTGCCGGGCGATGCGAAGTCCGTGTCCCTGCGGGCTTCGGCGAGTGACGATCGGGGCGGTTCCGTGGCGCAGGAGATCATCAGGGCGGTGGGGGTGAGGTAGGCGGTACGGGCGGAGCCCCGCGTCACTGACGACGCGGGGCTCCGCCCCGGACCCCGCTCCTCAAACGCCGGAGGGGCTGGATTCGAGCGCCCTCTTCATGATCTTGCCCATGTCGTTCCGGGGCAGCGCCTCCAGGTACCGCACCACCCGTGGCCGTTTGTGCGGGGCGAGCTGCGCTGCCACGTGCTCGGCCAACTCGTCCGCAGGCGGCGGGACATCGGCGTCCGCGGGCACGATCCATGCCACGATCCGTTCGCCCAGGTCGGGGTCCGGCTCCCCGGTGACGGCGGCCTCGCGTACCCCGGGGTGCGAGAGCAGGGCGTTCTCGATCTCGCCCGCGCCGATCTTGTAGCCGCCGCTCTTGATGAGGTCCGTGGCCTTGCGGCCGACGATGCGTACGTAGCCGTCGGGGTCCCGCACGGCCATGTCGCCGGTGCGGAACCAGCCGCCCGGCGCGAAGGCCCCGGCCGTGGCGTCGGGGCGGTTGAGGTACTCCGTGAAGAGGTTGGGGCCGCGCACCTGGATCTCGCCGACCGCCTCGGGGCCGTGCTCCGTGATCTCCTCGCCCGCCTCGTCGACCAGGCGGAGTTCGACGCCCGGCAGCGGCACGCCCACCGTGCCCGCGCGGGCCTCGCCGTCCGCCCGCACGCTGGTGTTCATCAGCGTCTCCGTCATGCCGTACCGCTCGATCACGCGGCGCCCCGTGGCGGCCGCGATGCGCTCGTGGTCGTGGACCGGGAGCGCCGCCGAGCCGGAGACCAGCAGCCGCGCCCCGGCCAGCTCCTTCGCCAACTCCGGCTCACCTGGCAGGGCTTCGGCGATCCGGTGGTACATCGTCGGCACCCCGAACAGCATGGTCGCCCCGGAGCCGAGCTCGCGGGCCACGCCCTCGGTGCTGAACCGTCCGAGGTGGCGCACGGAGCCGCCGCGCCGCAGCGGGCCGAGCGTGCCGAGGATCAGGCCGTGCACGTGGAAGAGCGGCAGGCCGTGCACGAGGACGTCGCCGCGGGTCCACTGCCAGGCGTCCGCCAGGGCGTCCAGCGTGGCGGCGATCGCGCGGCGCGGGACGACGGCGCCCTTGGGCGGGCCCGTGGTGCCGGAGGTGTAGACGACCAGGGCGGGGGACTCGGGGGCGTCCGGTTCGGCGACCGCAGGGCCGTCCCCGGTGGCGCGTACGTCCACGTCTTGGCGCTTCACGTCGGCGAGGGCGGCGGGCAGTTCGGCGTCCGGCTCGGCCAGCACCAGCGACGGCGCGCTGTCCGACACGATGTGCGCCAGTTCGCTCGCGCCCGACTTCGGGTTGAGCGGCACCGCGGGCACCCCGGCGAGCAGCGCCGCGACCACGCCCACGGCGGTCTCCAGCGAGGGCGTCGCCCAGAGCGCGACCCGGCCCGCCTCGCGCAGCCGCCCCGCCAACGAGCCCGCGGTCGCCGCCAGTTCGGGATAGGTCAGGGAACGGTCGCCGAACCGCAGGGCCTCGCCGTGCGCGGTGCCCAGGGCCGGGAAGAGGGGTTCCACGTCTCGTACTCCTCGTTGTCTGCTCGGTCGGTGCACAGCCTGTGCAGTCTCTGCACCGGTGCGTAATGAGAGTGTTACGCCCCCGAAGGTGCGGTGTCACAGTGATCGTCGAGGCTGATGTCGATCATCAATCGCCCGAACGAACACCGGTAATCCCGAACGAACACCAGCCATCCGGTCCTCCCCCCACGATCCGAACAGGATGGGACCACCTTCATGTCCGATGTCCTGAGGCGTCCCGACGCCTCGACCCACTCGCACCACCCTCCACAGGCGCTCATACCGCACCAGTTCACCACTTCCGCCCCCGCGCCGACGGGCCACCCCCACGTGCTCGCGGTCGGCGCCCCCGGCCCCGGCAGGGAACAGCTCACCCGCGTCCTGCGCCGCACCGGCCACGAGGTCACGCACGCCGTCCCCGGCGACGTGCGCCGCCAGGTCAGACAGGCGACCCCCGACGCGATCGTCGCCCTGGACGACGGGCCCGACGGGTGCGGCCGGGGCCGCGACGTCATACGCGAGGTCCGCGCCGACCCGGCGGGCCAGGCCCTGCCGCTGCTCATGGTCACCGCCGCACGCGCCCCCGCCACCGTCGCCGAACTCCTGCGGCACGGCGCCGACGACTGCGTGACCCAGGCCTTCGACCCCGACGAACTGTCCGCCCGCATCGCGGCCAAGCTGCACCGCGTGCCGGTCCCCGTCGAGCAGCTGCTCCTGGACCCGCGCACCGGCCTGTACTCGGCGCCCCACTTCATGGCCGAACTCGACCGCGAACTCCAACGCCCCGCCGCCGCACGGCGCGGCGGCATCCTCGCCGTGGTCCGCGTCGCCGAGGCCGAGGCCCTTCAGGCCCGGCTCGGGCCGCGCGTGCGGCGCGAGGTCGCCGAGCGCCTCGCGCAGGTGGGCGAGCGGCTGGGCAACGTATGCGACCGGCTGGGCTGGGACGACGAGGGCCGCCTGCTCGTCCTGATGCCCGGCGTCGACGAGGAGGCGGCGGCCGGGAGCCTGCGGGAGTTCGCGGCCTCCGTGGCCGGCACGCGGTTCGTCGTCGCCGACGAGAACGTCCGGCTCACCCCGGCGATCGGCTGGACCCCGCTGCCCGCCCGCACCGGCAAGGGCGCGGGCGCGCGGGCCGCCGAGCAGGCCGGCGACGCCGCCGACGAGGCGCTGCGCCACCGCGACCTGCGGCCCGTGCGCTACGAGCCGTGGATGCGGACCGCCGCCGCGCACGGCCACCGCAGGGCGCGCCCCGGCCCGCGCGCCCTGCTCGCCGCCGTGACCCCGCTGCTCTCGCCGGTCCTGATGCTGGCGCTCGGCGTGGGCGTGCCGTTCCTGCTCTACCAACAGGCGTACGACGCGGGCTGGGACGCGGCCGCCGTCGCCTACTGGGTGGTCGTCGCGGGCCTGGTGACCTCCGCCCTGCTCATCGTCCTCGAATGCCTCTACTCGCTGGACGCCGGGCAGCGCCCGGCCGCGCCGGGGCAGCCGTACCCGGCGGCGAGCGCGGTCATCGCGGCGTACCTGCCGAACGAGGCGGCGACGATCGTCGACACCGTCGAGTCGTTCCTGCGCCTGGACTACCCGGGCGACCTGGAGATCGTCCTCGCCTACAACACCCCGCACCCGCTGCCCGTCGAGGAGACCCTGCGGGACATCGCGCGGCGCGACCCGCGCCTGGTGCTGCTCCCGGTGGCGGGCAGCACCTCCAAGGCGCAGAACCTGAACGCGGCGGTGACGCGGGTGCGCGGCGAGTTCGTCGGCATCTTCGACGCCGACCACCATCCGGCGCCCGGCGCCTTCCGGCACGCCTGGGACTGGCTGTCCAACGGCTACGACGTGGTGCAGGGCCACTGCGTCATCCGCAACGGCGAGAGCTCGTGGGTCGCGCGTCTGGTCGCCGTCGAGTTCGAGGCGATCTACGCGGTCAGCCACCCGGGCCGCACCAGGATGTACGGATTCGGGGTGTTCGGCGGCTCCAACGGCTTCTGGCGCACCGACCTGCTCGCGCGCACCCGCATGCACGGCTCGATGCTCACCGAGGACATCGACTCCACGATGCGGGCTCTGAACGAGGGCGCCCGCATCGCCATGGACCGCACGCTCATCTCGCGCGAGCTCGCGCCGACCATGCTGAAGCCGCTGTGGAACCAGCGCTCGCGCTGGGCGCAGGGCTGGCTCCAGGTCTCCCTCAAGCACCTGTGGCGGGGCCTGCGTTCGCCGGTCTTCACGCGTCGCCAGAAGGCCGGCCTGTTCGTGCTGCTCGGCTGGCGCGAGGTCCAGCCGTGGCTGACGCTGCAGATCCTGCCGATCCTGCTGCACGCGGCCCTGCGGGCGGGCGGCGCGGACCGGCTCGACTGGGCGGTGCCCGTCTGCCTCGTCGCCGCGGCCGTCACGCTGTCGGCGGGCCTGGTGCAGGCCGCGTTCGCGTGGCGGCTCGCCGAGCCCGAACTGCGTCGGCGCAAGGGCTGGTTCTGGCGCTACCTGTTCGTGTCGACGTTCTTTTACACGCACTTCAAGAACACGGTGGCGCGGGCCGCCCACCTCAAGGAGGTGCTCGGCGACCGCCAGTGGCGCGTGACGCCGCGCGCCGCCACCGCCGATCCGACCGTGGCCGGGGGGAGTTCGTGACCTCGCCCGTCGCCCCCGAGACCACGGCGCCGCCCCGCGCCCCGGCCGCCCGCGAGCGGCCGCGGCCCCGCGGCCGCGCCCTTGAACTCCAGGGACTGCGGGGCCTCGCCGCGCTCAGCACGGTCGTCTTCCACGTCTGGCAGCAGTACTACACCTACGACGCGGCGGGCTCGCATCCGCCGGTCGACAACCCGTACGTCGGCGCGCTGATCTCCCTCGAAGTGATCGACCTGTTCTTCGTGATGTCGGCGTACCTGCTCACGCTGTCGTACGCGCGCGCCGCCATCGACGGCAGGGAAGGCGGCGAGGAGGGCGGCGAGGGGAGCGCGGTCAGGCCGGGGAAGGTGTTCCTCTTCCGGCGGGCGGTCCGCATCCTGCCGCTGTACTTCCTCGCGGTCGTCGTCGTCTGGTCGACGCGGAACCCGACGCTGCCCGGGGACTGGCGCGACCTGGTCGAACACCTCACGTTCACGCACGTCTTCGACCGTGAGCGGATCTTCTACACCCTCGGCCCGACCTGGTCGCTCTCCCTGGAGGTCGCCTTCTACCTGGTGCTCGTGGCGCTCGGGCCGCTCGCGGTGCGCGCCTGCCGCGGGCTGCGCACGCGCCGGGCGAGGATCACGCTGTGCGCGTCGGGCTGCGCGGCGCTCTTCGCGGTGCCGCTCGCGTGGATCGCGTACGCGCACTACGTCCTCGAAGTGCCGCACACGAACTGGCCGGTGTACTTCGGACCGCAGGCCCGCTTCGGCGGCTTCGCGGCGGGCATGGGCCTCGCGGTTCTGCTCACGGCGCTCGGCGAGGACCGGGGCAGGCTCAGGGCGCGGTGGGCGAGCGCCGTGTCGGCCGCGGCGCTGGGCGGCCTGTTCGCCCTGTCCCTGCTCTCCGATCCGGAGAACTTCGCGCACACCTTCTACCACCCGATCGCCGCCGTGCTGTGGTGCGCGCTGCTGTACGCGACGCTGCACATCCGGCACCGGGAGCGGCAACAGGTGCGCGGGCACGGCCTGTTGAGGGCCCGCTGGGTCACGGCCGTCGGACTGATCAGCTACAGCCTCTACATCTGGCACGAGCCGGTGATGCTGCGGCTCGACAAGGCCGGGCTGCTGCCGTCGTCGCAGGCGGGCTTCCCCGTGGCGGTGCTGGTCGTGCTCGTGGTGGCGCTCGCCGTCGGCACGGCGAGCTACTGGTTGGTGGAGTACCCGGCGGGTCTGCTCGGCAGGGCGAGGGACGGCGGGGGCAAGCCGCGGGAGTTCTATCCGGAAGGACCCGCCACCCGCTGAACGCGGCGACGCCGCCTCCCCGTGGGACGGGGGGAGGCGGCGTCGCTGTGTCCTGCGAGTGACGTCCTGGACGTCAGACCAGCCAGCCCAGGAAGTGGGCGAGACCGGCGACGACGTCAGTGATGAGGTTCATGGTGGTGCTTTCTCCTTGTGGGACTTTCAGGAAGGCCGGGATCCCGCGGTGTGCGGGCCCGACTCCCCGGCCCCGTATGGGACATGGGCCGGGAGCGCGGTCACGGTCTGCAGCCCGTCGCTTGCGCACCGTAAGCATCGTCAATCACGGGGGCCTCGCGCAATTCCTGACGCGACGATCACCTGTTCCAGGGAACAACTGCCCAGTCGTTCGCATTCGTTGTTCGCATCTTCACCCCGCCCTGCTGTACTGACGCCCCATCAACCAAGGGGTGTGCCATGGGATTTCGCGCAACAGTGAGCCTCGCCGCGAGCGCCGCGCTGCTTGCCTCGGGCACGACCGCGGCGGCCGCCGCGCGGGACCCGGAGGCCTCGGGCGGCGGCGCCTGTTCGCCGCGGGTCTCCGTCGCCCGGTACTCGGACGCGCTGGACAAGACTCGCGTCGAGGGGCGGCTCGTCGGCGGCCTCTCCGCGCTCGCCGTCGAACGCGACGGCTCGGTCGGCGCCGTGTCCGACCGCGCCGCCCTCTTCCGTCTCGACGTGCGCGGCAAGGAGCCGCGCGCCACCGGGTTCGTGCCGCTCGCCGACGAGACGGGCGCCGCGCTCGACTCGGAGGGCCTCGTCCTCGACCGCGACGGCAGCCGCCTGGTCTCCGACGAACGCGGCCCCGCCGTCCTCAGATACGGCAGGGACGGCTCCCTGCTCGGACGGCTGCCGGTGCCGCAGCCGCTGCGGGTCGCTCCCGCGGGGCGCGCCCGGGTCAACCAGACCTTCGAGGGCCTCGCCCTGCCGCCGGGCGGACGCACGCTCGTCGCCGGCATGGAGGGACCGCTCGCGGGTGACGGCACGGACGCCGCGGGGCGCGGCCTGAACCGCGTACAGACCTGGCAACGCGGCGCGCGGGGCGGCGAGTTCACGCTCGGGCGGCAGTACGCCTACCCGGTCGACCCCGGCCGGGGCCTCGTCGAGCTCGCGCCGACGGGCGACGGCCGGTTCCTCGTCCTGGAGCGGCAGTTCACCCCGGACTTCCTCATCGACGTACGCCTGTACGTGGCCGACCCCCGCCGCGCCGAGGACGTGAGCGCGGTGGAGAACCTCGGCGCGGGGACGCGCGCGATGCGCAAGACCCTGCTCGCCGACCTCTCCGACTGCCCCGACCTCGGTGCCCCCTCGAAGCTGCCGCCCGGGAACAACCCGCTGATCGACAACATCGAGGGGATGACGGTGGCGGGCGGCGCGCGGGGGCGCCTGCGTCTGCTCCTGGTGAGCGACGACAACGAACTGCCCCAGCAGATCACGCGCCTGTACGACGTGCGGGTCACGCTGCCGCGGAGGTGACCCGCGCCGCCGTCACCGGTGGTCTCCGTCACCGGTAGTCCGCGAAGAACTCCCTGATCTCGGTGAGCAGCAGGTCGGGCGCCTCCAGGGCGGCGAAGTGGCCGCCCCGGTCGTAGTCCCGCCAGCGCACCACGTTGTTGGTCCTCTCCTCGTCGCGCCGCAGGGCGATGTCCTGCACCGTGAACTGGGCGACGCCCAGCGGTACTTCGGTGGGCTCCTGCTCGCCCCAGGCCTGTGCCTCCTCGTAGTAGAGGGCGGCGGAGGAGGCCGCGGTGCCGGTGAGCCAGTAGATCGTGACGTTCGTGAGCAGGGCGTCACGGTCGACGGCCTCGTGCGGCAGCTCCTTCTCCAGGTTCGTCATGTCCTTGAACTTGTCGACGATCCAGGCGAGTTGACCGACGGGGGAGTCGGTCAATCCGTACGCGAGGGTCTGCGGTCTGGTCGACTGGATCGCGATGTAGCCGCCCGCGTCCTCCATGAACGCGTTCATGCGCCGCACCCTGGCCCGTTCGCGCTCGTTGAGCGTCGGGTCGTCCTCGGCCGCGCTGGGGTAGGTGGTGCCGCCGTTGACGTGCAGGGCGACCACGTGCTCCGGGTCGACGGCGCCGAGCGCGCGGGTGATGCCGCTGCCGAAGTCGCCGCCCTGTGCGCCGTAGCGGTCGTAGCCGAGCCTGCGCATGAGCTCCGCCCAGGCGCGGGCGATCCGCGTGGTGTTCCAGCCCGCCTCGGCCGTCGGGCCGGAGAAGCCGAAGCCGGGCAGGGAGGGGATCACCAGGTGGAAGTCGCGGGACAGCGGGCCGATCAGCTCCAGGAACTCCACGACCGAGCCGGGCCAGCCGTGCGTGAGGAGCAGGGGCAGCGCGTCGGGGGCCGTGGACCGCACGTGCAGGAAGTGGATGTTCTGCCCGTCGATCTCGGTGGTGAACTGCGGGTGTTCGTTCAGCCGCGCCTCCCAGGCGCGCCAGTCGTACCCGTTGGCCCAGTGGCTCGCCAGCTCCTTCAGATACGCGACCGGGGCGCCGCGGCTCCAGCCCCGGCCCGGGATCTCCGCGGGCCAGCGGGTGCGGGCGAGGCGGTCCCCGAGGTCGTCCAACTCGGCCTGGGGAACGGCGATCCGGAAGGGGCGGATCTCGGCGGTGGCGTCCGTGTTCGTCTCCATGCCCTGAACGGTAGGAGCCCTTGAGGACAGGTTGTGTCCTCAAGGGCTCCGGGCCGGAAGGGGCCGCGAGCGGTGTCCGGGAGCTCCGGTGCGTCATCCGGGACCGTCAGTACGTCAGCAGCACACCCGCGTACGAGACGCCCGCGATCACCACCCACGAGACGAGCCCGAGAGCCGCGACCCGGCCGCCCGTGCGCGTCAGGGACGGCAGGTCGACCGCGCTGCCGAGGCCGAACAGGGCGGCGGCGAGCAGGAGTTCCTGCGCGGTCTGCGCGGCGTCGATCGCCCCGCCCGGCAGCCACCCCGTGGTGCGCAGCGCGACCATGGCGAGGAAGCCGACGACGAACAGCGGCACGAGCGGCGGGCGCCTGGCGCTCCTCGCGGACTGCCCCGCACCGGCCCTCGACCTGGCCCGCGCCCTGACCGACAGGGCCACCGCGGCGACCAGCGGCGCGAGCAGCGCCACCCGCATCAGCTTGACCAGGACCGCGTCGCCGAGCGCCCCGGCGCCCGCGGTCTGCGCGGTCGCCACGACCTGCCCCACGTCGTGCACGCTCGCCCCGACCCAGCGCCCGAACTCCGCGTCGCTCAGCCCCAACGGGCCCTGGAGCAGCGGAAGGACGGCGATGGCGAGGGTGCCGCAGAGCGTCACGAGGGCCACCGAGGTGGCGGTGTCCCGCTCGTCGCTCTCGGACACCTCGCTGACCGCGCCGATCGCGGAGGCCCCGCAGATCGAGTAGCCGGTGGCGATGAGCAGCGGCTGGTCGCCGCGCAACCCCATGCGGCGGCCCAGCCACCAGGTGCCGAAGAAGGTCACCGCGACCACGCAGAGCACCATCGCGACCGAGGCCCAGCCGAGCCCGAGCACGTCGTCCAGACCCAGCTTCAGGCCGAGCAGCACGACGCCGACCCGCATCAGCCGCTTGGCCGCGAACGTCAGGCCCGCCTTGCCGGGACCTCGCACGAATGTGTGCGCGGCGCCCGGCAGATGGGCCGCGACGATGCCGAGCACCACGGCGGCGGTGAGCATCGGGACGCCGGGCGCGATCCTGTGCACGCACCAGGCGACGCCGACGCCGAGGACGGCGAGCGCGAGGCCGGGCAGCCTGCCCGGGGGACGGTGCGGAGCGAGCGCCGAAGTGAGGCTCTGCGTACGGGATTTGGCACGTTCTCCGAGCAGCGCCATTACCGGTCGGCCGGCAGCTCGTACACCCGCCGGACGCTGCTGCCCAGGCGGGCGATGTCCGCGCCGTAGATGTGGATCGATATCGCGCGCGTCTTGCAGGCGTTCCACACCCGGTGGATGTCGCCGGGCGGCGCGAACCCGCAGACCGCGCCCTGCGGGTTCACGACGTCCTCGGTGGCGACGAGGCGCGCCGCCCCGCCGGTCTCGTCGGCGGGCACCAGGCGGTAGCGCCGCTCCTGCTCCTCGCCCTCGTGCACGCCCGTGACGCACCAGGAGACGTGGTCGTGGACGGAGGTCCGCTGCCCCGGCAGCCAGACCAGCGCGACGACGGAGAAGGAGCCGTCGCTCTCGGCGTGCAGGACGTGCTGGCGGTAGCGCTCGGGGTCGCCCTCCTGCTGCTCGTCGGTGAGCAGATCGGCGGCGCCGAGGTGGGGGGAGAGCCGCTCGCCGACCAGGTACGCGGTCAGGTCGGGAGTCAGGCCCCGCCCGACGGCCTCGCGCACGTCGGCGACGAGGGTGTCGAGGCGCTCTGTGGTCCGGGCGGCCCGGTACGCGGTCGTAGTGCTCATACCGGCAGCGTCGCGCCGCCCGATCCATCACGTCCAACGACAGTTGTTTGGCATCCCCGCAACTTCTGCTTATGGATGGCGCGCGGGCGTGGCCGGAAAGAGCCGCTTCCCTCCGTGAGGGAGGTCAGCAGCCGACGCGGTTGGCGGCCACGGTCCTCAGTTCGTCCAGGACCAGGGCGGTCGCCGGTATCCGCAGATGGTCCTTGAGGACGTACGCGGAGACCTGGCGCCGCGAGGCGGGATCCAGGGCGCGGCCCGTCACCTTGCGGTGGCACAGGAAGTTCAGGACGAGGCCCGGCATCATCGCGACGCCGAGTCCCTCGGCGACCAGGCTCTGCACCACGAGGTTGTCGTCGGTGGTGAACGCGATGTCGGGGGCGAAGCCCAACTCGGCGCACTCGTGCAGGAAGTTGGCGCGGCAGCGCGGGCACCCCGCGATCCACCGCTCCTCGGCGAGCTCGGCGAGCTTGACCGAGCGGCGGCGCGCCATGGGGTGCCCGGAGGGCATCAGGACGGTCAGCTGGTCCTCCATCAGCGGGATCTCCACCAGCTCGTCCGGCACCTCTTCGTGCAGGCCGGGATAGGTGAAGGCGAGCGTGATGTCGCACTCGCCGCGCACCACGCGCCGCAGCGACTCGGGCGGCTCGTCCTCCAGGAGCTCCACGCGGACCCCCGGATGCCCCGACGCGAGCCGGGCGAGGGCCTCCGGGATGAGGGTGGCGTTGGCGCTGGGGAAGGCGCAGACCCGCACCCGGCCCGACCGCAGCCGTGTGATCGCGTTCATCTGCTGCTGGGCGGTGGAGATGTCGTCCAGGATGATCCCCGCGTGCCGCGACAGCGCCTCACCGGCCTCCGTCAGCCGCATGCGGCGCCCGACGCGGGTGAACAGCGGGGTGCCGACGGACCGTTCGAGGGCCTTCATCTGCTGGGTGATCGCAGGCTGCGTATACCCGAGCGAGCGGGCGGCCGCCGAGTACGACCCGGCCCGGACCACTTCGTGGAAGGTCTTGATGTGCCGTGAATCGAACACCGCTGAATCATAAGCAGATGTTGGGAGGACGGAACAAGGGTGGGGGTCGGGCTTTTGTGAAGGGTGGGCTTGCCATGGGGTGGGCTTTGAGGGGGCCCGCTCAGTGCCCTACTCCCTGAGGGACAGGATGAGCTGCCCCCGGTCCGCGTCGACCAGCAGGACCCTCGCGGTGATCTCCTCGCCCACGCGCAGGACGTCACCGGGGTGGTCGACGTGCTCACGGGAGATCTCCGGGAGGCGTACGAGTCCCTTGGCCGCGCGGCCCTCGGTGCCGCGCACGTCCACGAAGGCCCCGAAGTGCGCGAGCGCCGTCACGGTGGCGCGGCAGACGTCGCCCCGCGTCAGGCCGCCGAGGGCGGGCTCGGGGTCGTCGGCGGCGTACAGGTGCGGCAGGTCGTACGGGCGCGTCACGGTGCGAAGGACTCCAGTGCCTTGTCGAAGTGGCGTTTCGCCGTGGTCTGTCGAGGGGCGGGGGCCGAGATCCACAGGTCGTACATCTTGCCGCCTTCGTTCCAGCTCAGGTCGTAGGTGACCCGGGGGCCGCCGTCCGCCGCCGTGCCGTCCCAGGTGAAGGTCCACAGGGCCGCGGGGTTGCCGTTGTGCGTGGTCTCGCGGACCGAGCCGCCGCGGTAGCCGGGGTAGTCGGAGGGGCCGTCCTCGTGGGCCTTCCGCATCACCGCGAGCGGCCCGTCCGGGTCCTGGGCCTGGGGGTGGATGCCGATGCGGAACTGTTTGCCCGCCGAGTAGTAGTAGACGCGGGGCGGTTCGGGGGAGCGGGTGAAGCCGCCGGGGACGGCCAGGGAGAAGCCCGCCGGGTCGGTGACGGTGCGATAGCCGGTGGGGGCCGTGCCGCCGCCGGAGTCCGGCGGGTCCGAGGGATCGGCGGGCGCGGTTCCGTCCGCGTCGGTGCCGGTTCCGTCCGCGTCGCCCTTGCCGTCTCCCGGCTCGGCGGGAGGAGTCCTGTCCTTCCCCTTCTCCTTCTCCTTGTCCTTGTCCTTGGGCGGCTTCGGCTTCACGCTCTTGGACGGCTCGCTCTTCTCCGGCTCGGGCGAGCGTGACTCCTCCCGCACCTCCTGGGCCGGACCTCCGCCGCCCGCCTCCCGCTCCGTGCCGCCGTCGCCGCGCGTCAGCGCCCATACGCCGCCGCCCACCCCGCCCGCCGCGAGCACCGCGACGAGGACACCGCCGAGCAGGGACACCCGCATCCGGGGCCCCCGGCGCCCGGCCCGGGGCGCGGCGCCGAGCACCACAGGGTCGCCCGTGTCGTCCGCGCCGCCGGAACCGCGCCCGGCGGGCGGCGGCTTCACGGGCGGCGACGGCGTGTGCGCCACCGTCGGCAGCCGCTCCTCGTCGAGGAAACCCCGCAGCGCCCGCTCCGCCTCGTCCGCGCCGAACCGCCGCTCCGGATCCCGCTCAAGGAGCCCCCGGACGACCGGAAGCAGCGGTCCCGCGGACTGGGGCGGGCGGATCTCGTCCACCACCACCGCGTGCAGCACCCCCGCCACCGAGTCCCGGTGAAACGGCGACTCGCCCTCGACGGCCGCACAGAGCAGCACGCCAAGGGACCACAGATCGGACTCGGGGCCCGTGCGCCGCCCCGACATCCGCTCGGGCGCGGTGTACTCGGGCGAGCCCACGAACGCCCCGGTCTGCGTGAGCGTGGTCTGCCCCGCGACCTGCGCGATGCCGAAGTCGGAGAGCACCACCCGGTCCGTGCCCGCCTCCAGGAGTACGTTCGCGGGCTTGAGGTCACGGTGCAGCACCCCCGCGGCGTGCGCGGCGCGCAGCGCGGCCAGCAGGGCGAGGCCGATCCGGGCCGCCTCCGCGGGCGTCAGCACCCCGCGCGCGGAGATGCGGTCGGCGAGCGAGCAGCCGTCGATCAGCTCCATGACCAGCCAGGGCCGCTCCTCGTGCATGACGACGTCGTGCAGCACGAGGATGCCGGGGTGCTTCACCTGCGCGACCGAGCGCGCCTCGCGCAGCGTCCGCTCCCGCTGCCGCTCGGCGTCGAGCTGCGAGAGCCCGGCGTCGACGTTCAGCTCCTTGACGGCGACGTCCCGCCCGAGCAGCTCGTCCTGCGCCCGCCACACCGTGCCCATGCCGCCGCGCCCGAGCCGCGCCGCGATGCGGTAGCGGCCGGCTATCAGTTCCCCCGTGCTTGCCATGGCCGCATCATACGAACTCCCTTGTCCCGCGCCGAAGTTGGGCCGATCGAGGTCACGGGGGCCTGTCGGATCCGGGGGGAGTGTGAGGGGAGTGTGAACGGCGCGCGACCACGCGGCAGTTGCCTCCGCGCGCCGGTCACATGGAGTGCCTGATCCGCTACGTTGGGTCACTCCAGCGGGGTGTGACGGGACGGCCCGCGCGGTGGAGGGGAACACGCATGACGCGACGACGCATGACCAAGGCGACCAAGGCGCTCGGGGCGTTCGCGGCAGCCGCGGCACTGGCACTCTCCGTGCCCGGCTCGGCGTACGCGGCGGAGGGGGTCCTCGTCATCAACGGCCAGGCCCACGAGAACCCGAGCGGCTGCTATGCCGTCGACTGGTTCCCGAGCTCGGTGGGCAACCACACCGACGCCATCGCCGAGGTCCACGCGGGCCCGGACTGCTCGGGCCCGGTCGAATGGCTCGTCCACCCCGGCGAGACGTACTACACGGAGACCGCCCAGAGCGTCTTCATCCTCTGAGGTCGCCCTCGGTGCCGCGGGCGCAGGGGGCCCGCGGCACCGAGCGGTCACTCAGGGCCGCGGTGGGGACGCTCCGGGCGGGGGGCCGGGGAGCGACACCCGCTGCAGCAGCCCCCACGTGAACTCCGCGACGCAGCGCCGCCGTTCGCCGCCCGCGTCCGGGGCCTCGAACGTGAGGCCCCACCGCGTCGGCGCCGTCCCCTCCATGGGGCGGGCCGGGGCGAAGGCGCGCGCCGCCTCGTCCACCGTGCACGACCACGGAGCGAGGTCGTCGAGCGTGCGCAGCGCCGGCCCCGGCACCCCGGGCGCGCGCACCAGCCACTCATTCCAGACGGCGCCGTTCGGCGCGAGCAGCACCTCGAAGCGCAGATCGGGCCAGAGCGGCACGGGCCACAGCAGTGCCTCGCACTCCAGGTCGCCGATCGGGCGGCGCTCGCTCACCTCGGGGGTGCCGAGGACCGAGCGGTAGCGGGAGGCGGCGCCCCGGGACCGCGGCGCCCGGGTCATCGCCTGCCAGCGGCGGTTGGACTCGCGCATCTCGGCGGTGGACACGCCCAGTTCGTGCCGGGCGCTCTCCACCAGGTCGGGGTTGTGGTCGGCCATCCGGCGCAGCAGGACGAGCTGGAAGTCCAGCGCGGTGAACGGGCCGGGATCGCGGGAGGAACTAGCGGGCATGCACCCCATCGTCGCGCACCGCGAACGCTCCCGGGCGGCGCCCTTCGGGAAGGAAGAGCACCGAGTTCACGTACCGCGGACGTCTCGGCGTGAGGACCCGGCGCACCAGGCCCTGCGACACCACGTACGCCGTAGCGGCCTGGTGCGCCTCCAGGTCGAAGGCGTCCAGCGGCAGCCACGTGTCGTGCGGCAGGACCCAGCCCCGGTAGCCGTGGTGGCCGGTGAGGAGCTCCACGATCGGGGCGATCGGCTGGATGCGGGACTCCAGCTCGATGAAGATCGCCGGGCGGTCGCGGCCGATCAGCTCCTCGGCGCCGCGCAGCACCGGCAGTTCGTTGCCGTCCACGTCGATCTTGACGAAGTGGACGTCCCGCAGGCCGAGCCCGTCCAGGGTCAGACACGGCACGTCGACGGCCGTGTCGTGGATGTCCCTGCGGATCAGCGAGGAGACGCCCCGCTCGCCGCGGTCACCGGACGGCAGCCAGAGCCGCGCCGTGCCGGGCCGGTCCGTCGCCGCGGCCTGGATCACCCGTACGTTGCCCGGGGTGCTGGAGGCCAGCAGCCGCGCCAGGTGCGGCACCGGCTCGACGGTCACCACGCGGTGCGCGCGCGAGGCGAGGCGGCGCGACCACGGCCCGTACCAGCCGCCGACGTCCACGGCGGTGCCGCAGCCCGGCGGGCACAGGTCGCCGAGCCGCGCCAGCTCCGGCTCGAAGCGCGGATACACCAGGCGGGCCAGGGCGGCGATCAGACGGTCGGGGACGTAGGGCGCCACACGGGCGGCGAAAGTCATCCGCGCCCCCTCTCACGGGGAGATGCGCTTGAGGAGCTGCTCGTGCTCGTCCTCCGGGACCTGCTCGCCGGAGGAGGGCAGCAGCTGCGGGATGCCGTCGACGACCGGATAGCGGCGCCGCAGACGGGGGTTGTAGAGCGCCTCCTCCGGTACGAGGGGCTCCTCGGGGGCCAGCAGATGCAGCGGGCCCTTGTCCAGCGGGCAGGCGAGGATCTTCAGCAGCGGGTCGTCGGGGTTCATCCGCTCGTCAACTCCTTGGTGGGGGACGGTGTGTGGGGGGCGCTCGCGTCGTGCTTGGGCATGGCGAGCAGCACGGACACGGCGAGCAGCGTGCCCGCGATCCGCAGCGCCAGGCGGACCGGGTCGTGCGGCAGCGCCTCGCCGAACGCCAGCGTGCCGAGTACCGCCGTGAACAAGGAGGTAACCGTCGTGCACACCGGGACGATCAGGGACGCCCGGCAGCGCTGCAGGGCCGCCTGCGACATGATCAGGCCGAACACGCCCGTGAACAGCAGCAGATACGGATACGGCGAGCGCAGCAGGTCCACGAGCGCGCCGCCGAGGTCCTCGGTGGTCAGATGGCTGGAGACGCCCTTGATCGCCAGCGAGCTCACGCCGTACAGCAGGCCCACCGCGACGCCGTACTCCACGCCCGCCGTCGGCATCCGGTGCCGGTGGCGCGCGCGGCGCTCGGCGGAGCCGTACAGCCAGACACCGGCCGCCAGCGAAGGCAGGCAGACCACGAGGACCAGGGCCACGGGCGCGTGGCGGCTGACGGTGTCGTTCTGCTCGTTCAGCGAAAGGACCACCATGAGCAGCGCCAGCAGGATCGCGCCGACCGCGTACCGCTCGCGGCCCGAGGTCCGCTCGCCGAGCAGGACCGAGGACAGGAGCAGCAGGAGGACCAGGCCCGACACGAAGATGCCCTGCGCCGCGGCGATCGGCAGCGTGCGGTACACCGCGAGCTGCGCGGCGAAGCCCGCCGCGAGCGCCAGCGACCCGCCGATCCACAGCGGGCTGCCGAGCACCTGCCGCAGCAGCCGCGCGGGGCTGCGGACGCTGACCGACGGCATGGCCGTCAACGCCCGCTTCTCCAGGACGAATCCGGTGCTGTAGAGCAGGTTCGCGACCAGCGCCGCGGCCACACCCCACCACATGGGGCTCAAGACCTTCGGGCGTGCAGCAGGAGGATCGAGGCCGCGCCCGGCACGGCGCAGGCCAGCCGGTCCAGGGCGCGCAGCGGGCGTGGCACGCCGTGGAAGGGCGCGCCGGACAGGCGGACGACGTCGAAGCCGGAGGCGGCGACGAACTCCCGCAGGGCGCGGGCCGTGTAGAGGCGCAGATGGCCCACGACCTCCTTGCCGGGGCGGCCGTGGATGCCGCGCAGGCTCACCTCGGAGAAGACAGGCTGCACGCCGGCCAGGAGCAGGCCGCGGTTGTACCAGGCGGCGAGGTTGGGCGTGGAGAGCATCAGGTGCCCTCCTGGCCTGAGGACCCTTCTGAGTTCGTCGAGCGCGCTGTCCGGGTCGACGAGGTGCTCGATGACCTCGCTGAACAGGACGGCGTCGGCCGCGCCGTCCGCGAACGGCAGCCCGCCGTCGGTGAGTTCGCCCCGGACGACGTACGGAAGGCGGGCGTGGGCGCGCTTGAGGGCGTCCTGCGACCAGTCCACGCCGATCACGCGGTGGCCCGCGAGGAGCGGGGCCGCGGTCGCCGCCGCCGTGCCGTCGCCGCAGCCGATGTCCAGGACCGTGGCGGTGCGGGCGGTGGCGGGGCCGAGCGCGGCCGCGAGGATGCGGGCCTGGCGCAGGCTGCGGGCGTCGCCGGACGCGACGGGGACGGACGGGTCCTCGTAGAAGTCCCTGAGTCCCGCCGGACGCTTGGTCGTTGCGGTGGTCACTTGGGCCCCTCGTGGGTTTCGTGGGGTTCGGTGTGCTCCGTCGCATGCAGATAGTGCTCGAACAGGTCGCGCAGATGCGCCCCGTCGCCGTGGCTGAGCAGCGTCTTCGACCAGCGCAGGGCCAGGTGGAGGCGGCCCGCCGTGGACGCCGTGGTCACGGTCAGGCCGCGGGGCAGGCGGGCGGGCGCGGAGAACCACACCGCGTGCGCGCGGCCCGCGTCGCCGAAGTCCAGGGCGTACGGGACGCGGCCGATGTTGCTCAGGAGCGTCGTCGACGTCCAGGGCGCGGCGGCCCTGCGCAGCCCGCGGGTGACGGCCGCGCGGAGCGTGACCGGCAGCACGGGCGCGGTCAACAGCGTTGCCCCGTGGCCCAGTTGGGGCCTTGCCAGGGACTTCAGGGCGCGGGTGCGGTCGGAGGTGCGGCGAAGGAGGTCGCGGGTCGCCTCCGGAGTCCACTCCTCTCGCGTCAACTCCGCTGCCCCGAAAGGCACTTCGACCAGACGTGTGCCGTTGCCGATGGGCATGGTGGCGTCGCGGGGGCGGTCGTCGACGGGCATCGTGATGCGGAAGGGCCGCGGCCGCGCGCCGTGCTCGCGGTTCCAGTGCGCGATCATCAGCGCGGTGGCGACCATGAGCTGGTCGTTCACGGTGAACGGGGAGCCCTTGGGGCGGCGCGGCACGGGCAGCTCCGCCACCAGCATGCCGTTGCCCGGAATGGGGTCTCCCCTGCTCGAACGAAGTTGAGAGCTTGGGGAAGGCTCGGGGGTCCCCCTGGCGACCCGGGCCGGGGGCGACCAGCCGGACGGGGCGTCGGCCGGGGGCGGCTCCGGTGCGCCCTGGTCGGGCGTACGGGTCGGGGGCGCGGCGGGGGAGTTGTCCTTCCCGCCGTACAACTCGGCCGCCGTGGCAAGGACACGGAGACAGGCGGGCCCGTCGAGGGCGGTGTGGTTGATGGTGAGGAAGAGGACACTTCCGCCGCCGTCGCCACGATCCGCCGCCGCGGGCTCGGCCGCCACCACCTCAAGGCGGATCGGCGGCGACGACGTGAGCGGCGGCGCCTCGGCCAGGGCCCGTTCGCGGGCCCGCTTCAGGGCGTCCGGTTCCGGGGCGGGGAACGTCACCACCTCGACGTCCGGGGCCTCGGTCAGCTCCCACTCGTAGCGCCGCCGGTACCAGGGCCCCCGCGCCTCCCGCATCAGGATGCGCGGGTGGCGGCGCAGGGCCTCGCCGAACGCCGCCTTCAGACGCTCCCGGTCGGGGGTGCCCGGCAGGTGCACCTCGATGTGCACGGTCTCCGGTTCCTCCTCCTGGAGGCAGTGCCGGGAGACCTCGTCGACGACGGGGAACGGCACGCGCGCAGGCGGCCTTCCGGGGCCGTCCGCGCGCCGTGCCGGATGTTCCAGTGCGGTCATCGCTGGGTGCCTTCTCCTGTCGTGAACGTCCGCCTGCGGCGGAAGCGGACCGTGCTCCTGCCCGGTGGCGCGGGTTCCGGCTGGGCCGCGGCGGGGCCACGGGCCGAGACGGTCGGGCCCGCGTCGTGGCTCGCGCCGTGACCCGCCTGCGGCGCGGCGCCCGACGGACCGCTCTCACCGTTCTCACCGCGCTTGCGCCGCGGCAACGCAGGCGCCTGCCCGCCCAGGTCGCGGTCCGGGCCGAGCGACAGCGTCGCGGGGTCGGGGGCGGGCCGCGCCGGTGGGTACGGCGGCGGGTTGCCCGAGCCGTCGTCCAACGTAGCCCCGCTGTGCGGCCGTGTCTCCCGCACCGTCACGAGCGCCGCGAACAGGGCGATCAGGGCGAGGAGTTGTGCCGTGTGACCGAACGCCCCCTCGTCCGACCGGATGGACTCGCCGGCACCGGCCGCCGCCGCGATCCCCGCCCCCGCCATCGCCAGGAACGCGATCGGCACGAGGAGCGCGTGGCGGCGCCAGGCCAGCAGCGCGAGGGCCGGGACCAGCAGGGCGAACGGGCCCGCGACGACCGCCGCCACCAGCGTGAGCGCCACCGTGCCGAGGACCGGGCCCGGCGCGGGCGGCGCGGCCTGTACCGCGTCCGGGTTGGGCTCACGGCGCCTGACCAGGACCAGCGCGACCAGCGCGAGGACGCCGACCCCGGCCAGGATCAGCCCGATCTCGTAGATCTGCGACGGCTCGTAGCTCAGCTTGACCGTGCCGCCCTCGCCCTTGGGCACGAGCCAGCCCTGCTGCCAGCCGTCCAGCCGCAGCGGGGTCAGCTCCTTGCCGTTCAGCGTCGCCTTCCAGCCGTCGTTCACGTTCTCGTACGTCGTCAGGTACGAGGCCGCTCCCGAGCCGACCGTCACCTCGCGGCGGTCGCCCAGCCAGTCCTTGATCTCCAGCTCGCGCGAGGCGCTTTCGGGCGCGGCGGGGGTGCCGCGGGTGAGCGAGGCGTCCATGACGGCGAGCGGGCCCGCGTCACCGGTCTCCACGCTGTGCGCGCCCGCGTCGAGCCGCACCGCGGTGTCCTTCGAGCCCTCCTGGCAGAGCGTGATCTCGATCGGGCGCCGGTCGGTGAGGTCCTGGATCCTGCCCTTGGCGCTCGTCTCGTACAGCTCGCCGTCGATCGACATCGTCGGACCCTGGCCGCAGGGCAGCGAGAAGCGGTCCTCGGGATCGGGCTGCGGCGTGCGGTACTTGTCCAGCGCAGGGACGTAGACCTCGGTCAGGCCCACGGGGAGCCGGAGGTCGGCGTCCGCCACCGGGTTGTGGACGGTCAGCGGAGCGGTCTCCGTGATGGTGATGTCCATCTCGTCGGTGGTGATCGGGGCGAAGCGCGCGTTGCCGTTCTCGTCGACGCCCGCGGTCGCCGCGCCGTCCGGCGAGCTGATCTCGATCTTCACCGGGCGGGTGGACAGGCCGCCCGCCGCTGGCAGCACGATCTCGCCCACCGGCTGCTTGCCCGGCCACTTGAGGTGGATCACCGGGCGGTTGTCGGTGCCCGCGATCCAGCCCGTCGTCAGATCGCCGTCCGTGAGGTTGCGCGGCGACAGGCCGATGCCCAGCTTGGCCGTGGAGTCCGCGGTCGCGACGATCTGCTGCTTCTGCTCCGGCGCCACCTTGTAGAGCAGCTCGTCCAGCGCGGCGCCCGGCACGGCCACCGCGCTCGCCTTCACCTCGTACTCGCCGTCGCCCGTCGTCGTGAAGCGGCGGTGCAGCCCGGACTCGGCGTTCACCGGTGAGAGGGCGCTCGGGTCGGAGGAGCGGTGCAGGGAGTAGGTGGTCGCCTGGGCGTCCGTGGTCCTCTCGGCGTCCGTCGGCAGCTGGAGGAGCTTGGTGACGCGTACGTCGGGGATGCTGATCTCCGAGAAGCCCGCGCCCGTCAGGCCGGGCCTGGCCTCCTGGGTGTCCAGAATCGTGATCTTGACCCAACTCGTGGCGCCCGCACGGGCCTTGATCCGCTGCGTCATGCCGTTCGGCTGCAGATCGCTGGTGACGCTGCCCCGCTCCGTCTCCACGCGCACCTTCGTGGGCGCCGACCGCACGCCGTCCTGCGGCAGCGGCGTGACGCGGAAGGAGGCGGGCACCGTCACCTTCGAGTTGAACTCCGCCTTGATCCACTCGCCGTCCGCGGCACCGGCGTCGCCCTCGGCCCAGGCCGTCGCCGGGTCGCCGTCGAAGGCGTTCACCGGGTCGTACTGCGGCAGATGGAACAGCCAGTTGCCGTAGGAGGACGCCGACACCTTCTTGGCGCCGCGCAGCTCCGCCGTCGTCTGGTGCTCGACGCCCTTGGTCGGCAGGATCTGGTGCGGCTTCCTGCCGGGGTCCTGCAGCGCGTCCTCGGCGTTGCGCTCGTCGCGCCCGTACGTGTACGACGTATTGGAGTTGACCAGGCCGAAGCGGGTGTCCGCGCGGCGCAGACCGTCACCGACCGCCTCCAGAGCCGGAGTTCCGACCCCCGGATGGTTGTCGCCCGTCAGGACGGTGGGCCGGTCCCGCATCGCCGGGTCGGCGGAGAGCGGGAGCAGCGACTCGGGGCCGCCGCTGACGACCGCCGTGTTCGACACCGGCTTCAGGCCCGCCTGGCCGGGCCGCTCGGCGCCCTCGCCGGGGGCGTAGATCTCCACCGCGCGCTGGCGCGGATAGAGGCCCTCGACCTGGAGGGGCGTGTCGTTCGGGATCCTCCCGTCGGTCGTCGTCGGACCGAAGCCCGTCACGCGGCGGAAGCCGGACTCCTCCAGGGTGCGCTTCACGGTCGCCGAGGGCACGTGGCCCACCTGATCCGGATCCAGGTCATTGCGTACGACGACGTAGTAGAGCCCCGCACGCGTCAAGTAGTCCCGCAGGCCCCGCACTTCGCCGCCGGTCATCAGCGCCTGCTCCACCGCGTCCATCGCGCGGCGGTTGCCCGGCGTGCCGAACGGCACGTAATCGCGCTGCGCCCACCGCGAGTCGGCGAGCACGTCGAGCGGCTGGTCGATGGGGGAGCCCCAGGTGTAGATGCCGTGCGCGGTCGCGGGAACGACCAGCGCGCGCGAGTCGGGGGAGTACTTCTCCAGCCAGTCGGCCGTCGTCTGCCAGTACGTCGGCAGCTTCTGGAACGAACCCGGCTGCAGGATCGAGCCGTTGAGATACGGCCAGGCAAGGCCCGGAAGCACCAGGACCGCCGCGATCAGCGGCGCGTACCCGCGGCCGCGCACCGGCCGCGCGCCGCGCGCCTGCGCCGCCACGCCCACCAGGTGCATCAGGCCGAAGGCGAGCGCGAGAGCCAGACCCATCTGGAACTTGTAGATGTTGCGGAACGGCACGAGGCCGCCGTTCAGCCAGGACTGGACCGTCTCGTGGAAGGGCGCCCCGAACGCGCCGCCGTACCCGGCCAGCGTGATCAGCACGACCGACAGCACCGTGAGCACCAGCCAGCGCCGCTCCGGCAGATCACGCCGCGCGAGCCCCGCGAGACCGAGCGCCGCGGCCAGCGCGGAGCACACGATCGCCACGACGGCCGTCGCCACCGTCCAGCCCGCCGGCAGCCACGCCTCGCCGAAGTGCAGATACGCGACCCAGTTCCCGGCGCCGCGCAGCGTCTCGGTGGCCGACATCGTGCCGGTCGTGGTGGCCGAATTCTCCACGTACGGAAGGAAGTTCTCGCCGTAGAAGCCGAGCATCAGCAGCGGAATGACCCACCAGGCGGTCGCCAGGATCACGCCCGGCACCCACCAGGTGATCAGCTTCCGCTTGCGCGGGCCGTTCGGCCTGGACAGGAGGTACAGGCCGATCGGCAGCAGCGAGGCCAGCGTCGACGCCGCGTTCACCCCGCCCATGAACGGGATGATCAGCGCCGAACGGCAGGCGGCCAGCCGCGCGCTGATCCGCTCGTTCAGGAGCGGGAGCAGCACCCACGGCAGGACGGCGCCGGGCAGCGCCGCCGCCGACGTCGACCCGACGACCACGGTGAACGTCGGCCACAGCGCGTACACCACCGCGCCGAGCAGCCGGCTCGGACGGCTGCCGATGCCCAGGCGCTCGGCGAGGCGCAGCGCGCCCCAGAAGGCCGCCGCCACGATCAGCGACATCCACAGCCGCTCCGCCAGCCACACCGGCAACTGCACCAGCTTGGCCAGGCCGTAGAACGGCAGCATCGGGAACGCATAGCCGACGTACTGGTCCTGGATCCCGCCGAAGCCGCCCCTGTCGTGCCACAACTGGCCCAGGTCGGAGAGGAACTGCCAGGGGTCGACGGCGACACCGAGCTTGGTGTCGAACGTCATCCGCCCCGGTTTCACCGCGCAGAACAGCACGAACACCACGGCCCAGAACCCCAGCAGCCAGCGCCGCGAGCGCGGCCCCCGCGAGGGTTCAGGGGCATCGGTCGTGGGCCGTACGGCCGCCGGGGGTGGGGCCTGGACCGTGGTCATGGACACCGCCTGAGGATGAGGAGGAGATTCCAGGTCGCGAACTCGCGCACACCCGGCACCTTGGTGATCGCCCCGGCCCAAAACGGCCAGTAGCGCGAACGGGCCGACACGACGGACACGTCGTCGCGGGCCCGCACCTGGCGCAGGGTCGTCCCGACGTGGTGCGCGAAGAGGTTCTCGCCGAGCGTGTGCTTCGCGGCCTTTCCGGTACGTCGTTCATAGCGGGCGCGGCCGCGCTCGGCGCCCAGGTAGTGCCAGGGCGCCCACTCGTGACCGCCCCATGGGGAGAGCCAGTTGGTGAACGAGACGTATATCAGCCCGCCGGGCCTGGTGACCCGGACCATCTCGCTCAGGAACGTCTGGGGATCGTCCACGTGCTCCAGGACGTTCGAGGAGAACGTGACGTCGGCGACGCGGTCCGCCAAGGGCAGCAGATAGCCGTCGGCCACGACCGAGCCGTGCGGGGGCTTGGCCCCGAGCTCGGCCGGGTCGGGCTCGAAGAGGAAGCTCTGCGCCCCGCGCCGCCGGAACTCCTCGGTGAAGTAGCCGCCCCCGCCGCCGATGTCGACGACGATGCGGTCCTTCACCGGTACGTACGCCTCGACCTGGTCGGCGGCGTCCCTGGCGAGGAGGGTGTAGCAGCGCTCGGGCTCGTGCTGCTCGCGCAGGAAGGCCCGGAAGAGGGTGGCGGAACGGCGCAGCGACGGGTCCTTCACACAGACCCCTGGGATATCGGGTCCCCGAGGGGCGCGTGGTGCGCGGCGACCGCCTCCGCGGCCACCGCCTGGAACTGCCGTACGGTGTTGGTCCAGCGGAACTGCGCGGCCCGCTCACCGGCGGCCTTGCCGAGCGCCCTGCGGCGCTCGGCGCTCAGCGCCAGGGTGCACCAGGCGGCGGCGAAGGAGCTCTCGCCCCGCGCCAGAAGGCCGGTCGCGCCGTCCTCGATGGAGTCGCGGACCCCGGGGACGTCGAAGCCGATCGAGGGCGTCGAACGCGTCGCCGCCTCCGTGATGACGAGCCCCCAGCCCTCCACGGCCGACGGATGCAGCAGCATCCAGGCCTCGCAGAGCAGCCGGTGCTTCTCGGCTTCGGAGACATGACCCCTGAACTCGACCCCGGGACCGGCGAGTTGCTCAAGGCGGCTCCGCTCGGGCCCGTCACCCACGATCACGAGCCGGCCGCCCGTGACGGGTCTGACACGTTCCCACAGGCGCAGCAGCAGATCGATCCGCTTGTACTCGACGAGCCGGCCCATCGCGAGGAACAGGGGCTCGTCGGAGCGGGGGTGCAGCGGGCCCGGCTCCTCGACGCCGTTGTGCACGATCCGGATGCGCTCGCGCTCGACGCCGATCGCCCGCAGCGCCGTGGCCGTCGACGGCGAGACGGCCACGAGCAGATTGCCGCGCTGGGCGCCCGAGAGGGCCCAGTGCTCAAGTCTTCGGCCCAGCCGTGCCGCGGGGGCGAGCGCGCCCTGGAAGCGCATCCCCCACAGATCGGTGTGGACGTGGTTGACCAGGCACAGGGTGGGCCCGCGGTGCCACAGCGGCGCCAGGTACGGCATGCCGTTGCAGACCTCGACGAGCAGGTCGCAGTCGCCGACCTGACGCGTGAACGCGGAGCGCGCACGCAGGTAGTGGCCCAGGTCGCCGCCCGCGGACACCACGCGGTAGTCGCGGTACGCGGCAGGGCCTCCGCACAGCAGAGTGACCTGGTGGCCCAGCTTGCTGAGCCCGTCGGCGAGTCGGTCGACGAGGAGTTCGGAGCCGCCCGCGGCCGGATTGCCGAGGTCGCGGTGGGCGAGGAAAACGATCCGGCGCGGCTGTGGGGGAGGCGCAGGAAGCCGCTCCGCGCGCCGTGGGGCGGCCGCGCGCAGCGAGGACGGTACGTGCTGGGGCATGCGTGCTCCAACTCGTCTCAGGGTGCGGAACTGTGGGGGCTGGCTTTGCGGAGGTGCTGTACGGGGGCGGTGCGGGGGCGGTACGAGGACTGTGCTCGGGTGGGGTGGACAGTTTTCGCCGCCCGGAACCGCGCGGCTACTCACCGAAGTGACAATTTCCGGGCTTTCCAGAGCTGACGTCTCATCACATCGTGGTGGGCTGCAGGGCCGTCGGTGACGTATCAGGATTCGGACTGCCCGGCTCCGCCGATTCATCGCGCCGTCCCCGCCCGTTCGCCCCGTCGTCACGACGCCCTCGTACGACGAGCACGATTCCCGCCACCGCGAGTACCCCGCCAAGGACGCCCGCACCGACCGGAAGCGTCTCGCCGACCAGCTCCAGACGGCTGCTGTCGTCCTCGGCGAGCTTGACCTGGGCCTTCTGTGTGGCCGGGGTGAACGCGATCCGCTCGCTGTCGAGCAGCACCGTCGCGTCCTTGTCGGAGCCCGGCGCGCGCAGCGTCTTGCGGGGGCCGATCGCGGCGTAGATGATCCGGCCGGTGCGCTGGTCGGCGACCAGCTCGATGCCGTGGTTGGCGTAGTACTCGTCCGCGATCACCTGGCTCTTCTTCGGCTGCCCCACGAGCCTGCCGGGCACCTGGCGCGTGCCCGTCTTGGTCGCCTTCACGGTGCCGGTGAAGCGGAGTCCCTCGTACCCCTGGATCTTCTTCGTGCCCCGGTAGGTCAACGGCACGGTGGCGCCCAGCGTGCCGTCCCACCAGCGGTAGGACCGCTTCTCCACGTCGAAGGGAAACTTCAGATAGGCCTCGCCCTCGAAGTACGGCTCCTCGCCGCAGCAGTGCACGGGAGCGTTCGTCCGCCGGTCGGTGACCCAGCGCTCCATCGTCCACTGGAGCGAGTCGTGCGGGTCGGCCGCGGGCAGCGACTTGTCCGGGTCGACGGACGTGGACACGTCCCAGACCGCGCGCCCGCTCTCCTCGCTGTCGGCCACGTCGCCGCGCACCTGCCGCGTGATGGTGAGGTCCTGGTCGCGGACCGTCTTGATCTTCTCGGTGTCGAAATAACTCCCCTTGCCCTCGAAGACGGTGGTGGTGTCGATATCGATCGGCGTGCGTTTCGCGCGTGGCTCGACGTACCAGGCCAGCATCGGTGCGAGCACCAGAAGAAACACGCCAAGACCGAGAAGGACCAGCGAGAGCGGAGAAGCCGTGCGGCGCATGGGGGTCACTCCTGGGCTGAGGGCGGGAGAAGTGTTACCGAGCCGTATGGGCCGGGAACCGTAGGCGCACCCTTGACGAGGTGTCAATGCATTGCCGACACTGGGCACTCGCCGGACGGGGCCGGCGTGGACTGTGCGACCAGCGACTTCATGGCGAGAGCCGCTCGACCATGACCAGGGACTGCGTGACCGGGGTGGGGACGACCTCCGACAGAGAGGCTGACCCTCGCAATGCACCGACTGCTCGCCGCATCACTCACCGCCGCCGCCGCGGCGCTCCTCGCCGTGGGCGCGGCGCTCGGCATCGTCGCCCTGCTCAACGCCACGCCCGACCAGCCGAATACACCGCTGGTGCATTACGAGACGCCTGCGCGGGGGCAGTGAGCGATTGTGGCTGTTACTCGTATGCAGGCCTCCGACGCCTGGATGTCGGACGACCGCTTGTCTGAGGGCCAGTTGTCTGAGGACCGGTTGTCCAAGAGTCGCTTGTCTGAGGACCGCTTGTCTGAGGACCGGTTCTCTGAGGGCCAGTTGTCTGATGACTGCACCTCCGGCGACCGCACATCTGATGACCGCATGCCCGACGACCTGACGGCTGGTGACCGGGCGATGTCTGACGACCGGTTGTCCGACGACTGGACCTCCGACGACCGGTCCTCCGACAACCGGTCCTCCGACCACCGCTCCGCCTGGCGCGACGTCCCCCCGCACCAGGTACGCCAGTTCGCCGCCCTCGCCCTGGAGGAGGTCCCCGCGCTCGCGCAGGACATTCTGCGGGAGATCCGCGCCGAGTACCCCGGGCTGCCCGTTGTCCTCGACGACTCGGGCGAGCCGATGGCGTTGATCGGGATCCGCCGTGCCCTGGAGGGGTTCGTCCAGCAGCTGGCGTCGCAGGAGGGGCGGCCGCGCTATCACCTGGAGGTCTTCCAGGAGTTCGGCCGCGGCGAGGGCCTGCACGGCCGCAGCCTCGACTCGCTCCAGGCGATCTACCGCCTCGGGGTGCGCCTCGCCTGGCGCCGCCTCGCCGAGATCGGCCAGCAGATCGAGATCCCGCCACCGGCCATGTACGAACTCGCCGAGTCGGGCTTCGAGTACCTGGACGGGCTCGTCGACCAGTCCGTGCGCGGCTACGCGGAGGCCGCGGCCCGGGAGGCGGGCGAACGGCTTCGGTTGCAGCGGAAGTTGATGGAGCTGCTGCTCTCCGAGCGCCGCCCCGACTCGGGCAGCGGGGGCCCCGCGATGTCGGGGCCGGGATCGGGCTCCTCGTCAGGCTCCGGTTCCGGTTCCGGGTCCGGGGCCCTCGGCAACGGACTCGGCGAGCGCGCCGCCCGGGTCGGCTGGCAGCTGCCCGAACGCGTTGCCGTGGGCGTCCTGTTGCGCCCCGCGAGGGAGGCCGTCGCACCGGCCGTCGGGCAGGGCGTGCTGCTCGACATGGAGGCCGAGCAGCCCCGCATGGTCGTGCCCGACCCCGACGCGGCCGGGCGCCCGGAGCTCCTGCGCCGCGCCATGGCGGGCTGGTCGGGAGCCATCGGCCCGCCCGTGCCGCTCGCGGACGCCGCCAAGTCGCTGCGCTGGGCCGAGGCCGCGGTGCGCCTGATGGAGCGCGGCCTGCTGCCCTCCGGTGAGGTGCTCCACTGCACCGAGCACACCGAGGCGCTGGTGCTCCTGCAGCCCGAGGAGCTCATCGAGGACCTGTCCCGCCGCTGCCTCGCGCCCCTGGAGCACTGCGGCCCCGCCCACGGCCGCCGCCTCGCCGAGACCCTCCTGGCGTGGCTGGAGACCCGCGGCGGCGCCCCCGAGGTGGCCGCCCGCCTCGGGGTGCACCCCCAGACCGTGCGCTACCGCCTCCGTCAGATCAGGGAGCTCTGGGGCGACGAGATAGACGACCCCGACCGCCGCTTCGAGCTGGAACTGGTGCTCAGGGCGCGGCGGTTGAGGGGGCAGCTGGGCAGGGCGTAGCACGGCATCGGACGGTCGGTGTCGGACGGTCAGTAGCACTGCCAGGTGAACAGGGCGCGCTCGAAGCGGAGTTCGGCCAGGTCGGCCGGGCGTATCAGCCAGTACAGGCAGCCCGTGTCGCCCCACATCATGTCCGCCGTGTCGTCCGACTCGAACTGGGCCAGTTGTACCCACTGGCCCATCTCGTCCCCGAGCCGGGGGTCGTGCCAGTCCGTGCCGGGGCCGAGCGCCGCCCGCGCCACCTCCAGTTCGACGGGGCCCTGCACGGACTGCGGGGTGCCGCCGAGCTGGTGCCCCGCCGCGTCGTCGTAGTCCAGCAGGGCGTCGGTGAACTCCTTGGAGCACAGCGGGTGTTCGTACTCCTCAAGGAGTTCGGCCTCCGGCGCGACCACCCGCTGGATCTGCGGATGCGTGGGTTCCGCGACCGTCAGGATCGCGCGCGCGGCGAGCGGCACATGGGGGTAGGGGTCGAGGTCCTCCGGGGTGGTCCGCTCGGTGACGGGCACTCCCGCGGGCACGTGGACGACGCGGGCGCCGTCCCATGTCTCGGGGTCGCCGACGTCCACCAGGGCGTCACCGTCGTCCAGTTGGCCGTCGAAGTAGAAGAAGGCCAGCGTGCCGCTCGTGGGGAACGGCACGTCCAGCGCGTCCGCGGGCAGCGCGGCGCAGTCGACCGAGGCGACGAACGACAGCGGGCCGTACCCCTCCCACACCGGCCACTCCATGTCCGCGGGGAGTCGGGGCTCGCCGCCCAACTGCCCCACCACCGCGTCGTCCCCGCCGGCCCCGGTGAGCCGGATGCCGGGCCGCAGCAGCCCCAGCCACTGCTCGGCCGCGTCGGAGGGAAGGTGGGTGTGGGCAAGGGCGTGCAGCGCGCCCGAGAGGTTCTGCGTCATGCCCTGATCATGCCTCCCGCCACTGACAACGCCCGCCGCGCCGGAGCTTTTGGTTCCGCACACAACTTTCACAGCGGCGGCTTCCGCTGTTACCGGCGGTGCACCTAGCCTCCATGCCTCATGGACTACTGCCACCCGTGCCGCAGGCACCTCAACGGCGCCCTCGCCTGCCCGGGGTGCGGAACCCCGGCCGAAGCCTGCCGGGAGTACGCGCGGTCCGTCGCCGCGCGGGAGGAGCCCGACGGGTACGACGACGCGTACGAGGACGAGTCCCCGCGCACCGGTGGCCGCTCCCGCCGCAGGGAGCGCGGCCGCAGGGCGCACCGCCGCAAGCGCCGCAGGATTCTGCTCGTCACCGCGGGCCTCGCGCTCGCGGCGGGTGGCCTGAGCCTCGCCGAACTGGGTACGGAGGGCCCGTCGGAGGAGCCGACGGCCGCCGCCGCGCCGGACGGCGACGCGGCTCGGACTCCGTCCGCGAAGGCGGCGCAGGCCCCGGAGGACGGCACGGCGACCGCGGACCAGGCGGCCGCGTCGGCCTCCGCGACGCAGGCCAACGGCATGGACGAGGGCGGGAACGAGGACAGCAAGGACAGCAAGGACGGCAAGGACGGCAAGAAGAAGTCGCGCGAGGGTAAGGAGGCGCGGGGGAGCGAAGAGGCGGGCGGCGACGGGGAGTCGGAGGGCGACGGCCCCGACCCGTCGTTCCCCACCGAGTCGGCCCCGCAGGACGACACGCCGGGCCCCTCCCGCCCCACGACACCCCCGCCCGCCTCCGAGAGGCCGGACCCGACGCCGCCCCCGAAGCCGACCCCGACCGAGACGTGCGACCGCTTCCTGTGGTGGTGCACGTAGCACTTCCTGCGGCAGCGCGTACAACGGCGCGGCGCTTCCTGCGGCAGCGCGTACAACGCGCGGCCGGGCCCCGCCCCGAAGGCGTCCCTGCTCCACCCCGCCCCGAAGGCGTCCCTACTCCGCCTCGCCCAGCATTCTCCGCAACAGCCCCCGCAGGGACACCCGCTCCTGGTGCGACAGCTCGGCCAGCGGCTCGCGCGCGAAGTTCAGTGATTCCCGCAGGCTGCGGGCGACCCGGGCGCCCTCGGCCGTGGGCGCCGCCAGCTTCACGCGCCGGTCGGCGGGGTCGGGCCGCCGCTCGACGAGACCGCGCGCCTCCAGGCGGTCGACGATCCCCGTGATGTTCGACGGCTCGCACTTCAGCTTCCGCGCCACGCGCCGCATCGGCATCGGTTCGAGCGAGAGCAGCCCGAGGACACGGGCCTGCGCCCCGGTCAGCGCGTGCTCGGCGGCCGCCTCCTCGTACTCCTCGTGATAGCGCCCCACGACCGTGCCGATGAGCTCGACGACTTCGAGGGTCAGCGGATCGATGCGGCGGGCGGAGTCCGGGTCGGAGCTGCTGCTGGTCATGGCCACCAGGTTACCCATTTACTTGACATTGTTAAATATTGAGGAGCATGGTTGTTTCAGAACCTGAAGCATTTCTGAGGCCGTGCGCGGCACCCGCGCCGGCGAGCACCAGGAGGACGCCCCCTTATGTCCGTCACCCCCGAGCAGCTTCCCTCCGTCAGCCGTGAATGGCACCTCGTGCGGCGCCCGGAAGGCTGGCCGGTCCCGGAGGACTTCGCGCTGCGCGAGGTTCCCGTCACCGCCCCGGCCGAGCAGCACGTCCTGGTCCGCAACCTCCACTTCTCCGTGGACCCGTACATGCGAGGCCGGATGAACGACGTGAAGTCGTACATCCCGCCGTTCCAGCTGGACCACCCCATGGACGGCGGCGCGGTCGGCGAGGTCGTCGCGTCGAACGCCGAGGGCTTCGCGGTGGGCGACCACGTCCTGCACTTCGGCGGCTGGCGCGAGTACGCCACCGTTCCCGCCCGGCAGGCCACCAAGGTGGACCCGCAGGCCGCGCCCCTCTCCGCCTACCTCGGCGTGCTCGGCATGACGGGCCTGACGGCGTACGCGGGACTGCTGGAAGTGGCCTCCTTCAAGGAGGGCGACTCCGTCTTCGTCTCCGGCGCGGCCGGTGCCGTCGGCAGCCAGGTCGGCCAGATCGCGAAGCTGAAGGGCGCCTCGCGCGTCGTCGGCTCCGCGGGCTCGGACGACAAGGTGAAGCTGCTCGTCGAGGAGTACGGCTTCGACGCGGCCTTCAACTACAAGGACGCGAAGCCCGTCGTCGAGCAGCTCAAGGAGGCGGCGCCCGACGGCATCGACGTCTACTTCGACAACGTCGGCGGCGAGCACCTGGAGGCCGCCATCAGCCGCATGAACGTGCACGGCCGCGCCACCATCTGCGGCATGATCGCCGGCTACAACGACACCGAGCCGACCCCCGGCCCGACCAACCTCGCCATGGTCATCGGCAAGCGCCTGCGACTGCAGGGCATGCTCGTGGGCGACCACGAGGCGCTGCAGCCCGAGTTCGTGCGCGAGGTCGGCGCCTGGGTGCGCTCCGGTGAGCTCAAGTACCGCGAGACGGTCGTCGAGGGCGTCGAGAACGGCGTGGATGCCTTCCTCGGCATGCTCCGCGGCGAGAACACGGGAAAGATGATCGTCTCTCTCGGCTGATCGCCCCCATGGACGCACTTCCGGTATCCGATAACCTAATTCCACAAGCCGTGGTTGTGGGCGCGCACCACGTCACATCTCAGGAGGAATCGGCAGTTATGTCCATCCAGAAGATCGACGTCAAGTACACCGCCGTCGCCACCGCCGAGAACGGCCGCGACGGCCGTGTGGCCAGCGACGACGGCAAGCTCGACGTCGTCGTGAACCCCCCGAAGGAGATGGGCGGCAGCGGCGCGGGCACCAACCCGGAGCAGCTCTTCGCGGCCGGCTACAGCGCCTGCTTCCAGGGCGCCCTCGGTGTCGTCGCCCGCAAGGAGAACGCCGACATCTCCGGCTCGACCGTGACCGCCGAGGTCGGCATCGGCCAGAACGAGGCCGGCGGCTTCGGCCTGGAGGTCGCGATCACGGCCTCCATCCCGAACGTGGACGCGGCCACCGCGCAGTCCCTGATCGAGAAGGCCCATCAGGTGTGCCCCTACTCGAACGCCACGCGCGGCAACATCAAGGTCGAGCTCGCGGTCGCCTGACCGGCGGCGTACGCGCGTGAGGGCCGCACCCCGGCGGGGGTGCGGCCCTCCGTCATGTCCCGTGCCGGATCAGCCCGTCGCGAGCGCCGCCTCGTGCACCACCCGCGCGAGCCGCTCGTTCTCCGCCGCGGGTCCGCCGGGGAACGCGAACCGCCGCCGCGCGTACCCGTACGCGAGACCGCTGCGCGGATCGGCGAACGACTGCGAGCCGCCCGCGCCGCTGTGCCCGATGGCGCCCGCGCCGAGGAAGGGGTACCAGGCCTCGGCGGTGGCCTGGAAGCCGACCGCGAACACCTTGTGGACCCCCGCCACCAGGTCGTGCCCGATCGACTGGATCTGCCCGAACTCGGCGAGGGTGTCGGGCTTCAGGAGCGCCTCGCGCCCCTCGATCCCGGTGGTCGCGGCGGCGTACATCCCCGCGAGGCCGCGCGCCGAGGCCACACCGCCCACCGACGCGGGCCCCTTGGCGCGTACGAGGCGGGAGTTGGGCAGCGCCTCCAGGTCGGTGGGGAGCGCGGCGTTGCGGTTGAAGGCGATGGAGTTGAGGGTGTGGGGGCCGGTCGGCTGTGCCGCGAGGAGCGCCTGCTGCTCGGGCGTCGGGGCCATCGGCAGGACCGAGTGGAACCGTCCCTCGTGCTCCTCGGGCAGTCCGAGGAAGAAGTCGAGCCCGAACGGGGCGCGCACCCGCTCCTCGTACAGCTCCTGCAGGGTCCGCCCGGTGGCCCGGAAGACCACCTCGCCGGCGAGCGCCCCGATGGACAGGGCGTGGTAGCCGAAGGCGGCGCCGGGGCGCCAGTACGGGCGCTGCGCGGCCAGGCGCGCGGCGACCGCACGGTCGTCGGCGAGTTCCTCGGGGGAGAAGCCGAAGGCGGCGCCGGATACTCCCGCGCGGTGGGCGAGCAGCTCGCGCAGGGTCACCGCCCCCTTGCCTTCGGCGGCGAACTCCGGCCAGTAGTGGGCGACTTCGCGGTCCAGGTCGAGCACGCCGTCCTGGACGAGCAGGGCGACGACGAGGTGGGCCGCGCCCTTCGTGGACGAGTACACGCCGTACAGTGTGTCGGCGCCGGTGTCGGGCCCCACCCACAGGTCGACGACCTTGCGGCCCTTGACGTACGCGGCCAGCTGTCCCGCGTAGCGGGGCTCCTCGTCGGCGAGGACGGCGGTGAACTCCTCGCGCACCGCCTCGAATCCTTCGGCGACGGTGCCCTGCACCTTGATCTCACGGGTCATGAACGACTACTCCTCGGGGCGCGACGGAAGACGTGGTGGTCCGGTCAACCGCCGCGCCCCGCCCCGGCATTCCCTCCCGGGCGTCAGCCGACGCTCAGCAGCGCCCTTCCGACCTGCGGGAACACTCCCTTGGGGTGGTCGCGAAAGAGCGGCTCGGTGCCGAAGAGGACCACGTCCGTGCGCCCCGCGGTCCCGCTGATCACCGAGGCCCGGCCCGCGGCGGCCGCGGGCCCTCCGCCGCCGTCCTCCGCGGCCCGCCAGTGCCCGGACACCAGCGGGTCGCCCGTGCCGTACCTCTGCTCCACGCGCACCTTCGGACCGAGGCCGGTGAACCACATCGGCGCGTAGACGAAGCTGTGGTCCGGCGCGCCACCGGTGATCGGGCCGCCCGAACCGGTCACCCGCACCACGCCGTTGGCGTCGCCGTTGCCCTCCACGGGCTTGACCGCGAGCAGCTTCGCGTCGGCGTTCAGCGCGGCACCGGTCGCGCCCCGCCCGACCAGACCGCCGCCCCGGGCGAGGAACCGGTCGAGCCCGGCCTTCGCCGCCGCGTTCAGCTCGGCGCGGTCGAGCCCGGCCGACACGAAGAGGACGTCCGCCTTCCTCCAGTCGAAGCCCGCGTTCAGGACGCCGGTCGACACCGGCACCACGTCGAAGTTCATCTCCCGCAGCGCGAACAGCTCACCCGGCGTGACGGCGGCCGCGACCCGCGTGCGGTGCAGCGCGGCGCCGCCCTTGTTCTTCGTCGCGTCGAAGGACACGTCGTACGTCCTGGCCGCGGCGGTCGCGGCACGGCGCGCGGACGACGGCAGGACGGCGTTCCCGTCCCGGTCGCGGCGCGCCGGAACGTCCTGTGCCAGCAGGGAGTTGAGCGCGGCCACCTGGCGCGGGTCGTCGAGGCGCAGGCGCAGGTCGCCGCGCGGCGCCACGTATCCGACGTGCGCGGCCGCGTGCACCGGCCGTGTGCGCACGCCGTCCAGGTCACCGCCCTTGACCGCGTCCACGCTCGCGCCCCACAGACGTCCGAGGCTCCAGCCCGAGATGTCGTACATGGCCGACACCTTGTCGCTGATGTCGCGCCCGTCGGCCAGCATCACATTGGCCAGGCCCCGCTTGGGCTGGTGCATGTCGACGACGTACGAGCCCTTCGCGTACGTACGGCCGCCGAGCCGGAAGGGGTGCTTCGCGCGCTCCACGCGGACGTCGTTGGCGAGCAGATGGTCCACGAGGCGGGCGGCCGCCGTCGCCGACCGCTGACCGCGCCCGCCCTCGGCGCCGTCCGCCGGAATCACGTACGCGCGCGGGAACTCGGTCGTGTAGACGTCCTCGGGACCGATCCCGGGCACGCCCGGCACGGTCTCCTCCGACACCGGCACCTGCGTCGCGCCCGTCGCGCCGCGCCGGAAGACCTCGATCTGGTCGGCGATCACCGACCGGCGGTGCGTGTCGGTGTAGTCGATGCTGGCGCGCATGGCCGCGCCCGCGATGTCCACGTTGATGGCGGCCCTGCGGCGCAGCTCGGCCACCGGCTGGGTCTCGTACTCCTTGTTGTTCACCTGCATCGGGAACTCGATGGTGTGCGTGGCGACCGCGCCGTGGAAGGGCATGTACTGCGGGGTGAAGATCGGCGGCCAGTCGTCCCAGCCCTCCTCCTGGTCGCGGAAGGGGATCACGGCGGGCTTCACGCCGTCCTTCTCCTCGGTGTATCCGAGGCCGTTGACGGCGGCCTCCATGCCGAGGGCGTTGGCGTAGGAGTTCTTCAGGAAGAGGTCGTACTCGTAGTTCTCGCCGTGCGGGGGAGTGGTCGGCTCGATCAGCGTGCCGTTCACGTAGCCGTGCAGGTCGATCATGACCGCGGGCTGCTTGGCGATGGCGATTTCGCGGACCGCGCGGGCCTCGGGCTGTGAGGCGGTGATGAAGTCGCGGTTGAGGTCGAAGCCGTTCGCGTTGGCGCGGGTGCCCGCGATGCGGCCGTCGGGGTTGGTGGTGATGTTGAAGTAGAGGCGGTTGTGCGCGAGGAGGTCCCGGCTCTTCTTGTCCTTGGCCTCGGCGAGCTTCTCGATGAGCCTCAGGGCCGCGTCGGTGCCCTCCCACTCGTTGCCGTGGATGTTGTTGTTGACGAAGACGGGCGTCTTGTACGAGGACTTGATCGCCCCGTCCTTCGCGGCTCCGGCCGGGTCGTTCTCTATTCGCTCCCGCATCCGCGCCTGCCGGGCGGTCTCGCGCGCGGTCTCGGGGGCGGTGACGGTCACGAGGTAGAGCTGGTGCCCGCCGGCGGAGCGACCGGCGATCTCCACGCTCACGCGGTCGCCGACGCGCTGCAGGGCGTTCAGCTTCGGGGCTATGCCGTGGTACGGCGTGAGCCCCAGTTTCATCGACTTGTCGGCCGGATTCTCCGGGGGCGGGTCGAGCCGCTGTTCGCGCGGATATCCGCGGCCCTTGTCGTCGGCGAACTCCGGGGTCCGTGCGTCCGCGAGGGCGCGGTCCGCGGCGTCCCGAGGAGCCTTGGCGGCCCGGTCGGCGCCGAGCGGCGACCCCTCGCGGGTGACCGGGCGGGGCGTCGGGTCCGCGGTCGCGCTGCCCGGGGCGAGCGCGGTGAGGAGCAGCGCGCCCGCCGTGGCGGCAGCGGTGAGCAGAACGGGTCTGGATGGCCGGGACATTGGCCGTGATATGCCCATACGTACCTCCGGGAGATCGGTAAGCGAGGTCTTACCGGTTCAACTCCCGTACAACAAGAGGGCCTTGCGCCCCACCTGTGACAGTCCTGGCACACGACCTCGAACAAACCCCCGGCGACCTGCGGCTAAGGTGTGCCGCATGCGCGATCTCGGTGTGGGCTTCGGTTACTTGATGAAGGGCCAGCGCTGGGTCGCCCAGCACGGCAAGCAGTACGGATGGGGGCTGCTGCCCGGCCTCATCACGCTCGTCCTCTACGCGGCCGCGCTCGTCTCGCTCGCCCTGTGGGGCAGCGATCTCGTCGGCTGGGCCACGCCGTTCGCCGACGACTGGTCCTCGCCCTGGCTCGGCCTCTTCCGCGGCTTCCTGACCGCCCTGCTCTTCGCCCTCGCGCTGCTGCTGTCCGTCGTCACCTTCACCGCGGTGACGCTGCTCATCGGGGAGCCCTTCTACGAGTCGCTGTCCGAGCAGGTCGACATCTCCGAGTGCGGCCACGCCCCCGAGTCGGGCCTTCCGCTCTGGCGCGACCTGTGGATCTCCGCGCGGGACAGCCTGCGCATCGTGGTGCGCGCGGCGCTGTGGGGCGTCCTGCTCTTCGCGCTCGGCTTCATCCCGGTGGTCGGCCAGACCGTGATCCCGGTGGTCGGTTTCTGCGTGACCGGCTTCTTCCTCGTCGAGGAGCTCACCGCGGTCGCGATGCAGCGCCGCGGTGTCCAACTCCGCGAGCGCCTGGCCCTGCTGCGCGGCCGCAAGCGGCTCGCCTGGGGGTTCGGGACGCCGCTCGCCGTCGCCTTCCTGGTGCCGTTCGTCGCCGTGTTCCTGATGCCGGGCGCGGTCGCGGGCGCGACGCTGATGGCACGGGACCTGCTGGGCGAGAACGGCCCGGACGGCGACGGCTCACCTGCCGCCGCCGGAGGTCAGGACGACGAGGCGGCGACCCCGAGGATCCCCCGTACCTGAGCGACGATGTCGAGCCGGTTCCGCACGAACTCGGGATCGGTGACGGCACCCGTCGCCGGATCGGTGTTCCCCGCGCCGAACCGCAGGACGGGCGTGTGCACATGGCCGCCGGGCAGCCTCTCGTGCAGCCCGAGCCGGTCCCGCAGGAGCGTGGCGCGGTAGGCGATCTCGTTCGACAGGTAGTTGCCCCCGCCGCCCTCGCGCGCCGTCGACCCCTCGGTGGGCCCGCCGGGCCTGGCCACGGGCTCACTGCCGCCCGCCGGGATCTCGGTCACCGACGTGTTGTCGTACACGGGGAAGCGGCCGGTCCGCGCGGCCACGATGTCCTTGTACGGGAGGGTCGTCGACGTCCACTGGGGCTGTGTGGCGGGATCGCGCACCGGGACGGTCCCGGCGCGTGAGAGGTTGTCGTTGTCGGGGGAGCCGCCCCGCCAGGCGCCGTTGGTCCGCTCGATGTCGAACTTGCCCACGCGCCCCTGGCTGATGGTGGTGAACAGGTCGACGCGCGGCAGATGCGGCCGCAGCGCCCGCTCCACGGCCCCCTCGGTGAAGTCCTGCCAGCGCACGGGGAAGGTCACCGCCTCGACGCGGGCAGGCCCGTCGGCGGTCCGGATCGTCGTGCCGTCCAGGGCGAGCGCGGCGGCGCCCGACGGGTTGCTGATCCGGACGTCCCGGTCGAGCGTGAACGGGTCGAAGCCGGTCACGAGGATGCGCTTGACGTGCCCCTTGCCGCGCCCGCCGGGGTAGTGGACGGCGTCCTGCCCGCGCGAGGTCCGCTCCAACTCCCCTATGAGCCGCGCCCGCTGCCCGTCGTCGAGCCGGAAGCGGCCGGGCTCCCACTGCCGGAGCTCCCGCGTCATGCCGAGCCGCGCCCAGTACAGCGGCCGGTCGTCGTCCCGGCTGAGATCGCCACCGGCCGGGCCGCGCCCCTGAGCGCGGTCGACGGCCCGCCGCCACAGCGCCTTCCCTTCCCGTACGACGAGACGCCGCGCCTGGCCGTAGGAGTGCGCCCTGTCCAGCGCGCGGGCCAACTCCGGCGCGGCGGAGTCGAATCCGCTGCGCCGCAGGATCTCCTGCGGGGCGGCGCGGTCCAGCCGCAGCTCCTCGGTGGTGGGGGCGGTGCGGCCCGCCGGGGCGGCGGAGGCGGGCGCGGGGGCGGCGAGCCCGGCCAGCAGGGCGGCGACGCCGAGGGCGCCAAGTCGTGAGAGCACGCGAGTCCTTCCGTAACCGGTGGGGTGGCGGAAGTATCGCGGGACGGGAGGGGCGAGCGCTACGGGGTGCCGACCACGGGCCGGGGGCTACGACGCCCTGCGTGTCATCCGGACGCGGGCGGCGGCCGCGAGCAGCGCGCAGCCGACCACCCCGACGACCAGGTCCGTCCACGCGGGCGCGCCGGCCTCCCGCAGCAGGGCGGAGACGCCGAAGCTGGTGTCCCAGCCGGACTCCGTGACGGCGGAGCCGAAGCCCTGCGCGACCAGGATGAAACCGAAGAGCGCCAGCAGGCCCTCGGAGGACTTCTTGGTTTGCGTTGCCATCTGCGTATCTCCCCGAAAGCGGCGCCGTGCGTGGGGCGCCGCTCTTCCGTCGTGGCGCCGTGTGTGCGGCGCCGCCTGTTCCGATGCGGTCGCATCAGATCATGCACGCAGCCGGGTTACGATGCAACCGCATCGAAAACTTCACGCCCCGCCCGACGCTCCTGGAAGGAGCCACCTCACGTGCCCAGACAGGTCGACTACGAGGACCGCCGCAGCCGCATCGCCGAAGCGGTCTGCGCCCTGATCGCCCGCTCCGGGATGGAGTCCGTCAGCCTCCGCGACGTCGCCGCGGAGGCGAAGGTGTCGATGGGCGCCGTCCAGCGCTGCTTCCGCACGAAGGACGAGATGCTGCTCTTCGCCCTGGAGTCCATCTCGCGCCGGGTCGGCGAGCGTGCCAGGGCCCGCATCGAGACCTCGGACTCCCCGCAGTCGGCCGTGACCCTGCTCGACCGCACCCTGTCCGCGCTCGCGTTGGTGGAGGAGGAGGACCGGACGGAGGCACGGGTCTGGGGAGCCTTCGTGGCCCACGCGGCGGTCAGCGACGAACTCGCGGCGGTCCTGCGCGAGACGTACGGGAAGCTGCACGAACTCCTGGTCTGGCTGATCGGCTACGGCAAGGACACGGGCGAACTGCGCCCCGCCCTGGACCCCGCGGCGGAGGCCCACGCCCTGGTGTCCCTGACGGAGGGCCTCACCGCCCAGGTCCTGGTGGGCCACCACACCCCGGAGTCGGCGCGGGGGGTCGTCGAGCGGTACGCGGAGGGGTTGAGGGCGTAATTCGGCCACTGGGGGCGCCGGTCGCCGGGTACGGCCGCGCGAACGGACCACCGACGAGTGAATCGGTTGTTGGGTGTGTGATGTGGATCGGCTGTTGGGCGTGCGGTGCGGATCGGCCGTCGGGTGCGCGGCATGCAAGGGCCGTCGGGTGTGCCGCACCCACCAGCTGTTGCTCGCGTCGCACGGTCTGCCGCCGCTCGCGTCGCACGGTCTGCCGCCGCTCGCGCTGCGCGGTAGGCCGTCGACCGCGTGCCGCGTGCCCCGGCTGTCGGTCCCGCGTCGCGCACCCGCCGCGTGGACCGGCCATCGGCCTCGCGCCCCGTAATTCGGTTGCCGCCTCCGCCCCGCCCCGTGAAGCTCGGCCCATGACCACCATTCCGGCCGTCGCCGCCCTGCCGCTGATCGTGCTCGCCGCGTCTCCGGTGCGGGGCCGGCGACAGACCGGCCGCACGCGGAGGTCGAACGCCGCGCGCCCATGAGCGCGGTCCTGGTCGCGGGGCTTCTCGCCGGGTACGGCATCGCCATGCCCGTCGGCGGCGTGGCGACGTACCTGGTGGCGCTCACCGCGCGCACGTCCCTGCGGACCGGCGCCTGCGCGGCCCTCGGCGTCGCGACCGCCGACGGCCTCTACGCCCTGGTCGCCGCGGTCGGCGGCGCCTCGCTCGGTGGCGTCGTCGAACCGGCCGTCGTGCCGCTGCGCTGGGCCTCGGTCCTGGTGCTGCTCGCCCTCGCGGCGCGCGGGGCCACGGTGGCCGTACGCCAGTACCGCGGACGCGGCACGGCCGCGGGCAGGACCGGCACCCCGCCCGGCCCCGCCCGCGCCTACGCCGCCCTGCTCGGCATCACGCTCCTGAACCCCGCCACGGTGATCTACTTCGCCGCACTCGTCCTCGGCAGCCCCGCCACCGCGTCGCTGACGCACCTGGAGCAAGTGGCCTTCGCCCTGGCCGCGTTCACCGCGTCGGCGAGCTGGCAACTCCTCCTCGCGGGCGGCGGCGCCCTGCTCGGCCGCGCCCTGACGGGCCGAAGGGGCCGCCTGTTCACGGCACTGGCGTCGAGCGCGATCATCACGGGCCTCGCGGTCCATCTCCTCACGTCGGCCTCGTGAGCGGGTTCGGCGCTCCGGCTCGGGCGGCGCCTCGGCCGGTCGGCCTGCCGGCGACGCGTTACGGGGCGCGGGCCACGCCCCGTCACCCCGCCGGACAGGCCGCCCGCAGCGCCCGCAGGAAGGACGTCACCGAGGGCGGCACCGCGCGGCCCCGTGGCGTCGCCGCGTACACCGCGCGCGTCGGGGCGGAGTCGTCGCGCAGCGGGACCAGCGTGATGTCCGGGCGCACCGACTCGGCCGCCAGCGCCGGGACCAGGGCCACGCCGAGCCCCGCGGCGACGTACCCCTGTTTCGCCGTCCACTCCGCGACGACGTGCGCGACGCGCGGCCGGAAGCCGTGGTGGAGTGCCGGGTGCAGCAAGGTGCCCTCGACGCGCGCGCTCCCGGATATCCAGTCCTCGTCGGCGAGTTGGGGCAGCCCGAGGCGGTTCTCGGACGCCAGCGGGTGGGCCGAGGGCAGCGCGACGTACAGCGTCTCGTCGAGCAGGTGATGCAGCTCGTACGCGTCGTCGGGCAGCGCGCCTCCCGTCGTCGAGACCACCGCAAGGTCGAGTTCGCCCTCCGCGAGGCGGGACAGGAGTACGGGCGTGAGCCCCTCCTCCCGGGTGAGGACCACGCCGGGGTGGCGGGCGCGGAACTCCGCCAGCGCCCGCGGCACGAGCCCCGCGTCCGCCGTCGCGAACGCCCCGACCCGCAGCAGCCCTCCCGATCCGTCCCGCAGTGCCGCCAACTCCCGCTCCATGCGCCGCAGTCGGGCCAGCACCTCCTGCGCGTGCGGCACGAGGGCGCGGCCCTGAGCGGTCGGGCTCACCCCGCGCGGAAGGCGGTCGAAGAGCGGGGCTCCGCCGAGTGCCGCCTCCAGCGAGGAGATCTGCCGCGACACGGCGGACTGCGTCCAGCCCAGCTCCCGCGCGGCCACCGTGAACGACCCGTGCCGGGCCACTTCGAGGAAGGTCCGCAGCCAGACGGTCGAGAGGTCGGAGGGAGGGGCGTCCGCCGGGCGTGCGGTGGCTGCCGGTCGCGTGGCGTCCGCCGGACGTGCGGTGGCTGCCGGTCGCGTGGTGTCGGCCGGGTGTGCGGTATGCGGGTTCGGCATGGCTCGCATGCTAGAGACTCGCTTGTCGCATCTCCGGGCCGGGCCTAGCGTCGGGCGCATGGAAAAGATCGCATTCCTCGGCCTCGGCCACATGGGCGAGCCGATGGCCCGTCAACTCCTCGTCGCAGGCCACCCATTGACCGTCTGGAACCGCACCGCGGCGAAGGCCGACCCCCTCGTCGCGGCCGGGGCCGAGGCCGCGGCGAGCCCCGCCGAGGCCGTGCGGGACGCCGGCGTCGTCATCACGATGCTCGCGGGCCCCGACGCCGTACGCGAGGTCGCCGCCGCCCTCGTCCCCGCTCTGCGCCCCGGCGCCCACTGGGTGGAGATGTCGACCGTAGGGCCCGATGTCGTAAGGGAGTTGGGGGAGCGGGTCCCGGCGGGCGTCACCCTCGTCGACGCCCCCGTCATGGGCAGCACCGACAAGGCCGCGACCGGCCGCCTCGGCATCCTCGCGGGCGGCGACGCGTCCGGCGTCGAGCACGTCCTCGCCCGCTTCGGCCCCGTCACCCGCACCGGTGCCCTCGGCTCAGGAGCCGCGCTCAAGCTCGTCGTCAACACGGCGGTCATCGGCGGCGTCGCCCTCGTCGCCGAGGCCATGAAGCTCGCCGACGCCCTCGGCCTGGACGAGGCCACCGCCAGGGCCGCCCTCGCCGAGGGGCCGCTCGCCGGCGCGGTCGCCCGCGCCTTCGCCGCCGACGTGCACTTCGGCAGCGACCTCGCCGTCAAGGACGTCGGCCTGGCCGCAGGCGTGACCCGGCTGCCGGTCATGGAGGCGGTGTCGGGCCACTTCGAGGCGGCCGCCGCCGACCCGGACGTCGTCCACGAGGACATCGCCCGTGCCGTCACCCGCATCCGCGCCCGGCGCGACACCTGACCGGCCCACGAAAACGCGACACCTGACCGACCCGCGAAAAGGAGAGAGCGCCATGCAGGTCACCCTCGGCAACCCCGCCGCCGCCCCCAGGCCCCTCGGCCCCTACTCCCAGGTCGCCCGCGTCCAACTCGCGGACGGCGGAGCCCTGTTGTACCTCTCGGGCCAGATCGCCGAGGGCGGCGACGTCGCCACGCAGTCCCGGGGGATCTTCGAGACCCTCGACGTCCTCCTGAAGGCCCACGGCGCCACGCTCGCCGACGTGATCAACATCCGTACGTTCATGACGGACATCGGCACCCTCGCCGCATACGCCGCCGTACGCGGGGAGTTCCTCACCGGAACCCCGCCCACCAGCACCACCGTCGAGGTCCCGCGGCTCTTCCGCCCGGAGGCGCTAATCGAGGTCGACGTCGTGGCCGCCGTCGGAACCGCGGCCGGACCCCTCCCCGAGTAGCGAGAGGAAGTCCCTGAACGCCCCCGGCATGTCCACCGATTCGGGGTCGAGCAGCCACTGGTACTGCAACCCGTCCATCACGGCCGTCATCAGCGGGGCGGCCGCCTCCGGGGTGAGCCCGCCCGGCAGCCGGTCCCCGTACTCGGCGCGCAGCACCGCCGCGAAGTTCGCCCGCACCGCCTCGTACCGCCCCGTGAAGAAGTCCCGCGCCGGATGGCCGTCCGTGACGCTCTCGCCGAGCAGGGCCGAGAAGGTTTGCACGATGCCGGGGCGCATCGCGTTGTACTCGACCAGCGAGCCGAGCAGATCGAGCCGCCACTCGCCGCGCGGCACCGCGTCCCACTGGTCGCGCGCCTCCAGGACGGCGACCAGCAGGGCGTCCTTGGTGGGGAAGTAGTGCAGCAGGCCCTGCTGGGTGAGCCCGACCCGCTCGGCGACCGCCCCGAGGCTCGCGCCCCGGTATCCGCGCTCGGCGATGACCTCGAACGCCGCCCGGAGGATCTCCGCGCGCCGCTCCTCGCTCCTGGCCCTGGCCGCCATGGCCCGCCCCTTTCCTGAAGTCCCTGCTCGGAGGACCGTACGGCATCCAGGAGTAACGGAAAGGTAACAAAAACTACTGATCTACAGGTGTGAGATGCAGGATGGAGGCACGGTACGGACTCAACGAGGAGGCACCGCCATGGCGGGAACCCGGCCCACCGAGACCACGCGGGCGGACCAGGACCAGGGCGCGGACGGCGACCAGGGGCGGGGCCTGACCAGGGACCGGGACCGGGGCCGGTACCTGGACCGGGCCGGAGAGGCCGCCGTCGAGGCCGCCCTCGGCAAGCTCGATCTCGACGCCAAGGCCCGTCTGCTCGGCGGCCGGAACATGTGGGAGCTGCACGCCCTGCCGGAGATCGGCCTGAAGCCCCTCGTGATGTCCGACGGCCCGATCGGCGTGCGCGGCGTCCGCTGGACCGCCGACGACCCCTCCGTGGCCCTGCCCTCCCCGACCGCCCTCGCCGCCACCTGGGACCAGGACCTGGCCCGCCGCGCCGGCGCGCTGCTCGCGCAGGAGGCCCGCCGCAAGGGCGTGCACGTCCTCCTCGCCCCCACCGTCAACCTCCACCGCTCCCCGCTCGGCGGCCGTCACTTCGAGGCGTACAGCGAGGACCCGTACCTGACCGGTGTCATCGGCACCGGCTACGTCCAGGGCGTGCAGTCCGGCGGCGTCGGCACGACCGTCAAGCACTTCGTCGCCAACGACGCCGAGACCGACCGCTTCACCGTCGACAACAAGATCGGCGCGCGCGCCCTGCGCGAGCTGTACCTCGCGCCCTTCGAGGCGATCGTCGAGAACGCCCGCCCCTGGGGCATCATGACCGCGTACAACCAGGTCAACGGCGTGACCATGACCGAGCACCGCTACCTGGTCAACGACGTCCTGCGCGGCGAATGGGGCTTCGACGGCTGCAACGTCTCCGACTGGATGGCCGCCCGCTCCACCGTGGGCGGCATCGAGGGCGGCCTCGACGTCGCCATGCCGGGGCCCCGGACCGTGTACGGCGAGCCGCTGGCCGCCGCCGTCCGCGCGGGCGAGGTCACGGAGGAGACCCTCGACGGCGCCGTCCGCAACGTCCTGCGCCTCGCCGCCCGCGTCGGTGTCCTGGACGGCGCGGAGCCCGCCGTCACCGAACCGCCCGCCGATATCGACGGCGAGTCCCTGGCCCGCGAGATCGCCCGCCGCGCCTTCGTCCTCGTACGCAACGAGATACGCAACGAGATACGGAACGAGGTGCGGAACGAGGTGCGGAAAGAGGCGGGCAACGAGGTACGGAAAGAGGCGCGCAACGAGGCACGCGGCGAGGTACGCAACGAGGTACGCGGCGCCCGCCGCGCCCTGCCGCTGCCCCGCACCGGCACCGTCGCCCTCATCGGCGCGGCGGCCCGCGACGCCCGCGTCCTGGGCGGCGGCTCCGCCACCGTCTTCCCCGCCCGCGTCGTCTCCCCGCTCGACGGCCTGACCGAGGCCCTTCCCGAGGGCGCGCTCTCGTACGCCGTCGGAGCCGACCCCAGCGACGAACTCGCCCCGGCCGACAAGGGGTTCGTGCTCCGCGCGGTCTGCCGCGACGCCGACGGTGCCGTCCTCGGCGAGGGCAGCCTCCCCACCGGGCAGGTCCAGTGGATCGGCGACGACCTGCCCGCGGGCGTCACCCACGAGAGACTGGCGAGCATCGAGGTCGTCGGCACCTTCACACCGCGCGAGAGCGGCGAGCACGTCTTCGGCACGCGCGGCCTCGGCGCCTTCACGCTCGCCGTCGGCGGCCACGTCCTCTACGACGGCGTCCAGGAGACGGGCTCCGAGTCCGACCCCTTCGAGGCGTTCTTCGGCTCGCCCGTCGAGCGCGGCAGGGTGGCGCTCACCGCGGGCGAACCCGTCGAGATCTCCCTGCGGCACCCGCTCGGCAAGGCGCCCGCGGCCCCGCTGCCGGGTGTCATGTTCTCCCTGGTCCACCTCGGTCCGCGGCGCGGCGGCGACGAGCTGATCGCCGAGGCCGTCGAGGCCGCCCGCGGCGCCGACACCGCCGTCGTGGTCGTCGCCACCACCGAACGCGTCGAGTCCGAGGGCTTCGACCGCCGGGACCTCGCGCTCCCCGGCCGCCAGGACGACCTCGTGCGCGCGGTGGCCGCCGCCAACCCGAACACCGTGGTCGTCGTCAACTCCGGTTCCCCGGTGGAGCTTCCGTGGCGCGACGACGTCGCCGCGGTGCTGCTCGGCTGGTTCCCCGGCCAGGAGGGCGGCGCCGCCCTCGCCGACGTCCTGCTCGGCGTCGAGGAGCCCGGCGGCCGACTCCCCACCACCTGGGGCGACGTCGCGTCCGCGCCCGTCACGAAGGTCACCCCGACCACCGGTGAACTCGCCTACACCGAGGGCGTGTTCATCGGCTACCGCGCCTGGGAGAAGGCCGGCGCCACCCCGTCGTACGCCTTCGGCCACGGCCTCGGCTACACCGACTGGACGTACGAGTCGCTGACCGTCGAGGGCACGACGGCCACGGTCCGCGTCCGCAACTCCGGTGACCGCGCGGGCCGCGAGGTCGTCCAGATCTACCTGGCGCCCACGCAGCTCGATCCCGCCCGCCCTGTCCGCTGGCTGGCCGGCTTCGCGGGCGTGACGGCGGCGCCCGGCGAGAGCGTGGAGGTGACCGTCGAACTCCCTCGCCGGGCCTTCGAGATCTGGGACGAGAACGCCGGCGCATGGGCGTACCAGAGCGGTTCGTACCACGTGGAGGCGGCCCGCTCCGTGGCCGACCGCCGCCTGAGCAGATCCCTGAGGGTCTGAGCAACGCCTCAGGGGCGCGGGGCGTCAGCGCGACGAGAACGCGTACACGGTCTCCGACAGTTCACTGCGCATGATCGCGACCCGGCGCCGCGCCGCCGCCCGCTACGCCACGGGCTTGGGGGACGTCACCTGCCGATAGGCGATCTCGGCGAGCCGCGACTGGCCGTTCTTGCTGGGGTGGAACCAGTCCCAGTGGCTCAACTGGTCGCCGTCGAAGCGGTAGTCGAAGACCGCCCCGCCGTCGTACCGACAACGGCGGTCCTTCGCACACACGTCCTTGAGCACGTCGTTGTACGCGATCACGCGGTCCTGCACCGACTCGCGCCGCTGGGTCGCCTTGGTGTCCAGGTCGTCGGGGTCGGCCAGCATCGAGGAGCAGATGCCCAGCTTCCACACCTGCTTGCCCAGCGGATTGGTGCGCCCGGTCGACCAGAGCCGCTTCAGGTCCGGCACCGACGACACGTACACCTGCGTCTTCGGCAGCGCGCGCCGCAGCGTGCGCATCGCCTCCTCGAAGTCGGCGCGGAACTCGCCGACGGGCGTCATCGCGGCGGCCGAGGAGCGGCAGGCGTCATTGGCGCCCACCATCACGGTCATCAGCTCGGGCCGCTCGGCGGCGGCCTGTTCGATCTGCTCGGACAGGTCCGTCATCCGGGCGCCGGTCTTCGCGTGGTTCCAACTGTGCGAGACGGCACGCTCCTTTCCGAGCAGCCGTGTCGCGAGGCTCTTGATCTCGGGGTCCGAACCGGTCGCCCAGGACACCTCGGGGCAGTCGGAGAGCACCGAGCAGGCGTCGAAGCCCCGGGTGATGGAGTCCCCGACGGCGGCCATCGAGCGGGGCGAGGTGTCCCAGGTGGGGGTGGGTTTGGGGGAGGGCTTGTGGGCCGATGGACCGTTCGGGGCCGAGGAGTTGCCGCCCTGTGCGTCGCACGCCGTGAGTGTTCCGGTGCCGAGCAGGGCCGCCGTCGCGAGAGCGACGACGGCACGCGAGCGGTGCCTGTGGTTCCGCATCCCCTGGTCCCCTCTGTCGTCCAACGTGACGTCGTGCGCGTGCCCGGGGTTGCGCCCCGCCGGGTGAAAGGTCGGAGTTTCCTGGCCTCCGGACCGACGGTACGTCACACTCCTTGCGCCGCCGCACGGTAGCCTCGGCCCGTAGCTGCCGGGCCACTGCTGTCACGGCAGCGACAGGGCGGGTGATCCACCCGGTGGCGCCCCGCTGTTGTGGTTCCGCTAAATTACATCACGTCACATCTGTCCCCTTTTTCTAGTTTTCTCTAGTCTTTGGGAAAATCGCTAGTCTTTGGGAAAATCGCTCGGCACGGGCGCGAGGCCGCTGGGGAAGGCGAACCTCGACCCACACTGGAGGTCCCGGTGACGACACGTGGAGTTCTGTATGTGCACTCCGCTCCGCGCGCGCTGTGCCCACACGTCGAGTGGGCTGTCGCGGGCGTGCTCGGTGCGCGTGTGAGCCTCGACTGGATCAGGCAGCCCGCGGCGCCGGGCACCTGGAGATCCGAATTCTCCTGGCAGGGCTCGGTGGGCACCGCCTCCAAGCTCGCCTCCGCCCTGCGCGGCTGGGACCTGCTGCGCTTCGAGGTCACCGCGGAGCCCTGTGCCACGGCCGAGGGCGAGCGCTACAGCGCCACTCCCGAGCTCGGCATCTTCCACGCCGTCACCGGCATCCACGGCGACATCCTCATCCCCGAGGACCGGCTGCGCGCCGCGCTCGCCCGCTCGCAGCGCGGCGAGAGCGACCTGGAGGCCGAGCTCGCCAAGCTGCTCGGCAAGCCCTGGGACGACGAACTGGAGCCGTTCAGGTACGCGGGCGAGGGCGCGCCGGTGCGGTGGCTGCACCAAGTGGTGTGACGTGACGCGAAGGGGCCCCACCGAGCGGTGGGGCCCCTTCGCGTCACGTACAGCCGGGTCGGACGGCTACCGCCGGATCAGACGGTCCGGAACGCCAGGACGACGTTGTGGCCGCCGAAGCCGAACGAGTCGTTCAGCGCGGCGATCCTGCCCTCGGGCAGCGGACGCGCCTTGTCGCGGACGATGTCCGCGTCGACCTCGGGGTCGAGGTTGTCGATGTTGATGGTCGGCGGGGCCATGCGGTTCTTGAGCGCGAGGACCGTGGCCACGGTCTCCACGCCGCCCGCGCCACCCAGCAGGTGACCCGTCATCGACTTGGTGCTGGAGATGGCCATGTGGCCGACGTCGTCGCCGAAGGCCTTGCGCAGCGCCTTGATCTCGGCGACGTCGCCCTGCGGCGTCGAGGTCGCGTGCGCGTTCACGTGCATGATCTCGGCCGGCTTGAGGTCCGTCGTGTCGACCAGGTTCTGCAGCGCCGCCGCGATGCCGTTGCCGGAGGGCTCGGGCTGCGTGATGTGGTGCGCGTCGGCCGAGATGCCCTGGCCGACGGCCTCCGCGTAGATCTTCGCGCCGCGGGCCTTGGCGTGCTCCTCGGACTCGAGGACGATCACGCCGGCGCCCTCGCCGAGCACGAAGCCGTTGCGGTCGGCGTCGTAGGGACGCGAGGCGCCCTGCGGGTCGTCGTTGTTCTTGGACATCGCCATCATGTTGCCGAACGCGACGATGGGCAGCGGGTGGATCGCCGCCTCCGTGCCGCCCGCGACGACCACGTCGGCGCGGCCGGTGCGGATCATCTCGATCGCGTAGCCGATGGCCTCGGCGCCCGAGGCGCAGGCCGACACCGGGGTGTGGACGCCCGCGTGGGCGCCCAGCTCGATGCCGACGTTGGCCGCCGGGGAGTTGGGCATCAGCATCGGCACGGTGTGCGGGGAGACGCGGCGTACGCCCTTCTCCTTGAGCACGTCGTACTGGTCGAGGAGCGTGGTGACGCCGCCGATGCCGGAGGCGATGACCGCGCCCAGGCGGTTCGGGTCCACCGAAGTGTCCTCGCCGGCCTTGGCGGTGTAGCCCGCGTCGGCCCAGGCCTCCTTGGCCGCGATCAGCGCGAACTGCGCCGAGCGGTCCAGCTTGCGGGCCTGCGGGCGGGGGATGATCTCGCCGGGCTCCACGGCGATCTGACCGGCGATGCGGACCGGCAGCTCGGCCGCCCAGTCCTGTTCCAGCGTGCTGACGCCGGAGCGGCCCGCGAGCAGGCCCTCCCACGTCGACGCTGCGTCGCCACCCAGCGGTGTGGTTGCGCCGATACCGGTGACGACCACGGTGCGATTGGTCGAGTTCACAGGAAAATTCTCCACGGTGTTGAGGGGATCAGCGGCGCCACCGCCGGGTGGCGACAGAGCACGGCTGGATCAGCCCTGGTGCTCGAGGATGTACTTGGTCGCGTCGCCGACCGTCTTGAGGTTCTTGACGTCGTCGTCCGGGATCTTGACGTCGAAGCGCTCTTCGGCGGCGACGACGACCTCGACCATGGACAGCGAGTCGACGTCCAGGTCGTCGGTGAAGGACTTGTCCAGCTGGACGTCCTCGACCGGGATGCCGGCGATCTCGTTCACGATCTCCGCGAGACCGGCGACGATCTCTTCCTGAGTGGCGGCCATGTTGGCGCTCCTTCGTATGTATCCAGAGGGTGTGGCGCCCGCCGCGGCAGCGGCAGGTTGGTTGCAGCCGTACGGATCGGAAGATCCGGACGTGATGCCTAGGGGAGGGTAACGACCGTGGCGGCGTACACGAGACCCGCCCCGAAGCCGATGACGAGCGCGGTGTCGCCGCTCTTCGCCTCACCGGTCGCCAGAAGCCGCTCCATGGCGAGCGGAATCGAGGCGGCCGAGGTGTTTCCGGTGGTCTCCACGTCACGGGCGACCGTGACGTGCTCCGGCAGTTTCAAAGTCTTCACCATCGAGTCGATGATCCGCATGTTGGCCTGGTGCGGAATGAAGACGTCCAGGTCGTCCGCGGTGATTCCGGCCGCGTCCAGCGCCTGCTGGGCGACCTTCGCCATCTCGAACACGGCCCAGCGGAACACCGCCTGGCCCTCCTGCGTAATGGCAGGGAACTTGTCGGGGGCGCCGTTGCGGTACGCCTCCCAGGACTCGGTCTGCTTGATCGTCTCGGACTTGTCGCCCTCCGAGCCCCAGACCGTCGGGCCGATCCTCGGCTCCTTGGCGGGGCCGACGATCACGGCACCGGCGCCGTCACCGAACAGGAACGCCGTCGCGCGGTCGTGCAGGTCGGTGAGGTCGCTCAGCCGCTCCACGCCGATGACCAGGACGTACTCGGCGGAACCCTCGACGACCATGCCCTTGGCGAGGGTCAGGCCGTAGCCGAATCCGGCACAGCCCGCGGAGATGTCGAACGCGGCGGGCTTGCCCGCGCCGATCTTGTCCGCGATCTCGGTCGCGATGGCCGGGGTCTGCTTGAAGTGCGAGACGGTGGACACGATCACGCCACCGATCTGCTCGGGCGTGATGCCCGCGTCGGCGATCGCCTTGCCCGCCGCCTCGATGGACATCGCGGCCACGGTCTCCTCGTCGGAGGCCCAGTGGCGGGTGGCGATGCCGGAGCGGGAGCGGATCCACTCGTCGGACGAGTCGATCGTCTCGAGGATCACCTCGTTCGGCACGACGCGGGTGGGCCGGTAGCCGCCGACGCCCATGATCCGCGCGTACGGGGCGCCCTGGCTGGGCTTGATCTTCGACATGCGCTACGGCTCCTTGTCTGTCGTCGGCTCAGGAATGCTCGGCGACGAGCGCGCGGGCCGCTTCGAGGTCGTCGGGGGTCTTCACGGCGAGCGTCTTGACACCCTTGAGCGCGCGCTTGGCCAGACCGGTCAGGGTGCCGCCGGGGCACACCTCGATCAGCGCCGTGACACCGAGCTCCTGGAAGGTCTCCATGCACAGGTCCCAGCGCACCGGGTTGGCCACCTGGCCGACCAGGCGGGAGATCACGTCGGCGCCGGTGGCGACCGGCTTGCCGTCGCGGTTCGAGACGTAGGTGAACTTCGGGTCGGCGACGGCGAGACCCTGGGTGGCCTCCTCCAGCTGCGCCACCGCAGGAGCCATGTGGGCGGTGTGGAAGGCACCCGCGACCTTGAGGGTGACGACCTTGCGCACGCCCTCCGGCTTGTCGGCCTCCAGGGCCTCCAGCTGCTCCTTGGTGCCCGCGGCCACGACCTGGCCCGCGCCGTTCACGTTGGCAGGCGTCAGGCCGAGCTTCTCCAGGTGCGGGATGGTGACCTCGGGGTCGCCGCCGAGCAGCGCCGCCATGCCGGTCTCCGTGACGGCGGCGGCGTCGGCCATGGCGAGGCCGCGCTTGCGCACCAGACGCAGGGCGTCGTCGTCGGAGAGCACACCGGTGTACGCGGCGGCCGTGATCTCGCCGACGCTGTGTCCCGCGACGGCGCCCGGCGTGATGTCACCGAGTGCCGAGGCCGACAGGATGCCGGCGGCCACGAGCAGCGGCTGCGCCACGGCGGTGTCGCGGATCGCGTCCGCGTCTCCTTGCGTGCCGTAGTGGGCGAGGTCGAGCCCGATGGCGTCCGACCAGGCGGCGAGCCGGTCAGCGGCACCGGGGAGGTCGAGCCAGGGAGTCAGGAAGCCGGGCGTCTGAGCGCCTTGGCCGGGAGCGACGAGTACGAGCACTCTCACACTCTCTCTTGTGGACGGTGGGAGCCGCCCGTGGGGACAGGGACGAAGAACGGCTGGGGGAATTGTAGGGGCCCGACAAAATCCTACGATTGGGGATCCCCGTCGGCCAGACGCCCCAGGATCAGCGCGATCCGCAGCGTGAATGCGGAGCGCACATCGGAAGGTGACCAACCGGTGACGTCAGTCACACGTCGAAGCCGGTAGCGCACGGTATTCGGATGAACGAAGAGCATCCGTGCCGCCCCTTCGAGGCTGCTTGCCTGCTCCAGATAGACACTGAGGGTTTCCAGGAGCGCCGAGCCTGCTTCCTCCAGTGGTCTGTAGATCTCCTCCACCAGCTGTTCGCGGGCCGCCGGATCCCCGGCGATCGCGCGCTCCGGCAGCAGATCGTCCGCGAGGACGGGCCGCGGGGCGTCCTGCCAGGCGGCACACGCCTTGAGTCCGGCGGCGGCCGCCTGCGCGGAGCGGGTCGCGGCGAGCAGGTCGGGGACGATGGGCCCGGCCACGACGGGACCGGCGGCGTACGGCCCGATCAAGGACTTCGCCACATGCAGCGGATTGTCGTTGCCGCCCGCGATGACCACCAGCCGGTCACCGAGCACACCGGTCAGGACCTGCAGCTTCGCGTGCCGGGCGGCGCGGCGGATGGCCTCGACGGTCAGCTCGCTGTCACCGTCGGGAGCGGTGCCGAGCACCACGCAGACATGCTCCGGGGAGTTCCAGCCGAGGGCCGCGGCACGGCTGACGGCGCCCTCGTCGGCCTCCCCGGAGAGCACGGCGTTCACCACGAGTGACTCCAGGCGCGCGTCCCAGGCACCGCGTGCCTCGGCGGCCTGTGCGTAGACCTGCGCGGTGGCGAAGGCGATCTCGCGGGCGTAGACGAGCAGGGCCTCCCTGAGCACCGACTCGTCGCCGGGAGCCGCGACCTCGTCGATCGCGGACTCCATCACCTCGATCGTCGTACGCACCATCTCCACGGTCTGGCGCAGGGTGATCGCCCTGGTCAGCTCGCGGGGGGCGGTGCCGAAGACGTCGGTGGAGATCGCCTGGGGCGCGTCCGGGTGCCGGAACCACTCGGTGAACGCGGCGATACCGGCCTGGGCGACCAGGCCGATCCAGGAGCGGTTCTCCGGCGGCATCGCCCGGTACCAGGACAGCGTCTCGTCCATGCGCGCGATGGCCTGCGCCGCGAGGCTCCCGGACGACTTCTCCAGGCGCTTCAGGGTCGCGGCGTGCGCATGCGCGGTCCGACGGGCGTCCGGGCCGGATTCCCGGCGGGGCTCCTGATGGGCTTCGTTCGCTGAGGGTTCGGGCACGGGGACAAGACTGCCTTATCGGGGCGGGCACATGCGGTGCCGGGGCTAACGTGGGGGACGTGATTGATGTACGGCGCTCCGGCGACCGGTACCGCGGCGGGGAGCCGACGGCCGGCATCGAGTCGTTCCACGCGTTCTCCTTCGGGCCCCACTACGACCCGGACAACCTCCGCTTCGGCGCGATCCTGGCCTGCAACGAAGAGCGCCTCGCGCCCGGTGCGGGATTCGACGAACACCCGCACAGCCACACGGAGATCGTGACCTGGGTCGTCGAGGGTGAGCTCACCCACCGCGACTCGACGGGCCACGCTTCGGTGGTGCGCCGCGGCGACGTCCAGCACCTGTCCGCGGCGGGCGGCGTCCGCCATGTGGAACGCAACGACGGCGACGTCCCCCTCGTCTTCGTCCAGATGTGGCTGGCCCCGCTCTCCCCGGGCGGCGACCCGTCCTACGAAGTGGTCCGCGGCATCGCCGACTCGACGCCCTACGCGGTCCCGGAGGCCGGCGCGCTCCTGCACGTGCGCCGCCTCGCCGCGGGCGAGCGCACCTCGCTGCCGGACGCGCCCTTCGTGTACGTCCATGTGGTGCGCGGGGAAGTCGCCCTCGGGGAGGAGGAGTTGGGGCCGGGCGACTCGGCCCGGCTCACCGGGGAACCGGGCTCGGAAGGCATGGCTGCCGCAGGCGCCGCGGAGCTGCTCGTCTGGGAGATGACGAGCGCCCCATAGGGGTGCGGGTCCCTGCCCTGACATGTGCGACTCCGCCGCGGGGGCGCGACCGGCCCGCGAGGATGGTGGGGGAGGCGGGGACGATGGGGACGACGGAGGCGGCGGGGGCGACGGGTGGCGAGCAGCGAATCGCTTCCGGCCGCGGCGGTCGGTCGCTCAGCCGTGAACCGCCCAGCTGCGGCGATGGGCCGTTCACCCGTAAATCGCTCCCGGCCGCGGCGGTCGGCTACTCACCTGTGCGTCGCACCCAGTCGCGGCGATGGGCCGGTCACCTGCGAATCGCTCCCGGCCGCGGCAATGGGCCGCTCACCCGCGAAGTTCGGAGAGCACCGCGTCGGTGAACGGGGGCCACACCTCGACGGCCCACGGCCCGAAGGGGCGGTCGGTCAGTGCGACGCACGCGGCGCCCGCGTCGGGATCCACCCACAGGAACGTCCCGGCCTGCCCGAAGTGCCCGAACGTCCGCGGCGAGGACGAACTGCCCGTCCAGTGCGGCGACTTGGAGTCCCGGATCTCGAACCCGAGCCCCCAGTCGTTGGGGTTCTGATGCCCGTACCCCGGCAGGACGCCCTTCAGCCCCGGGTACGTCACCGTCATCGCCTCGGCCACGGTCCGCACGTCGAGCAACCGCGGCGCCTGTACCTCCGCGGCGAACCGCACCAGGTCGTCGACCGTGGAGACCCCGTCCTTCGCGGGCGACAGGCCCCCTTCGAGCGTCGTGGACGTCATCCCCAGCGGCTCGAGCACCGCCTGCCGCAGATACTCGCCGAAGGTGAAGTCCGTCGCCTTGGCGATGTGGTCCCCGAGCACCTCGAACCCGGCGTTCGAGTACAGCCGCCGCGTCCCCGGCGCGGAGGTCACCCGGTGCTCGTCGAACGCCAGCCCGCTGGTGTGCGCGAGCAGGTGCCGCACTGTCGACCCCTCGGGCCCGGCGGGCTCGTCGAGCTCGATCGCCCCTTCCTCGTAGGCGACCAGTGCCGCGTACGAGGCGAGCAGCTTCGTGACCGAGGCGAGTGCGAAACGCCGGTCCGTGGGGCCGTGCGTCCCGACGACCGTCCCGTCCGCACGGACGACGGCGGCGGCAGCGGTGGGGACCGGCCAGTTCTCGATCAACGCCAGGCTCTGCATGCCTACGAGCCTAAGCGCCCTACAGCCGCAGCCGCATCGAGGGGTCGGGCTTGCGCACGAAACCGAGCGAGGCGTACAGCGGCTCCGCCTGCGGCGACGCGTTGAGGTCCACGCTGCCCGCCCCGCGCTCACGGAACCAGTCGAGCAGCGCCTCCATGCACGCCCGGGCATGCCCCCGGCGCCGCTGGTCCGGGTCGGTGGCGACGCTGAACACGTAGCCGACCCGGCCGTGCGGATTGCCGGCCCGCCCGATCCGGTACTCCAGTGTCCCCGCCACCAGCGCCGCGAGCCCTCCCGGCCGGTCCGGACGGTCGACCACGAACGCCGCGAAGTCCCCCTGCCGTTCCTGAAGCCGACGCCGCACGGTCGTCGTCGACGCGGCATGCCAGCTGGTGTCCGACTCCACCGCGGAGCCGGCCGCGAAGACCGAATCGATCATCACCTGGCGCAGCCTGATCAGTTCCTCGGCATCCTCTGGCGTGGCCCGGCGCACAAGACTCATGCCGGGCACGGTAGTGACCACGGGATGAGACGTCTCCCGGATTTCCTCTCCTTTCCCTCGGATCCACTTGCTTGGAGCGCACTCCAAGGTCCTAGCGTGAGGGTCATGACGGTGATGGACACCACCCCCGCACCAGCCCACCCCGCACCCGGGTCCGAGGCCTGTGCCTCGGTGCCCGCCGGGCCCCCGCGCCCGGACGGCGAGGACAACTACACGATCAGCGAGGTCGCCGCCTTCACCGGTCTGAGCGCGTACACCCTGCGGTGGTACGAGCGGATCGGCCTGATGCCGCACGTCGACCGCTCCCACACGGGGCAGCGCCGCTACAGCAACCGTGACCTGCGCTGGCTCTCCCTCGTCGGCAAACTGCGCCTGACGGGGATGCCCGTGGCGGACATGGTCAGCTACGCCGAGCTGGTGCGCGCGGGGGAGCACACCTTCGCCGAGCGCCAGGAACTCCTGGAGGCGACCCGGCGCGACGTCCGCGCCCGCATCGCGGAGCTGCAGGACACCCTCGCCGTCCTGGACTACAAGATCGACACGTACGCGAGCGCCCGTCGGGCGTCGGAAAGGCCCTGAAGACCGATGACGGCTGAGAACACCAGCGGAAACACCCCTGCCCACACGTCCGAGGCCATCGCCAAGGTGCGGCTCGGCACCGGCGGGCCCGAGGTCGGCGTCCAGGGACTCGGCTGCATGGGCATGAGCTTCGCCTACGGCCCCACGGACGCCGACGAGGCCAGGGCCACCCTGGACCGCGCCCTCGAACTGGGCGTCACCCTCTACGACACCGCCGACGTCTACGGCATGGGTGACAACGAGAAATTCCTCTCTTCTTTTGTCAAGGAACACCGTGACGAGATCGTCCTCGCCACCAAGTTCGCCCTGGCCATCGACCCGGACGACCCGACGAAGCGGATCGTCGACAACACTCCCGCCTATATCCGCTCCAGCGTCGAAGCCAGCCTGCGCCGCCTGGGCACGGACGTCATCGACCTCTACTACGTGCACCGCCGCGACCCGGACGTGCCCATCGAGGAGACGGTCGGTGTGCTCGCCGAGCTCGTCGCCGCCGGCAAGGTCAAGCACCTCGGCCTGAGCGAGGTCACCGGCCCCGAACTGCGCGCCGCGCACGCCGTCCACCCCATCGCCGCCGTCCAGTCCGAGTGGTCGCTGTTCAGCCGCGACATCGAGCGGGGCGTGGTCCCCGCGGCGGCCGACCTGGGCGTCGCCCTCGTGCCCTACTCCCCGCTCGGCCGGGGCTTCCTCACCGGATCGTTCGTCAACGCCGACAAGGAACTCGGCGAGGACGACTTCCGCCGTCAGCAGCCCCGCTTCACCGGCACCAACGCCGCCGTGAACGCTGCCCTGCTGGCACCCGTCCGCGCCGTCGCCGACGCCCACGGCGCGAGCCTCGGACAGATCGCCCTGGCCTGGGTGCAGCAGCAGGCCACGGTCCACGGCCTGCCCGTCGTCCCGATCCCCGGCACCCGCAGGCGCACCCGCGTCGAGGAGAACACCGCGGCCACCCGCATCACCCTCTCCGACGACGAACTCGCCCTGCTCGCCCCGATCGCCGCCGATGTGGCGGGTGACCGCTACGCCGACATGACCTTCACCTCGGCGGGCCGCGAGTAACCCGCTCGCTCAGGCCAGCCCCAGGGCGAAGACCGCGAAGCCCGCCGCCAGGAGTCCGGCCAGCGCCCGCCGGGCGCGGGTGGCCCGCTTCCAGGGAGCCTCGAAGCCGCGGGCGTACCGGCCTATGAGCGCCAGCAGCCCCGCGACGACCGGAAGCCAGGCGATCCGCGCGGCTATCCACCCGAGGGTGTCGGGGCTCGTGGTCAGCCCCGGCACCGCGCCGAGGAACGAGCCGGGCACGGCCGCGGTGAGCAGCGCCGTCTGGTGCCAGCACAGGATGGTCATCGCCGAGAGGTTGATCACGACGACCGGTGCCCACAGGGCCGGCCTGCGCAGCAGCCTGCCGATGCGGTCCCGCAGCAGGATCGCCGCACCGCTCTGCGCGGCGGCCAGAGCGAGGACCAGCAGCGACGGTGGATGTGAGTTCGTGCGGGCCTCGCCCGGGACGCCGACCATCGACGCCGGGTAGTGGAAGGCGAGGAGCAGGGCGGCGAAGAGCGCCGTGCCGCCGACGAGCAGCAGCCACGCACCGCGCCTGCCCAGCTTCTTCTCGCCCCAGCTGACGCCCAGTTGATAGGCGAACATCCAGCCCGGCAGCAGATTCAGCAGGCTCAGCCAGGAGGGCATGGCGTCCGCGAACGGGCCGTACCGCAGGAAGTCGACGACGGCGACTGACCCGAGCAACGGCACCGCGGCCCAGGCCCCCATCCGCTCCGCCGCTCGTATGCACCAGGGGGTGAGCGCCGTGATCACCGTATAGACGCCGACGAACCACAGGGGTTGGATGACCAGTGTGGATCCGGTGCGCAGTGTCGTGCCCGGCACCCCCAGGGCGTACAGCACCGGGATCAGCGCGGCCCAGACGGCCGTCACTCCAAGGACCGGCCGACCGAGGCGGGCGAGGCGTCCGCGCAGCCAGCCGGCCGTCGACTCGCCGCGCGCCACCGCTCGGCGATACGAGTGCGTGGAGGCATAGCCGCCCACGAGGAAGAAGATCCCCAGCATCTGCAGCACCCAGCTGAGCGGTGCGAAGAAACCGAACGAGGCCAGCGGGCTGGCGTTGTGCAGGGCGTCGCCCGAGTCGAGGGTGAAGCCGCCCAGCAGCCAGTGCCCGATCGGTACGGCGAGCAGGGCCAGGGCACGCAGCCCGTCTATGGCCCGGTCGCGGTGGGTGGGGGTCTTGGCGTCGATGGCGGATGCCGTGCCGCGCAGCCGGCTCAGGGTCGGAAGGCTCATGTCCGTGCTCCGATGGGTCGGTTGACGCCGGGTGAGTGGTCGCCGTCGGCTATGCGGGCGAAGGCGCGCAGGGAGTCCGTGCCGGGCGCGAGGTAGCCGGTGTGGCCCTCGGCCTGCTCGGCCGGGACGCGGCGGGCCCCGAAGCCGGGGGAGGTGGGGTCCTCGCCGTGGCCGAGGCCGAACAGCTCGATGCTCGGCACCTTGTCGATCCAGTCGCTGTCGTCCTTGGCCGCCCAGACCCGGGCGGTGGTGTGCAGATCGGCCACGCTGTCCGCCCGCATCCCGGGGGAGCCGAACACCACCAGGTCGGAGGCGGGCAGCTGCGGAGCGGCCAGGCCGCACACCACCGAGCCGTAGCTGTGGCAGAACACGGCGGGGCGCGGGGTACCGGCTGCCGTCAGGCCCTGTGTGAAGCGCACGAGGCGGGGCGCACCTGCCTCGGCGAGCCGGCCCGTGGCGGCGTCGGGGCCGATGCCGACCGGGGTGGTGTACCCCACCCAGGCCACCACGGCGGTGCGGTCGCCCGTCGCCTTGCGCAGGGAGCGGCTCATGCCGGCCGGTGCGCCGTACTCGTCGTGGGTGCGGTCGAAGTTGCTCAGGTCGATGTCGGAGCCCGGCACGACGACGGACACGTGCTGGGCCTTCGCCAAGTCCCCGTACACCTCGGCGACCTGGCCGCGCCCCCGCGGGTCGAACGCCAGTATCTGCCGCCCGGGAGCGAGCAGTTCGTCGTAGCGCGCGACCAGGGAGCGGGCACGCTCGTGGTCCTGCAGGGTGAGGTCGGGGTCGGTCGACCGGGCCTTCTCACGGGCCCGCTCGGCGCGCAGGGAGCGGGTGTTGGCCTCGTACCGAAGGGCTGTGGGGGCGCCGTCCAGATTGCCGACGACCGAGGGGTGGCGCACCACCAGTTCGTGCCGCTGCGCGGGGCTCAGCGAGTCGAAGAACGCGGCGATCCGGGCGGGGGAGGCGGTCGCCGGATCCGGCAGCCGCACCCCCAGCGCATGGTCCGCGCGCCAGGAACTCGTGCCGGGCGGCGGGCCGGTGAGCGGCTGCTGCTCATTGCCGAGGGCCCAGCCCGCCGTGCCCGCCACGACCGTCGTCATGAGTGAGGCTGCGACCAGCGCCCTCTTGCTCCGTACTTTCCAGGACCGAAGTCGCATGGCCCGTCTTCCTCCCCGCTTCGTGGCGCCCTGTGGCCTGACGAAGCGAAAGGTAGGAAGACGGTGTGCGGCGGCACGTCACACCGCGGAGCCAACTCTCAGGTCATACCGGGGTATGCGGTGGTGATACCGCGGTAGGGGGTGGGCTACTGCTCGCCGGGCGTGACCAGGCCCGACTCATAGGCGAAGATCACGGCTTGGGCGCGGTCCCGCAGGTCCAACTTGTTGAGCACACGCCCGATGTGGGTCTTGACCGTCTGCTCGGCGAGCACCAGACGCTCGGCGATCTCCTGATTGGACAGGCCGCGGGCGATCAGCACCAGCACCTCGGTTTCACGCGGCGTCAGGCCGTTGAGCCGGAGCGACTGGTCCTTGCGCGGCGCGGTCCGCTGCTTGGCGAAGTCCGCGATCAGACGGCGGGTCACGGACGGGGCGAGCAGCGCCTCGCCGCCCGCCACCACGCGCACGGCGGAGATGAGGTCGGCGGGCGGCGCGTCCTTGAGCAGGAACCCGGAGGCTCCGGCGCGCAACGCCTCGTACACGTAGTCGTCCACGTCGAAGGTGGTGAGCATGAGCACCTTCGGCCGGTGCACGACGCCCGGTGGCGGGTCCAACAGGGCGCGGGCGGCGGCGAGTCCGTCCATCTCCGGCATGCGGACGTCCATCAGGACGACGTCGGGGTGGGTGCTGCGGCTGACCTCGACGCCCTGTTTGCCGTCCGGTGCCTCGCCCACGACGTCGATGTCGCTCTGCGCCGCGAGCAGCGCGGCGAATCCCGCCCGCACCATGGCCTGGTCGTCGACGATGATCACGCGGATGGTCATGCGGTGCCGGAGTCCTTTGGGAGAAGAGGGAGCCGGGCGGCCACGCGGAAGCCGCCGTCGGGCAGCGGCCCGACGTCGACGGTGCCGCCGACCAACCGTACGCGCTCGCGCATGCCGACGAGTCCATGGCCCGTGCCGCTGCCCTCCAGGGGAGCGGGTGGCTCCTTGGACGGGCCGTTGACCACGAGGACCAGCAGGAATTCGTCGTCCAGGCTGACCGTGATCTTGGTGGGCGCGCCCGGTGCGTGGCGCATCACGTTCGACAGGGCTTCCTGGACGATGCGGTAGGCGGACAGGTCCACGGCCGGGGTCACATCGGCCAGGTGCGTGAGGATCGCCAACTCCGGGCGGGAGAGGTCGATCGGTATGCCGGCCCGCACCGTGGCCTCGACCAGGTGCGGCAGCCGGTCGAGGCCCGGCTGGGGTGCCCGCTCGCCGTCCGCCCCTTCGCTGCGCAGCACCGCGAGCAGGCGCCGCATCTCGGTGAGGGACTCCCGGGCGCTCGCCGCTATGCTCCCGAACTCCTCGCGCGCCTCGTCGGGAAGTCCTTCGAGGCGGTAGGGCGCGGAGTCCGCCTGCACGGTGATGACGGACATGTGGTGGGCGACGACGTCGTGCAACTCGCGGGCGATGCGGGCCCGTTCCTCGAGGAGGGTGCGCTGGGCGCGCTCGGCCTCGCTGATGGTCTCCTGCTCGACGAGCCTGCGCTGGGCGTCGCCGCGCTCGCGCAGCAGCGCGCCGAGCAGCAGCACGGCCCCGCTCAGCACCATCAGCAGCACGCCGGTGTCCTGACTGCCCTCGCCGCGGAACGCGCCGAGCACGAGCCCGGCGGCCACGGTGACCAGCCAGACCATGAGGAGGGTGCGGCGGCTCTCCCGCAGCGACAGCGCGCAGCACAGGACCAGATACCCCACGATGATCATGGGGGTCCAGGGGGCGGGGCGCCCGGGGTCGGCGGCCAGCGTCGCTGTCGCCCCGAAGATGTCCGCGACGATCACGATCCACCAGGCCGGGAGCGGCCGGGTGATCGCGAGGAGCAGAGGGGCGGACTGGGCGACGGCGAGGGCACCTGCCAGGCCGCCGTCCACCCCGTAGTCATTCGTCAGGACCTGGACGGTGACCGGGATGAGGACGGCGACGAAGCCCACCGCGATCACCAGGGGCAGCATCCGTACCCAGCGTTTGGGCGCGTGCGCGAGAAGCGGCTCGGTCGGGCCCGCGGGTGTGGAGAGCGAGGTGCCCGCCGTCCGCAGGCCGTCGAGGATCGCGGCGGCGGCACGCCGGAGGGCGGCCGCGCGCCTGTCCGGCCGGGGCGAGGGACGGCGCGGCTCTTGGTCGTGAGGTGTCGATGTGCTGCTCATGGCCTGATCAGCGTAGGCGTGAAGCCCCAGTCATGACGTCATACCGGGGAGCCGGACCGCACCTCATACCCGGGTATCACCCGCGCCCCCACGAGCCGCACGCGTGATCGGCGCGGATCACAGCTCCGCCAGCAGTTCGGCCTTCTTCGTCGTGAACTCTTCGTCCGTGAGCAGGCCCGCCTGATGCAGCTCGCCCAGGTGTCTGATGCGGTCCGCGATGTCCGCGGGATCGCGTCGCACGGTCGTGGCCGCCGAGGAGCCGGCCCCCGCGCCGCCGGCGGTCAGGGCCGGGCCCGACGTCCGTACCGCGGCGAGGACCGAGGCGGCGAACGGCAGCGACTCGTGGACCGGGCCGTAACCGAGACCGAAGACGACGGCCGCCGGGTCCTGGTCGGCCTGGGCGGGCTGTGCCACGGGAGTCTCGCGGCGCAGCAGCCGCAGATGGCCTTCGAACAGTTCCGGGGAACGCCACTCGATGCCGCACAGGTCGGTCACCGGGAAGCTCTGGTCGCCGGCCTTCCACTTCGCCGACGAGGCGCCCGTCCAGAACCAGCGGAAGGACACCTGCTTGCCGTCGAAGGAGGCCTTCCCGTCGTACGCCTTGAACTGCAGGGGCGCTTCGGGCGCGGCCACCAGATAGCGGTCGGCAGGCTCGCTCTCGCCCGGGATCCGTGCCCGCAGCTCGTCCGCGTAGTACTCCGCGAGCGTCTCCCGCTCGGCAGGCAGAACCAGGCGGTACGGGTCGCAGCCGTCCTTGAGCTGGCCCGCCGCGGCCTCCATCAGAGGATCGGCGCCCGGTCTTGGAACGGCATGCAGAACCACGGTCCCGCGCTTTCCCGGGGAGAGTGTCACCGCCGCGATCGCCTCAAGGGGGATGCGCCGTTCACCGAGCGTCTGGAAGAGCTTCGGTGTGCGGATTCCCCGTTCGAAGCGGATGAGCACGGAGTCGGACTCGAACTCCCAGGCGGCATGAAATCCGGCCAGTACGTCACCCATGCGGCTCATCGTAGGCGGCACGCGCGCCTCCGTCCCTCCTGCGGCGGGCCGCTGTTTCATCGATTTCTACGCGCGTCAGGCCGCCGCCGCGCCGGAAAAACCCTTCCGGCAGGCGTCGCCCCCACTGGCGCACTGGATTCCGTCGTACGAACCGGTGCCGATTTCGGCGAAGTTGCGCAGGCTCTCCGTGCCCGGCTCGAAATAGCCCGTGTGCCCCACCGCACCCGCCGCCGACAGCACGCGCGCACCGAAGGCACCGGACACCGGGTCGGCACCGTGGCCGAGCCCGCCGACCTCCATGTACGGCACATCCTGAATCCAGTCGTCGCTGTCCCTGGTGGCCCAGATCCGGGCCCCCGACCCCAGCTGCGACGCGGTGTCGGCACGCATGCCGGGGCTGCCCGCGACCGCGATGTCGGTCACGCGTGCGGGCAGGCTCCGCGCGGCCACACCGCACACCACGGAGCCGTAGCTGTGGCAGTACAGCGCGACGGGGGTGCGCCCGGGGAGCCCGCGCACCATGGCGTCCAGGCGCACGGCCCCGTCCTCGGCGCGCATGGCCGTGGCCGCGTCGACGCCGATGCCGACGGGCGCGGTGTAGTCGGCCCAGGCGATCACGGCGGTACGCGTGCGTGGCTTCACCGAGCGTTCCGCCTGGTAGAGCGACTTCGCCATGCCCACCGGTGCGGAGTACTTGCGGAACGTCCGCTCGAAGGTCAGCACGTTCGTGTCGACACCGGGGACCACGACGGAGACCCGGTGGGCCTTGTCGAGGTCTCCGAAGACCTCGGCCATGCGTCCGGAGCCCATGGGGTCGAAGGCGAGGACCTGACGTCCGGGACGCATCATGACCCCGAACCGCTTCATCCTGCGCTCGGCCTCCTGCTGCCCCGCGGGGGAGAGGCGGTTGTCGTGCATGCGCTGGCGCTCGACCTTGCGGGCCTGCCCCAGGGCGATGTGGTTCGCGCGATAACGGAGCGTGGCGGGCGCGCCGTTCATGTTGCCGACCGCCAGGGGATAGCGGGCGGCGAGACGGTTGCGCTGCTTCGTGTCGAGCGAGGCGAAGAAGTGGGCGAGCCGGCCGGCGGGAGCGTCGGGGTCGGGCAGTGCGCGTCCGCCGATGCTTCCCCGCTCCCAGGCGGAGAGAGCGGCATCGAGCGGGGACGCGTCGCTCTTGTTGTGGCGCACCGCGGTCCAGCCCGTGGTCGCCAGCATGACGAACACGACGGCGAGCGCGAGCAGAGCGCGCCAGACGCTGAGTTGAGGGGATGAGTCGAAGGAAGTCACTGCGGAACACCCTAGGAGAACCGTGATGCCTACCGCGCATCGCGTGAGACAGATCACGTTTCTGGAGGGGTAATTGAGGCAAAGCGGGCGCATCTGGAGTGAGGTCATCACGCTCTGTGGGCGGCGCGTACGCGCGGCGCGAGAGGGGTGGGAGTCACTCAAGGTGCATGGGTTGTCGCTCAACGTGTGCGTGAATCGCGGGGGTTGGGCGATCTCGCCGCGTGGACTCGGCTAGCGCGCGTCGCTCCGGCGCGGTCCGTGCCCGTGCCAGTCGTCGGCCAACGCGGGCCCCAGGTGGTCGAGGTACTGCATGGTGATCGCGCGGATCGATTCCAGGCTGGTGTCCCCGCCCGCGCCCCACAGCCGCCCCGCGACCCGCATGACGCCGCTGAAGGCGGCCACCGCCACGCGCGGTCGAGGGTCGCCGGCATCCAGCCCCTCGCGCTCGGCGATCACTCCCGCGACGTCGTCCTCGGTCTCGATCGAGCGGCGCAGATGATCGGCGAGCAGGGCGGGCGTCGATTCGATCATCTGGTAGGTGCGCATGTGGAGTTCGACCGGGACGACCTTCTCGATGGACTCGCCCATCACTTCCCAGGCGTTGAGGACGGCGTTGCGCAGCGCGACCAGCGGGGGTTCGTGGGCGGGGCGTTCGCGCAGGGCCTCGACGAAGCGTGCCTCCACCATCACCTGGATCGCGAAGGCGGCTTCCTGCTTGTTGGCGAAGTAGCGGAAGAACGTGCGCTGGGAGACGTCGACGGCCTCGGTGATCTCGTCGACGGTCGTCTCCTCGTACCCCTTGGTCGTGAAGAGTTCGAGCGCCGCGCGCAGGAGGGCGTCCCGGGTGCGCTGCTTCTTGCGCTCGCGCAGTCCGGGCCTGGCGGGTTCGCCGGCGGGGGCGACCTCGACGGTCTCCCGCTGCACCTCCGCAGTCTCCGTCGCTCGCTGACTGGCCTTCACGCCATGGTCCTCTTTTCGCCGTCGGCCCAGCTCACCCTACCTGTGAGCTAGGTGACAGTTACCGACTTGTGAATTGGTTTGTCAACTGTCAGTCGCTGACACTAATCTCAAGGCATGACTAGTCAGACCACCGTCGACAAGGCGGACAAGGCGCCGGAGCCCTCGTCCGCTCCGGCCTCGGCCAAAGGGCTCCGTGGTCACCCCTGGCTGACGCTGTTCTCCGTCGCGATCGGCGTGATGATGGTGGCCCTGGACGGCACCATCGTGGCGATCGCCAACCCGGCCATCCAGAAGGACCTCGGCGCCACCTTCGCGGACGTCCAATGGATCACCAACGGCTACTTCCTCGCCCTCGCCGTCTCACTGATCACCGCGGGCAAGCTGGGTGACCGCTTCGGCCACCGGCAGACGTACCTCATCGGCGTGGTCGGCTTCGCCGCCGCCTCCGGGGCCATCGGACTGTCGGACACCATCAGCCTGGTGATCGCCTTCCGTGTTCTCCAGGGCCTGTTCGGCGCCCTGTTGATGCCCGCCGCGCTCGGTCTGCTCCGTGCGTCGTTCCCGGCCGAGAAGCTCAACATGGCCATCGGCATCTGGGGCATGGTCATCGGCGCGTCCACCGCAGGCGGCCCGATCCTCGGCGGCCTCCTCGTCGAGCACGTCAGCTGGCAGTCCGTCTTCTTCATCAACGTGCCGGTCGGTGCCCTCGCCCTCGGGCTCGGCCTGTTCATCCTCAAGGACCACCGGGCCGAGAACGCCCCCAGGTCCTTCGACATCCCCGGCATCGCGCTGCTGTCGGCCGCCATGTTCTGCCTGGTCTGGGCGCTCATCAAGGCTCCGGAGTGGGGCTGGGGCGACGGCATGACCTGGACGTTCATCGCCGTCTCCGTGCTGAGCTTCGTCCTCTTCGCGGTCTGGGAGTCGAAGGTCAAGGAACCGCTCATCCCGCTGGGCCTGTTCCGCTCCGTGGCGCTGTCCGCCGGTGTGGTCCTGATGGTGCTCATGGCCATCGCCTTCATGGGCGGCCTGTTCTTCGTCACCTTCTACCTGCAGAACGTGCACGGGATGAGCCCCGTCGACAGCGGTCTGCACCTGCTGCCGCTCACCGGCATGATGATCGTGGGCTCGCCGCTGGCGGGCGCGATGATCACCAAGGTGGGACCGCGCATCCCGCTGGCGGCCGGTATGGCGATCACCGCCATCGCCATGTACGGCATGTCCACGCTGGAGGCGGGCACGAGCAGCGGCCTCATGTCGGTCTGGTTCGCGCTCCTCGGCCTCGGCCTCGCCCCGGTGATGGTCGGCGCGACCGAGGTCATCGTGGGCAACGCGCCCATGGAGCTCTCCGGTGTCGCCGGTGGCCTTCAGCAGGCCGCGATGCAGGTCGGCGGCAGCCTCGGCACGGCAGTCCTCGGTGCCGTCATGGCGTCGAAGGTCGACAGCGACCTGCCCGGCAACTGGGCCGACGCGAAGCTTCCGCCGCTCAGCTCCGCCGATCTCGACAAGGCGGCCGAGGCCGTCCAGGTCGGCGTGGCGCCCGTGCCGCCGAAGGCTCCGCCGTCGGTCGCCGAGCAGATCACCTCGGTCGCGCACGACACGTTCATGTCCGGCATGGGCATGGCCTGCCTCGTCGCCACCGGCGTCGCGGTGGTCGCGGTCTTCATCGCCTTCCTGACCAAGCGGGGCGACAACGCCGAGGCCGCGGCGGGCGTGGGTCACATCTGAGGCACGAGTCGTCGGCCGGATCCGCGGCGCAATCCGCCGCGGACACCGGACGGACGGTGGCCATCAGGGAAAGCCCCTCAGGGACATCCTGGGGGGCTTTCGCCTATCCGGGTGACGCACATTCGTACCCCTTCCGATGGCCCGGTCGGAAGGTCCACAGTGCAGACAGGAGATCCGCACGACGCGGACAACTGATCCACACACCACGGGGGTTGAACCACATGCGCACGACCATGCCCACAACCGTCACAGCCGTCGCGCTCGCCGCGGTGATCCTCACACCCACGCACGCCGGGGCCGCCGCCCCGCCGACACTGCGCGGATGCGGGCCCGGTGAGCTCTGTCTCTGGGAGAAGGCGGAGTTCCAAGGCGCCCGACAGGCCTTCGAGTTGGCGGACATCGACATCGAGAGCTGCACCGCGCTGCCGGAGGGGGGCAGCGCGGAGGCGCTCGCGAACCGCACGGGCCGACCCGTCACCGTGTACCAGTCGGTGGAGTGCGCCGAGACCGGAGAGTTCGACACCTATCCGGGCAGCGGCACCTGGGCGCCCGAATCGCCTTATCGCGTACGGGCCTTCAAGGTCTGGGAAAGCTGAATGGGGGTACTCGCCGAGCCGAGCCCGAACCGGCTGACCCGAGGAGTGATGATGGCGGGCTTCGGACACACCACGCGCAAGCACCCCCGCTCACGCGGCCGCACGTGGTCGCGGAGCGGGCCGGACCGCGCGACATGGGGGATCGTCGGACTCGTCTGCGCGATCGCGGGCTTCTTCGTGCTGGGGATAGTCCTCGGCCCGCTGGCGATCGTCTGCGGCTGGCTCGGCATGGGGCGCAGCTGGACCGGTGCCCGTCCGGTACCGGCCCTGATCGCCCTCGTCCTGGGCGCGATCGACACCGTCCTCGCACTCATATGGATAGCCGGGGCGACCACGACGAGCGGCATGCTCTGAGCCCAGGGACGTCGGCGTCCCGTTCTCACCGGGGCGCCCGGCGCCCCGGCTCAGGGCGACCCTGCCCCGCCGAGAGCCTCCGCCCCCGCGCCACCGTTCTCGGGAGCCACGGGACGGGGCACCGCGCCGGACACCGGCACCGCGCCCGACATCCGCCCGCCCGCCGCCGACAGGGCCGTCACCTGCGCACGCAGCGCCTGTACCTCCGCCGTCAACGCCTCGATCGCGGCTGTCTGGCGCCGTTCCTCGGCATCGTCTTTCTCGAAGCGGGCGATGAACCACGCCGCGATGTTCGCGGTGACGACACCGAGAAGCGCGATGCCCGACAGCATCAGCCCGACCGCGAGCACCCTGCCGAGGCCTGTCGTCGGTGCGTGATCGCCGTAGCCGACGGTCGTCATCGTGGTGAAGGACCACCACACCGCATCGCCAAGTGTCTTGATGTTCCCGTCCGGTGAGTCCCGCTCCACGGAGAGCACCGCCAGGGAGCCGAACATCAACAGACCCACCACCGAGCCCGCGACATACGTCGTCAGTTTGATCTGCGACGCCATTCGGGCCCGCCGGCCGACGAGCATCAGCGTGGAGACCAGCCGCAGCAACCGCAGCGGCTGAAGCATCGGAAGGATCACGGCGCACAGGTCGAGCCAGTGCGTGCGGACGAACCGTCTGCGGTGATCGGTGAGGAGGAGACGCACCACGTAGTCGAGAGCGAACGCGCCCCAGACGATCCACTCCACCAGCGTGCAGGTCCTTATGACGGTCCTGCCGGCATCGGGCATCACGATCGGCACTGCGTAGGCGACGGCGAACGCCACCGCGAGCGCGAGAAGCGGGCGTTGGGTGCGCCGCTCCCAACGGATCTGTGCCGGTAGTTCCTTCATGGGCGCATCGTAGAAAACGCGGGAGGGCGGCGGGACCCTGGTCCCGCCGCCCTCCGCAAGAGGCACGGTCAACCTCCGTATGAGGCCCGCTCGCGCCGCGTGTCAGGCACGCCCTGTGACGTCACGGACGTCACCGTTACGCGTCGTCACCGTCACGCGTCGCCACCGGCCGCGCCCGGGTCGGCGGCCGTGACGTCGAGGAGCTGGTAGCGGTCGATCGCCTGCTTCAGTACGGAGCGGTCGACCTTGCCCTCACGGGCCAGCTCGGTCAGCACCGCGACCACGATCGACTGCGCGTCGATGTGGAAGTAGCGGCGGGCGGCGCCACGGGTGTCGGCGAAGCCGAAGCCGTCCGCGCCCAGCGACTGGTACGTGCCGGGCACCCAGCGGGAGATCTGGTCGGGGACGCTCCGCATCCAGTCGGAGACGGCCACGAACGGGCCCTCGGCGCCGGACAGCTTCTGCGTGACGTACGGGACGCGCTGCTCCTCCTCGGGGTGCAGGAGGTTGTGGCGCTCCACGTCCACGGCCTCGCGGCGCAGCTCGTTCCAGGAGGTGGCCGACCAGATGTCCGCCTTGACGTTCCACTCCGAGGCGAGGATCTGCTGGGCCTCGACCGCCCACGGCACCGCGACGCCGGACGCGATGATCTGGGCCGGAATGGCGCCCTGCTCACCGGACTTGAAGCGGTAGATGCCCTTGAGGATGCCGTCGACGTCCACGTCGGCAGGCTCGGCCGGGTGCTGGATCGGCTCGTTGTAGACGGTGAGGTAGTAGAAGACGTCCTCGCTGTCGGGGCCGTACATCCGGCGCAGGCCGTCCTTGACGATGTGCGCGATCTCGTAGCCGAAGGCCGGGTCGTAGGCGACGCAGCCCGGGTTGGTCGAGGCGAGCAGCTGCGAGTGGCCGTCCGCGTGCTGCAGGCCCTCGCCGGTCAGCGTCGTGCGGCCGGCGGTCGCGCCGAGGACGAAACCGCGCGCGAGCTGGTCGGCCATCTGCCAGAACTGGTCGCCGGTGCGCTGGAAACCAAACATCGAGTAGAAGACGTACACGGGGATGAGCGGCTCGCCGTGGGTCGCGTAGGCCGAACCGGCGGCGATGAGGGACGCCGTGCAGCCCGCCTCGGAGATGCCGTCGTGCAGCATCTGGCCCGTCGGCGACTCCTTGTACGCGAGGAGGAGTTCGCGGTCCACGGCCTCGTACTGCTGGCCGAGCGGGTTGTAGATCTTCGCGCTCGGGAAGAACGCGTCCATGCCGAAGGTGCGGTACTCGTCGGGGGCGATCAGCACGAAGCGCTTGCCGATCTCCTTGTCCCGCATGAGGTCCTTCAGGATGCGGACGAACGCCATGGTGGTGGCGATCGACTGCTGTCCCGATCCCTTCTTCGCGGTCGCGTACGTCTTGTCCTCGGGGAGCTGCAGCGGCTTCGCGCGCACGACGCGGGTCGGGACGTACCCGCCCAGGCCCTTGCGGCGGTCGTGCATGTACTGGATCTCTTCGGAGTCGCGGCCCGGGTGGTAGTACGGCGGGGCGCCGTCCTCCAGCTGCTTGTCCGTGATCGGGATGTGCAGGCGGTCGCGGAAGCCCTTGAGGTCGTCGACCGTCAGCTTCTTCATCTGGTGCGTGGCGTTGCGGCCCTCGAAGTTCGGGCCGAGGGTCCAGCCCTTGACCGTCTGGGCGAGGATCACCGTCGGCTGGCCCTTGTGGGCCTTGGCCGCCGAGAACGCGGCGAAGATCTTCTTGTGGTCGTGACCGCCGCGGCCCAGGTGGAGGATCTGGTCGTCGGTCATGTTCTCGACCATGGCGCGCAGCCGGTGGTCGTCGCCGAAGAAGTGGTCGCGGATGTAGGAACCGGTCTCGGTGGCGTACGTCTGGAACTGGCCGTCGGGCGTGGTGTTCAGCTTGTTGACCAGGATGCCGTCGCGGTCCTGCGCGAGCAGCGGGTCCCAACTGCGGTCCCAGACCAGCTTGATGACGTTCCAGCCGGCGCCGCGGAACTGTGACTCCAGCTCCTGGATGATCTTGCCGTTGCCGCGCACCGGGCCGTCGAGGCGCTGCAGGTTGCAGTTGACGACGAAGGTGAGGTTGTCCAGGCCCTCACGGGCGGCGATGGAGAGCTGGCCGAGCGACTCGGGCTCGTCCATCTCGCCGTCGCCGAGGAACGCCCAGACGTGCGACTTGGAGGTGTCGGCGATGCCGCGCGCCTCCATGTAGCGGTTCATGCGCGCCTGGAAGATCGCGCCGAGCGGGCCGAGGCCCATGGAGACCGTCGGGAACTCCCAGAAGTCCGGCATCAGGCGCGGGTGCGGATACGAGGAGAGGCCGTTGGGCGCCTTGGACTTCTCCTGGCGGAACGCGTCGAGCTGCTGCTCGGAGAGCCGGTCCAGGAGGAAGGCGCGGGCGTAGATACCGGGGGACGCGTGCCCCTGGAAGAAGATCTGGTCGCCGCCGTCGCCCTCGTCCTTGCCGCGGAAGAAGTGGTTGAAGCCCACGTCGTAGAGGGAGGCGGAGGAGGCGAAGGTGGCGATGTGGCCGCCGACGCCGATGCCGGGGCGCTGGGCGCGGGAGACCATGACCGCGGCGTTCCAGCGGGTCGCGTTGAGGACCTTGCGCTCGATCTCCTCGTTGCCGGGGAAGAACGGCTCGTCCTTGGTCGCGATCGTGTTGACGTAGTCCGTACTGCGCATTTCGGGCACGGCGACGCGCTTCTCTCGCGCGCGCTCGATCAGCCGGAGCATCAGGTAGCGGGCCCGCTCGCGGCCGCGTTCGTCGACCGCGGCATCGAGGGAGTCGAGCCACTCCTGGGTCTCTTCGGGATCGAAGTCCGGGACCTGACTCGGCAGGCCGCCAATGATGATCGGGTTGCGATCGGATCCGGAAGCCACGCTGTTCCTTCGCTGTTGGGGCTTTCGCCTGGGTAATGCCTGGCCGTGCACCGCTCCCCATCGTGTACCGCGTGGACGCAAACGTCATCTCTACCGATAGGTAACCGAGACGTTCATCGGTCGACCCTGGGGTAGGCTCGGCCCAAATCGCAACGATACGCCCATCCTGCCTAGCCGCTTCGCAGAGCCGTTCGGCCTCGTACGGATGTGGCGGCAGTTGCGGCGACACGGTCGGGAACGTCACCGTTTCGGCGGTCTCGGCGGCCGGGTACTTGCGCGATCCGTCCCGCCCGTGTGGACTACGGCCAACGCCCCGCGCACGCGCGTGGCTGACAGGCATTCCCAAAAACATGATCAGGAGGCAATCCGTGAGCGCGACCGCGGACCACGCGGAGACGAACCTGGCCGTAAGGCTTGGTTTCCAGCCCGACCAGGTGGTCCAGGAGATCGGCTACGACGACGACGTCGACCAGGAGCTCCGCGAGGCCATCGAGCAGGCCACAGGCACAGAGCTCGTCGACGAGGACTACGACGACGTGGCCGACGCCGTGGTGCTCTGGTTCCGTGAGGACGACGGGGACCTGACTGATGCGCTGGTGGACGCCATCGCGTACATGGAGGAGGGCGGCTCGATCCTGCTGCTGACTCCGAAGACCGGGCGCGACGGCTATGTCGAGCCGAGCGAGATCGGCGAGGCCGCCACCACCGCGGGTCTGTCGGCGACCAAGAGCGTCAACGCCGGCAAGGACTGGAGCGGCAGCCGCCTGATCACGCCGAAGGCGGCCGCCAAGAAGCGGTGACGCTCCGCTGAGGCGCGGGTTCCGCTGCGGGGCCGCCGTGGTTGATCGCGCAGTTCCCCGCGCCCCTTTGCAGGGCGTATCCGAGGCCCCTCGTCGACCTGTGTCGGCGAGGGGCCTCGCGCATGCGGACGTAGGGTGGAGTCACCCGAACAGCCCCACCGAGGGGCACCGTCGAAGGGATGCGTATCTCATGGCGCTCGCTGGAATCGCGACCGGCACCAAGGCCCCGGAATTCGAGCTCAAGGACAACCACGGCCGGACCGTGAAGCTCTCCGACTTCCGTGGCGAGAAGAACGTGGTGCTGCTCTTCTACCCGTTCGCGTTCACCGGCGTGTGCACCGGCGAGCTGTGCGCGCTCCGCGACGAGCTGCCGAAGTTCGTCAACGACGACACCCAGCTGCTCGCCGTCTCCAACGACTCCATCCACACCCTGCGGGTCTTCGCCGAGCAGGAGGGCCTGGAGTACCCGCTGGTCTCCGACTTCTGGCCGCACGGCGAGGTCTCGCGCGCGTACGGCGTCTTCGACGAGGACAAGGGCTGCGCGGTGCGCGGCACGTTCATCATCGACAAGGAGGGCGTGGTGCGCTGGAGCGTCGTCAACGGCCTGCCGGACGCCCGCGACCTGAACGAGTACGTCAAGGCCCTGGAGACCCTGTGATTCCTCAGGGGTGGCACCCTGTGATTCTTCAGGTGCAGAGCCTGTGGCGGCCGGGAACCGGTCACTAGGATCCAGTCGTTGATCCGATGGCAACGCAACGCTTGGGGCTCCCCGCCCCTGGACACCAATTGGGAGGACTCGTGGGAGTCAGCCTCAGCAAGGGCGGCAACGTATCGCTGAGCAAGGAGGCGCCGGGCCTGACCGCGGTTCTGGTCGGCCTGGGCTGGGACGTCCGCACCACCACCGGTACGGACTTCGACCTCGACGCCAGCGCGATCCTGACGAACGCGGAGGGCAAGGTCAGCAACGACCAGAACTTCGTGTTCTTCAACAACCTGAAGAGCCCCGACGGCTCCGTCGAGCACACCGGTGACAACACCACCGGTGAGGGCGAGGGCGACGACGAGGCGATCAAGGTCGACCTCGCCGCGGTGCCCGCCGACGTCGAGAAGATCGTCTTCCCGGTCTCGATCTACGACGCCGAGACGCGCCAGCAGTCGTTCGGCCAGGTCCGCAACGCGTTCATCCGCGTCGTGAACCAGGCGGGCGGCGCCGAGATCGCGCGGTACGACCTCTCCGAGGACGCCTCGACGGAGACCGCCATGGTCTTCGGCGAGCTGTACCGCCACGGCGCCGAGTGGAAGTTCCGCGCGGTCGGCCAGGGCTACGCCTCGGGCCTGCGCGGCATCGCGCAGGACTTCGGCGTCAACGTCTGAGCCGAGCACGCCCCTCCGCTTGTCGTCCGGCGCCGCACACGTACCAGTGCGGCGCCGGACGTGCTCATCACCTGCTGTTCCCGGCACCATGGGAACTTCTGCTCTCGTCACCTCGGGGAGGACCATCACCATGGGCGTCACGCTCGCCAAGGGAGGCAATGTCTCCCTCTCCAAGGCCGCACCCAATCTCACCCAGGTCCTCGTCGGGCTCGGCTGGGACGCGCGCTCCACCACCGGCGCCCCCTTCGACCTCGACGCCAGCGCGCTGCTGTGCAACGCGGGCAGGGTCCTCGGCGACGAGTGGTTCGTCTTCTACAACAACCTGAAGAGCCCCGACGGCTCCGTCGAGCACACCGGCGACAACCTCACCGGTGAGGGTGATGGCGACGACGAGTCGGTCCTGATCGACCTCTCCAAGGTGCCGGTCAACTGCGACAAGATCATCTTCCCCGTCTCGATCCACGAGGCGGACAACAGGGGACAGACCTTCGGCCAGGTCAGCAACGCCTTCATCCGCGTGGTGAACCAGGCGGACGGCCAGGAGCTCGCGCGCTACGACCTCAGCGAGGACGCCTCCACGGAGACCGCGATGATCTTCGGCGAGGTCTACCGGTACGGGGGCGAGTGGAAGTTCCGCGCGGTCGGACAGGGGTACGCGTCGGGCCTGCGCGGCATCGCTCTAGACTTCGGGGTCAACGTTTCGTAAAGGTCCACGCACGCAGCGTGGCCCGGCGACGAAGACGGAGAGCCACCTGCTGCGCCTGGAAACGAGGCAGATGACTCTCCGGGAGCTCGCCGCCCCAAAGGACGGGAGTCTGTTCATTATGCCCAAGGAACCTCAGTCGACGGCCTCGCGCTCGATGAGCCATGTCCTCATGTACTGTGCCGCGCTCGCTGCCGGCGTGGTGCTCGTCGTCACCGGTGGTGCCACTCCGGTCGAGGCGTCCGGCTTCATCGCCCCGTTCCTTCTGGTCTTCGAGGGGGCGAGGCTGCGCAGCTGACAGGGGTGCCCGGGAACCAGGGGCTCCGCGTCCGGAGAGGGTCTCCCTCCCCGGACGCGGAGCGGGACCTCTAGACTTCGGGGTCAACGTTTCTTAAAGCCGGGGACCGGCGCGGGGGAGACCGCTACACGGGAGCCCGTACACACACGATTGGGTAGCCAGTGCTTCTGAAAACCTTCGGCTGGTCGTTCGCGGTCACCGCGCTCGGCTTGGTCGCCGCGGTGTTCTACGGGGGGTGGACCGGGTTCGGCGTCGTGGCGATCCTGTCCGTCCTCGAGATCTCGGTGTCCTTCGACAACGCGGTGGTCAACGCCGGAATCCTGAAGAAGATGAATGCCTTCTGGCAGAAGATCTTCCTCACCATCGGCATCCTCATCGCCGTGTTCGGCATGCGGCTGGTCTTCCCCGTCGTCATCGTGGCCATCAGCGCCAAGATCGGGCCGATCGAGGCCGTCGACCTGGCGATGACCGACAAGGACCGTTACCAGCAACTGGTCACCGACGCCCACCCGTCGATCGCCGCCTTCGGTGGCATGTTCCTGCTGATGATCTTCCTCGACTTCATCTTCGAGGACCGTGACATCAAGTGGCTCGGCTGGATCGAGCGCCCGCTCGCCAAGCTCGGCAAGGTCGACATGCTGTCGGTCTGCATCGCGCTCATCGTCCTGATGGTCACCGCGATGACCTTCGCCACCAACGCCCACCAGCACGGCGGCACCCATGTGGACAAGGCGCAGACGGTCCTCATCGCCGGTATCGCGGGTCTGATCACCTATCTCGTGGTGGGCGGACTCTCCAGCTTCTTCGAGAACAAGCTCGAGGAAGAGGAGGAGCGCGAGCACGAGCAGGAGGAAGAGGCCAAGCGGAGCGGCAAGAAGGTTCCTGCCGTCGTGATGGCGGGCAAGGCCGCGTTCTTCATGTTCCTCTACCTCGAGGTCCTGGACGCGTCCTTCTCCTTCGACGGCGTCATCGGCGCCTTCGCGATCACCAACGACATCGTCCTGATGGCGCTCGGCCTCGGCATCGGCGCCATGTACGTCCGTTCGCTCACGGTCTACCTGGTCCGCCAGGGCACCCTCGACGACTACGTCTACCTGGAGCACGGCGCGCACTACGCGATCGGTGCCCTCGCCGTGATCCTCCTGGTGACCATCCAGTACGAGATCCACGAGGTCATCACCGGCTCCATCGGTGTCCTCCTGATCGCCTGGTCCTTCTTCTCGTCCGTGCGCCGCAACCGTGCGCTGGCGGCGGCCGAGGGAAAAGCGGGATCGGACGAGAAGTCTGAGGTCTCGTCCGGGGTCTGACGCTGACTGAATCCCTCGCCGAACTGTCCGATTCCGTATTCCGGAGTGTGACGGCGGCCAGGGTGAGGAACGCTCTGTGCGGGGCGGCCTTCGAGGAGATGTCCTCAGGGCCGCCCCGTCGGTATTCGTAGGTGGCACAAGGGCACTTGGGGGCGGCATGTCCTTCTGGGACGGTCTGTGGCGTGGCCGGTCGACGGAGTTCGCATCGGGCAGCGCGGCGACGAACTCCATCGAACTGACCAAACGGAACCCGACGGTCTCGCTCACCAAACAGGGCGCGGCCACCGGCAACCTGCGGGTCAACCTGTCGTGGCAGATGCGTACGTCCGACCTCATCGGCCAGCGCAAGAGCGGCAGCCTGCTGCGGCACCCCTTCAAGATGTTCCAGCCCGACGTGGTGCAGGCGCACACCCAGGGCGTGGTCAACGTCGACCTCGACATCGGCTGTCTGTACGAGCTGATGGACGGCACCAAGGGCGTTGTCCAGCCGCTCGGCAGCTTCTTCGGCAGCCTCAACGCGCCGCCGTACGTGAAGCTGAGCGGCGACGACCGGTTCGGCTCGCCGTCGGGCGAGACGATCTACGTGAACCTCGACCACCGCGAGTCCATCAAGCGGCTCCTGGTCTTCGCGTACATCTACGACCAGACGCCCGCCTTCGACCGCACGCACGCCAAGGTCACGCTCTACCCGAGCAACGGCCCGCGGGTCGAGATCGACCTGGACGAGCGCCAGCCGCAGGCCCGCTCGTGCGCGGTGGTCTCCATCGAGAACATCAAGGACGAGCTGATCGTGCGCCGCGAGGTGAAGTTCGTCTACGGCTTCCAGGCCGAGCTCGACCGGCTGTACGGCTGGGGCCTGCAGTGGGGCCGCGGCTACAAGACCAAGGTGGGCTGAGCGGGTGCCCCCGCCAGGCCGGCCCCGGCCCTCAGCGGGACAGGAACTGCGGGCCCTGCGGGGGCAGCCGGAAGTTCGGGTCGGGCATCGGGGCCACGGGCTGCGGATAGCCGTACGAAGGCTGGGCGACCGGGGCGGGATGCGCGATCGGGGTGGGCTGCGTGGGCGCCGCAGGCGGGTAGCCGTACGCGGGCTGGGGCGCCGGGTGGCGGGGCGGCTCGGGCGGATAGCCGTACGCCGGCTGGGGGGCCGACTGCGGGGCGGGCTGTGCGACGGACGGCTGGGCCACGGGCTGCTGCGGCACGGGCTGCTGGGGCGGCAGCGGGAAGGAGGTGGAGGCCGGCGGAGCGGGCTCGGGCGGCGCGGAGTCCGAGTCGTCCACCGAGATCCCGAAGTCGGAGGCGAGACCCTCCAGGCCGTTGGAGTAGCCCTCGCCGAGCGCGCGGAACTTCCAGCCCTCGCCGCGGCGGTAGAGCTCCCCGCAGATCAGCGCCGTCTCCTCGCCGGTCTGCGGAGTGATGTCGAAGTAGGCGAGCGGTGCGGCGTCGGCGAGCGCGGCGTCGTACAGCAGGATCCGCAGGGCGGGTACGTGCTCGAAGGAGACGCCCTCCGCCGAAGCGGCCAGGAGCACTCGGCTCACCGCCGGGTCCATGCCCGCCAGATCCGTCTGAATCGTGTCGGTCAGGCCCTCGGCGACCCGCTTCTTGCCGAGCCGCCAGACCTTGCCCGCGGGGTGGCGCGGCTGGTTGTAGAAGACGAAGTCCTCGTCGGAGCGGACGCGGCCGTCGCCGCCGAGGAGCAGCGCCGACGCGTCGACGTCGGGGACGCCCTGGCCCGGGGTCCAGCGCAGCACGGCGCGGACGGCCGAGGCTTCGAGAGGGACGTTCGACCCCTTCAACATCGCGTGCGTCATGCGGTCATCCTGCCTTCCCCCGTCAGGACGGGACAACGCGGGGGCCCCAAGGTCCCGACCGCGTCGGCAGGCGCCTGACCTGCGGGTGGTGCGAGCGTGCGACGGTTGTGTGGTGTGCGTGTACGACATGGCCGGGTTACCTGAAGTTCATGCCCGGAGGGAACCCCCGGCACCCGTCTCTACGTACTATTACCGGCCACATCCGAACGGCCCACGTCGACGAAACAGGCGATAGCAGGGGAATCTCATGCGTCATTTCGGGCACATCGCCCCAGAGGTGCGGCAGCGCCTCTTCCACAGGGAGCCGTGTGCCTTCACCGCGGACTCCCCGCCCCACCTGCTCGCGGCCGCCCTGGGAGCCACGCTCTACAGCCCGGCCACCCGCCCCCGCCTCGCCGACGACATCCTCAAGCAGGCCGGGCGCGGCGTCGTCTCCATGGTGCTCTGCCTGGAGGATTCCATCGACGACGCCGAGGTCACGGCCGCCGAGGAGAACCTGGTCCGGCAGTTCGCCGACCTGGCGCGGCGGGGCGTGGAGCCGCCCCTGCTCTTCATCCGGGTGCGCGCCGCCGAGCAGATACCCGACCTGGTCGGCAGGCTCGGCCCCGACGTCCGGCTGTTGTCCGGATTCGTACTGCCCAAGTTCACCGAGGAACGCGGTGTTCCGTTCCTGGAGGCGCTGACGGACGCGGAGGCCTCGGACCTGCCCGGCGGACGGCGACTGTTCGCCATGCCCGTCCTGGAGTCCCCCGAGCTGCTGCACCTGGAGAGCCGCGCCGAGACCCTCGCCGGGATCGCCCGCACCGTCGACAAGTACCGCGACCGAGTGCTCGCGCTGCGCCTCGGCGTCACCGACTTCTGCTCCGCGTACGGACTGCGCAGGCCGCCGGACATGACCGCGTACGACGTACAGATCGTCGCCTCCGTCATCGCCGACGTCGTGAACGTCCTCGGCAGGGCCGACGGCACGGGATTCACCGTGACCGGACCCGTGTGGGAGTACTTCCGCGTCCAGGAGCGGATGTTCAAGCCGCAGCTGCGCCGCAGCCCCTTCCTGGAGGTCAGGGCCGACGAGCTGCGCCAGGCCCTCATCGAGCACGACATGGACGGCCTGCTCCGCGAGATCGAGCTCGACCGTGCCAACGGCCTGCTCGGCAAGACCTGCATCCACCCCTCGCACGTCCTGCCCGTGCACGCCCTCTCCGTGGTCAGCCACGAGGAGTTCAGCGACGCCGAGGACATCCTGCGTCCCGAGCGGGGCGGCGGCGGGGTCCTGCGCTCCTCGTACACGAACAAGATGAACGAGGTGAAGCCGCACCGCGCCTGGGCCGAGCGGACCCTGCGGCGGGCCGAGGTCTTCGGCGTCGCCAGGGAGGACGTCGGCTTCGTGGAGCTGCTCACCGCCGGGATACCGGCCTGATGGAGATTCCCGGCCGATGAACAAGACGAACATGAGGAACATGACGTACGTGACCGAAGAAGCGGGGCCCGAGGCGGCGGTCTGGTCGGGGACCTGGGTCGCCGAGCGGCTCGGGGTCGGGCTCGACGGCGACGGCACGCTGCGCGGCCTGCTCGGGCTCGCGCTGCGCCGCAACCCCAAGCGGGCCCACCTCCTGGTGTCGAACGTGCTCGGCAAGCACGTGCCGCAGCGACCCTCGGTCGTGTACGCGGCCGGGCACGAGCTCGGCGTCCGGGTGCGGAACCTGCTCGGCGACGACGAGGCGGGGCGCGCCCTCGTCCTCGGCTACGCGGAGACCGCGACCGGCCTCGGTCACGCGGTCGCCGACGGACTCGCGAAGGCGCCCTATCTGCACTCCACCCGGCGCCCCGTCGAGGGCGTCGAGCGCGCGGGCGGCTTCGAGGAGTCCCACTCGCACGCCACCTCGCACCTGCTGCTGCCCGAGGATCCGCGGCTGCTCGCCGGGGAAGGGCCGCTCGTCCTCGTCGACGACGAGTTCTCCACCGGCAACACCGTCCTGAACACCGTCCGCGCCCTGCACGAGCGCTTCCCGCGCGAGCGGTACGTGATCGTGGCCCTGGTCGACATGCGCTCGCCCGAGGACCAGGGGCGGCTCGCCGACTTCGCCCGCGAGATCGGCGCGCGCGTCGACCTCGTCGCGACGGCGTCCGGGACGGTGCGGCTGCCCGACGGCGTCCTGGAGAAGGGGCAGGCGCTGGTCGCCGAGCACGAGAGCGGGGCCGAGAGCAGGCCCGGGAGCGGATCGGAGAGCGGACCCGAGGGAGAGTCCGGGAGCGCCGCCGTCCCTCGGCCCCGAGGCGAGCGCGGCCCGGTCGACCGCGTCGAGCTCGGCTGGCCCGCGGGCGTCCCCGACGGCGGGCGGCACGGCTTCACGCCAGCGCACCGAGCGGCCCTCGACGCCGCGCTGCCCGACATGGCGGACCGGATCGCGAAGGCGCTGCCCGACGGCGCGCGCCGCGTGCTCGTCCTCGGCTTCGAGGAGCTGATGTACGCGCCGCTCGCCCTCGGCGTGGAGCTGGAGCGGCGCACCGGCGCCGAGGTGCGGTTCTCCACCACGACCCGCTCACCCGTGCTCGCCGTGGACGACCCCGGCTACGCGATACGCACCCGCCTCGCCTTCCCCGCGCACGACGAGCCCGCCGACGGCCCCGGCACCCGGTACGCCTACAACGTGGCGGGCGCCGGCTTCGACGCGATCGTCGCCGTCGTCGACTCCGTCGCGGACACCCCTCAACTGCACGCCCCCGAAGGGCTGTTGGCGCAGCTCTCCGCGCACACCGGACACGTCCTGCTGGCCGTCGTCCCTTCGTACGTACCTGAGTGCGTACCCGACTGCGTACCTGAGTACGTTCCTGAAAGGTCCCGCATGCTCCCCGAGCCCCTCCGCGGCCCCGCCTTCTCCTCCTACGCGCCCGAAGACGTCGGCTGGCTGCTCCAGGACCTCTCGGACGTGACCCTCGAAGCGCCCACGGAGGAGCGCGAGGAGGCGATACAGAGCGGTGGCGCGCACTACGCCGAGTCGCTGCCCGTCGAGTACCAGCCGAGCGAGCGCTACCAGGAGCTGTTCCGCGCCGCCCTCGACACCTCCGCCACCCGCATCGCGCAGGCCGTCGGCACCGTCACCGAGACGGTGCTCGCCGAGCGGTCGCCGCGCCCGGTCCTGGTCTCCCTGGCCCGCGCGGGCACGCCCGTCGGCGTCCTGATGCGCCGCTGGGCCGCGCACCGGCACGGCCTCGACCTGCCGCACTACGCCGTGTCGATCGTGCGCGGCCGCGGCATCGACGCCAACGCGCTGCGCTGGCTCGCCGCCCACCACGACCCGGCCGACGTCGTCTTCGTCGACGGCTGGACCGGCAAGGGCGCGATCACCCGTGAACTGGCCGAGGCGGTGAGGGAGTTCGAGGCGGCGGGCGGCCCCACCGGGTTCAGCCCGGAGATCGCCGTGCTCGCCGACCCGGGCTCGTGCGTCCGCACCTACGGCACCCGCGAGGACTTCCTGATCCCCTCGGCCTGCCTCAACTCCACGGTCTCCGGCCTGATTTCGCGTACGGTGCTCCGGGCCGACCTGGTCGGACCCGACGACTTCCACGGCGCGAAGTTCTACCGCGAGCTCGCGGACGCCGATGCGTCGGGCGAGTTCGTCGACGCGGTCGTGAGCCGTTTCGGTGACGTCGCCGACGCGGTGGACGCCCGGGTCGAGGAGGTGCTCTCCGCCGACAGGGCACCGACCTGGGAGGGCTGGGCCGCCGTCGAGCGGATCAGCGAGGAGTACGGCATCCACGACGTGAACCTCGTCAAGCCGGGCGTCGGCGAGACGACCCGCGTGCTCCTGCGGCGCGTCCCCTGGAAGATCCTGGCCCGCGCGGGCGCGGGGGCCGACCTCGACCACGTACGGCTGCTCGCCGAGCAGCGCGGCGTGCCCGTCGAGGAGGTCGGTGAACTCCCTTACACCTGCGTGGGGTTGATCCACCCCCAGTACACGCGGGGCGCGACGGGGGCGGACGGCAAGGCGGTGGCTTCCCGGTGACCGGGATCGTCGCGAGCGACCTCGACCGCACCCTCATCTACTCCGCCGCCGCTCTCGGCCTGACCATGTCCGACGCCGAGGCGCCGCGCCTGCTCTGCGTCGAGGTGTACGAGGGCAAGCCGCTCTCGTACGTCACCGAGGCCGCCGCAGGGCTCCTCGACGAGCTGGCGCGCACCGCCGTCTTCGTGCCGACCACCACGCGCACGCGCGAGCAGTACGGACGCATCCATCTCCCGGGCCCCGCACCGGAGTTCGCGATCTGCGCCAACGGCGGGCACCTGCTCGTCGACGGCGTCTCCGACCCTGACTGGCAGGCGACCGTCGCGCGGCGCCTGGCCGCGGAGTGCGCCTCGCTCGACGAGGTCCGCGCGCACCTGGTGCGTACCGCCGATCCGGCCTGGCTGCTCAAGGAGCGTGTGGCCGAGGACCTCTTCGCCTATCTCGTCGTCGAGCGCGCGCTGTTGCCCGAGGAGTGGGTCAAGGAGCTCGCCGTCTGGGCCGAGGGGCGCGGGTGGACGGTGTCGCTGCAGGGGCGGAAGCTCTACGCCGTGCCGAAGCCGCTGACCAAGAGCGCGGCGGTGCGGGAGGTCGCGCGGCGTACCGGGGCCGGGGAGATCCTTGCCGCGGGCGACTCGTTGCTCGACGCGGATCTGCTGCTGGCCGCGGACCGTTCGTGGCGGCCGGGGCACGGTGAGCTCGCCGACACGGGGTTCGTGGCGCCGGGGCTCACGGTGTTGCCGGAGCGGGGGGTCGCCGCGGGGGAAGTGATCGCCGGGGCGTTCCTGGAGGCGGTGGGGCGAGGCTAGCCTGATGCCATGCCTCGATATGAATACCGGTGCCGGTCCTGTGGTGACACGTTCGAGTTGAGCCGGCCCATGGCCGAGTCCGGTGACCCGGCGGTGTGCCCTGCCGGGCACGGCGACACGGTGAAGTTGTTGTCCGCGGTGGCGGTCGGAGGGTCTTCCGGGTCTTCCGGGTCCGCCCCGGCTCCGCGTGGAGGCGGTGGCGGTGGCGGTGGTTGCTGTGGTGGGGGTTGTTGCGGCTGAGAGCGCCGTCGGGGGTTTGTTCGGGGGTGTCTGCGGGCCGGATATGGCTGATCGCGCAGTTCCCCGCGCCCCTTACGGGGCTTGTCGTGCCCGGCGGCGGAGACACGTAGGCCACGGGCCCGCGCTCCTCACGGGCCCGCGCTCCTCACGGGACGCCCCTCCCAGCCCGTATCAGCGCACCACCGTCCCCGGACCCGCCCCCAGCAGGCCCAGCTCCGCCCGCGTCGGCGCCCCCTCCCAGTCGCCCCGGGACGCCACCGCGAACGCGCCCGTCGTGACCGCTCGGTCCAGGCGGGTCGGTACGGGCTCGGCGTCCAGCAGGGCCGACAGGTAGCCGGCCACGAACGCGTCGCCCGCGCCCACCGCGTCCACCGCCCGCACCTCGCGCGCGGGGGCGTGGAGTTCGCCCTCGGCGGTGTGCGCCGTGGCGCCGGACGCGCCGAGTTTGACCACCACCTCGCGGACGCCCAGGCCGAGGAGGGTCTCCTCCGGGGCGGCCTCGGTGGACGCGAGGCACAGCGGCAGTTCGTCGTCCGAGGCGATGAGGACGTCCACGTACGGGATCCAGGACCGCAGTTCCGCCGCCGCCTCCTGCGAACTCCACAGGCGCGAGCGGAAGTTGACGTCCAGGCAGACCTGCGTGCCGTGCTCGCGGGCCAGGCGCAGGGCGCGGCGGCAGGCCTCGGCCGCGGACGGGCCGAGGGCCGGGGTGATGCCGGTCAGGTGCAGGACGCGCGGCGCGGGTGCCGCGGCGAAGGCGGCCTCCACCGCTTCCGGGGCGAGCCGCGAACCCGCCGAGCCCGCGCGGTAGTAGTGCACGCGGGTCACCTCCGGCAGCCGCGGCTCGAAGAGGATCAGGCCCGTCGGGGCGTGCGGGTCGCGCGTCGCCCCGGTGACGTCGACGCCCTCCGCGCGCAGCGTGCGCAGCACCAGTTCGCCGGCCTCGTCGGCGCCGACCGCCCCCGCCCAGCGGACGGTGTGGCCGAGACGGGACAGGCCGATGGCGACGTTGCTCTCGGCGCCCGCGACGGACACCTCCATGGAGCCGCCCAGTTTGAGCGGGCCGCTGCCGCGCAGGGCGACCATCGTCTCGCCGAGGGTGAGGACGTCGCAGGGCGCCTCGCCCGTCCTCACCAGGCCGCCCCTCGTCCTCACGAGGTCACCTTCACGAACTCCGCGGCCCGCGCCCGCAGCGCGGCCAGGTCGCCGCCGTCCGCCGCGTCGCCGATCAGCGGTGAGCCGACGCCCACCGCGACCGCGCCGAGCGCCAGATACGCCTCGGCGGCCGCCGCGTCCACGCCGCCGACCGGCACGAAGGGCGTACGGGGGAAGGGGCCCTGCAGGGCCTTGAGGTAGGCGGGGCCGCCCATCGCCGACGCGGGAAAGATCTTCAGCGCGGTCACGCCCGCCGCCTCGGCCGCGATGACGTCGGTGGGTGTGAGGACGCCGCCGAGCACCGGGAGCCCGAGCCGTACCGCCTCGTCGACGCCCGCGCCGAGGCCCGGTGTCACGACGAGGTTGGCGCCCGCGTCGGCGGCCGCGCGCGCGTCCTTCGCGGTGAGGACCGTGCCGGCGCCGAGCCAGGCGTCGGCGCCCAGTTCGGCGCGGGCCCTGCGCAGCACGCCCAGGGCGTCGGCGCCGCTGAGGGAGACCTCCACCAGCGGGATGCCGGACTCGGCGAGCGTCATGACCGTACGGAAGGAGGCCTCGGGGTCGGTGCCGCGCACGATGGCGACGAGGCGCCGCGCCCTCAGAGCCGCGGGGAAGTCGATGAGGTCGGGCATCTCCCCAGATTCGCACAGCGGTGTCAGCGCGCCCGATCCGGGTGGTGTGCCCTCCCTACCTGCGGAATCGGCTGTGCCTGATCGGGGTGGCGGGCCTTCCAGTAGGGGTTGTCGTGCGGCAGGCCGCCGCTGACCCGCCCGTACATCCCGAAGGTCATGAGCAGCACGCCGACCACGAAGCTGAACAGGACGTTCTGGATCCGGAACGCCAGGAAGTTGTAGCGGGAGTCCAGCAGGGCGAGATTGACGAAGCCGCTGAGGACGAACGCGGCGCCGAGGACCATGTTCAGCGTCGACGCGGTGTTGCCGCCGATCACCATGCCGGCGAAGAGCAGCAGCCCCACCGCGATCGACAGGACGCTGAGCGCGCCGTTGGTGTTGAGCCCGGCGACGGTGTCGCCGCGGGTGTCGAAGAAGCCGACCTTGTCGATGAGCCCGAGGATGCCGAACGCGAGCAGGACGAGCCCCATGAGACCGGCGCCCGCGCGGTAGACCTTGCTGAGCCGGTGGTCGACGGGCAGCTCCTCGTCGAGCCTGATGTGCCGTCCGCGGCCCTTCGTCCTCGGGTGGAGTGCGTGCGTGGCCATGTCCGCCTCCCTGGTCGTGCGGAGGCCCTGCGTCCGTACGTCGAGAGTCCGTACGTGACTCCAGGATCCGCCCGCGGGACGGCGACTGCCAAACGCTGGGCCCCCTCAGCCCCCTCTTCCGCTCCTCAGGCCCCCTGGCCCCGCTCCTCGCGGATCTGCGCGACCACGCGCGCCACGGTCGTGCGCACCGCCTCGGTCTCGGTCAGGAAGTGCCAGTAATCGGGGTGGCGGCCCTCCAGGGAGGCGACCGCGCGGTCCAGGCGGGCCACGGAGTCGTCCAGCGGGCGGGCGTGGCGCGGCTCGGGGGTCTGGCGGCCCGCCATCGCCAGGCGCTGCGCGTCCCGGATCGCGAAGCGGGTCCGCTCGATCTCCTGCTGCGGGTCCTTCGAGACGGCGTTCAGCCGCTGGAGCCGGTCGCCCGCCGCGGAGACCGCCTCGTCCGTCGAGTTCAGCAGCGCGCGGACCGTGGAGAGCAGGGAGGTGGCGTCGGGCCAGCGCTGTTCGTCGCGGGCCTGCTGGGCCTCCTTGAGCTTGGTCTCGGCCTGGCGCACGTTCTCCGCGGCCTGGTCGGGGACGCGCTGCAGGTCCTGCCAGCAGGCGGCGGAGAAGCGGCGCCGCAGCTCGCTGAGGACCGGGTCGACCTGGCCGCTGCGGGTGGTCAGGGCCTGGGCGCGGGTGCGCAGCGACACGAGGCGCCGGTCTATCTCGGCGGCGCGCTCGGGCAGCCGCTCGGCCTCGGCGCGCACGGCCTCGGCGTCGCGCAGGACGCGGTCGGCGCGCTGCAGCGTCTCCGGTACGCCGTGCCGGCCCGCGCCCTGGTTGAGCTTGGTCAGCTCGGGGCCGAGCGTGGCGAGGCGGGCGGCGAGGGCGTCGGCCTTGAGGCCCGCGGCGCGCACCGCGTCCAGGGCGTTGCTGGCGGCGAGCAGCGTCTGGCGGGCGCGCTCCACGGCGGGCGCGAGCCGGGCGAGCTGCGTCTCCGCCTTGTCGAGCAGCGGGCCGAGGCCCTGCTGGAAGCGCTCCAGCTCCTGCTTGGCCCTGCCCAGCTCGTCCTTGGCCTGGGTCAGTTCGGTCCGCGCGCGGGAGGCCACCGACGACTCCAGGTCGTCCCGGTCGAGGTCGTGGGCGTCCACCGCGCTGATGTACTGGTGGCTGACCTCGTCGATGCGCCGGCCGATCGCCTCGAAGTCGGCGACGGCGCGCTGGGCCGCGGGGGAGGAGTCCACGGCGACGATCGTCTCGATGGAGATCCGCAGCTCGCGCTGGGCGGTGTCCAGTTCGTAGAAGGCCGCGGCGGCGGCGTCCTTCGCGGCCTGCGCCTCGGCGCGCAGGCTCTCGCCGCGGCCACCGAACCACCGGCGGGTGCCGCCGCCGGCGAACGCGGCGGGGACGGTCACGGCGAGCAGCGGCAGGGAGAGGGTGACGGCGGTGACGAGGACGAGGGTGTCGCGCAGGGGGCCGAGGGCGTCATACCGGGGGCCGCCGCGGCGGGCGCCCGCGCGGGGCGAAGGCGTGGGGCCGTGCGGTGTGCGCACCGCGCCCGTCCCCTGCCCGCTCTTCCCCTGCCCCGTCGCTGTCGTCCCGGTCCCCGTCCCCGCTCTGTCGTGTGTGTACGGCTGCGAAGGTGTCGCCGTCACTGTGCCTCTCCCGTGCTGTCATCCGCCCTGCCCGGTGTCACATTCTCCCACCGGTTAAAGACGAATACACGGGCCGGTTAGTTCGCGCTGCGCACGGTGACTTTGCCGTCGTCGCTGCGGACGGACACGTGGTGGGGGCTGTTGTCGTCGCGCGGCACCGCCACGTCGACGGAGCCGTTGCGGGTGTCGGTCCGTACGTCGTACGCGACGGACTTGCCGCCCTTCTCGCCCTTCTCGCCCTTGCCGTCCTTCCCGCCCTTGGCGTCCTTGTCCGGAACGGCGATGTCGACGGAGCCGTTCTTGCTGCGGGCCTCGACGAGGTCGGGCACGGCGGCCAGTTCGAGCTTCACGGAGCCGTCCTCGGAGTCGACGGCCACCTTCCGCGACGTCACCCCGCTCGCGGTGACCGAGCCGTTGGAGCTGTGGAGGTCGAGCGGTCCCGCGGCGTTCTCGACGGTGACGGAGCCGTCCTTCGTACGCACCTTCAGCGTGTCCTCGAACCCGCTCGCGGTGACCCGGCCGTTCTTGTTCTCGACGGTCAGGGCGACACCGCGGGGCACCTCGACGCGGTGCCTGACGGAGCAGTTCGCGACGACGCCGGAGCACTCCATGCCGAGCGTGAGCCGGTCGCCCTTCATCTCCCACGTCACCTTCGGGTCGCTGCCGAGCACGGTCTCCCCGTCGAACCACCGGGTCACGCGCACGTCCTTGGCGTCGCCGCGGGCCGGGACCAGTTCGAGCTCGGAGTCGTCGGAGTCGACGGTCAGGGTCCTGCCGGGCAGCGCGAACGTCCGGTGCTCCGGGGCGGTGTCGTTCCCGGCGTCGGCACCGCAGGCCCCGACGAGCAGGGCGACGGCCACGGTCCCGCCGGCGGCGGCGAGTGCGCGGGGCGCGCGCGGGCGGCGGCTGCGGACGGTCATGACGGGTCCCCCTGAAGACGATCTTGTATTGCTCCGTCAGACTGTACGGACCCGTCCCAGTAGGGACGATCCGGGCCGCCACAGGGCCGGGGGTGGGGTTAACCCCCGGTCGGGACGCGATGCGGGTTTGCGGGGCACTGCCTGCGGCAAGGTAGGCTGTCCACTCGTTCCCGGGCGCGTAGCTCAGGGGTAGAGCGCCTCCCTTACAAGGAGGATGTCGGCGGTTCGAAACCGTCCGCGCCCACCGGGTCTGACCAGCAGTGGAGCCCCGTACCTTGATCGGTACGGGGCTCTTTTGTGATCGTTTAGGAGTTTTTTAGGAGATCAACTCTTCGGTGATCTCAACTCGCGGCCTGTAGCGCCACACGCTTCCCGCGCTCCCAGCGAGCCGCAAGACAGTGCAGCCGATGCCTGCGCATCTCCGGCGTCACATGCTCGTAAGTGCCCTCAATATCCTTCGGCACCCAGCCCATCGTCAAGTACCGCAGGGCCCGGTCCACGCCGTCGTCTTTCATCCACGTGCCATGCGTGTGACGCGCCCCGCGCATCGTGAATCCGGGCAGGATCGGCAGCCACTCACCCCGGCCGGCGTACCCGCGCTTGCGGGGGATTGCCTCACGCCCGTCGGCCGCGGGCCTCAGATGCCGGGACGTGAAGTTGCTGCGCAGCCACAGCGGCCCCTTCGGAGTGGAGAACGGGTAGGCGTGCGGCCACGCTTCGATGTGGTCCGAGATCCTGCGGACCAGGAACTCCGGCACGTCGACCTCGCGGGCGGAGTACTTGTTCTTCGGCGGCCCCAGGTAGGTCAGCAGGCGGCTCTTCGGTGGCTTGCGCCGGTTCGCCTTCCAGCCCTTGGCCACGCACTCCCGCAGTCGCGCGTCTTCTTCCGCGTGCCAGGCCTTCAGGCCTTCCTCGTCGAGCTCGACGGGATCCTCGTGCCACGCCCCGACCTTCGGGTCGATGCGGATCACATGCCGCACGAACTCCTTGCCGTCGATCCGATCCACCCGCTTCAGCAGACAGTTGTCGCGGTGCACACCGGCCAGCTCTCCCCATCGCGGCCCGAGGTAGCAGTCGGCGACCACCATCAGTCCGTGGACGCCGCCCATGCGCTGGTCGAGCTGGTACACCTCGTGCGGCTGCGCCCAGACCTCCTCTTCCTCTTCGTGATGGTCGCCGCCGATGAGAATCCGCCGCCCGTACAGATTGTTCGCGTGGATGTAACCGGCGTCCTCCGCTCCGGACAGGATCGTCGACAGCAAGCTGCGGGCCTGAGCCACAGTGCTCGGGTCGACGCTGCCCTGCGGCTTGGCGACGCGCTGCGCCCACGCCTTCACCGCGAACACGTTGTTCACCTCGGCGAGCGGCGAGTACTCCCACTCCGGCAGCAGCAGCTTGTCGAGCAGGTAGCCGCGGTTGGACTGCGTGCGCGTCCGCCGCTCATTCGCCGTCTTCCAGATCTTCACCCATTCACCGAACGGCGTGGCGAGCTTCTCCGGGTGAATCCAGGTGCCGGCGCGCATCGACGCCTCCTGCTGGTTGCCCCAGTCCTCGGCGAGCTTCTTCGTCGGGAACCCGGGTTCTGATCCCCAACTTCCGTCGGGCAGCTTGTATCGGGACCGCCACGTGAACTGCTTGGTCTGCTTGCCGTTTCTGACCTTGTAGACCTTCTCTGCGTAGGCCACCCTTCCTCCCGCTTCTCGTCAGCCGGCCTCGTCGAGGCTCTGAGGTTCGTCCGGACGCCGGTACCAGTGAGGGGACCGTTCGGTGAGGACCCGTCCGATCCCTGCGGCGCCGCGCTCGCTGATGAGGTCCGGGTCGGCCGTGTAGGTGATCTCCTCGGAGTCATCGTCGAGGAAGATGCCGCACTTCTTCGGCAGCGTCGGGTCGCGGATTATGCGGACCTGGATGACGGGGCCGAGCCCCATCTCGGGGGTGCGGATGGCCCATCGCTTCGCCTGGTATGTCATCGCGTTGACGAAGCAGTCGGCGCCTTTGCTGGTGATGTCCAGCTCGTGGAAGACCCACACACATCCGCGGTCGTCGTCCAGATCCACGACGTGTGGCTCGAAGTAATCCCCACCGATGACACGGTTTACATGCATGCTCAATGCCATGCCTACCCCACTCCGAGCAGTGCCCCCCCTCGGTGGTGTGTGGGCATGATGGCATGTTGCGGGACGTAGCACACCAGATATGGCCAAATGATCTTTACTGGTCGGGAGTTGCCTCTGCGTCAGACGTGAGGCTCTGAAGGTGCCTGCGTGCACGGTTCCACTGGCGCACGGCTTCCTCCATCTCCTCCTTGGTGGCGTTCTCGCCGCCCTTCACGATGACGACAACGCGGGCGTCGGATTCGTTCGGGCCGAGGTGGAGAACAGTGGAGTCGACGGTCTCGCCGGAGTGCAGCTCCATCTCCACGGCGGGGGACAGGCCAGGCAGGGCGGCCTTCCGAGGCGCCGAGTCTGTGGTTTCGATACTCGGGTTGCCTCCCGCGAGCACCTTTTCGATGGAGTCGTCGGTCCAGCCCATGAGTCGCGCGTAGCTGCGCATGTTCCCGTTGATCTTGGCGAACGGCTTGCCTTCGGAGTGACCGCGCTCGATGGCTTGGATGGGCCAGCGGCTGACGCCCAACTGTTCAGCAACTTCAACCTGCGTGAGGTGTGCTGCCCGCCGGGCCTGCCTGAATGCCCGGCCCAGTCGTTCCCAGTCTCGCTCCATGGCTCCTCATCATGCCCTACATCCATGCAATGCCCTAGCTAGGTTCCAGCCTTTTGACCTGCGCTTTGGCAAGGAATCCAGGCGTGGATGCTGCATGAGGCGCCGCTGGCGCACTGGTGTTCATGGGGTGTGCGCCCCAATTGACGCTAGGAAAGCGAGCATTGGCGTGGTGATGACCCTTGCGTAGCGTGCACTGGCGCGCTAGGTTTCCTTGCGTGAGACCGCACGCCAGCGCAATCCGCTACAGACGGGAGCTCATGAAGATGAGCCTTGCAGCCCTCTCGGCCAAGACCGGTATCGATGACGGCCACCTCTCCCGAGTGGAGTGGGGCAAGGCCGGCCTGAGTGACGCAAACATTCAGCGGCTCGCGGAAGCGCTTGGTGTCACCACCGACGACATCACCCACGAGGAGAAGCCGTGACCGCCCCCAGGGCCACGAAGTCAAAGCGCCCCGCGCCGAAGATCCGCGAGAACCTCCCCGCGCCGCAGACCCCTGAAGGTCAGCTCTTCCACTACACGCCCTACGAGGCGGCCCAGTGGACGCCGTTCAGCGGTCGCACCCTCGCCGACATCCTCGCCGCGAAGAAGACGGACTACGTCTTCAACGGCCGCGACAACTACATCACCGGCGCTCAGATCGTCGCGCTCGTCGAGGCGTACACGGTCCGCTCGTTCGAGAAGCCGACCGCGCGCCAGTCCGCCGCCTAGAGCGGCATGCGGCCCCGACGCCGGGGGCCTAAGCCCGGCAGCCGGGGCCTACGAGATCCACCTTCACCATCTCCAGAAGAGAAAGGCAGAAGCTCGATGCCTTCATCATCTCCCACCACTCCTTCCGGAACCATGACGGTCCGAGTGTGTGATCGCGGCACCGGTCGCGACTACGTCGGCGTCACGATCCGCACCGTGACCATCTCGGACCGCTGCCCGCAGTGCGACGGCCCCCGTGGTGTTGACACCATCCGCAACCACAACTTCCACGAGGACGGCGAATGGCTGTCAGTGGACCGCTGGTCGAACCCGTGCGGCCACGTCGACATGTACTCGGCCGTACTGGCGGAGGTCCGCAACACCGCCTCGGGCGGTGCGGCATGAGGACGCCCCCGAAGGCCCACGTCCCCAACGCTGTCGCCGCGTTCGCCGCCATGCACCGCCCGCCGGGCGTGTTCGACGCGATCGTGCAGATGGCTGATGCGGAGCGTGAGGTGGGCCGTCTGCGCCCGCTCGCCTCGGTTGAGGACCAGGCCGACCGCGAGACGGTTCTGGCCCTGCACCGCGTCGCCGACAAGGTCGTGTCCTCGCATGCCGAGCGTGTCGGCTCCCACTTGAGGAGCCTGTCATGAGCGCCCGCGAGGAGTTGGTTCGGGCCGCGACGGACCCGACCGCCGTCAACTGGGAGATCTTGCAGGCCATCAACGCCTTTCGCGCCGAGGTGTTGCGCGAGGCGGCGGACGATGTGGCTGCTCGTGTGCGTACTTGGTCCGGGATGTCGCAGACCGCTGAGGACCTCAATCGTGAGCGACAGGCGATCGCCGACAAGCTCCGTCGCATGGCCGATGACCTGATTGGCGGTGGGCCGGATGCCTGAGCCGATCCGTGACCTGGAGACTGCCCGCGCGGTGCTGGGTGCGCTGCCGATGCCGGTGGGCGACGACCTGCAGCCGCCGCCCGCCCGCCTGTCGCCGCAGCGCGAAGCCGAGATCCGCAACCGTCGGTTGGACGAGGTCACGCCTGGCCCGTGGTTGGTGAGTGAGGACCAGGACGGTCGAGCCCTTGTGTACATCGAGCGGCAGACGCCGGAGGGCCAGGTCTACGCACACGTCCTGATGGTCGCCGACTGGGCATCCGAGGCCGACGTGCAGTTCGTGTGTAGCGCTCGTCGTTCCGTCCCGGAGCTCCTTGCCGAGTTGGCTGCGGTCCGCGCCGAACGCGACGAGGCACAGAAGCAGCTGGCCACGGCCCGCTCCGAGGCCCTGCGCCAGGCAGCGAGTGGTGCGCACGTGATGGTCCACGCTTCAGCCGCCGAGGGCGTCTACCGCTGGCTGAGCAGGCTCGCCGACGACGCACAGTCCGAGGAGGCGACGTCATGACCGCCCGCCAGTACCCGATCCGGCCCGTGCCCGATGACGACGCCCGCTTCACGTTCGGCCTTGCCGTCGACGTCTTGAACGTCCTGAAGGAGCACGGCTATCCGGAGATCACCGGTGGCCTCGACTTCATCGACCTCCAGCAGGCGCTGTTCGCCTTCCTGTACGGCAACACCGGCAAGGAGGCAGGCCGATGACCGTCAACCCGATCGAGCGCCTGGACGTGCCGTTGACGGACCTGCAGAAGCTGATCGCCCGGCAGAGGGTGCAGGCCGCGGTGGAGCGCCTGCGCTACCTCCTCGCCCACCCCGACGAGTTCGCGAAGCCCGCCCCCGAGGGTGTGCTCGCCGAGTACAGCCACCTCCTCCACGACGCGGACCCGGACTCGACTGTCCCGCCGTTCGTCGACCTCACCAAAGGCACCCCCGGGAGGGCGTCATGACCGCACGCATCATCGGCGGGCTGACCGTCGACCTCGACACCGGTCCGGTCCGTACCCGATACGACCGCGACCTGGACGGTAAGCAGCGCGCCACGCTGATCCTCGGCGAGGGCAGCAATGCGATCGGCATCACCGTCACCAACACCGATTCGGATCTGCTGGACCTGCTCGTCGACCGGGTCGCTGAACTCCGCGACTGGGCCGTCCTCCAGGAGCGGATCAAGAGCCTCCCGGAGGTGGCGTGATGGCCACCGAGCCCGAACTCCGGCCCGAGGACGTCGAGGAGACGGACCTCGCTCGCGTCGACACGCTCGCACACGAAGCGTTCGGCCGCGACGAAAAGCGGTGGACGCCCGGCCAGTGCGACCACTACCTCGCCTCCATCGACACCGTCCACCGGGCGCACCACTGGGAGCAGGAGACCGCGTCATGACGACCGAGTTCCTTCCCGTCCGCCCGCGCCGCGCATCCGCCGGCACACGCCGGGCCCGCATCGCCCGCCTCCGATACGACATCACGCAGATCGCCCCCGAAGCGGCGACCGTGCTGCTCACCCCGACGACGTGGGCGGACGGGCCCGGTGGGCGGACGGTCCGCATCTACGTCGCCACCGCCCACCGCGCCAACGGGGATCCGGTTGGTCTGCCGGTCGGTGGATCCCAGCGCATCGCCGAACTCCTCCAGGCCGCCTACCCGGGCGCCTCCTGGGACCTGCCGCAGACGTGGCGGGCCGAGACCAACACGCTCGTCGGGTGGAAGGCCGCGCCCCGGCCCGGCATCCGCGACCTCGTACAGGGGGACTCATGACCACCACCGTCGAACCCACCGCCGTCGAGATCGCAGAGCTGTGTGAGGGCGCGATCGAAGCGATCACCACGAACGGGCACCACAAGCGGTACCTGTACGACGACCACCAGGCCGCCGGCGGAACGCCGCTCGCCCAGTGCAGGGTCGACCTGTTCGGCGCCCTCAACCTCGCCGACCACGGCACGCCGCTCTACGAGGGCACTGGCCGTACCGAGGCCGCCGAACGGGCCATCCAGGCCCACCTGGGTGTGCCATCGCTGCCCGCCTGGCACGACGCCCTGGAGACCAGCGTCGACGACGTCGTCCGCGCCCTGCGGGAGACCGCGGCCATCCTCCGAGAGGCGGCCGGGGCATGAGCTTCCTTCTCCCGCTCTCCGGCGGCAAGCGCGTGAAGGGCGACCCGAAGCACCGCGTCGACGACTACCTCAAGATGCTGAAGAACGGCTACGAGCGGCAACTCGCCGAGCTCCGCGAGGAGAACGTGGCCCTGCTCAACGCCAAGGCAGATGCGGATGACGGCGCTGTCATTCAGGAGCAGCTCATCGTCGACCTCCAGGCCGACAATGACCGCCTCACAGAGCAAGCGGACATCGACCGCAGGCACCTCGCCCAACAGGCCGGCATCATCCGCACCTTGCGTGAGGAACTCGCCGAGGCCAGGCAGCGCCGCACCGCGCTGGAGGACGTTGAGACTGCGGCCACCAAGACGCAGCCGATCCCCGTCCTGCAGCTGCAGCAGGCCCCGTTCGCTGTCACTGACCCAGGCGACACCACGCGCTGGGCCGTCACCGACACCCGACCGGACACAGCCGCCTAGACCGCCGGGCCGTCGGATGTGCCCTGTGCCCCGACGAGCCCGGCCACCAACCACAGCAGCTTTCGCTTGGAGGCGTCATGCCTGACCTGCCCGAAGAGATCGCCTGGACGCTCATCAACACCGAGGACTGGGGCGGCGGCCTTGAGCGCACGTACCGCGCCGGGAACGTCGAACACGCCAACTGCGGCGGCGACGTCCTCCTCGTCCACCTTCACGACGAAATGGGCGCCGTGACCGGAGCCCGGTCCTACTGCGCCAAGTGCAGCGACGACCTCACCGCCTGACCTGCACCACACCACACCAAAGACCCCGCCCGGGGTTAGCGGGCGGGGATCCCCACCAGCATCCCACGGAGGAACCCGTGACCGTCACGATCAACGCTCATCAACTCGGTCGACTCATCGACAAGACCACATCCCATATGGGGGCCGAGGGTAACGAGATGCTGCACGGCATCCGCCTCGACGTCGACACGCGCTACCTGTACACCGTCGCCTCCGACCGCTACAGCATGGCCGTCGCCCGCTACCGGCTGGCCGACGGCGAGCGCGACCAGGAGCCGTTCGCCCGCACCATCCCCGGCGACAAGCTGTCCGCGCTCCGCGCATGGATCGGCTCGATGAAGGGCGCCACCTACATCACCATCGGTCTCGCCGAGAACCACGATGACCGGCTCGTCTTCGACAGTCCTCTGTCCACGTTCACCATCGCCACTAGCCCCAGCCTGGAATTCGCCGACTGGCGAGGCATCCTGCGCGGCATCAGCGAACAGGCCGCCCACCGCGATCCATTCCCGGCCATCAACAGCCGCATGTTCGCCCGCTTCGGTGCCACCGAAGACATCCTCCGCGTCCGCATCACCACCGACGAAAAGGCCGCCCTCCTGTTCGGCGAGGACTTCATCGGCGCCCTGATGCCCGCCCGCTTCGCAGGCATCGGCGCGGTCAAGAACGAGACCCTCGCCGTCTGCCAGGACTCGTGGCTGTGGACGCTCGCCGCCGGGGGCAAGGGCGCCAGCGTGGAGGACCTGCCCGAGGCGGAACAGTGCAGGGACGAAGCACCCAAGGACGTGCGGCAGACAGGCGCCGAGCTCCTGCGCGGCGTCCTGCACTCCCTCGACAGCTCCATGGAAGCCGACTGGGACGAGGACCGCGAAGCCTGGTACGCGCACATCGGAGCCGGCGTCGCCGACTGGCGTGCCTACCGCTACCTCGATGCCCTCTACCAGGTCGACCCGCGGGCCGCGCAGGAAGTCGTCGCCGACACAGCCGAGGAGCTCGACTGCGGAGAGATCGGCGAGTGGGCGTGGGACACCGCCGAGGAAGCGGGCCACAAGCCGCAGGAGTGGAAGGACGCACGCGATCAGGCCGTCGCCAAGCAGATGGCGAAGGAGCCCGCGATGTGGGCACGACGCCTCGCCCGCGGCCTGAACCACGCCAGGGACGCCGGGATCGACTTCCGGATCGACGACAACCCGTTCGTCACCTACGACGCCGAGACGGACGAGTGGAAGGCCACCCTCCCGAAGCCCGCCGACACCGCCGCCTGACACCACCCATACCGCCGCGTCGAGCTAGCCGGTCAGCTCCGCGGCCAGGGCAGCCGCCCCCACCACCCCCCGGTTACGGGGCGGCTGCCCGCCCTTCGCACACCCTGAAACGGAGAACCATGAGCACCACAAGCCCCACCATCCCGGCGGAAACCGCCCGCCACGTCCTGTGGCGCTACGACCGCCGCGGCGGCGCCCAGCCCGGCCACTTCACCCAGCACCTCATGGCCGCCATCGAGCACGCCGACATCCAGGACCGGGCCATCCTCCGTGCCGCCTACCCGGAGCTCTCTCGGGCTTTGCACCTGGCCCGCTACGACGAGGAAGGCCTCACCAAGCTCCAGCGCATCGCTCGAGGGGAAGGGCCGCTCGGCTGCAAGTGCGGCGACAGCACCGGCCCGTTCGACCTCCAAGGACGCTGCGAGACCTGCACCGAGGCCGTCGCATGACCGCCGCCGTCGAGGCCCCGGAGGAGGTGCAGCCGGGCCTGTACGACATCCCCGCCGAGCTCTACCACCAGGACCCCATCCCCGGCGGCAGCCTCTCCTCCACAGGCGCCCGCAAGCTCGCCACCGAATGCCCCGCCAAGTTCAAGTACTGGGTCGACAACCCGGAGCCGCCGAAGCGCCACCTCGACCTCGGCACCGCCGCCCACAGCGTGGTCCTCGAAGAGGGCGACAGCATCGTCGTCACCGGGTTTGACGACTGGCGCACCAAAGCGGCCCGCGAGGAACGAGACGCCATCCGCGCCGACGGCGGCGTGCCGCTGCTGGTCCACGAAGGTGAGCAACTCGCCGCCATGGTCGCCGCGTTGCGCGCCCACCCCGAAGCCGCCGCTCTCCTGGAGCCCGGGTCCGGCGTCGCCGAGCAGTCCGCGTTCTGGGAGGAGCACGGCATCTGGCGCAGGGCCCGCTTCGACTGGCTGCGCCACGACGGCCAGCTCGTCGACTACAAGACGACGAAGTCGGCGAACCCCGTCGACCTGCCCAAGGTGATCCACGACTGGGGTTATCACCAGCAGCAGGAGTACTACCTCGACGCCGGTATCGCCCTCGACCTGGTCGACCCCGACAAGCCGTTCCAGTTCGTGCTGCAGGAGAAGGAACCGCCCTACCTCGTGGTGGTCACCACCTGCGATCCGGTGGCCCGCGGTATCGGCCGTCACCTCAACGACCGGGCGCTGAACACCTTCGCGCTGTGCCGCGAGTCCGGCCAGTGGCCGGGCTACCTCGAGAACCCGATGATCTCGCTCCCCGCCTGGGTCGAGCGCCAATACGCCTAGGAGCAACCCATGTCCCAACTCGGCCAGCCGGTCCGCGCCGGACGCCAGACCCAGCGGACCGAAGACTACGAAGTCGAGTTCGTCTTTCGGCCCGCCAGCAAGGACAAGGCCAAGGCCCGTGTCGCCGTTCAAGGCGTCTCCGGATCCGGCAAGACCTGGACCGGCCTGTCCATCTCCAGCGGTCTCTCCGACGGCCAGCGCTTCGCCGTCATTGACACCGAACGCGGCGCCGCCTCCCTGTACGTCGGCATCAACGGCATCCAGTTCGACGTCCTCCAGATGCACCGCTACGACCCCCGCGACCTCGTCAAAGCACTCGCCGCCGCAGCCCAGCACAACTATCCGGTCGTCATGGTCGATTCGCTGTCCCACTTCTGGAAGGGCACCGACGGAACCCTCGACCAAGTCGAGAAGGCCAAGGGCCGCTACGGCAACAACTCCTTCGCAGGCTGGAAGGAGGGCACCCCCATCCAGAACGACATGATCGACGCTTTGCTCGCCTACCCCGGCCACGTCGTCGTCACCATGCGCTCCCACACCGAATGGGTCCTCCAGGAGAACGACCGCGGCCGCAAGGAGCCCATTGCCATGGGCATGCGAGCCGAGCAACGCAAGGGCGTCGAGTACGAGTTCGGCCTCGTCTGCTCCATGGACATCGACAACACCCTGACCGTCCTCAAGTCCCGCTGCCCCGCCCTGCACCGAAAGGTCATCAGCGAGCCCAACGGGGCCATCGACATCAGCAAGCCACTCCTGGACTGGCTCAGCGACGGTGCCGAGCCCGTCGACCCGTCCGCCTGGATCGACGCCGCGACAGCCGCAGACGCAACCCCGGGAAGCCTGCTGGCCACCTACCGGGACGTCGAGGCCCACGGGGCCCTCGCCACGCCCCTGCTGCACCCGCAGACCGGCGAGCCGACCAGCCTCGGTGACTTCATCAAGGAACGCGGCACCGCCCTCAAGAACACCCAGCAGTAGCCCGCACACGCCTTGAGCCGCCCCGCGGGAATCGGGGCGGCTCGGAGCCCAGCACACCACACCCAGGAGACAACCGCCATGAGCCGTTGGTACGTCAGCCAGTCCACAAAGACCGGCGGCATCCACCCGCCCCGAACCTCGGTCAACCGGATCGGTGAGCACTCGTCGGCAATGCGCCGCCAGGAGCAGCGCGTCCACGACAAGCGCATCCTCGCCAACTACGTCCAGCTCAAGCCCGGCATCCTCGTCGTCTGGGACCGCCAGCCGCACCGCGTCGTCGAACTCGCCGAACGCCCCCTCGACCTCTGGGGCGAGAAGCACGAAATGCGGTATGCCACCGCCGTCGAACGCTGGGAGATTGGCGGCAAGCGCGGCCAGCGCCCCGAGAAGGAGACGTGGGACGGGCGCCCCTACGTGTTCGTCCTCCAACCCGATGGCAAGCCGCAGGAGAAGCCGCTCCACTTGATGGGGCCGGCGAACCACTCCTGGCGCGTCCTGCCCGAGCACTACTGGATCTGCTCTGCGTGCGGCGAGCTCCCACCCTGCCGCCACGAGGAAGCCGAGCGGGAAGCCGACCGGCAGGCCGCCGTCGCCGACGTCCTCATGGACATCCCGCCCGGCCACTGCCTCGGCTGCGGCGAGTTCGTCACCAGCCGCCAGCAGGCCGCCCGCTTCCCCGGCCCCAACCTGTGGCGCCCCGACCTCCCCGAGAACTCCGCGGTCTTCCACGCCCGCCGTGAGTGCTCCGACGAAGTCAACCGCTATCGGCAGCAGTGGGAAGCCCGCGGCAACACCTCCGAAGCCCAGCCCAGCCTGTTCAGCGGCGAGGAGAACGCGTCATGACCGCCCCCGTCCCCGTCGAGGGCCGCTGTGAGCGCTGCAAGCAGCCCCGCCCGCTGTTCCCCCGCAAGCCGGACCACGACTGCATCGACGTGATCGGCCGCGTCGACCTCATCGAAGCCGCCCGGCTGATCGCCGAGATCGAAGACCAGGGCGACCGCTGGTGCACCCGCCGCATCGAGGGCCTGCCGCCCATCCGCCTCTGCGTCCGCTGCCACGACGTCGATGCCGCCGAGGAAGCCGCACACGTGAAGGAGTACCAGCTGTGACGCACATCCAGCCTGCCTTCGACGGCGCCGAGTTCGCCGCCCCAGCCCCGGCCAAGTCCCGCCGGATCGTCGACGACTACGAAGCCTGGGTCGACGAGGTGACGCCCGCGTTCATCCAGGCCGCCGACACCGGAGCCCCGTTCACGATCTGCGGTGTCGCCGCGGAGAAGAACCTGCCCGACCCGCCCCGGCCCAAGAGCCAGTGGGGCAGCCTTCCCAGGCGCCTGCAGGACGCCGGGATCATCCGCCACCACGGCTACGGCACCTCCGAACGCGCCCACCAGTCCCTCGTCTACGTGTGGATCGGCGTCCCCGCCCGGATGCGGGAACTGGTCGCCGCACGACGGGCCGCCGAACGCGAAGAGCGCCGCATCGCCCGCCGTCAGCAGGGGAGGGCCGCCGCGTGACCGCCTGGATCTACCCCGCAGCTGTCGTGCTCGTCGCCGCCGTCGAAACGGTCCGCTGGGCCATCGGGAGGCGGACGTGATGCCCGACATCGACAAGATCGAAGCCGCCTACTGGGCCCACCAGGCAGTCACCACCTTCGGCCCCGGACTCGGCGTCGCCGCCGGCATCTGGCTTCTGTGCAAGGCCGTCGACCAACTCATCGACTACATCGTCGACCGCCGCTACGTCGCCGCCGAACGCCGCGAAATCGCCGCACTCCGAGCCGCCGAACACGCCCAGATCATCAAGCTCCGCGACGCCATCGAGGCCGCGCCCCTCATCCCCACCCAGCCCGGCCACGACCAGGCCGCACTCGACACCTGCGAAGCGATCTGGAACCGCAGCCGAGAGGAGGACCCCCAGCCATGACCACCGCACCCAAGCCCCTGCCGCCCCACGGGAGCGAAGCCCGCTACCGAGGCACCCGGACCGGACGCCCCGGCTGCCGCTGCCCCAAGTGCGTCCGCGGCCAGCGCCACGCCGGTATCAACCGCGAACGGCGCCTCCTCCGCGGTGAACGCAACATGATCCCTCGCGCCGAACTGCTGCCCCACATCCAAAAGCTCGTCGACAGCGGCATGAGCCGCACCCTCATCGCCCGCAACGCACACGTCGCCCAGAGCACCATCACCTACCTGATCAACGGCCGCAGCCAGTCATGCCGCCACGACGTCGCCGCTCGCATCCTCGCCGTGCAGCCCCGCCGCTTCGACACCATCTCCGAACGCCCCGCAGTGGGCACCACCCGCCGCATCCGGGCCCTCTACTACCTCGGCCACTCCCGGCACACCATCGCAGCCCTGACAGGGCTGAGCGTCGCCGGAATCAGCGGCTTCGCCGATGGCCGCTGGACCGTCATCGACGGACGGCGAGCCGCCGCAGTCGACACCGCCTACCGACAGCTCATCACCACCCGCGGCACCAACTGGAAGAACGAACGCCGCGCCGTCGCCGAGGGCTGGCACGGGCCCCTGGCCTGGGACGACATCGACGACCCCAACTGCCAGCCCGAGACCGGGCATCGGCACACCGCAGGCCCCGGACGGCCGCCACAGATCGACCCGGACGAAGTCGCCCGACTCACCCGCGCAGGCAAGTCCACCGCGCAGATCGCCCTCCAGCTCGGCTGCCACGTCCGCACCGTCACCCGCGCCCTCGCACGCGTCACGTGCAACGACCTGAAGGAAGCCGCCTGATGTACCGCAACGACGACACCGCGCTGACGGTTATGGACTGGTTCTGCGGCGCGGGCGGCTCCTCGCAGGGCATGCACTCCATCCCCGGTGTACGCATGGAGCGGGCGGCGAACCACTGGGAGCGGGCGATCGAGTCGCACGCCGCGAACTTCCCCACCGTCGACCACTACCGCGGCGACATCCGTGAAGCCCCGGTCGAGACGTGGCCCGTCACCGACATCTTCTGGGCCTCCCCGGAGTGCCCGCAGTGGTCCAACGCCCGCGGCAAGAAGCGCGACTTCGACGCCTCCCTGCAGGGCGACCTCTTCGACGGCTTCGGCCCCTCCGAGGAAGCCGAACGCTCCCGCGCCCTGATGGAGGAAGTCCCCATGTACCTGCGGGGAGTCCAGCAGCGCGGGGGACTGGTCAAGGCCGGAGTCGTCGAGAACGTCGTCGACGTCCGCGCCTGGGACCAGTGGGACCGCTGGATCGGCGAGATCAAGAAGCTCGGCTACGAGACCCGCGTCATCGCCCTCAACTCCATGCACGCCGACCCGCGCACCGTCCACAAGGCCCCGCAGTCCCGCGACCGTCTGTACGTCGCCTACTGGCACCGCTCGCTCGGCCGCGCCCCGGACTGGGACAAGTGGCTGCGCCCCCGGGCCTGGTGCACCGGCTGCGACACGTGGGTGCAGGCCGTGCAGCGGTTCAAGCAGCCCGGCCGCGACATGGGCCGCTACCGCCAGCAGTACGTCTACCGCTGCCCCAACACGAAGTGCCGCAGCCAGGTCGTGGAACCGGAGACCCTGCCCGCCGCCGTCGCGATCGACTGGAGCATCGCCGGACAGCGCATCGGCGACCGCACCAAGCCGCTCGCCGACAAGACCCTCGCCCGCATCCAGGCCGGCCTCGACAAGTTCGCACGCCCTCTCGTGGTCCCCGCGGGTGGCACCTGGCGCAACGACGCCACCCCGGCCACCGAGCCGATCCCCACCCGCACCACCCGCGAGAACGACGGCCTGGCGATACCGCCGCTCCTCATCCCCGTCGAAGGCCGCGACGGCAAGGAACCCGCCTCCGCCCACCACCCGCTGCGCACCCAGACCGCCCGCAACGAAACCGGCCTCGCCTGGCTCCCGTTCATGGTCACCATGCGCGGCGGCGGCGACCAGCTCCGCGGGCGCTCCATCGGCGAACCCGTCGGCACCGTCTCCGCCAACGGCAACCACCACGGCCTCGTCACCCCGAACCTGCCCGCGTTCGTGATGCGCAACAACGGCAGCCACGGAGACGGCGGCGAACACTGCACCCCGGCCGACCAGTACTTCCGCACCATGACCACGGCAGGACACCAGTCCCTCATCACCTGGGAACACCTCCTCGTCCCCTACTACGGCAACGGCACCGCCAAGACCGTCCGCGAACCCGTCGGGACCCTCTCCACCCGCGACCGGTACGCGCTCATCCAGGGCGACGTCGACATCAACGACGTGCTGTTCCGGATGCTCGAACCCCACGAGATCGGCCGCGCCATGAGCTTCGCCGGCACCTACATCGTCCTCGGCAACAAGCGGGAGAAAGTACGCCAACTTGGTAACGCAGTCACCCCGCCCGCCGCGGAGGTCATCGTCGCTGCCTTGGTCGAGGCCATCACAGGCGAGGAACTGGAACGCTACGCCGAGCAGGACCTGGCGGCGGCGGCATGAGGGGCGTCAAGGGCAGTACCCCTCTCTGCCGCGTGGTCACCTGCAACCGCCGAATTCGCCGTAACGGGCTCTGCGAGATGCACGACCAACGGCTGAAGCGCACCGGAACGACGGACGATCCGCCGAAGAAGACGCTCGCCGACAGGTTCTGGGAGAAGGTCGAACGCCGCGCCCCCGACGAGTGCTGGCTCTGGACAGCAGCCACGAACGAGCACGGCTACGGCGTCATGCACCCCGAAGGAAGGCGCCATGGCCCCACAGTCAAGGCGCACCGGGTCTCCCTGTCTCTGGCCGGCGTCAAGGTCGACGGACTGCTGATCCGGCACTCCTGTGACAACCCGCCGTGCGTGAACCCGGCTCACCTCTCCGTCGGCACCAACGCGGACAACTCGGCAGACATGGTCAGCCGCGACCGGCACGCCCGCGGCAGCCGCAGCGGAACCAGCAAGCTCACCGAGGCGCAGGTCGTCGAGATACGCCAGCGGGCGGTGGCAGGCGATCTGCACCGTGCCCTGGCTGCGGACTACGGGGTCAGCCGCCCAACGATCACCGACATCGTCAACGGCAAGACCTGGCGCCACATCACCGGCGACGACATCGACCGGCACACCGAGGAGACCTTCGAGGCCGCCGCGTGACCGGCCACCCCGCCCGCGCCGGGCCCTGACCCCGCACACCACCCGCCCACCGCCACCAGCACCAGCAGGAAGAAGAGAACCCATGGCCGTCTCCAAGCGCCTCAGGTACGAGGTACTTCGTCGGGACAATCACGCCTGCCGATACTGCGGCGCCACAGCGCCGAGCGTGAAGCTCAACGTCGACCACGTCATTCCGCAGGCGCTCGGTGGCGCCGACAAGCCCGACAACCTCGTCACGTCCTGCGCTGACTGCAACGCCGGCAAAACCAGCAGCATGCCGAACGCCATGCCCGTCGCCGACGTCGACCAGGAGACGTTCCGGCAGGCCGCGCAGCTCAAGGATGAAGCAGAGCAAAGGCGCATAGTGACCTTTGTGCATCTCGCCATGGTGTGGGCATGGGCATGGGAGAAGACCGGGCACCCGATCAGCAGGCATGACGAGGACTTCTTCACCGAGGAAACCCACAAGCTGCTCGACTGCGGCTGGTCCGCACGCACGGAACTCACCGAGGCGGCGTTCTGTGCAGGCTCACAGAACGCAGTCGACATCGCTTCGTACATCGGGCGCATCATGCGGGCCTCCCCGGTCCGACCATCCGTTGAAGACGAAAGGCTCGTGACCTGCGTCGAAGCCATCAACGCTTGGGAGTCCGCCTGGGACCTCGTGAGCGACGAGGGAACACCCGACGGATACACGGTCAGTCGATTCATCGACGAGGTCGGGGCAACCTTCGACGCCGGAGCGGACCCCGCGAAACTGGTACGTGCAGCCGAAGCTGCTGGCCGATCAATGAGTACGGATCTCACTCAGCACCTAGCCGAACTCAGCGTATCTGGCGGTGAGCTGTGATGGCTCGCGGACATGGACGCATCCTCGCCAGCATTTGGGACGACGCCGACTTCCTTGCCCTCACGGAGCGGGAGCAGCGCCTCTACCTGTTCCTGATCTCGCAGTCGAACCTGAACCACGCCGGCCTGCTGGACCTGACGCTGCGGCGGTGGTCCCGTAAAGCCCGCGGGCTGACATCCGCTGAACTGGAGAAGACACTCCAGGCCCTCGAGGCTGCCCGCTTCATCGTCATGGACGACGAGACGGAAGAGCTTCTCATCCGGTCGTTCATCCGCAACGACGGGGTGTGGAAGCAGCCGAAGGTGATGGGCGCAATGGTGGCGGGCGCACTGGAAATCTCGTCCCGGCGATTGCGCCGCGCACTTCTCGCCGAAGTGGACCGCATCCCGCTGAACGAACTGAGCGACGAGCCCGGGGCGCGAGGGCCCTCGATCCGCCGCCAGGTCGCCGATCACATCGAGACGCTCCGCAAGGCGTTTCGAGAGCCAGACCCGACCCCCGATTCAAGGGGTTCAGCAACCCCTTCCGGACCCCCTTCGGGAACCCCCTCCGATACCCCTCACCAAGCTCCTGCGGAAGGGGGTCCGAAAGGCTCTACGCGCGGGCGCGCGCCCGCATCACGCGCGCATTCCCCTGCCCCTGCCCCTACCCCTGCCCCTAACCCCAGCCCCGAGAGAGAGGGCGCGCGTGAGATCGAACCGACCGCCGCCGCGGCGGTTGATGCCTCGCGGCCTGACGGCCGCGACTCTCTCCACGAGTTGCCCGACGACTTCACTCTCACCGACGGCATGCGCGTCTGGGCGCAGCAGACCTACCCCCGCGTCGACGCCGACCACGAGACCGAGAAGTTCATCCTTCACTGGCGAGGCGAGGGAGCCCGGCGCCGCAACTGGTACGCCGCCTGGCAGAAGTGGATCACCGACGCGAACCAGTACCTGCTCAAGCACGGGCCCGCCAACTCGAACGTCATCGACCTCGCCTCCGGACAGCCGCTACCCGGCACCGACACCACGGTGTCCGGCTGGGCCGCTGTTGCCGCCTCTTTCGATTCGGAGGACTCAGCGTGACCCCGAAGGAAGCCGCCGAACTGCTGGGCCACTGCTCGGCGTTCGACAACCGCAAGCCGTCCCAGGCCGCCGCCATGGCATGGGCCGCCGCCCTGCACGACGTGCCGCTGGACGCGGATGCCAAGGCCGCCGTCGCGGCCTATTACACGACGCCGCCGAAGGATCCCGACGCGAAGCTGTGGATCCTGCCGCATCACGTCCGTTCGCTCCGCTCCAAAATCCGTTCCGATCGGCTGGAGAACTTCCAGTACGAGCCGCTGCCCGACGAGACCCCGGCCGAGTTCATAGCCCGCTACCGCGGCCAAGTGCAGGCCATCGCCTCCGGCCGAGTCGCCGGCCCGTCGGGCGCGCCGATGCTCGAAGGCGGCGCGCCCCGCGGGTTCACCGCCGAGCTCGAGGCCCGCGGCTGGAGCGTCGGCCGCGACGTGTCCGACTCCGACGACGCCCCGGTCGAAGCCGAACTGATCGATAGCGTGCGCCGGTCCGGCCCGCTCGGCATCGCATGCCCGGTCGAGCAGTGCCAGGCGGCGATAGGCAGGCCGTGCAAGGGCCCCGGCGGCTCCGAGAAGCAGCCGATGGGCAAGCCGCGCCTCAACCCGCACCGTGCCCGCGTCCGGGCCGCCAGCGGCGAGGCGGAGCTGGCCGCCGCGGAACGCCTCGAGCAGGAGCGCGCGATCAAAGCCCGGTCCGCGCAGCACCTGGCGCGCGAAGCCGAGGACATCCCCGACGCAGTGGTCGTCGACGAGGGGGCCGAGTCGTGACTGATGCCCGGATCCCTGAGGACGACGGCATCCAGCCCGCCGACATCGCGGCGGTCCGCGGTGAAGGCCGCGCCGAGTTGCGGGACTTGATGCGGGCGCAGATCGCGATCGGCCGTGCCCGCCGTGAGCCGCCGAAGAAGCCGCCCCCGGCTCGGCCTCCCGGTCACCGGCCGGGTGCGTGGCCGCCGGGCACGTCGCCGCCTGGTCCGCCGCCGGAGTGGAGCTTGCCGCCCGAAGCGTGGCGGGCCGCCGCCCGGCACCTCAGCAACGAGATCAACCGACCGAACGAACCCTGCGACTGCGGCAACTGCCCCGAGGAGAACCGATGAGTGCGCCCACGGAGACCACGTACCTGGCGTGGATCTGCCAGCAGTGCCGCATGGCCTGCAAGGTGCAGCCCGAGGTCGTCAAGCCCGGCTGCCGCTGCAAGAAGCCCGTGCCGAAGCTCCGGCCGACCGTCGAAACCCAGATGCATGCCCCGCCCCGTCGGCCCATGCACGCCCTGGACGAGGAGGAAGCCCGCCTGCGTGAGCTGATCCTCAGCCGTCAGCGACTGCGCATCACGTTCGAAGCCGACATTGCCCAGGCCTGGACGGTCGACGGCATGAACGGCACGAGGCAGATCCAACTCATCGTCACGACGCCGGACGGCCGTCGGCACGCAGTCGACCCGAGTCAGCCCGGAGTCCGCGTCGAAGCCGCCGACAACAGCCCTGAGGAGAACCGATGACGATCCATTCCGGCGCCCCGATGCCCGAGTCGCTGCGCCACCAGATGCGCGCCAAGGCTCACCCCGCCCGGTCGGTGCCCTGCCCGCACTGCGGAGCCGCCGCGCACAAGCCGTGCCGACTGCGCTCGTCCGGCCGACTGCTGACCGAGCCGCACCCGCAGCGGATCTCCGACTGGGCGCGCACCGTCGCCTGCTGCCCGCACTGCCAGGTCGAGCCCGGCACCGACTGCCACGACGGCGGCTGGGCCCGCCAGACCGTCCACGCCCGCCGCTACCAGGAAGCTGAGGAAACCGCGGCATGAACCCTGAACCCGTCGCCGACCGATGCGGCCGTTGCCACCAGCCCCGGCCGTGCTTCGACGCCAAGCCCGAGTGGGGGCGCGTACCCGCCCGACTCTGCCCGACCTGCTGGAGCAGGCACGCCGACGCCCGAGCCGCCCGCACGTACATCGACTTCAACGACGCCTTCGACAACGCCAGCGACGAGGAGCTGTCCGCATGGCTCAAGCAGGCACGGTGAACTCCTACGAGCGGCTGATGGCGGAAGCGCTGCCGACCGGCACCTTCGGCCATGCCGAAGGTGCCACGCCCCGCCGCAGCAGCGGGCCGCCGTACTGGACACCGGACGAGCAGGCCGCCCACGTTGCTGCCCTCGAGGCCGAGTTGGACCTCCTCGAAGGCCGCGGCACCGGAAAGCCCGAACTCCGCCTCGTCGAAGGCGAGGCTGCCTGATGGACGTCCTGTCCGCGGCGGGAGCCGCTTTCACCTTCATCGGCGTTGCAGCCCTGCTGACCCGCGCCCTGGAGTCGTACCGCTGCTACGGCCTCATGGCCATCGGCTACGTGCTGTACGGCATCCAGAACATCCTCGAGGACGACCGCCTGTGGACTGTCGTCGACGCCGCGGCCTGCGCCTGGTTCGCCTGGCAGTGGTGGATTGGCGGGGGCGGCGACGACACCCGGCGCCGGCTGCGGCGCTGGGCCCGCAAGTTCACCCCGGTCCGCCGCACTGCCCCGGTAGGTGCCTGATGTCGCACGTTGATGCCCGCCCCGGCCCGGTGCTGCACCTGATGCAGGGCTTGCCCGCGGCGGGGAAGACCACGCTGGCCCGCAAGCTGATCGCCAACTCGGACCGTCCGCTGCGGTATGTGGGTCTGGATGCGCTGCGGTGGATGCTGGATGCGCAGACTCCGACCGCCTGGTGGGACGAGGGCCTCGAGGAGCCCACCACCCGGGCGCAGGCGGCGCTCGTCGCCTCGCTGCTCCGCGACGGCTGTGATGTGCTCCTCGACGGCACGCACGTGGACGCCGTCCAGTGCGAGGCGCTGCGGGCCGCGCTCTGGGGACGGCGGGTCGATGTCGCCGTGCACTCGCTGGATACCCCGGCCGCCGTGTGCGTGGCCCGGGATGCCAAGCGCCTGCATCCGATCGGTGAGGTGTGCATCCGGGACCTGGACGCGCGGCGGGTGCGGGCGGTCGCCGGCGGCTGGGAGTTGACGGGGGAGTGGCTCGGCGGGTTCTCGGTATCGGGGCGGCAGGGCAAATCGCCGCGAACTATCACCAATCTCGGTGTCGGTGCACCGCTGGACGTTCCCTCTCCTGTGGCCAGCCCCCGAGGAGCCGCCACAACGCCCCTAGAAGCTCCTGAACCCGCCTCGATGGCACCAGGAGGCGACCGGGGGGTCCGTTAGGCCGCCAGGGGGCCGCACAGAGCCTCGAACCCGCCCGGGAGACCCCGAGTCATCCCCGACAACCCCGAGAAGGACCCGTGACCGAGACGCACCCGGACGACCACTGGGGCCCAACACGGCGCCCCAAAGGCCGCATCCGCAACCTCAGCCCCGACGAACTCGCCCTCGCCGACGACCTCCACACCCGAGCCCTCGCCCTCCGCGCAGCCTCCGACGGCGACCTGTCCATACGCGACGCCGTCCACCTCGCCGCCGTCCAACTCGGCCTCGAAGCACCCCGATCCGAAGGGGAAGACCAGTGACCACCCGAACCCGCACCAACACCCCCGACCGCAAGAACCCCGACGGTTCGACCACGATCCGCCTCAAGCGCGCCTGCAACGGCTGTGACCAGTACGTCGGAGACATCGCCGACTGGGATGTCGACGAGCACGGCAACCTGACCGACGTCCGCGGCGAGTGCGCCAACTGCAGGCCCGTCGTCGAACTGGAGGCCGCGGACTGCAAGACGTGGCAGCTCACACCACGGAACATCGCCCGCGTCGACCACGAGATCGACCGGTGCGGAACCTTCGTCAAGCAGCACACCGAGACCGACGACGACGGGCACGTGGTCACGATCGGGCTGCGGATCGGCGAGAAGCCGACCCACGTCGTTGCGCTCTTCGGTGACTGGATCATCCGGCATCCCGATGGCCGCTGGTCCGTGCACGTCGCGCCGACGGAGGTGCGGCGATGACCGTGCAGCTTCCGCCGCCGTCGACCGCCTTGACTGTCCATGAGGGTGCCGCCCGGATCCGAAGGGCCGCTGAACGTGCCGCGTTCGCCATGACCGTCAACTCGTACTGGGACAACGGCTGGGCGGCCGGGGTGACGAACGCGATCGGCGGCGACGAAGGCGAACTCGCCGCGGTGTTCACCCCGGAGCTGGCCGTGCAGATCGCGGACTGGCTCGACGAATGCGCCTCCGCCAACGCCCGTCGCAGCGAGCCGATCCCAGCCCTGGCTCTCGCCCTCGCCACCCACCCCGCCCCGTGATCCCCAACCCGACCCGAAGGAGCAGCACATGACCGAGCAACCGAACCTGCTGGAGGAGCTCTTCGCTCTGCCCGCCGCCGAGGTTCCGCCGCACACGCCAGCCGAGGAGCTGCACGCGGCATCGCTGATCGTCCACATCCGCGACGGCTACATGGCGTCGGCGCTGCTCTGGTGGCTGCGGGACACGGCCACGATCCACTCCCCGACCGCCGACGGCCTCAACTGCGAGCTGGACGGCGACAACTGGCCCTGCTCCGACATGCGCGCCGCACAGAAGGTCGCCGAGGCCATCAACTACGGCCTGTACGACCCCGCCCCGTGACCACGCGAGTGCAGCGCCCGGGTCGTAGCCGGGCGCTGCACCCCCGACCCTGCCAGACCCGACCGGAGATGACCATGACTGAACCCGACCCTCTGACCCGCAAGGTGTTCCTCGCCGAGACTGCCGCCGTCAACGAGCACCTCGGCCTCCCCGCCCCGTCTGTGCCCGCCGCTGTCCTCGCCGAGTGCGACGCGATCGAGGCCGACTACCGCGATCAGCAGGACGACGTCGCCGTTGGCGCCCGCGCCGCCATCCTCCGCATCCGCGCCCAGATCGCCGTCCCGTCTGCGCCCGCTGACGTCGGCCTCCGTGACCGGATCCGCCGCGCGATCTGCGAGGCCGACGGCTTCGCCTGGGACCCCGACATGCTGGAGCCCGACGAGTACGGGGAGCACGCCAACGCCGTCCTGGCCGTCCTCCCCGAGGCCCGCCGCCCGTTCGACGTGCAGGCCGGACTGCAACGCCTTGCCGACGACCTGAAGCGCGGGGAGGACGACTTGTCTGCTCCCGACGACGAGGCGCATTCCGCCGAGCACTCCTGGGCGGCCGAACTGCTCGACCCACTCGCCGAGGAGTGGGTCCCGGGAAGCCGATACCTCGCCCGTGAGCGTGCCGTCCGTGCTCTGGAACACGCGCGGCAGGTTGCTCCGACGTGGGAAGACGGCACGCCCACCCAGCGGCGTCTCGTGCGTGCGACCACGACGTACACCGTAGAGACCACCGACGAGGTGCGGCAGGCGCCAGAGCCGGAGGTGTTCGGCCCGGACGTCGTCGCCTACCGCCACCCCGCCCGGCCCCGCGCCTACCTGTGCCGCCGCCACGGCGACGGGCGCGGCCTGACGCCGCTGGATTCCGACGACCTGCCCGACGGGGGGATCTGCGACGAGTGCGGCGGCGACGTCCTCAACCCGCAGGCGAGGGAGGGGCGGTGAGCGCCGAGCAGATCGCTCTCGACATACCGCTGCCCACACCGGACCCACCTCCGCCGCCGATCTACTGGGAGTGCCGCGGCCCGCGCGACTGGCAGCCCGTCCTCGTCGTGATTCGGAACGGCAACTCCCGCGGCATGACCCAGCCGCACTTCCCGCTCGTCCATACGAAGCCACTCGCACCCCGCAACGTCACCATCGAACGCGCCGACGGACATCGCCGCGTCGTGCCCGTGCGCAGTCTTCGCCGGAAGAACCCCAACTAGCCGTCCCGGGGGCGGTGGTTCCGGCCGCCCCCCACCCCGAACCGACAGGAGCACGCACGTGATCCGCGTAACCGTCACCGTCAACGCCTACTTCGACGACGACATCAACGACACCGGCAAGCGCACCGAACGACTCCGGCAGGTCACCGGCCCCATCAGTGAGGCGATCAAGGAGAGCGGCGAGTATGTGCGCTGCCGCATCGAAAGCAGCTCCGACTACATCCGGGCGGTGGCGTCATGACCACCCCGCGCCCGGCCGCGACCGCGAAGCCCTCCCGCCGACCGCAGGCCCGCAAGTACGTCAACGCCGCAGCCGCCGAGCTCCTCGCCCGCTGCTTCCCCGGGATGGTCCCCGCCCTCGTCATCGAAGAAGCGCTCCGCGAGAAAGCCGTTCGTGAAGGACGCCTCACCGCCAAGCCGAGGAGCAAGCCGTGACCGAAACCTGGTCGGAGCCGTGCGGCCTCTCCGACACCGACCTGCTCACCGAACCGCCCACCGACGAACCGCCCGCCGACCTGCGCGGACAGGGTGTCACCGTCGACGAATGGGGCACCACCGTCACGGTCGAGCTCGCGGGGGAGTGGCTGTAGTGCGCGCACCCGCCCCGCCGAAACTGACCAGCCACGAACAAGAGATCCTCACCCTCGTCGCCCTCGGATACAGCCACCAAGAGATCGGCGAGCAGCTCTACATCACCCGAAGAGCCGCCACCGCCACCGTCAGCCGCGCCATGATGAAGCTCGGCGCGCTCAACGCCCCGCACGCCGTGCTCCTCGCCGTGCAGGCCGGCCTCATCGACGGACGGCCCAAGCGCCCGAAGGGGAGCCCCGGCCCGGCACGCATGCCGCTCACCCCCCGTCAGGCCGACGTCCTCACCGCGGCGGCCGACGGTGCGCCGCTCACCGAGATCGCGGCCCGGCTCGGCATCCCCCGCGGGCAGATAGCCGCACGTCTGTCCGCCGCCTACACCCGCCTCGGCGTCGCCAACCTGCCCCGCGACCAACGCCGTGCCGCCGCCATCCGCATCGCCCGCAAACGCGGGTTGATCCCCCACCCCAGCAAGGAGTCCACCGCATGAACATCCAGCCAGGCCAGACCTACCGGAGCTGTGACCCGCGCGGCGGCCCTCGCATCCGCATCGTGTCCTGCCGCCCCTGGGAAGCACGAGCTGACGTGGTCGACGCCGTCACCGGCAAGCGGCCCCGGCAAATCCTCGTAACCCAGCTCCACGGCTGCGCCACCACCCGTGACGGCAGGCCCCGCCGCACCGGATATGTCCTGGAGGACGGCGCATGACCAGCCATCTGCCCCGCCGTTTCCACCTCGTCCGCGACGTCGATGAGACCGGCACCTCTGGCATCGGCACCGTCGTCGAGGGCCTGGAGTTCACCGACGGAACCGTCGCCTTGCGCTGGCTGACCGCCACCACATCGACCGCCATCTACGCGTCGATAGCCGACGTCGAAACCATCCACGGCCACGGCGGCAAGACCCGCGTCGTCTGGATCGACCCCCACCCAGCCGACCTGCGAGAGCCCGCATGAGCACCTTCCTCCTCGACGTCCCGGAACTGCACCGCCGCCACGACCAGCAGCGCCGGGAGCACGGCCTGACGTGGCGCCAACTGGCCGACGAGGTCTGTATTTCCCCTTCGACCCTGTCCCGCCTCGCAGACGGGAAGCGACCGGACGCTGACGCGCTCGTCTCGCTGCTCGTCTGGCTCGACCTCGACACCGACATCGCACTCGTGATCAAACCCAAGGACGTCGCATGACCACCGCCTTCACCGTCCTCATCTGGCTGGCCTGCGCCTGGCTTCTCGTCATGCTCACGGCCGCCGGAGTCGCCCGCTACCGCATCCGCCGCGACCGGAAGGAGCAGCCGTGACCGACCTGATCAACACGCCGTGGACGTCCGAACAAGTCGACGCCCTCAACCGCTACCAACAGGCGGGATGGATGCACCCGTTCACGTGCGGAGCAGAGCATCGAGGCCAGCGCCCGGTCCTCGACGCCACGCATGCCGGATGGATCTGCCCCGACCCGAAGTGCAAGTACACGCAGGGCTGGGCGCACGCCTTCATGGCCGACCCCAGCAAGTGGCCCACGCGACTGCAGGCGGCCCCAGACGGCCTTCAGGGCGTCCCGCAGCCCCGCCACGGCGCCGGAGAGCAGCCGGAGGGCGCAGAGGCGCCACGGGAGCCCGTACAGGGCTTTGCCGCCGTCCAGGGCCGCTGCCCCGCCTGCCAAGGGGCCAGCCTGATGCTTGCCGCGGGCGGGCACATCACCTGCCGCCGCCTCAACTGCCCCGACCCCGAAGCCGCAGCACGGCTCCTGCACGGTGACCGGCTTGCCGCACCCGACCATGACGGCGAGGCTCCGTCCGGACTGTCCGTCGGCGCCTGGAGGGCGACCGCGGCCGTCGCCGCCGCCCTCCACCGCAGCGCCGAGCGCGACGTCACCCGCATCATCGGCCTCGCCGAACGCTGGACCGGCATCCCCGACCGGCAGGAGGCGCTCGCCGAACTCCGCGCCGCACTCCAACCCGCCCACGACGGGCCGACCATCGCCGAAGCAGCCGCCGACGACCGCGCGCACTGGGACGACAAGTACTCCCGTGACTGACCCACCCGCACGACAGGAGCATGCATTCCTGATCAACAACCTGCCGTGGGCGTGTGAGCGCTACGCAGAAATCGCCGACGACCTGCAGGCCGTCAACACCATCCACAGCACACTCAAAGCCCTGGAGACCGGCGAACGAGGGCACAAGAAGTTCACCGCCTACTGCAACACCGGCCAGTGCGACGGACAGATGCGCATCACCCTGTACACCGCCCGGGCCACCTGCCCCCACTGCAGCACCGAATACGACAAGACCAGCCTCGCCGGGCTGGCCACCGAGTACGACAGCCAAAGGAGCGCGGCATGACCCTCATCCTCTGCCTCACCGCCATCCCCACCGGCTACGCGGTGGGTGTACTCCTCGCCGAACTGCTCTGGCGCGCCACCCACAGGCCATGAGTGGCGACGACGAAGAGCCGGTCCGTCCGGTCACCAGCGGCATGCCGATCGTCACCGGCCGCGACGGGCGCGCCTACCTCGGCTGCGACGCCGTCGTGTCACTGCTCCGCGGCATCGCCAGCGCCTGCCGAGGCAACGTCCACGACGACGAAACCGCGACAGCCTTCGCCGACGCCGTCGACCAAGAGGCAGACAACCTCGACTGCCGGGCCATCGTTCAGACGAGGCGGTGAGTGCAGTCAGGGGGCGGGGTCGCCGGGGCGTTGGGGGAGTTCGGCGCCGGGCAGGGAGGCGTACCACGCCCACAGCTGCTCGGTGATCTTTGAGCGGTTGGAGCCTGCTGCTTTCGCCGCCGTGTCGAAGGCGGTCTTCACCTCCGGCGCGACGCGTACTGAGGCTCCGTCGCCGCTGCCGGTTGCGGGGCGTCCGCGGGGCCTGGACTCACTCTTTTCTGTCATGCAGAAAATCATGGCGCACCCTCTTGACGGGGGCAAGACTCCGCAGGATTCTTGTAATACAGAAAAGGCCCCCCGAGGAGAACGCGACCGGTTCGAATCCGGCGGAGGGCACGCAGACCGGGCGGAGAGTAGGCAAAACCCGCCAAGCGCGGTGAGTCTCCCGGTGCAGCAAAGCTCTCAAGTACGGCCCACGCGCCCTCAGCCAGGGCACGCGGGCACGGCGCTGACGGCCCACCCACCCCAGGCGGGGAAGCGGCGAGCCGCCAGGAACACCCGGAACCCCGAGGACTGATCACCCCCGGGGTCCCGCCCCACTCGCACCACCAGAACCGAGGCGGCCATGGACTTCATCCTCTTCGACACCATCCGCACCATGTGGGCCCACGCAGACATCATGATCGCCGCAGGCGTCGCAGCCGCAGCCCTCACCGCCCGCATCACCTTCAACTGACCGCCGAGACCCGCACGCCACAGCCCCCAGCCGGCAGGCCGGGGCTTCTCGCGTCAGCGCCGAGTCGCTGGCCCTACTCCCGCGACGGCACCCGGGCGGCGAGATTCGACAGCAGCCAGAACACCATCTGCTCATCCACCCCGCCGCCATCCACCACCGCACCCAACACCTCGACCATGTCCTGCGCCTCCGACAGGGTCAGTAGCGGCAGAAGCTCGTCGTCATCCATGACCAGGCAACGGCGGGGGAGCGGTGGCGGTCACGGGGCGAGGCAAGCTCCGATACGTCAAGCTCGCCTGACAACGACAGGCGCGCCTGCGATTTCCGCTACCTTGGATGGCCTAGGCCATCAAACTTCCACGGAGGCCCCGATGCCGCGCACCGTACTTGCACCCGAGGAAGCGGTCGCCCTCCGCGAATGGGCCGAACGTGAGCGCGACACATCCCCCAAACTGGCGGCCGTCCTCGAAGACCTTGCCGCCAACGGCCTCCCTGGCGAGGATGAGTGCGTGCCTTGGGAAACAGTCCGCGACGCCCAGTACCAGCGGCTAGGAATCGACCCCTCACGCTGGCATGTCGCCTAAGCACGGCCCCTGGCGGGCGGACGCCGACTTCATCGCCGCGGCCCGCGAGCAGATCAAGCGACTCGACACCCAAGAGACCATCGCCATCGACCGGGCAGTCGTCGCCATCCAAACCGATCCCCGCATCGGCGACCCCGCCCCCGGCGGATCCCGCGAGTACCGCGAACCGGGCACTAGCGTCCGCATCGTCTACTACGTCATCGAAGGCGGCGGCAAGATCCTCATCGTCTACGTCGAAGCCTGAGGCCGCCGTGACCAACTGGACGCCGCTCCCGCCCGGCGACACCTGCGAACAGCTCCCCGACCACGTGCTCGCGCTGATCGACGTGCCGCCGTACCTGTCCACCGCATGCGAAGCAGCGATGCTCCTCAAAACCGCGGGCAGGCAGCACCCCGAACAAGCCGCCGAGCTCACCGAATGGCGCGACCGCATGCACCAGCGCTGCCGCCGCCGCAACAAATTCACCGGCCAGCTCTGCGGCTGCAACTGCCACTGACCCCCATAGCGCCCCCGTCCTGGACCACCGGGCGGGGGCTCAGACGTGTGCGCGGCTACTCGCCGTCCCCTCCCGGCCAGTTGTGGGGGACATCGCGTCATTCTCCACATTGCGGGCCGGTGAGTGATCAACAGTTCGGTAGATCTTGTACGGATCCAGGGCCAACCCGGCCCATACCGAATCAAGGAGCACACCGTGACAAGACCATGGCTGGGCACGGCCTGCCGTGGCGCCCTGGCGGCACTGCTCGCCGCCACCGTCCTGCCCGCAGCAGCCCCCGCGGCCAACGCCGACGACAGCCCGGCACTCAGCGTGCAGACCTACGCACTCCCCATCGGCACACCGAAACCAACCCTCAAACAACTCCAGGAGAAAGGGGCGACGCAGCGGCTGAAGGCCCACACCCAGGAACAGGCGCCGTCTTCCATCACCGCCGCCGAGACCCTGGGCCCTGCGGCGACCTACGCGCAGCTCGACCAGAAGCTGTCGGCCACGCCGCCCCCGCCGCCTGCTCCCTCCCAGCCACGCCGCACAGCGTTGGCTGCAGGAGACGCCACCTACCCGGAACCGTCGCGCAAGATGACGCTCGACGAGTGCCGCAAAGGCCTGGGCAGCGACAAGAAGTTCTACGTCAAGTCCCGCTTCGCCGTGTGCACGGGCACCTCTTTCCTCCAGACCTGGCTCGCGAACGGCCGCCCTCAGGGTGAGAGCTGGTTCAACCTGCGGATCGTGGGAACCGTCGCCAAGAACAGCCGGAAGATCGAGTACACCTACCACTTCAGCGAAATGGGCAAGGCCGGAAACATCCCCGTCGACGCCTTGAAGATCTCCGTCAAGCCGGAGATCAAAACGAGCTGGCCCTCACGAGCCCGCTACACCTACAGCGGCACCATGCCCGGCACCAAGACGTTCGCCGAAGCCAAGACCAAGAAGTCCTTCACGCACACCGTCACCGCCAAGGCCGGCCAGAGCACCGCGGGCCTCGACACGATCTTCGCGGTCTACGAGCCGACCGTCAGCGTCACGCCCCCGGCCCCCTGGGCACTCAGCCCGCCGACCAGCACGAAGATGTTCCTGCTGGCCCCGCGCTGGGACGCAGCCAAGTACCTGGCCAACTCCACCGGAAGCGGCAACCCCGACAAGGCCGGCGCCGCCAGCTTCAGCTACACCGTCCCGATCATCTACCACACCAGGGCCGGGGCGGTGGAACAGGAAGTCGCCAAGCACATCAAGACGGCCTTCACCAAGCCCGAGGACACCAAGCCCTACATGTCCGCCAAGAAGGTGCCAGGCCAAGTACCCAGCGCCCCGCTGCACCGCACGCGGCACACGGACCGGATCGACGCCAACGGCAAGGCCGCCATCGCCCAGTGCAAGAGGTACTGGGGCCCCAACTACACGCAGGGCGGCACCCGCCAGTGCGACGAGTACCCCTTCGCCTCCACAATGGAAGGCGCCGGCCAGCCCCAGTTCGACCCGGACGCCAAGAAGTTCAACTTCTCCGTCAAGCCCCTCAACGCCACCCACAACCGTGACGCCGGGCTCCTGCTCAAGAGCTTCTACGCCAAGAACAGGATTCTCGCCGACACTGAAGACGACGGCCTCATCGTGAAAATCACGAACTGACGGAAAGAGGGGGGCGGCCGGACACGCGGGCTGCCCCCTGCCCGGGTCAGGCGGCGGGAAGGAACTGCACCAGATAGCGCTCCACCCCGACGACTGGCTCATCCGACTCCCGCAACTCGGCGACCGCGGCACGCCCCGCACAGTGCACCCGCACCCGCCACGCGCCCTTCGCGCCAAGCTCGATCAGATCGTCGGTACGGCCGAGCGACGGCGTCCACACAGCCACATCACCACTCACCGACTCAAAGGCCACCTCGCCCCGCGCATCCCACGCAGAGCCGTCCTCGCCGGGCGGATCCCCGTCCCACACCTGCACCGTCACCACCGCGGTATGGGTATCGCCGGCACTCGCCACATCAACCCGGCCGGGAAACGCATTCACAAACACATCGGCATCGAACCCATCAGGGAACTCGACCGGAAGCTCAGCATCCCAGGACTCCACAAACGCAAACGCGTAATTGTCCACGAACACATCGAACCGCTGCTCCTGCACCAGATCAGCCACGAGAGCCACTCCCACCCGAACACCCGGACACGAACCACGATCGTATAGCCGAAGCCCCCGCCCCCGAGGCAACGCCGGCGCGGAGTGAAACGTTGCCCTCACCCGCAGCCGGCGAGACCCTGGCCAGAAGGCGAGGAGGACCACCATGGGCTGGATCGACCGCGAACACATCCCCACGCTCCAGCAGGACTGGCGCTACACCCGGCTCCTCAACCTCACCCGGCGGCTCCTGGAGGCAGGCGTGCCCCAGTGCGGCAACTGCGTGGGCGGGACCATCACCGTCGTCGACGACCAGGGCCACGAGACCACCGTCAACTGCGACGCCTGCGGCGGCAGCGGGGAAGTCGGCGCGCTCGTCGACAACGAAGACGACGGGCAGGTCGGCGGACGGTAGTGGACGCGGCACGTGCGCCGGGAATGTGCCTCACATGGCCGGTTCGCGCGCTTGTCGACATTTCAACCGGCCTCCACCCTGACCAGGTCAACTGACGACCACAGGGGGGCTCATGCCATTCGGCGGCGGAGACAGGACCCAACTGCAACAACTCGCCGAACAACTCGACCAGATCAGCCGCGACCTCGCAGCACTCAAACAGCAGGTCGCCGACCAACAACACGCCATCGACCAAACCCGGCAGGACACCACCGCGGCCATCACCACCGGCCTCGCCGAGATCCGATCCGTCGCCCGCGACGGCATCAGCCGCAGCCAAGACATCGTCACAGGCCCACTCGCCCAGATATCCACCGAACTCGTCGCCATCCGCGGCGGCATCAGCCAACTCGACAGCCAGCTCAAGACAGCGCCACCGGACCCCCCACCAGCGAGGCAGGACCGCCCACTGGACCCGGCGCCTGAGCCGAGTGCCGCTGAAGAGCAGACCTCCGAGCTCGCCCTGCCTGAACCGGCCGCACCCGAAGTGGTCACCGAAACCACACCCGACGAGACGATCCTCTGCGCCGCCGCAGGCATCTCCGCCGCCACCCTCCAAGCTCACCGCGACACCTGGGAATTCCTCGTCAAACACGCCGGCCCCGACCAGCACTTCCACGTACCAGGCGCCGTCACCATCCAGGACGGCGCCGTCACCGCCGCAGTATCAGGACCCAGCCTCGTAGCGGCCATCACCAGCCTCGACGACGTCAGCCGCACCGGAAACTCACCCGGCACCCGCGCCATCGCCGGACACCTCCACAAACGGCTCACCGACACCGTCAAGGCCATCGTCGAGAACCCGCACCGCGGCGACGGCGCCGAACCCGTCACCATCGTCATCGACGACCGGGCAGCAGCCCCGAACAACGACCAGCCAGACAGCGACTGAGCGACGAACGCCCCCACCCGTCAGGGTGGGGGCTTCGGTGCGCCGGGCGTCAGCCGACGTCGCGGAACGGCAACTGCTCAAATCGCAGCGGCGCCACCCCGCCCAACTTCCCGTGCAGATACCGCAGGCCGCCGACCGTGATCCGGATCTGCGGTTTGGCCAGCACCTCCTCCCCGGTACGCGGGTGCCGGTACGACTGCGGGCGCTCCGTCAGATGAGAGGCGTGCCGCGAGTAGGGGACCCCATTTCGGTCGACCATGTTCAGCGCGCGGATCACCTTCATGAGCCGCTGCTGACCGGTGTCGATACTGGGGTCCCGGTTGAGGATGAAGGCGGCATCGCGGAGGCTGTAGTCGCCCTCGGCTGACGCGAGAACGTCCCACGCCTGCGCCGAGGGCTCCAACTCCTTGATGCGGGAGGCCAGCAGCTCCTTCTCCTCCTCGGCTTGCAAGACCATGAGGGCAAGATCCTTGCGCGAGACCTCCTTGGCCGAGTACGAGCCTGTCTTGCGGATGGATGGGATCACCTCGTGAGTGATCCAGCGTTTGAAGTCCTTAGCCTGCGGCTTCCGTGATCCCAGGACCAACGAGTAGAGGCCCGGCTCGTTGACGTAGGCGAGCAACTGTAGGCCGCCAGGGGTGTGCGTTGAACGCATCCCCTTCTCGTCCTCGTCGAGGCGGGACAGCGCACGCCCCGTATGGAGGTCGAGGACGGCGCAGACGTCGGCGGCGACCCACCAGGGTTCCCCGGCCTCGATCTGGGCTCGCACTTCGTTGCCGCGGAACACGAAACGTTCGACTGTCCGGTCTTCGCCGGGATCGTCGGGGGATGCGACCATGACCATGGTCTCTCCGATCTGTTTGGACGCAGCGGATTGATCGACTGGGCCCGTCCTGGACCGCCAAGAACAGGGCGGGCCCGCCGCATCTCACGATACCGAGCCGAGCGACTAACTTTCTATAACTTCGACTAGATTCGACTAGCTGACTGGTCGAATCTAGTCGAGGTTGGCATACTGGGGTCATGACAGACGACGCCTATGAGCACCTCGCGGTGATGGTGCGTGAGCGCCGACTGGAGCTCAGCCTGTCGATCACCGCCGTTGCGGAGATCGCCGCCCTGTCCAAAGAGACCTACAAGAAGGTCGAAGCGGGGCAGCCCATCCGTGACTCCAGCTACTCCAAGATCGACCATGCGCTCTCGCTGGCCCCAGGATCCTGCCGATCCGTCCTCGACGGTGCCGAAGCCGTGACAGTTCTTACCGGGCCGCACGCCACTCAATTCCCTACGCTGCGCGTCGCCCTCGAAACTGCAGCCCGCGATGCCATCGTCAGCGCGGCCATCGCGACGAAGGGCACACTCACCGCTGCCGAGATTCGAGAGCTCTCGGATCGCATCCTTGAAGAACTCAGAGACCGCGGCGTGCTCGGCCAGCAGCGGGACTGACACAACAACGCCCCCAGCCTGTTGTCGGGCTGAGGGCGCTGGCGTGCGCGGTCAGGCTTTATGAGGCAGTGCATCGTCGAGGTACTCCTGCACGGGCTCGAAGAGTCCGTAAGGCACATACTTCCGGATCTCATCGTGGTTGACCCATGCGACCTCGGCCAGCTCTTCGGCGTCCGCGACACGTGCTGTACCCGACACTGGCTCGCACGCCACATAGGTCATGTGCCGGCCCGTCTGCGGGTGGACGCGGTCACCGAGCACGGTCGTGGCCTTGACCTCCAGGTCCACCTCCTCGGAGACCTCTCGGACGGCCGCCTGCTCCGGTGTCTCGCCCGCCTCGATTCCTCCGCCCGGGAACGCCCAGAGGAGCTTGCCTTCACGCTCCTGGCGCTTGATCATCAGGACCTTCCCGGCGTCCACGATGATCGCGGTGGAGATCGGCTGCTGTTCGGTCTGCTCGCTCATGCGATCGCCTCCAGGGGTCAGTTGGCCGTGCGCAGGCTTGCGAGCAGCGCTGCTTCTAGGTACCTCTCGCGTTCGAGGGCCCCTTGCTCAACCGCCTCGGCATAAGGCACGCCCTGCGCCAGAAGCTCGTCGCGCTTACGCACCATCGCGAACCTGGCCTTCAGGCCGATCGACCTTTTGCGGCGCGCCTCGGGGGAGACGGCCCGCGCTGTGGCGGCCACCTGCTCTCGCCAGGCTGGCGTCTGGTGGACGTTGTGCACTGGTTCCTCGTTGGCGATGGCATCGCTCTCGGCCCGTGCGGCCTGGAGCCTTGTCCCGAACCAGACGACCCGGGTGCCCTCAACTTGAGGCCACCACGGCTTGTCGGCGCGGTGCTGCACAATGCGCGCTTCGGGGTTGTTGCTGATGCCGACGTACAAAAGTCGGCCGACTTCGTCGTAGAGGCGGTAGAGCGCGGTTCGTTCGGTCACTCCGGCCTCCTGCTGTACCGGGCAAGGGTGCCCTGCGTGGTCGACGGTTCTTGCAGGGACAGCGCCCACGGCCCGGTGTTGGTGTCCATGTCCTTGCCGAAGCCGACCCATTTGCCGACCATGCGCGTTCCGGTCGGCTCGACGAGCATCTGGATCGCGCCGTGGTAGCGGGCGCCTCGGTAGTAGCCGTCAACGGCCGTCTGCTCGACCCATGTTCCGGTAACCACGCTGCCCTCGATGGTGAGATCCATGGTGAGCGGGGAGTCGGGGTTCGTGGAAGCACCCGGAAGTGAGCGCACCGTGAGGCGGTTTCCTCGCTGGAGCACGAGCACGTAGTGCTGGGCCACGAAGGTCTCGTCACGTCCGCTGGAGTAGTACTCGTAGCGAGACAGCCAGACGCCGTTGTAGCTGGAGCGCGGCGACGACTTGGGTACCGGCCCCGGGGCTGGCGGAGCGACGCCCTCTGGCGAGGGCTGTACGTCGTGCCCTCCGGACTTGTCCTCGGACACGTGAGGAAAGTTCGCCGACGCCGAGAAACCGAGCTCCTCGATGGCCATCCCAGTGACGGCCTCCAAGGCCCGAATGTAGGGAGGCTGGGGGCGCTTGGTCTGCCCGGCCTCCCATCTCTGGACGAGCCGCTTGTTTGCCGACGCCGCACCCTGCTGCTTCAGTGCATCGGCGAAGTTCTCCTGACTCATGAGCATGCCCATGCGGACGGCCCGGAGTGTGGCGTTTGGTGTCGTCATGTGAGTAACCGTAGCCAGCGAAGCCGAGGAATGACACCGGTTTGACGCCCTAATGCCGTCAAACTGACGTCATCTTTGCCGCCGCGCGCCGTGGACTCGCGGGTTCACGCTGTGGTCATGCCTGATCACGGAATGAGCCTCGGGCCGTCAGGCCTCGCCATCGGGAGCCTCTTCGGCTTCGCCCGCCTGCACGATCCGCCGCACCTGCTGACGCGTGTAGCCGGTTGCCTCGCAGATGTCCTTCTGTGTCACGCCGTCGCTGTCGGCGTAGCGAATGGCGACATGCAGTTCCTGGCGCAGGATCTCGGTTCGCGCTTCGGCGTCCCTGAATCGTGCTGCCACCTGCTCCAGTGATCGCTTGTCCATAGAGGTCAGTGTCCCATCCGCCAACATGGAACCTGACGTTACGCGAACAAGCTGAAATTGCCTAGGTCTATGCGCTTGACGAAGGAACATGATGTTCCCTATGGTGGGACTCGTTGGAAGGCAAGAGCCCAACAAAACGGCCCCGCCCGGTGTTGGAGCACCGAAGCGAGGCCTAGGTCAGACGTCCTTAATGCCAAGGAGACCGACCATGGCAACAACCGTACAGCCCGCCCTTGAGGCGGCCCAAGCACTCGACCTCCCCACCGGCCACCCGTCGTGGTGCGTGCTGCGCCATTACGGCTCGGGCGCCCTGGACCGTATCCACCACGGCGAGGTCGTCGACCTCCCGCTGCCCGGTACGGACCGCGCCCTGCTGGCCTACGCGTTCCTCGCCGAGGACGGCCACACGCCCCGCCACCTGTTCGTCGAGGACGGCCTTGGTGGCGCCGAACTGGACCACGCCCACGCCGTCACGTTCGTCGTGAACCTGCGGGCTTTCGCTGACCAGGTCGAGGGTCTCGTGCAGCACCTGCCTGAGGGTGAGGTGCAGCGATGAGTGCCCCCACTGCCGCTCTGTTTGGCACGGAGTCTCCGGCTGAGGCTGCGGAGCGTATCGCCCGGATCGAGGGCCGTCTGCTGGATGCCGAGGCCGTGCGTGCGGCTGGCGTCGGCCGGACGCCGCCGGTGAAGTCGTACCCCTCCTATGAGGCGGCGCTGGCTGCCGGCCGGGGGATCGGTGCCCGGCGTGCGGATGATGCCGCACTGATGGCGCTGTTCTGCGCGGGCCCGCTGCAGCACCTGGTGGGTGCCGTGTCGGAGGAGCTCGTGTGGAGTGGCGCGCAGGTGACCGGTCTTTCTACGCGGGAGCTGGCGACGCTGGCCACCCACGACGTGATGGCCGTGTCGGATCTGCAGTGGGAGGTGGCGTGATGACCACCTTCACCGTCCGTCCTGCGGCGACGCAGCCGGGTTTGTCGGAGGCCGATCGTCTGGCGCACGACAAGTCGACGCTGGTTCGTCGCCGGATCCTGCACCGTGTCCCGGCCGGTAATCCGCGCGGCTCCTGGCCGGCGGATGAGTTCGCCGCGGCCCGTCGCGCGGAGGGTGTTCCGGCGGAGGTCGTGATGGATCTTCCGTCGGACAGCTTCCTCGTTGTGGTGAAGGGGGCGTCGTGATGTTCCGTCGCCTCACTGCTGAGCAGCTGGCCGCCAAGGACCACGTGCGTCGTGTCGCCCGTCGTGGTGATGCCGAGGCCACGGCCAGGGCGGAGCGCTTGCAGGCTGAGGTCGACGCCCGCGCGAAGGCGAAGCGCTAACCCCCATACCGCCGCGGTGGCGGATGCCAGTGGCTCCCCTCCGTCCCGCCACCGCGGCTCCCAACTTGTTGATCCCTGACATCCGCCCTGGAGGGCTGCCATGTCGTACATCAGCACTGCTCCGAGCGTCGCCGAAGACGTCGTCGAGAGCATCAACTACCACCAGAGGAACCTCGGTGCCCGCTACCACAGCGAGTACGGAACCGACCGGCTGACAGTCGGGCAGATGACCGCCGCGGCTGGGGCCACGGTCGAGGTGATGGCGCTCGTCACGTTCGAGAAGAAGGTCCGCTACGGCCTGGACGACGAGCGCTTTGTCACGGTCGGCGCCTCCGCGAAGTGCCACGGCTGGGGCTGCGCCGATCCGTGCAGCGAGGAGTCGTTCGGCGAGGCGGTGCCGCTGGACGCGAACGTGTACGACACCGCCGCAGCTGTCGAGCCGCTCGTCCAGGCGGCCCGTGAGTGGGCGCAGGCGCACGCCGAGACGTGCCGTGCCCAGCCCTACACCGGCCGCTAATCCCCTGACCGCCGCGGTGGCGGGGCCATTCATCCCCCACGGCACTCCGCCATCGCGGCTCCCCTGGCCTTTGTCCGGTCGTGACGGACGTATGCCGCAAGTGCAGGCAAGGGCGCGCAAGACAACCAATCAACCGATCACGGAGGAGAACGTCATGGCTGGCTGGGACCACGTGCGGAACGAGCCGATCTCGGAGGAGAACACGCAGGAGGTGCTGGCGGGACTGTCTGCCGCCGCGCAGGCGGCCGAGCTGTCGGGTGACTCCATGTACGCGGAGGCGTGTCACCGGGAGATGAACCGGGAGCTCGACGAGCTTGATCAGCTGAAGGGCCGCTGATGACCGCCGCGATTGTTGCTGCCGCCGCTGCTCTGGTCTCCGCGCTGTCCGGTGTGCTGCTGCAGGCGCTGATCGGTGGCCGTCGGGAGCGTGTTGAGCGGCGGCGTGCCGAGTTCGTGGCCGCGATCCGCGGCGTGCTCGGCGCCTACGTCGAGTTTCGCGGCGAGCAGTACCTGAAGATCGCTGCCCGGCGTGAGGGACACGGTGACACCGACGAGTCCCGCCGGGCCCGCTATGCGGCCCGCAGCGCGTTCACCGCGGCGATCGACGGCCTGTACACCGCCACCGGCGACCGGCAGCTGCTGGCGTCGGTGGAGGAGGCCCGCGAACTGGTGGTGGCCCTCGGTGACGCGGCGTCTGCCCCGGGGCGGGTCGACGAGGAGGCGGTGACACGCCTCGGCCGACAGGCCCGCGAGAAGCACACCGCGCTCCGCCAGGCCGCCCACCGCGCCCTGCACCCCTGAACGTCAGCCCCGGCAGCCAGCCGCGAGGGCGCCGCATCGGACGCGACTAGCACTGACGGGCTGCCCGATCCGCCGGACCCTGCACTCCCGGCGGTGAGGGGAACCGCGCCAGCGCTTCCAAACCCACCGGAAGGAGCGACATGTCGAAGGCATCCCGTGCCGAGCGTAGGGCCGCCAATCAGGCGAGCAAGGCCGCGGACGCAGCTCTGCACGCCAATCAGCAAGCCGAAAAGGCTGCCGGGATTACCGAGGAGACCCCGGAGTATCTGCGGCTGAACGCTGCCGCGAACGCCGCGGCGAAGAACGCGTCCTGGTGGCGCCGCTGACCGGCTGCCTGTGGTCCCGGACCTGGTGCCGGGGCTGCGGGGAGCCGGGACAGTCCCGGTCCGGAGGGAGCGCGTCGTGGACGACTTCCAGCAGCGCATGTTCGAGAACAGCGAGCGCGTCTACCAGCAGATCGAGCAGGGCCAGGTCGACGATGTCGAGGCCGCGCTCATGGACGCCCAACTTGAGGCGTCACAAAGCGACGAGAGCTGACCGGGGGCCGCCGTGAAGCCTGAGGAATTTCACTGCAGTGGCTGCGCGCAGCACTACCTGCTCCACAAGGGCGGCAAGAACCTGCCCTGCACCTGGTGCGAGCAGCACGCCAAGGAGAGCGAAGGCCAGCTGATCACCGCACTCGTTGCGGCCGCTGTCGGCATGGCCCTCTGACCAGACCACCCCAGCTCACCCGTCGAAGGGAGCCCGTCATGTTTGGACGCAAGACCGCCGTGGCGCTCGACACCGCCGCCGGGGCCCTGCGCCACACCGGCAAGAAGGTCGCAGGTGAGCGCGGAGGCAAGGTCGGCGACGCCATCGCCACCAAGGTGCTCGGCCCGCTCCGCGACCGCTGCAACGAGAACTGCACCTGCCCGGACTGTAACCCCCGCTGATCCCCCCATCCGAGAGGAGGCCGTCATGGGCCTGTTCCGCTGCAGGAAGTCCGTCGACCCCTTCGATACGCCGGAAGGGAAGCGAGAAGGCGCTGCGGATGCCGAGCGCCAAGCCGCCGAATTCCGCTCCAAGGGCGACATCGCGGCAGCCGAAGTCTGCGAGCGGTGGGCCGAGAAGACCCGCCGCGACGCCGACGAACTTGAGTAACCCCCACCCCCCTCTGAGAGGAGGCCGCCATGCGGCTTCTGATGTTCCTGCTGCTGGCGGCCTTCCTGCTCCTCGTCGGCGCCCAACCCGCCGTAGGCGAGGCCACGGTCGGGCTCGCCCTGCGCGGCGCGGCCGTACTCATCGCACTCACCCCCGGCACGGTGTGGCTCGCCGCCGGAGGCTGGCTCGCACTCCGGAGGACCACGTGAACTCCCCGCCCGCCCGCACCGGCTGGGACCCGCTCGTCGCGGTGTCTCTGATCGCTGGTGTCGGCTTCACCGCCAGCGCCGAGTACCACCTCGCCCGCACGATCGGCGCCCCGGTACCGGTGGCGGTACTGCTGCCCCTCGCCCTCGACGTGTACGTGGTCGCCGCGATCCGCCGCGCCTGCGGCCGGGACATCGCGCTGTCGCTCATCTTGATGGGCGTCGCGCAGGTCTCCGCGCACATGCTGGAGGCGCACGTCGTGGCGGTTTCAGTACCGCTCGTCGCCGCCGTCTCCGTGCTGGTACCGCTCGTGATCTGGCGCGTCCACGCGCTGGCGGTACTGCCCGCGAAACAGCAGGCGAAGACCGGTACCGGTGGCGGTACCGAACCGGCCGTCGACATCGAGCGAGTACCGGTACCGGGCACGCCTCCAGTACCGGTGACCGACCCGGTACCGCAACTCGCCGCGAGCCGCCCGGAACTCGACGCCGTACCGGATCCAGTACCGGCCCCGGTACCGGTACGGCCGCGCCGCCGAAGCACTACCAAGACCGCGAAGAAGACCGGGCGCAGTACCGGTACTCAGTCCCGGCAGAGGGCGGCCAATGCCGCCTCGTTCGACGAGCACGTCAAGACCGCCACGGCCTGGCTCTCCGAGGAGCCCGCGCTGTCCGGTACCGCCATCGGCAACCGGCTCGGTACCGGCGACTCCTACGGCCGACGCGTCCGCCGCGCCGCCCTCGGTACCGGGACCGCTGGCCCCGAGCACCCGACCACCAACTCCACCGTCGGACAAGGCGGAGAGGGCTACAACTGATGAGCATCCACAACGGCACAGCCGTCGAGGAGAAGCTGCGGCCTCTGACTCTGGTCAAGCCGACCGCCGACGAGACCGTCAGCCCGGAACCCGCCGAGGAGACCGCCGCGCGCAAGGTGCGGCTGCGGCGCCTGAAGGCCGTCATCACAGCCGACCGCACCCGCGAGGTGTACCGGCTCGTCGTGCGCCACGGTTCCTACGTGGCGGGCGGCACCCGCATCGTGACCCGCCGCGCCTGGGACTCGCGCAGCACGTCCCGGTTCGAGCGGATGATGCGCACCGCCGAAGCTGCGGGCAACGTCGAGGAGGCCAAGGAGTGGGAGGAACGCGCCCACCGCTTCCGCCAAGCCCGCCACCAGCGGCGCATGGAACTGCTGAAGGCGATGCGGGAAGCCCCCAAGGCCGTGGTGGCCGGCACGGCGGCCGGGGCAGGCACTCTCCTGCTTCTCGGGATCGCCCTGGCCTGGGCGAACGGCGACATCAAAGACGTGATCGCCCCGGCCGAGTTCGTCATCGACCTGATCCGCTGGGCATTCATCATCGGCTCCGTCGTCTGGGGCGCGGCGAAGATGTCGTTGCCCGCGCTCGGCTTGCTCGCCCTGTGGCGCGTCGGCCAGCAGCGGCAGGCCGCCCCCCAGTGGGCCCTGCCTGCCAAGCTCCGCGGGGACGGTGAGCCCATCACCCCGTCGATCGTGGTCAAAGCCCTGCGTGACCTGGGTATTTCCGACCTCCGCAAGGCGATCGTGGCCATGGAGGACGCCGGGGCGAGCATGCTCTCCGTCATTGCGCCTGCCGGTTGCGGCGTCGAAGTCGACGCCACCCTGCCGTCCGGAGTGTCCACCGAAGAGGTCATGAAGAAGCGGCGCAAGCTCGCCGAAAACCTCGGCCGCCACGAGCACGAGGTGTACATCACCGTCGCCCCCGCAGCCCGCACGGTGCGGCTGTGGATAGCCGACAGCGGCGCCCTCGACGAGCCCGTACCCGCATCACCACTGGTCACCGACCCGGACATGACCGCCGACTACAAGTCAGGCAGGGCGCCGTGGGGGCCGAACCTGCGCGGCGACGCCGTCCTCATCAGCCTCTACCAGAAGCACATTCTGGTCACCGGCCTGTCCAACCAGGGAAAGACCGCCTCCCTGAGGGCCCTCGCCCTGTGGCTGCTCCTCGACCCCACAGTGGAGTTCCGCATCGGAGACCTCAAGGGCATCGGTGACTGGCGTATGTTCCGCGGACTGGCCACGATCCTCATCGAAGGCCCCACAGACGACCACGTCATCGACGTGACCGAGATGGTCGAGGATGTCTTCGAGGAGATGCAGCGCCGCCTGCTCGCCCCAGCGGGCACCGTGTTTCCACCCCTCGTCTGCATCGTCGACGAAGCCCAGGTCGCCTACGGGTGCGGAGCGATCGGCCCCGACAAGCGCCCCTACGGCGGCGCCAAGGCCACATCCCGCTACTTCCAGGCCGTCAAAGGCATCCACGACCAGGGCCGTGCCGTGAACGTCACGATGTGGGAGGGCACCCAGGACCCCACCGACCAGAACCTCCCCAAGCGCTCCCGGGAAGGCAACCACATCCGTGCCGCCCTGGTCCTCGGGACCAAGTCGCAGGCCGAGATGGCGCTCGGTGAAACCCCTGTCGAGAAGGGTGCTGCGCCGCACAAGCTGCGCCAGGGCCTGGACAAGGGACAGCTCGTCGCCGCAGGTGAGGGCGTCCCGCTGGAGCCCGGCCAGGTGTCCGTGAACATCCGCACCCATTACATCGACGGTGACGAAGCCGCAGAGATCGCCGAGCGGGCGAAGACGCTGCGGAACCGCGTGACGACGATGGACCGGCTGCAGGCCATCGAGGAGCGCGACGAATTGGAGGACCTGGCCGCCGTCATCGGCAGCGAGGAGCGCGTGCGCACCCCGGAAGTCCTGCACCGACTCAAGAACCTCGACAAGCCCTACTACGAGTACTGGGACGGCAGCCGGCTCCGGAAGCTCCTCACCGACCACGACGAGGACACCGGCACCTACAAGGGCTACCCCGTGGTGAACCGCGACAGGGTCCACAAAGCCCTTTCCCATCGCGAATAGCCGCCTCCGAGAGCTTGGTGAGGCAGGCGATCCCTGGTGACTTTCCACCAACCGCCCCACCCACCAGCCCCACCAGTCCTGACCTGCATGTTCATGGGCTTGGTGAGGCAGATGAGCACCCCACCCAGACGGCTGGAACCCCTGAATCCGACGGCTCCGGTCGATCGCAACGCCTCACCCACCAGCACGATTCCCGTTTCCCGAAGGAGAACTCATGCCCGCCTCGTACACGCCCGCCGAGCGCCGCCGGATCGCCCGGCTGAGCGCCAGGACCATCAAGCAGGCCGTCGCCTCGGACGGCCCGAACGGCACCACCGACATCGTCGACCCGGCCATCGGCGCCGAACTCGATCACATTCGGCAGCGCGGTGAGGACCGCTACGAGCGCGAAGCCCAAGCCGTCTTCGCCAACCTGGACCGCGCCGAGAACGCCGTCGCTCAGGCCAAGGCGAACTTGAAGACCGCCGACAGCAAGGCGAAGCCCGCCGCCCGCCGCGCCCTGCAAGAAGCCAAGGCTGCCCAGCGCAAAGCCGACCGAGCCGCCCGCAAGTACTGACCCAACCCCGAAAGGAGCCCGCCATGGGCCTGTTCAACCGCAAGACCGGACCCGAGCCGGAGATTGTCGCCACCGCCGCTGAAATCGACGCCGCCGCCAGGGGCATCGCCGCAGACGACAGCACTCTCGCCGACCAGCTGTGCGACCGCGCGGGCGAGGACAGCCAGCGCGTGGCCATGGCCATCCTCGCCCGCAGCGTCGACTACACCCCGCAGGACTGAGAGGACGCCATGACCGAGCTGCCGTCCGACCGGCTGCCCGACCACCTTACGGCCGGGCAGCAGCCGGTACCCGCCCACCACCGGCCGCCGAACGTCATGTACTCACCGGACGGTGTGCCCTACCACTTCACCGTCGGTCAGCCGCCCGCCCCCTCCGGGCAGTACGCGACGGCTCAACTCCCCGATACGCGGCGCTTGGCGCCGGAGATGGAACGCTTGATCATCATCACGTTCCTGATCCTCGCGGTGATGGTCGTCTGTGTCGGAGCAATCTGCGCGATTGTCCTGATCTGCGGCGGCACCCTCATGGGCATCATCGGCGCTGTCGGAGCGAACGCCACCCAGATCACCATCGCCCTCATCGGCGTGATCCTCGCCGCCGGATGGGCCGCCACCAAAATCCGCCCCAGCAAGACCAAGTAGCCCACCCGACCCTGAAGGAAACCTCATGATTCGGACCATTCACCGTGCGTTCAGCACGACCGTCGAATGCGATCGCTGCGGGTTCCGGCAGACCGCAAGCAACGACGCCCTCGCGAACGCCGCCGTCCACTCCCACACCTGCCAGCGCCGCCCGCGCTCTGTCGTCCGCAACGCAAACCGCACCAGCCGAAACGACTGAATGGAGATCCCCATGACCACTACGACCGAGACTGCCGCGTTGAAGGAGCGCGCCGTGTACTTGCTCGTCGAGGCCGCGAAGTGCGTGCGGGCCGGCGCCTTCAACCCGCCCGTGATCCGGAAGAGCCAGACCGCAGTGGAAGCGGCCGTCGCTGCGGGCGCATCCCACACCGACGTCCTCCGCACCCAGCAGGAACACCCCAACGCCCAAATCTGCGCCGTCGAATACGACGGCCCCGCCTGGCGATAGGAGACCCATATGAGCTGGCCGAAGAAGACCATCCCGAACTTGACCGATGAGGAACTCGCCACCGCGATCGAGGAGCACGAGGGCGACTCGGACCCGGTCACTCAGCAGATCACCGAGGGCTGCATCCGCGAGTGGGAGCGCCGCCATGGCCTTCCCGTCACCGACCGATAGGAGACCCGTCCATGACCACCACCGTGCTCAGCGAGAAGGACATTGTTAGCCGTCACGCCGAGGACGTGGCGTATGCGGCCGAAGCCGACCCGGCTACCAGCCTTGACACCCTCATCAGCCAGCTCGACGCAGCCGTCATCAACTTCGAGGCGGCGGGCATCAACGGCCACGAGGATCTGGAGCTAGCGTCGACGCTCCTTGGCGAAGCCCGCCACGCCAAGGACGAGGCCGCACGCGGCACGTTCCTTCAGCGTGCCGACGAACTCCTCGCGCCCCTGTACGACATGAACGACGAGCTCAGCTGTATCTGACCGGCGACCGAGAAGAGCCTGGCCCGCACGCGCAGCGCCCCCTCCGCATGCAGCGCGGAGGGGGCGCTGCGCGAACACTACAGAGAGCCGAACGGATGAACCGAGGATGATGAGCCCCATGGCCATGAAGAAGATCGAACACAAGGCGCCGAAGAAGGCGTTCCTCACCCTCGATGAGCTGGCCGCGTTCGCTCAGGAAGCCTTGCGGTCCGGGGCGGACGGCGGCGAGGTCGTGGAAGCGGCCGTGAGTTTCGGCGGCAAGCTCCAGGCCCTGAGTGTCGAGGTGCCGGTCACTCCTGCGATGGACCGCGACTAGCGGGCTGGGCGGGCACGGCGCGAGCCATCCACCTATCGTCGGTCAGTAGCCGGGGGAGTAGGACCGGCTCCAACCCCAGCCGGGCGCATAGGAGTTCGAGGGCCTGCTGGCGCTCCCGCTCCGTGTCCGCCTGCACCGCGAAACGCACCGACATGCGGCCAGTGTGGCGCGGCCGGTGGGGGAGCGGGTCGGGAACGGGGGGATTACTCCGTCGTCGGCTGGGCGAGGTCGGTTCGGGCGCCCTGGCCGGGCCGCATGAGCGACGACGACATGGCCGCCGAGCGCCACGAGATGGTCGACGCCTACGCCAAGACCCTCGAAGCCGCTGGCTACACGGTGGAGCGCCGAGGTCCTCGTGCCCGCAAGCCGTACCTGCTGGCGCGCAAGGCCTGACCCACCCCAGGGCCCGCCGATCCACCGCACAACCGCCCCCAGGGGGAACCGCATGATCCGCTCGAACCGCCTCCGCCGCGCCACCGTCAAGGCCCGCCGAGGCGCCGCCGGTTGAGCCCAGCCCGGCCGGGCGTATGGCTGGTGGGAAGACGACCCGCGCACATGCGCCCGCTACGACCGCGACCACTGGGAACGAGACGAGGCCCCGTGACCGCCCCGTCGTCACCACCCTGCGAGAGGATGCGACATGACCTTCCGAGACTGGCTCTACAGTGCGATCGGCCCTTGGCTGGCGGGAGTTGCCGTCATAGCCGCGATCGTTCTGCCCGGTGATGCTGCGACTCCACGGATTGCAGCGGGAATCGTGGTCGGTATCGCAGTCGTGACAGTCGGGAGCGCGATTGGGAATCGAGCGCTACGGCGCCGGTGAACCCCAGGCTCGCTGGCAGGGCAGGGGCTCGCGGCAGTTCACGACTGTGCCATTGGTCTCCAGTGTCAACCCTCTGGTGCACTATTGGCTCAAGCGCATCCTGCTTCCCGTACCACCCGAGGAGCCTGCCGTGCACGACCACCCCACTGGCCTCGAAGACTACGAGTGGCCTGTCTGCATAACCCCCGGCTGCGGGCGGCAGCTTTGGGTCAGCGAGACGGGACGCTGGGCTTGTCGGCCCTGCGAAGACAAGACAGCTGTCCGTATCGCTGAACTCCCCACCCTGTTCCGGCGTCTCGACACGACCGCGGCGTTGATGCGGGGCGCGCGACGCATCGGCGGCGGAAGCACCGGCTCGAAGAACCCGCCGATCCCGCCGCGGCTCGAAGTCCTGGCTCTCGTCGGCCCCGGCGGTGTCGCAGCCCGACTGTCGGCGATCGAAGACTCGTGGCGGCAGACGCTCGGCTGGACCGTCGCACCGTGGCGCGGCTCCCCGGCCCAAGCCGTCCCTGGACACGTCGAGTTCCTCGGAAACAACCTCCTGTGGGCCTGCTCCAGCTACGAGTCCGTCGGCCAGGACATCGACGACCTGCGACGCCTCCACAGCGAATGCAAGGCCATCGTTGACGATGAGCGGAAGCCCGGCCACGTGCAGATCGGTAACTGCCCAGCCCACCTCGAAGGCCTCCTTTGCGGGCAGCCGCTCACCGCCTCCGCCGCATCCCACCGCGTCCGGTGCCCGGCATGCGGCAGTCGGTGGGAGACGCTGGGGGAGTGGAGGCAACTCCGCGCCGCACAGGAGCAGGTGGTCGAAGAGGCTTCTGCCGAAACTGCCGCGACAGCAGCCTGACCTTCGCGCCAACCTGGAACGTCACCGCGCACCCTGGAGCCCTTCATGCAGAAGATCCCCACGCTGTTCGTCCGCGATCCCGACGACCGCCGCCGAGTCCTGTCGGACGTGACGCCCGGCTGCGAATGGGTCCTCGACGGCCACGGCGTCGCAACCCGCAAGTACGACGGAACGTGCACGCTGCTCGACGAGTCCGGGGAGTGGTGGGCGCGCCGTGAAGTGAAGCCCGGCAAGACCCCACCACCGAACTATGTGCCGGTCGAGCGTGACGCCACGACCGGCAAGACCGTCGGCTGGGAGCCAATAGGGCAGTCGTCGTTCGCGAAGTATCACGCCGAAGCGGTCGAGATCCGCACCGGGTGGCCCCACGGGACTTACGAACTCTGCGGGCCGAAGATCAACGGTAACCCGGAAGGCCTAGACCGTCACACCCTCATCCGTCACGCGACCGCCGAGGTCATCGACCCCGGACTCGACTACCGCACCTATGACGAGATCGCCAACTTCCTTGCGGGGCATCAGTGGGAAGGCATCGTCTACCACCATCCGGACGGACCCATGGTGAAGATCAAAGCGCGTGACTTTCCGGGGGCAGCATGAGCGAGATCGCCGACTTCCTGCGGGCCCGGTATGCAGAAGCCAGGGATGCCGCGGAGGCCTGCTTGAACGAAGTAGGGTCCACGCGGGCCGGAGACACGTATTCCGACGGGTCGGGAGTCGCCACCAGCGACGATTTCCCCAGCTACCCGTGGGGAATGGAACCTGCCGAACTCGCCTATGTCCAGCGGCAGCACCCGCAGGATGTCATCGCCGACCTCGACGCCAAACTCGCGCTCATCGGCGAGGCGGAAACCTCGGAGGCATCGGTGGGACAGCCGGACTATGACGGAGGTGGGGCCGACACCCTGTGCTGGGTGCTCTGGATCCTCGCCCAGCCGTTCGCCGGGCATCCGGATCACAAGGGGGAGGAGTGGGCGCCGTGAGCGAGCGGTGCGGGACGCTTCGCGAACTCGCCGACGCCTGCGACGAGCAGGCTCGACGCGCACGGATCTCCGAGCGAAAGCGCTGGCAACTCCGGGACGAGGCGGCCTTCTACCGCCGCATGCTCTCCAACCGAGTTGCCTGTGACCCTCACACGCTGACCCTCCGCCCGTGCCTGCACCTAGACGTCACCGAGCGGTGGTGCCGCCACCACGGCTATCGCACTGTCGCAGGCGTCGACGGCATGACCATCCAACGAGGCAGTGAACCCGCCCTCATCATCAAGCCCGGCGATACCTTGCGTTGGGACGGGGAGCGGCTATGGGTGGTGTGAGCGGCCTACGCATGCCGACCTGCATGTCCTGCTTGTATCTAAGATCCTGGATGCTGTAACGTCCGTATTTGACGATGGAACATCCGTCGCAACCGTCACCCGAGACCCCCACCGTGAACATGCCGGTGGGGGTCTTCGCGTACCTCGGGGAGGTGCCATGGTCGCCTACCCGAACCCTGACGGGCTTGAGATTCACTTCGCTCAACTTGCAGGCAACGCCGACCTCGGCGACCTGTGGGATGCCGCCCGCGAAGCCGAGGTGAAGCCCGGCACCATCCGCGTCTGGGTCACCCGAGGAAAGATCGAACCCGTCCTCGACGGTGAAGCAGGCCAGTACTTCCACCTCCCCACCATCCGAGCGGCGGCAGCAGGCGGCGCCAAGTACACGCCCGCCGACCCAGCCGCCAACAGCCGCGGCCCCCACAGTCACGCCGCCTGAGTCCCCTGCGCATGGTGGTCGGCGCAGGCCGGGCCTCGTAGCGCCCCCAGCGCTCGGCCCACCCGTCCGCCCGGCTGTGGGGGCCGGGCGGACACCAACCCCAGCCGGGGCGGCCCCCCTGTTCACCCGCCCCTGTCCCGCCGCCCCACGCCCCCGCCGGGCGGCGGGACACCCCGGGCTCGAGGAGGTGGCCATGCGGCGCCGGCTTCTCACCATCACCGGACTTGTCCTCGCTTTCCTGCTCTGGGGCATTACCGCTCCGCCCGCGAAGGGCGCCGCTACCTGGCAACTACGGTTCGTCGACACCTTCAACACCGACGTCGCCAAGGGCCGGTTCACCGACTGCAACCACAATGTGGACACGCCGAAGGCGTACTGCGGCGGCCTGTCCGGCAGCGTGCGCGCGAACTGGTGGGCGTACCCGAAGGGCTGGCCAGACACCGCCACCCAGCGCGGCTATCCGGTCGGCGGCCTGTATGACCCGGCATCCACGGTGTGGATCTCCGGCGGGCAGATGCACATCCGCATGTGGCGCGGCGCCACCGGACCCGTGCACTCCGCCGCGGTCGTACCCAAGCGACTGATGGAGCAGCGGTACGGGCGGTACGAGGAACGCTTCCGCGTCTCCAAGGTCGCCGTCGGCTACAAGAGCGCGCACCTGCTCTGGCCCGTCGTCAACGAGACGTGCCCCGGCTGCGAGATCGACTTCCCCGAGTCCGAGTGGACCGAGGACATCCACGCCTTCACCCACCCCAAGGGCGGCGGCGCGCAGGACGCCTTCGACACCAACCGGGCCTGGACCTCATGGCGGACCTCGGTGATCGAGTGGCGGCCAGGCGAAGTGAAGTACTACCTCGACGGCCGTCTCGTCGGCCGCTCCGCGCGCGGCATCCCCGACAAGCCCATGAGCTGGATCATCCAGAACGAAGCTGCCCTCAACGGGGACCGGGCCGCACCCAACAGCAGCGCACAGATGGACATCGCCTACGTCAAGGGCTGGTCCTGGGGCTGACCCCGAGAGGAAGATCAAAATGGCCAACATCACCTTCAACGTGGCCCTCGGGAAGATCGCCTCACTGGCTGCGCTCCCCGCCACCAACGACGCGCTCATCGCCGTCCCCATCGAGACGTCCGGCATCGTCTCCGACGCGACCATGCGGGACTACGACGACCTCGCCGCGCTCCTCGCCGGCGCCTCCAACGAGCAGACCACCATGGGCCGCAAGACGCTGACCGGCGTGACTGTCACCGTGGACGACACCAACGACCGGGTCGCCGTCGACGCCGCGGATATCACGTGGACCGCGGCCACCGGCAACGCCATCAGCGCGATCGTCATCTGCTACGACCCCGACACCACCGGCGGCACCGACGCAGACCTCATCCCGCTGACGAAACACGACTTCACAATCACGCCTGATGGCAGTGATGTGACGGCAACCGTGGCGGACCTCTTCCGCGCCACATCGGCGGCCTGACATGCCGCTCGACGCGACCGGACGGGCCCGCGCCCTGGCGCAGTGGATGCGGGACCTCGACCTGCCACTGTCCGGGCTCACCAAGCCGGACCTCGCCGCCGCGCTCGCCGCCACCGACGACTGGATCGACGCCAACCAGGCATCGTTCAACTCGGCGCTACCGCAGCCCTTTCGCGGCACGGCCAGTCTGCAGCTGAAGACGCTGCTGTTCTGCTACGTGGCGATGCGCCGGGCCGGCAGGCTCCGAGCGGAGGAGGACGGCTGACATGGCCAACGTCCGACTCGACCTCGACCCCGAACAGGCCGTGTTCCTCGCCTCGACGTTCCCGCAGTACGACAAGGCCAACGGCACCAACTTCCCCGTCTCCGGCCTGCGGTATGACGCCGCCGCAGACGAGGCGGCCTTCTGGAAGCTCGACAGCTTCGGCTACGGCTCCGGCAACCTGACCATGGATCTTCTCTGGTACGCGGAGAACGCCACGAGCGGTGTGGTCCGGTGGGGCGCCTGCATCGCCGCGATCACCCCCGATGCGGATACCCAGGACGTCACCACGGACGGCCTTGCGACCGAGCAGACCGTCGACGACACCCACCTCGGCACCACCGGCAAACGCGTCCACAAGGCCAGCATCACGATCAGCAACCTCGACTCGATCGCCGCGGACGACGTCGTGTGGGTGCGGATCCGCCGCGTCGGCTCCAACGGGGCGGACACCATGGCCAACGACGCATGGCTGCTGCAGGCCCGGCTCACGTACTCCGACACCTAGCAGGGGGCCGGGATGGCCGTCAGGACTTCAGCAGACGGCCAGGACTACACCCACACCCTCACCCTCGGCGCACAAACGCAGATCAGCGCCTGCGGCTGGTACAAGCTCAATGCCGACCGCAACGCGAATCAGGGCTTCATCTCTATCGGCGTCAACAACAGTGACTACTGGTCCGTCTGCACCGACAGCAATGGCACCACCCTCAAGTTCTTCGACGAGGCCTCCGCCTCCACGGGCGTCGCCCTGACCGTCGGCACCTGGTACTTCATCGCCGCCTCCACCAACGGCGCCAACGGCTCCCTCTGGGTCGTCGCCCAGAGCACCGCCGCCTTCCCCACAGCGATCACCTGGACGACCGGCGCCACCAGCACGACCGCCACCTCCCTCTACCTCGCCGAGCATCACGCCACCGGTTTCTGGCTCAACGGGTGCCTCACCGGCATGAAGGTCTGGATCGGCGCGACCCTGACCGCGGCCGAGTTCGCGGCGGAGCGCTGGTCGAACCGCCCGCAGCGCACCGCGAACCTCACCGCCTGGTACCCGCTGATCCGACCCGAGACCGCCGACTACTCCGGCAACGCCCGCACCCTGTCCGGCGGCAGCGGAGCAACCCAGGAAGACGGGCCGGGTGTTGGCTGGAGCCCCGGACGGCCCCGCCGCGTCAAGAAGTCCACCGCGGTCTCCCAAGCCCTCACCCACGCCGCCGAAACCGGCACCGCGCAGCCGCTGACCCGCACCAAGACCAAGCCCCTCGGTACGGCCACCGAAACCGGCACCGCACAGGCGCTGGCCATCCCCGGCACACCGCTCGCCGACCTCACGGACAACTTCAACGACAACACCGTCGACGGGGCGCTGTGGCCCAACAGCTTCGGCACCTACAGCGAAACCGGCGGACGCGCCCGCATCGCCTGCGCCACCGGATACAGCGCCTACAGCAGCGCACTCGACTACACACTCGCCGAATCGTCGGTCTACCTGCGCTCCTACCCGCCCGCCGCCGGCGGAGCCACCACCGAGGCCTGGTCGCAGATCCTCATCAAGTCCGCCACCGCCGGAACCGACATCGGCTTCGAACACCGGCTGACCACCGGCCAACTGGCGATGTTCTCCCGCGTCGCCTTCGCCGACGCCGGCGAAGTCGCCATCACCTACTCGCCGACCGATCACGCCTGGCTGCGAGTCCGCGAGACTGCAGGCACCACCTACTGGGACACCAGCCCCGACGGGACCACGTGGACGAACCGGCGCACGCTGGCGAGCCCGGCCTGGGTGGGCGACAACAACCTCGAGTTCCAGCTCATCGCCCACCGCAGCGACGGCGCCGACGACGTCGCAGAGTTCGACAACGTCAACGTCGCCCCGGCTACGGTCGTCGCCCTTGGTACGGCCACAGAGACGGGCAGTGCCCAGGGACTGGCAGGCAGAAAGACCCGCGCACTCGGCCCTGCGGGCGAGACCAACATCGCGCAGACGCTGGCCAAAACCAAGCGGGCGACCCTGCCCACGGTCGCTGCCGCGGAGACGGCGCAGGACCTCGGCCGGATCAAGTCCCGCGCCCTGCCTGCCGCTACGGCTGTCGCAGCCGCGCAGCCGGCGGGCAAGGCCAAGGCCCGTGCCGTCACAGCCGGTTCGGAGGCGTCGGCAGCACAGGCACTCGGTCGCACCAAGACCAAGCCGCTCGGCACCGCAACCACGGCCGAGACCGCCCAGCCACTCACTGGCCGCAAGACTGCACTCCTTGGCTTCGCCACCGAGACCGGCCAGGCGCAGACTGCAGGACGCTCCAAGCGGGCAGCTCTCGCGCCTGCGGGAGAGGTCGGCTCTGCCCTGTCGGCGGGGCAGAGCAAGACCCGCACCCTGGCCCCCGCCGCAGAAGCGGATGCCGGTCAGGCGATCGGACACCACAAGTCTCAAGCCCTGGGGCAAGCTACCGAGTCCGCGACGGTGCAGCCCGTCGGCGGATCCAAGAGCAAGCCGATCGTTCCCGCGGCGGAAGCTGGCACCGCGCAGGCCCTCGGCAAGGTCACGGGCCTCGGCGTCGCCGCCTGCGTCGAGACTGCACAAGGCCTGCGTGAGAGCAAAACCCGCACCATCGGTGCCGCGGCTGAGTCGGACGGCGCCCAGGCCCTGGGGTACGCCCGCCCCCTTGCACCGGCTGGCGAAACGGCAGACGTCCAGGCTGTCACCACAGCCAAGAGCAGGGCCCTGACCGCGGCCGCCGAGACGGCATCAGCACAACCAGTGGGTGCAGCCAAGACGGCCCCGCTCACCACCACGGCACCCGTCGAGAACGCTCAGCCACTCGGCCGCGCCAAGTCATTGCCGCTGCCCACCGCCACCTCCCAGGAGACAGCGCAGCAGTTCGGTGGAGCCCGCGAAGCCGACCTCGGCACCGCCCAGGAGAGCGACGGCACACAGCCGCTCCAGGGCACGAAATCCGCACCGATCACAACCGCCGGAGAGCAGAACACGGCAGGCGCAGTCGCTGCAGGGAAGAGCAGAGCCCTTGCTGCAGCAGCAGCCGAAGCCGCGCAGTCGCTCACGGCGGGCAAGGCCAGGCCGCTCGACCAGGCTGCCGCAGTCGAGGCGGCGCAGAACCTGACCGCCCGCAAGTCCCGGACACTGGGCGTAGCAGGGGAGACCGGGCAGGCCCTGCCCGCCGTCCCCGCCGGATCACTCACGCCGACGGCCGAGGTCGACACGGCGCGCCCCCTCGGCAGGGCCAAGGCCCAGCCGCTTGGGACCGTCCTTGAGACAGGGGAAGCCCGGTTCGTCGCCGCCTCCAAGCACGCCGTGCTCGGGACGGCCGGCGAGACCGACAGCACGCAGACGCTGCACCGCACACCCCAACTCGGGACCGCGGTCTCCGCCGAGACCGCGCTCGCCCTGGGCAGGGCCAAGAGGCTCCATCTCAGCACCGCCGAGGAAGCCGCCACGGCACGGCAGCTGGGCCGCGACAAGAGTCTCCAGGTGGGCGCCGCGGGCGAGACGGGCACCGCGCTCGCCATCGGCTCCAGCATCCCGCCGCCCGTCGACATCGACGTCACCGTCGGCGCCCCCTACAGCCGCTGGTCGGCCGGAGCCCCGCACAGCGACACCTACGGCACCAGCGTCATGCCGTCCGCCTGGCGGGCCGGCACACCGCACCCCCGCCCCTACGAGGCCGAAAGGCCGGACGGCAGCGGCTTGGAGGTGGGCGCCCCGTGCTGATCCCCGCCTCCTCGACCGAGTACCTGCACGTGCCAGTCACCGCCCCGGAGGGCGTCGACCTGACCGGTGCGCCGGTGCGGATCGCCGTCGTCGGCCACTGGGACAACCCGGCCAGCACGGAGTGGAAGACCGCGGCGTGGGACGACGGCGAAGCCGTGCTCCTCATCGGGCCCGGCAGCGAACTCGCCCTCACCCGCGGCGACTACCGGGTGTGGGTGTCCGTCGACCCGCCCGGCGCCGAGAACATCACCCGCATGTCCGGACACCTCGGCGTCACCTGATCAGGAAGGAGGGCAGTAGCCATCGCAGACAACTTGAGCAACACGGCGGAGAACAGAGCGCTCGACTGGCTTATGGGCACGTCGACCACAGCTCCGACATTGCCGCTGAAGGTCGCCCTCGTCACCGCCAACGGCTCGGACTCCGCGGCCGGAACTGAGGCGACCGGCGGCAGCTACGCGCGCAAGAACTTGACCGTCGGCGCCGCAGCATCCGGCACCACCTCCAACAGCGCCGACCTCGTGTGGACCGGCATGCCCGCTGGGACGTTCGTCGGCGTCGAAATCTGGGACTCCGCAGGCAGCCCGGTGCGCCTCTGGTACGGGCCCCTCGCCGCGAGCCGCACCCTGCTCGCCGGCGATGAACTCCGCATCACCGCAGGCGGCTTGACGTTCGCGCTCTCGTGATCGCGGGGTGAGTCGTGGCCCTGTTCTCGACCCTCGTGGACACATTCAACGACAACGTCATCGGACCGGACTGGGGCAACTCCTACGGCGGCGTCTCCGAGACGGGAGGGCGAGCCCGCGTGCCGTGCGTGGCAGGCACCTACGCCGGCTACCAGACCGCCAGAGTGTGGACGCTCGCCGGAAGTTCCGTCTACCTGCAGGTTCCCCTCGCCGCAGCCGCGACCGGCGCCACCGTGGAGGCGCAGACAGTCTTCGCCATCACCCCGGATCCGCTGCAGGGCACGAACCTCGCGTTCAACATCAACACGGTGGCGGGCACCATCCGGTGCGAGTCCAACACCAACTACACCGACGGCGCCGCCGTCTCACTCACCTACTCCGCCGTCACGCACCTGTGGCTGCGGATCCGCGAGACCGGCGGAAACGTCCTGTGGGACACCTCCACCGACGGCTCGGCATGGACGAACCGCCGCACGCTCGCCACCCCCGCCTGGGTCACCAGCGCGGTCAACGGATGCGCGCTCGACCTGTGGTCCTACCGCAACAACGGCACAACGAATTACGCGGAGTTCGACAACGTCAACACCCCCGCGTCCTCAGCGGCGGTCTACTTCGCCTCGGCCGCGCTCACCGCCGACGGAACCCAGACCGCCGCGGCAACCCGCTCCATCGTCGTGGCCGCAGACCTCACCGCTGACTCCTCCCTTGACGCCGCCAGCGTCCAGGCCGCCACCGCCTCGGCCGCCCTCGCCGGGAGCAGCGAGCTCGGAGCGAAAACCGACGCCGTCGACACCGACGACATCACCGTCCAGCTCAGCGAACCGCGCGGAGGATGGACGGTGAGCCAGCCGTGGATCTAGCCGCCATCAGCACCGAGTTCGTGAAGGTCACCGTCGTCGCCCGCGCCGGCGGAACCCAGATCCAGCTCGCTGTCCCGCCGCAGTTCGCGTTCCTCCTCACCGACACCAGCCCCGTCACCGAGGACTGGCTGACCGGCGAGTGGATCGCCCCCCACGGCCGCATCCTCATCGGCCCGAACGGCGGCGTCACAACGCTGGAGCCCGGCGAGTACAGGCTGTGGATCAAGTTCGCGGGCGGCTCCGAAACCCCCGTCTACCGCACCGGAACCGTCACCGTCTACTAGGAGCCCGCGCCATGGCCGACGACCTGCTCGTCATCATTCCCACCCGCGGCAGGCCTCAGGCTGTCCCGGAGATTGTGCAGGCGTGGGGCGAGACCGGTGCCACCGCCGATCTGCTGTTCGCCGTCGACACCGATGACCCGGAGCTCGCCGCGTACAAGAAGCACGCCGTCGCGCTGAAGGGCGACAGCCGGGTGCGGTTCACGTTCGGCAAGAGGCGACGGCTCGTCGGCACCCTCAACCAGCAGGCCGTCAAGGCCGCCAAGACGTACCGGTTCCTCGCGTTCATGGGCGACGACCACCGGCCGCGTCCGGCCGCCATGTCGTGGGACGAGCGCATCCGCGTCTGCCTGTCCGGCGGCCCTGGCATCGTCTACGGCAACGACCTCCTCCAGGGCGAGGCCATGGCGACCGCCGTCGCGATGACTTCGGACATCGTCGAGACGCTCGGCGTGATGGTGCCCGACTGCCTCGTGCATTTGTGCGCCGACCTGGTCTGGGTCGACTGGGGTCGCGGTATGGGCCGGATCACCTACCTCGACGACATGGTCATCGAGCACCTACACCCAGCCAACGGCAAGGCGCAGGTGGATCAGGGCTACGAGGAGTGCAACAGCCCCGAGCAGGTGTCCACCGACTCGGCTGCCTACTACGACTACCGCGACAACGGCGGACTCGAAGCCGACCTGGCCAAGCTGCGGAAGCTCGTCGAGGAGGCATCGTGAGTACGACGCCAACGACAGAGCAGCGCTGCTCGGCGTACTGGTTCATGGGAGACGTGCACTGCGGCCTTAAGCGAGGTCACGAGCAACCCCACCATGGAACTGCTGAAGGCCATCGCTTCAAGTGGACAGGGGATCACCCGCGCCAGCGAGACCTGATCAGGGAGGCGCGGTGACCGCCGAAGCCGTGATCCAAGCCTGGGATCAGGCCGACCCCGACGCGATCCACCCGCTGCGCCGCATCTCCGAGGCCGCGTACTGGGAGTCCGGCCACGTGCAGGCCGACATGCTCGCCACCGTGATCCCCGACGGGGCGAAGGTCCTCGACTTCGGCTGCGGTGACGGGCGCGTCGCCATCCCGCTCTCCGGGCTCGGCTACGACGTGACCGCCGTCGACGCCTCGCAGCGGATGCTCGACCGGCTCACCACACGCGCGCCCGACCTGACCACCGTGCAAGCCGACGCCGATGGCATCGCCGGACATCTCGGCCGCCGACGTATGGACGCCGTGTACGCGCTCGCCGTGCTCATCCACCACAGCTACGTCGACGGCCTGCACATCATCGGCAGACTCCGGGCCGCCACGAAGCTTGGCGGGATCCTCGTCCTCGACTGGCCCGTCTCCGAGACACCCGAAGAGGCCGACTCGTGGATCGGCGTCACCACCTGGTCCCGCCAGCAGCAAGCCGACGCGTGCCAGCGGATCGGACTCGAACCCGTCGACAGCGGACTGCCGTGGGGCGTCTACCGGGCCATCAAGACCAGCTGAGGAGGCGGCATGCGCGTCCTCCTCACCGGCAACCGGGGCTTCGTCGGCTGTCACCTTGAGTCGGCCATGGTCGAGCGCGGCTGGACGGTCACCGGCATCGAACTGGCCTACCCGTTCCTGTACGACGCCCTCGACTTCTTCCGCACCGACGACCGTCGCTGGGACCTCGCCATTCACTGCGCGGCGGTCGTCGGCGGTCGGGCCAGCATCGACGGCAGCCCCCTCGGCGTCGCCACCAACCTCGCCCTCGACAGCTGGCACTTCCGGTGGCTGACCCGCACGAAGACCCCTCGCGCCGTGTACTTCAGCTCGTCCGCGGCCTACCCGGTCGCGCTCCAGCAGCCGGGCGAGATCCACCGACTCGTCGAGACGGACATCGACTACGAGCGGCCCGGACGGCCCGACGCGACCTACGGGCTGACGAAGCTCGTGGGGGAGCAGCTCGCCCGGTACGCCGAGGCAGAAGGCTGCCGCGTCCACATCCTGCGACCGTTCTCGGGCTACGGTAGCGACCAGGACGAGGCGTACCCGTTCCCTGCGTTCATCCGCCGGGCCCGCGAGCAGCAGGACCCGTTCGAGATCTGGGGCGACGGCAGCTCGACCAGGGATTGGGTCCACGTCGACGACATCGTCGGCGCCGCCCTCGCAGCCGTCGACCAAGACGTCACCGGGCCGATCAACGTCGGCTGGGGCAGGGCCGTCAGCTTCGACGAACTCGCCCGCCTCGTCACCGCCGAGGCCGGCTACCAGCCCGAGCTGAAGCATCTCGCCACCGCGCCGCAAGGCGTCCACCACCGCGTGTGTGATCCGAAGCGACTGTTCGACGTGTACCAGCCCTGTGTGGAACTCGAAGAGGGCATACGGCGCGCGCTCACCGCATAAAGGGGGCGACGTGAGCCGATCGATCTACCGCTACGAGATACCCGTCGACGACCAGTGGCACGCCCTGGACCTCACCGGTGATGTCGTCCACGTCGACTGCCGCAGCATCTACGTCGTCGAATTGTGGGCCATCTGCATCGACCGCCCTGCGACCCGGCGCAGCTTTCGCGTCTACGGCACCGGCCACCCCATCCCCGACGACACAAAGCACGTCGGCACCACCATCGCCCCCGGCGACCACCTCGTCTGGCACCTCATGGAACTGCCCCGATCCGGAAGGCCCGCGCCGTGACGACCACCTACGAGTTCACGTTCAAGAGAGCCGACGCCGGCTTGGCGGTCTATGCGGGTGGGCTGCACGTCATGACCATCCCCAAGGCAGACCGGGCAGAGCCGAACGAACAGCACGGCGGCTACAACTTCTACGACCCGCACGACGCTTACATCACCTGGAAGCCGGACTGGCTGCTCCAACGCACAGCCCACGACAGAGCCCAGAGCATCGAGTTCGGCAAGCTCCTGAACCGGATGTCCGGCTAGCTCCCCACGGAAGGCCCGCGCCCATGGCCCGCCACCAGATCACCATCACGATGTGGCAACCGTCGCCGATCGAACGCCTCTGGTACTGGAGCCTCGGCATCCCGGCGCCCGCTGCATGTGGCCCGCCGCGGAAGCGGGAAGCGTGGGTCCGGCTTCTGCCGCAGTGCTTGACCCGCATCCATCAGCGGTACGCGAAGGTCAACGGCTTCTACTGGCTGCCCTGCCTACTCTGCTCCCGCCCATACGGCGGCCACCAGCACGCGGGCAGCATCCCCGACCCCGAGTACGGGCCCGGCTCCGGCCGCACCGTCGGCATCTGCCCACACTGCACACGCCGTGGACGGCACGTCGCCCTCCCCGACGACGACCTGCCCGTCTACTGACCCCCGGAGCCCGCGCCATGGATCTCCACGCCTGGATCACCCATCAAGTCGAAAGTGTTGAGCGGTCGATCGAAGACGACTGCATCGCGAGCGACGAAGCCGCGCCCATCCTGCGCCGCTGCGAGGCTGACCGCCGCATCCTCGCCCGGCATCGCCTCGACCCGAACGTCACCTACGAGGCCGCCTGTGAAGGCTGCCGCACCTACGGTGACCTGGACATGGCGTGGACCGACAACCTCAACGACTGCCCCGAGCTGCTGGATCTCGGCCACGCCCACGGCATCACCGACGACATCCTCGCCGGACTCGACCAGTCGCGACCGCCAGAGCCGCAGGGGCGAAGGCAATCCGACGAACCATCGGTACTCGGGTCGGCTGCCGAGGCATGGCATGAAGCCCTGCTCGGCACCCTGCGCCCCACCTCGCCCATCACCACCAGCGACGTACCCGCCGCACTACGCGGCCCCCGCTGGAAGCCGTAACCGACCACCCACAGGAGCCCGCGCCATGGCCCGCTACACGATCAACTACCTGACCGGCGACACCGAGACCATCCAGGTCGATCGCATCGAAGAAGAGGGAACGCAGTACACCGCCTACCTCGGTAACGATGAGGACCACTCCGTGATCGTCAGCCACATTCCGGTCGCCAACATCCGCAGCATCCACCGCCAGGACGCCCAGGCGGTGACCGACTGATGACTGCCGTCCCCAGCTACAGGGAGCTGGCCCAGCGCACCCTCGGACAGGCGGCCCAGGATCTCAATGCGATGCCGCAGGGCAACGTAGCCACCGCCGAGATCACTGCCCGCGCGGCCAAAGCGAACGCCATCGCCACCGTCGCCGTAGCCCAAGCACTCCTGGAGATCGGCGACATCCTCCGCGAACGACTCCCGCGAGGAGACGCCTGATGGCCCGCCTCCAGATCCTCGAACTCCCCACCGAACACCACGGCGAAGACATGACCACGCCATTCGTCCTCGTCATCGACGAAGCCAGCGAAGACGTTGCCAGCACTCTGCACGGGCCGGAAGACGCCTCCTACGCCACAGCGATCAAGCGGCTCACCGGACGATCCCTCGCAGAGCAGATCGGCGCCCGCGCCATCCTCGTCTTCGAAGAAACCATCGACATCCCCGCCAACGACGTGCCACTCGACGCCGACGGCAACCCGCTCTTCCTCAAGGTCCACGTCGAGGGTGAGTTCGAGAAGTTCCGCGAGCAAGTCCAGGACGAAATCCGCAAGGCGCAGACGGAACTCCGCGACGTACTGAACCGCGATGCCTGACGTGACGGTCAAGCTGGCCGACGGCATCCGTGAGATCACCGTCGAGATCAGCGGCAGCGACGACGACCCACTCGGACACGCAGAAGCGGCAGCCGTCCGGCTCTACGGCCTCGCCACCGCCGGAAGCCCCAACGGGCGGCGCGTCGGCTTCAACAACTGGGCGCTCAGCAGCGACACCGAACGCGGCCCCGAGGAGTAGAACATGACCGCCGTCAACATCCGCGTAGCCGAGCCTCTGCTGCCCTTCTTCGAGACAGCCTTTCAGACGCTCGGGGCCACTGAGATCGACCGGACCTCAGACCCCGACGACGCATTCATCACCGTCGTCACCGTCGACATGCCCGGAGCCCCCACCGAAGCGCACACCATGGACGCCGACCTGACGTTCGCCACGGACCGGCCCGTGCACATTCAGCAAGCGACCTATCTCGACGCGCACGGCACGGAACTCGCGACCGTCACCTACTCGTGAGCGGAGGCTGGCAGAACTCCGGGCGGAAGCAGCGCCTCCCGTCTGGGTGGGCGAAGATACGGGCGCGCATCCTCGCCCGCGATCCGATTTGCAAGATCTGCAACATCAGGCCCAGCCGGTTCTGCGATCACATCGTGGCCAAGGCGGACCTCAACGGGGACACGGATCTTCAGGGCGTGTGCGGACCCTGTCATGATCAAAAGAGCAGTCGTGAAGGGAACGACGCCCAACGCGCCAACCCGCGGCCAACTCGCACTAGGCCCAGTGAAGTTCATCCGGGAATCTTGCGAGATGATCGGTAGAATTGGGGCAACAAGAAACCCCGGCGAGTGCTGGTAACACTCCCGGGGCGTGGCCGATCTAGCTAGGAGATCGACATGGCAGAGGGTATATGCAGCGAGCCCCATTGTGTGAGGAGAGCCAAGAGGCGAGGGCTCTGCAGGGCTCACTCGCCAAGTGCTCGACCATGCCGGGTAGAGGGGTGTGAGCGGCCGGTAGACAGCCATGACCTCTGCCCCATGCACGTTAGGCGCTGGCGCCTGACCGGCGACCCGGGGGAGGCGGACTCTCGACACCGCCCGAACGGAGCCGGACACGTTCGCCCTGATGGATACATTGTGACGCGGAACCGAAGCCATCCCTTGGCCGGTACGCGAGGCTACGTCTACGTGCATCGGGCGGCCCTGTACGACCGGATCGGCCCAGGGCGCCACTCCTGCCACTGGTGTGAAGTCCCCGTCGAATGGGGAGACTCCAGCTCGCCTCTCACTGCCGACCATCTCGACTGGGATCGGCGCAACAACGACCCTGGGAACCTTGTCCCCAGCTGCCTGGCGTGCAACTCGAAGCGGTACGAGACACGCACCGATCGCGGCGAAGAGAATCCCACGGCCAAGCTGACCGAACCCGAAGTGCACGCCATACGGGAATCGGGCGAGTACTGCCGAGTGCTTGCCGACCGTTACCACGTGAGTGAATCCCTCATCGTCATGATCAAAGCAGGGAAAGTCTGGGGTTGGCTGGAGCCTAGGCCTGAAGACCTGTAGTTCGCAGCGGCACGGTCCCTAGGCTTTCGGTGGTGACCGTGCCCGCATACCTGATCGTCCACGCCGAACGGCGACGCGAAGACATGCTCGTCGAAGACCCCGCCCTCACCCTGCAGATCAGAGACGGCTGGGCCATCCTCACCGACACCCACGGCATCGCACTCGCCCTCCCCACCGAACACGTCGCCTGCATCCAACGCATCGACCCCGACCCCGAAGACCAGACGCCCACGCTGCACAAGGAGTGATTTGCTGTGGCCAGCAAGGGACGAGGAAGCCGCAGCCGGCGAGGGAACGCCGAGACGCTGCGCCGATACTGGAGCAGCGGGTCGGGCGCCGCCAAGATCCGTTGGGGGACGCCTGGCGATTGGACCAGGTGCAACCGGCAGCTCAGTAAGTACATGGGAGCGCGAGCACGCGGATACTGCCAGCTCCTGCACCGCCGCAATACGGGGATCTTCACGGGCAGCAGGCTGAACCCTGGTCGACGCAGGACCCGTTGATGCCAGCCGTTGCGTACTCGCGGTGCTGCATGTGCCGCGACTCGATCCCTGTCACCATCACCTCCGATCTCGCACGCCAGCCAGGCGAGCCGATCACTCTGGTCATGGACGAGACGGATGTGTGGGCGCACGCGTGGACCCATGAGGAGCAGGCCGACAGCGAGCAGCCAGGGTGAGCGCCGGCCGCACCCTCACCCCTTGTGCCCAGTGCCCAGCCTCACGTCCGCTCGGCCCGAGTATCGGCAGGCCGGTAGGGCAGCGGGCAGTGCCGAGGTGCGCATGCGCGGTGCTGCATGGTGATGCGACGGTGATCGGGCGAGCGATCAGTCGTCATCGTCGAAGCGATCAACGGCTGAAGTCGGTTGAGATCATCAGCGGAGATCGATTCGAGGCTGGTCGGCACGATCGATACGTCTTGCTCGACACGTAGGCCAAGGTCAACTCGACTATCTGAGTGATCTCTTGAGCGATCGAGACGATCTCCGATTGGGTCGGCTAATCGATCACGCCTCTGACCTGGGGAGATATCCCTGACCTGCGGTTATGGGGATCGGGACCGTTTACACGCCGTGGCCGGGCCTGGGTCTGGGCATTTTGGATCTTGAGCTAGGCGGCTGGGGGTGATCGCCGATGGCCGGTCGTGGGCCAGCTCCAAAGGATCCCGCACGCCGGGCTGGGCACAGCAAGGACCCCCACGCACAGACGATCCTCCGCGTCGAGCACGCCGAACCTCCTGATCTGCCGACGCTGTCGGTGATGAAGGACGGCGACCTCGTCGAGTACGCGTGGCCGGCGCGGACGCTGGACTGGTGGGAGATGTGGAAGGCGTCGCCTCAGGCGGAGCACTTCTCGTCGACGGACTGGGACTTCCTCCTGGACACGGCCGTGGTGCATGCGCGGCTGTGGTCGGGGGAGATGTCCGCAGCCGCTGAGCTGCGGCTGCGCGTTGCGAAGTTCGGTGCGACTCCGGAGGACCGGGCGCGGCTGCGGATGCAGTTCGCGCAGGCCGACGAGGCTGACAGCAAACGCCCTGAGGGGCATCGGTCTGCCCGTGAGCGCCGGGGCACACTGCACGCGCTGCCCCCGCCGGAAGCCGCTGGGGGGTAGCCGTGCCGTGGAAGCCGCCGGAGCCTGGAGCAGTCCCGACCTTGGGGTTTGAGGTCATCGACTGGATCACCGAATTTCTGGCAGCCCCCGACCGCGGCGACTACGAACCGTTTCTGCTGTATCCCGAGCAGGAGGACTTCGTTCTCCGCTACTACGAGATCAACCCTGCGTCTGGGAAGCGTCGCTTCCGCCGGGGGGTGATCTCCCGGCCTCGCGGCTGGGGTTGAGGCAAGTCTCCGTTCTTGGCCGCCCTGGCCATCGTCGAAGCCCTTGGCCCTGTAGTGCCCGACGGCTGGGATGTGCAAGGCCAGCCGGTTGGTAAGCCGTGGTCGGAGGTCCGGACGCCGCTGGTGCAGATCGCCGCGGTGTCGGAGACGCAGACGAAGAACACGTGGGCGCCACTGCTGGAGATGCTGCAGGGCCCGGTGATCGACGCGTACCCCGGCCTTGAGCCTCTCGACACCTTCGTCAATCTGCCCCGTGGGCGCATCGAGCCGATCACGTCGTCGGCCCGGACGGTGAAGGGCAACAAGCCAGTCTTCGCTGTGCTGGACCAGACCGAGGAGTGGGTGCGTTCGAACCGCGGCAACCGGCTCGCGGAGACGATGAGGATCAATGCCGCCAAGGTGGGTGGCACGACGATCGAATCTCCGAATGCGTTCATCCCCGGCGAGGGCAGCGTGGCCGAGGAGTCGGCCGCCTTCTGGGCGAAGATCCGTGAGGGTCGGGCCCGTGATGACGGCCTCTTCTATGACCACCGCGAGGCTCCGCCTGAGACCGACATGACGGACCGCCAATCGCTGTTGGCTGGCCTGACCTTCACTTACGGAGACTCGGCTGACCGCAACGGTGGCCACGTCGACCTCGACACGATCGTGGCGACGATCTGGGACCCGAGCACGGATCCGCAGACCGCGCGCGCCGACTTCCTCAACCAGATCACCCACGCCTCGGACTCGTGGATCTCACAGCCCGAATGGGCAGGCGTCGCCGCGGCGGACAAGGTGGTCGCCCGGGGAGAAGAGGTCGTCCTCGGCTTCGACGGATCACGCCGCAGGAACCGCGGCGTCACGGACGCCACGGCGCTGGTTGGCTGCCGCGTTTCGGACGGACATCTCTTCCTGCTGGGCTGCTGGGAGCAGCCGGACGGGCCGTTCGGACAGGACTGGCAGGTCCCGACCATTGAGGTTCTGGCTGCTGTCGAGGACGCCTTCAGGGAGTACAAGGTCGTCGGCATGTATGCGGACCCTGCCCGGTGGGAGTCGCACGTTGCGAAGTGGGAGGCCGACCACGGCCGCCGCCTGAAGCTCAAGTCGTCGACGCAGCATCCGATCGAGTGGTGGATGACGGGCGGCCGGGCGGTTCAGATCGTGCGGGCGCTGGAGAAGTTCCGCTCAAGCGTGGTCGACGGCGAGCTGTCGCACGACGGATCGAGCGTGCTGACGCGACACATCCTCAACGCCCGGCGCCGCGAGTCCCGCAGCGGCATCCAGATCATGAAAGAGCACCCGGACTCTCCCCGAAAGATCGACGCGGCGATCGCCGCCGTCCTCGCCTGGCAGTGCCGTGTTGACGCGATGGCCAAGGGGCTCGGCAAGAAGAAGGCCGCCAAGTCGGGACGGGTGGTGGTGCTGCGGTGACCGTCTCGATCCCTGATCTTCCGTTGGTGTATCTGTCGGACGAAGAGCTCGCTCTGGTCAACATGCTGCGGGCGGACATGCTGCGCGACCGGTGGGCTCTGCAGATGCGGGACGCCTACTTCAACGGCGAGCAGCTGGTGCGTGATCTCGGCATCAGCATTCCGCCGCAGCTCAAGGGTCTACACACGGTGATCGGCTGGCCGCGGGTCGGTGTCGAGAGCCTGGAGGAGCGCCTGGATTTGGAGGCGTTTCGGTGGGCGGACGGTTCGGACTCGTCGGACTTGGCGGAGATCGCCCAGGCAAATGACCTGTTCGACGAGTCGAACCTGGCTCATCTGGATGCGTTGGTGTACGGCCGCGAGTACTTGGCGGTCGGCTCGGGTGACTGTGGCGAGGATTGCCCGCCGTTGATATCTGCGGAGTCGCCGCTGGATATGACGCTGATGTGGGATGCACGCCTGCGGATGGGTACGGCGGCGCTGCGGGAGTGTGCGGCGGACAGCTTCATCGAGTCGGGTCCCGAGGAGCGGATGCTGGTCCTCTATCTGCCGGATCAGACGGTGATGTGTCTGCCGTCTGAGTCGGGCGGCTGGGAGGTCGTCGACCGCGACATGCACAACCTGGGTGTCGTGCCGGTGGTGCGGATGGCGAACCGCCAGCGCACCGCGGACCGGGTCGGCAAGAGCGAGATCACCACCGAGGTCATGTCGATCACGGACGCCGCGTGCCGTCGGCTGATGGGTATGGAGGTGGCCGCGGAGTTCTTCGGCGCCCCGCAGCGCTACATCCTCGGCGCGTCCGAGTCTGCGTTCCAGGACGCGGACGGCACCGCCAAGAGCGCGTGGGAGACGTACATCGGTCGGGTGCTCGCCTTGGAGCGGGACGAGAACGACAACGTCCCGGCTGTCGGCCAGTTCGCGGCGCATGACCCGACGGGCATGACGAAAATCATCGACCTGTATGCGCGGATCATGTCCAGCCAGTTCGGGCTGCCGCCGCACATGCTCGGCTACACGACCGACAACCCTGCCTCCGCCGACGCGATCCGCTCGACCGAGGCGAAGCTCGTCAAGCGATCCGAGCGGCGCATCCGCCGGTTCGGGGCTGCCTGGCAGCAGGCCATGCGCCTCGCCCTGTGGGTACGCGACGGCGAGCCGCCGGACAAGGCGCGCCGCATCGAGACGGTGTGGCGAAATCCCGCGACACCGACGATCGCTGCGCAGACGGATGCCGCTGTGAAGCTGGTGCAGGCGAAGATTCTGCCCGCCGACTCCGACGTTGTGCTCGAGATGGCGGGACTGACGGAGGGGCAGCGGCAGCGGGTCCGCTCCGACCGGCAGCGGGCCAACGGCCGGGCAGTCCTAGACCGTCTGGCTGCTCTGGGCGCTGCGGACGACGAGGCGCGGTCTCCGGAGGTCGTCGATGGCGACGCTGGTCTCGGATGACGGCGCCGGCGCGCACCGGCAGCGGCGGGTACAGCGCGGCCTGACAAGGTTCCTCGTGCGGGATATGCGGGCGCTGCGGCGTTTGATCCGGCCGCAGGACCTGGAGGGCACCGTGCCGGACTGGATTGAGGCGGTGCGCGCCCTGGTGGCGCAGTACGGGACCGCCTCAGCGACGGCGGCAGCCGACTTCTACGACGCTGAGCGGGTTGCTGCCAGGGTGACGGGCCGGTTCACGGTTCCGCTGCTGGATCCTCCGCCGGACGGCAAGGTCGACAACAGTCTGCGCTGGGCGACGAAAGATCTATGGCCCCGAGATGCTGACGATCCGGCGACGACTGACGCGCAGAAGCTGCCGCTCGATGAGCGCCTGGATGCAGCCGAGAAGAAGGCGGAAGGTGTCGTCGAGAAGCTCATCCTCGACCAGGGGAGAGGCACGATCCGGAGTGCTGTTCAGCAGGATCGAGCGGCGACCGGGTATGCCCGCGCTGCAGCCTTGGGAGCTTGCGCGTTTTGCAAGTTGATGGCGGCGCGAGGGGCTACGTACAAGGATCTTGACGCGGCGGGGCGCGCAGCCAACGCGTCGTTCGTCGGCGAAGACAGCGTCATCAAGTTCCATGATTGGTGCCATTGCCAACCGGTCCCGATTTTCAGAGGGCAGCGCTTCGAGCTGTCCGACCATGCTCGTGAGTGGGAGCGGCTGTACCGGGAGTATGCCGCTGGTCACTCCGGTAGCCAGCTAGCCCGGTTCAGGCGGGCGCTGGCTGAGCACGATTCGACCCCGCTCCCCGGAGCTTTCTGACCCCGGTCGCCCTGGTGGCGGCCTTTCTCATTTCCACAGCCCCTGGAGGGCCGATTCGTCATGCCCGAAGAGAACGAGACCGAGCAGGCCAGCGAGCAGCAGGAGTCCGGCACCGAGGGGACCGTCGAGGAGACGGCGACCGAGGAGCAGGACGGCACGGAGCAGCGGGGTGACGCCCAGGAGGCGGAGTCTGGCGGCGAGGAGAAGCCGTTCGACCGGAAGCAGGCCGAGGCGAAGATCCGCAAGGCGAACCAGGAGGCCAAGAACCTCCGACAGCGCCTGAAGGAGCTGGAGCCGAAGGCTGAGGAGCTGCAGCGCATCAAGGATTCCGAGAAGTCGGAGTCCGAGCGGCTCAACGACCAGCTGGCCCGCGCGAACGAGCAGATCACCCGAACCCGTCAGCGGCTGGTGCGCACGCAGGTGCAGGCCCTGGCGGTAGCCGGGTTCGCCGATCCGGAGGACGCGGTCGGCGCGCTGGATCTCGACTCGTACATCGACTCTGACGGCGACATCGACGAGGACGCCATCAAGGCGGACCTCCAGGCGCTCTTGGAGCGCAAGCCGCACTGGGCGAAGACCCAGCCCCCGGAGGGCCCGCGGCGACCGGCACCGGATCGCACTCAGGCGTCCGGCGCCAACAAGCAACGGTCCCCCGACCCCGCTGACGAGTTCGCGGGGTTCATTAAGGCGCGGCTGAAGTAGCCGCTGAAAGCAGGCAATCATGGTGGCTACGGCCCCGCTCAAGCTGTCCGATGTCAACGCTTCGCTTCTGCCGCGCACGATCACGGCGCCGATCTTCGAGAAGTCGGTCGAACAGTCCGCGATCATGACGCTGGCGCGTCGCGCACCCCTGGCGATCGACGCGACGACGTCGGTGCCGATCCCGATGGATGTGCCGACGGCCGACTGGGTCGGGCAGGCCGCGAAGAAGCCGCTGTCGAGCGGTGGCGTCGACGTCAAGCAGATGACGGCGAAGAAGCTCGCCGTCCTGATCCCGGTCGCCGAAGAGGTCGTCATGACCAACGCGGGCGGGCTGTGGACGCAGCTGCAGAAGGACCTTCCGACGGCGTTCGCGCGGGCCTTCGACCACGCGGCCATCCACGGCAAGACGATGAAGGGCGCCACCGGGCCCTTCGACGACTACCTGGCCATGACCTCCAACTCGGTGGCGCTGGGCACCGCGTCGCAGGGCACGGGCGGCATCTGGGCCGACCTGGTGACCGGCATGGAGGAGGTCATCGACGACGACTGGGACTACACCGGGACCGTCGCCGACCACCGGCTGAAGCCCAAGCTGCTCCTGGCGACCGACACGACCGGCCGTCCGATCCTGGTGGACACGCAGACGCCGGGCACGGACATGGCAGCGGCGGGCACCCTGATCGGTGAGCCGCTGGCTTACTCGCGCAGCGTGTCGGGCAAGCAGCGCCGTCAGTCCGCGTCGACGGACACGGGCCTGCGGGCGATCGGCGGGGACTGGTCCCAGGCGGCGTTCGGCGTGGGCATGGACATCACCGTAAGGATCTCCAAGGAGGCCACGTACATCGACGAAGACGGCGGCGTGCACTCCGCGTTCCAGGAGAACCTGGTGCTCCTGCTCGCCGAGGCGTTCTACGGCTACGTGCAGGGCGACGCTGACGCGTTCGTGAAGTACACCGGCACTCCTTCGGGGTCCTGATGGCAGCCGTCCCGGCTTCCGCGCCGGGCGGGACGGCCAAGCCGCTGAAGGTCGTGGCCAGGTTCCACGCGTTCCCACCGGAGCACAACGCCGGCGCCGAGCACATGCTCGTGTCGATGCTGCGCCCTCTGGTGGAGCGCGGGCACGACGTGTCCGTGTGGCTGTCCCGCTACGGGAAGGCCTCCAAGGAGTACGAGTACCGCGGCATCGAGGTCATTCCCCTGGAGTCGCGGCTCGACTTCCCGTCGGCGATCCGCCGGGCGGATGTGGTGCTTGCGCATCTGGAGACGGTGCCGTCTACGGCGTCGATGGCCCGCGGGTACGGCAAGCCGCTGGTGGTGGTCTGCCACAACACGCACCGGCCCACTCTCCGTGACGTTGCGGCAGGCGGGACCGCTCTGGCGGTCTACAACTCGCTGTGGATGGAGCGGGAGGCAGAGTTGTTCTTCGCCGAGTACCCGAAGTCCATCCGCCCCGAGCGGTCGCTGATCGTGCGTCCGCCGGTGTTCGCCGAGGACTATGCGACGAAGCCCGGCAAGGCGATCACGCTGGTCAACTGCAATCTGGAGAAGGGCGGCAAGGTGCTCGACGCGCTGGCCCGCCGCATGCCGGACCAGCAGTTCCTTGCGGTGCGCGGTGCCTACGGCGAGCAGCTTCTCCCGGACCTGCCCAACGTCGAGATCGTGGAGCACGTCGACGGGCAGTCCATGCGGGAGAAGGTGTACGCCCGCACCCGCATCCTGCTGATGCCGTCCTCCTACGAATCGTGGGGTCGGGCCGGCTGTGAGGCGCTGGCCTCCGGCATTCCCGTCGTCGCGCACCCCACCGCGGGGCTGTGCGAGTCGCTCGGTGAGGCCGGGATTTTCGTGGACCGGGCCGACATCGACGGCTACGAGGCAGTCCTTCGGAAGCTCGCAACGGCCGCCGAGTACCGGCTCGCCAGCAAGCGCGCCAAATCCCGCTCAGCGGAACTCGACCCGTCGGCCGACCTCGCCGCCTGGTGCCAAGCTGTGGAGGCACTGCCCGCCTAGGAGGCTCCCGTGGCATTCGAGATGCCGACCGCTGAGGATCTGGGCCTGTACCTGGACCTGCCCGAGATCCTCGGGGACCGGGCGGCGCTGCTGATCCGGCAGGCCGTCAACCTCGCCCAGACGGTGGTCAAACCCCTCCCGGAGGGCGCCGAGGCCGTGGTCCTGTCGGTCGCCGGCCGGGCCTACACCAATCCGCAACAGGTGTCCTATGAGACGATCGGCCCGATGTCGGTGCAGCGACCGACGGGTTCGGGAGGCCTGTATCTGACGAAGGCCGACAAGTCGGCCCTTAAGTCCCTGGCGGGGCGCGGTGGCGCCTTCACGGTCGATCCGACGCCGGAGACGGCGGATCCGTCGCCGACGTGGCCGGTCGATGATGCAAGGTTCGCCGACGAGTTCGAGCCGGGCTGGGGTTACGCCTGATGCCCGGCCCCTACCCCTACGGGGAGACGGTCATCCGTCTGCGGCGCGGCCCGTCGCCGGGTCGTGATCCGCGAGGGCAGCCGATTCCCGGCCCGCTCGTGGAGACGCCCGTGAAGGGCTGCGTTGTGGCTCCGCGCCAGTCCACACCGCAGGTCGGTGGGGACGAGCAGCAGGCGAGGGACACCGTCATCGTCGGATTCACTGTGTACGCTCCCGCGGGCACCGACTGGCTCACGACCGACCGGGTACGGATCCGCGGCGAGACCTGCGAGATCACCGGGGAGCCGGGCGACTGGGGCCGGAATCCGTTCACCGGCACCCGCGGCCCGATCCAGTTCGCCGCCGACCGCGTGACGGGCTAGCGATCGGAGGTGGCCATGGCTGCACGGTTCAGAATGTCCCACAAGGGTGTCGGCCAGCTCCTGCGCTCCGAGAAGATCCGCGTGGAGATGGTTCGCCGCGCCGAACTCATCAAGGCGGTGGCCGAGTCGATCGCCCCGGCCGGCGGTGCGGCAGACCCGCATCCGGGTCACTACAAGGCCAGCTTCCGTGTGACGAGCACGCTGCGTGGAGGCCGCCGCAAGGACCGTGCCACGGCGACGGTCACCAACACGGCGTACTACGCGCGGTGGGTGGAGTACGGCACCGAGAAGGTGCCCGCCCACCACGTATTGCTGCGCGCGGCACAGGCTGGTGGGCGCTGATGGCCGCCGTCGGTTCCGTGGACGTCGAGCTGGAGCTCATCGGCCGCGCTCAGGCCCACTTCGAAGAGCGGGCCGTTGTCCGTGACGAGCTCGACAACAACCTGCTGGATGAATTGCCGACCATCCAGATCGAAGTGGTGGGCGGCAGCGACGATGGTTTCCGGCTGGATCGCGCGCTCGTCGACTTCAACGTCTACGCACCCACTAGGGCTGAGGCGATTGCGCTGGCGGGCGAACTGCACGGCTGGATCCTCACGGAGCTTCGTGGATCGCGCAGCGCGACAGCCGTGATCGGTCGTACTGGGACTGTCTCCCGCCCCGCTGTCCGCCCCTACGAGAACGTCTCGCTTCGCCGCGTTGGCGGCACCTACGAGATCTACAGCCACCCGGTCTCCTGACCGTTTGCGGGCCCGCGCCGGACCCCAAGTTCCCGCCCGTGCGCGGGCTTCACGCATGTCTGGAGACAACGATGGTCAACATCACCCGCGCAGCGGACCTCACCGTCATCGGAGCCAACGGCGGGGGGTGGGTATCGGACACGGGCACGTCGGCGCCTGCCTCTCCGCTGGTCCAACCCCTTACCCCGTGGGAGCCGCTCGGTGCGATCTCGGACGACGGTCTGACCTACGGCTTCGACGAGGACTCCCAGGAGTTCACGCCCTGGGGCCTTACCTCACCGTTCCGCACGCAGATCACCAAGTCGGTGCGGACGTTCAAGGTGACGCTGTGGGAGACGGCTCGCGTCGCCGTCCAGTCGATCATGTACCGGATTCCGGCGGCTGAGCTTGAGCCCGTCTCCGGGCTGACGACCTTCGCGGAGACCGCGTCGCCTGTGCCGGATCGTCGCGCGTGGTGGTTCCTCGTCATGGATGGCGACACCGCCAAGGGCTTCTACGTCCCTCAGGGCGAGGTCTCGGACCGCAGTGACGTGACGTTCAAGCAGGACGAGATGTCCGGCTACGAGATCACCGTCACCGCCTACCCGGACGATGCAGGAAACACCGTCTACCACACGGACAAGGTCCCGGCGACGCCCGACTACACCGGCTCCTGAGCTTCTCTGACTGGTGGGCGGGCCGCTTTGCCAGCCGGCGCGGGCCCGGCCCGTCCACCTCTGCACTCAGCCCGCGCCACAGATGAAGGAGGCCCGCGCCATGGCTGCCAACGCCAGGACCGCAACAGCCCGCAAGAAGACCACCGCCCGGCCGCCCCGTAAGACTGCCCCCGTTGCTCGGGATGTCGTTGAGCCCGACGAGGCCTTCGGCGAGGATGATGCCGCCGAGGCACAAGAGCGCGAAGCAGGAGGCCACTTTGTGGTCGCCCTCCTTGCTGACGAGGATATCCGTGTAGTCCCGCCAGGCGCCTGGCGGCAGTCGTGGCAGGGGTATCTCAGGCAGGGCCTGTTCGAGGCGTTCGCCGAAAAGATCGTCCACCCGGACGACCTAGATCTCTACTTCGAAGTCGACCCGACCAACGACGAGTTCGAGGCATTCGTCGAGGACGCTGTCTCCAAGTCCGGCGAGAGCCAGGGAAAATCGCATGGACCCAACAGGTCCTCAAGGCGCACGCAGAGGCGGTAGAGGCCGACCTGTGGCGCTACTACCAGCGGGACGTCCTGGACGTGCATCGCGGGGCGATGACGTGGCGGCAGCTGCGGGTCCTCATCCAGCACCTGCCGCCCGAGTCGTCGACCATGACGGCGCTGCGGAACCAGCTCACCGACGAGGAACTCGCCGAGCAGGCGGACAAGGGCGAGCCGGAGAAGGGCCGTTGGTCACAGCTCGAGCAGCTGACGGCCTCCGTGCTCGACGCTGTCCGGCGACTTGAGTACGTGACGATCTGCTCCAACACCGAGCACAAGCGCGACCGCCCTGATCCGCCGGAGCCCACGGCCCGGCCGGGCGCGAAGCCACGCAAGCCCAAGCCGAAGATTTCTGATCAGGCCGCTGAGCGCCTGTTCCAGCTCATCAATGGAGGCGCCGCGTAGCGCTGCGAGGGGAGGCCCCTCGTGGCAATCACGGTCGGCAGCGTCGAAGTCGACGTCATCCCGAACACTCAGGGGATCTATTCCCGGCTCCGTGCTGGCCTGGTTCCGGCGGCGACGCGTGCCGGTGAGGACGCGGGTAACGCTGCGGGCCGCTCGTTCGGCCCCGCCATGCAGGCGCAGGTCGGGGACGTCGGCCTGCGGATCGGCGAGCAGATCGGGCAGCAGATCGCAGCCCGCATCACCGCCTCCTTGCGGGATGCGATCCGCAATGGCGTCACCCAGGGCAGCCGTAACGCCCGTCCCGCCGCTGTGCGCGGTGGGGACGAAACGGCGGGCGCGTTCTCCCGGGCACTGAAGACCCGACTCGAGGCAGCTTTCCGGTCGCTGCCGAAACTGCAGGTCGACGCCAACACCTCGGAGGCGGATGCGGAGCTCCAGGAGCTGCGCGCCCGGATGGAACGCCTGGCGAACAAGCGGATCGGCATCGATGTCGATGCCGGGGCGGCGAAGGCCGAGATCAAGCTGATCGAGGCCGACCTGACGCGTCTCGGCGCCAAGCACCCGAACGTGCAGGTGCGCGCGGATACAGCGTCTGCGTTGACGCAGTTGGCGGCCGTGCGGGCAGCCATTGCCGCCGTCGATGAGCGGAAGAGCTTCCGTTTCGACGTCGACAACTCCGCGGCACTCGGCGCGATCTTCCAGCTGACGGTGGCGCTCGGCTCCGTCGCGGCCATACCCGCCATTCCGATCCTCGCGGCGGGCATCGGAGCCATCGCTTCGGCGGCTGTTGCCGCCGGGGCCGGTGTTGGCGCGCTCGGCGCTGTGGCTGTGCCGGCGTTCATGGGGATCGCCAAGGCCCTGCAGGCGCAGAAGTCCGCGCAGGATGCGGCGGCGACTTCGGCCATCAAGGGCGGTCAGGCCAGCGGGCAGGGCGCGTCGAAGGCCTTGCAATTGGCCGGGGCCCAGCAGGCCCTGGCGACGGCGCACCGCAATGCCGCCCGCGCCATCCGGCAGGCAGAGCAGGGTATCGACGACGCGGTGCGCACGGCCGCGCAGAACAACCTCAACGCTGCCGCGGCCGTCAAGCGGGCCCGGCAGGACCTCGCGGACGCCTATCAGCAGGCCGCCGACCGTACCCAGTCCGCGAATGAACGTGTCACCCAGGCCGAACAGTCGCTCGTCGACGCGCAGCGGACCGCCCGCCAGGCTCAACTCGACTTGACGCAGGCCCGCAAGGACGCGGCACTTGAGCTGGAAGACCTCTCCAACCGGCTCACGAACGCCCAGTTGTCCGAGCGGGACGCCGCCCTGTCTGTAGAGGAAGCCCGCACCCGGCTGCTGGCCACGCAGGCCGCCGGGGCGAAGGCGACGCTCCTGGACCAGAAGCGTGCCCAGCTTGCCTACGACCAGGCCGTCCAGCGGCTGCGAGAGCAGCAGGTCGAGACCGGCCGTCTGAAGGAGCAGAAGAAGGCTGCGGACAAGGCCGGGGTGGAGGGCTCGGACACGGTCCGCTCCGCTCAGGAGCGTCTCGCTGCGGCCCAGCGTGATGTGGCCTCGCAGCAGTCAGGGTTGGCGAAGGCGCAGCAGGAAGCGGCCCGCACGCAGGTCCAGAACCAGGCGGCCATCGCGCAGGCGCAGGAGAAGGTCGCCGAGTCGCAGCGCAACGTCACCAAGGTTCAGGAGGACGGCGCCCGGTCGGTGGCCCGCGCCCAGGACGCCCTGGTCGCCGCGCAGCAGTCCGCGTCCGACTCGATCGCTTCGGCTCAGCGTCAGATCGCCTCCGCGTCGCAGTCCGCGGCCGGGGGCATCGATCAGGCTGCCGTCGCGCAGGCCAAGTACCAGGCGACGCTCGACGAGTTGACGCCGAGCGCCAGGCGCACGTTCGACGCGTTCGTCTCGTTGAAGGGCGCGTTCGGCGGCTGGTCGAAGAGTCTGCAGCCGCAGGTCATGCCGATCTTCACGCGGGCGTTGCTCGGGCTGAAGAATTCGCTGCCGGGGCTGACGCCGTTCGTGAAGGCTGCCGCGGACGCGATCGGCGACCTTCAGGACCGGGCGTCGCGCGGCTTCAAGTCTGAGGGCTGGAAGGAGTTCAAGACCGATCTCGCTGGGGCCGTGAAGCCAGCGATCATCGGCATGGGTGTCGCCTTCGCGAACCTGTTCAAGGGCATGGGCGGCATCGTGCAGGCCTTCCTGCCGCACATGGACTCCATCTCGACACGGATGCAGGCCATCACCGGCCGGTTCGCAGCCTGGGCCACCGGCCTCAAGGGCTCCCCGGCGTTCGAGCGGTTCCTCGCCTACGCGGCGATTCAGGGGCCCGTCGTGGCCGCTGCGATCGGGGACATCAGCTCCGCGTTCTACCAGGTGGCCCGCGCCCTGGAGCCCTTGTCGGGCCCGATCCTGCAGATCCTCGGCGCGCTGGCCCGTGGTCTCGCCTCGATCGCGCAGACCCTGCCGTGGCTGATCCAGGGCATGTATCTCGCGTACATCGCGACGCGTCTGTGGACCCTCGCGATGATCCTGTTCAACACGGTGATGTCAGCGAACCCGATCACGCTGATCATCATCGGGATCGTCGCTCTCGTCGCAGCGGTCGTCTACGCGTACAAGCACTTCTCCTGGTTCCGGGAGGGCGTGCAGGCTGCCTGGCGCGGTATCCAGACCGCGGCCCTGGCAGCCTGGAATGCGGTCCTGAAGCCGACGTTCGACGGCATCGTCGGCGGGGCGCAGACGGTGGGCCGCTGGGCGACCTGGCTCTGGCGGTCGGCGATCAAGCCTGCGTTCGACGGCATCTCGTTGGCCGCGCGGATCCTCGTCGCAGTCGTCGTCACCTTGATGGTCGCCCCGATCGTGATTGCGTTCCGGGCGGCCGGCGCGGCGGGAACGTGGCTGTGGCGGGTCGCGCTGGGCCCCGCGTTCCGTGGCATCGGTGCGACCGGGAAGTGGCTGTACGAGAAGGCCGTCAAGCCCGCCTTCCACGGCATCGCCGCAGTGGCTGGATGGTTGTACCGCAGCGCTATCAAGCCCACGGCCAGCGGGATCGTCGCGTCGTTCCAGTTCGTCGGCCGGATCGGGAAGTGGCTGTATGACAGGGCTCTGCGCCCTGCTTTCCGCGGTATCGGCGATGTGGCGAAGTGGCTGTTCGACAAGGCCATCCGGCCGATCTTCAGCGGGATCGCTGACCGGGCGAAGTGGCTGTACAACCGCGGGCTGAAGCCTGCCTTCGACCGGATCAAGGAAGCGGTGCGGCTCGTCGGCCGGGCGTTCGGGACGGCGAAGGATGCGATCGGCCGAGCCTTTGGGAAGATCAGGTCGATTACGGCAGCGCCCGTGAACTTCGTGATCAAGTGGGTGTACACCAAGGGCATCAAGGCCGTGTGGGACAAGGTCGCCGGATTCGTCGGCCTCGGGAAACTCCCTGATGCCCCGAAACTCCTTGCTCGCGGCGGCACTGTCGGCGATGGCTTCGGTCCGGCTCGGCCGATGAAGACCAACAAGCCGACTGCGATCGTCGGAGAGGGCAACCCCCGCTTCCCGGAGTTCGTGATCCCCACGGACCCCAAGTACCGGAACCGAGCCCTGGCTTTGCACGCTGCAGCGGGCACTCGCCTCATGGAGGACGGCGGCATCCTCGGCAAGATCGGCGGCGCCTGGGACTGGACGAAGGACACCGTTGGCGACGTCGTCGGTAAGGGCATCGACTGGGCCAAGGCGGGCGCCGACCTGATCGCCCACCCCTCGAAGGTGTGGACGAAGCTGGTCAAGCCCATCGTTGGGAAGATCGCCAAGGGGGTGAAGTCCGCCGGTAAGTGGGGCTCCGCGATCGGCAAGTTCCCGCTGAAGATGATCTCTGGGCTCAAGGACAAGATTGTCGACGCGGTGTCGTCGATGTTCTCCGGAGGCGGCGGAGGAGCCGAGTGGCTCAAGCCGGTGAACGGCAAATACGGCACGCGCTTTGGCAAGAAGGGCTCGATGTGGGCATCCGGCTACCACACCGGCCTGGACATCCCGGCCTCCGTCGGTGCAGCAATCCGCGCCGTCTCTGACGGCACGGTCTCACGAGTCGCCTCTGGTGGTCCTTACGGAAAGCACGTCGAGATCAACCACGGCGGTGGCCTGTCGAGCTTCTACGCCCACATGTCGGCGATCCTCACCAAGCTCAACACACACGTGAACCGCGGAGCCCGCATCGGCAAGGTCGGCAACACCGGAAACACCACCGGTCCGCACCTCCACCTGGAAGCCCGCCGGAACGGCACCCCGGTCGACCCGATGCCGTTCCTCACCAGCGGTGGAGGAGGAGGCTTCACCAGCGCGGCCGTCGGCGCCGCCCAGCGCTACGCCAAGTCCATCCTCGGCCGCTACGGCTGGGGGCCCTCGCAGTTCGGTCCCCTCAAGAAGTTGTGGCAAGGAGAGTCCAACTGGCGCTGGGACGCCCTCAACGCGTCATCTGGCGCCTACGGCATCCCGCAATCGCTGCCCGCGTCCAAGATGAGGTCGGCGGGCGCCGACTATCTGACGAACTACAAGACCCAGATCCGCTGGGGGCTCGGCTACATCAAGGGCCGCCCGGACTACGGCAGCCCGGCCCGCGCCTACTCCAAGTGGCTGTCCAGGTCGCCGCACTGGTACGACCAGGGCGGCTACCTCCAGCCTGGCCTCAACCTGGCCTACAACGGCACCGGCAGGCCCGAGCCGGTGTTCACGCCGTCGCAGGCCAACGCCCTGATGCGGATCGCCGCATCCCCGTCCGCGGGTGGCGGCTCCTTCGAGGGTGACCTCTACCTCGACAGCGGTGCGTTCCTCGGACACGTCCGGGGCGAGGTCCAGCAGACGATGTCCGAGCTCACCACCACGCTGACCGTAGGCCGGAGGTGAGACGTGGCGATTCCCGGCAACTTGCTCAGCCAGACGACCGAGTCCGTCGACCCGAACAACTCCGGCTGGACGAGCAAGTTGAACTGCACGCTCACCAAAGGGACAGGCGGCCGAAACGGGGACGGCTGCCTCGTCGTCAAGAGCATCGCGGCGGGCGAGATGCAGGCCCGCACCGTCTCCTCCTACCCCGTCAGCGCAGGCACGACGTACCAGACGTTTGCCGACGCAGCCGGGGTTGTTCCCGAGCGGATCGGAATCCGCTGGCTCACCGCCACCAACACCGAGGTCTCGGTGACGTGGTCGCTTTCCACGGCGACCGCATCGTCGGGCTGGCACCGGGTCGGTGTCGCGGGGATGGCGCCTGCCGGTGCGACACAGGCTCAGGTGCTGCTGTCGTCCACCCCGGCCGCTGGACTGGTCAACCAGTACTGGGAGAACGTCTATCTGGGGCTGCCGATCCGCACGGTCGGCAACCTGTTCGCGTTCGGCACCGAGAGCGCAGAGATCGACGCCTCAGGGTGGACGGCCGAGGTCAACGCGTCCGTCACCCGCCAGGTTCCGGCTGTGTCATGGGCGGTCGACAATTACCTCGCCGGCGGGCACACCATTGCCGTCACCGCGACCGGTGCAGGCAATGCGGCAGCCGTCACTGCGGACCGTCCCGTTGTCACGCCGGGAACTGACTATCTGGCTTACGCCTACCTCAACCCTCCGACGCTGCTGGCGGATGCCTGGATCGAGCTCCGCTACTACGACGCCAACGGCAACCAGATCAGCGCCACCCGCTCCAGTCTCGTCTCGCCCACGCCGGGATCCGGCTGGTACCGGCAACGCGCCTCGGCCATCGCTCCGGCGAATGCCGCGACCTGCGGTATCGCGGCGGGCGTCAACGGCGCTTCGGCCGGGCAGGTGTTGCGCCTGGAGGGTGCGGTCGTCGCGGTCGCGCCGATGCTGGTGGCGGGCACGGTCCTTCCCTACGCGGACGGGTCGTTCGAGCAGGGCGTCGCAGGGTGGACACGGCCGTCCGGGGTGGCGGTCATCGCCCGCTCCACTCCCTGGGGGCAGACCGCATTCGACGGCTCGTACTCCCTGTCGGTCACGTCGGCCACGGCCACCGCCAGCGTGGTGCGCTCCGGACGCTTCGCAGCCCCGGGCGGCGTGGGGACCAGCTACCGGGCGCAGATCCTCGCCACCCTCGGCGCGGGCTCCTGGACCGTGAACGTCAAGGTCCGCTGGTACGACGCGGCCAACGCAGATCTCGGGGTGACGGGCGGCACCAATTACACGTTCCCCGGCGCCAGCTGGTACGCCATGTCCACCGACGCCAGCGTGCCCGCCAACGCCACCCAGGGAGCCATCGAGCTCACCCTCACCGCCGGGACCACCACCTCGGCGATGTATGTCGACGTGGCCGCTCTGTGGCAGGCGCTGCCGCTCACCGCGGTCGAAGTGGTCGACGAGACGGCCAGCATCACCCTGACCCTGCGGGAACTCACCGTCGGCCAGTCCATCACCGTCTACCGCGAAGGACCCGACGGCTCCCGCGCCCTGGTCCGCGGGCCGTCAGGCCTGCTCGACAAGACGGACATCACCTCCGACCTGATGGTCATCGAGGACTACGAAGCACCTCTCGGCGTGCCCGTGCGCTACAGGATCGAACTGTGGCCCGACGGCGCCACGACGCCGAGCACCCGCACGTCCGACACCGTGACCATCACTGGCGGAGACCCCAACTTGGCCTGGCTCAAAGACCCGGGCAACCCGCAGCGCAACCTCAGGGTGATGGTGCAGCGGGCGCCGGACTGGCAACGTCCCATCGATCAGACCGTCTACCGCGTCAAGGGCCGCAGGAACGCCGTCACCCTCTCAGGAATCCGCGGCGGTCTGGAGGGCGAGCTGACGCTGTGGACCCGATCGGACGACGAACGGGCCGCCCTGCACTGGCTCCTGGACTCCGGTAACACCCTGCTGTGGCAAGCCGTGCCGGGCATGGGCGTCGCCGACATGTACGTCACCGTGGCCCAGGTCACCGAGGCCCGGGTCGGCGGCACTGCGATGGAGCTGTGGCGGGCCTGGACACTACCGCTGACCGAGACGGACATGCCCGTCACCACAGGGCTTGGCGGCTCCGCAGGCCGCACGTGGCAGGACATTCTCTCCGAATTCGACACCTGGGGTGACCTTCTGACCACATACGCCACCTGGGAGGACGTCCTCCTCGACCAGCGAATGGGGTGATCCGTGTACCCCACGAGCGACAGATTCCTGCCCCGTCTCGCCGAAGCGCACATCCCGGCGACCGAGGTGAAGCTGTTCAAGACCGACGGTTCGGTGGTCGAGCTCGAGCACACCGGCGGCTCCGTGCCGGTCGACCGCGGGCAAGCCATCCGCCGCACGTGCACTGTCACCACTGCAGACGTCTCCCTCATTCCGCGCACACCCGCCGACGAGCTCGCCACCTACGGGGCCCGGCTGCGGATCGCCCGCGGCGTCACATACGGAGACGGTTCCCAAGAGCTGGTGCCGCTCGGTGTGTTCCGGCTCGACAGTGTCGACGGAGACCCCCTGGACGGACCGGTCACGCTGCAGGGCAAGTCGCTCGAGGCATGCGTCGCCGACGACAAACTCACCGAGCCGTGGAAGGCGACCGGGACCGTCGTCGGCGCCGCCGCCGCCCTCATCCAGCGCTCACTGCCCACCGCCGACGTCATCTCGACCATCGTCGACAGCCCTATCGGGGCCAGGACCTTCGATGTTGAAGCCGACCCCTGGGCGGCCGTGCAGGAGATCGTGGCGGCGGCCGGCGCCGAGTGCTACACAAACGCCGACGGGGTCTTCGTCATCGCTACCCTGCCCGACCTCCTGACCACCGCTGCGGCCTGGGAGGTGGCTGCCGGGGACGGCGGCGTGTACGTGCAGGGAAGCCGCGCCATGACGTCCGACAAGGTGTTCAACGGCATCTTGGCCCGCGGCGAGAACACTGAGGAGAACGTCGCCCCTGTCTCCTACCTGGCCACGGACAGCGACCCGACCTCGCCGACGTACTGGGGCGGACCTTATGGGCGCCGGCCCGACTTCTACAGCTCCAGCACCCTCACCACCGTCGATGCCTGCGCCCAGGCCGCGAACCTCAAGCTCGCTGCAGGCAAGGCCCCCAACGCATCAGGGGACTTCTCGTCGCTACCGAACCCGGCACTCGAGTGCGGTGACATCATCCGTGTCATCCACCCCGACGGCACCCGCGAGCTTCACCAGATTCAGAGCTTCTCGGTGCCGCTGGACACGGGCGGCGACTTCCCGATCACCACGATCTCGGCGAAGGAGGACGGATGAAGTCGTCCTTCGGCAGCGTCCGTCAGCTCGCTGACGCTCTCCAGAAGCAAGCCGTCGACGCGGGGGCCAGCACTCCGAGCGTGCGGGGCTCGGACTGGCGCCTCGCCACGGTGCAGACTGTCAATGGGGACGGCACCATCCTCACCACCGACGGCATCACCGCCCGTCAGCTGGAGACCTACGTCCACCCTGCCGCTGGCGACCTCATAGTCATCACTCAGTCCTCCTCCGGGAACTGGCTGGCCGCAGGCCGCACCGCCACGGCCGACCTCGCCATTGGGCAGACCCGCGTTGCCCTGAAAACGAGCGACACCTCACGCACCAACAACGCCACCCCTGCCGACGACCCGCACCTGGCATTCGCCGTCGCCGCGAACGCGACCTACGTCGTGGACGGCTGGATCAAATACTCGGCGCTGGTGGACCTCGATATCACCATCGACTGGGCCGTGCCCTCTGGGGCGCTGGGGGAGTGGACCGGTCACGGCATGGGCCTTGGCACCACAGGCCAGTCCACCAGCGGCTACAGCATCCGTACCGAGACCAACGACGTGGCGCAGCCCCGGAATTTCAGCGGCACCACCTCGGCGGCGGGGGAGTACAGCGTGCTCCTCGCCGCGACGCTCCGCGTCCAGGGAACGGGCGGCACTTACGCGCTGCAGTGGTCGCAGGGCAACTCGGGCGGCACCGCCACCACCGTCTACACCGACTCATGGCTGCGCCTGACGCGCATCGCATAAGGGAGGCCCTGTGCCGATCACGGACGACTACGGGCAGGGCATCCAGATCGCCGCCCTCACCGACCAGCCCGACGCCGGGAAGCTGGCGAAGGACATCACCAACGCGCTCGCTCAGCGCAGCGTTCTCAGCTACGCATCTGCATCGGCGCGAGCTGCGGCCCTCGTCGGGGCTGCGGCTCCCGTGGAGGGCATGCTCACGCACCTTCGGGACATCAACAGGCTTGACCATTACGACGGTTCGACATGGGTGGCGGTGTCGACGGGGGCCTCTGCGTGGACCACGATCTCGCTGGCCTCTGGCTTCACGCAGAATGGCAACAGCAACGGGAACCTGCAGTACCGGCTGCTGAACATCTCGGGCGAGGAGTCGCTGCAGCTACGCGGTTCCGTGAATCGCACTTCGTATCCAGGGTCCCCGCCAAGCTCTTACGTCATCAACTCGACCGCTCTGCCGAGTGTGGTGAGGCCGTCGACGTTGCGGACGGTGCTCATCCCCGTCTCCGACGTGAGCTCGGACCGCATCGCGCTGAAGTTGGATGTCCGCACCGACGGATATCTCGAAGTCTTCGGGTTCTCCTCCGACGTCAAGCCGCCGTGGATCGGGTTCAACGGCGTCATCGTCAGCCTGTAGGAGGCGCCATGGCCACGCAGTGCAAGCTCTACCGCGACTCCCCGCAGATCATCCCGCCGAACTTGTGGACGCTGCTCACCTTTGAGAAGGCGATCCGCAACGACCGGCACATGTACCGGGCTCCCGCGCTGATCATGCCTCCGTTCGACGCCGACTTCCTGTGGGCCCGCAACATCCGCTGGGAGCCCCTCACCATCCCCGAAGGCGACGTGCGGCAGCGTCAGTTCATGGCCCGCTTCGTCCGCGACCCGCTCGGTGAACCCGACGACACCGGCGCCGAGGACCAGCTCGACACCCCGGGCCGTGACTGGGACACCAACACCTGGTGCTTCTGGGGCGAGTCCGGTGTCCCCGTCGGCATCCAGGTCTGGCACGACCACCACGAGCCCGCCGCCGTCGGCCACGCCCAATTCGTCGCCACCACCTGGGACTACTGAAAGAACCTTCACCTCAAGCACCGAGCCGATGGCCCGGGGCTTTCTCATCTCTGGAGCCTCATGGACTTCCCTCATGTCCTCGTCACCGCTCGCGATGCCTCGGACAACCCCATCACCGTCGACCTGAAGGTGTCCTCGGACTCCACTGCCGTCAGCGAACAGGACGTCGTCGACCACGTGAAGAATTTCCTGACCAGCCAGTCCGGCGTGACGCTCGCCGCCACTACCCGGTTCGCAGTCACCGAGACCGCGGTCTGAGGAGCACCGATGAAGCTCGTCACCCGCAGCCAACTCGGCTGGTCGGCCTCGACTGCTCCGACTCAGATCTCAACCAAGGGCGTCAAGGTTCACTACGAGGGCACGCCCGTCTCCATAGAGCTCTCCACCGATCACGACGCGTGCATCGCCGAATGGAAGGCCATCCGCAAGAGCCACCTAGCGAACAAGCAGGAGAGCTACTCCGACGTCGCCTACAACTACGCGGCCTGCCCGCACGGCTACCTCCTTGAGGGCCGCGGCATCGGCAAGCGCGCCGGCGCCAACGGCAATCAGGCTCTTAACCAGGCGCACTACGCGATCGTCGGGCTCGTCGGCAGCAGCGGCCTCACACAGCCGAGCGACGCCATGCTCGGCGCGATACGCGACGGCATCGAACTTCTTCGCAAGAACGGCGCGGGCGACGAGATCAAGGGGCATCGCGACGGCTACGCCACCTCCTGCCCCGGCGGCCCGCTCTACGCCTGGGTCCAGAAGGGGGCACCGCGGCCGGACGGCACCGCAGAGCCGAAGCCTCCTGCCGACGACAAGTACGAGCCCTTCCCTGGCGCCTCGTTCTTCATGAGCGGCAGCAAGCCCGCCCTCGGCAGGAAGTCCGCGGTCTTTACCGCGATGGGGAAGCGCCTCGTCGCCGTTGGCTGCGGACGGTACAAGGTCGGCCCCGGGCCGACGCTCGGCCAGGCCGACGTCGACAGTTACGAGGCCTGGCAGCGCAAGTGCGGCTACACCGGCGCCGACGCCAAGTGGCCGCCCGGCAAATCCACCTGGGACAAACTGCACGTCCCCAACGTCTGACCTCTCCGTCAACCTCCCCCGAAGAATGGATTTGCCATGGACGCATCCCTCGACAAGGCCTACTGGCTCGGCCTCGCCATCAGTGTCGTGCTGCCCGTCCTCGTCGGCCTCGTCACCAAGCGCGTCACTCACGCTGGCGTGAAGGCCGTCCTCCTGCTGGCGCTGTCGACGCTCAACGGATTCCTCGTCGAGGTCGCCAATCCGGGCCCGGACTGGGACTTCGGCACCGCCGTCGTCCTCTCTCTCGTGGCGTTCGGGACCGGCGTGCTGGCGCACTTCGGACTGTGGAAGCCGACCGGTGTCAGCGCCAAGGCTCAGGCTGCGCTCGGCGGCAGCGCACCCCGGAGCGTCTAAGTGCCGTGCCGTGCGGCCGACTGGCTGCGGCGGCGGCTTGGCCGGCGCGGCATCTTCCTGCTCATCATCGGCGTCGGCAAGGCATGCTGGGGCGCGAGCTTCCTCGTCGACCCACCCCCGACGCAGGGCCTGCAGCTCCTGACGGACCTGTGCGACATCCGGCACTGGGCATGGCTGTGGATCGCAGCCGGACTCGTCACCGGCACCTCCGCATTCCTCAAGGTCGGCCGCGACTGGGGCGGCTTCGTCGCCGCCCTGCTGCCCCCCACCGTGTGGGCGACCGCCTACACCGTCGCCGCGATCTCCGGCGACTACTCCCGCGGCGGCTACGTCGCCGTCTGGTACCTCACCTCCCATGTGGGAGTCATCCTGTGGGCGGCTACGGTGCCCGAGCACTCGGTCCCCCACCTGCCGAGAGCCGCCCGGAGAGGCGGCGCACCGTGACGGTGTGGGCAGGAATCGTGGCGGTCATCGGAACGGTCGGCATGGTCGTGGCCGGCCTCTTCGCCGCGCGCGCGACCACACGGGCAGCGGCCGCGACAGCGGAAGCCACACGGGCAGCAGCCCGCGTGCAGACTGAGCCGAACCAGCGGGCCGAAGACCGCGCCGCGTTCGACGCGATCAAGACCGAGCTGCGGCAGGAACTGACCACGACCCGCGAGGAAGTCCGCTCGCTGCGGTCCCTGGTCCGCGCGTTCGCCTGGTACGTGGGGGAACTGACGACCCAGATGCGCGGCCACGGAATCGAACCCCCGGCCCCGCCAGACAGAGTCGACGAGTACAACCGCACCGGAGTGTGACCATGCCCGACCCGCCCCCCATGCCGCGCCGTGTCGATGACAGCGCGGGAGACATGACCAGCCTCGTACAGCTCGGCCTCGCTGAACCACAGCCCCAACCCGCCTACGAGGGACTGTTCCTCGAGCCGGATGTCCTGCCGGAGCAACCCGCCGAGTGACTGACGCCCCCGCCCCTGCCCCGCGCAGGCGGCGGGGGCGTTTAGCCATGTCCTCACAAGGGCCGGGGCTCCGCTGCGTTCAGTCAGCCAACTGCTTCTTCAGCTCGGCAACGTTGGGGCCCGAGTCCGTCGCGGGCATCTTCCAGCGGTAGGCGGTCTCCTCGCCGTCCACGTAGAGGAGCGTGCCGCCCTTCGCCTGCGCGGGAGTGAGATCGAACGCCTGCAGTCGCCACTGGTAGGTGCCGGGCTGTACCGGATCGGCGTTGTTGTACTTGCCGATGACGATGCTCGACGAGTTGCCGCTGTCGAAGCCAATCGACTCCCCGTCCGGCGCGATCCACGACCAGCCCCCGCCACTGATCGGCGCCACCTCATCAGCCGGCGTCCCGGTCATCGCCTTGTCTTTCATCGTGACGACAGCGAACACCCCGTGCTCGGCCTTCTCCCCGCCGTCCTTCTTCACGTACACGACCGTGTCGGGGGTGATTTGGAGGACGCCGGTTCCCTCATCGCCGATGGTCTGTGCAGGTTCGCCGAGCTTCAGCGTCTTCCCGACGCCGTCTCCGTCGTTTGGCTCACTGGACGCAGGCGCTTTGGCGTCTGACTTCTCGTCGGGGTTGCCGTCGTCGCTCCCACATGCGGTGAGCAGGGCGAGAAGCAGGACTGCCGTGGCTGCGGTCGCGTGAACACGCATACGTCCCCCCCCAGGGTTGAGCTGATCGGGACACCGTAGGGCAGAAGCGGCGAGTGAGGGAGAGGGGATGCCGCATTGTGGCGCGGCACCCGCAGTGCCGATCCTGGTGCAGCGAACCCCCGACGCTCCATGGCGCGTGCGGGGGCTCTTCGCTTCGGCGCACTCCGGCTCGATGCCACCGCGACCGTCACGATCCATCCAGCGTACAGAGAGTTGTTCAGTGGGGCGCCGACCGACCGCACCGAACAAGAGGCGGCAGCGCATAACGTTCCCTGAGGCGCTGTGAGTAGCTACTCGTCGTCGCGCTGTGCGGCGATGGTGAGTAGTTCGTCGGCGGCAGCGAAAATCGGGAAGTCGGTGCCCAGGTTGATCTGTACGTCTACCGCCCCGGACGGAGCTGTCACGCTCTTCACGGTCTGAACGGGGATCGAACGATCGCCGAAGTAGAGAACGTCCCCCGTCTGAACATCGTGCGCCTTGATCTGGGTTGTGCCGAAGCGGGGTGGGCCGTCGAAGCGGTGGGGCTGGGGCCGGAAGGCGTGGATGCTGGTGGCTCCTGCCTGTCGGGCGAATCGGGAGGCGGTCTCCCGGCCGAGCGGGCGTCCGTGAGTGCCGGTGATGAGTGGCCCGTCCTCGCCTGACAGACCGCAGGCCTAGGCAACTTTCCCTTGCCGGGGCCGCTGTACGCACCGTATTCAATTGAAGGAAGGGCAAGTGGACGACGTTCAGCGTATGCTCACCGACATCCGGTTCTACGATCAGGTGCGCGGCGACGCGAAGCGCACGATCATCTGCCCGCCTCACCTCGTCAGTGCTGTCCAGGCCGTCGTGGATCAGTACCAAGCCGAGGATCTGTACACGGTCCGCGCCAGCCAGGCCTGCCCGCTGGACAGGCTCATCGTCATCGACGAGCAGGCGATTGAAGCCGAAACGCAGCAGGCCGCTCAGCGCCCGATCCGGTTCCGCGAGGAGTGACGCCCGTGGCCGCCCGCGTCCCGCGCCCGGAGAGCGCAGGCCCGGTAGGCCCTGACGAGGAGCCCACGTGACCGACCTCATCCCGCGCCAGCCGGACGCCGCCCCCGCCGCCTATGACGTTGCGACGCTTGTCGCCCTGGCCGCCATGGAAGAGGCAGCCGACGAGCACCTCTGCGCCACCCGCCCAGCCCTTTCATTAAACGGTGGATAGCCGGGCGGGCCAGCGTCTGCCGGGATCGGCCGGGCGTGGGTAACCGCATCCCTCCCGCCATCGACGGCCCGTACTGGGGTCTATCAGCGAGGCGGGGCAGAGGCCCCCGGAGACGTCCAGCCTTACGCCCGCCCCCAACTCGGGGGCGGGCGTTCGTGCGTCAGCCCTGCGGTTGGAGCAGCTGCCCCGGCTTCGTCTCGCTGATCTTCACTCTGGTGCAGCCGCTGGTTTCGAGTCTCTCCTTGCGGTCTTCGGCACTGGCCTTGTCGTAGCTGCACACGGTCGCGCGCGGTACGCCGTTCTCGTCGGTCCAGGTGAGCCCGTAGTTCTTCATCGTGATCGCCATGAACGCATCATCGCCGACGGCACTGACAATCGCCCCTGTTGCCCGCACGCAGATAAGCCCCCGCCGTATTTGGTGGGGGCTTACTGCTCCGGTTCTTCGCACTCTAGCGCTCAGCGCCGCCACACGTTGACTTTTTCCGTCGACAGCAGAGGCGCTCCGTCGGGGCCTTTGACGTGGGACGGGATCCACTGCTTGGAGCCGCGCAGTTCGGCGGAATAGCGCTCGGACTGGTATGTCCGCCAGTGCCCAGAGACCACCCACCGGTGGTGGTAGTGGCGGCCGTCTCCGTCGGCGTCGGCGTCACGGTCCTGCGGTGTGTACTGACGTCGGAGGTCCACCACCGTGACCTCCGGGGTGGGCAGGCCGTCGCGGGCGTAGGCGCGAGCGGTGGGCTTGTCGGCCCGCTCTCGGGTCCGGTCGATGAGCAGGGGCTGCTGCATCAGCAGCCAGGCGGAGGCGAGCGCGGCCACCACCGGCTGCGGCAGCTCCGGGTCGATCGCGGCCAGTGACGTCGGCTCGGCCTCCACCGGGAGCGTGGCGCCAAAGACCGGGACCAGCGGCGGAATCTGGTCCGTCAGCAGCCGCACGTCGCTGCGCACCTGCGCGGACTCGGCGGCCAGTCGGTCGCGTGAGATCAGCAGCCACAGCATCATGCTGCCGCGGAACGGCGACCACGCGCAGGCCTCGATCGGGATCTGCACGCCGTGGCTGTCGATGTGGCCGATGCCGTTCTGCCAGTAGAGCAGCCCGCACGGGGATGGCCGGTCGGCCGTTGCCCAGCGCGCGGCGGCCAGTTGCTCGCCCGCGTGCACCGACAGGGCGGCCATGTCCTGCTGCACCCAGAACAGTTCGGCGGCCTCCAGGCCCGCCTGCAGCGCGTCCAGTCCCTCGGTCATCTGCGGCCCGGTGTTCTTGCGGAGCGTGTACTCGGGGTCGCGCAGGTAGCGCAGGGTCTGGCGGCGCAGCTTGGGCAGCTGCGACGGGCGCACGGTCACCGGGTGCCCTGCCGGTCGGTGCGCGCCCCGCGGCCGGGCCGGGCGGCGAGCGCGGTGCGGACCTCTCCGGCCAGGTAGATGGCCTGGGGGCGCCCGGACTCCGGGTGCGGGACGTAGGCGAACGGCTTCAGGCCCAGCTTGGATAGCACCCCGGAGGCGCTCTTCGCGGGGTTTGCTGCCGTCGACTTCAGTTCGTAGCGGCCGATGTCCTCCAGCGTGAGCGGCTCGTTGCGGTCCACGATCGTGGCGAGGTTGATGTCCTGGACCAGGGCCTTGATGTCGAGGCTGTTGGAGTCGTCGGTCGGGTAGCCGTCGAACGCGTCGTCCTCGGGCTCCCAAGGGCCGATGAATTCGTCCCCGCACAGGGCGACGCTGTCCGGGAGAGCCTCGTTGATCGCGTCGCGGTACTCGGCCTGGATCCGGGCCAGCGCGCCGGACGCTTCGAGAAGCTCCCGCCAGGCGCTGTCGCCGCCGTTGATGAAGTCCAGGACGTCGGCGTCGGGGCTGGTGGAGTAGGTGTTGACCTGGTTGCACCAGGTGCCGTAGCTGGTGGTCGTGTAGCTCATGGCGGTTGTCCTGTCAGTGAGGCGGGAGGGCGGTGCGGATTCTCAGATGTCGACCTTTGAGGCTTCTCGGAGGCGGGCGTTCTCCTCGCGAAGCTTCTGGATCTCGTCGTTCTGCTCTGCGATCACCCGGTCCTGGGCGGCGACCGTGCGGTTCCGTTCGGTCACGCGCTCGTTCAGTGCGGCGATCTGGGTACGCTGCCTTTCGATCTTGCCGTCCTGCTTGGCGATCTGGCGCTTCTGCCCTTCGATCTTGGTCCACAGGTCTTCCTTGCTGGAGTCCTGAGTGACACGGAAGGAGGCGGTCATGGCGAGAGCCTTTCTAGGTCTACGTGCGGCGGTCAGAGGGCGGCGATGGCGGTGCGGATGCCGGTGAAGATGCGGTCGACGAGGTTGACCGTGTCGCGCTCACCGTCGAGGTAGCGGATCTCCAGGGCGTCGGCACCGTAGTGCTGGACGTGGACCTGCTGGTCGGCGGTGTCGAAGTAGACCTTGCTGACCGAGCCGAGGAGCCGGGAGACGCGGCCGTTGGCGATGCCGTGGCCGCCGAGGCTGGCGCTGGAGATGTTGCCGGTGCCGTAGTGGGTGGTCTCGATCCCGGCGAACTCGGTCCAGTTGTTGAGGTAGACGCGGTCCATGCCGTTCTTCTGCCAGCGGCGCCCGCCGATCGCCGTCATCGTGTCGATGGTGTAGGCGACGGCCTTGGCGGGGCGCTTCATCTTGCCGATGGTGATGCGGGCGGCGAGGGAGGCGGTGTCGATGACCCAGCGGCCGGCCGTCTTGGTGGCGGTGACGACGCCGTTGCGGCACCAGGTGCGGACGGTGCCGACGGTGACGTGGGCCTCAAGTGCGGCGGTGGCGGTGTTCATCGGGTTCCCCTCCCTCTCGATAACCCAACTATGACGTATGTACGTCGAAGTTTGCAAGAGGTCCGGCCATGATTCTTTGGGGTCCGTCGCAGGGCTCTTAGTCCAGCTCACCGCCTGACCCGCCGCCCTTGTCAGCCCCCGCCGCTACTCTCAACGCACTACCACTACGAGCAAGTCGGGTAGCTGCTGCTGGCCCCGCCCGTCAGCGCCGGGCGGGGCTCAACCCTGGAGGGGACCGTGAGCGACGACCTGGTGCAGTGGTACGGCGAGCAGCTCGACAAGGACGAGCGGATCGCGCAGGCGGCCACCGAGTATGCGTCGCCCGAGTGGCATCTCGACCAGGACGAAACGACAGTCCTCATCTGGCCGCCCGAGCCTCAAGTCGCTGAGATGGAGCGGCGCAAAGGACTGCCGGTCACCTCAGACCGGTGGCGCGGAGTGATGGTCGATTCGTCGGGCAATGCTGGGCTCGGCCCCCACATCGCCGCCCATGATCCGGCGCGGGTGCTGCGCGAGATCGACGTCAAGCGACGGCTCTTGGAGCTGCACGCACTGGAGTACCGCGACCGCCCCGAGCGGGTTCTTGGTGAGGCCGACGACCCGTTCTGCGCCGAGTGTTCCGGGGAGGCTTTCCCTTGCGAGACACTGCGCCTGCTCGCGCTCCCCTACGCTGACCGTCCGGGCTACCGAGAGGAGTGGCGGCCGTAGCTCAGGCCGCGTCGCTGTCCGGCTCGGGGTGGCGGACGAGCTTCTTCAGCTCCGTCTCGACGGTGAGCCGCGACTCCCCGGTCTCAGCGGCGAACGCCTTGATCCGCTCCTGCACCGCCTGCGCGGTCTCCACGGTCAGCACACCGGCCTGAATCTCAGCCCAGGCGGAACGTTCCAACTTGATCAGATCATCGGGGAGTTCGATAGCCACGCCAGGATCATAGGTTGCTCACCGTTCATCCACGGCGGCGGCGCCCTCTGGCGTGCCGTGCTCGCGCCGCTTCTTCTTCACCCAGTCGTGCATGGCCTCGATGAGGGCGTCAGACGGCGTGCGCTCCTCGCCTGCGGTCAGCGCTTCGAATTCATCGCGCAGCGGCTTGGGTGGCCGGAAGCCCATGACCTTGGTCTGCCCTGTGGCGGGTCGCCCCATCGCTCCCCCTCGGTAAGTGTTTAACAGAATCTAGCATCCATCTGTGGTGACAGGTTGACAAGGGGGGTGGTCTGCGTCATTCTTGTTAAACAGAAACAAACATCAAGCAGGGGAGACGAGATGAACGCCATGGTTCGCGAGCAGTCCACGGAGAAGGTTGCCGAGATGGCCGCCAACCTCACCGACGAGGCTCTCTGCCTCGCCTGGATGGGCACAGAGGGCAGGCCCGTCACCCAGGAACTCGCCCTCATGCGCGGCTGGCTGATGGACGAGCTGAACAGGCGGCTCGGCGACGACCTCTTCGACGAGTGGCTGATGGACCTCGACGACGACGGCAACGGCATCAACCCGCTCGCCTACCTCGCCGCCTAAGGGCCCCGATGCCGAAGAACCGGGTCGCCTTCCTGGCGATGGAAGCAGACGGAATGGGCGCCGGTGAGCTGCTGTGTCTCACCGGATTCGTGCGCTGCCCCGGCTGCGGGTTCGTTGTCCATAGCGAGAGGCTCGACGTGCTGCCCGAGCACTACTGCGCACGGCGCCAGCAACTGAACCAGAAGGCTAACTCCGAGGGAACCGCGTGACTCAGACCAAAGCCAAGTACCCCAACTGCGAGCGGTGCGGCGACACCGAGTTGGACCCCGACGCCTACATCCCGCACGAAACAGAGACGGGCACCGCCTACCGGCACGCTCCATGCAGTAGCTGTCAGCCTCAATGGGAAGAGGGCCCGGACGCCATGACGTCCACACCAACGAGTAGCCGCAAAACAGGAGAAAATATGGCCACCCTCAATCACCTCGGCGCCGACGAAGCCGCCACGATCCGCGACCACACCCGACAGCTCGCCGAGATCGACAACCTGCGCAACACCAGCTCACTGCGCGAAGTCCTTCTCGACCTGTCCTACGCCCTGGCCAACCTCGCCGGACCAGTCGGCGCACTCACCGACGCATGGGTGGAGCAGAGCGAAGACGGCACCTCGCCCGACGGAGACCTCCCGGACGCAAGCGCGCTCACGACAGTGGCCGCCGACCTACGGCAGCTTGCCGACAACACCTGAAACGGGGTTCCACGGCAGTACGGGTCCCCGGTGATCGCGTCGGGTCCTGCGTGTGGGCCTACGCCGCCTCGACGATCTCTCCGCGCAGTGACTCCGCCTGCTCGGCGCGCGTCCACTCCGCGACCAGCACCTCATACCGGGCCCGCGTCTGGCCGTACAGCCAGCCGCCCGTCTCCGCGAGGAGCTCCCGGATCTCGTCGTTCACCACCGCAGCAGACCGCGCGGAACCACAGTCCGGGGGAGTGGGGATCATGCGGGAAGTCTAGGCGCCGGGTCTGACATCGCCCAGAACCTGGGCGTGACCGGCATATGACGATCACGTGCCGAGGACGTCCATCAGGTGATCGTCGAGGTCGGCGACGAAGTCCTCCCGCCGCCACGGCCGCAACTCGCGCCGGGCCCTCTTCAGCCGGATCGCCGGCACGCGCCCGCCTGTCGCCGACGTTGCCGCCACGCACTCGTGCAGCAGATCCGCCGCAGCCCGCGGCTCGCCGATCCGGATCCGCGCCAACGCCTGATCCGTGGTGACGATCGCCCGCTGCACCTGCTCCCGCGGCGCCGACAGAGCCTCCGCCGACCGGGCGAACTGGTCGTGGGCCGCAGCCGGGTCACCCACGTACAACTCGCAGACGCCCTCGAAGCCACGTAGGTGGCCGGGCGAGAATGATGTCGGTGCCGGATCCCCGGCATGATCCGCGTCTAGGTCGTACCAGGCCAGACCGAGTGCCGCCTGCGACTGCCGCTCCTCACCCGCACGCGCCGCGATCTCCGCCTGCAGCGCGTGGGCGCGCGCCCGGACCAGCGTCGAGTCCCCGGACCGGGCCGCCCGCACTGCCTCGTCCACCAGCAGCCGGGCGGGCTCGATGCCCTGCGTCGAGTACAGGGTCACCAGGGCGTGGCTCATGTGGACGCCAGCCCGCCGCCACGGCTGCTCCAGACGGCCTGCTTCCCGGGTCGCCTCCGCGTACAGAGCGCGCGACGCAGCATCGTCCCGGGTCTCGAACGCAAGCCTGCCCGCGAGCGTGGACGCCGCGACCGCAGCGTCCCGCAGCTGGGGGAGGAGCGGCTCCGGGACGGGCCCGGCGAGCAGGCGACGGCACGCCTCGACAGCAGGGGCGAGCATCAACTGCAGCCGCACGAACGGCAGGGAACCGACCTCGGCATTCACATCCGACACCACCGTGGCGAGCCCGGCCACGACATCCTCGTCAGCCCGCGACGGATCCGCCAACGCTATCGCGAGGCCCTGCTGCACGCCGAGGGACAGGAACGCAAGCATGCTGCCGCCCGAGTCTGTCATCGCCCGCACCAGCAGCGACCGCAGCTCAGCGACCCGTCGTTCACTCTCTCCGAACAGGCGCAGCGCCTCGAGGAACTCCGCGAAGTCCGAGCCGGCGCCCACCGCCAGTTCGCCAGCCGGTGTGCGGGCATACAGGTGGGCAAGGAGCAGCTGGTAGCGCTCGTCCGGCATCGTCGGCCGGGGCGACTCCCAGCGGGCCACCGACCGCTGCACGGAGGCGACCGCGGGCAGGTGCGGGTGGTGCAGATCGGACGCGTACTGGACGAGCGCCCGCGCAGTGTCGGACAGGGACAGGCCGCGGCGGCGGCGCAGCCGCTTCAGCACCGCGGCTCCCGCCGCTCTGTCGTCCATACCAGCCATCGTGGCGCAGATGCCGCCTACACGGGCACGATCAGGCGCGGTTTCCCCCGATCTGCCGTGTAGTTGAGGGTCTGCCACGTACCTGAGTTCGGCTCATCCGCCTTCGGGAAGCCGACGGTCATGCCCGACCGGTCGACCATCCACCTGTTCCGTGCGTGATACGCGGGTGACCGCAGCTCGGCCGCCTTCAGTTCGACGATTTCGGTGATGCGGTCCCGGGTGCGGGCGATGGCTTGACGGGCATCGGCCGGCTGCTGGTCGATCGTGCCGGGCGCGACCACGACAATGCGGGCGTCCGTGTTCCCGGCCAGCCAGAGCAGGCTGAGGGAGTCGATCCCTTTCGCCCCGCCGATGTAGAAGAGCGCGTCGTGGCTGAATGGCCCGAGATAGCTCGCGAACAGGTCCGCGTACTCGTCGAGGCTGCGATGCCCGGTGCTGCGCGTGCCCGTGATCGCAACCGTCCGCATGATCCACTCCGTGTCATAGGTTGTCATATCCCGCCCCCACCAGCGGGATTGAGATCGTCAAGGCGTGGACATCGACGACCTGCACCAACTAGGGAAACACCTCGAAGACCGCGGGCTGCGCGTCGCGGCCTGCGACCCCGAGCTCCGGCTCCATGTATCCAACCCCCTCAACAACCGCCTCGCCGAAGAGATTGTGCTCACCGCAGGTCGGTACATCACCAGCTTCGACTACGAAGTCGGCGAGCGGGGTGACGAGGTCGCCTGCGCTGAACGCATTGCCCGAATCCTGGCTATCGGGACAGCGCCGTGAGCACGCCTCACACGCCCCGCGGAAGCGCAGCCCAGGAGGCCGTCCGCGAGAAGACGGCCTACCCGGCCCTTCTCGACCATCTCGATCAGTGCGCGGCGTGCCAGCGCTTCAACTACTGCGCCATTGGCCGACTGTTACGGAAGCTGATACGGGAGGCCCGGCGATGATCTGCGCCCGCTGCGATCGGCCCATCCAGCCGGGGCAGCCGTACAGCAGCCACGACATCCACCGCCCGTCGACGGCCGGAGTGACGGTGCGCGTACACCTGAGCTGCCCGCCCAGTTCGCGAAGGTGATGTTCCGCGCACCGTGCGTTCGGGGCTCTGGCCAGCGCTTACACCATGGGTGATCGATTCGCACGGGGTGCGAACGAAGTGCCGCAACCGTTGCTGTGCGCAGTCTTCCGTAAGGCAGGTGTGTGCATTTGAATGGCGGACAGAACCAGGAGTGGCGCGCCACCTCACGGCCCTCACGGCGCACCGTGTGTCTCTAGTGGAGGAGGTCGGTGACGTGAACGCGCAGCTGGTGCGCGACCCGCAGAAGGTGGCTCAGCTTCATCTCCTGGCCGGCCTCCATGCGCTGGACGGTCGACCGGTCGATGCCCGCGGTGTGGGCGAGGCTCTCCTGGGTCATGTTCTCGTGCAGTCGCCGGACACGGATGCGGTCACCGGTCGCCTGGAGGGCGTCGGTGATCCATTGTGGCTGGTCGGCGGGTGGCACGCGCTCAACCGTTTACCGACCATGATCATATGTCAGCAGCAGATTTGCGGCATTAATTGATCTTGGTCGAGGCGCCCAGACCCCGCGCCCTGATCGCCCTCGAAGTGGATCCGCCCTGCGGCGTCATGGCATATGCCGTAAGGCTGGAGGTAGTGTCCGGATTCGAACTCACGTTCACGCGAACGAGTGAATGACCCGGAGCCCCGGCGCCCGTTAAGCCGGACGCACCCCCCACCCCGCGAACGTGCCGGACGCCATCGAATGGCTAGCCCCCCCTCGGTGGTGATCCGGCACCGGAGACGGCCCCTCCCGCCAGTGCGGCGCGAGGGGCCGTCCGCCGTCCCTGACCAGGACGGAGACCTTTGATCGTTTGGGAGATATTTAGGGGACGGGGCTCTGTGTCAATAGCGTGCATTGGCGTAGCGGTGACGTGCACTGGCGGAGCGGCAAGGGGGTGACGGTTCTGCGATCAGGCCGTCTACCTGCATATATGTGGCAGCGAGGCCAGGTGGGGAAGCCGTCGAACCGAGGCCCTCAACCGCACACACCCTCCCTTACAAGGAGGATGTCGGCGGTTCGAAACCGTCCGCGCCCACCGGTGACGAAGGCCCCCCGCCGATCTCGGCGGGGGGCCTTGTCCTTGGGCCGTGGCGCTCGCCGCGGCAAGGGGCGGGTCAGCGGCCGGAACCCGGGTGCGTCCTGCGGTACCTGCGGTCCCAGCGCTCCTGGCGTTCCTTGCGGATGCGGTAGTCGCGGTAGGTCTTGGGGTAACCGCCACCGCCGCCACCTCCTCCGCCGCCCGAACCTCCCATGCCTCCGCTGCTGGAGCTGCTCTTCTTGGTGGCGGATCCACCGCCTTCGTAGAACCGGACCAGGTAGAAGGCGAGTGCCGCGGCGGCCAGCCACAGGAGTGGTTGGTTGAAGCCCAGGCCGAAGAGGGCCAGGATCGCGATGACTATCAGGACGTTCATGGCTGCACCTCCGTGGCTCGAAGGGGGCTCGAACGGAGCTTGAACGGGGCTTGAAAGGGGCTTCTTCAGGCCGCTGGTAGAAGGAGTCAACGCCCGCCGTCTGCGGCTGTCAATGGCTTTACGACAGGGATCCGTCCGGCGCCTCGTGGGCGTGCTTGAGGCGGGCCCTCGCGGCGACCACGTCGGGGCCCGAGACCTGTTCCCAATAGCGATGGCAGGTCACGAAGACCGCCAACTCCCGTTCGCGCGCCCGGAGTTTCTCGACCTCGGACTGTTCGTCGGGGGTCCAGCCGGGGGAGGCGGGGCGTTCCACTTTCCGCCAGCCGCCGGTGTCGCTGAAGCCGTCGAGCGGCTCGACCGACCAGGGCAGACGTTTCAGCAGCGCCAGGAGTTCGGAGCGGACCTGGTGCAGTTCCTCCTGGCCGGCGAGGAGGTCGCTCGGGAAGTCGTACGAAGGGGATGCGGACACGCCGTAATGCTACTCCTGTTCGAATTTGCTGGGCGAGCGATACACGCGCGAACGAGCACGAACGAGCCAGACGGACGAGGGGGCGAGGAGGGTTGAGGGGGGATGAAGGGGATGAGGCGGGCGAGGGGAGCGAGGGGAGCGAGGAGGGTGAAGCGGTACGAGGGGGCGCGGTGCCGGTGGTTCACTGGGCGCATGGCGTCCGTGCTGTGGATCGGTGGGCCGCCGGGGGCGGGCAAGACGACCGTGGCCCGGCTGCTCGCGCGGCGGCACGGGCTGCGCTGGTACAACGCCGACGCCCACACCTGGGAGCACCGCGACCGCGCGCTCGCCGCGGGGCACCGGGCCGCCGCCCGGTGGGAGCGGCTGCCGCCCGCCGAGCGCTGGTCGGCGTCGCCCCAGGAGCTGCTCGCGATGTCCCTGCACCACGAGCGCGGCCCGATGGTCGCCGAGGATCTGCGCGCGCTGCCCGACGCCCCGCTCACCGTCGCCGAGGGCACGCCCGTCACGCCCGCGGTCGCCGGGGCGGGCGAGCGCGCGGTGTGGCTGCTGCCGACGCCCGAGGCGCAGCGCGCCCGCCTCGCCGAACGCGGACTGCGCCCGGGCGTCGCCGAGTTGTACCGGCTGCTGCTCGGCGAGATCGAGGCGCAGCTGGCCGGGTCCGGCGCACGCGTTCTGGCCGTCGACGGACGGCGGAGCGTGGCGGACACCGTCGCCGAGGTCGAGAAGCTCTTCGCCGATGCCCTGGCCGCGGGGCCCGTGGCGCGGAGCGCGGCCGAGCGGGTGCGGCTGGCGCGGTACGCGAACCGTGCGACCGTCCGGCAGTACGAGGGGTTCTTCGCCCGCCCCTGGTCGGCCGGTGACGCCGCGGCCGCCGTCCTGTCCCTCGTCTGCGAGTGCGGGCGTACGGCGTGCGAGGCGCAGGTCGCGCTTCCCCTCGGGGAGTTCCGCGAGGAGCGGCCCGTGCTGGCACCGGGGCACCGCCTGCCGTAACACTGGAGGCATGTGCCGAAGCATCAAGACGCTGCGCCCGCCCGCCATCCCCGAGGACGCCACCGAGGAGGAGATCCGGGCCGCCGCGCTCCAGTACGTGCGCAAGGTGTCCGGGTTCCGCGCCCCGGCCGCGCACAACCGCGAGGTCTTCGACCGCGCCGTGGACGCCGTGGCCGAGGCGACCGCGGAGCTGCTCGCCGGGCTCGAAGTGCGCGGGGCGCGAGCCTCTTAGCGCGCTCGCCCGCGAGTCCTCGGTGTGCTCGCCCGTGAGTCTTTGGCGTGGTCGCCCGTGAGTCCTCGGCGTGCTTGCCCGCGAGTCTTTGGCGTACTCGCCCGCGAGTCCTCAGCGTGCCTCGCCGGACGCGCGCCGGGGCCGCCGTACCAGGAACGCCGCGCCCGCGCCCGCCGCGATCAGCGCGAGGAGCGAGACGCCCGTGGCGAGCCAGGTCGCGCCGAGCCACTGGCCGCCGAAGTAGCCGAGGGCCACGCTGTATCCGGCCCATGCCACCCCGGCGAGCGCCGACCACGGCAGGAACTCGCGCACCTTGCGGTGGGCCGCGCCCGCGCCGAGGGAGACCACCGACCGCCCCGCGGGCGCGAAGCGCGCGATGACGACGAGGACGCCGCCGCCCCGCGCGAGCGCCGCGCCGAGCCGCTCCTGCGCGAGGGTCAGGCGCCGGGAGCGGGCGATGGCGCGGTCGAACCGTGCGCCGCCGCGCCAGGCCAGGCGGAAGGCGGCCATGTCGCCGAGCACGGAGGCCGTGGCGGCGCACAGCATGAGCATCAGGATGTCGGGGACCCCGTGCGGGACCCGCCCCGTGCCGGTCTGGGCCGCGGCCGCCGCGGTGGCCGACATGATGACGAGGACGCCGCTCGGCAGGACCGGCACGAAGACGTCGAACAGGACGGACAGGGCCACGACCACATAGATCCAAGGGCTGCCGGTCAACGCCCCCACACTCTCCAGCACCGTGACTCCCCGTTGTTCCCCGATCGGCAGTGCGTTGCCGCTGTGTCGCGAGGAAACGGCAGGGGCGGCCTGATGACAGCTGTACAGCGTACGCCGCGCGCTCCGCCGTAGATCCACTGGGGCCCCGAACGACCGTCACGCCAGGTTCACCCGGCTGCCTCCTCCGGCGCGGCGCACCCTCCCGAAGTCCCGTACGAACGAGGCAGGGGCCAAGGGGGACCAGTGCGACACGAAGGACAGGAGCGGGCGAATGGCGGCAGGAATACTGGTCGGCGCCGTGGCGGCGGCCGTGCTGAGCGCGGGCGGCGGAGTGACCGGTGGTGTGAACGGTGGTGTGGCCGAGGGCGGCACGACCGGTGGCGTGACCACCCGCAGCGCGGCGGACGGCTACTGGATGCGGGCCGAGGCGACCTTCGCGCCGCCCACGGCCTTCATCCCCTCGCCCGCGGTCACGTACGACATGGGGCTGGTCCCCGCGGCGTCCTGGATCCAGGTCGAGCAGCGCAGCGACGGGGCGGGTACGGCCGTCACGGCGCGGGTCAGGGGCCTGAAGCCGGGCCACGCGTACGGCGTGCACGTGCACCAGAAGCCGTGCGGCGCGACACCCGACGCGGCGGGCGGCCACTACCAGCACCGCGTCGATCCGGTGCAGCCGTCGAAGGACCCCGCCTATCTGAACGCCGACAACGAGGTGTGGCTGGACTTCACGGCCGCCGCGGACGGCTCGGGGTCGGCGTGGGCGCACCACCGCTGGGGGTTTCGGCCGGGCGAGGCCGCCTCCGTGGTGCTGCACCGCGAGCAGGGCGGCGCGGGCGACCGCGTCGCGTGCTTCACGGTGCCGTTCGGCGCGCTGCCCGCGTCCTGAGGCGTGTTCGGAAGGCGTCCGCCGGGGTTCAGCCGCGCCACCACGGGGCGCGGATCACGTCGTTGTCGTCGGCGGCGCAGTCGGTGCCGTGAGCGACCCCGCTCCTGTTGATGTCCCAGCCGACGACTCCGCCGGCCTGTCTCTCCAGCTCGATCATGCGGGCGCGCTCGGGACCGGTGCCGGTGTTGACGTCGCACCGCACCACGCTGGACCAGGACCTGCCGTCCAGCGATGGGGGCGGCCCCGGCAGACCGCGTACAGCCTCTTCCGGCGGTGGCGGACCGACGGGACCTGGGCACGCATTCCGCGGCAGTGCGGAAAGGGCGGCGCCCCCTTCCTCGTACGGACGAGGAAGGGGGCGCCGTCGTGCCGTGACGCGGGGGTCTCGGTCTGCAGGTCAGGCCGCGATCGGGGTGCGCTCGGAGGCCTTGTCCTCCGCGCTCTCGCCGCGCGAGGCGAAGAGCCGGTCCAGGCCGAACGCGCCGGACCCGGTGAAGACGAGCAGCAGCATCGCCCAGCAGAACATCGCCGAGGCCTCGCCGGCGTTTTCCATGGGCCACAGGGCCTCCGGCTGGTGGACCTTGAAGTAGGCGTACGCCATCGAGCCGGACGAGATGAACGCCGCGGCGCGGGTGCCGAGGCCGAGCAGCACCAGGCTGCCGCCGACGAGCTGGATGACGGCCGCGTACCAGCCCGGCCAGGTGCCGGCGTCGACGGTGCCGCCGTTGCCGTCCGCGCCGCCGAGGACGCCGAAGAGCGTGGCGGCGCCGTGGCAGGCGAAGAGCAGGCCGATGACTATGCGGAACAGCCCGAGGGCGTAGGGCTGGGCGCTGTTGAGACGTCCAGTCATGGTGAGGGACTCCTTCGGTTTGGGGACGTTAACCGAGCGGAGGCCCAAGATTAGGGGAACCTAATTAGTGCTTGCAAGTTCAACATTCGGTCAGTCGGGGGTTCCGATTCCCGCCTGGCCTGGGGAGCTGCCGCCCCGCGGGCCGTGCGCAGGGCGGCCCGCGCCACCGCGTCCGCGTCCGACAGGGTGACCGAGTCGACCCCCGGCCTGGCGCCTGCGGCGGTCACCCAGTGGACGCCCTCCGTGGGCACGCCGAACGCGAACCTCCGTGCGTGGTAACGACCTTGACGGTCGATCAGGTGGTACGGGCGCGGCGTGACGTCCAGGCCTCCGGTTTCGTGGCCGCCGACCGTGTGCGCCCTGCACCGGCCGCTCCGCAGGAGCCGTCCGAGCAGTGGGTCGATGGTGCGGCGCAGGTCGGGCTCGGGGAGCCGGGCCTCGATCAGTGTGGTGACGCGCACATCGGAGCCCGGTACGTCGGGGGAGTGCGCGAGGAAGGCGCCGTCGCCGGGGCGCACGGCGAGGCGCGGGCCGAGCACCTCCAGGACGCCCGCCTCGATCAGCGCCGTCATCTCCTCGACGCGGCGGCGCGGCGGCCCGATCGACAGGAAGGCGTTGAGCGGCGTGTACCAGCGGTCCAGGTGGTCGCGGCGCGAGGCGCCGGACAGGCCGCCGTGGTCGACGATCAGGCGGAGCTCGTTGCGCAGGTCGCGCAGGACGTCGAGGGCCGCCTTCAGCGGGCCCGCGACATTGCCGAGCGCGGCCTGCGCGGCGTCCTCGCGCAGCCGCTCCAGGAGCCAGGCGCGGTGCTCGTCGGGTGAGGCGAATCCGCGGTCGGGGTGCGGCCGCGAGAGCCGGTCCCAGGACCAGCGGTCGGCCTCGGCGATCCCGAACTCGGCCAGGACCAGGGCCTCTTGGGGGCTGCGGTGGCCGGTGGCGAGAAAGCGTTCCCGGAAGGCGCGGACGTCTCGGCTGTTTCCAGTGCCCTGGCTGTCTCCGGCGTCTCGGCTGTTTCCGCTGCCCTGGCTGTCTCCGGTGCCCCGGCTGTCTCCGCTGCCCTGGCCGTCTCTGGCACCCCGACTGTCTCTGCTGCCCCGGCCGTCTCTGGCGCCCCGGCAGTCTCCAGCGCCCAGGCCGTCCCCAGTGCTCCGGCCGTCCCCCGCCTCCTCGCGGCGCGCGAGCAGCGCCGCGTAATAGACCGTCTCCACCTCCTTGGCGACCAACGGCCATATCTCGTCGAGGAAGTCGGGGGCGTCGCCGCTGTCCGCGCGCTTGCGGAAGCGGGCTATGACGTCGGCGGTGAGGACGGCCGGCGTGTGCCGCCCGTACGCGCCCTTCGCGTTGTCGCCCCGTGCCTGGTACGGGACGCCGCGCCGCGATCCCGCGTACAGCCGCGGCTCGTGGCCGGAGGGTTCGTAGCGCAGGCCGCCGTCGGGCGTGCGCAGGTAGCGGCCGCCGCGGCCCGCGGTCAGCAGCGCCATGTGGTCGAAGAAGTTGAGGCCGAGGCCGCGCAGGAGCACGGGCTCGCCGGGGGCGATCACCGACAGGTCCAGGTCCGCGGGGTTGGCGGGCGGGAAGTGGCGCAGGCCGTGCCGCGCCGCGTGCTCCGTCAGCCGCTCCTGTTCCTGGTCGCCGGCGGTCGGCAGGTGGCCTTGCGCGAGCACGACCGCCGAGAGTCCGGACAGTTCCAGGCCGTTGTCCAGGACGAGGGTCTGCAGGCCGTCCGCCGTCTCGTCGAGGCTCACGGCGCGCGCCGCGTGGACCCGGACGCGGATCGCGTCGGGAGCCCCGCGCACGGTCTCGGCGAAGACCCACTCCAGATAGCGGCCGTAGCAGGCGCGGGTCGGGTAGTCGTCGGGCCCGAGCCCCGGCGCGTGTCCGGCGGCCGCCCATTCGTACAGGCTCGGCCCCGGGCGGATCGGGCCCGAGCAGTCGACGCTCGCGTCCGTGAAGAGGGTGACCTGCGAGGCGACGGTGTTCATCAGGAGCTCGCCGGGCTGCTCCGTGCGCCAGACGCGGCCCGCGCCCGGCGGCGCGGGGTCGACGACGTGGACCGTCAGGCGCACTCCGGGCGCGAGGGTTTCGGGCGCCGACGCGCAGAGCCGTTCGAGCACGCTGGTGCCGCGGGGGCCCGCGCCGACCAGAGCGAGGGCGGCCGCATCCGGAGCGATTCCGCGCGGCGCGGGCAGAGATGCAGGCAAGAGCGTGACTCCCGGGGCTGACGTGACGCTGGAAGCGGATGGTCCGCCTCATCATGCCGCCGGGGCCCCCGATGCCGAACCCTTGACGGAGGATCCAGTTCCGCCTGTGGGGTGTGTCACGCGAGGGACGTGCGGGTCAGGAGGGAGCCGGGGGAAAGTCCTCCACAAAGCCCTTACCAATCCCCTACGTTCGACCTCCTGCGCCCGGCCCGCGACCGTCTGTTCCCGGCCCGCGACCTCCTGCGCCCGGCCTGCTAGGAAAGCCGCGCCTCCTCCGCCGTCTCCAGGCGGACCCCGCCGCCCCGCACCGCCTTCGCCTGGTCGAGCCGGAGCCGGGCCGAACGGCCGCGCAGCGTCAGCGTCATGAGCTGGTTGCCGAACCACGGCCCGCCCGTCCTGCGCCAGTCGATGCCCGCCTGCGTCACCTCGCCGTGCCGTGCGAACCGTCGGCCGAGGGCCCGCCCCACGCGGCTCCAGCCGAAGCGGAAGCCGAGCTTTATCGAGGAGGGGATGGAGTTGTGGACGGGGGAGCAGGTCAGCTGCAGGACGCGGGCGTCGGGCCCGGCGCCCGCCGGCCAGCTCGGCTCGGCCACGTAGGCGTGGTGGACGTCGCCGGAGAGCACGCACACCGTCGCGGGCGCCCCCGCGCCCGAACCCGCCTCCGTGATCAGCGCGGTGAGCGCCTCGAAGGAGGAGGGGAAGGCCGCCCAGTGCTCCAGGTCGGAGCGCCTGCGCAGGTTCTCGCCGAAGCGGGCCCAGCGGGCGCCGCGCTCGCCCCTGCACAGCGCGGCGTTCCACCCCTCGGCGTCATGGATGAGGTGGGGCAGGAGCCAGGGCAGGGAGGTGCCGATGAGGAGGTGGTCGTACGCGCCCGTGTCCGTGCCCTCCAGGGCCTGCTCGCGCAGCCAGCGGGCCTCGTCGGCGTCGAGCATGGCGCGCTTGCCCTCCTCCAGGACGCGGGCCGCGCGGGTGTCGACCATCAACAGGCGTACGCGCCCGAAGTCCCGTCGATAGCTCCAGCGGGCGGCGGTGGCGTCCGCGTCGGCCGCGGCGGCGAAGGCGCGCAGCGCGTCCGTGCCGTCCGGGGTGGCGCGGACGGCGGCGTAGAGGTCGTCGTCCGCGAGCTCCTCGGGCCGCAGGTTGCCCAGGTGCTGGTGGACCCAGTACGACATCAGGCCGCTCAGGATCCGCTCGCGCCACCAGGGCGTGGCCCGCATCTCGGCGAGCCAGGCCGCGCTGGTGTTCCAGTCGTCGATGATGTCGTGGTCGTCGAAGATCATGCAGCTGGGCACGGTGGACAGCAGCCAGCGGATCTCCGGGTCGAGCCAGGACTCGTAATAGAGGTGGGTGTACTCCTCGTAGTCCGCGACCTGGACGCCCGGAGGGTCGGCGAGGTCGCGGCGGGCGGCGAGCCAGCGTTGGGTGGCCTTGGAGGTCTGGTCCGCGTACACCTGGTCGCCCAGGAGCAGCAGGACGTCCGGGCGCTCGGTGTCCGGGTTCGCGGCTATCCGTGCGGCGAGGGTGTCCAGGGCGTCCGGGCCCACCGGGTCGTGCTCGTCCGACGGCGGCGCCGCCCAGCGGCAGGAGCCGAAGGTGACGCGCAGCTCGGCGTCGCCGTCCCTGCGCTCGGCGGGGGTGCGGATGGTGCTCGCGGGATAGGGGGAATCGGGCAGTGGCCAGACCTCCGTGGCCGTGTCGCCCACGCCGAGCCGGACCTCGTACGCCGTCTCGGTGCCCGGGGTCAGGCCCGTCACCGGAACCAGCGCGTAGTGGTGCCCGGCGACCTGGAAGGTGCGCGCCGAGCCGTGCGCGCCGTCCGCGCACCGCACCTCGGCGGTGCAGGGCCGGTCGGCCTCGACCCAGACGGTCGCCGTGGAACCGTCGACGTACCTCAGCAGTGGACCAAGGCGCAGCCGTGCCACAGGTGATCACCCTCCTCCGTCGCCCCGTACGGTACGGAACGACGGAGGTGGGCGGGCCGGTTCCGCGATTTACCCCTGTCCTCGGAGATCTCCGGAGGTCAGCAGCCGTTCAGGATCTCAGCAGCCGTTCAGGATCGAGGAAAGGGTGCTCTTTTCCTCGGAGTTCACGTTGAGCTTGTAGTGGTGCTTCACGTCCACCCACATCCGTGCGTAGTAGCAGTGGTACGAGGTGGTGGGCGGCAGCCACTCGGCCGGGTCCTTGTCGCCCTTGGCCTGGTTGACGTTGTCGGTGACGGCGATCAGCTGCGGCCTGGTCAGGTCGTTGGCGAAGCCCTCGCGCTGGGCGGTGGTCCAGCCGCTCGCGCCGGACTTCCAGGCCTCGGAGAGCGGGACGACGTGGTCGATGTCGACGTCGGACGCGGCGGTCCAGGTGCCGCCGTCGTAGGGGGACTTCCAGGTGCCGGAGACGGCGGCGCAGCTGGAGTCCTGCTCGACGTTCGTGCCGTCGCGCTTGAGGACGACCTCGCGGGTGTTGCAGGCGCCGGACTGCGTGCTCCAGTGCGGGAACTTGTCGCGGCTGTAGCCGTCGGAGGAGCCCTCGGCCTTGACGGTGAGCTCGCCGAGGTAGGTGCGGGCGGTGGCGGCGCCGACCGGTTCCGGGGGAGCGGCCTGGGCGGGGGTGGAGGTGAGGAGGGTCGCGGCGGAGGCCAGGACGACGGCCGCGGCGGCACTGGCACGGCGGGTGCGTCGACGCGCGTAGACAGCGGACATGCGAACTCCCTTGGTGTGGGGGGAAGTTGACCGGTGGGGCGGTCATGGTTGCGTGGTGGGGTTACCTGTGGATGTGCATCCGGTGACAGGGTCGCGTCAAATGGGTGCGCACTTCAAGGGTTTGGCGCGGTGTCATATGCATTGCGCGGAGCGAGAGTTGCCTCTGTGCGGGGGTGGGAGGTGCCTCTGTGCGGGACGGGAGGTGTCTCCGTGCGGGACGGGAGGTGTCTCCGTGTGGGGCGGGGGGTGTCTCTGTGTGGCGCGGGAGCCGGGTCCTCGCGGTCCGCGTCGCGCCGCTCGCGTGATCCAGGTCACCCGGGGGTGGGGCGAAAGGCCCTGGCCGGGGGTGGTGGGAGGTCCCGTACTATGGACGGCGCAGAAGGGGAGTAGCTCTTCGCCGGACCGTCGACATACTGCTCAGCTCGTCTGAGCCGGCGCCCGGAGGCAGGCCCGTGAGGGTCGGCCAGCGAGACCTTCGGCAAGCAGTGCCGGCGTACGCACCCGCGTGCGCCGTGACGTACGCATCCGCGTGCGTCCGTGTGCGCTGCCGTGCCGAGGTGTCGTACGCGAAGCGGTGGAACACTCTCGGTGGGGCGGCCCCGACCGATTGAGGAACCCTTGATCAGCTTCAGCGTGACGGCGCTCGTCTTCGGCGTCGTCTTCCTTGCCGAGCTGCCCGACAAGACGGCGCTGGCCGGGCTCGTCCTCGGCACGCGCTACCGCGCCTCGTACGTCTTCGCGGGTGTCGCGGCGGCCTTCGCCGTCCATGTGGTCCTCGCCGTCGCGGCGGGCAGCGTCCTGACCCTGCTGCCGCAACAGCTGGTGCACGCGCTCACGGGCGTCCTCTTCCTCGGGGGCGCGGCGATGCTGCTGCTCAAGGGCGGGGACGACGAGGAGGAGGTCAGGCAGCCCGAGGACCAGAGCTTCTGGAAGGTGTCCGGGGCGGGCTTCATGCTCATCCTGGTCGCCGAGTTCGGTGACCTGACGCAGATCATGACGGCGAACATGGCCGCCCGTTACGACGACCCGCTCTCCGTCGGGCTCGGTGCCGTGCTCGCGCTCTGGGCGGTCGCCGGGCTCGGCATCGTCGGCGGAAAGGCGCTGATGAAGCGGGTGCCGCTGGCGCTCATCACGAAGATCGCCGCCCTGCTGATGCTGGGGCTCGGGGTGTGGAGCCTGTACGAGGCGATCGCCGCGTGAGGTCGCCCCGCGCGGGGTCGGGGTGGGCCGCGTGCGGGGTCGGGGGGTCTGCGGGGGAGTCGTCCCTTTTGGGGGTGCTTATGGGGTGTGACCTGCGGCGTTGGCGTTTGGCGCCCACGTTTTGTACCGTGCAGGAACAAAGTGGCTCCGCCCGTACTCCCTGACCGGCGGGCGGGGCTGCCTTGATCTTCCTCTGCGCTCTGGAGCATGCCGATGACGGCCACGACCGCCGCCTCTGTTCTGACCGCCCGCGCCGTCCTCCTCGACATGGACGGCACCCTCGTCAACTCCGACGCCGTCGTCGAGCGCTGCTGGCGGCGCTGGGCCGAGCGGCACGGGCTCGACTTCGACGAGGTCATCAAGGTCGTCCACGGGCGGCAGGGGTACGCGTCCATGGCGGTGCTGCTGCCGGAGCGGCCCATGGAGGAGAACCACGCGGAGAACCGCGAGATGCTCGCCGCGGAGACCTCCGACATGGAGGGCGTCGTGCCGGTGCCCGGAGCGCCCGCGTTCATGGCCGCGCTGTCCGGTCTGCGTCTGCCGCACGCGCTCGTGACCTCCGCCGACGTGCCGCTGTCCACAGGGCGGATGGCCGCGGCCGGGCTCGCGCTGCCGGACGTGCGGGTGACCGCGGAGAGCGTGAGCGCGAGCAAGCCGGACCCCGAGGGCTTCCTCAAGGGGGCGGCCGAGCTCGGTTTCGACCCCGCCGACTGCGTGGTCTTCGAGGACTCCGAGGCGGGCATCCTCGCCGGGCGGGCCGCCGGCATGCGGGTCGTGGGCGTCGGCCCCCGGGCCGCGCGGTTCGGTCCCACGGTGCACGTCGACGACCTGACCCGCGTCGAGGTCGCCGACGCCGGGGACCAGGGGATCCGGCTGACGTTCGGCTGAGCGGCGGCGGCCTGCGGCCGAGGCCGCCGCGCCCACGCCTTGCGACCGCCGTGCCGGGCGAGTTCCGGCCCTGCGCCCACGCTTCCCGGGCCGCCGTGCCCACGCTTCCCGGGCCCCGTGCCTACGCCTCTCGGCCGTCGTGCCTTCGTTTTCCGGCCACCGTGCCTACGCTTCCGGGTCCGTGTCCACGCTTTCCGGCCGTCGCGCCCACTCCTTGTGGCTGCCGTGCCAGCGCCTTCCGGCCCGTGCCTATGCTTCCCGGCCTCCGTGCCCGTGCCTCCGGGGCCCCGTGCCCACGCCTCCCGTGTCTACGGCTCCCGGCTCCCGGCCCCCGCGCCTACGGCTCCGTAGTCTCCGATTCGAGGCTGCGGCGTGTTTGCCTGCCGTACTCGCCCGGAGGGTCGTCGCGCAGGCCCCGTGCCCACTGGTAGCGGGTCACCGCGGACGTGACCTGGGCGGAGTACGTGCCGTCCCGTTCCCCCACGTACAGGTAGAGCTGGCTCAGGCGGCCCTGCAGCTCCGTGACCCGGGGCCCCTTGTCGCCCTCCCGCAGCGTCGTGCCCGCCGCCCTGCCGGGTGATGACGACGACGTGCCCACCGAGCCCGTCGCGCGCGCCGTCGGCGGTGGCGACGACGGGGGCCGAGCCGAGCGCGTGGGAGAGGGCGGCGGCGTCGCACTCGTGATCGCGGCCGCGGACGGGCTGCGCGTGGGCGACGGCGAACCCTTCCGTGAGGGCGGTACCGGCTTCGTCGGGTCGGCGGGCGCCGACATCGGGGCGTCCGGCAGCGCGCGGTCCCTGGTCGGCCCGTCCGTCGCCGAGGAGAACAGGCCCGTCACCAGGACGGCGGCACCTGCCACGGCGGCCACGGTGCCCACAGCCCCGGCGAGCAGCAGGGAGCGGCGCCCGCGGGCCGGTCCTCCGTCCGCCTCCGGGGGCGGGGGCTCGTACGACTCGGGGGACTGACCCTCGTACGGCTGGGGAGGCAGGCTCTCGTACGCCTTGGGAGGCGGAGCGGGCGGCACTGCGGGCCGTAGCGGCGCCGTGTCCGCGCGGGATCCGGCAGGGGCGCCCGCGTCGGGGTCCGGCAGGGACACATAGGGGCGTATGCGCAGCGGGTTGAAGTCCTCCGCTGCCGCCGCGTCCGCGGACCGCGTGCGCCGCGCCGCGTCCGAGGCGCGCCGGGCACAGCCGCACGCCGCGGTGCTCCCGGGCTCCCGCGCCGCCCGGCACTCCGGGCACCGCAGGCCCTCGGGCCCCGGCTGTCCCTCCGGCCCCTGCGGCCGATTCCGCTCCCGTCCGTCCCGCTGGTTCCGTCCGGCCATCGCCGTACCCCTCCCCTCCCGTGGCGTGCGCACCATGCGGTCCGTCCGCCCCGGGAACCCCGGCGATTATGCCGACCCCCGCCTCGCTTCAACAGGCCATAACCCGTGACACGGACCAGGATGGAGAGGGAGGCCCCCAGCGGACCCCGGCCCCCGGCCCCAGGACCCCCAGGAGGTGTCCATGACGCAGGACGTCAGCGCCCGCCCCGCGGGGCCCGAACCGGTGCCCGGCCGGGGCGGCAACGGGCATCCGCCCGGCGGCGTACTGGTCTCCATCGGCGCGCTGCTCCTCGGCATGCTGCTCGCCGCCCTCGACCAGACGATCGTCTCCACCGCGCTGCCGACGATCGTCAGTGACCTCGGCGGCATGGACCACCTGTCCTGGGTCGTCACCGCGTACATGCTGGCCGCGACGGCCGCGACGCCGCTGTGGGGAAAGCTCGGCGACCAGTACGGCCGCAAGAAGCTGTTCCTTACCGCGATCCTGATCTTCCTGGTCGGCTCGGCGCTGTGCGGCATGGCGCAGAACATGCCGCAGCTCATCGGCTTCCGCGCGCTGCAGGGCCTCGGCGGCGGCGGGCTCATGGTCCTCTCCATGGCGATCGTGGGCGACCTCGTCTCGCCGCGCGAACGCGGCAAGTACCAGGGCCTGTTCGGCGCGGTCTTCGGCGCGACCAGCGTCCTCGGGCCGCTGCTCGGCGGCCTCTTCACCGAGCACCTCAGCTGGCGCTGGGTCTTCTACGTCAACCTGCCCGTCGGCGTGATCGCGCTCCTCGTCATCGCCACCACGCTGCACATCCCGGTGCGCGGCGCCTCGCACACCATCGACTACCTGGGCACCTTCCTCATCGCGTCCGTCGCCACCTGCCTGGTGCTCGTCGCCTCGCTCGGCGGCACCACCTGGGCCTGGGGCTCGCCGCAGATCATCGGGCTCGCGGTGCTCGGCGTGGTCCTCGCCCTCGTCTTCGTGTCCGTGGAGAAGAAGGCCGCGGAGCCGGTGATCCCGCTGAAGCTGTTCAGGATCCGCACCTTCACGCTCTCCGCCGTCATCAGCTTCGTCGTGGGCTTCGCGATGTTCGGGGCGATGACCTATCTGCCGACGTTCCTGCAGGTCGTGCAGGGGGTCTCACCGACCATGTCGGGCGTGCACATGCTGCCGATGGTGGTCGGCATGCTCCTGTCGACCACCGCGTCCGGGCAGATCGTCAGCCGGACCGGACGCTGGAAGGTCTTCCCCGTCGCGGGCACGGCGGTGACGACGCTCGGCCTGCTCCTGCTCCACCAGCTGAACGAGAACAGCCCCACCCTGGAGATGAGCGCGTACTTCTTCGTCTTCGGCCTGGGCCTCGGCCTGGTCATGCAGGTCCTCGTGCTCATCGTGCAGAACGCCGTCAGCTACGAGGATCTGGGCGTCGCCACCTCCGGCGCGACCTTCTTCCGCTCGATCGGCGCCTCCTTCGGCGTCGCGATCTTCGGCACGATCTTCACCAACCGGCTCGGCGACAAGCTCACCGACGCCCTCGCCGGGCAGCAGCTGCCGCCGGGCCTGAGCGTCGGCGCCCTGGAGGCGGACCCGCGCGGTATCTCCCGGCTCCCCGCCGAGCTGCGCCCCAGCGCCCTGCACGCGTACGCCTCCTCGATCACGGACGTCTTCCTGTACGCGGCGCCGGTCGCCCTGCTCGCCTTCGTCCTCGCCTGGTTCCTGAAGGAGGACAAGCTGCGCGGCTCGGTCACGGCGCCCGACCCCACCCAGACGCTGGCCAGCAACCCGGTGGAGCGTTCCTCGTACGACGAGTGCGCGCGGGCGCTCTCGGTGCTCGGCACCCGCGAGGGACGGCGCGCGATCTACGAGAAGATCACCGCGCGGGCGGGCTACGACCTGCTGCCGGCGGCCAGTTGGCTGCTCCTGCGCATCGCACGGCACGGCTCCGTGGAGCCCGGGGTGCTCGCCGAGCGGACCACCGTGCCGCTGACCGTCATCACGGCGGCCGCCCGCCAGGTCGAGGAGCGCCGCCTCGCGGAGCGGCAGGGCCTGGAGATGAGCCTGACCGAGCGGGGCCGCGAGGTCGCGGCCGATCTCGCCAGGGCCCGCGAGGAGTCCCTGTCCGAACTGCTCGGCGACTGGTGGGGCCCGGACCGCCCGACCGACCTCGTCCGACTGGTCGGGGAGCTCAGCGCCGAACTGAGCGGTTCGGAGTCGGAGCGGCCGCAGGACGGGTCGGCGTCAGCCCGCGCCACCGCCTGAGCCGAGCTTCTTGGCGAACCAGTGCTGGGAGTACCGGTCGTCGTTGTACGGCTCGGTCTCCTCGAACCCGCACCGCGTGTACAGCGTGCGGGACTCCACCAGGTCGGTGCGGGTGTCGAGCACGAGCCGCTCCGCGCCGAGCGCACGGGCCGCGTCCTCGGCGGCCGCGATCAGCCGGGGCGCGCCGCCCCTGCCGCGCATGTCCTTGCGTACGAAGACGCGCTTGAGCTCGGCGGTGTGCGCGTCGCGGAGCCGGACTCCCGCCGTGCCGACCGCCTCGCCCTCGAACCACGCGACGAGGAGCACGCCGCCCGGCGGCGCGAGATCGGCCCCGGTCTCCTCGGCGATCCCGCGCTCCAGCTCTTCGGGGTCCGTGGGACGCCCGTCGTGGAGGAGGTAGTAGCGGTCGCTGACCTCGGTGTAGTACGTGCGCCACAGCGCGGCGGCCACGGGGGAGTCGTACGCCTCGGGGGCGATGGTCCAGGGGCCGGTGGGGGTGGTGGGGGCGGCGTTGGTCATGCGCTCATTCTGGGGCCGTGCGGACGCCGCCCCGCAAGTGAATTAGGCCTTGGGAGCGGCCTGCTGGACGACCTCGAACGACCAGACCGTCGACCCGGAGGCGGCGGGCTTGGGGCGCTCGCCGCCACCCTCGCCGCCGCCCTGGTGGGCGGCCTTCATGGGGCCCTCCATCCATGCCTGGAAGGAGGCCTCGTCGCGCCAGCGGGTGTAGACGAGGTACTGGTCGGTGCCCTCGATGGGGCGCAGCAGTTCGAACCACTCGAAGCCGTCGGAGCTCTCCACCGCGCCCGCGCGGGACGCGAAGCGCTTCTCCAGGACCTCTCGCTGTTCCTCGGGGACCGTCAGGGCGTTGATCTTCACGATGCTCATGCCGTCATCCTGCCGCACGGCAGGGCTCACATGCGCAGCAGGTGTTCGGCCGTCTCGCGGTAGTCGCGCAGGGCCAGGCGGAGCTGCTCCGTGTCGGCGGTCGGGGTTCCGTCGCCGGGCGTGCCCTCGGACGCGGACGGCAGGGACTCCCAGGACGTGCGCAGCGTGCGGCGGCGCTCGGCGAGGGTCTGGGTGAGGCCCGTGATGGCCTCCTCCAGGATGCGGTCGGCGTCCTCGACGGCGTCGCGCGGGCCGTCGACGAAGCCGTTCACCGCGTTCTGGAGGCGCAGCGTCAGCTTGTCGCGTTCCGTGGGCGGGAAGAGGGTGGCCGACCGGCCCGCGGGCGCCTGCGTCGCGGGCGTCTGGCCCGTGGGCGTCGTCTGTGCCGCGGGCGTCTGGCCTTCGGGGGTCTGGCCTGCGGGCGCCTGGCCCATGGGCGTTCGCGCTGCGGTGGTATGCGCCGGATTCGTCTGCTCAGCCATGCTGAACTCCCTTGTGGGTGATGCCGGTCGAGCGCTTGCGCGGGGTGTGCTTGCCGTGGTGTGCCGGGGCGCGGTCCGAGGGCTGCTCCGCCACCAGGGCGTCGAACAGCGCCCGCGCCTCGATCATGGCCGCGCGCAGCTCCTCGGTGCCCGCGTGGTCCGTGCCCGCACGGCCGTCCTCGGCGCCCGTCGAGTCGAGCGCCGCGCGGTGCACCCTGCGGTAGCCGTGGACGTGGTGGGCGTGGTGCACGGAGAGCGCGTCGAGCTGGTCCTCGTAGTGGCCCGCGTCGGGGAAGCCGCGGGCTCCGGCGAGTTCGGCGATGAGCCGGTCCGCCTCGGTCACCGCCTCGCGCGGGGAGTCGACGAAGCGCTCCTGGGCGACGGTCCAGCGGGCCGTGAACTGCTCGCGCGCGGCGGGCTCCAACGGTCGCGTACGCAGGGAGCCGTGCCGCTTCACACGCTCCCCGAGGTCGCGTTCGGCCGCCTTGGTGTCGCCGTCGTGGCGGGCGACCGCCCGGTCGTACTCGGGGCCGAAGCGCCGCTTGAGGCCGCGCCCGCCGCCGGCCCGCAGGCGCTTGCGGTTCAGCACGGCAGCGGCGGCGACGACGAGGACGGCGACGACCACGATCAGAGCGATGATCATGACTGTGGACATGGGGTGCCTTCTCGGCTCGGGGACGGTCTGGGCGCGGGGACTGTGGGAGTCCCGCGCCCGTCCCCGGGGCGAGTTGCCCGGAATCGGGCCGCCAAACGGCCTGCCGGGCGGTCTGCCGGGCGTTCTGCGGGTGGTCTGCCGGGCGCTCTGCCAGCGGGCTGCCGGACGAGCCGACGGCTCAGGCCGGGTGGCGTTCCCGCCAGTCGCGCGCGATCTCGTCGACGTCGTAGGGCGTCAGGCCGAGCGGAGGTCCCGGCGGCGGGGTGCGCAGCGCCTCGCGGATCTTTTCGTTGAGCTCCGTCACGAGTGTGCGCGCCACGCGTTCGGACGGGGCGGCGGCGGCCGCGGCCAGCGTGTCCTCGGCCTCCTTGCGCAGGGCGAGGGTGGGCGACAGGTAGGAGAGGCCCTCACGGGCCATCTTCTGCTTGATCCACCAGTTCTCGTCGGTCGTGGGGTCGGGGCCTTCCGGGAGGGGCTTGCCGCTGCCGGGCAGGGACGTGAACTCGCCCCGCTGCTCCGCCTCGCGGATCTGCCGGTCGATCCAGGACTCGAAGTTCACTCCAGGTGGCTTGCGCTCAGTCATGCGTCCATTGTCGCAGGGGGTCGTGCGCCCGCCCGTGGGGGCACTTAGGATGCGGCAGCGCGCGCCACGTCAACCGCGCCCGCGCCGCCGTGAGTTGAAGGAGCGTACGTACGTGCTTGAGCTGACCATGGCCTCGCTGTCCGGGGAGGACGCGGGCGCGACCGCCGGCATGCTCATGGCCGACGCGCCGAGCGAGCCGGGCGCCGTGCTGCGGGTGGGGCGCGACCGGGGCGTGTGCCGTCTGGCGACGCCCGACGACTGGCTGTTCGTGTCCCGTACGCACCTGGAGTTCCGCTGTGGCCCCGACGGGTCCTGGTCCGTCACCTGGCTGCGGGGTTCGAACCCCGACCCGGCCTCCGAGGTCCGTGTGGTGTCCGAGGGGACGGCGCGGACCCTCGCGTACGGAGGGGCCGCGCCGCTTCCCCGGGGCGGCTCGGGCGAGGTCGTCATCCAGGACCGGACGGGGCCGCGCAGCGTGAACGTGGGGTACTACCACGAGGGATGAGCCGCCCCGCGGCTCCGGTCGGTCCTTCCTCCCGCCGCGTCAGGCGACGACGCGGGCCAGCGCGAAGCCGTCGTATCCCTTGGTGCCCACCGTCTGGATCGCCGTGGCGCTCAACTTGGGGTGTTTGGCCATGAGTTCGAGCGCGGCGCGGGTGCCGCGCACGTTCGGGTCGGTGTGCGCGGCGTCGGTGACGGCGCCGCCCCGTACGACGTTGTCGAGGACGATCAGGCTGCCGGGGCGCGTGAGTTCGACCGCCCACTCCAGGTAGCGGGCGTTGTTGGTCTTGTCGGCGTCGATGAAGACGAAGTCGAAGGGGGCGGGGTGCGCGGCGTGCTCGGCGCCGAGTGCGGCGAGCGAGTCGAGGGCGGGGCCGACGCGGACCTCGGTGATCCCGTCGAGCCCGGCGCGGGCGAGGTTGCCGCGGGCCACGTCGGCGTGCTCGGGCTGGTATTCGAGGGTGACGAGGCTGCCGTCGGCGGGCAGGGCGCGGGCCAGCCAGATGGTGCTGTAGCCGCCGAGGGTGCCGATCTCCAGGATCCTGCGGGCGCCCTGGATCTGCGCGAGGAGGTGGAGCAGCTTGCCCTGGTTCGGGGCGACGTTGATCTGCGGCAGGCCGGCCGCGTCGCTGTCGCGCAGGGCGGCGGTCAGGGTCTCGTCCGCCGGGGCGAGGAGGCCGGTGAAGTAGTCGTCGACGGAGTTCCACTGCTGCTGATGCGTGGTCATGAGGGTCGGACGTTCCTTTCGACTGCCTAGTTAGTTTGGCTAAGAAGTCTTGGGCAGTCTAGCCGGGGCGCGGGGGATTGTCAGTGCGGGCTCGCATACTGGGTCGCGAAGATCGGCGGTGTCGGTGGGGCGGGGGAGCGGAATGGCGTACGAGGTGGAGCAGTTGGGGCAGGCGATGCCCGCGGCGGTCGTCCAGGGGTTCGCCGGGCGGTGGCTGCCCGAGATGGAGCGCTCGGCCCAAGACGCCGGTGGCGCGGGGGACTTCGTGTGCTCGCCCGCCGGGATGTGGCTCGCGCTGGCCGCGGTGGCGGCGGGCGCGCGGGGGCGGACTGCGGACGAGCTGCGGGAGCTGCTCGGGGTCGCGGGGGCCGACGCGGCGCGTGCGGTGACGGGCGGTGCGCGGGCGCTGGCGGGCACGGACGCGCTGGGCGTCGCCACGCGCGTGTGGAGCCGGGCGCCCGTCCGTCGGGAGTATCGCGAGGCCTTGCCGGACATCGGATTCGGGGCGATGGATCCGGAGGCCGCCGACGCGTGGGTGCGGGAGGCCACGGACGGGATGATCGAGCGCCTTCCGGTGGTCGTCACTCCGGACACGGTGCTCCTCCTCGTCAACGCGCTGGTGCTGAAGGCGCGTTGGGAGCATCCCTTTGAAGGGGCGGGGACGCGTGATGCCGCCTTCACGGATGCGGCGGGGGCCGTCCATCAGGTGCCCACGATGCATCGGGCGGTCGCGGTCGGGGACGCGTGGGCCGTGGGTGGGGCGCGTGTCGTGGAGCTGCGGTGTGCCGCGCGGGGCGGGGGGCCTTCTTCGGTGCGGGTCCGGTTCGTGCTGGGGGAGCCGGGGGAGGGGCCGGGTGCCGTGCTGCCGCTGGGGTGGGCGGCGCGGGAGCGGTGCGTGGCCCTTGACGCCGAGGAGGTCGTCGTGGCGCTGCCCCGGCTCTCGCTGCGTACGCGGGTTGACGCGACGGAGCAGTTGGCCGCGCTGGGGGTGCGGTGGGCGATGAGCGATGCGGCCGACTTCTCCGGGATGGCGCGGGAGCGGTTGGCGATGTCGCAGGTTGTTCAGGAGGCCGTGGTGAAGGTTGCCGAGGAGGGGGTCGAGGCGGCGGCGGTTACGGCTGTGCCGATGCGGCCGGGTGCGGCGTATCGGGTGCGGCGGGTCGAGCGGGTTGCCTTTGAGCGGCCGTTCGGGGTGGTGGTGCTCGACGGGGCGGGGGAGGTGCCGTTGTTCGTGGGGTGGCAGGCGGGGGTGCCTGGGGTGCCGTAGGCCTCCGGCGGTTTCGTCCCCGAGCCCGCCCCTTCCCGAAGCCGGGGGCCCTGCCCCCGCGCCCCCGAAGCCGGCTCGGCCTCCTGGGGCTCCGCCCCAGACCCCGCTCCTCAAACGCCGGAGGGGCTGAAAAGCAGCAGGCGTCGGAGGGGCTGGGAACGGCGGACGCCGGAGGGGCTGAAAAGCAGCTGGGATCGGAGGGGTTGAGGGCGGCAGGTGCCGGAGGTGCTGAAAGCAGCAGGCGTCGGAGGGGTTGAGGGCGGCGGACGCCGGAGGGGCTGAAAGCAGCGGGGATCGGAGGGGTTGAGGGCGGCAGGTGCCGGAGGGGCTGAAAGCAGCAGGCGTCGGAGGGGTTGAGAGCGGCGGACGCCGGAGGGGCTGAAAAGCAGCGGGGATCGGAGGGGGCGGAAGGTTCGGGGCTGTCCGCGAGGCTGGGTGTCAGGTGGGCTGGCGCAAGGCCCTTGCCTCTGCTTCGGTCTCCACCGACGCCGGTGAGCCCGGCAGGGGCCTGCGGGCCGACTCCGTCAGGAACCAGACCGCGATGCCGCCCACCACGGCCGCCGCCATCATGTAGTACGCGGGCATCATCTTGTCGCCCGTCGCACCGATCAGTGCCGTCACCACCAGCGGGGTCGTGCCGCCGAAGATCGAGACCGAGATGTTGAAGCCGATGGAGAGCGAGCCGTAGCGGACCTTGGTCGGGAACAGCGCCGGAAGGGTCGACGGCATCGATGCCGTGAAGCAGACCAGGAGCAGGCCGAGCGCGCCGAGGCCGAGGGCGATCGCCCAGAGCGAGCCCTCGCGGATCAGGAGGAGCGCGGGGACCGAGAGCAGGAAGAAGCCCGCGCAGCCCGTGGCGATCACCGGGCGGCGGCCCACGCGGTCCGTGAGCGCGCCCACGAACGGCTGGGCGCACATCATCAGGGCCATGACGGCCAGGATGACCAGGAGACCGTGCGTCTCGTCGTACTTCAGCTCGCTGGTCAGGTAGCTCGGCATGTACGACAGCAGCATGTAGTCCGTGACGTTGAAGACCAGGACCAGGCCCATGCACAGGAGCAGGGCCTTCCACTGGCCCGCGACCATGTCGCGCAGCCGCACCTTCGGGCGGGACTGCTCGTCCTTGTGCGCCTTCTCCAGCTCGGCGGCGAACGCCGGGGTCTCTTCGAGCTTCATGCGCAGGTACAGGCCGATCAGGCCCATCGGGCCCGCGATCAGGAACGGGATGCGCCAGCCCCAGGAGAGCAGGTCGTCCGTGGAGAGCAGCGCCGTCATCAGCGTGACCAGGCCCGCGCCGCCGATGTACCCCGCCAGCGTGCCGAACTCCAGCCAGCTGCCCAGGAACCCGCGCTTCTTGTCGGGGGCGTACTCCGCGATGAACGTCGAGGCGCCCGCGTACTCGCCGCCCGTCGAGAAGCCCTGCACCAGACGGGCCGCGAGGAGCAGGACCGGCGCCCAGACACCGATCGTGGCGTAGGACGGGATCAGGCCGATCGCGAACGTGCCCGCCGCCATCATGATCATGGTCAGCGCGAGCACCTTCTGACGGCCCACGCGGTCGCCGAGCGGGCCGAAGACCATGCCGCCCAGCGGCCGGATCAGGAAGGCCGCGGCGAAGGCGCCGAAGGTGGACAGCAGCTGGGCCGTGGGGTTGCCCGAGGGGAAGAAGACCTTGCCCAGCGTCACCGCGATGTAGCTGTAGACGCCGAAGTCGAACCACTCCATCGCGTTGCCGAGGGCCGCGGCCTTCACCGCGCGCTTGACCAGCGCCGGGTCGGTGACGGTGACCTCCTGGGCTGCTCCGCCGCCGGATGCGGGGGCGGGCAGGTGCTCTTCGGAGGGCTTCCTCGGTGCGACGGATGTGGCGCTCGGCAAGGGTTCGCTCGCCTGCTTTCGATCGACGACAACGGCAGGGCCGCACCCGGAAACCGGGGCGGCCCGAAAGCGACCATAGGTGCATACGGCACCGTTACGGTGGGTGTTCGAACGGATGCGCAACTCGTGAAAATGGCTTCTGTCCAGGTCAAACGGCATTTGTTCCGCTCGCCGCGACGAGCCGCCTTTGTGATCTATGTCGCTGCGTCGGCCGGGAACCGCGCACCGCGGCCCCGCCCGCACGCGAGGGACACGACACGAAAAAAGCCGACAGAAGACGGTGTGGCTGCCAGGTGAAGTGGTGGTTGCGTGCGTCTCACCCGTGGGGGCGCGGACTCGAAGGGCCGCACAAGGACCCGTCTCGACCGGGTCGCGCGAAGGCCCGCTCAATGACAGAGCCGCTGACGTACGGACGAGGCGGGAGGGTCGACGAGGCGTGGCGAACGTGGAGCACAGGGGACCTGGCGGAGCCTTGGGGACGGGGCGGGCCGGTGGACCCGAGGCGCGGATCGGGGTCATCCGCGTCACCCTCTGGCTGATCGCCGCCGTCCTGGCGATCCGGCAGGCGGCCGTCGTCCTGCGCACGCCGGAGGGCGAGCGCCTGACCGACCTGGAGACCTGGATCGGCCCGGACGGCGTCCTCCATGTCAACGGCTCCCTGTACGACGCGGACAAGTTCACCGGCACGCCCTTCGCGGGACTCGTCCTCAAACCCCTGGCCCGCTCCGGCGAACAGGCGCTCGGCTGGGCCTGGACCTTCGGCACGCTCGGCCTCGTCGTCGTGCTCGCCCTGGTCGCGGCGCGCGCCCTGCCCCAGCCGGTCTCCCGGCGCACCTCGCTGCTCGCCGCGCCCGTCGCGGTCAGCCTGCTCATCCTGTCGCTGCCGGTGCGCAACACCCTCCACCTCGGCCAGACCAGCATCATCCCGGTCCTGCTCGTCCTGCTCGGGCTCTTCGCGGTCCGCGGCGAGCGGGCCGGCGGCGTCCTGATCGGCATCGGCGCGGCCCTGCAGCCGACCATGCTGCTCTTCGCCGGGCTGCTCTGGCTCACCGGGCGCAGGAGGACCGCCGCGTCCACCGGTGCCGCCTTCGCCGCCTGCACCGCGCTCGCCTGGGCCGCGATGCCGGGCGACTCGGCGACGTACTGGATCCATCACCTCGCGGGAGCGGGCCTCGGCGCGAACCCCGACGCCAACGCCAACCAGTCGCTGCACGGCATGCTGCTGCGCCTCGGTCTCGAAGGCCCTCTGGAAGTAGGGCTGTTCGTGGTCCTGAGCGCGGCCGTCGTCGTCCTCGGCCTGCGCCGCGCCGTGCGCTACGCCGAGGACGGGCAGCTGCTGCTCGCCGTGGCGATCACCGGCTGCGTCGCGGTCGCGGTGTCGCCCACGACCTGGCAGCACCAGCTCCTGTGGGTGCTCTTCGCCGTGGTCGGCCGGGTCGGCAGGAAGCAGTCCGACCGGTACATGTGGCCGGTGGCCGTCGTCCTCGTGTCGACGCTGCCCGCCACGATGATGCTGCCGAACATGCCGGTGACCGAGCCGGTCCGCGACAACGTCGTGCTGATCGCGGCGCTCTCCGCCGCCGTCGCCGTGCCGTTCCTCTCCCGGACGCACCCGCAGTACCGGAGCCCGATCCCCACGGACTACGCCGCCGCCGTCCCCGCCCGCTGGACGTGGGTGCCGCTCGTCCCGTTCTGGCGGCGCGTCCTGACCCGCCCGAACCTCCTGCTCGAACTGCTCCTGATCCGCGTCGGCTACTCCGCGTACCAGCAGGTCAGGCTCGCCGCGACCGGCGGCACGATCTCCGGGGGCCGGGCCGACGCCGAGCGCCACGGCGCGCAGATCCACGGGATCGAGCAGGTCCTGCGCATCGACGTCGAGCACTGGTTCAACCACCTGACGGCGCGCACCGGCTGGCTGGAGGACTTCTTCAACTTCTATTACACGTCGTTCCACTTCGTGGTGCCGCTGACCGTCCTCGCCGTCCTGTACGCGCGCAGACCCGCCGAGTACCGCTGGGCTCGCTCCGCGCTCGGCTTCGCGACGGTCCTCGCCCTCGTCGGCTTCTGGGCCTACCCGCTCGCCCCGCCGCGCCTGATGCCGGAGCTCGGCTTCGTCGACACGGTGCACGGCGTGCAGGACTTCACCAAGCCCAACTACGGCACGCTGACCGACCTCACCAACCAGTACGCGGCGATGCCCTCGCTGCACTTCGGCTGGTCCCTGTGGTGCGGGCTCGTCATCGCGGTCCTCGCGCCGAAGTGGTGGATGAAGGCGCTCGGCCTGCTGCACCCGTTCCTCACGCTCTGCGCGATCGTCGGGACCGGCAACCACTGGGTGCTCGACGCGGTGGGCGGCGCGGCCGTGGTGGGCGCGGGCTTCGGCCTGACCTACCTCCTGTCGGGCCCCCGGGTGCGCGGGGCCCTGCGGAAGGCCCCCGTCACCGGCACGCCGCGGGAGGCTCCGGCGAACGACCGTACCCCGAGCTGATCTTGTAGGTGCCCGGCGCGGGCACCGAGAGACGCGTGAACTCGCCGTGCCGCTCCAGGCACGCGCCCTCGGCCCGCAGCCACGGCGAGTACACCAGGCGGACGGTGACCGAGCCGCGCTCGGGGACGCGGACCACCACGTCGGATCCGGTGGAGCGGACCACGGACGCGGGCTTCGACACCAGCGGCACGGAGTTCCTCACCTCGTAGATCCGCCAGTGCGCGTCCTTCCACACCGGCCGCAGCCACTTCGGGCCGTTCGCCACGAGGGCGGCCTCGTCCTCGGCGAACCCGTCGGGCTTCCCCGAGGGCAGCACCACATAGCCGACGGCCCACTTGTCCAGCCACGCGCGGTAGGTGCGCGCCGAGAACGAGCCGTCGTAGAAGAGCCGGCCGCGCTCGATGTCGAGCTGCCGGTTCCAGCCGCGCGCCATGTTCACGTACGGCGCGAGGGCGGTGGCCTCGCGGTGGTTGCGGGCCGGGACGACCTCGACGCGGGTGCGGTCGGCGCCGAGCCGCTCCAGCTCGCGGACCACGCCATGGGTGTCCACCGCCCACTTCGGGACCTTCGTCGAGACCACGAGGTCGTCGTAGGTCTTCTGGGCCACCCAGGCCGACGACAGCACGAGCGCCACCGCGAGGACGATCCGGCGCACGCGGTCCAGGCCGGGGGCGAGCAGCGCGGCGAGCAGCATGGCGGGGCCGACCAGCTCCGCGAGCCGCTCGACGTTCGTGCCGATCGGGGACGGGATGAGATACGTGAGCACGGTCCCGACCGCGTACACGGCGGCCCCCCACCGCGCCACCCGCCACTCGCGCGGCCCCGCGACGATCAGCGCCAGGCTGAACAGGACGGGCGGGAAGATCCGGTCGAAGGGCATCAAGTGCTCGCCGTCGAAGGGGAAGAGCACGGTGGTCGCCGCCACGACCAGGAACGGCGGCACGATCAGCGCCGCCGAACGCGTCCAGTCGCGTACGAAGAAGTAGCCCGCGCCCGCCACGACGAGGAAGAGCCCGGCCACCGGGGACCCCATGGTGGCGAGGGCCGCGCACACCACGGCGGCGACCGGGCGCCGCCGCCCGACCAGGGCCAGGCAGGCCGCGAGCCCGAAGGCGAGGCCGAGCGCGAACGTCGTACGGCCGGAGGCGACGTTGCACCACACGGCGAGCGAGGCGAGCACCGCGGGCCACAGCGGCCTTCGGATGCCGGTGCGCTCGATCAGGGCGGCGACCAGCCAGGCGCCCGCCACACCGGACAGGACCGTCACGGTCTTCACGCCGAGCACGGCCATCAGATGGGGCGAGATCAGGCTGTAGTTGGCGGTGTGCATGCCGCCGTACCAGAAGAGGCTGTACGCGGACGTGCCGTGCTCGGACGCGAACCTCGCCCAGGCTTCCTGCGCCGCGAGGTCACCGCCGCCCGTCGCGAGGAACGCCACCCACACCGCGTACAGGGGAAGGGTGGGCAGCGTCGCGAGGAGCGGCACGCGGTGGCGTCTTCGGAAGTCCCGGAAGGACGTGTTCCGCGAGCCCGGCGCACTGGTCGGAGTGAGCGAGATGTCAGCAGAAGCCACGGCCACCGTTTCCGTTCGAAGTCTTGGAAAGGCAAGGTTCACTTCTCAAGACGCCGCTCGCAACGGAAACGTTGGTTCAGCGGAGTGTCGGGCGAAGGCTTTTGAGACCTGTCGGCACCCTCCGGGGGAGGCAGGGGCGGGGCGTGAGGGAGAGAGGGCCCCTGCCTCCCTGGAGGCGGGTCAGCGCGTGCTGACCCGGAGCTCCTTGACGCCGTTGAGCCAGGCCGAGCGGAGCCTGCGCGGGTCGCCGGTCAGGCGCAGTCCCGGCATGGCGTCCGCGATGGCGTCGAAGATGAGGTTGATCTCCAGGACCGCGAGGGACTTGCCGAGGCAGAAGTGCGGGCCCCCGCCCCCGAAGCCCAGGTGGGGGTTGGGGTCGCGGGTGATGTCGAAGAGGCCGGGGTCCTCGAAGACGTCGGGGTCGTGGTTGGCGGAGGAGTAGAACATGCCGACCCGGTCGCCCTTCTTGATCCGGGCGCCGCCGAGTTCCGTGTCCTCCGTCGCGGTGCGCTGGAAGGAGACCACCGGGGTCGCCCAGCGCACGATTTCCTCGGCCGTGGTGCCGGGGCGCTCGCGCTTGTAGAGCTCCCACTGGTCGGGGTGGGTGAGGAAGGCGTGCATGCCGTGGGTGATGGCGTTGCGGGTGGTCTCGTTGCCGGCCACCGCGAGCAGGATCACGAAGAAGCCGAACTCGTCGGAGGAGAGGTTGCCCTCGTCCTCGGCGGCCACCAGCTGGCTGACGATGTCCTTCGCGGGGCACTCCTTGCGGGCCGCGGCGAGGTTCATCGAGTACGCGACGATCTCCATCGCGGCCTCGGCGCCGATCTCCTCGGTGATGGCGTACTCCGGATCGTCGTACGCCGCCATCTTGTTGGACCAGTCGAAGAGCTTGGAGCGGTCCTCCTGGTCCACGCCGATCAGCTCGGCGATGGCCTGCAGCGGGAGTTCGACGGCCACGTTCGTCACGAAGTCGAAGGCGCCCTCCGCGTCCGCGTTCTCCAGCGCCGTCTCGACGATGGAGCGGGCGCGGGTGCGCAGCGCCTCTTCGAGCGAGCGTATGGCGCGCGGCGTGAAGCCGCGCTGCACGATCTGGCGGACCCGGGTGTGCTCGGGCGGGTCCATGTTGAGCATGATCAGCTTCTGGACCTCGATCTGGTCGCGGCTGATCGACTCGTTGAAGCGGATGACCGCGGTGTTGAGGTTGGAGGAGAACAACTCCGGGTGGGTGGAGACGTACTTGACGTCCTCGTGCCGCGTCACGGCCCAGTAGCCCGCGTCGTCGAAGCCGGAGATCCGGGGCGGCTGGGTGATCCAGCGCACCGGCTCGGTCTGCCGCAGCCGTGCGAACTCCGGGAGGGGCACGCGGTCTTGGAGCAGGTCGGGGTCGGTGAAGTCGAACCCGTCGGGCAGCGCTGGACAGGGCATCGGCAACTCCAGGCGTGTGCTGAGTTCTGACGGTCCATCAGGAGATGGCTCGAAAGGTAGTAACGGGTTCTACAAGAGGCAAGGCCCATGACCGGCCGTATTGCGTGCGGGTTCTGCGCAAGGTGCGTGCAAGACCCTTGCGGCGCCGGGGGCCCGCTCAGCAGACTGCTGGGCAGAACTAGAACGCGTACTAGTTCCTCTCGCGAGCCGCCGGGACGGCTCGCGGGACGTGGAGGGAGAGGACGAGCCCATGGCCGCGGAACCCGTCATCGTCGAAGCAGTACGCACGCCCATCGGCAAGCGCGGCGGCGCGCTCGCCAATCTCCACCCCGCCTATCTGCTCGGCGAGACCTATCGCGAACTCCTCGGCCGCACCGGCATCCACGCGGACTGCGTCGAGCAGATCGTCGGCGGGACGGTGACGCACGCGGGCGAGCAGTCCATGAACCCCGCGCGCACGGCCTGGCTCACCATGGGCCTCCCCTACGAGACCGCGGCGACCACCGTGGACTGCCAGTGCGGCTCCTCGCAGCAGGCGAGCCACATGGTCGCCAACATGGTCGCGGCCGGCGTCATCGACATCGGCATCAGCTGCGGCGTCGAGGCCATGTCGCGGGTGCCGCTCGGCTCGGGGTCCAAGCACGGCCCCGGCAAGCCCTTCCCCGACGAGTGGAACGTCGACCTGCCCAACCAGTTCGAGGCCGCCGAGCGCATCGCCCGCAAGCGCGGCCTGACCCGCGAGAACGTGGACTCGCTCGGCCTCATCTCGCAGGAGCGGGCGGGGGCCGCCTGGTCCGAGGAGCGCTTCAAACGCGAGACGTTCGCCGTGCAGGTGCCCACCACCGAGGAGGAGCAGGCGGCGGGGCAGGGCATGTGGCGGCTCGTCGACCGGGACGAGGGCCTGCGCGACACGACCATGGAGGCGCTCGGCGGCCTCAAGCCGGTCATGCCGACCGCCGTGCACACGGCGGGCAACTCCTCGCAGATCTCGGACGGCGCGGCGGCGATCATGTGGGCGTCCAAGCGGATGGCGCGGGCGCTGAAGCTGAAGCCGCGGGCGCGGATCGTCGCGCAGGCGCTGGTGGGCGCCGACCCGCACTTCCACCTGGACGGTCCGATCGACGCCACGCGGGCGGTGCTCGGCAAGGCCGGGATGTCCCTGAAGGACATCGACGTCGTGGAGATCAACGAGGCCTTCGCGTCGGTGGTGCTGAGCTGGGCGCAGGTCTTCGGGCAGGACCTGGAGAAGGTGAACGTGAACGGCGGCGCGATCGCGCTCGGCCATCCCGTGGGGGCGACGGGCGCGCGCCTCATCACGACGGCCCTGCATGAACTGGAGCGCAGGGACAAGGAGTTCGCGCTGGTGACGATGTGTGCGGGGGGCGCTGTCGCCACGGGGACGATCTTGCAGCGGCTGTAGTCCGGGGCCGGCGTCCGTCACCGGCTTCGCCGAGTTCGTCCTCAAGCGCCGGACGGGCTGGAACTTCCCCGAGGTTCGTTGTCGGCTGCCGGGCTGATTCTGCCGAGGGCCGTCCTCGGGCGCCGGGCGGGCTGGATCTTCCGCTCCGGGCCGGGCCTGGTGTCCGTAAGTACACTCTCCGCTCGGGGGATTCTCGGATGTCGGCGTGGCAGGGGTCCTTCGTAACGTCGGTGCATGACCAAAACGATGTCTGGCCACGCCCGTTCCGTACGGCGAGGAGGCGCTGCCCTCGCCGCGCTGATGCTCGCCGGGCTTGCCGGTGCGCCCGTCGCGCGGGCGGCGCAGTCTGCTGACGGGCGGCCCGCGGCGGTGCAACGTGCCGCGCGGGGCGCCCTGTTGGAGGTCACCCCGGTCGCCGACCTGAACCGTGCCGAGGTCACCGCCTTCCTGAAGAAGGGGAAGGTCGACGCGGGGGAGGTGCGGTACGGAGTGAAGGCGTACCGCCTGACCTATCGGACCGTCGGACCGCGGGGGCAACCCACCACCGCCACCGGCCTGTTCGTGCTGCCCAAGACGCCCGAGGGGCGGAGCCTCGGTCTCGTCTCCGACACCCACGGCACCATGGTCCACCGCGACTACGCACCCTCCGTCGGCGAGGACTTCGGGCGGCTCGGCCCCTATCTGCACGCCGCCGCGGGCAGGGCCGTCGCCGCCCCGGACTACCTCGGGCTCGGCAGGGGCCCGGGCGTCCACCCGTACATGGACACGCACTCGGCGGTGACCGCGTCCGAGGACATGCTGCTGGCCTCGCGCACCGCGGCGGACCAACGGGGCAGGAACCTGACCGGCGACGTCTACCTCACCGGCTTCTCGCAGGGCGGCCAGGTCGCGATGGCGCTCGCCCGGGAGCTGAGCGGCGAGCGGTCGCCCTTCAGACCGCGCGCCGTCGCTCCCGTCAGCGGCCCCTACGACCTCTCGGGCGAGGAGGTCCCCGCCCTGTACGACGGCCGCGTCAACGACATGAGCGGCATCCTCTACCTCTCGTACTTCCTGGTCGCCCAGAACCGGCTGCACCCGATCCACAAGGATCCGTCCGAGGCGTTCCGCGCCCCCTACGCGGACCGGATCGAGAAGCTCTTCGACGGCGGCCATGACGAGGACGACATCCTCGCGGCGCTCCCCGGGAGCGTGAAGCAGCTGCTCACGCCCTCCTTCTACGAGCGTCTGAAGCACCCGGCGGGAGGTCTGAGGCAAGCGCTGGAGGCGAACGACGGCGCCTGCGACTGGAAGCCGGAGGTGCCGGTGCGGCTGTACGCGGCGCGGGGCGACACCGACGTGCCCATCGGCAACGCCCGCAGCTGCGCCGCGGACCTGGCGGCGCGCGGCGTGCGGGCGCCGGTCCTCGACCAGGGCGACGTACCGCACATGGAGTCGGCGGTGAAGGCCGCGCCGAAGGTCGCGCGGTGGTTCTCCACCCGATGAGGGGCGGATGGACGAAACGAAAGAGGCGGCAACCCCCGCGAAGGGGTTGCCGCCTCTTTCGTGACGGGATCCGTCAGCGGCGGGACGCGGCGGCTCAGTACCAGCCGTTCGCCTGCCAGAAGTTCCACGCGCCGACCGGGCTGCCGTAGCGGTCGTTCATGTAGTCGAGGCCCCACTTGATCTGGGTCGCGGGGTTCGTCTTCCAGTCCGAGCCCGCCGAGGCCATCTTCGAGCCCGGCAGCGCCTGGACCAGGCCGTAGGCGCCGGAGGAGGAGTTCGTGGCGGTGTGGTTCCAGCCGCTCTCGTGGGCGACGATGTTGCTGAACGCCTGGTACTGCGCCGGGTCCGGGATCATCTGCTTGGCGATGGTCTGGGCGGACGCGGGAGCGGCGGCGGGGGCGGCGGCCGGAGCGGCAGCCTTCGCGGTGGTCGGGGTGGCTGCCTGAGCGGGGGCCGCGGCGAAGACCATGCCGGTGGCGGCAGCGGCGACGAGGCCGCCGGTGAGGGCCTTCTTCGGGGAAGCGATGCGGCGGATGAGCGAGGCGGACACAGAGGACCTTCCGGTGGGGTACGGGGCTGTCGCTGCGCACGCCGTGAAACGTGGGGGACATGCGGCGGCGCCGAGTCCCGTGAGGGGCGTCGGCGCCGTGCGACTCGTCCAGAGAAGCAGGGCTGTTACGTCGCCGCAATGACCCCATTTACTAGTGGAAGTCGCACCCGCGCCGAATGTCCGTCGTGTGACGTGGCTCTCAACGTGCAGGTCAGCGCGGTGATTGACGCGTGTACGTCAAGCCGTGCGTGCTACGAGCCTCCGTAGTAGAGGACCAAAGTCCTGTGGGCCGCCTCACGGCCACGGGCCCTCCAGGTAACGGAGAGCGCAGGACCCCCTACGGCTTCGGCGCCTCGAATGTGACCGGCGCCTCGAACGCGGCGCGGCGCGTGGCCCGGCGCAGCGCCTTCAGGACCGCGGGCCCGAGCGCGAGGCTCAGCAGGACCGTGACGACGGCCCGCGGCAGGTCCCAGCCGAGCGAGGTGGCCAGGCAGTACGCGACGAAGCGGCCGAGGTTCTCCACGAGCGGGTCGCCCGGCACGTAGGAGACCCCGGTGGCCAGGCCGCCGAGGTAGGGCCAGCCCTGGAGGTTCATGACCGTGCCGTACAGGACCGAGGCCACCGCGCCGTAGGCCGCGAGCAGCCACAGCTCGCGCCGCCCCCGCAGGGTGTGGGGGCCCGGCAGCAGCCCCGCCCCCATGCACACCCAGCCCATCGAGAGCATCTGGAACGGCATCCACGGCCCGACGCCCCCGGTCAGCAGCGCCGAGGCGAACATCGACACCGCCCCGAGCACGAACCCGAAGCCGGGCCCGAGCACCCGCCCGCTCAGCACCATCAGGAAGAACATCGGCTCGATGCCCGCCGTGCCCGCGCCCAGCGGCCGCAGCGCCGCCCCCGCGGCGGCGAGCACCCCGAGCATCGCGATGGCCTTCGCGTCAAGACCCACGTCCGCGATGGTCGCCACCACCACGGCGAGCAGCAGCGGAAGCAGCGCCGCGAACAGCCACGGCGCGTCCTGCGCGTGCTCGCTGAACCCGGAGTTCGGCCCCGCGAGGAGCGGCCACCCGAAGGCGACCACGCCCACGGCGCTGACCAGGCCGAGCGCGGCGATCGAGCGGCGGCCGAGGCGGATGGGGCGGGCCTGGGGACTGCCGGGGCGTGCCGGGCGCCCGGAGCCGGGGCGGCCCGAGGCGCAGGGCTCGCGCGCGGTGTCGGCAGCCGGGCCTGCGCCGTGGGGCGCAGGGCTGCTGCCGTCGGCAGCCCCGGGGCGGCCCGGCTCCTCGGGCCCGCCACCCATGGACGCGGGCCTCACGACGGGGTCCGCTCGGTGTCGGCCGCGCCGTCCGCGCTCTCCCCGGCGGCCGTGGCCGCCCCGGTCCCCGCAGCGCGCAGCGCTTCGCGCACCTGCGTCACCGTCAGCCACTCCTGCGGCGCGAGGATCTTCGTGACCTGGGGCGCGAAGGACGGTGACGACACCACGATCTGCTCGGTCGGGCCGTCGGCGACGATCTCGCCGTCCGCGAGGATCACCACGCGGTGGGCGATCTCGGCGGCCAGCTCCACGTCGTGCGTGGCGAGGACGATGGCGTGGCCCTCGGCGGCCAGCCGCCGCAGGATCGTGACCAGGCGGGCCTTGGCCGCGTAGTCGAGGCCGCGGGTCGGCTCGTCCAGGAGGAGAAGGGGAGGGCGGGTCGTCAGCACGATCGCCAGGGCGAGCGCGAGGCGCTGGCCCTCGGAGAGGTCGCGGGGGTGCGTGTCGTCCGGGACGCCCGGCAGCAGCTCGCTCACCAGGGCGCGGCACACCCCGGGCTCGGCGCCCGCGTCGTGGTCGGCGGCGGTGCACTCGGCGGCCACCGTGTCCGCGTACAGGAGGTCGCGCGGTTCCTGGGGGACCAGGCCGACGTGCCGGATCAGCTTGCGCGGCGCGGTGCGGTGGGGGACCGCGCCGCCGACGCGGACCGTGCCGGAGGTCGGTTCGAGGAGGCCCACCAGGGTGGACAGGAGCGTGGACTTCCCCGCGCCGTTGCGGCCCATCAGCGCGACGGTCTCGCCGGGCGTGACGGTGAGGTCGACGTGGCGCAGCGCCTCGACGCGGCCGCGGCGCACGGCGAGGCGGGAGACGGCGGCGGCCGTCGCCTCGTCGGGGCTGCGGTCCTTGCGCAGCCGGGGCCTGCGGTCCGGCGCCCGCTCCGGGGCCGGTTGTGTTGGCGTCGGGCGGGGCCCGGCCTGCGCGAGCCGCTCCCGCAGCGCGCCCGCCCTGCGCCGCGCGTCCCGCACGGTCAGCGGCAGCGGCGACCAGCCCGCGATCCTGCCGAGCGAGACGACCGGCGGGAACACGGGGGAGCGGGCCATCAGCGCGGCGGGGTCGCCGAGCGCCGGAGGCTCGTCCGGGGCGCCGAGCAGCAGCACCTGGTCCGCGTACTGCACGACCCGCTCCAGCCGGTGCTCGGCCATCAGGACCGTCGTGCCCAGGTCGTGGACGAGCCGCTGCAGCACGGCGAGGACCTCTTCGGCGGCGGCCGGGTCGAGCGCGGAGGTCGGCTCGTCCAGGACGAGGACCCGGGGGTGCGGGGTGAGGACGGAGCCGATCGCGACGCGCTGCTGCTGGCCGCCAGAGAGAGTCGCGATGGGGCGGTCGCGCAGGTCGGCGAGGCCGAGCAGGTCGAGGGTCTCCTCGACGCGGCGGCGCATCACGTCCGGGGCGAGGCCGAGCGACTCCATGCCGTAGGCCAGCTCGTCCTCGACCGTGTCCGTCACGAAGTGCGAGAGCGGGTCCTGGCCCACCGTGCCGACCACGTCGGCGAGTTCGCGCGGCTTGTGCGTACGGGTGTCGCGCCCCGCCACGGTCACGCGGCCGCGCAGGGTGCCGCCGGTGAAGTGCGGCACGAGCCCGCTGACCGTGCCGAGCAGCGTCGACTTGCCGACCCCGGAAGGCCCGACGAGCAGCACGAGCTCGCCCTCGGGGACGGTGAGGTCGACCCCGCGGACGGTGGGCCCGGGCGCCCCCTCGTAGGTCACCGAGACGTCCTCGAAGCGGATCATGACGGTTCCTCGGGGGGTACGGGGACGGGGGAATCGGAGGCCTTGCGCACCGAAGCGTCGGCATCGGCGGGCGCGCGGACCGGCCCGTCGGCGGGGGACGGCGCGACCGCCGCGCGCCAGGCGGCGGGCGAGGGCTTGGTGAGGGGGACGGGCGCGGGCTCCTCCGGCGCGGCGGGCTCCTTGCGCCCGGGACGCGCGGGCACCGGCGCCACGAAGGCGGGCAGCAGTCCCACGAGTGCCGCGAGCGCGGGCCACAGCGGCAGCTCCGGCGCGAGAAGCGGGACGACGCCGGGGTGCAGGGCGGCCGCGTCGTACGAAGCCGCCCAGATCATCAGCCCCGCGACCGCGACCCCCGACCCGGCGACCAGCCAGGCGCGCACGCCCCACCGGTCGGGCCGGTAGCGGGTGCGCACGGAGCGGCGGCCGCCGAGCCGCAGCCCCGCGAGCGCGGCGAGCAGACCGGCGGCCAGAACGGGCAGCCCGTAGGAGGCACCCTGCGCGGTCAGCAGTCCGTACGTCCCCACGCACACGCCCATCAGGCCGCCGAGCGTCAGCACCGCCGTCGCCCTGCGCACGCCCGCGGGAACGGCGGCGGTGCGCCCGAAACCCCGCGCGTCCATCGCGGCGGCCAGCGCGACCGACCGCTCCAACGCGCCCTCAAGGACCGGGAGTCCGACCTGCAGCAGCCCGCGCACGCCGTTGTCGGGCCGCCCGCGCAGGCGCCGCGCGGCCCGCAGCCGCTGGACGTCGGCGATGAGGTTCGGCGCGAAGGTCATCGCCACGACGACGGCGACCCCGGCCTCGTAGAGCGCGCCGGGCAGGGACTTGAGCAGCCGTGCCGGGCTGGCCAGGGCGTTCGCCGCGCCGACGCAGATCAGCAGGCCCGCGAGCCTGATGCCGTCGTAGAGCGCGAAGAGCAGGCCCTCCGCGGTGACCCGGCCGCCGATCCGCACGCCCTTCGCCCAGTCGGGCAGCGGGACCTCGGGCAGCGTCATGACGGTGTGCGTGCCGGGGATCGGCGAGCCGAGCACGATCGCGAAGACCAGCCGGATCGCGATGACCACCAGGCCCAGCTTCACGAACGCGCCGTACGACTTGGCCCACGGCGCGTTCGTGCGCCGCGCCGCCACGACATAGCCCGCGACGCCGATCAGCAGCCCGAGGAGCAGCGGGTTGGTGGTCCGCGACGCCGCGGTGCCGAGGCCGAGCGCCCAGATCCACCAGGCGCCCGGGTGCAGGGCGTTGCTCCGGTGCGCCTCGGGGGCGAGGCGCCGCCTCAGGAGGCGGGGCGCGCCGCTGCCGTGGTCCGTCATCGTGCTGTCCGTGTTCCGGTGTGCCGGGGCCGCGTCAGCCGCGGCGGCGCCGGGCCTGCCAGATCGCGGCTCCGCCGAGCACCACGACCGCGGCGCCCCCGGCGATCAGGCCGACGGAGGGCCCGCCGCCGTCGCCGCTCCGGTCGGAGTCCGCTGCCGTCTCCTTGCGCGCGGAGCCGTCACCGGAGACCTGCTCGCCGCAGCCCGACTTCGGGTAGTCGTCGATGGCGCACAGCAGTGCGTTGTTGTCGTAGCGCAGCGGCTCGGCGACGGATGCCAGGGCGTCCGCGCTGGTGGCGTCCTCGGCGACCTGCGCGCAGGCCGTGCGCGGCGCGGGCGGCTTCTCCCCCTCGGGGGCGTCCTTCGGCAGGCCGAAGTCGATGACCAGCGCGACGCGCTTGCGGCCGTCCTTCGCGGGGGTGCTCGCGCAGATGTCCTTGAAGTCCGCGGGACCGCGCGGCTTCGCGGAGTCCTTGGAGTCCTCGGAGACCGAGAAGCGGAAGCCCTGTACGTCGCCGTCGCCGGGCCGCGCGGTGCCGGGCCCCTGGCTGGCGTACGTCCAGGTGGCGCCGTCCCGGTCCCAGAACGACCAGTACCGGTAGCCGGCGGCCTGGGCGGGCGCGGCGGCGAGGACGCCGAGCAGAGCGGCGAGGAGCGCCCCGACCGCCAGGCGTCCGCGCCGTGCGCGGCCCCGCGTCGGACGCACAGGGCCCCGCGTCACAGCTGCTTCTTCCTGCGGTTGCCGCTGAACAGGAAGCCGATTCCGATGCCGGCGACCATGCCGACGCCGATGATCCACCAGATGCTCACGCCGCCGTCGTCCTTCTTGTCGTCCTTGTCCGACGCGGACGGGGACTCGGAGGAGGTCTGCGGCGCGGGGCCCGTGGCGTTCAGCTGCTCGACGAGGTCGGCGCCGCCGAAGTCGCGCGGGTCCATGCCCGTGGCGTGGGCGGCGAAGATCAGCTGGGAGTAGGCGGCGGGGCCGCCCTTCTTCGCCCAGTCCGCGGAGTTCTTCGAGAGCCACTCGGCGGACTTCTCGGCCTGCTCCTTCTGCCCGGCGGCGGCGAGGGCGACCACGGCGTCCGCGGTGTTGCCCAGGTCCGGCACGTCGGTGGCGCCCATCAGGTGGTCGTCGGTCTTGCCGAGGGTGTCGAGGAGATAGCCGGTGCCGTTGCTCGCGGCCTGCGTGGCGCTGTCCGGCTTCGCGCACTTGGGGGCGTCGGTCGCGGCCTTCTTGGACGGCTCCACGACCAGGCCCTTGCCGAGGCTGCCGAGCACGCCGGCCGCGGTGGCGTCCGCGTTCGGGAGGAGCTTCTTGGACTTGGTGTCCATGAGGCCGAAGGCGCCGCCGTCCTTGCCGCAGTCCAGGGCGAGCTTCGGCAGCGCGTCGTAGGCGGACTTGCCGTCCTGGGACTTCACGTTCGCGGGGTTCTCGCCGGCCGCGACGAGCGCGCCGACGACGATGCCGGTGGAGTTGGCGTCCGAGGGCAGGCCCGGGTTGTACCCCCAGCCGCCGTCCGTGCGCTGCACGGACTTCAGCCAGTCGACGCCCTTCTTGACCGTCTTGTCCTGGCCGCCGAGCGCGGCGAGGGCCTGCACGGCGGCGGCGGTGGAGTTGCTGTCGACGGCGGTCTTGGAGTTGCACGGTTCGGAGGCGTCCGCGCGGTACGCGGCGAAGCCGCCGCTCGCGCACTGCTGCCCGGTCAGCCAGTCGACGGCCTTCGTCGCGGGCTTCACGCCCACGGCGTCCTGGGCGAGCAGGGCGTACGACTGCCGGAAGACCCCGTCGTACTGGGGGTCGGACGTGCCGTACAGGCCGGAGGGGAGCGCGGTCGACGGCGACGGCGACGCGTCGTCCGCGAGGGCGGCCGGTGCGCCGGCCGAACCCAGCACGGCGACGGCGGCCAGGACCGCTGCGCTGCGGCGAACGTTCATGATGCGGCGGGTTGCCTCTCCCTGCGGGGAGCGGGGGCGGCACGGGCCGTTGCGAGCACGGCTTCCGGGCGGCTCCGGCTCCGTATACCTCGACGGTGCCGCTCATCGGAGGTCCCGATGAAGCGAGCCGGTCACGCTCCGCACCGGGCATTCCGGCTCACCGACCGCGAGGTCGGACACGGCTGCGGGTCAGCGCCGGATTCGCACCGGCTTCCCCCAGTACGGGCGTGAGGACGACCCGCTCACTCTACCGGCCCGGCCGGAGGAGCTCTCGGGTCACACCGCCACGTACGTCACCGGATCGCTCCCCACCACGGCCTCCGCGCGCCCCAGCTTCACCAGGCGCCGCACATGGGCCTCCGCCTCCGAAACCGCGATGTTGCGCGAGCCGTAGGGGATCTCGGACCAGGGGCGGTTCCACTCCATGCGGGCCGCGAGCTGCCAGGGGGTCAGGGGAGTGGTGAGCAGGGCGACGAGGTCCCTCAGGCGGTCCTCGTGGTGGGCGAGGAGCTCGCGGACGCGGGCCGGTGCGTCGGTGAAGGCGTGCTGGTGGGCGGGCAGGACCTCGGCCGGGTCGAGGCGGCCGACCCGCTCCAGGGAGTCGAGGTAGTCACCAATGGGGTCTCCCCTGCTCGAGCGGAGCCGAGAGCTTGGGGAAGGATCGGTCACCGTCTCGTCGTCCGGGTCCTCGTACAGGCCGATGTGCGGGGTGATGCCGGGCAGCAGGTGGTCCCCGGAGAAGAGGCGGCCGTTGCCCCGCAGTCCTGCCGGGTGCTCCTCCTCCAGGTGCAGGCAGACGTGGCCCGGGGTGTGGCCGGGTGTCCAGATCGCGCGCAGGCGGCGGCCGGGCAGGGCGAGGAGTTCGCCGGGGGTGATGCCGCGGTCGGGCAGGGCGGGGCGCAGGCCGGGGAGCTTTCGGGGGCGTCCCTCGTCCCTGGCGCGGATCAGCGGGGCGAGGTGGTCGGCGGGTGCGCCCGCGGCCGTGAGCTTGTCGACCATGTAGGCGTACCAGCGGTCGGGAGGATGGGAGCGGGTGCGGCGGACCACGGAGGCGTCGGCCTCGTGCATGGCGATCCATGCCCCGGACGCCTCGCGGACCTTCGCGGAGAGGCCGTGGTGGTCGGGGTGGTGGTGCGTGATGACCACGCCGTGCACGTCGCCGACCGCGACGCCGCACGCGTCGAGCCCGGCGGTCAGGGTCCGCCAGGACGTCGGGTCGTCCCAGCCGGTGTCGATGAGGACCGGGCCGCTGTCGGTGTCCAGGAGGTGGACGAGAGTGAAGCCGAGGGGGTTGTCCGGGATCGGGACCTTGATGCTCCACACGCCGCCGCCGTGCTCGATCACCGGCGGGCCGCTCGGCCGGGTGCCGCTCGCCTGCGTCATGGGCGCCTCGTCTCCTGTTGCCGTCTGCCCGCCACTATAACTAGAACTAGTTTCATTAGTAGCCCAAGTCGACCGACCTGCGCGTGAGTTGGCCGTTCCGCCCGTGGACTCCTCCAACTAGAACTGGTATCAGTTCTGAAACGGTGTCAGAAAGCGCCCCGCAGGAGTCACAGCAGTCGCAGGAGGCAGTCAGCCATGACCGAGCTCGTGGAACACGGACAGCTGTTCATCGGCGGGGAGTTGGTGGACCCGCTCGGCAAGGGCGTCATCGACGTCGTCTCCCCGCACACCGGAAAGGTCTTCGCCCGCGTGCCGCACGCTGCCCCCGCCGACGTGGACCGCGCCGTGGCCACCGCCCGCAAGGCCTTCGACGACGGGCCCTGGCCGCGCATGACCCTGGACGAGCGGATCGAGGTCATCGCCAAGATCAAGGACGGATTCGCCGTACGCCATGAGGAGATCGCCCGGGTCATCAGCTCCGAGAACGGCACCCCCTACACCTCCGGCGTGATGGTGCAGGCGCTCGCCGCGATGATGGTGTGGGACGCGGCGATCACCGTCGCCCGTGACTTCACGTACGAGGAGCGGCGCGACGGAGTCCTCGGCAAGCTGCTCGTGCGGCGCGAGCCGGTCGGCGTCGTCGCGGCCGTAGTGCCCTGGAACGTCCCGCAGTTCACCGCCGCGGCCAAACTCGCGCCCGCGCTGCTCGCCGGCTGCCCGGTGATCCTGAAGACCTCGCCGGAGGCGCCCCTGGACGCCTACATCCTCGCGGAACTCGCCGCCGACGCCGGTCTGCCGGAGGGGGTGCTCTCCGTCATCTCCGCCGACCGCGAGGTCAGCGAGTACCTCGTCGGGCACCCGGGCGTCGACAAGGTCTCCTTCACCGGATCCGTCGCCGCGGGCAAGCGCGTCATGGAGGTCGCGGCCCGCAATCTGACGCGCGTGACACTGGAGTTGGGCGGCAAGTCGGCCGCGGTGGTCCTGCCGGACGCCGACGCGGCCACCGCCGTCGCGGGCATCACGCCCTTCGCCTGGATGCTCAACGGCCAGGCGTGCGTGGCCCAGACCCGCATCCTCGTGCCGCGCACGCGGTACGACGAGTTCGCCGAGGCCTTCGCCGCGGCCGCCTCCGCCCTCAAGGTCGGCGACCCCCTCGACCCCGCCACCGAACTCGGCCCGCTCGTCGCCGAACGGCAGCAGCGGAGGTCCCTCGACTACATCCGCATCGGCCAGGAGGAGGGCGCCAAGATCCTTGCGGGCGGCGGCCGTCCGGCCGGTCTCGACCAGGGCTGGTACGTGGAGCCGACCCTCTTCGGCGGCGTCGACAACTCGATGCGTATCGCCCGTGAGGAGATCTTCGGACCCGTCATCTGCCTTCTGCCGTACGGCGACGAGAGCGAGGCTGTGAAGATCGCCAACGACTCCGACTACGGACTCAGCGGAAGTGTCTGGACGGCCGACGTCGAGCGGGGCATCGACGTCGCGCGCCGGGTGCGCACGGGAACGTACTCCGTGAACACCTTCAGCCTGGACATGCTCGGCCCCTTCGGCGGCTACAAGAACTCCGGTCTCGGAAGGGAGTTCGGGCCCGAGGGGTACGGTGAGTACTTCGAGCACAAGATGATCCACCTTCCGGCCGGATACGAAGGAAGTGGTGCCTGATGGGCGATCGCTGGCACGTCGAGGTCGACCGCTCGGTCTGCATCGGCTCGGGGATGTGCGTGCTCACCGCGCCGGGCGGTTTCACCCTGGACACCGCCCGTCAGTCGCACCCCACCGCCCCCGACACCGACGCCAACGAAAAGGTCCTCGAGGCCGCCGAGGGCTGCCCCGTCGAGGCGATCACGATCACGCTTGCCGACAGCGGGGAGGTCGTCTTCCCGCCGGAGGACTAGCCGGAGGGCCGGCCGACTCCCGTACGCCCGCGTCGATTTCACTTCGGTGACGACGCGGGCGTCGCCATGTGTGCGATCCGTGGATAACCTGTGTACTCGAACAGGAGCGAACGCGACTTTACGCATGCGTTCCGCACGGCCATCCGATGACACTCGTGACTGTTCCGTCCCCTTGCGCCCTGGAAATCTCTCTGCCACGCCGTGCAGAGAGGGGACACCATGGACAAGCGGTACGAGGTCTACTGTCTGGCCGACAGACACTTCTACGAGACCCCGGACCGGCTGTCGTCCGCGGGCGCCGCGGGCGCCCCCGAGTTCCCCGTGACCCACCGCCCCGTTCCCGAGGGCTGGCGCTCGGGCCGCTTCGGCGACTGGCTCTCCTTCGTCCCGGTGGACGACGAGGGAACCCCGCGCCCCGCGCCCCAGCAGGGCTGGAAGATCCACGTCTCCGCCACGCTGCACAACGCCGACCGCGTCGCGGCGATCGTCTGGGACTACTGCGTGCCGCGCGCCGTCCCCTTCAAGCTCGTGCCGGCCAAGCACCTGCTGCACCTGCGCAACAGCAAGTACGCGGGGCGCGACAACAGCGGCAAGGCCGTCACCGTCTACCCGGCCGACGAGGCGCAACTGCACGAGGTACTCGTCGAGTTGGGCGCGCTCCTCGAAGGGTTCGAAGGCCCCTACATCCTCACCGACCTGCGCTGGCAGGAGGGCCCGCTGTACGTCAGGTACGGCGCCTTCACGCGGCGCATGTGCGACAACGGCAAGGGCACGCTCGTCCCCGCCGTCGAGGACGGAGAAGGGCGTCTCGTGCCCGACTCGCGCGAGCCCACCTTCAAGGTCCCCTCGTGGGTGAAGCTGCCCGCCTTCCTCGAACCGGCGCTCGCGGCACGCAACACGACCACCGTCGGCGACCTGCCGTACCGCATCGAGAAGGCCCTCCACTTCTCCAACGGCGGCGGGGTCTACGCGGGTACCGACACCCGCGACGGCCGCAAGGTCGTCCTCAAGGAGGGTCGCCCGCACGCCGGGCTCGCCGCCGACGGAGCCGACGCCGTGGCCCGCCTCGAACGCGAGAAGGCCGCCCTGGAGAAGCTCTCCGGTCTCGGCGTGGCCCCCGAGGTCCGCGACTGGTTCCTCCTCGGCGACCACCGCTTCCTCGTCATGGACTTCCTGGAGGGCTCGACCCTCAACTCCTTCTTCGCGCACCGGCATCCGCTGTGCACCAGCGAACCGGACGACGCCGCCATCTCCGCGTACACGGCCTGGGCGCTGCGCATGCACGCCGCCGTCGAGAAGGCCGTCGCCGCCGTGCACGAACGCGGCGTCGTCTTCAACGACCTGCACCTCTTCAACATCATGGTCGCCCCCGACGAGGAGTCCGTCTCCCTCCTCGACTTCGAGGCGGCGGCATCCGTCGACGACGGCGGCCGCCAGATCGTCGCCCACCCCGGATTCCTCGCGCCGCCGGACCGCACCGGCACCGACATCGACCGCTACGCCCTGGCCTGCCTGCGGCTCGCCCTCTTCCTGCCGATCACCTCGCTGCTCTCCATCGACCGGGGCAAGGCCGCGCACTTCGCGCAGGTGATAGCCGCCGAATTCCCCGACGTACCGCGGGAGTTCCTGGACGAGGCCGTGGCGGAGATCGAGCGCGGCAGGGGCGGGCGGACCGACGGGGAGGAGCCGGCGCCGGTCCTCGCGGCGGGAGGCGCGGAGGCCCTGGAGGGGGGCGTCCTGAAGGGGGGCGGGACCGGCGCCACCCGGCCCTCGGCAGGAGCGGCCGCACCCCTGGTCGACCCCGCCGAGTGGCCGTACAGCAGGGACTCGATGATCAAGGCCATCCTGGCCTCCGCGACGCCCGAGCGCGACGACCGGCTCTTCCCCGGCGACATCGCGCAGTTCTCCGAGGGCGGCGGGCTCGGCCTCGCGCACGGCGCGGCCGGCGTGCTGCTCGCCCTCGCCGAGAGCGGCGCCGAGCGTTACGAGGACGGCGAGCGCTGGCTCCTCAAGCACATCGACCCCGCCCCGCGCGGCACGCCGCTCGGCCTGTACGACGGCCTCGCGGGCGTCGCCCACGTACTCGACCGGCTCGGTCACCGCACCCGCGCCCTGGATCTGGTGGGCCTCGTCCTGCAGGAGAAATGGGAGCGGCTCCCCTCCGACCTGCAGGGCGGCCTCGCCGGACTAGGCCTCGCCCTCGACGCCCTCGCGCACAGCACCGGCGAGCGCGAGCTCGGCCAACACGCCCTGCGGGCAGCCGAGTTGCTCGGCGAGCGGATCACCGCCGACAGCGGCGAGGAGAAGGGCAAGCGGCGCCGTGCGGGGCTGCTGCGCGGCGCCACCGGGCCCGCGCTGCTCTTCCTGCGCCTGTACGAGAGGAACGGCGACCCCGCCCTCCTCGACCTGGCGGCGCGGGCCCTGCGCGCGGACCTCGCCCAGTGCGTCACCCAGGAGCGGGACGGCAGCCTCGCCGTCAACGAGGGCTGGCGCACCATGCCCTACCTCGGCGACGGCAGCGTCGGCATCGGCATGGTCATCGACGACTACCTCGCGCACCGCGACGACGCCGCGTTCGAGGCGGTGCGGCCGGGCATCCTGGCCGCCGCGCGCTCGCGCTTCTGCGTGCAGCCGGGACTCTTCCAGGGGCGGGCGGGGCTGCTGCTGCACGTCAACCGCAGCACCACGCCCGGCATCACCCCCGAGGACGTGGCCGCGCAGATCGACGCGCTCGGCTGGTTCTCCATGGCCTACGACGGTCAACTCGCCTTCCCCGGCCACCAGATGCTGCGCCTTTCGATGGACCTGAACACCGGGACGGCCGGCTGTCTCCTCGCGCTCTCCGGCGCGCTCGGTGACAGCGGAGCGCACGTCCCCTTCCTGCCGCCGCCCAGGCGGCCCCAGAGCCGGTCCCGCGATTCAGCGGGGTCGTGACACAACCGCTCGAATACCAAATCCCCCAAGAGAGAGGCAGAACCATGGCACTTCTCGACCTGCAGAGCATGGAGTCCGAAGAGATGACCGGTGGCGGCGGTGGCGGCAGCGTCGCGAGCCTGCTCCTCTGCTGGAGTGACGCCAGCATCGTCCTGTGTCTCTGACGGTCCTCCGTCTTGACGCGTAGCCGCGCCTGAACGGCACGGCATCGAAGGCCCGGACGGCTTCCCGCGAGGGGGCCGTCCGGGCCGGCCGCTGCCACGGACGCAGACGACGAGGACCCGGAGCGCCATGGCCACGACGACCCCCCGTCCGCAACGACCCACCGCCGACACGCGCCTGTTGGGCCGCGCGACCCGGCACAGCGCCGCCCGCTGCGCGGCCCTCGCGCTGTGCGCCGTCGCCGGTGCGGGCGCGGGCCTGCTCCTGCCGCTGGCGATCGGCCGCGCCCTGGACGCCGTCCTGACCGGACACGTGAGCGGTCACGACGGGGGCGACGCCACCCGCTGGATCCTCGCCTGCGCCGCGCTGGTCGGCGCGAGCGCCCTCCTCGACGCCGTCGACGGCGTCCTCACCGGCACCACCAACGCCCGCACCACGGCCTGGCTGCGCGGCCGCGTCACCCGCCACGTGCTCGGCGTCGGGCCCCGCGCCACCGCGCGCTTCGCCCACGGCGACCTGGTGGCCCGCCTCATCGACAACGCGGCCCACGCGGGCATCGCACCCGCCACCTTCGCCTCGCTCGTCGCCGCCCTGGTCACGCCCCTCGGCGCCGTGGTCGCCCTCGCCCTGATCGACGTCTGGCTCGCCGCGGTGTTCCTCGTCGGGGCGCCCCTCCTCGTGCTGCTCCTGCGGACGTTCGTCCGCGTCTCCTCCGACTGCGTGGCCCGCTACCAACGCATCCAGGGCGACATCGCGGGCCGCCTCGGCGAGGCGATCGGCGGGGCCAGGACGATCGCCGCCGCGCACACCGAGGACAAGGAGTCGCAGCGCGTCCTGCACGCGCTGCCCGAACTCGCCCGCCAGGGACACCGGATGTGGCGCGTCCAGGGCCGCTCCCAGGCGCAGGCCGTGGCCATCGCGCCGCTGCTGCAGATCGCGGTCGCCGCGGTCGCGGGCGCGCTGCTGCTCAGGCACCGCATCACGGTCGGCGACCTCCTCGCCGCGTCCCGGTACGCGGTGCTCGCCACCGGAATCGGCATGCTCGTCGGGCAGTTGGGCGGACTCGTGCGGGCGCGGGCGGCGGCGCGCCGCCTGGAAGAAGTGCTCACGGAGCCCCTGACCACGTACGGCGACAGGCAACTCCCGCCCCAGGGTGGCCGGTTGGAGCTGCGTGGCGTCACGGCGTCCCGCGGCGGACGGACCGTGCTCGACGGCGTCGACCTGACGGTGCCCGCGGGCAGCACGCTCGCCGTGGTCGGCCGCTCCGGCGCGGGCAAGTCGCTCCTGGCGTCCCTCGCCGGGCGCCTCGCCGACCCCGACGAGGGCGACGTGCGCCTGGACGGCGTCCCCCTGCGCGCGCTCGGCCGTGAAGAGCTGCGCCGCGAGGTCGGCTACGCCTTCGAGCGGCCCGCGCTCCTCGGCAGGACCCTGGCGGACACGATCGGCTTCGGCGCCCCCCGCCCGGCCCCGTCCCGCATCGACGAGGCGGCCCGCGCCGCCCGCGCCGACACCTTCATCACCCGCCTCCCCGACGGCTACGCCACGCCCTGCGGTGACGTCCCGCTCTCCGGGGGCGAGGCCCAACGCCTCGGCCTGGCACGGGCGTTCGCGCGCGGCGGGCGGCTGCTGATCCTGGACGACGCCATGTCGAGCCTGGACACCGTGACCGAACACCACATCGCCGAGGCGCTGCTGTCCCCCGCCCCGCACCGCAGCCGGCTGATCATCGCCCACCGCGCCGCGACGGCGGCCCGCGCGGACGCCGTGGCCTGGCTGCACGAGGGCCGGATCAGGGCGGTCGGCCCGCACGACGAACTGTGGCGACGCCCCGAGTACCGGGAGGTGTTCGGCGCGTGAAGCCCTCCCGCGGCCGGTCGGCGCAGGCCTGCGAAGACCCCCGCCGCCCAGGCGCCCGCGGCCCCTACCGCCGCGGTGTCCGGTTCCTGCGGCGCCGGTGGCAGGTGGTGGCGCGGCTCGCGGCCTGGTCGGTCCTCGAGACCGGGCAGACGTTCCTCACCGGGTACGCCCTCGCGCGCGCCCTGGACGACGGATTCCTCAAGGGGCGCGAGGCGGTCGGCCTGTGGTGGCTGGGCGCGGCCGCGCTCGGCGTGGTCGTCGCCGCGTACGGCACGGGGCGCGTGTACCGCGCGGTCGCCGACCTGGTGGAGCCGCTGCGGGACAGCCTGGTGCGGCAGGTCGTCGGCCGGGGCCTGCGGGACGCGGACGGCGCCGCCGTCTCCCGGCTCACGCAGCAGGTGGAGATCGCCAGGGACACCTTCGCGGGCCTGGTCATGGTCTCCCGCTCCTTCGTCTTCACCGCGGTGGGCGCTCTGGTCGGGCTGTTCTCGCTGGACCCGCTGCTGCTGTTGGTGGTCGCGCCGCCGCTGCTGGCCGGGATCGGCCTGTTCGTGGGGTCGCTGCGCCCGCTGGCCCGCCGCCAGGAGGACTTCCTGGTCGCCGACGAGGAACTCGCGGCCCAACTGGGCCTGGTCTGCCCGGGGTTGCGGGACGTCACGGCTGCGGGAGCGGAGCGGGACGTGGCCGGGGACCTGGACCGGGGCGTCGCCGCGGAGTACGAGGCGGCCGGTGCCCTCGCCCGCTGGGGCCTGCTGCGCACGGCGGCCCTCGTCACCGGCGGCCAGCTCCCCCTGGTGCTGCTCCTCGCCACCGCTCCCTGGCTCCTGGACCGCGCAGTGACACCGGGCGCCCTGGTCGGGGCCATCGCCTACGTCACCCAGGCCCTGCTCCCCGCTCTCCACAACCTCGTCCACGGCCTGGGCGCGAGCGGCTCCCGCCTGGTGATCGTCCTGCGCCGCCTGGTGTGGGACGGGCCGCCGGGCGCCGAGGTCACGGGTCAGGCCCAGGTCGACAGCGCGGAACCGGGTGCCGGCGCCGACACCGAGGCCCCCGCCCTCGACCTCTCCTCCCTGACCTTCGCCTACGGCCCCCACGCCGAGCCCGTCCTCAAGGACCTGGCGCTCACCGTGGCCCGGGGCGAGCACCTCGCCGTGGTCGGGCCCAGCGGCATCGGGAAGTCCACGCTGGCCGGGATCGCCGCCGGGCTGCTCGAACCGGACGCGGGGCAGGTGCGGGTCTGCGGGCGGCCCGTGCGGGGCGAGGGGGCCGTGGGGCGGCGCGTGCTCATTCCCCAGGAGGCGTACGTCTTCTCCGGGTCGCTCGGCGACAACCTGCGCTATCTGCGGGCGGACTCCGTCCCCGAGGCCGAGGTGCTCGCCGCGGCCGAGACCATCGGCCTGGCCCCGCTGATCGAGCGGCTCGGCGGACTCGACGCCCCCGTCGTGCCCGCCGAACTCTCGGCGGGGGAGCGGCAGTTGATCGCGCTGACCCGCGCCTATCTCTCCTGCGCCCCGCTGGCGATCCTGGACGAGGCGACCTGTCATCTCGACCCGGTCGCGGAGTCCCGCGCCGAGCGGGCCTTCGCGGCCCGCCCGGGCGGGACTCTCGTGGTGATCGCCCACCGTGTCAGCTCGGCCCGCCGCGCCGACCGCGTCCTGGTGATGGACGGGGCGCACGCCCTGTGCGGGCGGCACGACGAGCTGATGGAGCGTTCGCCCCTCTACCGGGATCTCAACGGGGCGGCCGGCGGCCGCCGAGAGCCGACGGGCGGTTCACACCCAGCCCTCGCCCTGCGAGATCCGTATGGCGTCGATCCTGTTCCGCGCCCCGGTCTTCCGGGTGATCGCGGCCATGTAGTTGCGCACCGTGCCGTTGGACAGATGGAGGCTGCGCGCGATCTCGGCGACCGACGCCCCCCTGGCGGCGAGTGAGAGGACGCTCAACTCCCTTCGAGTCAGCGGCATCTGTGATGCCTTGAGGAATCCGAACCCCAGCGAGTCGTCGACGTACCGCTGGCCTGCCGCCACCTGCCTGATCCCGGCGAGCAGTCGCTCGGGCTGGCTGGCCTTGTTCACATAGCCGAGGGCCTCCGCCTCCGCGGCCCTCCGCAGCAGACCTGGCCGGTTCGCGGTGGCGAGCACCAGGACCCGGCAGGCCCTGCCGTGCGCCGACGGACCGGTCAGTTCGGCGAGCGGAGTGAGCGCGTACGTCGATTCGTCGTCGAGATCCACCACGCACAGGTCGGGTCGTACGCTGCGTTGTCGGCCGCGGGCGTGTGACCACGGCGCATGGAACACCTCCAGATCAGGCTCACGGGCCAATCGCTCCGCCAGAGCCAATCGCATTAGACAGGCGTCGTGCACGAGAAGGACCCGGATCACGCTCTGCCCCTCCAGCTCCCCGCTTCCGGTTGCTTCGTTCAAGCACGCAGACCATTCATAGCGGCGAGTACCCCAGTCGTGACGCTGAGAACTGGCCAAGGGGGAGTCCGGGGGCGCATTTGCCATACGACTGTGCGCCCCCTGTGTCACAGACAGGGCTACGACCTGCGGCTGACGCCCCTATGCGCGCGTCCGCCTCATGCGTGCGCAGGCCCGGCCGTCAGGTCGATCAGCCGGCACACGGTCTCGATGTCGATCTTCACCTGCGCGATCGACGCCCGGCCCGAAAGCCATGTGATCAGCGCCGAGTGCCAGGTGTGCTCGATGACCCGCACCGCGGAGAGCTGCTGGGCGCTCGGTGGCTCGTCGAGGCCCATCGCGTCCAGGATGATCGCCGTCGTCAGCCGCGAGACCGTGTCGACCTCGGGGCTCACCGAGCGGTCCGCGAAGGTCAGGGCCCGTACCATCGCGTCGGCCAGGTGCGGCTCGCGCTGCAGCGCGCGGAAGGCGCGCATCAGGGTCTCGGCGACCCGATCGGCGGGCGTCTCGCCGGCCGGCGGGCGCTTCCTGATCGTGGTGTGCATGTGCTGCAGCTGGTCCTGCATGGTGGCGACCAGCAGATGGACCTTGGAGGGAAAGTAGCGGTAGAGGGTGCCGAGCGCGACGCCCGCGGCCTCGGCGACCTCCCGCATCTGCACCGCGTCGAAGCCGCCCCTGCTGGCCAGTTGGGCGCTCGCGTGCAGGATGCGTCGGCGGCGCGCCTCCTGGCGCTCGGTGAGGGGCGGCGCAGCTGGGCCCGCCGCCTTGGCTTCCGCTGTCATCTCGATGCCCCTCCGAAAACGCCTCCCGGGATCGCACAGCATGGCAGGGAGCCCGCCGTGGCGCGAATCACCTGATCCGGGCCTTACACCTCGCCTACCTGCCGGTAGATTCGAAGCTCGTTCAGCGATCATTCAGCGATCAAGTCTGAAACTTGTTCTAGATTACCGTCCCGGCGTAACCTCGCGGACAACTGCAGGCAGAAGGGGGCCGAGAGTGACCGCTGAGGCCATGGAAGCGGGCCCCCGCAAGGGCTCCGCCACCGACGGCGACCGTCCGTTGCGCATCGCTCTCCTCACGTACAAAGGGAACCCGTTCTGCGGGGGACAGGGCGTCTACGTACGCCATCTCTCCCGCGAGCTGGCCCGGCTCGGCCACAGCGTCGAAGTGATCGGCGCGCAGCCCTACCCCGTGCTCGACGAGGGCGAGGGACTCGACGGACTCAGGCTCACCGAGCTGCCGAGCCTGGACCTCTACCGCTCCCCGGACCCCTTCCGCACGCCGAAGCGCGACGAGTACCGCGACTGGGTCGACGCCCTCGAGGTGGCGACGATGTGGACCGGCGGCTTCCCCGAGCCCGTCACCTTCAGCCTGCGCGCCCGGCGCCATCTGCGGGCCCGGCGCGGCGAGTTCGACGTCGTGCACGACAACCAGACCCTCGGGTACGGCCTCCTCGGCGACCTCGGTGCGCCCCTGGTCACCACGATCCACCACCCCATCACCGTGGACCGGCAGTTGGAGCTGGACGCCGCGCCCGACTGGAAGCGCCGCGCCTCGGTCCGCCGCTGGTACGCGTTCACGCGCATGCAGAAGCGCGTCGCGCGCCGCCTGCCCTCGGTCCTCACCGTCTCCGGCACGTCCCGCCAGGAGATCGTCGACCACCTGGGCGTGCGCGAGGACCGCATCGACGTCGTCCACATCGGCGCCGACACCGACCTCTTCTCGCCCGACCCGTCCGTCGCCGAGGTGCCCGGCAGGATCGTGACGACGTCCAGCGCCGACGTCCCGCTCAAGGGCCTCGTCTACCTCATCGAGGCGCTCGCCAAGGCGCGCACCGAGTACCCCGAGGCGCACCTCGTCGTCGTCGGCAAGCGCGCCGAGGACGGCCCGGTCGCCCAGGCCATAGAGCGCCACGGCCTCGAAGGCGCCGTCGAGTTCGTCAAGGGCATCACCGACGCCGAACTCGTCGACCTCGTCCGCTCCGCCCAGATCGCCTGCGTCCCTTCGCTGTACGAGGGCTTCTCGCTCCCCGCGGCCGAGGCGATGGCCACGGGTACGCCGCTCCTCGCGACCACCGGCGGCGCGATCCCCGAGGTCGCGGGCCCCGACGGCGAGACGTGCCTCGCGGTGCCGACGGGCGACGCGGGGGCACTCGCGCTCGGCCTGAAGCGGCTCCTCGGCGACGCCGGGCTGCGGGCCAGGCTCGGTGCCGCCGGGCGTGCGCGCGTGCTCGCCAAGTTCACCTGGGCCCGCGCCGCCCAGGGCACCGCGGAGCTGTACCGCGCGGCGATCGAAGGATCCGCGGGACGCGGCGCCGCCCGGGCGGTGGCGCGCGGCCACGCCCTTTCCGCGGCCGCGGCCGCCCCCGAAGTTGCAGGACCTCACCACGAAAGCAGGGCCACGTGCTGACCGTCGACTTCACCCGCTTCCCGCTCGCCGCAGGCGATCGCGTCCTGGACCTCGGCTGCGGGGCGGGCCGGCACGCCTTCGAGTGCTACCGGCGTGGCGCGCAGGTGGTGGCCCTCGACCAGAATGCCGAGGAAATCCGCGAGGTCGCCAAGTGGTTCGCCGCGATGAGGGAGGCGGGCGAGGCCCCGGCGGGCGCGACCGCCACGGCCATGGAGGGCGACGCCCTCAACCTGCCCTTCCCCGACGAGTCGTTCGACGTCGTGATCATCTCCGAGGTCATGGAGCACATCCCCGACGACAAGGGCGTCCTCGCCGAGATGGTGCGGGTCCTCAAGCCCGGCGGCCGCATCGCGGTGACCGTCCCGCGCTACGGCCCCGAGAAGGTCTGCTGGGCCCTGTCGGACGCCTACCACGAGGTCGAGGGCGGCCACATCCGCATCTACAGGGCGGACGAACTCCTCGGCAAGATGCGGGAGTCGGGCCTCAAGCCGTACGGCACCCACCACGCGCACGCGCTGCACTCGCCGTACTGGTGGCTCAAGTGCGCGTTCGGCGTCGACAACGACAAGGCGCTGCCGGTGCGGGCGTACCACAAGCTCCTGGTCTGGGACATCATGAAGAAGCCCCTCGCCACGCGGGTGGCCGAGCAGCTGCTCAACCCCGTCGTCGGCAAGAGCTTCGTGGCGTACGCGACCAAGCCGCACCTGCCCAAGGCCACGGCCGACGCCGCGGGCGCCGCCAAGTGACGAGCCCGGAGCGGACCGAACACCTCGTCCTGCCCGGTGTCCTGACGGCCGATCAGGCCGCGGCGACCGTGCGCGGCATCCTCGCCGTCCAGCGCGAGGACGGCGCGATCCCGTGGTTCCGCGGACACCACCTCGACCCGTGGGACCACACCGAGGCCGCCATGGCGCTGGACGTCGCGGGCGAGCACGCGGCCGCCGAGCGCGCCTACGACTGGCTCGCGCGGCACCAGAATCCCGACGGTTCCTGGTACGCGGCGTACGCCGACGGGGACCCGGACGACGTCACCGACCGCGGCAGGGAGTCCAACTTCTGCGCGTACGTCGCGGTGGGCGTCTGGCACCACCACCTCGCCACGGGTGACGAGGCGTTCCTGGACCGCATGTGGCCGGTGGTCGTCGCCGCCGTCGAGTTCGTCCTCGGGCTCCAGCAGCCCGGCGGGCAGATCGGCTGGAAGCGGGAGGCGGACGGCACGCCGGTGAACGACGCGCTGCTCACCGGTTCCTCCTCGATCCACCAGGCGCTGCGCTGCGCCCTCGCCATCGCCGAGCAGCGCGAGGAGCCGCAGCCGGACTGGGAGTTGGCGGCCGGTGCCCTCGCGCACGCGATCCGCCGCCACCCCGAGCGCTTCCTCGACAAGGACCGCTACTCCATGGACTGGTACTACCCGGTCCTCGGCGGCGCGCTCACCGGCCCCGAGGCCAAGTCCCGTATAGAGGAGGGCTGGGACCGCTTCGTCGTGCCCGGCCTCGGCGTGCGCTGCGTGGTCCCCAACCCCTGGGTCACCGGCGGCGAGAGCGCCGAACTCGCCCTCGCCCTGTGGGTGTTGGGGGAGTCGGACCGTGCCCTGGAGATCCTCAAGTCCATCCAGCACCTGCGCGACGCGGAGAGCGGCCTGTACTGGACGGGCTACGTCTTCGACGACAAGGCGGTCTGGCCCGAGGAGCTCACCACGTGGACGGCGGGCTCGCTGCTCCTCGCGGTGGCGGCGCTCGGCGGGGACGAGGCGACGTGCGCGGTGTTCTCGGGCGAACGGCTGCCGACGGGGCTCGACCCGGAGTGCTGCCAGTAAGGGGCGCGCCTCAGTACCGTCGCAGTCGCCCCGCCACCGCGTGGCCGACCAGCAGGTACACGACCGCCGCGAGGCCGTAGCCCGCGACGACCCTGGCCCAGGCGTCGTCGAACGTGAACAGGTCGTGCGACCAGCCGGCGAGCCAGCGGGCCACGTCGTGCACGAACTGGACGAGGTCGTTGGCGCGGTTCGCGTCCAGCAGGTACATCAGGATCCACAGGCCGAGGATGAAGGCCAGGACGTCCGCGACGATCACGATGATCTTCGCTGCCTCGTTGGTGCCGCGTGTACGGGTTCTGGGAGACATGGCGGACGGGTACCGGGCAGGGGCTCCTTGAAACCCGGAGGGACCCGGACGGGCTCGCCCGGGTGGCGGCACCCGGCGGCCGGGGCGAGGCTGCGGTGAGGAACGATCACCGGACCGCAGCTCACCCCTGGAGGCCGCTGCCGTGCTCAGCCCCGTATCCCTCCGCCGTGTGCCCCTCCGCCGTGCCGGAGTCTCCCTCACGCTCTGCTGCACCCTGCTCGTCGGCGCGACGGCTTGTAACGGCGACACCGCCGGGACCAAGGACAGCGCGGCGACGCCGTCGGGCACCAGCTCCGCCGAGAAGCAGAAGTTCGCCAAGACCCGCTTCGTCGCCAACGCGGGGCTCGCCGCGGGGGCGACGTACCAGTGGATCGTGAAGCCGTTTCGCGCGGGGACGTTCCAAAGCGGCGCGGACGGGCGGAAGTTCGCCCTGGTCAAGGCGGGCCTCGCGGGCGCGTTCACGTACAACAGGCTGAAGGCCGCGGTGAAGAACGCGCAGGGCGACCCGACCCTCGCCAAGGCCGTGGCGCCGCTGAGCGCGGGCATCGACGCGCTCAAGGACCTGCCGTCCAAGCTCCGCAAGGGCGAGGGCACGGACGCGATCGTGAACTCCTTCGACGGCATCATCAACGACGTGAAGGGCGCGGGAAAGAGCGCGGGCGCCGAGGTCAAGGACAAGGTGCCCTCGGCCGGGGAACTGGCCAAGGGCTAGGCCGTGCCTAGGAGTTGAGCTCGGCCAGGGTCCGCAGCGTCAGCGGGTCGGGGGCCAGCACGAGCAGGTCCGTCACCGGGCCCTTGCGCCACAGCTCCAGGCGCTCGGCGATGCGGGCGCGCGGGCCGACCAGGGAGATCTCGTCGGCGAAGGCGTCCGGCACGGCGAGGACGGCCTCCTGTCTGCGCCCCGCGAGGAACAGCTCCTGGATGCGCCGGGCCTCCGCCTCGTACCCCATGCGGGCCATCAGGTCCGCGTGGAAGTTGCGGGCGGAGTGCCCCATGCCGCCGATGTAGAAGCCGAGCATGGCCTTGACGGGGAGCAACCCCTCGCTCACGTCGTCGCAGACCTTGGCCCGGGCCATCGGCGCGATCAGGAAGCCCTCGGCGAGGTCGGTCAGCGACGCCTCGTACACATCCGTCCGGGTCGGCGACCAGTACAGCGGCAGCCAGCCGTCCGCGATCCGCGTGGTCTGCGCGATGTTCTTGGGCCCCTCCGCGCCGAGCAGGACCGGCAGGTCGCCCCGCAGGGGATGGGTGATCGGCTTGAGGGCCTTGCCGAGGCCGGTGCCGTCCTCGCCGCGGTAGGGGTGGGCGTGGAAGCGTCCGTCCAGCTCCACCGGGCCCTCGCGCCGCAGGACCTGGCGGATCACGTCGACGTACTCGCGGGTCGCGGTCAGCGGAGAGCGGGGGAACGGCCGCCCGTACCACCCCTCCACCACCTGCGGCCCGGACAGCCCGAGCCCCAGCATCATGCGCCCGCCGGAGAGGTGGTCGAGGGTGAGCGCGTGCATGGCGGTGGTGACGGGGGAGCGGGCCGCCATCTGCACGACGGCCGTGCCCAGCCTGATCCGTGAGGTCTGTGCGGCGATCCAGGTCAGCGGCGTGAAGGCGTCCGAGCCCCAGGCCTCGGCGGTCCACACCGAGTCGTAGCCGAGGCGCTCGGCCTCCTGGGCGAGGGCGACGTGGCCGGGGTCGGGGCCGCGCCCCCAGTAGCCGAGTGCGAGCCCGAGCCGCATACGCCCTCCCAGTCGCCGACATCGTCTGACGGTGCGTCAGGTGAATCCGTCGAGGGGCGACTGTACGACAACGGCCCCCCGCCCGGAAGGGCGAGGGGCCGTGCGGTGAGCGTGGGGTCAGCCGCGCTGGATCCCCGTGGTGTCCTGCAGCACGCCGCGACGGCCGTCCTGCGTCTGGGCCACCAGGCCGGGGCCGCGCTGCTCGACGGCCAAGTACCAGGTGCCGGGCGCCAGTTCGGCGATCGGCGTGGGCGAGCCGTCCTCCGCGTACAGCGGACGCGGCACCGGCACGGCGAACCAGAACGGCGAGAAGTCACCGGCCGGCTGCGCCTGCGCGGGCGGCGGGGTCTGCCCGCCCTGCGGCTGCGGCTGGCCACCGAAGGACTGACCGCCCTGCGGCTGCGGCTGACCCGGCTGACCGCCGTACGGCGCGCCCTGCTGCGGCTGGCCCGCACCCGGGTAGCCGTAGCCACCCTGCGGCTGGCCGCCGTAGGGCTGCGGGGCGGCCGGACGCGGGGCGCCCATGAGGGGGGCCTTCAGCGCGGGGACGATCAGGGTGGCGATCGCGCCGGCGGCGAGCACCAGGGCGGCGATCATGCCGAGGATGAGGCCGACACCGGCGTCCGGGGACTCTCCGCGGGCACCGAGCGAGTTGTCGAAGAAGAAGCCGTAAGACTGGTCGGTGTCGAAGATCGCACCGAGGGAGCTCCAGGCGGCGGCGATGGCGAAGGCCACACCGAGCTGACCGAGGTCCAGGCCGATGACCTTGCGCGGCTGGGGCAGCGCGCGGCCCACGACGATGAGTGCCGCACCGATGATGCCGAGCAGGTAGACGCTCAGCAGCAGGTTGCCGTTTTCCCAGGCGTTCGGCAGCTTGTCACTGGGGGCGCCTTCGATGTCGAGGGTGTCGAGGAACGAGGCGATGAAGAGCAACACCGCTGCTCCGATCACCACGCCGTCGCCTCGAGTGAGGGAGCGGAAATTCACTTCAGGGTCCTTCGTCAGTCGTCTCGTCAGTGGAGGCGTCGCTGTCGCCGTAGTCGCGGTCGTGTCGCGGTGCGCGAAGCGCGGGGGTGGCCCCTCATCGTAGGGAGGACAATATCGCCCGGACACGCGGGGTGTCTGCTCGGGATAAAGACGTCCACGCTTCGGAACGAGGACGTTCACGATCTACCCCCGCAGGAAGCCGGTGATTCCCGACGAAATCCCCTGCGCGGCCTTCTGTCGCCACGCGCCGCTCTTCAGGAGCGCCGCGTCCTTCGCGTCCCGCATGTTGCCGCACTCGATGAACACCTTGGGAACGGTGGAGAGATTGAGGCCGCCGAGGTCCCCTCGTACGTCGAGTCCGGTGCCGTCGCCGATGTAGTTGGAGGGGGCGCTGCCGGTGGCGCGGACGAACTGGCCGGCGATGCGTTCGCCCAACTCCTTGGAGGGCGCGACGATTCCGGAGGTGTCCGCGGCGCCGGACCGCACCTTCGCGGGCATGATCACGTGCCAGCCGCGGTTCCCGGCGCCCGAGCCGTCGGCGTGGATGGAGACCACCGCGTCGGCACCGGCCTTGTTGCCGATCCGGGCGCGTTCGTCGACACAGGGGCCCCAGGGCCGGTCGCCGTCCTGGGTGAGCTTGACCGTGGCGCCCTGCTTCTCGAGCAGCGTGCGCAGGCGGTGGGCGACGTCCAGGGTGAACGTGGCCTCGGTGTAGCCGTCGTTGGTGGACGTGCCCGTGGTGTCGCACTCCTTGCGGTTCGTCCCGATGTCGACCTGGCGGTTGATCTCGGCCGTGTGACGGAAGTTCCCCGCGTTGTGACCGGGGTCGATCACGACGACCTTGCCCTTGAGGGGGCCGTTGGCGGCGGGCTGGTGCGTGGGCTTTTTCGTACTCGAATCGTTGCCGTCGCCGCCCGCGCTCTTGCCGTCCTTCTCCTTTTCCCGCCCCTTGTCGGGTTTGTCGCTGTCCGAGGGGGAGGAGGAGCCGGACCCGGACGGCGCGCCCGGCTCGGCGGACGCGCTCGACGACGCGGGCAGGGACCGCGCGGGCTCGCTCCCGCCGGGCCCGCTCGTCGCCTGATAGACGAGCCACCCCGCGAGACACGTCGGCACCAGCGCGGCCACGGTCACCGTCAGCGGACGGCCGAAGCGGCGCCTGGGCGGCTGGGAGGGATCGAATTCCGGACCTACGTACGACACGAGGGCGAGCCTATCCGCGAGGTCGGGTCCCCGCTCCGGTTGCGGTGGGATCCACTCCGGCCGGGGCGGGATCCGTGACGGCCGGGGCGGGACCCGTGACGGCCGGGGCGGGACCCGTGACGGCCGAGGTCAGATCCCCGCCCCCGTGCGCCGCAGCACCCGCAGTGAGTCCGTCGCCGAGACCTCGGTGAACGCGCCGGATCCCAGGGCCCTGAGGTAGACGCGGTACGGGGCCTGGCCGGTCATGATGTCGACCGGGTCGGGGAACACGTCGTGGATGACGAGCAGGCCGCCCTCGGCGACGTGCGGAGCCCACCCCTCGTAGTCCGCCGTGGCGTGCTCGTCGGTGTGGCCGCCGTCGATGAAGACGAAGCCAAGCGGGCCGCCCCACACCTTCGCCACCTGCGGCGAGCGCCCGACCACCGCGATCACGTGGTCCTCCAGGCCCGCCTTGTGCAGGGTGCGGCGGAAGGTCGGCAGCGTGTCCATCCGGCCGACCTCGGGGTCCACTGTCCCGGGGTCGTGGTACTCCCAGCCGGGCTGCTGCTCCTCGCTGCCGCGGTGGTGGTCCACGGTGATCGCGCTCACCCCGGCCTGCCGGGCCGCGTCGGCGAGCAGGATCGTGGAGCGCCCGCAGTACGTGCCGACCTCCAGGAGCGGAAGGCCGAGCGCGCCGGCCTCGGCCGCGGCCGCGTACAGGGCGAGCCCCTCGCCGCGCGGCATGAAGCCCTTGGCGGCCTCGAAGGCGGCCAGAATCTCCGGCTTAGGCTCGGCGGCCATGGGCGTCCTCCAGGTCGTACGTGTTCGTGGGGCGTAGGTGTTCGTGCGGCGTACGTGTTCGTTCGTGGGCTGTGCGTGCTCATCGGGCGTACGCAGGTATGCGGCGTGCGTACGTATGTATGGGCGCCCCATGATGCACCGCACCCCCGCCACGGGCGTGACGGGGGTGCGGTGAGCGCGGGTGCGTCAGGCCGGTACGTCGCTGGTGCCCGGCAGCGAGAGGTCCAGTTCCACCGCGCGGTCCCGGCCGGGGTGTGCCGCCGCCGAGGCCAGCGGGCCGTGGCCGGTGGCCCGTACCGCGAGGACGTACGAACCGTCGCCGGGCACGGAAAGCTCGTACCGCCCGCCGTCGTCGGTCAGGGCCGCGCCCGCCTGGCGCCCGCCGCGGTCGATCAGCGTCACCTTCGCGCGGGGGACGGGCGTCCCGTCGGCGCCGAGCACCTGGCCGTGGAAGCCCGCGAGGGCCTTGACCGCGCGCCGCAGATTGGCGTCCTCCTCGCTGCTCGCCCGCAGCTGCGTGGTGGTGGAGCGGCGCGCCGAGGGCAGCAGCAGGGCGAAGAGCAGGCCGACGGCGACCGCTCCCGTGGCGATCAGGAACGAGACGCGGAAGCCGTGCATGGTGGGCACGGCGACGCCCCCGACGTGGTCGGCGGTGTTGGCGAGGACCATGCCGATGACGGCGCTGGACACCGAGGTGCCGATCGAGCGCATCAGGGTGTTGAGGCCGTTGGCCGCGCCGGTCTCGGACGGGTCGACCGAGCCGATGATGAGCGCGGGCAGCGAGGAGTAGGCGAGGCCGATGCCCGCGCCGAGGACCACGGAGATGACGATCGTCTGCCAGGCGGCGCTCATCAGGCCGAGGCCGGCGCCGTAGCCGATCGCGATGATCAGCATGCCGAGGATGAGGGTCACCTTCGGGCCGTACTTCGCCGACAGGCGGGCGTACACGGGAGCGGTGAACATCATCGTCAGGCCGAGCGGCATCACGCACAGGCCCGCGACGACCATCGACTGGCCGAGGCCGTAGCCGGTCGCGGACGGCAGCTGGAGCAGCTGCGGCAGGACGAGCGAGACGGCGTAGAAGGCGACGCCGACCATGATCGAGGCGAGGTTGGTGAAGAGCACCGAGCGGCGGGCCGTGGTGCGCAGGTCCACCAGCGGCGCCTTGACACGCAGCTCCATCACGCCCCACAGGACGAGGACGACGGCCGCGGCGCCGAAGAGGCCGAGCGTGGTGCCCGAGCCCCAGCCCCAGTCGCTGCCCTTGGTGATGGGCAGGAGGAAGAGGACGAGGCCCGCGGAGAGGCCGAGCGCGCCGGGCGCGTCGAAGGTGCCCTCGGCGCGGACCGGGCTCTCGGGCACGAAGGCCAGGGTCAGCAGCATCGCGACGACGCCGAGGCCCGCGGCGCCGAAGAACAGCGCGTGCCAGTCGGCGTGCTGCGCGGTCAGCGCGGCGAGCGGCATCGCGAGGCCGCCGCCGACGCCTATGGAGGAGCTCATCAGGGCCATCGCCGAGCCGAGCTTCTCGCGGGGCAGCATGTCGCGCATCAGGCCGATGCCGAGGGGGATGGCGCCCATGGCGAAGCCCTGCAGCGCGCGGCCCGCGATCATCACGAGCAGGTTGTCGGTGAAGCCGCAGACCAGCGAGCCGACGACCATCACGGCAAGGCTCGTGAGCAGCATCTTCCGCTTGCCGAAGAGGTCGCCGAGGCGGCCCATGATCGGCGTGGAGACGGCGCCCGCGAGGAGGGTCGAGGTCATGACCCAGGTGGCGTTCGACGGCGCGGTGCTCAGCAGCTCGGGCAGGTCCTTGATGACCGGCACGAGCAGGGTCTGCATCACCGCGACGACGATGCCGGAGAAGGCGAGTACGGGGACGACTCCGCGGATGCCGCGTGGGTGGGTCGTCGTCATCGACATTGCGTGGGGCCTCCGGAGGCGGAAGGTCGAGCTCGGCAGGAGCGCGGGTGGTGGGCGGCGAGGTGGTGGCCGACGGGGTACGTGTAGCTCGAACCTGTTTCCCGGGGCGACTATTCCGACGGATGTCGTACGAGGGGAAGTCTTGACCCGCTGTTAACCGATTCATCGACCGGGGCGGGGCTGCCCCCGGAGGCGCGCGTCGGGAAGGCGGAGGCGCGCGTCGAGAAGGCGGGGGCGCGCGTCGAGAAGGCGGAGGGGCGTATCAAGACTGCGGAGGTGCGCATCAAGACGACCCGCATCTGACCTTCCGTCAGATTGGAACGTGTTCTACTCTGACGCCCGTCCCGGCAGCTGCTACCGGTGAGGATGCGCATGGGGATCGGAATCACGCGGGAACAGCGGGAGTTGGCGTCGGCGGTGCGCGGCTGGATCGCGCGGGCCGTGCCGCCCGAGGAGATACGCAAGCTGCTCGACGCCCCGTCGGGCGGCGGCAGGCCCGCCCACTGGGACGGCCTCGCCGAACAGGGGCTGCTCGGCGCCCACCTGCCCGAGGAGTGCGGCGGCGGGGGCGGCGACCTCGTCGACCTCGCGGTCGTCCTGGAGGAGGCGGCGCGTGCCGCGCTCCCCGGCCCGCTCGCGGCGAGCTCCCTCGCCTCGGTGGTCCTGCGCCGCGCGGGCGCCCACGCGCTCGCCGCCGAGCTGGCGGGCGGCACCCGCGTCGGCGCCGTCGCCCTCGACGCGGGCACGCTCACCGCCGTCTGCGTCCCGGACGGATACGTCCTCGAAGGCACCGCCCCGCCCGTCCTGTCCGGCGGCGAGGCGGACCTGCTCGTCCTGGCCGCCGCGTCGGCCTCGGGCCCGGTGTGGCTGGCCGTCGACGCCGCCACGGCCGGGCTGACCGTACGGATCCACGAGAGCGCCGACCCGACGAGGCCCACCGCCGAGGTGAACCTGCGCTCCGCCTACGTCCCCGCGGACCGGGCGCTCGCCGTGGATGCCGCGGCCGTCCGCGACCTGGCCGCCGTCGTCCTCGCCGCCGACGCGTGCGGCACCGCGGCGTGGGCGCTGCACACCGCCACCGAACACGCCAAGGTGCGCGAGCAGTTCGGGCGGCCCATCGGACAGTTCCAGGGCATCAAGCACCTCTGCGCCGACATGCTGATCCGCGTCGAGCAGGCCACGGCCCTGACGTGGGACGCGGCCCGTGCCGCGGACGAACCCGGCCTGCCGGACGACGTGCGGGGCCTGGTCGCCGCGCTCGCCGCGGCCACCGCCCTGGACGCCGCCCACTCCTGCGCCAAGGACTGCGTGCAGATCCTCGGCGGCATCGGCTTCACCTGGGAGCACGACGCCCATCTCCATCTGCGCAGGGCGGTCGTGGCCCGGCAGCTGCTCGGCGCCGGCGACACGCACCGGCAGCGCGCCGTACGCCTCGCGGAGTCCGGCGCACGGCGCGAACTGCGCCTGGAACTGCCGGAGGAGGCGGAGGCGTACCGCGTGGCGGCCCGCGAGGTGATCGGGCGGGCCCGCGGCCTCGACCCGGCCGCGGCACGCAAGGCCCTCGCCCCCACCGGATACGCGGCCCCGCACCTGCCCGCCCCCTACGGGCTGGGCGCGGGCCCCGTCCAACAGCTCGTGATCCAGGAGGAGTTGAAGGCGGCCGGGGTCAAGCCGGCCGAGCTGGGCATCGCCACCTGGGTGATCCCCTCCCTCCTCGCGCACGGCACGCGGGAACAGCAGGAGCGCTACGTCGCGCCCACCCTGCGCGGGGAGTTGCTCTGGTGCCAGCTCTTCAGCGAGCCGGGCGCGGGCTCCGACCTCGCCTCGCTGCGCACGAAGGCCGAGCGCGTCGACGAAGGGTGGCGCGTCAACGGCCAGAAGGTGTGGACGAGCGCGGCCCAGTGGGCGGACCACGGCATCCTGCTCGCCCGGACGAACCCGGCGGCCCCCAAGCACAAAGGGCTGACGTACTTCGTCGTCGACATGAAGGCCGCGACGTCCGAAGAGGGCGCCGGCATCGACATCCGCCCCCTCAAGGAGATCACCGGGGACTCCCTCTTCAACGAGGTGTACTTCGACGACGTACTCCTGCCCGAGGACGCGGTCGTCGGACGGGTCGACGACGGATGGCGGGTGGCCCGCGACACGCTCGGCAGCGAACGCGTCCACATGGCCGACCAGTTGACCTTCGACACCGGCCTCGAAGCGCTCATCGCGCGCGTCGGCGACCTCGACGGGGCCTACCGCGCCCGCATCGGGGCGCTCGCCGCCGAGGCGCACGCCCTGGCCTGCATCGGGCTGCGCACCACCACCCGGCAGGTGGCGGGCGCGGAGCCGGGCGCGGGCGCCTCCGTACGCAAACTCGTGCAGACCCCGCACCAGCAGAAGGTCGCCGAACTGGCCCTGGAACTCCTCGGCGCGGCGGGCGCCGTGCGCGAGGGCGCGGGGGAGCGGGCCCTGCACGGCTTCCTGATGTCGCGCTGCCTGACCATCGCGGGCGGCACCACCCAGGTCCAGCTCAACGTCGTCGCCGAGCGGATCCTCGGCCTGCCCCGTGACTGAACCTCGGTCAGTGCCTCGGCCAGTGCCCCGGCCAGTGCCCCGGCCAGTGCCTCAGTCAGTGCCTCAGCCAGTGCCTCAGCCAGTGAAAGGGACCCTCATGAAGGCGTACGTCGTCGGCGTCGGGATGACCAAGTTCGAGAAGCCCGAGACGCGTGACTGGCAGTACTGGGACATGGCGAAGGAGGCGGGCACCAAGGCACTTCAGGACGCCGGGATCACGTACGACCAGGTCGAGCAGGTCCCCGTCGGCTACTGCTTCCAGGCCTCGACGGCCGGTCAGCGCGCCGTCTACGAACTCGGTCTGACCGGCGTCCCCGTCTACAACGTCAACAACAACTGCGCGACGGCGTCGACCGCGCTGATGATGGCGCGGCAGTTCGTCGAGGGCGGCGTCAGCGACTGTGTGCTCGCGCTCGGCTTCGAGAAGATGGCGCGGGGTTCGCTGGGCGGCGGCGGCGACGGGGGCGACTTCAAGACGTCCCCCGTGGCACGCCACTACGGAATCATGGCCGCCCGCCACGGCTTCGAGATGACCCCGCCCACCGCGCAGATCTTCGGCAACGCCGCGCGCGAGCACATGGAGAGGTACGGCACGACCGAGGCGCAGCTCGCCGCGGTGGGCGCCAAGAACCACCGGCACTCGGTGAACAACCCGTACGCCCAGTTCCAGGACGCGTACACCGTCGACGAGATCCTCGCCGCCAAGACGATCCACCGCCCCCTCACCAAGCTCCAGTGCTCCCCGACGTCGGACGGCTCGGCGGCGGCGGTCGTCGTCTCCGAACGGTTCGTGGAGCGTCACGGCCTCCAGGACCGCGCCGTGGAGATCGCCGCCCAGGCCATGACGACCGACACCGGCGAGTCCTTCGACTCCGGGTCCTGCGTCGACGCCGTGGGACAGCCGATGTCGCGGGAGGCCGCGCGCCAGGTGTACGAGAGGTCGGGGCTCGGCATCGAGGACGTGGACGTCGTCGAGCTGCACGACTGCTTCTCCGTCAACGAACTCCTCACGTACGAGGCGCTCGGCATGTGCGCGGCGGGCGAGTCGGGCAAGCTCGTCGAGAGCGGCGCGACGACGTACGGCGGGCAGTGGGTGGTGAACCCCTCCGGCGGGCTCATCTCCAAGGGCCACCCGCTCGGAGCGACCGGCATCGCCCAGGTCGCCGAACTGACCTGGCAGCTGCGCGGCGAGGCGGCGGCACGGCAGGTCGAGGGCGCGCGGGTGGGCCTCGCGCACAACATCGGCCTGGGCGGGGCGGCGGTGGTGACGATGCTGCGGAGGTAGGCGGAGGTAGGCGGAGGTAGGCGGAGGTGGGCGGAGGTGGGCGGAGTCACATGGAGATAGGGGGCGGGCGCGAAGAGTGGGGGAGAGGGGGGCGAAGGGAGGTGGTGGGTGTCGTCTGGGAGACCTAGGCCTCGCGCCCGAGGACCGCTGCAGCGAATTCCCGATGCAGGGCACATCCGGGCCTTGAGAGGATGGCTGTCATGGTCCAGACGCCCTCCACCACTTACACGGCCGCCACCGGCACCTCCCCCTCCCACCCCGCCAAGAAGTCCGCCCCGGTGTGGGCGGTCCTTCTCGCGGCCTGCGCGGGCCAGTTCCTCGTCGTCCTCGACGTCTCCGTGGTGAACACCGCGCTGCCGTCGATGCGGGCCGACCTCGGCATGAGCGCCATCGGCCTGCAGTGGGTCGTCAACGCCTACTCCATAGCCTTCGCGGGCTTCATGCTGCTCGGCGGGCGGGCCGGGGACCTCTTCGGGCGCAAGCGGATGTTCCTCCTCGGGCTCGGCCTCTTCACCCTCGCCTCGCTCGGCGGCGGCCTCGCCCAGGCCGAGTGGCAGCTCCTCGCGGCGCGGGCCGTGCAGGGGCTCGGCGCCGCGGTCCTCGCGCCGTCGACCCTGACGATCCTCACCTCGGCGGTCCCTGAGGGCGCGGCCAGGGTGCGGGCGATAGGCGTCTGGTCGGCGGTCGGCGCGGGCGGCGGGGCGGCCGGCGGCCTGGTCGGCGGGGTCCTCACCGACCTGCTCTCCTGGCGCTGGGTGCTCCTGATCAACGTGCCGATCGGCGCCCTCGTGATCGTCGCGGGCATGGCCTGGCTCACCGAGAGCAGGGCCGGGCAGGCGCGCCGCCTGGACGTGCCGGGCGCGGTGCTCGTCACGGCCGGGCTCGCCACCCTCGCGTACGGCATCGTGCAGACCGAGGAGAAGGGCTGGACGGCGGCCGCGACCCTGGTGCCGCTGGCGGCGGGACTCGCGCTGCTCGCGGCCTTCCTCGTGGTGGAGGCGCGCACGAAGGTGCCGCTGATGCCGCTGAAGCTGTTCAAGGTGCGGACGGTGTCGGCCGCGAACGCCGCGATGTTCGTGTGCGGCGGCGGCATGTTCGCCATGTGGATGTTCATGACGCTGTACGCCCAGAACGTCCTCGGCTACTCCCCGCTGAAGGCCGGCCTCGCCCTGATGCCGTCCTCGCTCACCATCGTCGCCGGCTCGATGATCGCGCCGCGCCTGATGCCGGTGCTCGGCGCGAAGAACGTCTCCGTGCTCGGCATCGTGGTGGCCGCCGCGGGCTTCGGCTGGCAGTCGACGATGACGGTCGACGGCGCGTACGTCACCTCGATCATGCTGCCCGGCATCGTGATGATGTTCGGCGCGGGCCTCGCCACGACGCCCCTCGCCTCGCTGGCCACGTCGGGTGCGCAGTCGGGCGACGCGGGGCTCGTCTCGGGCCTGGTCAACACCTCCCGCACGATGGGCGGCGCGCTCGGCCTCGCGGTGCTGTCCACGGTGGCGGCCGCGCAGATGGACGGCTCGACGTCGCGGCAGGCGCTGACCGACGGATACGCGATGGCGTTCCGCACGAGCGGGTTCATTCTGCTGGCGGGTGTGGTGGTGCTGCTGCTGTGGATGCCGAGGCAGCGGACGACTTCGTAGGCGGCTTCTCACGGGTGAGGCAACGGTTCGTGGCCCTCATGGACTCCAATGTGCAAGGAGGCATTCATGGGGGAGCGAAAGCAGGCTCTGGACAGTGAGTTCCAGGGGTTCGTCACCAGCCGCTGGTCGCGGCTGATGCGCACGGCGTTTCTTCTCACGGGGGAGCAGCACGCGGCGGAGGACCTGGTGCAGTCGTCCCTGGAGCGGACGTACGTGTCCTGGCGCAAGGTCAGCGCCGCGGGTGACCCGGACGCCTATGTGCGCCGGATCATGATCAACACCCATGCGCGCAGACACCGGCGGAAACTCAAGGAGTTCCTGTCGCTGCAGGACTCGAACCCGGTGCTCGACAGACCCGAGCACGGCGACCGCATGGCCCAGGCGGACGACCGGGCGGCCCTGCTGCGCGCCCTGGCCCAACTGCCCGTGCGCCAGCGCGAAGCGGTCGTCCTGCGGTACTGGGAGGACCTGAGCGAGACCCGGACCGCCGAGGCCATGGGCTGCTCGGTCGGGGCCGTGAAGAGCAACGCCGCCAAGGGGATCGCCAAGCTGCGCGCCATACCCGCACTGACCGAGAAGGTCGCAAGCCGAGGAGAGAAGTGATGACCAGCCACCAGGACCCGGCGCGGCACGAGACCGCGGCGCACAGTGACATCGCCCACCGCCTCGCGGACGCGGCGGACGAGGTCGAGATCGGCACGGCCCCGTACCAGGCGGTGATGCGCGCGGGGCGCCGCAGGAAGGCGCGCCGCTGGGTGGTCGGAGCCCTGGCGGCCGTCGCGCTCGCCGGCTCCACGGGCTCCCTGGCGCTCGCCGTGGTGGACGGCAGCGACCAGGCGCGGGTGGCCTCGGACGGCACGGCCGAGGAGCGGCATGTGTACGCACCGCGCCTCACCCCGCTCACCGAGGTCCTGGACGACGCGGGGGCCCAGGCGGCCCGGGTCGAGCTGCAGACGTGGGGCGCTCCGCGTGACGAGGCGGAGGCGCGCGGTCAGAAGAAGGCCATGCTCAGGGCGGGCGTGTGGGACGAGCGGACGGCCGACCCCGTCCCGGACTTCGACCGGCCCTGGTTCGCGGTCGTCGTCAGGGCCGACGGCAAGGACGAGGTGACATCCTTCGGCCTCCAGGACGAGCGGCCGGGCGGCGACGACGGCCTGAGCTTCGCCTCGGTGGAGACCGAGGTGAAGGGCAGGAAGCTCACGATCGGCCACGTCGGCCCGAAGACCAAGCGCTTGGAGTACGTGTACGAGGACGGCACCTCGGAGCCGGACCTGCACAGGGCGGCGGGCTCCGCGTACCTGTGGTTCACGCGGGAGGAGGGGGAGCCGGGCCCCGAGGGCAAGCCGGAGTCGATCCGTCTCTACGACGGAGAGGGAGTGGTGACGGTGGTGCAGGACGACTGAACCCGAGGGACGAGCCCGGCCGAACGCCCGGCCCGTCCGGCGATCGAGGGCGGACGCGGCGGGGCCGGTGACCGACGGCAAACACACCGCGGGGTCACAGCCACCCCCGCTGCCTCGCCTCCCGCACCGCCTCCATCCGATTCCGCGTCCCCGTCTTCCCGATCGCCGCCGACAAGTAGTTCCGCACGGTCGACTCCGACAGATGCAGCTTGGCCGCGATGTCGGCGACCGTGGCACCGTCCACCGAGGCCTTGAGGACATCCGCCTCACGGCCGGTCAGCGGGCTGGGGCCCGCGCTCAGCGCGGCCGCGGCGAGCGCCGGGTCGATGACGGTCTCGCCCCGCAGCGCCTGCCGGATCGCCTCGGCCAGGTCCTCGACGGGGCCGTCCTTGACCAGGAACCCGACCGCGCCCGCCTCCATGGCGCGGCGCAGATAGCCGGGCCTGCCGAAGGTCGTGAGGATGAGGACCCGGCAGTCGGGGCACTCCTCGCGCAGGTCGGCCGCGGCGTCCAGGCCGCTGCGGCCGGGCAGTTCGATGTCGAGCAGGGCCACGTCGGGCCGCGAGGTCAGCGCCGCGTCGACGATCTGGTCGCCCGCACCGACCTGCGCGACGACCTCGATGTCCTCCTCCATACCGAGCAGCAGGGCCAGCGCGCCCCGCATCATGCCCTGGTCCTCGGCGAGCAGGACTCTGATCATCGGGTGTGCTCCTCCTGGACGCCCGCCGGGGCGGGGCCGGTCTCGGGTGCCGGGTCGGGTTCGGTGTTCGGCAGCACGGCGGTGACCTGGAAGCCGGAGCGGGGCCCCGGACCCGAGGTGAGGGAGCCGCCCGCCGCCGCGAGGCGTTCGGCCAGGCCCTTCAGCCCGCTGCCGGGCGTTCCCGAGCCTACGCCGCGGCCGTCGTCCGTGATCACCAGACGGGTCTGTTCGGTGGTGCCGGTGACCTGGATCTCGCACTGGGAGGCGCCGGAGTGGCGCACGACGTTGGTGGCGGACTCGCGGACCACCCAGCCGAGCAGCGCCGCGGTCTGCGGGGCGAGCGGCGGCCCCGACTGGCGGACCACCGTGTCGATCCCGGCGGCCTGGAGCAGGTCGCGGGCGCGGTCGAGTTCGGTGGCGAGGCTGCCCTCGCGGTAGCCGGTGACGGCCTCGCGGATCTCGGTGAGCGCCTGCCGGCCGACGGACTCGATGTCGGCGACCTGGCCGAGCGCCGCGTCGAGGTCGCGGGGGGCCAGGCGGCGGGTGGCCTCCGCCTTGACCACGATCACGGAGAGGGTGTGGCCGAGCAGGTCGTGCAGGTCGCGGGAGAAGCGGAGGCGTTCCTTCTCCACGGCGCTGCGGGCCAGCTCCTCGCGGGTGTCGCGCAGTTCGCGGACGGCCTCGGACAGGGAGAGGATCGCGGCCGTCACCATGGTGGAAAGGAAGGTTCCGTATGCGACGTTCACCCCGCTCCAGCCGTCCCTGAAGGCGCCGATGACGCCCGCGAGCACGCTCAGGGCCAGACCGATGGGCCCGAGGCTGCGGCCGCGCACGATCGCCCCGACGGCGAGGCCGAGGAGGGGGAAGAAGAGGAGCCAGTTGCCGCCGTAGGCGGCGGCCAGGCCGGTGGTCAGCAGGCCGAGGGCGATCAGGGCGATCAGGGTCGAGCGCGCCTCCCGCTTGCACTTGTCGAAGGCGCGGAACGCCAGGAAGACGTAGAGGGAGTTGAAGGCGAAGATCCCGAGGCCGCCGATCCAGGGATTGGGGGTGTCACCCTGGAGGAGGTGGGAGAAGGCGCCCAGGCCCATCAGGAGCCAGGGCAGGAGCGAGAAACCGGTGGGCGGGGGGCCGAACTGCTCGATGTTCCTGCCGGTCCTGCGGCCTTCCCGCCAGTCGGCCTTGACCAGCTTGTGCTCGGCCTTCCACTCGTCGCGGGCGCCCTTCCACTGCGCGCGGGCGTCCTGCCACTCGTGCATCCGGCAGCTGAACCTGCTCATCCTGGGCATGTCGGCGTTCCCCGTCCTCCGTGTCGCGTGGCCGCGCGACGTCGGCGTGCTCTGCGTCATGCGGTCCGCGCGGCCCGCCGGTACGAGTACACAGCGTACGAACCGAAGGCGAGCAGCCAGCAGAGCAGGACCGCGACCGTGACCAGGCCCGGCGCGCCGTTCTCGGTCACCGCGGTCCCGAGGTCCGCGAAGCGGTGGGTCGGTGTGTAGTCCGCGATCGTGCGCAGCCAGCCGGGGAACTGCGTGATCGGGAACCACAGGCCGCCGAGCACGGCGAGCCCGATGTAGCAGGCGACGTTCACGACACCGGTGGACTGCGCGGTCAGGCGGTAGCCGTTGCCGAGGCCGAGGAGGGTGAAGGGCAGCGAGCCGAGCCACAGGAGCAGCGTGGCCGTCGCCCACTGCCAGGCGTCCATGCGGATGCCGTTGACCAGGGCGCCCGCGGCGAACACCGCGACGACCGAGGGGAGCACCGTCACCGAGCCGTTCAGGGCCCGGCCGAGGACGACCTGGCGCGGTGTCATGGGCGTGACCCTGAGCTGGCGCAGCCAGCCGATGGACTTGTCCTCGGCGACGCCGGTGCCGGTGTTCATGGCCGCGCCGAGCGCGCCGTAGGCGGCCATGCCGATCATCGACTGGGTCTTCCAGGCGCCCTGGTTCTCCCCGAGGTTGGTGAACAGCAGGTACATCAGGACCGGCACGGCGACCGCCGAGATCACATAGCCGGGGTCGCGCAGCGTCCTGCGGATCTCGAGTCGGAGGTAGGCGAGCATCAGAGCGTCTCCAGAGCGGTCGGGGCGGTGGTGGGGGAGTCGGCGGGGGCCGAGGTGAGGGCGAGGAAGGCGTCGTCCAGGGAGGCGGGCGCGACCTCCAGACCGCGGACCGCGCCGCGCGAGGCGAGCGCGAGGACGGTCGCGTCGGAGTCGTCGGTGCGCAGCCGGGCCCGGTCGCCGTGCACCTCCAGGGAGAGCACGCCGGGCAGCTCGGTGAGTCCTTCCGTGCCGTCGCCCGCCAGGTCGAAGGAGACGAGGCTGCCGCCCGCGGCCCTGCGCAGCTGGTCGCCGGTGCCGTCGGCGACGATCCGGCCGCGGTCGATGACGACGATCCGGTCGGCGTGCGCGTCGGCCTCCTCCAGGTAGTGCGTGGAGAACAGGACGGTGTGGCCGCGCCGTGCGTAGGAGCGCATCGAGGCCCAGAAGGCGTGCCGGGCCTCGACGTCGAGGGCGGCGGTCGGCTCGTCGAGCACGAGGAGCGCGGGGTCCCCGGCCAGCGCCACGGCGAACCGCACGCGCTGCGTCTGGCCGCCGGAGAGCTTGTCCGCGCGCCGGTCGGCGAGTTCGGCGATGCCCGCGAGCTCCAGTGCCCGCTCGACGGGCATCGGCTCCGGATACGTATGCGCCACGAAGGAGATCAGTTCGCGCACGGTGACGCGCGGCACGAGCCGGCCCTCCTGGAGCATCGCGCCGACCCGTCCCCCGCCCACGGCCTCCCGAGGCGTGCCGCCGAAGAGCCGCACCGCGCCCTCGTCCGGCTCGTTCAGGCCGAGCAGCAGGGAGAGCGTGGTGGACTTGCCCGCGCCGTTGCGGCCGAGCAGCGCGACGGTCTCGCCGCGCGGGATCTCCAGGTCGACGCCGTCCACGGCACGGACCCGGCCGAAGGTCTTCACGGCTCCGCTGAAGGAGACCGCCGGTCCGCGATCTGATGTCTTCGTCATGGCTACGACGCTATGAACCAGGGGGCGGGCGGCGGCAGATGCGCCTGTACGGACTCGGCCGGTACAAATGTCACGGGTCTGGATCTGACGTGACGTCAGGAGTCTTCACAACCTTCGTGGCCTCGGCTATACATGGGACCGCCGGACTGGAACGCGTTCTAGAACGGCCCTGTTGCGACCTCGGTGCGGCCGACGGTGCGGACGGCCGCACCGAGGTCTTCACTCCGGCCCAAGGAGCTGCCGCCACATGCCCATCGACGCCGCGAAGGCCCTGGCCGCCGAGCCCCGGTCCACCGAGATCACCTGGGACCACAAGGACATCCAGCTCTACCACCTGGGGCTCGGCGCGGGACTGCCCGCCACGGACCCCGACGAACTGCGCTACACGCTGGAGTCCAAGCTGCACGTCCTGCCCAGCTTCGCCACCGTCGCGGGCGCGGGCATGGGCATGATGGGCGGCCTCTCCGCGCCCGGTATCGAGGTGAACCTCGCCGCCGTCCTGCACGGCGGCCAGAGCATCGAGCTGCACCGCCCGATCCCGGTCAAGGGCACGGCGGTCGCCACCTCCAAGGTCGCCGCGGTGTATGACAAGGGCAAGGCGGCGATCCTCGTCCTGCGCTCCGAAGTCACCGATGCCGAGGGCCCGTTGTGGACGAGCGACGCCCAGATCTTCGTACGCGGCGAAGGCGGGTTCGGCGGCGACCGCGGCCCCTCCACCCGTCTGCCCGCCCCCGAGGGCGACCCCGACCTGGAGGTCGAGCGCCCCGTCCGCGAGGACCAGGCGCTGCTCTACCGCCTCTCCGGCGACTGGAATCCGCTGCACGCCGACCCCGAGTTCGCCAAGCTCGCCGGGTTCGACAGGCCGATCCTGCACGGCCTGTGCACCTACGGGATGACGCTCAAGGCCGTCGTCGACACCCGGCTCGGCGGCGACGTGTCGCGGGTGCGCGGCTACAGCACCCGCTTCGCCGGGATCGTCTTCCCCGGCGAGACCCTGCGGATCCGCATGTGGCGGACCGAGGGGCGCGTCCGGGCGACCGTGACGGCGGTCGAGCGGGACGACGCGCCGGTGCTCGCCGACACCGTCGTCGAGCACGCCTGAACCGCCGGGCACGCCCGAACCGCCGAGCACGCCGGAATCTTCGTACGAGAGGAGCCGCACCATGCGCGCAGCCGTACTGCACGAGATAGGCCAGGACAAGCTGGAGGTTCTCGACGACGTCGAGGCGGTGGGCTTCGGTCCCGGCAAGGTGAAGATCCGGGTCCGGGCCACGGGCCTGTGCCACTCCGACGTCTCCGCGATGAACGGCGTGCTGCCGCAGCCCGCCCCCTTCATCCCCGGGCACGAGGGCGCGGGCGAGATCATCGACGTGGGCGACGGCGTGACCGGGCTCGCCCAGGGCGACCGGGTGCTGCTGTGCTGGCTGCCCGCCTGCGGCGCCTGTCCCGCCTGCAAGCGCGGCCAGACCCAGCTGTGTCTGGCCGGGTTCATGAACGCGGGCACTCCCAACTTCCAGCGCCCCGGCGGTGACGTCTTCGGCTTCGCGGGCACCGGCACCTTCACCGAGGAGGTCGTCGTCGACGCCGGGTGCGCCGTGCCGATCCCCGACGACGTGCCCTTCGACATCGCCGCGCTGATCGGCTGCGGCGTCACGACGGGGCTCGGCGCGGCCATCAACACCGCGGACGTGAGGGCCGGTTCGTCGGTCGCCGTCATCGGCTGCGGCGGCGTCGGGATCTCCGCGATCCAGGGCGCCCGGCTCAAGGGCGCCGCCCAGATCGTCGCCGTCGACCCGGTCGCGTCGCGCCGCGAGGCCGCCCTGAAGTTCGGCGCCACGGAGGCGGTCGCCCCCGACGAGCTCGGCGACGCCAAGCAGCGGATCACCGCGGGCGAGGGCTTCGACTACGTCTTCGAGGTCGTCGGCAAGTCGGCCACGGCCCGCACGGCGTACGAGACGACGCGGCGCGGCGGCACCCTGTGCGTCGTCGGCGCGGGCGCCATGGACGACTTCCTGCAGCTCAACATGTTCGAGCTGTTCTTCGACGAGAAGCGGATCCTGCCGTCCATGTACGGCGGGGGCGACGTCCTGGAGTCGTACGAGCGGGCCATCGCGCTCTGGCGCGCGGGCCGCATCGACCTGGAGGGCCTGATCACGCACCGCGTGCGGCTCGGCGAGATCAACGAGGCCCTGGACCAGATGCGCACGGGTGTCGCCCTGCGCACCTGCATCGAGATCTGAACCGCCCCCGTTCTCCGCACCGCCAAGCACTCAACTGTCCAGCTCTGAAGGGACCTTGATGTCACTGCCACTTGAGGGCCTCTGTGCGATCGTCACCGGCGCGGGCCGCGGGCTCGGCCGGGCCGAGGCCCTGGAACTGGCCCGGCTCGGCGCGAGCGTCGTCGTCAACGACTTCGGGCAGCCGGGGCGCGACGGCTCGGGCGAGGCGTCGGCGGCGCCGGCCGAGGAGGTCGCCGCCGAGATCCGGGCCGCGGGCGGGCAGGCCGTCGCCCACACCGGGGACGTCGCGGACCACGAACAGGCGCGTACGCTCGTGCAGTTGGCGATCGACACGTACGGAAAGCTCGACGTCCTGGTCAACAACGCGGGCATCCTGCGGGACCGGATGATCTTCTCGATGAGCGAGGCCGAGTGGGACTCGGTCATCCGCGTCCATCTCAAGGGCCACTTCAACACGACCCACTTCGCCTCCGTCCACTGGCGCGAGCGCTCCAAGGCGCAGGGCGGCCCGGTGTACGGGCGGATCGTCAACACCTCCTCGGAGGCGTTCCTCGCCGGGTCCGCGGGCCAGCCCAACTACGCGGCGGCGAAGGGCGGGATCGTCGGCCTGACGACGTCCACGGCGCTGGCGCTCGCCAAGTACGGCGTGACCGCCAACGCGATCTGCCCGCGTGCGCGTACGCGGATGACCGAGGACGTGTTCGCGGGCTTCCAGGAGCCGGGCGCCGGTCAGCTCGACCCGCTGGCGCCGGAGCATGTCGCGCCGCTGGTGGGGTACTTGGCCTCGCCCGCGGCCGCGCGGGTCAACGGGCAGCTGCTGGTGGTGCACGGCGGCATGGTCGCGGTCGTCGAACGGCCCAGGGTGGCGGCGAAGTTCGACTCGGCGAAGGAGGCGTTCACCTTCGACGAGCTGGACGAGGCGCTGTCGCCGTACTACGCGGAGCGCCCGGAGAACGAGACGTTCGCGGCGGCGGAGGTCCTTGGCCTCAAGAAGGGCTGACGCGGCCTCATGTGACGAAGGGCCCGGCACCCTTCTCGGTGCCGGGCCCTTGCCTGGTACGTCGGTTCAGGACGCCTGGTCCTGCCTGCGGTGCCGCCCCCGCGGAACCGTCGCCTCGTCGTGCTCGGCCACCGGTCCCCGGTGCTTTCCGGCGCCGACGAGCCTGGGCGGCTTCGCCTGCGGCTCGGTGTCCCGCGGTGTCTCCGTACTGGTCTCGGTCGTCAACAATGCACTCACACCCCGTAAGAAGATCGTTCGGTACAGCCGGGCGAGTCTAACCGCCCGGCTTGCGCCCGCCGAGGGGTGCCTGCTGCAAGGGAACAGGCCGCGCCGCCATGGGCTTCGGAGGATCCGGGGGAAGCGGCTGTGACCTGCGGGGATCCTCCTCGGCCGGCGTCCCGGGCGGCTCCTGCGGCGCGGGCACCGCCATCCTCGCCACTCCGCACGGCGCCGCGCCGGTCGCGTACGGAAGGCAGAGCGTGCCCTCCGGCGTCCACCACCCGGAGCCCGCCAACCACCCCTCGGGCGCCGCCAGTTGATGCAGCCGCCGCCCGGCCGGGCGCCACAGGCCGACCCAACTGCTGCCCGCCGCGCCGTCGATGCGCAGCGCCACCGCGCAGGCCTCCGGTGTGAGCACCTGCCCCGGCTGGACGGCGAACGGCGTCGCCGCGAGGTCCGCGGGGAAGCGCAGGCACTCGGGGAAGCGCACCGGCCGCGTGCCGCCGAGGACGCCCCAGCCGACGCGGTCCTCGCCCGGGGCGTCCGAGCGGATGATCAGCAGGCCGCTGTCGGCGTCGGCGAGGAGCAGCCGGTCGTCGCTGTCCTCCGCGATCTGCAGGAGGGGGGAGACCTCGCCGCCGCGCTCCAGGTCCACCGCGACCGTCTTGGTGCGGCCCTCCAGCGTGCGGTCCAGGGCGAGCATCCGGTCGGTGCCGTCCAGCCAGACGCCGCCCGAGCAGCGGCCGGGGACCTCGGCGAGGTGCTCGGGCCCGAAGGCGCCGCCCGCCACCAGCCAGACGGCGCTGGAGCGCTCGCCGGGCGCGATCGCGTACGCGCAGGTGCCGCCGGGGGCGGGCGGCAGCAGGCTCAACTCCCCGCACTCCACTGCCCCGAGCGGCACCTCGCCGGTCCCGGGGCCCGTCGGGTAGAGCAGGGCGAAGGTGTGCCGCTCGCCCACCACGCGGTGGATCAGTACGCGGCCATCCGTCATCGGGAGCACTTCGGTGGCCGGCTCCTCCGGCTGGTGGCCGGGCAGCGGCACCGCGTAGGGCTCGGCGGAGCCGAGGGTCCAGCGTTCGGGGTACCAGGACTCCGAGGCGTCCGGGGCGTCGGCGGCGCGGGCGAGGCGCGCCGCGTACGACCCGTCCGCCGTGATGGTGCACCCCGCGGTGCGGGTACGGACCCGGGCGGGGGGCGGCGGCGCTGGTGGCGCTGTCATCGTGGGTGTCACCTCCGGCCCCGAAGCTAGTTTTCGTACGCACTGACGTGGCACCGACGGGCGTCCGCTTCACACAGAAGGGTGGCGATGTCCCGATTCGCCTGAGGGGGCAGGGGCGGTTGTGCTGTGACGGAGGTGACTGTTCCGTAGGGAGGGATTCCGTTTAAGGTAAGGCGAACCTAAGCTCGGCTGGTTCCGAGCAGCGCACCCCCTGGAGTCCCGATGTCCGTGTCCCTCCGGTCCGCACGGCGCAGCCGCCGCCGCGGCACCGCCGCCGTCGCCCTCGCCGTGACCGCGGCGCTCTCGCTCGCGGCCTGCGGGTCGTCCGACGACGGCGCCGCGAAGTCCGAGAACGGCAGCGGCAGCAAGGCCGTCGCCCAGGGCGGCGACGACTTCGCCGAGGCCGCCGAGCAGACCGCGAAGATGGGCACCACCGCCAAGGCGGGCGAGTTCCCGCGCACCATCACGCACGCCCGCGGCAAGACCGAGCTGAAGGCGCGGCCCAAGCGGGTCGTGGTCCTGGACGTCGGCGAGCTCGACAACGTGGTCTCGCTCGGCGTCAAGCCCGTCGGCTACGCCCCCACCGAGGGCGACGACGGCATCCCCGGCTACCTGAAGAAGGAGGCCGGCAGCCCCAAGGACGTCGGCACGATCAACTCCCTCAACCTGGAAGCCATCGCGAACCTCAAGCCGGACCTGATCCTCGGCAGCGAGCTGCGCGCCGCCAAGCTCTACCCGCAGCTCTCCAAGATCGCCCCCACCGTCTTCTCGATCCGCCCCGGCTTCACGTGGAAGGAGAACTACCTCCTGAACGCGGCCGCGCTGGACAGGACCGCGAAGGCCGAGGAGGAGCTCGCCACGTACGAGAAGCGGGCGAAGGACCTCGGCAAGGACATCGCCGAGGCCCACGACGGCAAGAAGCCGACGATCACGATGCTCCGCTACATGCCGGACCGCATCCGCCTCTACGCCAAGGCGTCCTTCATCGGCACGATCCTCGACGACGCCGGTCTGCCGCGCCCCGAGAACCAGCGGATCAACGACCTCGCCACCGAGATCAGCCCCGAGAAGATCGACCAGGCCGACGCGGACTGGATCTTCACGGGTGTCTACGGCGACGCGGAGAAGACGGGTCGCTCCGCCGCGGAGAAGAACCCCCTGTGGAAGAAGCTGGACGCGGTGAAGAAGGGGCAGGCCAAGGACGTCCCGGACGAGACGTGGTACCTCGGTCTCGGCGTGACCGCGGCGAACTCCGTCCTGGACGACCTGAGGAAGAACCTGGCCTCGTAGAAGGCGCCCCGTCAGGGGCGCGGGGAACTGCGCGAGCAAGCGCAGAAAAGCCGCAGACGCGTCTGCTCGTTGCCCGGCAGACGCGTCTGCGGCTTTTCACCGGCTGAGCGCGCAGTTCCCCGCGCCCCTGACGGGGCCCTCCGTAGCCGCCCGGCTGCGGCCAGTAGCACGCGACATGCCGAGCGCAGCGGGAAGGTAGCCTTTCCCCGTGCCCCGTCTGTCTGAAGTCATCGCCGCCCTCGACGCCCTGTGGCCCGCCGAACTGGCCGAAGGCTGGGACGCGGTCGGCACGGTCTGCGGGGACCCCGAGGCCGAGGTCTCCCGGGTCCTCTTCGCCGTCGACCCGGTCCAGGAGATCGCCGACGAGGCGGTGCGCCTCGGCGCGCAGCTCCTGGTCACCCACCACCCGCTCTATCTGCGGGGTACGACGACGGTCGCGGCGTCCACCTTCAAGGGCCGCGTCGTGCACGACCTGATCAAGAACGACGTCGCGCTGCACGTCGCGCACACCAACGCCGACCGCGCCGACCCGGGCGTCTCCGACGCGCTCGCGGGCGCGCTCGACCTCCGTGTCGTACGTCCCCTCGTACCTGACCCGGCGGACGGGAACGGCCGCCGCGGCCTCGGCAGGATCTGCGAGCTGGAGCACCCCCTCACCCTCGCCGAACTCGCCGAGCGCGCCGCGAAGCGGCTGCCCGCCACCGCGCAGGGCATCCGGGTCGCGGGCGACCCGGAGCAGCTGGTCCGCACCGTCGCGGTCAGCGGCGGCTCCGGCGACAGCCTCTTCGACGACGTGCGCGCCGCCGGTGTGGACGCCTTCCTCACCGCCGACCTGCGCCACCACCCGGCGTCCGAGGCCCGCGAGCGCACGCCGCTCGCTCTCCTGGACGCCGCCCACTGGGCCACCGAGTGGCCCTGGTGCGAGCTGGCCGCAGCCCAGCTCGACGCGATCTCCGACCGGAACGGATGGGGACTTCGCGTCCACGTCTCGAAGACGGTCACCGACCCCTGGACCGCCCACGCGGCCTCTCATCACGACTCAACAGGAGCCCCCAACTGAACGCCGCGCCCGCCGACCAGATCCGACTGCTCGACGTCCAGGCCCTGGACGTACGCCTGCAGCAGCTCGCGCACAAGAAGAAGTCGCTGCCCGAGCACGCCGAGATCGAGTCGCTGACCAAGGACCTCACGCAGCTGCGCGACCTGCTCGTCGCCGCGACGACGGAGGAGAGCGACTGCGCCCGCGAGCAGACCAAGGCGGAGCAGGACGTCGACCAGGTCCGTCAGCGCGCCGCCCGCGACCAGCAGCGCCTGGACTCGGGCGCGATCACGTCCCCCAAGGACCTGGAGAACCTCCAGAAGGAGATCGCCTCGCTGGCCAAGCGCCAGGGCGACCTGGAGGAGGTCGTCCTGGAGGTCATGGAGCGCCGCGAGTCCGCGCAGGAGCGGGTCGCCGAGCTGACCGAGCGGGTCTCCTCGGTCCAGTCGAAGGTCGACGACGCCACGGGCCGCCGTGACGCCGCCTGTGAGGAGCTCGACGGCGAGGCGGCCACGGTCGGCAAGGAGCGCGAGGTCGTGGCGGGTTCGATCCCTGCCGACCTGCTCAAGCTCTACGACAGGCTGCGCGAGAAGCAGGGCGGCATCGGCGCCGCCAAGCTCTACCAGCGCCGTTGCGAGGGCTGCCGCCTCGAACTCGACATCACCGAGGTCAACGAGGTGAAGGCCGCGTCCCCGGACACCGTGGTGCGCTGTGAGAACTGCAGCCGCATCCTGGTCCGTACGTCCGAGTCCGGCCTGTAAGGACGCCTGTACATGCGCGAGTTCATCGTCGAGGCCGATGGCGGCTCCCGGGGCAACCCGGGCCCCGCGGGCTACGGCTCAGTGGTCATCGACGCGGCCACGGGGGAGACCCTGGTGGAGGCCGCGGAGTACATCGGCGTCGCGACGAACAACGTCGCGGAGTACAAGGGCCTGGTGGCAGGGCTCAAGGCGGCGCACCAGCTGGACCCGGCCGCGGCGGTCCACGTCCGCATGGACTCCAAGCTCGTCGTCGAGCAGATGTCGGGCCGCTGGAAGATCAAGCACCCGGACATGAAGCCGCTGGCGGCGGAGGCGGCCCGGGTGTACCCGTCGTCCCAGGTGACGTACGAGTGGATCCCCCGCGAGAAGAACAAGCACGCGGACCGGCTCGCGAACGAGGCGATGGACGCGGGCAAGCGCGGCAAGCAGTGGTCGCCGTCGGCGTCGACGGCGGATCTGGACGCGCGCGCCGCGCGGGGTGCCGCCACCGACCCGGCGCCTTCGGGCCCGCCGGGTGACGCCGCGGCGGGCGCGGCGAAGGCGCGGGCGGCCCTGGCGGCCACGCCGAAGGGCTCGACGGCTTCGGGCCAGGGCGGTTCGACGGCTTCGGGCCAGGGCGGCTCAGCCGCTTCGGGTCTCGGCGGCTCTGCCCACTCCGCGCCGGGTTCGGCTCACTCCGCGGCGGGCTCTGCTCACTCCGCGCCGGGCTCCGTCCACTCCGCGGCGGTAGGCGCAACTGCCGCTCCCGCCGCGCCCGTTCCCTCTTCCCGGTCCGCCGCGGCCGACGGCGCCGACGCCCGTGCCGCGCGGAACGCCGCCGCCACGCCGGTCGGTTGGGCCGCGCCCGCCGATCTCGGTGCCCCGGCGACCTTCGTGCTCCTCCGGCACGGCGAGACCGCGCTCACGCCCGAGAAGCGGTTCTCCGGGAGCGGCGGGTCCGATCCGTCTCTCTCCGACGTGGGCCGTGAACAGGCCGAGCGCGCCGCCGCCGCGCTCGCCGCGCGCGGCACGATCCAGGCGATCGTCTCCTCGCCGCTCAAGCGCTGCCAGGAGACGGCCCACACCGTCGCCGCCCGCCTCGGACTCGACGTGCACATCGAGGACGGTCTGCGCGAGACGGACTTCGGGGCCTGGGAAGGGCTGACCTTCGGCGAGGTGCGCGAGCGCCACCCCGAGGAGCTGGACGCCTGGCTGGCCTCGCCGAAGGCGGCGCCGCCCGGCGGCGAGTCGTTCGCCGCGGTCTCCCGCCGCGTCTCGGCGGCACGCGACCGGCTGACCTCGGCGTACGCGGGCCGTACGGTCCTGCTCGTCACGCACGTCACGCCCATCAAGACGCTGGTGCGCCTCGCGCTCGGCGCCCCGCCGGAGTCCCTGTTCCGCATGGAGCTCTCGGCGGCCTCGGTGTCGGCCGTGGCGTACTACGCCGACGGCAACGCCTCGCTGCGCCTCCTGAACGACACGTCGCACCTGCGGTAGCCGCGGGGTCAGCGCAGAGATGCCGCCTCGCGCGCCAGGGACTCGACGCGGGCCCAGTCCTTGGCCGCGACGGCATCGGCGGGAAGCATCCAACTGCCGCCCACGCAGCCGACGTTCTTCAGCGCGAGGTACGAGGGCGCGGAGGCCGGCGTGATGCCGCCGGTCGGGCAGAAACGGGCCTGCGGCAGCGGGGCGCCGAGGGACTTCAGGTAGGCGGTGCCGCCCGCCGCCTGTGCGGGGAAGAACTTCATCTCGCTGACGCCGCGCTCCAGCAGCGCCACGACCTCGGACGTCGTGGAGACGCCCGGCAGGAACGGCACCCCCGCCCCCTTCATCGCGTCGAGCAGCGCGTCCGTCCAGCCGGGGCTGACCAGGAAGCGGGCGCCCGCGGCCACGGAGTCGGCGACGTTCCGCGCCGATATGACGGTGCCCGCGCCGACCACGGCGTCCGGCACCTCGGCGGCGATGGCCGAGATCGCGTCGAGCGCGACGGGCGTCCGCAGGGTCACCTCGATCGCGGGGAGCCCACCGGCGACGAGGGCCCGCGCCATCGGCACGGCGTCGTCGAGCTCCTCGACGACGACCACGGGGACGACGGGGGCCAGATCGAGCACGGAGGCAGAGGGAGAGGTCATAGAGGCATCCTGCCTCGGCGCGCGCAGCATGCGCAAAGGGTGTTGCGCATGCTGCAACGTGGGGCGTTGGGGGGCTCGGGGGAAGCAGGGGATCCCCCGTGCCGGGGGCTTTGGCCAGGGATCCCCCGTGCCGAGAGCTTCGGCGAGGGACCCCCGCGCCGAGGGCTTCGGAAGGCCCGCGCCGAGGCGGCCTCCGGCGGTCTCCCGCGCCGAGGCGACCTCTGACGGCCTCTGACGATCTCCGACGGCCTCCCGTGCCGACGGCCTCGGAGAACCCCTCCCGCGCCGGAGGCCTCAGTGGATCTCCCGCACCACCACGTCCAGCGCCCACGGCCTGCCCGCCTTCGCCGGCGCCTCCGCCTCCACCACGTGCCCCAGGTCCCGCAGCGCCTCGACCAGCTCGGCCGGGTTCTTCGGCTGTGCGCCCGTGGACAGCAGGGAGCGGACGATCCGCCCCTTCGTCGCCTTGTTGAAGTGCGAGACGACGGACCGCTTCTCCACGCCGTCGACCAGCTGCGCGTGCAGCACCCGCACCGTCGCCGTCCGCCCCGCGACCTCGCCCTTCGGCTTCCACGCCGCCGCGTACGCCGACGACCGCAGGTCCAGGACGAGGCCGTCGCCCGCGGCCTCCGGCATCACCGACGCCATCGGCGTACGCCAGTACGCCCCGAGCGCGCCGAGCCCCGGCAGCTTCACGCCCATCGAGCAGCGGTAGGAGGGGATCCTGTCGCTCACGCCGACGGCGCCCCACAGCCCGGAGAAGACCAGCAGCGACCGCGCGGCGCGGCGCTTGGCGGCGGCGTCGAGCGAGGCCAGGTCCAGGGCGTCGTACAGCACGCCGGTGTAGATCTCCCCGGCCGGGCGCGCGCCCGCCGTGCGCAGCTCGGTGTTCTTCGCGACCTCGCCGCGCAGCCCCTCGCTGAGGCCGAGCACCGTCCGCGCCTTCTCCTCGTCGGCGGCGCACAGCTCGACGAGCTCGTCGAGGACGGCCTGCCGCGCCTCGGCGAGCCCCGGCAGGGACAGGGACTCCGGCTTGAGCGGGGCACCCCGCCCGGACGAGGCCTTGCCTTCGGACGGCGGCAGCAGGACGAGCACGATGGGACTCCTTAAGCGGTACAGCGGTACGAGGCCTTGAGCGGTACGAGCAAGGGGTGCGGCCCCTGCGAAAGGGTACGGCGCCAGGACCTCCGCGCCCCACAGGGTGCCGAGCCGTGCCGGGCGCCCTAGGCTCGGTCCATGCCCCGCCGCCATCTGCAGGTGAAAGGCGCAGCCGAGGCTCCGCTGCGGGCCGCGCTGCGTGAGCTGCGTACGAGGCTGGACGTGCCCGAGGAGTTCCCCGCCGACGTCCTCGCCGAGGCGGAGCGGGCCGCGGCCGGGCCACGCCTCCCGGACCACGACGTCACGGACGTCCCCTTCTTCACCGTCGACCCGCCCACCTCCGTCGACCTCGACCAGGCCATGCACCTGGCGCGGCGCGAGGGAGGCGGCTTCCGGGTGCGGTACGCGATCGCGGACGTCGCCGCGTACGTCACGCCCGGCGCACCCCTGGACGCCGAGGCCCACCGCCGCGTCACCACCCTCTACTTCCCCGACGAGAAGGTCCCGCTGCACCCCACCGCCCTGAGCGAGGGCGCCGCCAGCCTGCTGCCCGACCAGACGTGTCCGGCCGTGCTGTGGACGATCGACCTCGACGCGGACGGCCGGGCGCAGCGGACCGACGTGCGCCGCGCCCTCGTCCGCAGCCGCGCCAAGCTCGACTACGAAGGGGTGCAGAAGGCGATCGACGGCGGCACGGCGGAGGAGCCGGTCGCCCTGCTCCGGGACATCGGGCGGCTGCGCGAGCAGCTGGAGGTCGACCGCGGCGGCATCTCCCTCGACGTGCCCGAGCAGGAGATCGTCGAGCGCGACGGTACGTACGAACTGGCCTACCGGGCCCCGCTCCCCGCCGACGCCTGGAACGCCCAGATCTCGCTCCTCACCGGCATGGCCGCGGCCGACCTCATGATCGCCTCGGGTACGGGCATCCTGCGCACCCTGCCGACCGCCCCCGACGGCGCGGTCGGCCGGCTGCGCCGCACCGCCAAGGCCCTGGACATCGACTGGCCGCACCACGTGCCGTACGCGCGGCTCGTACGCTCCCTCGACGCCCGGAAGCCGCGCCATGCCGCCTTCCTCCAGGAGTGCACGACGCTGCTGCGCGGCGCCGGGTACACCGCGTTCAGCGGCGGCCGGCTCCCCGAGCACACGACCCATGCCGCGGTCGCCGCGCCCTACGCCCACGTCACGGCCCCGCTGCGCCGCCTCGTCGACCGCTACGCCGCCGAACTCTCCCTCGCGGCCTGCGCGGGCGCCGGTGTCCCGGAGTGGGTGCTCGCCGCCCTGGACGAACTGCCCAAGGAGATGGCGGACGGCACGCGGCGCGGCAACACCGTGGAACGGGAGTGCGTGGACATCGTCGAGGCCGCACTGCTCAAGGAGCGGGTCGGCGAGATCTTCGACGCGGTGGTGGTGGACGTGAAGGAGGGCGAACCGGCCACCGGAACCGTGCAGTTGACGGAGCCGGCGATCGTGGCCCGCATCACGGGCGGCACGGCGAAACTCCCCCTGGGCGAACACCTGAGAGTCCGCCTCACCCAGGCGGACCCGGGCACGGCGAAGGTTCAGTTCGCGCCTGCGTGAGACGGCTCGGCCGGCCGTTCCCTCAACGCCGCGAGCAGTTCCGCCGGTTGATCGGCGTGCAGCCGCACCGTCGTCACCTCGCGCCGCTTCCCGAGGAAGCCCACGGCGGTGACGGGAGCCGAGAGCTCCAGGGTGAGCGAAGTGGTCGAGGCGACAGGCATGTTGAGCACGCCTTCCGCCGCCTCCTGCCCGGACGACCGCTCGGCACGCACCGCCGTGATCAGCGCGAGCGGTATCCGCAGGTCGAGGTGGGCGCCCTTGCGCACCCGCAGTGCGTCCGGCGACAGGACGTGCGGCCGGGTCACGGAGGCGGCGTGGAGGCCGAGCATCAGGACCACGCCGTACACGTCGACGACCAGCAGGATCCCGTGGGCGACCGGCCGGTCCCGCAGCAGCACGGCGAGCCCGTACGCCTCGATGGCGCTGACGAAGGTCAGGGCGAACATGATCGCCGCCTGGTCGCGGGCGTGCCCGAAGGCCCGGTCGGTCCCCGGCCGCACTCCGCTGCGCCGCCGGGCCACCCAGAGTACGAGGCTGACGAGGACGCGGAGTTCGTGCCCGATGAGGCGGCGGAGGGGCAGCGGCACGAGTTTCTGGAGCCCCGTGATTCTCCTGAGCCGATTCATGGCGTGCTCCCTCCTTCGCTCTCCTGACTCGTGTCCCGTACGAGCAGCCGCATCGCGTGGCGGAAGGCCTCGGCCTGCGGGGGCGAGAAGTCGGCGAGGAAGGCTTCGAGGACGCCGTTCTCGGAGGCGCCGTGGAGGTCGGCGAGCGTCTGCGCGCCCTCGCTCCCGAGCTCCGCGACGAAGGAGTCCGGCAGGGCGCCGGCGAGCGCCCGCGCGGCCTCGTCCACGGCGGCGTCCGTGCGCGGGTCGGCGGGGTCGGCGTCCGCGAGGGCGTCGAGCAGCGCGTACACCGCGTGGGCCCGCTCGGCGGCCCCCGGCGCGGCGAGCGCCGGGCCCATCGCGGCGAGGAAGGCGTCCCGGTCCTGCGGTGACGCGGTGCTGTCGAGCAGGGCGAGGAACGCGCGGTCCTTCGCGGCCGTCGCGGACCCCTGACCGCCGTGCTCCGCCGACGTACGGTTCATCTCGCCGAAGAACGCGGCCAGTTCGGGGGAGACGGGCCCTTCGGGCGGGAGCCGCCCGTGCTCCGCGTCGTCGAGCAGGGTCCGCAGCCGCGCCCTGCGCCCGCGGATGTCGGCCTCCTGCCGGGCCAGGTCGGCGTCCAGCTCGGCGAGGACCTCGGCGAGCTCGCGCCCCGCGTCGTCCGCGAGCACGTCCCGCACCTCGGCGAGCCCGAGCCCGAGCTCGGTCAGCCGCCTGATCCGGGCCAGGGCGACGGCGTGCCGCAGGCCGTACTCGCGATAGCCGTTGGCCCGCCGCTCGGGCTCGGGCAGCAGGCCGAGGTGGTGGTAGTGCCTGATGGCACGCGTGGTGACGCCGACGATGCCGGCGAGCTCTCCGATCCGCATGGGTCCAGTAGAAAGGTTGCCGTTGCGGCAAGGTCAAGCGGACGGCTCCGGGTGGCGCGGACCTAGGTGCGGCATGGAATCAGGGGGCGCGCGCGTTGGAATCCTGGAACGGGTGACGGCACGACGGGACACCGGGGGAGCGGCACCGCATGTGTGACACGTACGACGGGACGACCGGGGCAGAGGCCTCCGGTACGCCTCATGACGACCTCGCCGGTGTCGTCGGGCCCCGTGAGCGGGCGACATGGACCCGTACGCCGCTCGGGCCTTCCGGGCGGACGCTCGACCTGTTGACCGCCCGCTTCGACCAGCACCGCTACGCACCGCACTACCACGAGGAGTTCACGGTCGGCGTCTGTGTCGGGGGATCTGAAGTCATCGACTATCGGGGCGGGCGGCTCCACCTCGGGCCCGGGTCCATCGTCGTCCTCGCCCCGGGCGAGGTGCACACCGGCGGGCCCGGCGCGAGCGGCGGCTACGCCTACCGCGCCATGTACCCGGCGCCGCTCCTCCTCGCCGAGGGCACCACGGCCACGCCGCACTTCCGCGACGCGGTGATGGACGACCCCGAACTGGCCGCGGCCCTGCGCGCCGCGCACACCGAACTCAGCGGCCCCGCCGACCCGTTGGAGGCGGAGTCCCGCCTCCCCTGGCTGCTCGCCGCCCTCGCACGCAGGCACGGCACCGCCCGGCCCCTCGCCGATCACGTCCCCGGCGCCGACCACATCGCCCGCGCCGTCCGCGACCGCCTCGCCGACGAACTCCTCGCCCCGCCCTCCCTCGCCGACCTCGCCGCCCCGCTCGGCCTGTCCCGCTACCAACTCCTGCGCGCCTTCCGCACATCGACCGGAATGCCGCCCTACGCCTGGCTCGCCCAGCACCGCGTGACGCTGGCCCGCACCCACCTGGAGGCAGGCCTGCGCCCCGCCGAGGCGGCCTCCCTGGTGGGCTTCGCGGACCAGGCGCACCTCACGCGCTGGTTCCGCAGGGTGCTCGGGGTGACCCCGGCGGCGTACCGGGCAAGCGTCCGCCGGTGACGTACCGCAACAGCGTTCAAGACCCCCGACGCCGACCCGGCCGAAACTGCCCGCATGACGGCACGCGGCTGGTTTCTCTTCTCCCTCATGGGTGTCCTGTGGGGCATCCCGTATCTCATGATCAAAGTGGCGGTCGACAGCGATCTGTCGCCGTCGATGGTGGTCTTCACACGCTGCGCCCTGGGCGCCGCGCTCCTGCTGCCCTTCGCCGTACGCCAAGGGGGACTGCCCCGCGTACTGAAGACGCACTGGCGCCCGATGCTGGCCTTCGCCTGCGTGGAGATCCTCGGCCCGTGGTGGACCCTGACCGACGCGGAGCGCCGCATCTCCAGCTCCACCGCGGGGCTGCTCATCGCCGCCGTCCCGATCATCGGCGCCCTCCTGGCCCGCTTCTTCGGCGACACGGAACGGCTCGGCCCGCGCCGTCTCACCGGCCTCGGCCTCGGCCTCGCGGGCGTGGCCGTCCTGACGGCGCCCCATCTGACGGGCGGCGACGCCTGGTCCCTGACGGAGGTCATGCTGACGGCCCTGGGCTACGCCATCGCCCCGCTGATCGTCGCCCGGCACCTGCGCGACGTGCCCAGCCTGCAGCTGATCGCGCCCTGCCTGGTCCTGGCCGCCGTGGTCTACGCCCCCGCGGCGGCGCTCTCCTGGCCCGCGACCGTGCCCGACGCCCCGACCCTCGCCTCCCTCGCGGGCCTCGGCGTCATCTGCACGGCCCTGGCCTTCCTCGTCTTCCTCGAACTGATCAGGGAGGCGGGCCCGACCCGCGCCGTCGTCTTCACCTACGTCAACCCGGCCGTGGCGGTGGCGGCGGGCGTCGCCTTCCTCTCCGAGCCCCTGACGGCGGACGTCATCGCGGCCTTCGCCCTGATCCTCGCGGGCTCCTTCCTGGCGACGGCGGCCACCGCGGGCACGGCACGGACCTCGGGGACCCGGCGGGTAACATGGTCGGCACGGCAGACGAGCCGGGCGGACGGCCGCGTGAAGACCCCCTCGGGGGACCTTCCCGAGGAACGTCCGGGCTCCACAGGGCAAGGTGGTGGCTAACGGCCACCCGGGGTGACCCGCGGGACAGTGCCACAGAAAACAGACCGCCGGGGACCTCACGGTCCTCGGTAAGGGTGAAACGGTGGTGTAAGAGACCACCAGCGCCTGAGGTGACTCAGGCGGCTAGGTAAACCCCACCTGGAGCAAGGTCAAAAGGAAACACCCCGGTGTTTCTGCGCGGACGACCGAGGGCTGCCCGCCCGAGTCCGCGGGTAGACCGCACGAGGCCGGCAGCAATGCCGGCCCTAGATGGATGGCCGTCTCCCCGGCCGCCGCGAGGCGACCGGGCGACAGAACCCGGCGTACAGCCCGACTCGTCTGCCCTTCGGTCTCTGACCAGCGCATTCGCCACGCCCAAGCGCTTGTCCGCTCGCTCGGACGTCCCTTGGCGATTCTGACTGCGGAGTCGCGCAGCCCCGGCGCTTTGACGCAGCTCCCTCTGAACCGGGCCGCATCGGCGTCCGGCGAGTCAGGAATCAGGAGTTCCGGTAGAGGAAATCAACGATACTGGCGAATGAATGGATGAAGCTGGCATCTCCAGGGGCGATAGGCCCTGCGGCCCCAAAAAGGAGTTGAATCCTGGTCGGGCCTTGTCTCTTCCCTGTCCTGCCGCTCCGGTGCACGCGTCGTGCGGCCGCTCGCCAGTGGTTCTTCGCGAGCCCCCGGAGCGCCCGGTGGCGAGCCGGGCACAGGTGTCACCGCGTTCCGACCCAAATCGCAGGCATGGCCACCAGTTGTAAGAGGCTCATTACAAATCCAGTCGTTCCGCTTCATGTAGAACCCCCGGGTAACGCAACAGTGTTGAAGAGTGTTGAAGTTGAGGAGATTCGGTGGCCTCCTTCCGCTTGGCCGAGATTTTAACGATCATGAACTAAAAGAGCGGCGTTGCACTGCTACTTGCCGGTCACCCAGCGAATCCTGCTTCCGCAGAACGGAAGGCGCCCTGCTGCGCTCCGTGCCCGAGTTCTGTCGATAGCGGTCAGTTGGTGTGACTCATTGGGGGGCAATTGTGTTTGCTGTAGAGGACAATGAATCTGAGGCCACGCTACTCATCGCGGATTCCAATCCCCTGACCAGATTAGGGCTTTCCGCATTGTTGGACGCGACGTCTGGTCTTCGTGTGGTCGGTCAATCCGCCGACAGTGAGAATGCCTGCAAGATGGCCGAGAATATGCGGCCAGACCTTATCGTCATCGACACCGCCTTCCCGGAAATTGGCGGCGCAGAGACCATCCGTAGAATCCTCGAAGCCGTACCCGAGTATGTTCCGAGCGCACTTCTCATGGCCTCGAAGGTGGATGACAACGATATTTACTCCGCGCTCCACGTAGGGGCTACTGGAATCCTCTCGAAGGATATCCCGCCGGATCAGATGGCGGCCGCAGTCGGTGCCGCCGCCCAGGGGATCATGGTCTTCTCGCCCGACGTGATGACACGCATCATCGACATCTGCACCCGTCGTTCTACGCCATTCGAATACGACGGGTCGGGCCTGGACGCGCTCACCGAGCGCGAGTCCGAGGTTCTCAAGCTCGTCGCCAAGGGGCATGGGAACGTCATCATCGCTCGGTTTCTCGACATCAGTGAAGCGACGGTGAAGACACACCTCAACCGTGCTATGGGAAAACTGGAGATAAGCAGTCGGGCCGAAGCTGTCGCGCTGGGCTATGAGTTCGGCCTTGTCATACCACGGGGCTGTGTGCCGGGAGCTCAGTCGAAAGCCCGCAGCGCATGAGCGCGGGGCTGCGGTGATCCCCGTACATGGCGCAGATGGAGCTCCGGAGGAACAGGTGCATGGTGAAACGCGTGAATATCGATTAGCCGAGCTCGCCAAGGAATCCGGCGTTGCTCAGCGCACCATTCGCTACTACCGCGAACTGAAGATTCTGCCGCCGCCGCGTCGCGCGGGTCGGATCGCCTGGTACAACGAGAGCCATGTCGCTCGACTGCGAGCGATATCCGGGCTGCTGCGCCGCGGGCACTCGCTCAAGGGCCTCGCCGACCTGTTCGAAACCGTCACGGAAACACATCCTGCCGGCGAGACCCGCAGGGACCAGGTTGATACCGGGCATCGGCCGGCGACAACAACAGAGGACTCGGCCGGGATCAAACGGTTACGAAAGGAGAAGGCAGTGGTCAGGCGGGGGTCCGTGGCCAATCTGGAGCCTGGGGCGTCGGCGAGGCCGCGCACTCGGCTGAGCCCTGGCGAGCGCCGCGAGCAGCTGCTGCGGCTTGGAGTCGAGCTACTGGCCGCGCAACCCTTCGACGAAGTGTGGACGAGCCGTATCGCCGAGACCGCCGGTGTGTCCCGTGCGCTGCTTTATCGCTATTTTCCCACCAGACGGGAATTTCTCGCCGCGGTCGTCAGTCGCGAAGGTGACCGGCTGATGGCAATGACGGCGCCTGACCCGGCTCTGGCCATCGAGGAACAGCTGTCCAGCACGCCGGACCTGTACCTGCGTTATGCCGAGGAGAACGTGCACGGCTTCCGCGCGTTTCACCGCGCCGCGACCGTACAGGACGAGGCGATCAGCCGGATCTACGAGCACCACCTCGCCGAGCAGGAGCGGCGCATCCTCAGCGCACTCGACTTCGGCTTCGCCTCGCAGTACTCGGCGCAGGCGCTGCGGCTTGCGGTGCGCGGCTGGCTGACCTTCGTCATCTCCGTCTGCTTGGACTGGCTGGAGCGCCGCGACGTTCCCCGGGACGAGGTGCGGGCGCTGTGTGCGCGCGCCTGGCCGTTCAGGGTCGATGCGTTCTCAGCGGGCGAGACGAGCTGATCACACGGGTACGTGGGGACGACGGTTCATCGAGGCCGAGTAACGCATCTGGTGTGCATCTGGAGCGGCATACCGCCAGAGGTGGACAACGAATATCCGCAGGGAGTGCAGATCCGGCTACACCTGTAGCTGTATGTGCATGCTCGATCACATTGATATGTTCTTCGAGGAATTGGCGGCAAAGTATTGGGTCCTGATCTGGCAAGGGCTCCCCCCTTGCGGGGGAGCGAGGGTGTGCGGGTGGAGGTTTCCGTTACGTGAGCGTATCTCGTGCCATCAGTAGAATGTCTTCCACTACTCGGGGGTTCACGTTCGTCTCAGGGGACTCGGCTGAGTTTCTCAGCTTTGCCGACCTGAAAGAGTCTGCCGATGACATGGGCAGGAGGCTTGGTGCCGCCGGTTTTGATCCCGGGGACCGAGCCATCCTCATGCTCGATAACCAGCGTGAATTCCTCGTCGCTTTCGTGGGAATGGTACGGGCCGGGGTGATCCCTGTTCCAGTGTTCCCGCCCGCCGTTCTCGGCCGGACTGAGGCCTACCGGGACCGGCTGGCTTCCATTCATGCGTCGTGCCTGCCGCGGCATGTCATCGCCGACGAACGACTCTTCGATCTGTGCGCGGAGGCCGTCGGCGAGAAGCCATTGCTTTATGCCGATCTCTGTCGCGCTGAACCGACCGGGGATCTGGTGGAGGAATCGGGCGACTCCCCTCTTTTCCTGCAGTACACCTCCGGCAGCACGGACAGCCCCAAAGGTGTGGTCGTCACCCACGACAACCTCCTTGAGAATGTGCGCTGCATGCACGAAGGACTGGCCATGTCCGCAGAGCGTGACCGCATGGTCAGCTGGCTCCCGCTCTTCCACGACATGGGGCTCATCGGCTGTTTGCTGGGCCCGCTGGTGTACGAGATCCCTACGTGGCTCATCCCGCCGTACGAATTTGCGCGGCGGCCCACTCTGTGGCTCGACTGGATGTCCCGCGTTTCCGGAACCTTCAGTTACGCGCCGAACTTCGCCTACGATCTCGTCACCCGGCGCGCCAGCGACGATCAACTCGCCACTTGGGACCTGTCGTCCTGGCGCGTGGCCGGTATCGGTGCGGAACCGGTCAGGCCCGATACCCTCCGGGAATTCACGCAGCGCTTCGCCCCTGCCGGGTTCAAGGAATCGGCGATCACACCGTCGTACGGACTGGCGGAGGCCACTTTGGGGGTGGCCTTCACGCCGGTGGAGCGAGAGCCGCGCACGCTCTGGGCGGACAAGGCGGTCTTCCAGGAGGAGGGCCTGGTGCGCGGAGCCGACCCCGGCCCCGAGGCGATCGAACTCATCTCCTGCGGACCCGTGTTGAGCGGCTGGGACGTGCGCATCCGCGGACGTGCCGGAGAGCTGCTGGACGAGCGGGCGGAAGGGCACATCGAGGTGAGCTCGGGCAGCGTCGCCGGAGGTTACTGGGCGGCGCCAGAGCTGACCGCCGACACCTTCACGGACGGGTGGCTGCGCACCGGGGACCTGGGATTCCTGGACGAGGGCGAGCTCTTCGTCACCGGACGTGTCAAGGACATGATCATCCACAACGGTCGCAAATACCATCCCACCGACATCGAGTGGGCCTGTATCGGCCTGGAAAGCGTGCGCCGCGACCACGCGATCGCCTTCAGCGACGCCGATGAACGCCTTGTCGTCGTGGTCGAGCACAAGCGGGCCGGCGCGCCCGAGGACTTGGCGGAGCAGATCGTCCGCCGGGTCCGGAGCATGGTCGGGGTGGTGCCCGACGATGTCGTTCTCGTACGGCCCGGCACGTTGCCCAAGACGAGCAGCGGCAAGCTGCGGCGTGCCGCGTGCCGCGACACGTACGCCCGGAATGCGTTTGCCGAGCACGGAGGAGCCAAGTGAAAAGCACCGGTCTGACCGAAGAGGAAGCACTCGGCCTGGTGGCCGAGGCGATGGCGGAGGTGGACCCCAGGCTGGCCGGGCGCAGGCTTCGCATGACCGACGACATAGCGGATGTCGGATTGGACTCGGTCGCCACCCTGGAACTCATCGCCCGTGTCGAGGACAGGACCGGGCTCAGCTTCGACGACGACGTCCTGTTCTCCGCGAGCACGATGGGCGACATCGTCCGGCTGCTCCGCTCGGAGGCGTCGGCCGGAAAGGGGAGCTGATGGTTAATCCCATCTCCGAGGAAAACCTGTACCGGAAGTACATGGAGTTCTTCGAACTGGCCGAGCGTCGCCGCCGGTGGAGCGTTTTCGACGACATCCCGTGGGACAAGTGGGAGGAACGACACGAGGACGAGACCCTGGCGCTCTGCGCGGAGACCTTCCTTGGTGTGGAGATGTATCTCCCTGATTATGTGGCCGAGGGACTCAACCTGATGCGGGAGTCGTTCGGGCAGAGCTGGTTCCACGTGAACTGGGGATACGAGGAGTCGAAGCACGCGCTCGCGTTGAAGGAGTTCCTGCTCCGCACCGGGCAGCGCACCGAGGAGCAGGTCCTCGAATTCGAGCGCAAGGTACTCAGCCGCCGCTGGAAAATGCCGTACAGCACACCGCGCCGCATGTTCATCTACGGCGCCATCCAGGAGAAGACGACCTGGGTGAGCTATCGGCGCCAGTTGGATCGGGCCCGCGACCTCGGCGACTCCGTGATGTCGGAGATCTGCCGCTACATCGCGCGCGACGAGGCGGCGCATGCCGACTTCTACCAGCGCACCCTCCTGGCCTGTCTGCAGGAGGACTACGAGGGAACGATGGCGGACATAGCCCACGTCGTCAGGGACTTCAAGATGCCGGCCTATGACCTGCTGCCTGACTACGACAAGCGGCTGTCGGTCATGCAGGTCATTGGAATCGACCGGCAGTCATTCTTCCGTGATGTCCTCATGCCGACCCTCAAGAAGGTGGGCATAAGCCGCAGCGATCTCTTCAGGGCTCAGCACCTCCTGCCCTCACAGGAACGAGAGGACACGTGATGGTGAACTCATCGCCCCGGGTTACGGACCGGGAGATCATCGAAGTCATCAAGAACCATCTCACAGCGCGTGGTGTATCCGAGGAGCGAATCGTTTCCGGTGCCACGTGGAAGAAGGATCTGGGGATCGACTCGCTCGACATCCTCACCCTGACCCAGGAGCTCGAGGACACCTTCAAGGTGAAGATCGGCGAAGAGGAAGCAATCGAGATCCGCAATGTCGGGGATGCTGTCGACTTCATCCTCGAGGCGTCGTCCGGCCACCTGGCAGAAGAGGAAGACGGCAATGGCTGAATACTCCGCGAGCTGGCTCAACGACCTGCGCTCCTCCGAACTGCTGACAACGTACCGACGCAGCCTGTCGGCGGGGAACACACCGTTCTTCCGGTCTGCCGAGTCGCTGCTCGACCCCGTCGTCACCATGGAGGGGGAGCCGCGGCTCATGCTCGGCTCCCCCAACTACCTCGGCCTCGCCAGCCATCCGCGCGTCCGGGAAGGAGCCAAGGCGGCGGTGGACCGCTACGGCTCCTCGCTCACCGGTTCGCGGATTCTCAATGGCACCACCGCCCTCCACCGTGAGCTGGAGGAGGAGCTGGCCGACTGGCTGGGGCTGGAAGCCGCCCTGCTGTTCACCACCGGTTTCCAGACCAACATAGGCGCGATCAGCGCGCTGGTGGGCGTCGGTGACACGGTGGTGGCGGACTCCTTCGCCCATGCCTCGATGCTGGACGGCGCGAAGCTCTCCCGCGCCAAGCTGCGAGCCTTCCGGCACAATCGGATGGACCTGTTCGCCGACAGCGTCCGCCGGGCAAAGGCCGATGGCGGACGGACCCTCGTCATCGTGGACGGGCTCTACTCCATGGAGGGCGACCTCGCGCCCCTGGACGAGATGGTCGACATCTGCCGCGAGAACGACGCCGCGGTGATGCTGGACGAAGCGCACTCGCTGGGCATCCTCGGCGAGAAGGGGACCGGCGCCGCCGAGATCTTCGGCGTCGAGGACCAGATCGACATCCGGATGGGAGCGCTGTCCAAGGCGTTGGCCGGTGTCGGCGGCTTCATCGCCGGCAAGCGTGACCTCATCGACTACCTCCAGGTCAACGCCCGCTCGTTCGTGTTCACCACGGTTGGTGTGCCGGCCGCGCTCGGCGGCTCGCTGGAAGCCATCCGTATCCGCCGTAGCCCCGAAGGCGACGAGCTGGCCCGTCAGTTGCGGGAGAACGCCCGGTTCCTGCGCACCGAACTCAAGGGCCTGGGGCTGCCGATGGGTCCCGACACGGACATTCCCGAGCGGACCACGCCCATCATCCCCGTGATCCTCGGTGACGACGATCTCGCGATGGAGTGGTGGCGACAGCTCTACGACCGTGGGGTGTTCACCGGCGTGGCGCTCTACCCGGGCGTACCGCCGGAGGGGGCCATGCTGCGGGTCTGTCCCATGGCCCTCCACAGCCGCGCCCAGCTCGAACAGGCGCTGGAGGCGTTCGCCGAGGTCCAGAAGGTCATGCGGCAGAAGGTCGGTACCCCGTGACCACTGCCGACGCCGCCTCCGCGGCATCGCCCCTGCTCGCCTGGTTGACCGCGCCGCGCACCGACCGCAGCATCCGCGTCGCCACCGGCTCCGGCAGCTGGGACCGCTACAGCTACGCGGATGTAGCACAGTTGGTCTCCCACGCCAGTGCCATGTTGCGTGACCGATCGCTGCGGGGCCGCCCCGGCGTCCTGTTGGCCACGCCCAACAGCATCGGCTTCGTGGCGGGCTACTTCGGCGCGGTGAACGCCGGCATGGTCCCCACCGCCCTCGCGCCTCCCGCCCGCTTCGGCGGCCGGGAGGAGTACATCGAGCACGTGGCGCGCGTACTGCACATCTCCAGGGCCTCTGCCCTCGTGGGCGAGAGTCACCATCTGGGCATACTCCAGGAGGCCGCCGACCGGGTGGGCGAGACCGCGGACGGCGGCCGGATCTCCGTACTGTCCAGCGACTTCGGCAGCCACCCCGGTCAGGACGAGCTGAGCGCGGTGCCCGGACACGAGCTGGCGACCCTGCAGTTCACCTCGGGCTCCACGGGCCATCCCCGCGGCGTACGGATCCCCTGGGCCAGCATGGAGGCCAACGCCGCGGGCAACGGCGCCCTCATCGGCTACGACGGGTCACAGTCCACGGTCAGCTGGGTGCCGATGTACCACGACATGGGGCTGGTCGGCACTCTGATGACCATCGTCGCGCACCAGGGCGACCTGAGCCTGATGCGGCCCGAACAGTTCATCTACGACCCGCGGCGCTGGATCAACTGCATCGCCCGTGAGGGCATGCAGATCACCGCCGCCCCGTCCTTCGGCTTCGCCTACGCGGCACGGCGGTTGAAGGACGCGGATCTCGACGGCGCCGACTTCTCCACCCTCCACGCCGCGGTGCTCGGTGCGGAGCGCCACGACCCGCGCGGCCTGTGGCAGTTCACCGAGCGGTGCGCGCCCTACGGGTTCGACCCAGCTGTCTTCACGCCCTGCTACGGCATGGCCGAGGCGACGCTGGGCATCACGGGCCACGCGCCGGGCACCGTCGCGCAGGCCGTCGAGCTGAACTGGGAGGCGCTCTCCCCGGAGCAGCCGGTCAAGATCCTCTCGCAGGGCTCGCTGCGCGACGCCGGCCTCGCCGAGCGGCCGGCCGACTGGCTGGTCAGCTCGGGCACCGCGATCGAGGGGGTGCGGGTGTCCGTGGTGGACGCCGAGCTGCGCCCGCTGCCGGAGGGCTACCTCGGCGAGATGGTCATCTCCGGCAGCAGCGTCGCGGCCGGCTACGAACCGGCCGACGTCGAGAGTTCCTCCCGCTTCCACGAGGGCAGCGTCCTGTCCGGCGACACCGGGTTCATGCTGAACGGCCAGACGTACGTCGTCGGCCGGACCGGCGACGCACTCAGCGTCCGCGGCCGGAACATCTACGCCGAGGACCTGGACTCCCGGCTGGCCGACACCTCCGGCGTGGACCGCGACCGCTGCGTCACCCTCGTCGACGCCCGACGGGTCATCGTGCTCGCCGAGATGGAAAGCGGCCCGTGGGCCGACCAGCTGGCCGAGTCCCTGTCCCTGCACGTCGGCGGCGTCGTCGAGATCTCCGTCTTCAGCTGCCCCAGGGGAACCATCCAGCGCACCTCCAGCGGCAAGCCCCAGCGCCGGCTGCTGCTGTCCCGCTATCTGGGCGGGCAGTTGAGCGGGGAAGAGGCCGCCCACCGCCCCGAGCGCGCCGAAACCGCCCAGTAGCGCCCCGGCGCCGAACGCCCGCCCGCGCCACCTCAGCCACCTTTTCCTTCTTCTTCCCGAGGATTTCGCATGTCCGAGAACGCGCCCGCCAACGACGACCAACAACTCAAGCCCGTGGACGTCATCGCCCACTCCGCACTTCCCGTCGCGGGTCTCATGCAGATCATCCTGGGCCACTACGGCACCCAGGTGGTTTCCACCCTCGCCACCCTCGGCGTCCCCGACTCGCTCGCGGACGGCCCGGCCACCGCCGCGGAGCTGGCCGCGCGGCACGACACCGAACCGCGGGGCATGTACCGGCTGTTGCGTGCCGCGGCCACGCTGCGCGTCGTGGACCACGCCGAGGACGAAACCTTCTCGCTGACCGAGGCCGGACAGTTCCTGCGCACCGAATACCCCTTCTCGATGCGCTACAACGCGATGCTGCACGGGTCACGCTGGCACTGGGACCCCTGGTCTCTGGCTCCCGAGGCGGTGCGCAGGGGTGGCGAGACCTTCTCCGACCACCACGGCGAGCCCTACTACGCGTACATCGACAAGCACCCCGAGGCGGGTGACCTGTTCGACCACGCCATGACGGCGATGGCCGCGCAGGCCCAGCTCCTGGCAGTGTCGCTGTACGACTTCAGCCGCCACAAGACCGTCGTGGACGTCGCGGGCGGCGAGGGAGTGGTCCTCTCCGCGGTCCTGGAGGCCCACGCGTCGGTACGGGGCGTCCTGTTCGACCGCGAGCGGGTGGTCGAGAACGGAAGGAAGCTGCTGGCCGAGGCCGGTCACGCGGACCGGGTCGACTTCGCGCCGGGCGACATGTTCGCTTCGGTGCCCGAAGGCGGCGACTGCTATCTGCTGTCCATGGTCGTCAACGACTACAACGACGACCGCGCCCTGGAGCTGCTCAAGAACTGCCGGGCCGCCATGTCGAAGGACGCGACGCTGGTCCTCTTCGACATGGTCATCCCGCCGAACGGTCAGCCGTCCTTCGCCTCGCTCGGCGACTTCGAGTGCCTGGTCGTCAGCGGTGGCGAGCTGCGTACCGAACCTGAGCTGCGGACCCTGCTGAAGGCCGCCGGCTTCCGCCTCGAAACCGTGCGTCGCGGCATCTCTCCCGTCTGCACCGTCGTCGCCCACCCGGAGTGATCACCATGGCCCACACCGACACCACCACCGGTCCCCGCCGCCTCGCGGCCCGCGAGCGCGAGGTCCTGCACCGCCTCCTGCCCGGCCTGCAGGAGAAGCTCGCCGCGCACCCTCTCGCCGAACTGGAGCAGCGAGGCGGCCCCGCGGTCGGGGCGTTCCGGGCGGCGGGCGGCCCCGGCCTCCTCGTACCCACCGAGCACGACGGACTGGGCGCGGGCCCTGTGGAGGCCGTACGGATCCAGCGGGTGCTCGCCATGCACTCGCCCTCGCTGGCCGTCGCGGCGATGATGCACCAGCTCTCGACGGCGAGCTTCTGCGAGTACCTGACGGCGCACTGCGCACCCGACGCGTTCGAATGGATCCTGCTCAAGACGATCGCCGGCGAGAACCAGCTCGTCGCCTCGGCCTCGGCCGAGGCCAAGCGCGGCGGCAGCATGCTGGAGCCGGCCATGAAGGCCCGGCGGCAGGGTGACAAGTTCATCATCAACGGCACCAAGAAGCCGTGCAGCCTGTCGCAGTCGATGGACTGGTTCGTCGCCAGCGTTCTGGTGGAGGACGACGAGCAGTACCACGGCCATCTGGCGATGGCGGTGGTGCCCGCCGCGACCGAGGGCCTCACCCGTCGCCCGTTCTGGACGAGTGAGGTGCTCGCCGGCGCGGAGAGCGACGAGGTCGTGCTTCAGGACGCCGAACTCGACCCCTCGCTGATGATCTTCACCGACCAGAAGCCCGGCACGCGGATGGACATGCTCCAGGTCCGGGGCTGGACCTGGTTCGAGCTGCTGGCCGCCGCCTCATACGTGGGTGTGGCCTCCGTGTTGGTGGAGAAGGTACTGGACGCCGGGCGGGCCTCCCGTGCGGAGACGGGTGCGCTGCTGGTGAAGCTGGAGAGCGCCATGGGGGCGTTGGAGAACGTCGCCCGCGACATGGCGACCGGCGACACAGACCAGTCGGGGCAGCTTGCCGGCGCTCTCGTGGCCCGCTTCCACGTGCAGGAAGCGACCATGGAGATCTCCGCGGCCGCCGCCGAACTGCTCGGCGGCATCTCCTTCATCCGAGACCCCGAGGTCGGCTACCTGCTGCAGGCCACCCGGGCACTGGCCTTCCACCCGCCGGCCCGCGCCAAGGCGCTCCCCGCGCTGACCGGCTACTACCAGGGCCAGGACCTGGACACCACGATCTACTGATCGGTCCTCTTCCTCTGCCCTCCGGGGAACCCCTCCTCCGCCGATTCCTCGGCAGCTGAAAGGAACGCAGCATGTCCGCGTCAGAAACCTGGTTGAACTTTCCCCTGATCGATGGCCTGAAGTCGCGCCGGGCCCGCCGCTTCGGCATGGGGATGACCATGCCCGGCGGTCCCATGAAGTACCGAAGCCGCCATGAGCCGGTCCCGCTGACCGAGGAGGAGCAGGCCATCCTCGTCTTCGCCGGCGCCGGCATCACCGGCCCGGCGCTGAACGACTGGAACTGGGAGAAGGGCAAGGGCGGCAACGTCATGGCCGGCGTCGTCGGCCGCACGGTCTCCAGCTCCGACGCGCTCCAGAGCGCCGCGATGGTCGTCATGGACGACGAGGCCACCTACCTGATCCGGCGGCCCGCCGACCTCCCGACGCACGAGTTGCAAGTGGTTCTGGGCCTGGTGGCGAAGAACGACTTCGTCGGCGCGTACCGCCGGCTGCGCATCAAGATCGGCGAGGAGCGACGCCACCCGCCGGTTCACGCCCCGTACAACCTGACGGGCAACGAGTGGTCGCTGCACACCCCTGGATCCACCTACTTCCTCCCCATCGAGGACCTCTCGTATCTCTACATCAACATCCTGCTGGAGTTCTTCAACGAGGAGATGGCCTGTTTCTGCCTCGATGAACGGCGGATGTATCTTCCGGCGGGAATCGGCAGGTTCGGCAAGTCCAAAGGCGGGCACCTGGACGATGATCCGCGCAAGCTCAAGGCGCTGCCCGTGCAATTCGCCGAAGGGCTCCTCGTCGAGACGGCCGCCGTCGAGATGGGAATGATGCTGCAGAACATGGGCCTGGTGAGCCAGGCCCTGGGCCTCGGTGGATTCCCGCACTACACCGGGCACGACGGCAAGTGGTGCGAGGCGCTGGGCTTCCGCATGGCGAAGCTGCCCATCAGCCGCTACTTCCGCATCCCCACGCTGTCGAAGCTGGCCCTCAAGATGCGCGGCCAGGACGTGGACTACGCCTACCCGTTGGGCCTGGAGCGAGACGGTGAGGTGCTGCTCAAGCCGTACTGCCCGCCGTACTACGAGTCGATGGAAGCGGCCGTGCACGCCGTGGTGGACCGCAAGTTCGGCCCGAACGGCATCTACCGCGGCGGCATCGGCCGGGGCGGCTGGCGGGAGCCGGAGGAGATGTCCAAGGGAATGCACGGCATCAGCCAGAAGGCGATAGACGCCGTCGTCGCCTTCTGCGAGTACCTCTACGAGAAGTCCGGCCGATTCCCCACCTACCACCCTGCGTACCACACGCAGATGGGATTCCAGTCCATCCATCTGGACGTCGATTTCTACGACGAGTTTTACAGCCCCGAGATGGTGCCCGACGTGCACCGCGACCATATGCGCGACTGGCACCAGCGTTGATGAGGTGGTGGAAATGCTAGAGACGAAGACCTGTACCGATGTCGACCTCATCGTCGACGTCCTCGCGGCTGCGTTCTACGAGGACGACCCGGTCGTCGGGTGGTTGATACCGCACGGAACCCCGGAGCGGGAACGCTACCTCCGTGGGTTCCTGCGAGCCTGGGTGACGTACATGCTGGACCACGAGGGGACCGCCATCATCACGGCGGACCACAGCGGCGTCATCGTATGGGAACCCTCGGAGCGGGCCCCCATACCGAGGGAGGACGAGGAGGCGTTCCTCGCCGACATCGCGGCCTCCACCGGCCCCGCGGAGAAGCGCTGCCGGCAGCTCATCGAAGTGCTGGACCACCACTATCCGGACGACCTTCCGAGGCATGGGCACATTGCGCTCGCCGCCGTCCGTCCGGAGGCTCGGGGAACGGGGGCCAGTATCGCGCTCACGGACGAACTGGCGCGCTATGCCGTCGCCCATGACCTCGGAGGCTACTGCGAGGCCTCCTCCGAGCGGAGCGCCAGGCTGTGGGAGCGGCTCGGCATGCAGCGGCTCGGCGAGACGATCCGACTGCCTGAATCCGACGTGTCGCTGATACCCATGTACATTCCGCCTCCCGGAAGTCTGGGCTGAGCGACATGCGCGAAGAAGCACTGCACAGCTACCGGCTCTACATCGCGGGCAAGGACGTCGAAGGCGACGGCTGGGTCTACACGCTCAGCGCACGATCACTGCTCGAGGACGTCTTCACCAGCGTCAGCCTGAAGAGGGATCTGGAGCGGAACCCTGAATCGGCGGCCGTGGAGCACCCCTATGTGGTGGGCCGCTGCGCCGTCGCGTCCGACGCCACGATCGATCTGGCCACCGAGGCGGCGGCCGCCGCGGCACGGGAGTGGGCGGCGGTTCCGCTGGAGCGCCGGATGCGTCTGGGCGCGCTGTTCCGCGCGGAACTCGTCGCCCAGCAGGACAAGTTCCTGAAGATGCTGGTCGCCGAGGGGCACCCGGTGAGCCTGGCCCGCTGGGAGCTGAGCTGTCTCCTCCAGGTCTACAGCGATGAGAGCCTGGATTGGTACCGGCAGCGGATGCACACGGAGTTCGACCACGCCGGGCGGCGGCTGATCGTCCGCCGCCAGCCCGATGGCGTGGTCGCCTTCAATCCGCCGCAGAACGCCCCCGCGCCCAGCGCCGCCCTCGCCGTGCTCGCGCTGATGGCGGGGAACACCGTTGTCGTCCGTGCGCCCCGCTCGATCCCGCTGTCCACGATGTGGGTGCTGCGTGACGTCGTGGCGCCGTTGCTCGATGAGGTCGGGGCGCCCCCCGGCGTGCTCAACGCGGTCTGTTCCAATCCCAAGCAGACGCTGGACCGCTGGCTTCGGAGCCCGCTCGTCGACGACATCTTCTACATCGGCGGCAGCGAGGAAGGCCTGCGCTTCCAGCAGCAGTGCGTCGAGCGCGGCAAGAAGGCGATCCTGGAACTGGCCGGCAACGACACCATCGTCGTCTGGAAAGACGCGAACCTGAAGCATGCCGCCGAGGCGATCTGCGAATCGTTCTACGGATCCGGACAGATCTGCATGGTGCCCAACTGCGTACTGGTGCACCCTGCTGTTGCGGACGCCCTGATCGCCGCGATCAAGGAAGAGATCAAGACAGTACGCCCGGGCTACCCCGAGGACGAGGGCGTGCTGCTCTCCCCCGTCCGCCGCAGCGAGCGCTTCTTCCGGCTGCTCCGGCAGGCCATGGACAACGGTGCGGAGCTGGTCACCGGTGGCAAGCGCACCGAGCTGGACGGCACCCCTTCAGACACCGGTGTCTTCCTGGAACCGACCGTGGTGCGGGTGAACGAGCTGGGTGGTGCCCGCCGGTTCGACGTCGTGCGGCAGGAGACGTTCTTCCCGCTGCTGCCGATCGTCGTCCCGGAGCCGGACACCGACAGCGCACTGCTCGACGACTTCATCGAGTTCGTCAACACCAACGACTACGGGCTGCGCAACTCGCTGTGGGCCGCCTCCACCGACGTCATCGACACGTACGTCCAGCGCGTCGTCAACGGAGGACTCCTCAAGATCAACGATTCGCACATCGGCTTCCTGCCCTATCTGCCCAGCCACGGCGGCACCGGCCTGACCGGCGGAGTCCACGGCGAAGCCAACTACCCGATGCTCAAGACCTCGCACCTCCAGGGCGTGTCCATCGCCCATGACACCAGTCCCCGTGCGGCGGTCTTCGGGTCCTGACGACCCGCTGCCGCTCCGTGAACCGAACCCGCGCATCCAAAGGGAGTTATCCGTGACCGCGATCCAGGCTGCCCGGGGCGACACCGAGGAGGAGATCCTCGGCCTGTACCGGGCCCATCTCAGCAAAGGGAGGGCAACCCTCGCCGAGCTGTTCGGCAGTCACATGGAGGTGGAGTCGTCCGGTGCCTGGCTGACCACGAGCGACGGCGAGCGGTTCCTCAACGTCGGCGGTTACGGCGTCTTCATCATGGGCGCCCGGCACCCCATCGTCATGGAGGAGGTGGAGCGCCAGCTGCACACCCACCCCACCGCCACCCGCATCCTCATGGAGCCCACCGTCGCCCGCGCGGCCGAGGCGCTCGCGGCCGTCACGCCCGAAGGGCTGGACCGGGTGCACTTCGCGCTCTCCGGCGCCGAGGCGGTCGAGACCGGCCTCAAGCTGGCCCGTGCGAGCGGCCGCAGGCGCACCGTCTCCATGCGCCGTGGCTACCACGGCAAGACGCTCGGCGCGTTGTCGGCCACCGCCAAGGAGGTCTACCAGTCGCCGTTCCGCCCGCTGATCCCCGATGTCCAGCACCTGCCGTTCGCGGACGCGGACGCGCTGGAGGCGGAGTTGCGCGCCCACCCCGGCGAGGTGTGCGTCATCCTCGAACCCGTACAGGGCGAGGGAGGCGTGATCATCCCGCCCAAGGGCTACCTCAAGCGGGTCGAGGAACTCGTCCGCGAATACGACGGCTTCCTCGTCCTCGACGAGGTACAGACCGGGTTCGGCCGGCTCGGCGAATGGTGGGGTGCCGACAGCGAAGGCGTGGTCCCCGACGTCCTGCTCACCGGCAAGTCCCTCGGCGGCGGTGTGGTGCCCGTCTCCGCGGCTGTGGCCACCCGGAAGGCGTTCCGCCCGTTCGACAAGGATCCCTACCTCCACACCGGCACCTTCTCCGGACAGCCGCTGCTGATGGCCGCCGTCCGGGGCGCCCTCCGGGCCGTCGAGGAGGAGCGGCTGGTGGCCGGGGCGGCCCGCCTCGGCGCGGAGCTGCTGCCGAGGATCTCCGAGATCGCCCACCGCAACATCCCCGGCCAGCTCGTGGAGGTACGCGGCAGAGGCTTGCTGATCGGCGTCGAGCTGGTCGAGGCGGGGCTCGCCGGAGAGCTGCTGATCGAGCTGTTCAACCACGGGGTCGTGGCCAACCACTCGATGATCGGCAGCTCGGTGGTGCGCTTCACACCGCCCGCCACCCTCACCGACAGCGACGTGGACTTCCTCCTCACGTCATTCGACAGGGCCACCCGGGACTTGACCAGCGGCTCGGCCACCATGCCGGAAGGCGGTAACTGACTGTGCGACACGTGGAACTGGAAGCCGTGGTGCGTTCCGAAAAGGCCGGAGACGTCCTCGAGAGCGTCGTCAGGTGGGAGGAGTACCCGCGGTTCGCCCCCCATGTACAGACCGCCACCGTACACACCGCGCTGCCCTCAGAGACCGGGAGCTCCAGCTGGGAGCTGCACTTCCGCAGCGGTCTGCTGCGCTGGACCGAGACCGAGCGGTGCGTCCCCGAGCTCGGTGAGATCCACTTCGAGCAGACAGACGGCGACTTCGACTCCTTCGCCGGCAAGTGGAGCATCACGCAGAGCGATGACGATGTCGTCGTGCGCTTCGAGGCCGACTTCGACTTCGGCATCCAGAGCCTCGAAGGGATCCTCGACCCCATCGCCGAGCGCGTCATCAAGGAAACCGTCGCCTGGGCACTGACCGGGCTGTTCGACCGCACAGAGATAACTGGCGACGGCGTTCCGGGCACCCCCGTGGCCGCGCCGTGACCGGCACGCCACCCTGCGAACAGGCGAGCTGGACAAGCCCGGTCGACACCTCAGGACATGAAGGGAACCACACGGCGATGTTCGACAGTCTCAAGGAAATTCTGGTCAGCAAGCTCAAAGTGTCGCCGGAGCAAGTTGTCCCGCAGGCCACCAAGGAGGACGTCGAACTCGACTCGCTGGCCGTCGTCGAGCTCTCTCTGCTCCTGGAGAAGGACTTCGGCATCGCCGTCAGCGACGACGAGCTCCTGGAGGCGGCCACCATCGGCGACATGGCGCGCCTCATGGAGGAGCGGAGCGCCCGAACATGACGGGCGGCCACGATGTCGCCGTCACCGGGCTCGGGCTGGTCACCCCGGCAGGCATCGGGGTGGGGCCGAGCTGGCAGGCAGCCCTGGACGGACGGCCCACCGCCGCCCTCGACACGGAACTCGCCGGCAACCCGGTACGGATCTCCTGCCGCGTCCCGGGCTTCGCCCCGGAGGGGCTGCTCGGCGCCCGCCGGGCCCACCGGCTCGACCGCTTCGTGCAGTTCGCCTTGGTCGCTGCCCGGGAGGCGGTGGCCGATGCCGGGTTGGACCCGGCGACGTGGGACGGCGGCCGGGTCGGCGTGGTCCTCGGCTGCGCCGGCGGTGGGTCCGGCACGATGGAGGCACAGCACCGGGTGCTGGTCGAGGAGAGTCCTGCCTGGGTCTCCCCACTGCTGCTGCCCATGCAGCTGCCCAACATGCTCGCCGGACAGACCGCCATCGAGTTCAAGGCCACGGGCCCCAATCTGGTCGTGGCCACCGCCTGCGCTTCTGGTGCCAGTGCCGTGGGCACCGCCTGCGATCTGCTCGCGCTCGACCGCTGTGACATCGTCATCGCAGGGGGCAGCGAGGCGATGATCACCCCGCTGGTCATGGCCGGGTTCGCCAGGATGGGCGCGCTGTCCGCACGCGAGGACGACCCGGCCACCGCGTCCCGGCCCTTCGACGCCGACCGCGATGGCTTCGTCGCAGGGGAGGGCGCGGGTGTGCTCGTCCTCGAACGGACTGCTGATGCTCGTGCCCGCGGCGCACGCGTTCGGGCCGGCATCGCGGGCTACGGCGCGACCGCCGACGCCCATCACATGACCTCACCACACCCCGACGGCACGAGCATCGAAGCGGCGTTGCGCACGGCGCTCGCAGAAGCCGGCGCAGCGCCATCGGACGTCCAGCACGTCAACGCGCACGGCACCGCCACTCCGTTGAACGACCTGGTCGAGGCCCGAACGCTGCACCGTGTGCTCACCGGGGACCCACTGGTCACCTCCACCAAGGGTGTCACCGGCCACCTGCTGGGCGCGGCTGGTGCGGTGGAAGCGGTGTTCAGCGTGCTCGCGGTCGAACGTCAACTGGTGCCGCCCACCGCGAATCTGCAAACGCTCGACCCTCGCCTCGACATCAAGGTCGCCACCGCATCGACGAGCACGCGCATCGACCTCGCTCTTTCCAACTCCTTCGGTTTCGGGGGCCAGAACGCGGTTCTGGCGATAGCGAGAGCGTAACGCCGCAGGTCAGCCATATGGCCGAGCACATGGAAGAAGAAGGGGGCACAGCTCTGTGCAGCAGACCGTGAACGTGGTGGGGATCGGCGGTTCGAGCAGACCTGGATCGACGGCCGAACAGGCCGTGCGCGTGGTACTGGACGCGGCGGAGCGCCGCGGGGCAACGGTACGGAACTTCGGTGGCCCCGAACTGATGATGCCGCTCTACGACCCCCAGCGGGGTGCCGGTACACCGCAGGCTCGGCGGCTCCTGGCCGCCATCGCCGACGCCGACGGGCTCGTACTCGCCAGTCCCGCGTACCACGGTGGCATCTCGGGTCTTGTGAAGAACGCCCTGGATCATGTCGAGGAGTTGCGCGACGACTCCCGCCCGTACTTCAGTGACCGGCCGGTCGGCTGTGTCGCGGTTGCCCACGGCTGGCAGGGCGCCGTGTCCACGCTGGCCATGCTGCGCGACGTCACCCACGCGCTGCGCGGCTGGCCCACTCCGCTGGGTGTCGCGGTGAACACATCGGTTCCGGGTTTCTCCTTCATGGACCAGGGCCAGGCCCCCCATGTCCACGGGCAGTTGGAAGTGATGGCGGAGCAGGTGGTCGATTTCGCCTTGATGCGCGCGCTCGCGACCGCCGGGCAAGGGGAGTCTGCGATGAAACCGGTCGGCCTGACGTGAGGGAACCGCGGACACATACTCATGGACGGGGAAACGGATGACGGTATCTGCGCGGCCCCCCGCCCCCGTCTTGTGCGGCCTGGGCACCTGGCTGCCCCCGCGCGTCATCACCAACGACGACCTGGTCCAGCAGCTGGACACCTCCGACGACTGGATCCGCAGCCGCACCGGCATCGGGCAGCGGCACGAGGTCCAGCCGGGTACGGCGACGTCGGACCTGGCCGTCGAGGCAGGGCGCCGGGCGCTGAAGTCCGCCGGCCTGGAGGCGGTGGACATGGTGATCGTGGCCACCTCCACGCCCGACCGGAGCTGCCCGGCCACCGCGCCGCTGGTCGCGGCCGAGCTGGGCCTGGGCACCGTCCCCGCCTTCGACGTCGGCGCCGTCTGCACCGGGTTCCTCTACGGCCTGGCCACCGCGGCGGGCTTCCTCGCCACGGGTGCGGCCGACACGGTCCTGGTCATCGGGGCGGACACCTACTCCAGCATCCTCGACCCCGCGGACCGGTCGACCCGTGCCATTTTCGGCGATGGTGCCGGCGCGGTCGTCCTGCGTGCCGGGCACGCGGACGAGCCGGGCGCGCTCGGTCGAGTGGAGCTCGGCAGTGACGGCCGCGGCAGCGATCTGATCATGGTGCCTTCGGGCGGCTCCCGCGATCCGATACGCGCGGACACAGCCGACCGCGCCGACCCCTACTTCCGCATGCAGGGGAAGAAGGTGATGCGCAACGCCGTCGAACGGATGGCAGATTCTTCCCTGCGTGTGGCGCATCGGTTCGGCTGGGGCGTGGACGACATCGACCTGCTCGTCGCCCACCAGGCCAACATCCGCATCCTGTACGCGGTGGCCGACCGGGCCGGGCTGCCACGGTCACGCTGCCACGTCCATCTCGACCGGGTCGGCAATACGGCGGCCGCCTCCATCCCGCTGGCTCTCGCCGACGCGGTGGCGGCAGGAAGCCTGCGCCCCGGCGACCGCGTGGTGACCACCGCGTTCGGCGGCGGGCTCACCTGGGGTGCTGCCGCCCTGTACTGGCCGGACATCACCCCAGCCTGAGACCGCCCGAGTCGATGACACCGGGCCAGGGCAATTCTTCCGACGAGATAGAGGTATGCGCTGTGAGCGACTTCTGCGAGCCTTTCGTGGTTCCGCCGGACGACTTCGGGATACGGTCCGACACAGGGCCGGTCACCGCTGCGTGCCTGCAGACCGTACGCGACACGTCGGTTCGTCAGACACTCCGCAAGACACTCGCGATAGCCGTGGCGCGCCGATGCCCAGGGATATCGGTCGACGAGGTCGAGCAGGATGCCGCGGTGGCGAACTGTGGCGATGCCGGTTGACCGACGTGCCGTTCAGTTCTTCGCGCCCGCCTTCGCCTCCTCGGTGAGGCTCAGGCGGATCAGATGCGCGACGGTCGGGGCCGTGCGCTTGGTGCGGATGCGGCGCAGGTAGGTGCTCACCGTGTGCACGCTGATGCCCAGGCGTCTGGCGACCTGCTTGTGGGAGAGGCCCTCCGCGATATGGGTCAGCACCTGACGCTCCCTGTGGGACAGCGCCGGCGCGTTCTGCGGACGGCTGTCTACTGGCATCTTCCCCCCCGGGAGGCACGGTCAACATATCCGGCGGCCCTGGCCGCGACTTGATCTAACCATGGCCTCGGTGAAACAGAAAGGAGTCCCAGGAACCCTGGGGTAAACCCTTGGCCACCGACAGCGACCGTGCTGTCAAGTCGCCAATTCGGGTGACTGTGGGCGCGCTTCGGGGCGGGTGAGTGTGAGAGCGGTCTCGGCTGAGCACAGCCGTGCACGACCTGAATGGCAGCCCGGCGGCGACCAAGGGGGAGAACGTGAGGCACTTCCGGCTGCTCGTCGTGGGCAACGGCGTCTCGGCGTACGGCAGTTACCTGAACATGGTCGCCCTCAACGTCTTCATCTACGAGGTGACCGACAGCGCCCTGGCCGCGGGGATCTTCATGGCCGTGCGCCTGATGACCAGTGTCGTCTCCGGCTTTGTGAGCGGACGGCTGGTCTCGGCGTACGACCGCAAGGTGTTGATGGTCGGCGCCGATCTGACTCAGTGCGCCGCCATGATAGCGCTGCTGATCGCACCTGACGGGGGTCGTGCGGGGCTTCTGTACGTCCTGGCCGTCGTGACCGGTTTCTGCTCGACCCTGTCCGGCGTCGCCCTGCGCAGCAGCATCCCCGAGATCGTCGGCGGCGAGCTGCGGATGCGGGCCAACTCGCTGCTCGCGACCGGGCGTTCCCTCGCGATGATCGCCGGCTTCGCCTCCGCGGGCGTCATCGTCTCGCAACTCGGTTACGTCGCCGCCATCTCCCTGGACGCCGCCTCCTTCGCGGTCTCGGCCTGCGTCCTCCTCTCCCTTCCCATTCGTACGAAGGAGAAGGAGGACGGGGAGGGGAAGAGCGCGCAGGAGAAGGGGAAGGCGGGGGGAGGCGCGGGCCGTGGGGCCGTGCCTCGTGGCGGGGCCCTGATGCTGCTGCGTGCCGCTCCCGTCCTCGCCGTCATGATCGTCGTCCGCGCCGCCGACGGCCTCGGCTCCTCGTCCCACAACGTCGCGCTGCCCGTCTACTCCAGCGACCTCGACCCCTCCCATCCGGCCACGTTCGTCAGCCAGTTCTGGGCCACCTGGGCCATCGGCAACATCGTCATGCAGCAGATCTGCGGGCGGTGGGCCGGGCGCGGCGGGCGGCAGGGGCCGGGGGAGAAGGCCTTCGCGATCGGGGCCTGCGTGATGTCGGCCGCGTTCATCGTGGTGTTCGCCGGACTGCCCACGGGCGTGGCGGTCGCGGCCGCCCTGGTGGCCGGGATGGCCGACGGGCTCACCGAGATCGCGTACGTCACCCGGCTCCAGGCGGCCCCCGACGAGCAGCGCGGCAGGCTCTTCGGGCTCTCCGCCTCCGTCGAGAACACCGGATTCGGTCTGGGCATGCTCGTCAGCGGCGCCCTCCTCGAACGCTCCTCGCCGCTTCACGTCGTGGGGCTGCTCCATGGACTCGCGATCGTGCTGTGCCTCGCGTTGTTCGTCGTGCTGCTGCGGTACGGGAGGGCCAAGGACCAGCCCGTGGAGCAACTCCAGGGCCCGCCCGAGGGCCGACGCGACAGTTCGAACGACAGCGGCGCCGTGGACGATCGCGCCGGCGCCCAGGGGAGTGAGGCCCGATGACCGCCGCCCGTGATGCCGTGGCCGTCGTCGGGATGTCCTTCCGGCTGCCCGGCGCCGACACCCCAGAGGAGTTCTGGCGCACGATCCACGACGGCGCCGACCGCATCCGCCGCTTCACCGACGCCGAGCTCACCGCCGCCGGAGTGCCCGAAGAGCAGTACCGCGCCGACGAGTTCGTCGGGGCGAGCGGAGTCATCGACGGCATCGCGGGCTTCGACGCGGGCTTCTTCGGGATGAGCGCGCACGAGGCCAGGATCACCGACCCGCAGAGCCGTCTGTTCCTGGAGTGCGTGCACCACGCGCTGGAGAACGCCGGGTACGCGGGCGCGCCCCAGGACACCGGCACGAGCGAGGTCGGGGTCTACGCCAGCGCGGGCTACCACCTCTACACCCTCCAGACCTATCTGCAGAACAACGTCCTCCAGGAAGGCGTCGCCGACTGGGTCGCGGGACTGCAGGTCGCCGTCGGCAACTTCAACGACTTCACCGCCAACCGCGCCTCCTACCGCCTCGGTCTGACGGGACCGGCCGTCAACATCCAGACGGCGTGCTCCAGTTCGCTCACCGCGGTGTACGTCGCCGCGCAGGCCGTGGTCGCGGGCGAGTGCGACATCGCGGTCGCCGGGGCGACCGCACTCCACGTGCCGCAGGTGCTCGGCTACCAGTACGTGAAGGGGTCCATCCTCTCCAAGAGCGGCCGTCTGCGGCCCTTCGACGCCGACGCGGACGGGACGGTCGGCGGCACGGGCGTGGTCGCCGTGATCCTCAAGCGCCTCGACCGGGCCGTCGCGGACGGCGACCACATCCACGGCGTCATCCGGGGCTGGGGCGCGAGCAACGACGGCGCGGACAAGAAGGCGTTCGCCGCGCCCAGCGCGACCGGCCAGCGGCGCGCGATCCGGCGCGCGCTGGAGAGGGCGGGCGTCGACGCGGGCACCGTCGGCTATCTGGAGACGCACGGCACCGGCACCTTCAAGGGCGACCCGATCGAGTTCGAGGGCGCCACCGCCGCGTTCCGCGCCGACACCGACCGCACGGGCTACTGCGCGCTGGGCTCGGTCAAGGCCAACATCGGGCATCTCGACGTGTGTTCGGGCCTGGCGAGCATGGTCAAGGCGCTCCTCGTGCTGCGGCACGGCGTCATCCCGCCGATGGCCAACTTCCGCCGCGCCAACCCCGCCCTCGACCTCGCGTCCAGCCCGTTCTACATCCCCGAGGCGCCGCGTCCGTGGCCCGAGGGCGACGGGCCGCGCAGGGCGTGCGTCAGCTCGTTCGGCGTCGGCGGCACCAACGTCCACGTCGTCCTGGAGCAGGCCCCCGAGCCCGTTCCCCGACCGGCCGGCACGCCGAAGGCCCCGGGCGTCCTGGTCGTCGCGGGGCACACGGAGGCCGCGCTCGCCGACAACGCCGCGGCCCTCCGCGACCACCTGCGCGCCCACCCCGGGACGCACGTCGCGGACCTCGTGACGACGCAGGCGCTCGGCCGCGCCCACCGCAGGCACCGGCTCGCGGTGCGGGGCGACACCGTGGCCGCGCTCACCGGAGCCCTCGACGACTGGATCGCGAAGCCGCGGCCGAAGCCGGGGGAGTCGGGCGGGGCCGGTGCCGGGTTCCTCTTCACGGGGCAGGGCAGCCTCCACCGGGGCGTCGCCCGCGCCCTCCACGAGCGCTTTCCCGTCGTACGCGAGGTCCTGGACGCCTGCGAGCGGCAGTTCGCCGCGCTCACCGGGGGCGACAGCCTCCTCGGTCCGCTCCTCGAAGAGGCGGGGGAGGACGAGCCGGTCTGGCCCACCGAGGTGGCGCAGCCCGCGCTGTTCGCGCTGCAGTGCGCGCTCGTCCGTCTGTGGCGCGAGGCCGGGATCGCACCGGACGTGGTCGCGGGGCACAGCGTCGGGGAGTACGGAGCGCTGTACGCGGCCGGGGCGCTCTGTCTGGAGGACGGGCTGCGCCTGACGGCCGAGCGGGGGCGGCTCATGCGGCGGCACTGCGCGCCCGGCGCGATGCTCGCCGTGCCGGTGGAGGAGCGCGCGGCGCGCGAACTGGCCGCCGAGGTGCCCGGCGTGGAGCTCGCGGTCGTCAACGGCGAGCGCAGCCAGGTGCTCGCGGGCCCGGCCGACGCCGTGGCACGCCTGGCCGCGCTGCTCGCCGGGCGCGGGATCCCGGGGCGGGAGCTCCCGGTGGCGCACGCCTTCCACACCGCCCTGATGGACCCGGTGCTCGACGGGCTGCGCGGGCTGTGCGCCGAGGTGGAGCGGCGGCCCGTCGAGGTGCCGTTCATCAGCGGCCTGGACGGGGTCACCCGGCCCGAGGGGTGGCTGCCGGACGCCGACTACTTCGTACGACAGGCGCGCGAGCCGGTCCGGTTCGCGGACGTCATCCGGGAGTTGGGGGCGGCGTACGACGACGTGGGCGCGCTGGTCGAGATCGGGCCGCACACCACGCTCAGCGGGCTCGCGCGCAGGGGGCTGCCCGGCAAGGCGGCGCTTGCGACGCTGCGGCGCGGCGCGGGGCTCGAACCGCTGTGGGACGCGGCCGCCGGGCTCTACCGGGCCGGGGCCCCCGTCGACTGGCGGATCTTCATGGGCGGGGCGGGGCGCAGGATCCCTCTGCCCGGCTATCGCTTCCAGCACAAGGACTACTGGACAGGGCCGGAGAACCACCTTCCCCGGCCCGTGGAACCCGTACAGGTACAACCCGTACAAGCGGCAAGGGATGGGGCGGAAGTGGCACAGGACGAGGCAGCGGTCGAGCGCGTGCTGCAGCACATCATCAAGGTCACGGCGAAGCACCTCAGCTACGACACGAGCGAGATAGCCGAGGACGCCTCCTTCTTCGATCTCGGCGCGGACTCGCTGCAAATGATCGGCGTGCTGCGGGAGTTGGAGGAGGAGCACCGGGTCAAGGTGTCGATGCGGGAGCTCTTCGAGGAGGCCGGCACGGCGAAGGGGCTCGCTCTGATCATCGTGGGGAAGATGGGGGACGGCGGTGCGGTTTCCGCTCCCGTCGCGCCGCCCGCGCCCGCCGCGGTGCCTGCGCCTGCCGCTCCGGTCACGCCGCCCGCTCCGGTCGCTCCCGTCACGCCGCCCGCGGTGGCCGTTCCGGTCACGCCGCCCGCCCCTGTCGCGGCGCCCGCCCCGTCCTCCGCCGCCCCGGTCGAGTACGCCACGCGCCGCGAAGTGGAGGACCTCGTACGCCAGGTCCACCAGCTCTCGCAGATCCAGCTCCAACTCATGGGCCAGCTCACCCAGTTGCTCGCGGCGCAGACGGCGAACCCTGCCGCCGGCGGGAGGGCGGACCGGTGACCACCGAGACCGGACCCGGCTCCCGTTCCGACGCCCGTTCCGTCTCCGCGGCGGTCGACCAGGACCTCGCGGCGATGGCCGAGCTCTCCCAGCGCATCGCCCAGCAGATCGGCGCCCCGGCGGCCGAACAGACGCAGACGCAGGCCGCGCCGGACGAGACCCCGGACCCGCGCCGGGCCCAGCACGGCCCCCGTCTGGAGGTCGCCCGCGGCTCCGGCATGGTCCGCGGCGGCGCCTCCGCGTCCCAACGGGCCCACCTGGACGACCTGGTGCGCCGCTACACCGCCAAGACGCCCACCTCCAAGCGCATCGCCCAGCGCTACCGCCGCGTGCTGGCCGACAGCCGCGCGGCGGTCGGCTTCCGCAGCACCACGAAGGAGATGCTGTACCCCCTCGCGGGGCGGCGGGCGCAGGGCTCGTGGCTGGAGGACATCGACGGCAACCGCTACGTCGACATCACCATGGGCTTCGGCGTCCTGCTCTTCGGCCACGAGCCCGCCTTCGTCACGGAGGCGGTCCGCGAGCACCTCTCGCGCGGCATCCAGCTCGGTCCGCGCAACGTCGAGACCGGCGAGGCCGCCGAACTGCTCGCCGAGCTGACGGGCCTGGAGCGCGTCGCGTTCGCCAACTCCGGTACGGAGGCGAACTCCGCGGCCATCCGCCTGGCCCGCGCCGCCACGGGGCGCTCCCGCATCATCACCTTCGAGGGTGCCTACCACGGCCACAACGACAACGTCCTCGGACGCTCCCCGCGCACCGGCGGCGAGGGCGGCCTCACCACCGTCCCGATGTCCGCGGGCGTGCCGAGCAACGCCGTCGCCGACCTGCTCGTCCTGCCGTACGGCAGCGAGGAGAGCCTCGCCGTCATCGAGCAGCAGGCCGGTGACATCGCGGCGGTCGTCGTGGAGCCGGTGCAGAGCCGCCACCCGTCGCTGCGGCCCGCCGAGTTCGTGCGCCGGCTGCGCGAGCTGACGAGCCGGCACGGCATCGTGCTGTTCTTCGACGAGATGCTGACCGGCTTCCGCCCCGCGCCGCGCGGCGCCCAGGAGCTCTACGGCGTCACGCCCGACCTGGCCACCTACGGAAAGCTGCTCGGCGGCGGCTTCCCCATCGGCGCCATCGCGGGCCGGGCCGACATCATGGACGGCATCGACGGCGGCCACTGGACGTACGGGGACGCCAGCTATCCGGCGGCCGACACCACGTTCTTCGGCGGCACCTACATCCAGCACCCGGTGTCGATGGTCGCCGCGCGCGCCGTCCTGACCCACCTCAAGGAGAACAGCCCGCGGCTCCAGGAGCGCCTGAACGCGCGCACGGACGAACTGGCCGCCACGCTCAACGCCTTCTTCGAGGCCGAGGGGTTCGCCCTGAGCCTCGACCACTTCGGCTCGATGTTCCGCTTCGAGCACCGCGCGGACATGGAGCTGCTCTACCACCACCTCATGCTGCGCGGGGTGCACGTGTGGGAGTGGCGCAACTTCTTCCTGTCCACCGAACACACCGACGGGGACGTCGAGTTCATCGTGGAAGCGGTGAAGGACTCGCTGCGGGAGCTGCGCGCGGCGGGCTTCTCCCTCGGGACACCCAAGGCCGTGCCCCGGCCCAGGACGCAACCGGCGCCCAAGGCGCAGCCCGCCCCCAAGGCGCAGGCCGTGGCCTGGAACGGCGCGGCCACGGTGCAGCCCAGGCCCAAGCCGACGCCCACACCGGCACCCGCCGCGGCTCCCAAGTCCCCCAAGCCCCTCGACTTCGGCGTCTACTTCTTCGGCGACTACCCGCAGGACGACACGGCCCCCCGCCACGGCAAGTACGACCACCTCCTGGAGACCGCCCGCTTCGCCGACCGCAACGGCTTCCACTCCTTGTGGATCCCCGAACGGCACTTCCACTCCTTCGGCGGCCTGTTCCCCAACCCCGTCGTCCTCGCCGCGGCCCTCGCCCGCGAGACGGACCGCATCCGCATCAACGCGGGCTCCGTGGTCCTTCCGCTGCACGACCCGATCCGCGTCGCCGAAGAGTGGTCGATGGTCGACAACCTCTCCGGCGGCCGCGTCGGCATCGGCTGCGCCAGCGGCTGGCACGCCAACGACTTCGTCTTCTTCCCCGAGCGCTTCGGGTCCCACAAGGAGAAGATGTACGAACAGGTCGCGGAGGTACGGAAGTTGTGGCGCGGCGAGCCGGTCCGCCGCACCACGGGGAACGGCGAGAGCGACCTCCACCTCTTCCCGCGGCCCGTCCAGGACGCCCCGCCCATGTACACGGCCGTCGTCGGCAACCCGGCTTCGTACGCCCTGGCCGCCCGCCACGACCTGGGCGTCGTCACCAACCTCATGACGCAGGACGTCGCGCAGCTGCGCGAGAACATCGCGCTCTACCGCCGTACGCGCGCCGAGCACGGCCTCGATCCGGACGCGGGGCACGTGGCCGTGCTGCTGCACACCTACCTCGACGAGGACCACGACGCGGCACGCGCCGAGGCCCGCGATCCGCTGTCCCGCTACATGCGGGCCTCCCTGTCCCTGTTCGGCAACGTCGCCAACAGCCTCGGCCAGCAGGTCGACCTGTCGGCGATGACCGAGGACGACCTGGACGTCGTCTTCCGCCGCGCCTACGACCGCTACTGCGACCAGCGGGCCCTCATCGGCAGCCCCGAGACGGTCCGTTCGGTCGTGGACGCGGTGGGTGCCGCGGGCGCCGACGAGATCGTCGCCCTTGTCGACTTCGGCGTCGAGCCCACCGCGCTGCGGGCGGGCCTGGTCCACCTCGACGCACTGCGCCGCGACTGCGCGACGCCCACGGCATCGGCGGCCCCGGCGGCCCCTGTAGAGGTGGCGGCGGACCAGGGAGCCGCCCTCTCCCCGGGACAGCAGCGCGTCTGGTTCCTGGAGCGGATGCTCCCCGGCCGCACCGCGTACAACGAGACCAAGGCCATCGAGCTCGAAGGCCCCCTCGACGTGCCCGCGCTGCGCGCCGCCCTGCGCGCCCTGGCCGCCCGGCACGAGCAGCTGCGCACCGTCTTCCGCGAAGTGGGCGGCGAGCCGCGCCAGTTCACCCGGCCGCCGGCCGACGTGGACTTCGAGGTCATCGAGGGAACGGGCGCGGACGACCCGGTCGCCGCCACCCTCAAGGCCGAGAGCGAGCGCCGCTTCGACCTGGTCAACGGCCCGTTGTTCGTCACGCGCCTGGTCCGGCTCGGCGAACGGCGGCACGTCCTGGTCCTGTCCCTGCACCACATCGTGATGGACGCCGCGTCGGCGGCCGTGCTCGCCCGCGACGTCTCCGCCCTGTACCGCGCTCAGCTGCCGGGCGGCCCGGCGGCGGAGCTTCCCGCGCTCACCCGTACCTACGCCGATCACGCCCGCCGACAGCTCGACTCGCTCGCCGACGCGAAGTCGGCGGAGGACCTCGCGTACTGGAAGAAGGCCCTCGACGGCGACCTGCCCGTCCTCGAGCTGCCCACCGACCGGCCGAGGCCCGCGGTGATGACCTCCAACGGCCGCGCCCTGTTCCGCTCGCTGAGCCCGGAACTGTCGGACGCCGTAAGGAAGTTCGGCCGGAGCAGGCGCAGCACGCTCTTCATGACCCTGCTCGCCGGATACGCGGCCGCGCTGTGCCGCGTCACCGGTCAGGACGACGTGGTCATCGGCACACCGATGTCCGACCGCACGCCCGAGTACGAGGACGTGGTCGGCTTCTTCGTCAACACGCTGGCGCTGCGCCTGGACCTCTCCGGGGACCCGGAATTCGGCACGGTCCTGGACCGGGTGCGCGGGGTCGCCCTGGACGCGTACGACCACGCGGACGTGCCGTTCGGCGCGGTCGTCAGGGAGCTGGACCCGCCGCGCGCGCTCGACCGGACGCCCGTCTTCCAGACGCTGGCCGAGTTCGAGACCGGTGACCCGTTCGACTTCGACCTGCCCGGGATCCGGTCGACACCGCTCGACTCGGGGCCCGACAAGGCGCTGACGGACCTCAGTGTGTACTTCACCGACCAGCCGGACGGTGTGCGCTGCCATCTGGAGTACAACACCGACCTGTTCGACGAGGCGACGATCGACGCGCTCTTCGCGACGTTCCGCGACGTCCTCGCCGAGGCAGTGGGCGTCGAGACCCCGGCGGCGGAGCCGCAGGAGTGGCGGCGCGGCCCGGTCCGGCAGCGCACGCGCGGCACGGTCGACTTCCTGACGTCGCGCTGGGCCGGGGTCGCCCCGCACCGCACCGCGGTGATCAGCGGCGAAGTCACCCTGACGTACGGCGAGTTGGCCGAACGGGCCGACCGTCTCGCGGGCGTTCTGCGGGCCGCGGGCGCGGGTGACGCGCCGGTCGCCCTGTGGCTGCCGCGCGGCCCCGAGCTGATCGTCGCCATGCTCGCGTCCCTCAAGTCCGGCCGCGGATATGTGGCGTTGGACCCGGGCCAGGGCCGGGCGCGGGCCGAGGCGATCCTCGCGGAGAGCGGCGCGCGGGTGCTCGTGGTGGACGGCGCGGGACGCGCGGACGCGCGGCCGACGACACCGGCCGGGACCGCGGTGATCGACGTCGACGCCCCGGGTCCCTCGACACCCGCCCCGGCGTCGGACGCACCCCACGGCCCCGAGTCCCTGGCCTTCGCCATCTACACCTCCGGCAGCACCGGCACCCCCAAGGGCGTCGCGATCCCGCACCGGGCCGTGGTGGACCTGTGCCAGTGGCACCACGAACGCTTCGGCTTCACCGCGGACGACCGCAGCGCCGCCGTGTGCAGCCAGGGCTTCGACGCCTGCGCGCTGGAGATCTGGCCCGCGCTGACCGCGGGCGCCACGGTGGTCGTGGCCGACGACGAGACCCGCAGGGACCCGGCCGTCCTGGCCCGCTGGTACACGGACCGGCGCATCGCCTTCTCCATCCTGCCGACGGCTCTCGGCGAGGCGGTCATGGCGCTGCCGGAGGACCAACAGCCCTCCCTGCGGCACCTGTTGGTCGGCGGCGACGTGCTGCGCACCCGGCCGCGCCCCGGCGCTCCGTACGAGACGGTGAACGTGTACGGCCCCACCGAGGTGACGGTGCTGTGCACGGTGGAGACCGTGCGCCCCGAGGAGCCGGGCGCCGCACGGTCCCCGATCCCGATCGGCCGCCCCGTCGACAACGTCACGCTGCGGGTCCTCGACGCCGACGGCCGTGAGGTGGACGCCGGCGAGGTGGGGGAGCTGTACGTCGGAGGTCCCGGCGTGGCGAGCGGCTACCTGGGCAGGCCCGACCTGACCGCGGAGCGCTTCGTCGACGATCCGCGCGGCACCGGGGACCGGATGTACCGCACCGGCGACCTGGTGTGCCGGAACGCGGCGGGAACCCTGGAGTTCCGCGGCCGGACCGACGACCAGGTGAAGATCCGGGGCTACCGCGTCGAGCCCGAGGAGGTCTCGCGGGCCCTCAACGGCCTGCCGGAGGTCGGCGAGGCGGTCGTCCTGCCCCGCCGCGACCGGCGGGGCGAGGCCGGACTCGTCGCCTACGCCGTGCCCGCGCGGCCCGGCGCGGCGGAGCAGGAGCTCGCGGACCGGCTGACGGCGGAGCTCGCCCGGCTGCTGCCGGACCACATGGTGCCGCGCGCCTGGGCCGTGCTTCCCCGGTTCCCGCTGTCCGGCAACGGCAAGCTGGACCGGGCCGCGCTGCCCGCCCCCTCGCTGACCACCTCGCCCACCGCTCCCTCGGCCCGCGCCGGGCGGACGCGGACCGCGAGCGACGACATCGAGGCGCGGCTGAAGCGGCTGTGGGCCCAGGAGTTCGAGACGCAGGCGGCGGCGATCGCGTCCGACGCCTCCTTCTTCGAGCTGGGCGGCCACTCCATCACGGCGATCCGTCTCGCCAACGCCGTACGGGAGGAGTTCGGCGCGGAGTACCCCGTCGCCCGCTTCTACGAGGAACCGACGCTGGAGGCGATGGCGGCCTATCTCGCCGAGTCCGGGGGCGAGTCCGAGCCGCGGCCCGCGGGCGAGGCGGGCGGAGCCGACGCGGACGTCGTCGGCCGCGCCCCCGTCACCGCCCAGCAGGCCGCCTTCATCGCCCGGCACGGCACGCACCCCCGCCCGGAGATCTACAACGTGGCGATGCGGCTCACCCTGACGGGGGCGCTGGACGTACCCGCCCTGCGCACGGCGCTCAGCCAACTGGTCGCCCGGCACGAGGGCCTGCGCACGCGCTTCGTGTCGGACGACGGCGAGCAGTGGTGGCAGGAGGTGCTGCGCGCGAGGCCGGTGGAGCTGCCGGAGGAGGACCTGTTCGCCCGGTTCGGTTCGGCGGCCGAGGCCGAGGCGGCGGCCCATGTCGCGGCCGGGGAGACGGCCTCGACGCCCATCGACCTGCTCGACGAACTCGCCCCGGTCCTGCGTCTGCTGCGCACGGGCGAGGACCGCTGGGCGCTGGTCTTCGTCATGCACCACGCCTGCTGCGACGGCTGGTCGGTCAGCCTGCTGCTGCGCGAACTGGCCGAGCTCTACCGCGCGGCGACCACCGGGACCCCGCACGCTCTCGCCGGGAGTGTCCCGCAGCCGGGCGCGTACGCGCGCTGGCAGCAGGAGCAGAGCGGTACGCAGGACAAGGGCCGTCTGGTCGAGCACTGGGCGCGCCGCCTGGAGGGTGCCTCCTTCGGCATGCCGCTGCCGCTGGACAGGCCCCAGCCCGAGGTGCTGAGCGGCGAGGGCGACGTGGTGCTGTTCACGGTGGGCCGGGACACGCGCGCCGACGTGGAGGCGCTGGCGCGACGGCACCGCACGACGCCCTTCGTGGTGACGGCGGCCGCCTTCGCGCGTCTGGTCGCGAAGGTCGGGGACCAGCGGGACGTCCTGCTCGGCATCTCCTTCGCCAACCGCGAGCGGCGCGAGTTCGAGGCCCTCGCGGCCTGCACGGTGTCGTCCTTCACGCTGCGGGCCGACGACGCGGCCGCCGGGCCGTTCGCGGAGCTGGTGGACCGGGTGGCACGCAACGCCGTGGAGGCCATGGGCCACCCCGCGCCGATCCGCGCGCTGGCGGCGGACCTGAGCCGGGCGCTTGCCACCGAGGTGCCCGACCGGCTGCCGCTCGGCTTCCAGTACCAGAGCTCGCTGGAGACGGACATCGAGCTGCCGGGGCTGACCACGGCGGTCGAGGACCTCGCGGTGTCGGGCGCGCGTGGGGAGCTGAACTTCGGTCTGATCCCCACGGGTGACGTGCTCTCCGGGTACGTGGAGTTCTCGACCGACCTGTGGGACCGCGCGACGTTCGAGGCCTGGACGGCCGCGTACGTCGATCTCCTGGCCGAGGAGGTGGGGGGAGCGCTGCGCGGCGAGGGGTGAGGGGCCGGGGGCGAGGGGCGGCCGAATTTGGTCGTGACATGTCAAGAATCATGAAGGTCGACCTTGTCACGCCAGAGGCCCTGTGTATCAATGGGCGACAATCCGGGTTACTGACTACCCGTCAGACCGGCACCCCCTCGCTCCCCCCACACATGAAGGCAGGCCCTCCATGAGACATGGCAGATTCGGCATCGGAATCGGCTCGGCGATCGGCGCCGGCGCGCTCGCCGTGGGCGCGCTCGCGACGGCACCCGCGGCCGGTGCCGTGGAGCCGCAGACCGCCACCCTCTCGTTCGACTGCGGTTCGTACGGCGCGGGAACGGCGACGCTCAAGGCCACCCAGGACGGCACCAGCGCGACCATCGACCTGTCCACGTCCGCGATCACGGCCCCCATCGACGTCGCGGCGGGCGCGGTCACCTCGACGCTCACCCTCGCCAAGAACGGCACGGGAACGACCGACTTCACGGGCAACTCCAACCCGGCCATCCCGGCCGGCGGCGCCGTGTCCACCGGGCCCCTCGCCGGGACCGTCGCCTCCGGCGACAGCCTCGAAGCGAAGTCCCTGAAGGTCCAGGTCCTCGGCATCACCGTGAACTGCACCGCCACGTCGCCGCAGTCACCGGGGCCGTTCGTGTTCTGACGTTCCGGCGTTCCGCGGCTCCGGCGCCGCATGTCATGGGGCGGTGCCCTCTCCGCGGAGAGGGCACCGCCTTCTCACGCCCCGGCCAGGGGGCGCCAGTGCTGCTCCCTGCCCTCGTCGCGTACGACGAATCCGAGCCCGCGCACCGTCTCGACCAGGTCCCGCGCGTCCCGCCCGGCGTCCCGCTTCAGTGCGGCCTTCCGCGCCGCGAGCAGCGCGTGCACCTCGGCGGGCAGGTCGGGGGTGCCGGGGATCCAGCGCCGGAACAGGCAGGCGTGCGGATCGGCGTCCCGCCAGGGGTAGCCGTGCGCGCGGAACGCCTCGGACAGGGCGGCGGCGCGCGCCCCGTTCTCGCCGCGCGCCAGCTCGCCGGAGTCCGTGCCGAGCAGCACCAGGTGCTTGCCGTCGAGGAACACCGCCGAGACGTCGGCGCGTGCGAACGTCCGCGTCCGGCCCTCCTGCTCGACGGTCACCCGCGCGTCGGTCAGCTTCACCTTCAGCGACTCCGCGAGCGCCGTGCACGCCAGCAGGAGTCCGGCCACGAGCCCGGCCGCCATGACGAGCGCGGTCTGCCACGGCGCGTCGAGCCTGCCGACGAACTCGATGCCGTCCCGCCACGGCAGCACCGGCGACCCGGAGGCCCAGCGGGCCAGGCGCGGCAGCGCGAGCCCGAGCAGCAGGCCGAGGAGCGGCATGCCGACGAGTATCAGGGCGAGATCGCGGCGCGGGTAGCCGAGTTCGGTGGTCCCCTCGCGCGAACTCGCCTGGCCGCGTGCCTTGTTGAGCCTGTCACCCGACATCTTGTAGTGCTCCGTTCCGCCCCGTGACGGCCCATCGCCGTCGAACGCCTGCACCAGGGACGTTAGGAGCGGGGCCCCGCCGCGCACAGCAGCCGAAAGTCGCTCGCGGCCCTACTTCGGTAGTCAGTACGGTGCCGATCATGCTGCCTGCGGTGAACACGGACGAGGAATGGGACCGCGTCGTCCCCGACGAAGCGGTCATGCGGCCCGGCGTCGAGGACCTGTGCGGCACGCTGGGGCTCGCCGGAGCCCCCCTGATCCGCTACTCCGAGGGCTCCCAGCCGGTCTACGCGGTCGGCGACGAGCACGTACTGAAGCTCTTCCCCACCGTCTGTGCCGAGGACGGCGTCACCGAGGCCCGCGTGCTCGCCCACGTCGAGGGCCGCCTCCCCGTCCCCACGCCCCGGCTGCACGCCTCGGGAACGTACGGGAACGGCTGGCGCTACGTCCTGATGTCCCGCCTGCCCGGCGAGGACCTCGCCGTCGCCTGGCCGCGCATCCCGCGCGCCGACCGGGAGCGGATCGTCACCGAGGCCGCCGAGACGCTGGCCGCCCTGCACGCGCTCGACCCGGCGCCGCTCGCCGACGTCCTCGGGCCCGGCGACTGGACCGCGTTCCTCGCCCGGCAGCGCGCCGGCGCGGTCGCGCGGCAGCGGGAGCGCGGGCTGCCGGAGAGCTGGCTGGAGCGGATCCCCGGCTTCCTCGACTCCGTCGAGCTGCCCTGCGCCGAGGGGGAGCAGCACGCGCTCCTGCACACCGAGTTCATGCGCCAGCACCTGATCGTCGCCCCCGACGACTGGCGCCTCACCGGGCTCTTCGACTTCGAGCCCGCCATGATCGGCGACAGGGCGTACGACTTCGTGGCCGTCGGCCTCTTCGTCACGCGCGGCGAGCCGGGCCTGCTCGCCCGCTTCATGAAGGCGTACGGCCGGGCGTACGATCCGCGCCAACTCCTCGCGTACACGCTGCTCCACGTGTACAGCAATCTGCCCTGGTATCTGCGGGAGTTGCCCGCTCCGCCCGAGCCGACGCCCGACGCGCTCGCCGAGACGTGGTTCGCGTAGGCCGGGCCCAGACGGTCTTCCCGGGCCCAGACGGTCTTCCCGGGCTCAGACCGTCTTCAGCGGGCGGTGCGGTTCCTCCGGCAGGACGATCTCGATCGCGTCGCCGGGGCGTATCTCGCCGCCCCGGCGGACCACGCTCATGATCCCCGACTTGTAGAAGACGGCCCCGCTCTCGTCGCGCCCGACGACCTTCTTCATCAGCCCGGCCTGGAAGTCGTCGATCTGGCGGCAGGGGTTGCGCAGGCCCGTGACCTCCACGACGGCCGTGTCGCCGATGCGCAGGAGCGCCCCGGTGGGCAGGCCGAGCAGGTCGATGCCGCGCGTGGTGACGTTCTCGCCGAGCTCGCCCGCCGCCACGGTGAAGCCGTCACCGGCCAGCTCGTCGAAGAGCTCCTCGTGGATGAGGTGGACCTGGCGGAGGTTCGGCTGGTCCGGGTTCTGCGCGACGCGGAAGCGGTGCTTGACCTTCTCCCCGGCGTGCACGTCCCCCTCGACGCCGAGACCTTCGAGCAGCGTGATGCTCTCGCGGTTCGGCTTGGTGAAGGAGTACGTTCCGTTGCTGCTGACCGCCGTGACCCTCGCGCCCATGGTGGGTGGCCCCCTTGCCTGTCCTCGGTGCCCGTCGGGCTCGTCCTCCCCGACGCCCTTACCGCGCGACCCTAACCCGCCTCAGCCGACCGGCACCAAGGTCAGGTACGTGAGACCGAGCACCCTGCGGTAACCGCGCAGCCAGGACGAACGCTGGGCGTCGACGCGCTCGCGGGTCTCGGCGGCCAGCGGGTGGCCGGGGTGCGCGGCGAGCCACTCCTCGACGTCGGAGCGGTACGCGGACTCGAACTCCTCCCACTCCCCGGGGCTCGCCGTCTCCACCCACAGCGGCCGGAACCCCGCCTCGACCGCCGCGTCCACCAGGTCGCCGAGGAACAGGTGCTCCTCGACCCGGGCGTCCGGCCACATCCCGGCGAGCTCCTCCTCGGTGGGTGTGCGCTGCCAGAAGCCCTCGCCGAGCACGACGCGGCCGCCGGGGTCGACCAGGCGGCGCAGCTCGCGCAGCGCCTCGGCCGTCGCCCGGCCCTGCGGCCGGGCGGTGCTGAGCGCCTGGCTCGCGCCGAGGCACAGGACGACGTCGGCGGGGCCGCGCGCGGTGTCCGTCGCGGACTCCTCGGCGAAGACGACCCGCTCCCCGAGCCCGCGCTCCTCGGCGTTGGCCCGGCCGCGGTCCAGGTCCTCGCCCGACAGGTCGACGCCGACGCCGGTGGCCCCGGGGACGGCTTCGAGCACGCGGAGCATCAGCTCGCCCCAGCCGCAGCCGAGGTCGAGCACGGTGCGGGGCCCGGACGCCGCGAGCCGCTCGACGATCCGCTGCGCCCGGGCCTCGGAGAGGGGGCCGTGGAAGGTGAGGCGGGTGAGGCGAGGGGGCCCGTCGAGGGCGCTCGGGGTGCCGGACGCGGAGGGCGAGGCGGAGGGCGAGGCGGAGGGCGAGGCGGAGGTGGTGGTCATGGCAGCGGACGTTAACCCGTCAACTGGTCGGCGGGACAGCGATTTCGGCCCCCTGCTCCTGGGAGCGCTCGTCGACGCGCCGCAGATGTCCGGCCAGCACACCCCGTGCGTCCGGGGTCAGCGTGCGCAGGGCGACCATGGCCGTGACGATGACGTCGCAGAGCTCGGCCTGGACGTCGTCCCAGGTGTGGGTGGCGCCCTTGCGGGGGTTCTGGCCGGTGGCGCCGATGACCGCCTGCGCGACCTCGCCCACTTCCTCGGAGAGCTTCAACATCCGCAGGAGCAGGGCCTCTTGGGGTGCGCGCCGGTTGTGGGAGTCGAGCCATTCGCAGAGGCGGCCGACCGTCTCCCAAGGGTCCTGGTGGCCGTCCGCCGGGTCCTGCTGATCGTCCATGCCCCGCAGCCTGCCACGGCGGCTACGCCTCGGGCGAGGCGTCCTCGCGCACCTTCCTGTTCCTCGCCCCCAGCGTGGCGAGCACCCCGACGGCCGTCCCCGCGAGCGCGGCCGGCACCATCCAGCCGCGGTTCAGCGCGTGGCCGAGCGCGTGGTCGGCGGAGTAGCGGCCGGGGCCCGTGACGGCGAGGGCCGCCGAGACCAGGCCGAGGAACGCCGGGTACTCGTATCCGCCGCCCTGGCTGAAGAACCCGTTGGGCGTGTGCACGGCCGTCGCGCCGGCCATGGCCCCCGCCGCGGCCGCGCCCGCCGCGGGGGTCGCGAGGCCGAGGGCGAGGAGCGCGCCGCCGCCCGCCTCGCACACCCCGGCGACCAGGGCGTTCAGCTTGCCGGGGGCGTATCCGACGGACTCCATGAAGGCGCCGGTGCCCTCCAGGCCGCCGCCGCCGAACCAGCCGAAGAGCTTCTGGGCACCGTGCGCGGCGAGCACCCCGCCGGTGCCCGCACGCAGCAGCAGAAGGCCGAGGTCACGTCGGTCCAGGCACGAGCAGGTCATGGCGGCTCCCGGGGCTGCTGGTCGGCAGGGATCGGTCTTCTCCCACCGTCCGCCGGACCGGCCCCGGGCACCCGGTCCGCTGGGCCGTACGGGTGACCGCACCCGATCCGCACCCGATCCGCACCCGGACCGCTCCTGGGCCGCACCTGCTCCGTTCCCTGTCCGCGCCCGGGCCGCAGCGGTGGCGCCCGACCCCGCCCGGTGTGACCGTGGGCCCATGAGCATTCAGGTAAACAGGCTCTCCGACCCCGCGGTCCGCGCCTTCGTCACCGCGGTGAACGCCAACGACAAGGCCGCCTTCGAGGCCCTGCTCGCGCCCGGCGCGACCATGTCCGACGACGGCTCCGACCGGGACGTCGCCGACTGGACCGAGCGGGAGATCTTCTCCTGCAACGGCCACATGGACGTCGACTCGGAGTCGGACGGCGGCCGCACGCTGCTCGTCACGTACCGCAACGACACCTGGGGCGAGATGCGGACGAAGTGGCACTTCACCGTGGACGAGGCGGGCAAGGTCTCCCGCTTCGAGACGGGCCAGGCCTGACCCCGCGGGCCCGCGGCCGGTCCCGCCGTCCGGGAATCCGCACCGCCGCCCCGCTGACCCGCACCCGCGCGTCCCCGTCCCGCAGTGTCACGGTGAGGACGCCCGGCCTGCCCATGTCCTCGCCCTGGTGGAGGGTGAGGACGGCGTCGGCGGGGACGAGCGCGAGGTCGCGCGCGTACGCGCCGAAGGCGGCCGCGGCCGCGCCCGTCGCGGGGTCCTCCACGACACCGCCGACCGGGAACGGGTCGCGCACGTGGAAGACGGACTCGGCCTCGCGCCACACCAGTTGGACGGTGGTGAGGTCGAGGCGCCGCATCAGTGCTTCGAGGCGTGTGAAGTCGTACGAGAGGTCGGCGAGCCGCGCACGGGTGGCGGCCGCCAGCACGAGATGGCGGGCGCCCGCGAACGCGACGCGCGGCGGCAGCGCCGCGTCCAGTTCGCCCGCAGCCCAGCCGAGCGCGGCGAGCGCCTCGGCCACGTCGTCCGGCGCGGCCTCCTCGACGCGGGGCTCCACGCTGGTGAGGGTGGCCCGCAGCGTCCCGCCCGCCTCGGTGACGGTGACCGGGACCGTGCCCGCGGCCGTGGCGAAGACGTAGTCCCCGGGACCGGCCCCGTCCCGCTCGGCGAGCGCCACGGCGGACGCCACGGTGGCGTGGCCGCAGAAGGGGACCTCGGCCTTGGGGCTGAAGTAGCGGACGGAGTAAGCGCGTTCGGCACCCACGGAAGCCGCGGCACCCACGGAAGCCGCGGCGTCCCCGCCCCCCGGCGTGAGAAACGCCGTCTCGCTGTACCCGAGCTCCGCCGCGATCGCGAGCATCGCCGCGTCGTCGAGCCCGGTCGCGTCCGGCACGACCCCCGCGGGATTGCCACCCGCGGGGTCGGTCGCGAAGGCGGTGTACCGCAGCACCTCGGGGGCGGTGCCGGGGGAGTCAGGGGCGTTCGTCGTCATGTCGCAGGGCAACCGCTCCGCGGCCCGGGTCATTCCCGCGGCCCCAACCGCGGCACCCCACCCACCGCGGAGCGATTGCCCTGCCCCCTCCCCCTCAGTGGTGGTCAGTGGCAGTTCTTGGTGCCGTGGTCGCCGCGGCCCCAGGAGCAGGAGTCCTGGAGCGAGCCGCTCGGCTTGATCAGGCGGGCCTTGTCGCTGGTGTTGTTCCAGACGTAGTTGCCCTGGCCCCAGTAGCGGACGCCGGAGGCGTTGGCGCCCTTGCCGGTGCGGACCTTGACGGTCTTGCCGGCGCCGATCTTGTAGCTGCCGAAGGTGTAGGTGTAGCCGGTGTTGTCCTTGAGCTTGTAGCCCTTGAGCTGGATCGCGGAGCGGCTGTTGTTGTGGATGTTCACCCACTCCGCGTTCAGCGAGGCGTTCGAGCGGGTGTCCCGGCCCGGGCTGTCGTACTGGATGTAGCCGAGGTGCAGGCCGCCCTGGTGGCGCGCGGTCGCCGCCGACGCGGGCGACGTGGCGAGCAGCGCCGCCGACAGGGCGGTGGCGGTGAGGACGGCGGGGGCGGCGGTGCGTATGCGCAAGGAGTGCTCCAAGTGTGAAGTTCTCGTGGAGAGAAGCCGAGCATACGGGGTGTGCTGCCCTGTATTGATGCGGTAGTTCCTATTCCACTTGTGGAGATCTCGGCCGCACGGCCGCGCCACCACGCGCCACCCCCGTCACCCCGAGCCGTCAACCCCGCCCGATGTACGGCATGTTGGTCGCGAGCACCGTCGCGAACTGGACATTCGCCTCCAGCGGCAGCTCCGCCATGTGCCGCACCGTGCGCGCCACGTCGGCCACGTCCATCACCGGCTCGCTCGCCAACTGGCCGCTGGCCTGGAGGATTCCGGACTGCATGCGCTCGGTCATGTCGGTCGCCGCGTTGCCGATGTCGATCTGTCCGACGGCGATCCGGTACGGCCTGCCGTCCAGGGAGAGGGACTTCGTCAGGCCCGTCAGGGCGTGCTTCGTCGCCGTGTAGGCCACCGAGTTGGGGCGCGGGACATGGGCCGAGATCGAGCCGTTGTTGATGATCCGCCCGCCCTGCGGGTCCTGCTCCTTCATCTGCCGGAAGGCCGCCTGCGCGCACAGGAAGGCGCCGTTGAGGTTGGTGTCGACGACGTGGCGCCAGGCGTCATAGGGGAGTTCCTCGACCGCGACGCCGCCGGGGCCGAACGTCCCGGCGTTGTTGAAGAGGAGGTCCAGGCGGCCGAAGCGGTCGCGCACGGCGGCGAACAGCGCGGCCACGTCCTCGGGCCGCGACACGTCCGTACGTACGCAGAGGGCGGCGCCGTCCTTCACGGCGGCCCCGGCACAGGCGAGGGCGGCCGTCTCCTCCAGCGTCTCCACGCGGCGGCCGGCGAGCGCCACCGACCAGCCCGCGGCGAGCAGTTCGACGGCGACGGACCGGCCGATGCCGGAGCCCGCACCGGTCACCACGGCGGTCCTCGCGGTGGCCACCGGCGGGTTCGATGAGTCAGTTCGCTCAGCGTTCATGGCCCCGCAGCGTACGGGAGGGGTGTCCACGCGGACATCATCCGCCCGCCATGCGGCTGTTGTGTACGTGACAGTCGGTCGTCGTCCCCCGCCACTTGCATGCCCCTGACACCAATCGTCAGGGGAGGGCCCATGACACCCGCAGGCCAGCAGCACGCACCCGAACTACGCGCCGCCGCCCGACACTTGGGGCGCCGCCGGTTCCTCACCGTCACGGGGGCCGCCGCCGCGCTCGCGTTCGCCACCAACCTGCCCACCGCGGGCGTCGCGGGCGCCGCCGAGCTGGACGCCCGCCGCATAGCGGACGACCCCTTCACGCTCGGCGTCGCCTCCGGTGACCCGCTGCCCTCCTCGGTCCTGCTCTGGACCCGGCTCGCCCCCGCCCCCTACGAGCAGGGCGGCGGCCTGCCCGCCGAGCGCGTCACCGTCCACTGGGAGCTCGCCCACGACGCCCGCTTCCGCCGGATCGCCAGACGGGGCACGGCCACCGCGCACCCCGAGTTCAGCCACACCGTGCACGTGGAGGTCGACCACCTGGAGGCGGGCCGCACCTATTACTTCCGCTTCAGGACGGGCCGCTGGATCAGCGAGACCGGCCGCACCCGCACCGCGCCCGCGACGGGCGGCCGCACGAGCGCCCTGACCCTGGCCGCCGTCTCCTGCCAGGCGTACCACGACGGGTACTTCACCGCGTACAGGCATCTCGCGCAGGACGACGTCGACGTCGTCTTCCACCTCGGCGACTACCTCTACGAGTACGCCGTCAACGCGGTCGGCGGCGCCCGCAACTACACCGACCGCACGCTGCCCGCGCACTACAACAAGGAGACGCAGACCCTGGAGGACTACCGCCTGCGGTACGCCCTCTACAAGTCCGACCCCGATCTGCGGGCCGCGCACGCCGCGCACCCCTTCGTCGTCACCTGGGACGACCACGAGGCCGAGAACAACTACGCCGACGACATCGACGAGAACGGCAACCCGCCCGCCGAGTTCCTGCTCCGCCGCGCCGCCGCCTACCGCGCGTACTGGGAGAACCAGCCGCTGCGCCGCCCGCAGCTGCCGAAGGGACCCGACGCGCAGCTCTACCGGCGCCTGAGGTGGGGCCGCCTCGCCCAGTTCGACATCCTCGACACCCGGCAGTACCGCTCCGACCAGGCGTACGGCGACAAGGCGCACGTCCCCGGGCCCGAGACGGACGACCCGGCGCGCACCATCACCGGGGCCACGCAGGAGCGCTGGCTCATCGACGGCTGGCACCGCTCGCGCGCCCTGTGGAACGTCGTCCCGCAGCAGGTCACCTTCTCCCAGCGCAAGCTCGACCTCAACGCGCAGGCGAAGCTCTCCATGGACGCCTGGGACGGCTACCGCGCCTCGCGGCAGCGGGTCCTCGCGGGCGCGAAGGCCGCGGACCTGGAGAACCTCATGGTCCTCACCGGCGACGTGCACGTCGGCTACGCCTTCGACATCAAGGCCGACTTCGACGACACGTCCTCCAGGACGGTCGGTACGGAGATCGTCGCCACGTCCGTCGCGAGCGGCAAGGACGGCGCGGACAAGCCGGCCAACTGGGACACGTACACGCGGGCCAACCCGCACCTGAAGTTCTACAACGGGCGGCGGGGCTACGTGACGGTCTCCCTGGGCAGGGAGGCGGCACGGGCGGACTTCAAGACGATCGACGCGGTGACGGTCCCCGGGGCGCCGATCAAGACGGCGGCGTCCTTCGTGACGGAGTCGGGCAACCCCGGGCTGCGGCCCGCGTAGATCACCGGCTCCGCCGAGTTCGTCCTCGGACGCCGGACGGGCTGAAAGATCCAGCCCGTCCGGCGTTCGTATCTTTCAGCCCCTCCGGCGTTTGAGGAGCGGGGTCTGGGGCGGCGCCCCAGTTTCGGGAAGAGGCGGGATTGGGGAAAGGACACGTCTGTACCACCCACCCACAGCTGCGACCATGGAGGACGACACGAAGCTACGGGAGGGGCGTAATGCCTGAGCGCGGGCAGACCACGGAAAAGCACGAGATACAGCAGGCGGCGGAGCCCAACCGCTCCGCCGCCCTCCGCCGTACCGGCGCCCTCGTCACCCTCGTACTCGGCGGCCTCACCGCCGTCCCCCCGCTCTCCATGGACATGTACCTCCCGGCCCTGCCGGAGGTCACCGACGCCCTGCACGCCCCCGCCGCCACCGTCCAGCTGACCCTGACCGCCTGCCTCATGGGCATGGCCCTCGGCCAGCTCGCCGTCGGCCCGATGAGCGACAAGTGGGGCCGCCGCCGCCCCCTCCTCATCGGCCTGCTCGTCTACATCCTCGCCACCGCGATCTGCGCCTTCGCCCCCACCGCGGAACTCCTCATCGGCTTCCGCCTCCTGCAGGGCCTCGCGGGCGCCGCCGGCATCGTCATCGCCCGCGCCGTGGTCCGCGACCTCTACGACGGCGTGGAAATGGCGCGTTTCTTCTCCACGCTCATGCTGATCTCCGGAGTCGCCCCGATCGTCGCGCCCCTCATCGGCGGCCAGGTCCTCCGCTTCACGGACTGGCGCGGCATCTTCGTCGTCCTCACGGCCGTCGGCATCGCGCTGACCCTCCTGGTCTGGCGGCGCCTGCCGGAGACGCTCGCGCCCGAGAAGCGGCACGGCGGCGGCACCGTCGAGGCGCTGCGGACCATGAGGTCCCTCCTCGCCGACCGCGTCTTCACCGGCTACATGATCGCGGGCGGCTTCGCGTTCGCCGCGCTCTTCGCGTACATCTCCGCCTCGCCCTTCGTGATCCAGGAGATCTACGGCGCGTCCCCGCAGACCTTCAGCCTGCTGTTCGGCGCCAACTCCGTCGGACTGATCATCGTCGGCCAGATCAACGGCAAGGTCCTCGTCGGCCGCGTCAGCCTGAACAAGGCGCTCGCCTTCGGCCTGACGGTCATCACCCTCGCCGCGACGGCCCTGCTCCTGATGACGACCGGCGTCTTCGGCGACGTCGGCCTCCTCCCGGTCGCCGCCGGGCTCTTCGTCCTCATGTCGGCGATGGGCCTCGCCATGCCCAACACCCAGTCGCTCGCCCTGGTCCGCACCCCGCACGCCGCGGGTTCCGCTTCCGCGCTGCTCGGCACCTCCTCCTTCCTCATCGGCGCCGTCGCCTCGCCGCTCGTCGGGATCGCCGGCGAGGACACGGCCGTCCCGATGGCCGTCGTCCAACTGGTCTGCGCGCTGGCGGCCATCGCATGCTTCGTGGGACTGTGCCGCCCCTGGCAGCACAAGACCACGGAGGAGGCGGACCACTGAGCGCACCACGACTCCTGCGCGCCGGCACCCCCGACCGCGCGGGCCTCGTCCCCGACGAGATCGACCGGCTCGTCGCCGAGGTGCGCGATCTGACACGCGGACCGCGCCCCTGGTGCGCGGGCGCCGTGGTCGTCGTGGGCCGCGGCCCCGTGATCGCGGCCGAGGAAGCGGCGGGCTGGGCGGTGCGCTACGCCTCGTACGACGAGGAGAGCGACACCGGCGTCGAGCTGCCCCGCGAGTGGCGCGTGCCGACGCGCACCACCACCCCCTTCGACCTGGCCTCGCTCACCAAGCTGTTCACGACGGTCGCCGCCGTGCAGCAACTGGAGCGCGGCACGCTCGGCATCGACGCGCTCGTGGGCGCGTACGTCCCCGAGTTCACGGCGGCCGCCGAGCACGGCGTCACGGTGCGCCAGCTGCTCACCCACACCTCGGGGCTGCGGCCCGAACTGCCGCTCTACGACTGCCCGGACGACGCCGCGCGCCTGGCCGCCCTGCGCGCCGAGGCCCCGGTCACCGAGCCCGGCGAGTACGTCTACTCCGACCTGAACATGCTGCTGCTCCAGCACATCCTCCAGCGCCTCACCCGCCGCCCCCTGGACGCCCTGATCCGCGAGGGCATCACCCGGCCGCTCGGCATGACCGCCACCGGCTTCGGACCGCGCCCCGACGCCGCCGCGACGGAGGACCAGCGCAGGCCGTGGGCGAAGGCCGACCGCGGGATGCTGCGCGGCACCGTCCACGACGAGAACGCGTGGGCGCTCGGCGGCGTCGCCGGGCACGCGGGCCTCTTCTCCACCGCCCGTGACCTCGCGGTGTTCTGCCGCACGCTGCTGTGCGGCGGCTCGTACGGCAGGGCCCGCATCCTCGGCCCCGACTTCGTCGAGCTGATGCTGGCGGGCGACGGCCTCGGCTTCGGCATCGACCAGCCGTGGTTCATGGGGGAGCTCGCCGGGCGCGGCGCGGCCGGGCACACCGGCTTCACGGGCACGTCCCTGGTGATCGACCCGGCCACGGACACCTTCCTGGTGCTGCTCGCGAACACGGTGCATCCGCGCCGTCGTGTGGCGGACAGTTCGCCGCGGGCGGCGGCGGGCACGAGGCTCGCTCGCGCGGCGCGAGGGCGGTGAGTGCTCCGCTGGGGCCCGGTGTGTCATCTGCGGGTACGTCGGGGCTGGTCGCGCAGTTCCCCGCGCCCCTTCGGGGCACGTGCCCCGAAGGGGCGCGGGTGCCCTAGAGGTGCCTCCGGAAGCAGACCCGGTCGAAGCCGGGGCCGTCGTAGTCGCCGTGCACGGGCAGCCCGTCGACCTCGCGGTCGCCCGGTTCGAGGGTGAAGCCCAGGGCCCGGTGGAACGCGACGGAGCGCCGGTTGTGCGGCGAGGTGATCGAGCGCACCTCCGTGCGCCCGGCCCCGGCCGCCCGCCGGAAGAACTCCTCGTACAGCCCGCGGCCCACGCCCTGCCCCCGCAGCCCGGGGGCGACGCCCACGAAGTGGATGTACGCGCCGTGGTCGTCGTCACCGGAGTACAGGCCGATCAGGAAGGCGCGGATCTCCCCGTCCCGCTCCACGACCAGGCTGGTGTGCGCGAAGAACTGCAGGAACAGCCTGGGCAGCAGCAGGGACAGCTCCCTGGTCTGCTCGGGGGAGTGGGTCTCGCCCCACCAGCTCCGTACGCGTTCGATGATCGCGGGGTGGTCGGACACCGTGGCCCGACGCGTCTGTGTGGTCATCGCTCTCCCTCTCCCCCTGCTCCCTCTCTTTGCTCCCGCTCCCTCCTACCCCCGTAGAATCATGGGGTGAACGCCCCGATTTCCCCGGCATCCCCAGCCTCCCCGGCCGAGACCCTGCGCAGTGCCCTCGCCGGACTCCTCGACGGCCTCCCGCCCAAGCAGGCGACCCAGGCCGTCGACCGGCTGATCGCCAACTACCGGGGCCGCACGCCGACCGACGCCCCCATCCTGCGCGACCGCGCGGACGTCGCCGCGTACGCCGCGTACCGCATGCCGGCGACCTTCGAGGCGGTGCGTTCCGCGCTGGCCGCCCTGGTGGACGCGGCGCCCGAGGGCTGGTCGCCGCAGAGCCACGTGGACGTGGGCGGCGGGACCGGCGCGGCGACCTGGGCGGTCGCGGCGACGTGGGCGGGGGAGCGTCCGGTGACGGTCCTCGACTGGGCGGAGCCCGCGCTGGACCTCGGGCGTGAACTGGCGGGCGCGGTGCCCCAGTTGAACTCGGCGAGGTGGCAGCGCTCTCGTATCGGAGCATCGCTCGCCATCGAGAGCGCCGATCTCGTCACGGTGTCGTACGTGCTCGGGGAGCTGACCGAGGAGGACCGCGGATCGGTCGTGGACGCGGCGGCACAGGCCGCCGAGCGGGCCGTCGTCGTCGTCGAGCCGGGCACCCCCGACGGCTACGCCCGCGTCATGGCGGCCCGCGACCGGCTGATCGCGGCGGGCTTCACGATCGCCGCTCCCTGCCCGCACAGCGCCGCCTGCCCCATCGTGCCCGGCGAGGACTGGTGCCACTTCTCGGCGCGGGTCAGCAGGTCGTCCCTGCACCGCCAGGTCAAGGGCGGCTCACTGGCGTACGAGGACGAGAAGTTCAGCTACGTCGCGGCGGTCCGCTTCGGCACCGCCCCGGACACCGCGCCCCACCGCGTGGTGCGCCGCCCCCAGATCCGCAAGGGCCTCGTCCTCCTCGACCTGTGCGGGGCCGAGGAGGAGCTGACCAGGCGGACCGTGACCAAGCGCCACGGCCCCCTGTACCGCGCGGCGCGCGACGCGGACTGGGGCGACGCGTGGCCGCCCCGGTCCGCTCAGTGACCAGGCCGGTCAGTGGCCGGCCCGGTCAGTGACTAGGCCGGGCCCCAGGTCCCCTGGTTGACCGCGCAGTTCCAGCCGGTGCCGCGCAGCGTGAACTTCACGCCGTAGGACCGGACGTTCAGGATCCGCGTCTTGACCTTGAAGCCGAGCTTGGCCTTGCCCTTGAAGGTCTTGTCGTACACGGCGACGGTCTTCGTCGTCCTGCGCGTGACCTTGCCGCCCGTCGGCGTCGCCTTGCCGAAGCGGACGTTCTTGGTGTTGGTCACCGTGAGGGTGACGTTCTTGACGCTCTTCGTGGTCTTGCTCTTGATGCCGAAGTACAGGCCGCCGTTGAGTACGTTGCCCCGCGCGTCGTACGAGAAGCGCTTCGGGTAGACGATGTCGATCGGGCAGCCGGAGACGGCGCGCGGCGCGGCCTTCGGAGCGGTCGAGCCGGTCGCCGCGGACGCGGACCCGGCGAGGCCGAGCTGAGCGGCCGTGAGTGCCCCCGCGGTGGCCAGGACTGCGGCGGACGTGCGCATACGGTTCACTGCGCTGATACCTCTTCTTCCCCCTGGGCCCCTGTGGGCCCACCTTTTTGGTTGTTGTGATGCGTTCGCACGGGACGCCCCGCGTGTCCGCGCGTCGCACCCGTGCGTCCGTATTGTTAGCACGCCGCAGGTCAGGTGGCTGAATTGGGCCGCTTCTTAAGAGGTTCTTAGACGCGGTGACTATCCACGTCCCCATGCCAACCAAGATCACGTCACCCGGTCATGCCCGCAGGCGGTCGGAGACCCGTTTCCTCGCCCTGTCCGTCGCCCTTGCGGTCACCGCGGTGGGCGCCACCACCTACGCCTTCACCGCGGGGGCCGAACAGCCGCGCGGCAAGCAGGTCGAACTGTCCGTCGACGGCGGCACCGCGGTCGTCGACACCGCCTCCCTCGCCGTGCGCGCCCGCACCCGCGACGGCCGCGAACTCACCCTCTCCGACGCCTCGGGCACCGACCTCGGCGCCCCCGGCCCGGTGACCCGCACCGGCGGCGGGGCCCGCTGGAGCTACCCCGCGCGCGGCATCGACGTCACCGCCCGCGCCGACCACGGCCGCCTCTCGCTGCGGCTGAAGGCGCACCGCGACACCTCGGTGAGCTGGCCCGTCACCGGCACCGACGCCACCGCGAGCTCCCTTCAACTCCCGCGCGGCGAAGGCCTGGACATCCCCGTCACGGATGCCTTCTGGACCACCGGCAAGGGCGGCCTCGGCGGCAGTACCGTCGACGTGGGCGAGGGCCTGACGCTGCCGCTGTGGGGCTACTCCCTCGGCGGGAGGACCGGCGTCAGCTACCTCACGCCCACCGACATCGGCACCACCCTCGGCTTCACCGCGCCGGGCGGCCGGCTGCGCGCCACCGCCGAGCACACCTTCGACCGCGGCGAGGGCACCCGCGACTACGCCGTCACCTTCGCGCTGACCGACGGCAACCCGGTCGCGCCCGCCGCCGACTACCGCTCCTACCTCGCCGAGCGCGGCCAACTGGGCAGCCTGAAGCGGAAGATCGCGAAGAACCCCGCCACCGGCAAGCTCCTCGGCGCCTTCCACGCCTACACCTGGGGCGACGCCCGCAAGGCCCCCGCGGTCCGGAAGCTGCGCGCGCTGGGCGTCGACCGGATGTGGCTCGGCTACGACGGCGAGCCCCACCCCGACAAGGAGGCGGTGAGCGCCGCGAAGAAGGCCGGGTACCTCGTGGGCCCGTACGACTCCTTCGCCAACGGCCAGGACCCGAAGACCGCCGACGCCCCGAACGCCGTGTGGCCCGGCCGCGTCTACCCCGACTACTGCGTACGCGACGCGAAGGGCAGGCCCGAGACCGGCTTCGGCGGCCGCGGCTGCTACCTCAGCTCCCAGGCCTTCGAACAGGCCGAGCCCCGCCACCACTACCTCGCCGACCGCACCCGCTCCATGGTCGCCAACGGCGCGGACAGCTACTTCCTCGACGTCGACGCCACCGGCGAACTCTTCCGCGACCACGACAAGAGCCACCCGATGACCAAGGCGGAGGACCGCGAGAACCGTCTCGCGCGGATGCGGCGCATCGCGGACACGGACACGGGCACGGACACGGGCAAGGGCCTCGTCCTCGGCTCCGAGACCGCCCAGGCCTGGGCGAACAAGGTGCTCGCCTTCGACCACGGCGGCGCCACCCCGGCCGCCGACGGCCTGTGGGCGCTCCAGAAGGACCGCGAGAAGTGGGGCGGCTACTACCCGGAGAACGCCCCCGGGGTCTTCTTCAAGCCGGTCGACCTGCCCGCCGACCTCGCCAAGGCGATGTACGACCCGCGCTACCGCGTCCCGCTCTACGAGACCGCGCTGCACGGCTCGCTGGTCAACACCGAGCGCTGGGAGCTGAGTCACGACAAGCTCCCGCGGCAGAAGACCACCCGCGCCCTGCTCGCGATGCTCGGCAACACCCCCCTCAACTACGTCCTGGACGGCCCGTCCCTGACGAAGCACGGCGCCGAACTGGCCGCGCTCCAGAAGTACTTCTCGCCCCTGCACAAGGCCGCGGGCACCGAGCCCCTGACCTCCTACCGGCGCCTGACCGAGGACCGCACCGTCCAGCGCACGGTCTTCGGCAGGGGCACGCTGACCGTCACGGCCAACTTCGGCACCACGGCGTACGAGGGGCTGCCGGGCGGCTGCGTCGACGCCCGCCTCAAGGGCGACGACGCGCCGCGCAGGCTCTGCCCGGCGAAGCTGGGCTAGCCCGCCGGGTCAGACCCGCAGCTCCTGTGTGCAGCACTTCACGCTGCCGCCGCCCTTGAGCAGCTCGCTCAGGTCCATCCCGACGGGTTCGTAGCCGCGCTCGCGCAGCGGTTCGAAGAGTCCGACGGCGGCCTGCGGGAGCAGCACGTGGAGCCCGTCGGAGACGGCGTTGAGCCCGAACGCCGCGGCGTCGGGCTCCTCGACGACCAGGGCGTCGGGGAAGAGCCGCTCCAGGACGGCGCGGCTGCCGGGGGAGAAGGCGGGCGGGTAGTACATGACCTCGTCCGCCGCGTCGTCCAGGACCGCGAGCGCGGTGTCCAGGTGGTAGTAGCGGGGGTCGACCAGGTCGAGCCCGATGACCGGGCGGCCGAAGAACTCCTGCGCCTCGCCGTGCGAGAGCGGACTGGCCCTGAAGCCGCGCCCGGCCAGGACGTAGGAGGAGGTGACGGCGAAGTCGCCCTCGCCCTCGTTGATGTGGGTGGGCTCGTGGATCTCGGTGAAGCCGTGCGCACGGAACCACTCCAGGTGGGCCGCGGCCTCCTGCTCGCGCTCGCGGTAGGCGAAGCGCGCGCCGAGCACGCGTCCCTCGACGACGGTCGCGCCGTTCGCCGCGAAGACCATGTCCGGCAGGCCGGGCCTGGGGGCGAGCTCCTCGACGGTGTGGCCGAGCGCCCGGTACCGGTCGCGCAGGTCCTCCCACTGGGCGACGGCGAGCGGCACGTCGACCGGCTTGGCGGGGTCCATCCAGGGGTTGATGGAGTAGGTGACCTTGAAGTGTTCGGGCGAGCACATCAGGTAGCGCCGGGGTGTGGCGCACCGAGGAGAGCGAGGAATACGGGACAAAGAAGGCTCCTCACGTACCGCAGGGTCAGGTGCTGCCCGTGGTGGGGCAGTCGAAGCCCATAGTGCGGTGTGAGGAGCCTTCGCGCTGTGAACCGAACGGGTGGTGGTCGACGTCACACGGCCACCCGCGTGCGCGGTTCACGAACGGCCGTGCGTCTCGCGGCCCTCCCGCAGTCTGCGCAGCAGCTCGCGCTTCTGCTCCTGGGGGCTGAGGCCGCCCCCGACGCGGTCGCCCCTGCCCCCGCCGCGCAGCGCCTTGCGGGAGAGATTGCTGCGGGTGCCGCCGACGCCCAGCATGTTTCCTGATCCTCGGGTCATGTCCGCCTCCAGGTCGGTCGAGTGTCACCAGTCGGGCGAGACGGATCGTCTCGCTTCGGTCACCACTATCGGCGAGACGCCCCGTCTTGTCAAGACGGTACGTCTCGGCTCGCCCGCTGCTACATTCGACGACATGGCCCAGAAGACAGCTCCCGACTCCACGCGCCGCAGCGAACGCTCGCGCCGCGCGATCTACGACGCCGCCCTCGCCCTGGTCGAGGAGGTCGGCTACGCCAAGCTGACGATCGAGGCCATCGCGGCCCGCGCCGGCGTCGGCAAGCAGACGATCTACCGCTGGTGGACCTCCAAGGGTGCCGTCCTGCTCGACGCCTTCCTCGACCTCGCCGAACAGGCGGCCCGGGAGGCCGGCGAGAACGCGGGCGCGGACGAGGTCGCGACCGATATCCCGGACTCCGGGGACCTGGAGGCCGACCTCAAGTACGTGATGCGCGCCACCGTCGACGAGTTCAACGACCCCAAGTACGACGCCCCCTACCGCGCGCTCGCCGCCGAGGGGCTGCTCAACCCCGAGCTGGGCGCCGAGTTCGTGGAGAAGCTCCTCGAACCACAGCTCCAGCTCTACGTGCGGCGCGTGCGCCGGGCCCAGGACGCGGGCCAGGTCGCGCCCGGCGTCGACCCCCGCATCGCCCTCGAACTGTGGGCGAGCCCGCTCGCCCAGCGCTGGCTGATGCGATCGGGCCCCCTCGACCACGCGTACGCCGACAAGCTCGTCGAGTACGCCCTCTACGGCATCACGCCGCGTTCCGCAACGTCCTGACCTGCGAGGACCGCTCGATCCCCGCGGCCTGCTTGAACGGCTCGTCGGGCTTGATCGGCGTACGCGAGAGCAGTCCCGGCGCGTCCGTGATGATGCCGTTGCAGCCGAGGCGCAGCGCCCGGTCGCGCTGCTTCGGCGTGGTCACCGTGTGCGCCCACACCCGCGGGATGCCCGAGTTGACGGCCCGCAGCAGGTCGTTGTCGCGCGCCTTGTAGTCCACGTCCAGGACGTCCACGAACGACGCCCAGCGCTCGGGCCTGTCCGTGCGCATCTGCGTCTTGGAGCGCCACAGCTGCGCGAGCAGCCCCAGCTCGTGGGCGCGCCGGGCGACCGCGGGCTTGTTGGAGTTCACGAAGACCGAGCGGGTCAGGCCGCGCACCCGGATCAGCTGGGCGAGCTTCTTCAGGCTGCCCGGGTCCTTGGCCTCCAGCATCAGCATGATCCGCCCGCCGAAGCGGTCCAGGACCTCCGCGACCGTCGGCGGCCGCTCGGGGCGCCAGCTGCCGGGCAGGGCCGCGCCGGGGCGCAGCCGCACGCTCTGCCACTCCTGCCGGTCCAGGCCGCGCACCGGGCCCGTCGCGTACGTGGTCCGGTCCAGGGTGTCGTCGTGCATCACCACCATGGTTCCGTCGCGCAGTATCCGTGTGTCGAAGTCGATGACCTGGGCGGTGCCGCGCTCGTACGCGGCCACCAGACCCGACATGCTGTTCTCCGGCACCTCCAGGGCGCCGCCGCGGTGCGCGGTGTAGACGACGCGGGGGAGCGCGTCCACGGTCAGGGGGCCGCCGCCCCACTCGATCGGGGCGAGGAAGCCGTTCGGTGCCGTGAGGGTCAGCGCCGTGAGGCCTGTCAGCACAGTCCTAATGACCATGGCGACCACGGTAGGGGTGGAAATCCCTTCTTAGTACGCAATGACGCGCTATGTCGTCCAGCGGCTGGCATCACCCCAGCTACCCCGGATGTGGGCTCCGGCCCCCCGAGGCGCAGGATGGTGGGACCATGGGTCATGCTTTCGGCACAACGGCGAGGTGAGGGGCTAGATGGGCGCGGAGTTCGGCAGCCGGTCCGGCGGGCAGGGCAGGATTTCCCAGTGGCTTCGCCGCCGTCCCAAGGACACGGCAGGGGATGACCGGGTCCGCGAGGACCTGCTGCTCGCCGCCGCGGCGGCCGGACTGCCGCTCGCCCCGGCCGCGTATCCGTCGGGGTACCGATGTTCGTGCGACCGCATCGGCTGCCCCACACCCGCCAGGCACCCCGTCTCCTTCGCCTGGCAGACGCAGTCCACGACCGACCGCGGCCAGATCGAGCGGTGGGCCCGCCACCAGCCGCAGGCCAACTTCATCACCGCGACCGGCATGGTCCACGACGTCCTGGACGTACCCCTGGACGCCGGGCGCGCGGCCCTGGAGCGGCTCCTGGCCGCCGGCATCGAGGTCGGCCCCGTGGCCGAGTCGGACGACGGCCGCATGCTCTTCTACACCGCCACCCGCGGCACCCCCGAGGACGAGGACGAGTGGTGGCCCTGCGAGCTGGACTGCCACCCCGAGACGATGGACGAGCACCCGGGCCTGCGCTGGCACTGCCGCGGCAGCTACGTCCTCGTGCCGCCCGCCCGGCTCCCCGGTGACCTCCAGGTCCGCTGGGCGCGCGGCCCCGAGCACCCGCTGCCGGACCCGCTGACCCTCCTGGAGACGCTCACCGACGAGTGCGCGCGCGTCGCGGGAGAGCCCCAACAGGACGTCGCCGCCTGGCCGTTGAGGGGCTGAGCCCGCACACCGGGCGTGGGGGCGGACCCACCGGCCGCGGGGGCGGGACCTACTCGCCCTTGGCGCCCGTCAGGCCCTGGATGCGGCCGAGGAACGCCACCTTCTCGCCGCCCGACTTCTTCGGGTCGACGACCACCTGGTTCGAGACCCGGTCCAGCATCAGGGACTGCTTCACCTCGCCCTTGAGCAGCGCCTTCGCGTCCGCCTCGACCTTCGGGCTCAGGCCCTTGGACGCGGTCTGCTTCTCGTAGTGGCGGGTGGAGAAGAACACCAGCGCGCCGCCGTCCTCGGTGCGCAGACCCACCGGCGCGAACGTGCCGCCGTTCTCCGGCTCGTCGATGTACTGCACGGCGAGACCGGCCCGCTTGGAGTTCCGGTCGCGGTAGGCCTTCCAGCCCGACGTGTGGCCGCCCGGCGCGAACGCGTCGCCGCCCGACTTCAGGTACGACGTGTACTCCCTGCCGAGCGCGGAGGGGGCGAGCGCGAGGTCCTTCGCGGCCACGTCCACCGGCTCGGCGAAGCCGTCCTCGTCCTTCTTCAGCTTCGGCAGCTTGTCCGGCGACACCAGGTTCAGGTAGGTGGCACGCCACAGCTGGTCGGGGCCGCCCTTGGTGAAGACCCACAGCCAGCGCAGGTCCGAGCGGCGGTTGGCCTTGGAGTCGGCCACGAACCAGCGCGGCCAGCCGGCCTTCTTCGGGATCGCGTACGACACGTCCGAGAGCTCCAGCGGCACGTGCTTGGGGTTGCCGTCCGGGTTCTGCACCCGGCGCGATGTGAGGCCGCCCTGGTTGATGGCGCCCAGCGGCCCGGTGATGCGGGCGGCGTCCAGGGCGGGATCGTAGGCCTTGTCCGCCTTGTTGTACGCGGTGAGGAACTCCTTGAGCGCGCGCCGCGCCTCGGACGTGGTGGCCGAGGGAACGATCTCCCGCTCGCCGTGCACGGTCACGCATCCGCTCGCCGTGAGCGCCAGAGCCGTCACCGCCGCCGACGCCATGACGGGCCGACCCAGACCGCGAACCCTGCGTACCTTGCTCATCGGAATTCCCTCACCTACCCCTTCCAGGGCCCGAACCTTATCGGGCCCCGGAAGGGGTGCGTGGTGCGGGTGCGTGGTGCGGGTCAGTTCTCCTGGAGGAGCATCGCGTCGACCCAGCCGCGCTTGCTGGTGCCCGGCAGATCGCCGTAGTACCACTGGGTGCCGCGCTTCACCGTGTAGCAGCGGACGTGGACCTGGTCGAACCACTGCAGGCTCTTCACCTTGCTGTAGCCGTTGCCCGGGCCCGAGCGCGCGGTGGCGCCCACGTTGATGACCATCATGTTGTGGTTCTTGACGTTCTTGGTGCACGCGCTGCCGCCGACCGCGGAGGCCGTGGGGGCCGTCATGAGCGAGGCGCCGAGCGCGACGGCCGTCGCGGCGGTGAGGGTGGCAAGGGACTTCCCGAGCCGGGAGCGAGACATGGGGGGACTCCTCATTCGTGATGATCGACTGGTGAACGGCGATCATAGGCACAGGAGTTCGGGGCCAGACACATCGGTACGGGATGCGGCGACATGAGACGCAGTGACACGAGAAGCGCTGCGAGCCAGGGCAGCCAGACCGCGGCCTGGACCACCGTCGGATCGGGCCGGAGGGCGAAGGCGCCCCGCAGCAGCGCCCCGTACCAGCTGTCCGGCGGGATCACCGCACCGAGGTCGAACGCCATCTCCCGCGGGCCGCCCAGGAGTTCGGCCTCCTGCAGGGCGCCGACGCCGCGGGCGAGGACACCCGCCGCCACGACGGCCAGGACCGCCCCGGTCCAGGTGAGGAACGTGCCGGGGGCGACGAGGGTCGCGCCCCTGTGGAGCAGCAGGCACAGCGCGAGCGCCGTGAGCAGCCCCAGGAGTACGACCAGGAGCGGCCCGTGCGAGCCGTCGAGGGAGGTCCGCACGGACGCCCACACGTACAGGGACGTCTCCAGGCCCTCCCGGCCCACGGCGAGGAACGCGGTCGCCGTCAGCAGGCACGTCGTACGAGGTCCCGCGCGCCGCATCGCGAGGAGGGCCCACGTCAGCAGGGCCGCGGCCGCGATCGACAGGGTGGCGCCGAGCGTCTCCCGCGCCCGGGGCGTCAGCTCCTGCGAGCCGAAGGTCAGCGCGCACCCGAAGCCGAGCGCGAGCGCCGCCGCGACCCCGGCGCCGGTCCACAGGGACGGCAGCGTCTCCCGCCGTCCGGTCCGTGCCGCGTACGCGACGAGGAGCGTGACGACCATGCCGGCCTCCAGGCCGCCGCGCAGCCCGAACAGATAGTTCTCGTACATCGATCGACGCCCCCCGGTGATCCGGCCCCTGCCCCACGGGAAGCGTAACCGCGGCAGGGGAACACCGGTTCGGGGTCAGGCGTCCCTGAGCGGCGTGACCACGGGGGCGCCCGTGCGCGGGTGCGGGAAGACCTCGACGGGCTGCCGGTACACCTCGGAGAGCAGTGCTTCCCCGAACACGTCGCCGGGGGCGCCCTCCGCCGCCACGGCCCCGCGGCGCAGCACGGCGACCCGGTCCGCGTACGCCGCCGCGAGACCCAGGTCGTGCAGCACCACCACGACCGCGTCACCGGCGGCGGCGCGCTCCCGGCAGATCCGCAGGACCAGCTCCTGGTGGCGCAGGTCGAGCGCGGCGGTCGGCTCGTCGAGCAGCAGCAGCGGGGCGCGCTGGGCGAGGACACGGGCCAGCGCGACCCTGGCCCGCTCGCCGCCGCTGAGCGCGGAGAAGGGGCGCCCGGCGAACTCGCCCACCTCGGTGGCCGCCATCGCCTCGCGCACGATCCGGTCGTCGTCGTCCGCCGGTCGCCTCCCCGCCCAGGGGGCGCGGCCCATCCGGACGACGTCCTCGACCGCGAAGGGGAAGGAGAGCGCGGCGGACTGCGGCAACACGGCGCGGCGCAGGGCGAGGTCGGGCGCGGGCCAGTCGGCCGCGGGACGACCGCAGACGCGTACGACACCCTCGTCGGCCGGGAGGTCGGCGGCGAGCGCGGCCAACAGGGTCGACTTCCCCGCGCCGTTGGGGCCGACCAGGGCGAGCACCTCGCCCGCGCGAGCGGCGACCGAGACCCCGCACAGGACCTCGCGCCCGCCGAGCCGCACCCGCAGGCCCTCGGCCTGCGCCAGCACGTCACCGGCGGCGAAGGGGCCGGGCGGCGCACTTCCCCGAGCTCTGAACGAGCGGGGGAGCCCCCACCCGCCCTCGCGGAGCCTTCTGCCCAACCGGCCGGTCATGCCCAACCCCCTTGCCTGCGACGGGTCCTGCGCAGCAGCCAGAAGAAGAACGGGCTGCCGAAGAGTGCGGTGAGCACCCCCAGCGGCAGCTCGGCGGGTGCGGCCACCGTGCGCGCGGCCAGATCGGCCGCGACCAGGACGAGCGCCCCGCCGAGCGCGCTGCCGGGCACGAGGAAGCGGTGCCCGGGGCCCGCGGCCATCCGCAGCAGATGCGGTACGAGAAGGCCGACGAAGGTGATGATCCCGGCGACGGCCACGGCGGCCGCGGTCAGCAGGGCCACCACGAGAACGAGGACGAGCCGCAGCCGCTCGACGTCCACGCCCAGGTGCCGGGCGGGCCGCTCGCCGAGCGCGAGCAGGTCCAGCTTCCTTGAGTGGAAGGGCGCGACGGCGAGGCCGAGCAGCGCGCACGGCAGCACGGCGAGCACCTTCGGCCAGGTCGCCTGCGCGAGCGAGCCGAGCTGCCAGAAGGTGATCTGGCTGATCTGCGCGTTGTCCGCGAAGAAGATGCACAGGCCGATGAGCGCACCCGCGAAGGCGTTCACGGCGATGCCGGTGAGGATCAGCGTGACGACCTCGGTGCGGCCGCCCTCGCGCGACATCGCGTACACGAGCAGGACGGTCGCGAGCCCGGCGACGAACGCGCAGACGGTCACCGTCCAGTTCCCGAAGAAACTCAGGCCCAGCGCGATGGAGGCGACGGCGCCGACGGCCGCGCCCGAGGAGATCCCGATGACGCCGGGCTCGGCCAGCGGATTGCCGAACACGCCCTGCATCAGCGCGCCCGCGCAGCCGAGCGAGGCGCCGACGAGCAGCGCGAGCACGACGCGCGGCAGCCGCACGTTCCACAGCACGCTCTCCCCGACCCGGTCGAGCGGGGTGCCGCCGATGCCGACGCGGTGCTGCATGGAGGAGACGACATCGCCGATGGGGATGTCGTAGGCGCCGATGCCGGCGGAGAGCAGCGAGAGGAGGACGAGGGCGGTGACGAGGGCGACGGTCAGGGGGAGGGCGGTGCTGCGGTGGGGGCTGGGGGCTTGGGTGGGTGTCTGCTTGTCGGAGGAGCCGGGCGTCTGCTTGTCCGAGGAGCTGGGCGTCTGCTTGTCCGAGGACTCGGCCCTCTGCTTGTCTGAGGACCTGCTGTCCGGGTTGTCTGAGGACATGCCGTCCGAGAACCCGTTGTCTGAGGACCCGTTGTCTGACGACCTGCTGTCCGATGACTTGGCGTCAAGGCTCACTTGGCATCCCCGTACAACTGCGCCACCAGCGACTTCAGCACCTGGTCGGTCCGCGGGCCGTAGTTGAGGAGGACGCCGTCGTCGACCGAGACGACGCGGCGGTCCAGGCCCGCTGGGGTCTCGGCGACGCCCGGGACCTTCAGCAGGCCGTCGACGCCGTTCACCGACTCCAGGCCCTTCGTCATCACGAGGATCGCGTCGGGCGCGGCCTTGGCGAGCGCCTCGCTCGTGATCGCGGTGAAGTCCTTCCTCAGCCCCGACTCCTTGCCCGCGTCCACCGCGCCCGCCGCCTCCAGGAGTGAACCCGCCCCGGAATCGCGGCCGCCGAGCAGATAGACGGAGGCCGAGCCGCGCAGGTACAGGAAGGCGACCCGCGGCTTCTTCCTGTGGGCCGAGGCCGGGATGGTGTCGCGGACGGCCTCGATCCGCCGCTGCGTGCGCTCGGTCAGCTCGGCGCCCGACTTCTCGACGCCGAGCGCCTCGGCGACCGCCTCGATGCGCGGGCTCACGTCGTCGAGGCCCTTCGCCGGGTCGAACACGACGAGGGGGACGCCCGCGTCGCGGATCTGGTCGATGGCCTCGGCGGGCCCGGTCGTGGTGTCCGCGAGGACGACGGTCGGCTTGAGCGAGAGCACGCTCTCCGCCGAGACGTCGTGCGCGCGCGTGACCACCGGCAGCTTCTTCGCCTGCTCGAAGGTGGCGGTGATGTCGCGGGCGACGACGTTCTTGCCGAGCCCCAGCGTGAAGACGATCTCGTTCAGGCTGCCGGTGAGCGGCACGATGCGGCGGGTGTCCTTCACCGTCACCTCGTGGCCGTCGGCGGAGGTGACGGTGGCGGGGAGCGCGGGCTTCGGCGCGGTCTTCAGGGGCTCGACCCGGTCGGGCGCGTGGGCCGCCGCCTCCGTCCCGGCCTTCGGTGACTGTGTGCCACCGCCGTCCGGCGTTCCGCATCCGGTGAGGCCGAGGGCGAGTACGGCGGCCCACGCGCCGGCGATACGGAGTGAGCGCGGCATACGCACCGAAGTCCACCGTCCTGTCGTGCTGTTGAGGTCTGACGCCTCCGACGCGTGAGGCCCGAGGTGTCCGGGATCCGGTTGGTGGGGTTCCAGTCCGGAGTGATCGTAGTTTAGGTTAGCCTTACCTCATTAGCTAGCCCTGGAGGGGTCTCCCCATGCCGTCGTCGAGACAGGCGCGCGTCACCGCACGCGCCGGAGTCGTGGCCGTGCTGACCGCGGTCGTCGGAGCGCTGCTCCCGGCGTCCGCCGCCCACGCCGAGGACCGCACGGTCCGGGGCGGACGGCTCGACTGGGGCATCAAGTCCTCCTTCCAGAGCTACGTCACCGGGCCCATCGCCCAAGGGAGTTCGACGCTGCGGGGCGGGGCCGCCACGGTCGGCGGCAGCCAGTTCCGCTTCCACTCGGCGAAGGGCTCCTACGACCCCGACAGCGGGGCCTTCGACGCCGCCTTCTCGGGCGGGGTGCGCTTCACCGGGCACAAGAAGGGCGGCTCGTACGAGCTCGACCTCACGATCAGCCGCCCCACCGTCAAGATCTCCGGCGGCTCCGGCACCCTCTACGCCGACATGGTGAGCAAGGAGAAGGGCACCGGCCAGGTCACCACGACCGCGCAGGTGCCGCTCGCCTCGCTCAACATCTCGGGCATCGACATGAAGGGCGGCACCGGACCGATCGCCCTCGACAACCTTCCCGCGACGCTGACTTCGCAGGGCGCCAGGGCCTTCGCCGGGTACTACACGGCGGGCACCGCGCTCGACCCCGTGAGCCTGTCGACGGACCTCGCCGCGGCGTCCGGCCCGAAGAAGCCCTCGGACCAGCCCGCCGACAAGAAGAAGGACCGGAAGTCCGAGGGCAGGAAGGCGAAGGCGGGCCGCATCGAGGACGCCGCCGTCGACTGGGGCGTGCGCCGCACCTTCCGCGAGTACGTCACCGGGTCCATCGCCAAGGGCGAGTGGACCCTGTCCGCCGGCGCCCAGGACGGGGGCGCGCTCTTCCGCTTCCCCGAGGGCGAAGGGACGTACGACGAGAAGAAGCAGACCCTCGACGCCGACTTCGCCGGAGCCGTCCGCTTCACCGGTGAGCACGGCCTCGACCTGACGCTCTCCGGCGTCGCCGTCGAGGTGAAGGACGGCAAGGGCACGCTCTCGGCGGACGTGGCGGGCAAGGGCGACCGCGGCGTCGCCCTGAAGAACGCCCCGCTGATCACCTTCGCCGCACAGGAGTTGAAGCCGAAGGACGGCCTCGTCTCCCTCACCGAGGTGCCCTCGAAGCTCACCGCCGACGGCGCCAAGGCGTTCGGCGGCATGTACAAGGCGGGCTCCGCCATGGACCCGCTCTCGCTCGCCGTCGCCCTCGACGCCGACGCGCGGCTGCCCGCGCTGCCGGACCTCGGCTCGTCCGCGAAGCCCGCCCCGGAGCCCGGGAAGCAGGAGGCGAAGGAGCCGAGGACCGAGAACGCCGCGGACTCCGAGGGCTCCTCGTCGAACGCCGTGCCGATCGGCGTCGGCGCCGGCATCGCGGTGCTGCTCGCCGCGGCGGTCGCCTTCGGCGTCGTGCGCAAGAAGCGCGCGGCGGCGGACTCGCCGGGCACCGCGGACGGCTCCGGCTCCGCCGACTCCTGACCGTCGCGCCGGTCATCGGCCCCTTCGCCGGTCACCGGCCCCCCGCACCCCCCTCACGTCTCAAGGAGAAGCCTGATCATGGCCCCCACCCGTCGTCCCATAACCCTCGCGGCGGCCGTCGCCACCGCCGTCGCGCTCGGTGCGAGCGCCCTGGCCCTGCCGGCGCTCGCCGCCGACGGAGACAAGCCCGCAGCCCCGCCGAAGCTGGAGCTCAAGGACGGCACGCTGCAGTGGGGCGTGAAGGAGTCCTTCCGCAAGTACGTCGTCGGCATGGCCCACGGCAAGATCGAGGCCAAGGACGGGGCCCAGCAGGCCGCGGACAACGGGGTGTTCACGTTCACCGGCGGCAAGGGGACGTACGACACCGCAGTGCACGCCACCGACGTCGCCTTCAAGGGCAACGTCCGTTTCTCCTCCACGGTCCACCGGTTCGACATCAAGATCGCCGACGTCAAGGTCCACACCAAGGGCAAGACCGGCGCGATCCGGGCCGACGTCACCCTCAACGGCGCCGTCCAGAACGACATCGACCTGGCGAAGCTGGACCTGAGCGCGGTCGCGGGCGGCCAGGGCGAGGGCGGCGCGATCGTCTACAAGGACATCCCCGCGACGCTCACCGCGGACGGCGCCAAGGCCTTCAACGGCATGTACAAGGAGGGCGAGAAGCTCGACCCGGCCACGCTCGCGGTGACGCCCGGCGCCCCGGTGACCGAGAAGCCCACCGAGTCGCCGAAGCCGACCGAGTCGGCCAAGCCCACCGAGTCCGCGAAGCCCACCGAGTCCGCGAAGCCGACGGAAGGCCCCACGGAGTCCACGAAGCCGACCGGCAAGCCCACCGGCAGGCCCACCGGAACGCCCGGCGGCCAGTCCGCAGACAAGATCGTCGAGGGCAGCCTCACCTGGGGCCTGAAGAAGTCCTTCCGCACCTACATCTCCACCGGCGGCGAGGTGAGCGTCGCGGGCGGCGCGAAGAAGATCTCCGGCGGCTACCGGTTCCCGTACGGCAAGGCCGACGTGAACTCCGGCGCCAGGAAGATCGACGCGTCCTTCGGCGGCAGCGTCCGCTTCACGTACAAGGCGCACGGCATCGACATGAAGTTCAGCGACATCAAGGTGCGGGCGAACGGCGCCAAGGGCACCCTGCTGGTCGACGTCACCACGCCCAAGGGCACCAACGACGACGTCGAGTTCGCGACGCTCGACCTCTCCAAGGCCTCGTACAAGGCCAAGGGCGGCGTCGTCCTGCTCGACAAGGTCCCCGCGGCCTTCACCGCGGACGGCGCCAAGCAGTTCGCCAACGGCGCCGTCGGCTCCATGTACAAGGCGGGCCAGAAGATCGACCCGGTGACGGTCGCCCTGTCCTCGACGGCGGGCGCGGACCTGCCGTCCGGCGGCGGTGACATCGGCACCGAGGTGGCGGGCGGCGGCGCCACGGGCTCCGGCTCCGTGGGTGGCGGTGGCACGGTCGGCGGCTCCGGCTCGCTGGCGTCCACCGGCGCCTCCGTCCCCTCGACCGCGCTGCTCGGCGCGGCGGGCCTGGCGACGGCGGCGGGCGCGGCCGCGGTGGTCGTGGCGCGGCGCCGCCGGGGCACCGAAGTGGCGTGACGCGCGTGATGCTTCAATGCGCGGATGACTGAACCACTCGACGCAGGCGAAGTGCTGGACGCACTCGACGTGGTGCGTGTCTTCTGCGGGCCCGACGGTCGGCACGGCAACGAACTCGGTGTCGTGCGGCCGGGGCCGTTCCCCGAGCTCTTCATGAGCAGGGGAGACCCCCTCCGTGCCCGCGAGGACCGCCAGGCCCTCGCGGGCGAACTCGGCTTCAGCGAGACGGTGTTCGTCGACGACCCCGAGCGCGGCGTCATCGACATCTACACCCCCACCCTGCGGCTGCCCTTCGCGGGACACCCCTGCGTCGGCACGGCCTGGCTGCTCGACCTGCCCGAACTGGTCACGCCCGCGGGGGTGGTCCAGGCCCGCCAGGACGGCGAGTTCAGCTGGATCACGGCGCGTGCCGAGTGGGCGCCGGCGCGGACGCTGCGGCGGTACGACAGCGTGGCGGAGGTCGACGCGCTCGACGTGCCGCCGCCGGGGGAGTGGATCTACGCCTGGGCGTGGCAGGACGAGGCCGCGGGGCGCGTGCGCGCGAGGGGCTTCCCCGGCCGGAACGACGGCATCGACGAGGACGAGGCGACGGGCGCGGCGGCGCTCCTGCTCGCCCACGAGTTGAGCCGCGCCCTCAACATCACGCAGGGACGCGGCTCACAGATCCTCACGGCTCCGGGGCCGGGGGGAGGGATCGAGGTGGGGGGAAGGGTGAAACTCAGCCCCTCCGGCGTTTGAGGAGCGGGGGCCCGGGGGGGGCAGCGCCCCCGCGACCTCAGCACTCACGCCGTCAACGGAAACTCTTCCCCCAGCTCACGAAAGACCCGCGTATTCAAAGCGAAAGCGCGCTTGCATTCGTCGACGATCCGCTTCTTCTCCAGCTCGTCCGTGACGACCTCGTCGATCCCGTCGAGCAGCTCGCGGTAACTCCGCTTGAACGCGGCCGGGTTGGGGATCCCCTCGAAGACGTAGAACCGCACGCCGTCGCCCTTGCGCGCGAAGCCCCAGGTCTGCTCGGCCTTGCCGCGGATGATCTGGCCGCCGGAGAGGTCGCCGAGGTAGCGCGTGTAGTGGTGGGCGACGTAGCCGCCGGGCCAGGTGCGCGCGCACTCCTCGATCCGCGCGGCGTACGCGGCGGTGGCGGGCAGCGGGGTCAGGCCCTCGCGCCAGTCCGCGCCCCGCAGATGCGCGAGGTCGCGCTCCAGCTCGCTCACGCGCGCCAGCTCGGGCCGAATGAACGGCCCCGCGACGGGGTCCTCGCGCAGGGCCTGCGCGCCGCCCTCCAGGGCGCGGTACACGAACCACAGCTGTTCCGTGTAGCGCGTGTAGGCGTCGACGCCGAGCCTGCCGCCGAGCATGTCGCTCATGAACGTCGAGGTCTCCGCCTCGGTGTGCTGCTCGTGCGACGCGGTGCGGATGACCGTCGAGAAGGGCGTGAGCGGCGTGTCCATGCGGGACCTCCAACGGGGAGCCGAGGAATGACGGGATGGCCGGGAACCAGCGCGACCCCTGCCGCAGATCATGGCAAGTTAGGCTTACCTAAGTCAACTGGTTCCCGACGTCCTGTCGGTAAAAAAGCTACCCGCTGCCGGTTCAGGGAACCGTAAGGATTTCGATCTTCCGGTCCGCGGAACTCAGGGCAGCGTGAGGATCTCCGCCCCGGTGTCCGTCACCACCAGTGTGTGCTCGAACTGCGCGGTCCGCTTCCTGTCCTTGGTGACGACCGTCCAGCCGTCCTCCCACATGTCGTACTCGTACGTGCCGAGCGTCAGCATCGGCTCGATCGTGAACGTCATGCCGGGCTGGATCACGGTCGTGGCGTGCGGGCTGTCGTAGTGCGGGACGATCAGGCCGGAGTGGAAGGACGTGTTGATGCCGTGGCCGGTGAAGTCACGGACCACGCCGTAGCCGAAGCGCTTGGCGTACGACTCGATGACACGGCCGATGATGTTGATCTGGCGGCCGGGCTTGACCGCCTTGATGGCGCGGTTGAGGGACTCGCGGGTCCGCTCGACGAGCAGCTTCGACTCCTCGTCGACGTCGCCGACGAGGTAGGTGGCGTTGTTGTCGCCGTGCACGCCGCCGATGTACGCCGTGACGTCGAGGTTGATGATGTCGCCGTCGTTCAGGACGGTGGAGTCGGGGATGCCGTGGCAGATGACCTCGTTGATCGAGCTGCACAGCGACTTCGGAAAGCCGCGGTAGCCGAGCGTCGAGGGGTAGGCGCCGTGGTCGCACATGTACTCGTGCGCGACGCGGTCCAGCTCGTCGGTGGTGACGCCGGGCGCGATGTGCTTCGCGGCCTCTTCCATGGCGCGGGCGGCGATGCGGCCCGCGGTGCGCATCAGCTCGATGGTCTCGGGGGTCTGCACCTCGGGGCCCTTGTACGGGGTCGGGGCGGGTTTCCCCACGTACTCCGGGCGCCTGATGTTGCCGGGTACGGAACGGATGGGAGAGAGCTCCCCTGGGACGAGCGGTGACTGGCCAGACATGCCAGCGAGTCTAGCCAGCCGCGGTGGGGCAGCATGGCCTCAGAGAGCGGGACGAAAGGAGCGGGGCATGGCGCTGTTCAAGAAGAGGACGGTCGGCAAACCGGGCGAGTGGTACTACTGCCTGGAACACCGGCGGGTCGAGGAGGGCCCGGACTGCCCGGGCAAGGACCGCATGGGCCCCTACGCCTCGCGTACGGAGGCGGAGCACGCGATGGAGACGGCCAGGGAGCGGAACCTCGAATGGGAGAACGACCCCCGGTGGCACGATTCCGCCGCGCGGGGCGAGAACGACGACGCGTGAGCGCTCGGCTGGGTGTGCCGCATCATCCCGTCCGTCGTCTGCGGGTGCTCCGTGGCCGGTCGCGCAGTTCCCCGCGCCCCTTCGGGGCGCGGGACCGCTAGGCCGTCAGTTCTGCCTCGCCCCGTTCCCTGCGCAGCTTCGCGTCCGGGTCCGTGTCCGCGTCGTACGAGATGAGGCGCGGCAGCACCGCCGCGAGGACGCCGACCGAGGCCAGGCAGGCCAGGCCGCCGGACCAGATGGCGGGGCGGGTGCCGGTCCAGCCCGCCGTCGCGCCCGCGCGGACCTGGCCGAGCTGCGGGCCCACGCTGTAGGACAGGACCTCGATGCCGGCGAGGCGGCCGCGCAGCTCGTCGGGGATGGTCTGGTTCCAGATGGTGGAGCGGCCGAGGCCGCTCAGCATGTCGCCCGCGCCCGCGAACGCGAGGCAGACGAGCACCACCCAGACGTTCGAGAACCACCCCGCCGCCGTGATCGCCAGACCCCAGCCCGCCGCCCCGAACACCACGAGCAGCCCGTGCCGCCGCACCCGCGACGTCCAGCCGCTGGTGAGGCTGAGCAGCAGCGAACCGACCGCCCCCGCCGCGTACATCAGGCCGAGCGACCACTTGGCGTCCAGGTCGTCCGCGAGGAACGGGAAGATCGTGTTCGGGAAGGCGAAGAACATCGCCGCCATGTCGATCGCGTACGTACCGAGGAGCACCGGCCGTGACCACGCGTACCGCGCACCTTCGGCCAGGCCCTTCAGGGACGGCTTCTCCGCGTCGTGCGCGGCGGGCGCGGGCGACAGGCGGGTGCACAGGAGCACGGACACGGTGAAGCCGACGATCGTGATCGCGTACGCGGACGCGTGCCCGAAGTAGGCGACGACGAGGCCCGCCAGCGAGGGGCCCGCGATGGCGCCCACGTTCCAGCGCAGCGAGTTCAGCGCGGCGGCCGCCGTCAGCTGGTGGTGCGGCACGATCCGCGCCATCAGCGAGTCGAGCGCGGGGCGCTGCAGACCCGCGAGGGCGGAGACGCCCGCCGCGACCACGTAAAGCGGCCAGAGCAGCGGGTCGGGCAGGAGCGCGTTGACCAGGAGCACGACGGCCAGCAGGCCGAGCGCCGCCTCGGTCAGGAGGATCACCTTGCGCCGGTCCACCGCGTCGGCGAGCGCGCCGCCGTAGAGCCCGAAGACGATCAGCGGCACGAGCTCGACCGCGCCCATCGCGCCGACCGCGACCGGCGAGTCCGTCAGTTCCTTGATCTGCAGCGGCAGGGCGACCATCGCCATGAAGCTGCCGAAGTACGTGACGAGGCCCTGGATCCACAGCAGACGGAAGTCACGGGTGGAACGCCAGGGTGAAAGATCGGGCAGTATCGCGGAGAGAGGCACGAGAAGTCATGCTCAGCGGCGACGGGTGCACCGGGCAACTGAATTTCCGCCGGACGGGCGTGAGGATCACCACCGCGTCCGCGCGAGGTTCACCACCGCGTCGGCGGGGGTGACGTCAGCTGGTCGGCGAGCCGGGACAGCCGGTCGCGGAACCGCCTGCGCCCGCGGGCCTCGGGCAGGGCGTTCTCCCCGGCCGCCGCGCTCACCAGGTGCTGGACCGTGTCCAGGTCGAGGTCCGGCGTCTGCGGCACCGCGAGCGCGTCGTGCGACAGGGCGTCCAGGTCCCGGTCCCCGGAGCCGAGCGCGAGCACCGTCGCCCCGGCCTGCCGCGCGTCGTGCACGCGTGTGAGCAGCTCCGCTCCCGGCGCGTCCGGCGCCACCACGAGCAGCGTCTCGCCGCGCCGCGCCGCCTCGATCCTGCCGAGCCCCGTCGACAGGTGTGCGGGGTCCCCGGCGCGGACCCGGTGGCGTACGAGCGTGGGGGTGAGCTCCGGCGTGCCCGACCAGGCCGCCTCGTCCACCAGGTGCGCGGCCAGGTGCCACGGTTCGTACGCCCGCGTGCCCACGAGCAGCAGACCGCCGCCGTGCGGCACGACGGAGGAGCGCAGCGCCCCCGCGAAGCGGCGCGTGGCGCCGATCCACTCGGTCCCGGCGAGCACTTCGCGCAGCAGCGCGACCCGTACGGCGTCCATGGCGTCGCATCCTGCCCCAACATGCCACTCGTCACCGGGAGTTCACGGGGAATTCCCCCGCGCTGGGGAAGGGCGGGGGATGACTGCCCAGACATCTGTTCCCTTCCGTGCGGGCCGCGAGGGATACGCGAGCTTCCGCATCCCCGCCGTCGTGAGGACGTCCGTCGGCACCGTCCTCGCCTTCTGCGAGGGCCGCGTAGGCTCCCAGGCGGACTTCGGAAACATCGACGTCGTCCTCAAGCGCTCCGCCGACGGCGGCCGCACCTGGGGCCCGCTCCAGGTCGTCGGCAAGAACGGCGCCGACCTCGCGGGCAACCCCGCCCCCGTCGTCCTCGACACCGGACGCGTCCTCCTCGTCCAGGTCAGGAACGCCGCCGCGGCCACCGAGGACGCCATCCGCCGCGGCACCGTCTCCGCCGCCGACGGGCGCCGCGTGTGGGTGCAGCACAGCGACGACGACGGCCTCACCTGGTCGGTGCCGCGCGAGATCACCGCGCAGGTGAAGAAGGCGAGTTGGCGGTGGTACGCGACCACGCCGGGGCACGCCCTGCAGCTGACCACGGGGCGCGTGGTGGTTCCCGCCAACCACTCCCTGCCGCCCACCGGCACCGACAACGGCACCGAGGGCAAGTACAACGGCGGCCACTGCCTGCTCAGCGACGACGACGGGGCGACCTGGCGCATCGGCTACATCGACGACAACACCAACGGCTACATCAACGTGAACGAGACCACCGCCGCCGAACTCCCCGACGGGCGGCTCTACTTCAACACCCGCAACGACTCCCCGGCGCCCGGCAACCGCGCCGACGCCCACTCCCGCGACGGCGGCGCGAGCCTCGTCAAACCCTTCCGTCCGCAGGCCGGACTCACCGGGCCCGTCGTGGAGTGCAGCGTCCTGCAGCTGCGCGACCCCGACGTCCTGCTCTTCTCGGGACCCGCCGACCCCGGCTTCCGCGCCCTGATGACCGTGCGCCGCTCCACCGACGGCGGCACCACCTGGCAGGTCGCGCACACGGTCGACGGGCTGCCCGCCGCCTACTCCGACCTCGTGCGCCTCGACGAGGAGACCGTCGGGCTGCTGTACGAGACGGGGGACTTCAGCGCGTACGAGACGATCTCGTTCCGGCGGATACCGGTGGCGGGGCTGGCCGGGGCGGGCGCCGATACGGGTGCGGGCGGGCGCTGATACGGGTGAGTAAGGTCGCCCCATGACCTCTACAGACAGTGCGCAGAACGCCCCAGGGAACGCCCCCGCGAAGGCCCCGGCCAAGGACCCCTGGGAGCTGCCCGACGTGTCCGGGCTCGTCGTCGGCGTGCTCGGCGGCACCGGCGACCAGGGGCGCGGCCTCGCCTACCGGCTGGCCCGCGCGGGCCAGAAGGTGATCATCGGCTCCCGCGCGGCCGAGCGCGCGCGGGCCGCCGCCGACGAGTTGGGCCTCGGCGTCGAGGGCGCCGACAACGCGGAGTGCGCGCGGCGCAGCGACATCGTGATCGTCGCCGTGCCGTGGGAGGGGCACGGCAAGACCCTGGAGTCCCTGCGCGAGGAGCTGAGCGGCAAGCTCGTCGTCGACTGCGTCAACCCGCTCGGCTTCGACAAGAAGGGCGCCTACGCCCTCAAGCCCGAGGAGGGCAGCGCCGCCGAGCAGGCCGCGGCCCTGCTGCCCGACTCGCGGGTCACCGCCGCCTTCCACCACCTCTCCGCCGTGCTGCTCCAGGACGCGTCGGTCGAGGAGATCGACACCGATGTGATGGTGCTCGGCGAGAGCCGCGCCGACACGGACGCGGTGCAGGCGCTCGCCGCCCGCATCCCCGGGATGCGGGGCGTCTTCGCGGGACGCCTGCGCAACGCCCACCAGGTCGAGTCCCTGGTCGCCAACCTGATCTCCGTCAACCGCCGCTACAAGGCGCACGCGGGGCTGCGGGTCACCGACGTCTAGCCGCGTACGGGACGGGGCGGGGCATGGGGGACACTGGTCGGCGTACGACAACGCCGGAATCCGACAGGAGCCGACCCCATGCCCCGCCTCGCTCTGTACGCCCTCGTGGTCTGCGCGCTCGCCGTCGCCGCGGCCGTGATCTCCTTCGCGCGGGGCAGCTTCCTCGGCATCGTGTGGGTGCTGCTGGCGGGGCTCTCCTCGAACATGGCGTGGTTCTACCTGCGCAAGGAGAAGGCGCGGCGGGCGGCCTCCGGCCCGGTCACCGGTTGAGCGACGGCGGGACCTCCGCCGGGCCGTCCCAGAACCTGTACAGCTTCTGGCCCCAGTAGCTGTCCCACTCGCTGACGCCCAGGCCCCGCAGGATCGCGTCGATCGCGTCGAAGAACACGCGGTTGACCTCCGGGATCCACAGGACCGCGAAGACCGCGAGGAGCCCGAACGGCGCGAACGGCTCCACCTGGCGGCGGATCTTGTACGAGAGCCAGGGCTCGATCACGCCGTACCCGTCCAGGCCCGGGATGGGCAGGAAGTTCAGGATCGCGGCCGTCACCTGGAGCAGGGCGAGGAACGCGAGGGCGTAGCGGAACGCGTCCGGGACGCCGTCCAGGGCGTCCAGCCAGAACGGTGCCGTGCAGACGATCGCGAACAGCACGTTCGTCAGCGGGCCCGCCGCCGAGATCAGGCTGTGCTTCCAGCGGCCCCTGATGCGGCCCCGCTCGATGAAGACCGCGCCGCCGGGCAGACCGATGCCGCCCATGATCACGAAGAGCACCGGGAGCACGATGCTGAGCAGCGCGTGCGTGTACTTGAGCGGGTTGAGGGTCAGATAGCCCTTCGCGCCGATGGAGATGTCGCCGCTGTGCAGGGCGGTGCGGGCGTGCGCGTACTCGTGCAGGCAGAGGGAGACGATCCAGGCGGCCGTCACGAAGAGGAAGACGGCGAGCCCGGGGTTGTCCGCGAAGCCGGTCCAGGCGGCCCAGCCGGAGACCGCCGTGACGGCGGCGATCCCCAGGAAGACGGGGCTGATCCGCCGGTCGCTGCGGCGGATGGGGGCGGTGGTCATGGGGCGGGGCTCCTGGGGGACGGCGGTCGGCGTGCCGACCGTACCGGGCTCACGGCGAAAACGTCTCGCACATGCCGTGGAGTTCCGTGGAGGCTGGGGCATGACCCTGTGGAACGTGATGTACCAGGACTGGCAGATGGAGTGCTGCGGGGAGCCGTTCGGTGTCGGGGACGAGGTGGCGTGGCAGCTGCTCGTCGACGAGGCGGTGTGCGGGGACGCGGCGTGGGCGGGTGAACTGACCGGGATCTCGGGGGCGGTCGAGTCGGCCGGGGGCGGGCCCGTGGTGCGGACGGGCGGCGTGACGGTGCCGTGGACCGGGGACGGGCGGAGGTGGCCCGCGCGGGCGGACCTGACGGGGCTGCTGACGGTGGAGCGGCACGGTGGGAAGTGGCCGGTGACCGTGGGCCGGGTGCGGTCCATCCAGGTCGTTGCGCAGCGCTTCGCCGACGGTTCGCGGGTGGCGGGGGAGAGGTGGCTGCGGGAGGTGCCGGTGTGCCCCAAGTGGTTCGAGCGGGGGGAGCCGGACCGGCAGGGGTATCGAAAGGACGAGACGGGGGTGCTGGTGTCCTTGGAGGTGGACTGAGGCCGGTTCGCCGGTACCGCTGAATCGCGCCGCCGGGGCGGCACGGGTGGGCGCAGGCACGGCCCGTGGACAATAGGGCGGTGAGGTATTGCGTGCTGGGCGCCGCCAGAGCCGTGCGGTCCGACGGAGAAACCGTCGCCGTCGGCGGCGCACGCCTTCGCGCGCTGCTGACCGCCCTCGCCCTGCGCCCCGGCCGCACCGTCCCCGCCGCCGCCCTCGTCGACGACGTCTGGGCCGCGGAACCGCCCGCGGACGCCCCCGGCGCCCTCCAGGCCCTGGTCGGCCGGCTCCGCAGGGCCATCGGCGCGGACGCCGTCGTCGCGGTGGACGGCGGCTACCGGCTGTGCGCGAACCCCGACGACGTGGACGTGTTCCGCTTCGACCGGCTCGTCGGCGAAGGCAGCCGCGCCCTCGCCGACGGCGACGCCCCGAAGGCCGCCGAGGTCCTGGACGACGCCCTCGCCCTGTGGACCGGCGAACCCCTCGCCGACCTGCCCGAGCGCACCGCGGACGCCGCCCGCTGGCAGGCCCGCCGCCTCGACGCCCGCCGCGCGAGGATGACCGCCGCCCTCGCCCTCGGCGAGGCGGAACACGCCCTGCCCGAGCTCGCCGCGCTGTGCGAGAGCCACCCCCTCGACGAGCCCCTGCAGATCCTGCGGCTGCGCGCCCTGCGCGACACGGGCCGCCCCGCCGAGGCCCTCGCCGCGTACGAGGACGTACGCCGTGACATCGCCGATCGCCTCGGGGCCGACCCCGGGAGCGAACTCCAGGCCCTGCACGGGGAGTTGTTGCGGGGAGAGGGCGCGCAGGCGCCGGGCGCGGGGGCGTGTGCCGTCGGGAACCTGCGGGCCAGGCTCACCTCCTTCGTCGGGCGGGAGGGCGACATCGGCGGGCTGAGGGGCGATCTCGGGCGTGAGCGGCTCGTCACTCTGCTCGGGCCCGGCGGCGCCGGAAAGACGCGGCTCTCGCAGGAGGCCGCCGAGGCCGCCGCGCAGGGCTTCCCCGACGGCGTGTGGCTGGCCGAGCTCGCGCCGGTCGAGGCACCCGCGGACGTGCCCGCCGCCGTCCTCACCGCCCTCGGCGCCCGCGAGACCGTGCTGCGCGGCGCGGGCGCCGAGGAGATGCGGGCCCTCTCGGAGCGGCACGGCGGGGAGGCCCTCGCCCGCCTCGTCGAGCACTGCGCGCCGCGCCGCATGCTGATCGTCCTGGACAACTGCGAGCACGTCGTCGAGGCGGCCGCCCGCCTCACCGAGGAGCTCCTCGCCCGCTGCCCCGGCCTGACGGTCCTCGCCACCAGCCGTGAACCCCTCGGCGTACCGGGCGAGTCGGTGCGCCCCGTCGAGCCGCTGCCCGAACCGGTCGCGCTGCGGCTGTTCGCGGAGCGAGGCGCCGCGGTGAATCCGGGGTTCGCCATCGGCGACGACCCCGCGTCGGCCGCCGAGATCTGCCGCCGCCTGGACGGGCTGCCGCTCGCCATCGAACTGGCCGCCGCCCGGCTGCGGATGCTCACCCCGCGCCAGATCGCCGACCGGCTCGACGACCGCTTCCGCCTCCTGACCGGCGGCGCCCGCACGGTCCTGCCCCGCCAGCAGACCCTGCGCGCCGTCGTCGACTGGTCCTGGGAGCTCCTCGACGAGGCCGAGCGCGCCGTCCTGCGCCGCCTCTCCGTCTTCGCCGGCGGCTGCGACCTGGCCGCGGCGGAAGAGGTGTGCGCGGGGCCCCACGACGTCATCGACGTGCTCGGCTCCCTCGTCGACAAGTCGCTTGTCGTCGCCGACCCCTCGCCCGCAGGCATGCGCTACCGGCTTCTTGAGACCGTCGCCGAGTACGCGGGCGAGCGGCTCGACGAGGCGGGGGACAGGACCGCGGCCGAGCGCGCGCACCTCGTGCACTACCGCGAGGTCGCGAGGACCACCGACCCCGGGCTGCGCGGCCGCGGCCAGCTCGCGGCCGTGGAGCGCCTGGAGACCGAGTACGAGAACCTGCGCACCGCCCTGCGGCACGCCCTCGCGGCGAAGGACGAACAGGAGGCGCTCTGCCTCGTGCTGTCCCTGGCCTGGTACTGGCAGATACGGGGGCTGCGCACGGAGACCGGCGCATGGTCCCGCGACGTCATCGCGCTCGGCCCCGACCCGTTCGCCCCACCCGTCGCCCCCGCGCCCCCGCTGTACGAGCCGTGCACGGCCACGCCCCCGCCGATGGCCCCCGAGGTCCTCGTGGAGGCACGCAGGGGCGCGCATCTGCTCCAACTCTCCTGCCTGGAGCTGGACATCACCTTCTGGCAGTCGCCGGAGGCCGAGGCCAGACTGGAGGGCATCAGGACCGCGTACCGCCCGGGGCTCCCGCAGACGTGCCGTACACCGGGCAACCTCTGGCTCTTCGCCACCATGCTCACCGGCGACACGGAGCGCCTGCGCCTCATCCTCGACGCGACCGTCGACACCTGCCGCGAGCTCGGCCACGCCTGGGAACTGGCTGCCGCGCTGCAGATGCGTGCGGGCTTCCTGGCCAACCGCACCGACTGGGCGGCCGAGGCGAGCGGCGACGCGGACGAGGCGCTGCGGTGCTTCGAGCGGATCGGCGACGTCTGGGGCATGGCGGAGGCGCTCTCCGCGCGCGGGGAGTCCCATGAGCGGCGCGGCCGATTCGACCTGGCCGCCCAGGACTTCGAGGCCGCCATCGGGTACGCCGAACAGCTCGGCGCCCGCAGCCAGGCGGCCGTCCTGCGGGCCCGCCTCGGCTCGGTCCTGACCGACTGGACGACGGGCGCGCCGGGCGACTTCGAGCGCGGCGAGGCGCTGCTGCGGGAGGTCATCGAGGGCGACGGCCGCGGCCACACCGGTGAGGCCGAGCCCGCCGCCCGGCTCTTCCTCGTCGGCGCGCTCGCCCGCACCGGACGCGTCACCGAGGGGCGCGAGCAACTGCGGCTGCTGCGCTCGGAGTTCCGCGGCGGTGTGGGGCACGCCGTCTTCGACAGCTTCGTGCTGGGGCTGGAGGCCTGGCTCAACACGCTGGAGGGGCGGTACGCCGAGGCCGTCGCCGGAGCGCGCACCGCCGTGGAGAAGGCCAGGGACGTGCTGCCGGAGCTGGTCGCCCCGCAGGGGATTCCCATCCATCTGAGGATCGCGGCCCGTGCGCTCGCCGAGGTCGACGGCGGCAGCCGCGCCGCCGACGCGGCGCGGATCCTCGCCGTCGCCGACCGCGAGGCTCAGCCGGGACACTTCCTGAACGCGATGGAGCAGGAGATCTACGGGTCCGCCGTGGAGCTCGCCCGTGCCGCGCTCGGCGACGCGGCGTACGACATCGCGTACGAAGAAGGCGGCGGCCTCTCGTTGGAGGAGGCCACCGCCCTGTGCACCGTGCACGACGAGTGATCGTTCCTGATCAGTTCTTCGTGCGGAACTTGTGGATCGCGATCGGCGCCATCACCAGCGTGAGCACCACCGACCAGCCGATCGTCACCCACAGGTCGTGCGCCACCGGGCCGCCGACCATCAGGCCGCGCGCGGCGTCGGCGAGGGAGGACAGCGGGTTGTAGTCGGTGAAGCCCTGCAGCCAGCCCGGCATCGACTGCGTCGGCGCGAAGATCGACGAGCCGAACTGCAGCGGCATCAGGACCAGGAAGCCCATCGCCTGCACGGACTGGGCGCTCTTCATCGCGACGCCGAGGACCAGGAAGATCCACATGATCGACGTGCCGAAGAGGGCGGCGAGGCCCACGGAGGCGAACAGGCCGGGCCAGTTGGTGATGTCGAAGCCCACCAGGACACCGACGATCATCATGATCGTCGTCGCGATGAGCAGCCGCATCACCTCCACCACGATCTTGGCGAAGAGGACCGAGCCCTGGCCGATCGGCAGGGTGCGGAAGCGGTCCATGATGCCGTTCTGGAAGTCCTGGTTGAAGCCGGTGCCGACGGCCATGGCGATGTTCATGCTCATCATCGCCATCATGCCGGGGACCACGTACTGCACGTACTGGTCCTGACCGCCGCCGAGGGCCTGGCCGATGGAGCCGCCGAAGACGTACACGAACAGGAGCGTGAAGACGATCGGCATCAGGACGGCGTCGAACATCGACTCCGGGTCCTGGCGGATCCACAGCAGGTTGCGGCGGACCAGGGCGCCGGTGTGGCGCACGTGCGCGCGCAGGCCTATGCGGCCGTCGGCCTGTCCCTTGGTCAGGGGAGGCGGCGTGAGAGTGGTGGCGCTCATACGGCGACCTCCTCGAGTTCGTTCCCGGTGGGGCGGGCGTCCTGCGGGGCACTGGCCTTCTGGCCGGTGATGGAGAGGAACACCTCGTCCAGGCTGGGCAGTTCGGTGGCGATCGAGCCGATGGTGATGCCGCGCGCGGTGACCGCGCCGACCACCGCGGTCAGCTGCTCGTCGCTGAGGATCGGGACGAGGACCGTGCCGGTCTCGACGTCCACCGTCGTGGTGGCGAGGCCGGTCAGGCCCAGGTCCTCCAGGGCGCCCGCCAGGGGGCGCAGCTCCAGCGGATCGGCCGGGCGGACGCGCAGGGTGCGGCCGCCGACCTTCGCCTTCAGTTCGTCGATGCCGCCGTTGGCGATGACCTTGCCGCGGTCGATGACCGTCAGCTCGGAGGCCAGCTGCTCGGCCTCCTCCATGTACTGGGTGGTGAGCAGCACGGTGACGCCGTCGGCGACCATGCGCTTGACCTCGCCCCAGACCTCGTTGCGGGTGCGGGGGTCGAGGCCGGTGGTCGGCTCGTCCAGGTAGAGGACGGCCGGGCTGCCGATCATCGACGCGGCGAGGTCGAGGCGGCGGCGCATGCCGCCGGAGTACGTGCTCGCCGGGCGCTTGGCCGCGTCGGTGAGGGAGAAGCGCTCCAGGAGGCCGTCGGCGCGGGACCTGGAGTCCTTGCGGGACAGGTCGAGCAGCCGGCCGATCATGTAGAGGTTCTCGCGGCCCGAGAGTTTCTCGTCCACCGAGGCGTACTGGCCGGTGAGGCCTATGACGCGGCGGAGCTGGCGGGGCTGGCGGACCACGTCGTACCCGGCGACGAGGGCCGAGCCCGCGTCCGGGGTGATGAGCGTGGACAGGCAGCGCACGAGGGTCGTCTTGCCGGCGCCGTTCGGGCCGAGCACGCCGAGGACCGTGCCCTCGCGCACGTCGAGGTCCACGCCGTCCAGTGCCTTGGTCTCGCCGTAGTGCTTGACCAGTCCCCTCACGGTGACCGCGCTTCCCGCGCCGTCGGGGGTCATGTCGATTCGGTTCATGCCCCCAAGCTGTCAGACGCCACCGACAAACCACCGACATCCCGCTGACACGGCCTGACAGGGGCTTGCGGAGCGAGCTCCGGCCGCGTACGGCACGGGCGGGAAGGGCAGCCCGTCGGTGGGGGAGGCCGACGGGCTGCCGTGGTGCCGCGGTGGTCCGTGACCGGTCGGCGGCGGTCCGCGAGCGGCTAGTGGACGGCGTGCTCCGGGGCCGGGAACGCCCCGCCCACCACGTCCTCGGCGAACGCCTTGGCCGCGCCGGACATGACGCCGCGCAGGTCCGCGTACTGCTTCACGAAGCGCGGCATCTTCCCGCCGGTCAGGCCCAGCATGTCCGTCCAGACCAGGACCTGCGCGTCGCACGCGGCGCCCGCCCCGATCCCCACGGTCGGGATGTGCAGGGAGCGGGTGACCTCGGCGGCCAGCTCCTCGGGGACCAGCTCCAGGACGACCGCGAACGCGCCGGCGTCCTGTGCCGCCTTGGCGTCGCGGATCAGCCGGTGGGCGTCCTCCTCGCCGCGGCCCTGCACGCGGTAGCCCATGGTGTTCACGGACTGCGGGGTCAGACCCAGGTGGGACATGACGGGGATGCCGGACTGCACCAGCAACTCGGTCTGGGCCAGGGAGCGTTCGCCGCCCTCCAGCTTCACCGCGCCGACGCCCGCCTCCTTCACCAGGCGGGTCGCGGAGCGCAGTGCCTGCACGGCGCCCTCCTGGTACGAGCCGAACGGCAGGTCGCCGACGATCAGGGCGCGCGAGGTGCCCCGTACGACCGCGGCCGACAGCATGGTCATCTCGTCGAGGGTGACGGGCACGGTCGTCTCGTACCCGAGGTGGCAGTTGCCCGCCGAGTCGCCGACGAGCATCACGGGGATGCCCGCCTCGTCGAAGACGGACGCGGTCATCGCGTCGTAGGCGGTCAGCATGGGCCACTTCTCGCCGCGCTCCTTGGCGGCGGTGATGTCGCGCACGGTGATGCGCCGGGTGCCCTTGCCGCCGTACAGCGCCTTGCTGCTGTCGGGGTTCCTGGGGGCATCGGCGCTCTTCTGGGCAGCCGAAAGCTGCGTCATCGCAACTTCTCCTTCTGTCATCTCGAGGCGCCCTGACGGCGTCCCCGGACCGAGTCCATGGTGGCATCACGTGCCGTCCGGGGGCTAGTGCGTCCCCCGGTAATGCGGAGGGGCGGCTCGGCGAGGCCCTTGAGTAAAGCCTTTCCAATACGAGACGGTCTCGTATCGAAATGGGTCTAGGGTGAAGGGCATGTCATCCCCTGCCATACCCACCCCTCCTCGCATCCCGGAAGCCGTCCACCGGCGCCGCTGGGCGATCCTCGGGGTGCTCATGCTCAGCCTGTTGATCGTGGTGCTCGACAACTCGATCCTGAACGTCGCGATCAAGACGATCTCCACGCCCGAACCCACCGGCCTGGGCGCCACCCAGAGCGAGCTCGAGTGGGCGATCAACTCCTACACGCTCGTCTTCGCGGGACTGCTGTTCACCGCCGGCCTGCTCGGCGACCGGCTCGGCCGCAAGAAGATCCTGCTCGCGGGGCTCGTCGTCTTCGGCCTCGGCTCGGCGCTCGCCGCCGAGTCGGGATCGCCCGCCGAACTCATCGCGTTCCGCGCGGTGATGGGCCTCGGCGCGGCCTTCGTGATGCCCGCCACCCTCGCCATCCTCATGAACGTCTTCGAACGCGAGGAGCAGCCCAAGGCCATCGGCATCTGGGCGGGCGGCGTCGGCCTCGCCATCGCCATCGGGCCCATCACCGGCGGTGTGCTCCTCGACCACTTCTGGTGGGGTTCGGTCTTCCTGATCAACGTGCCGATCGTGCTCGTCGCCGTCGCGCTGATGGTCTGGCTGGTGCCCGACTCCCGCGACCCCAGGCCCGGCCGGATCGACCTCTTCGGCGTCGCGCTCTCCGTCGTCGGCCTGGTCCTGCTCGTCTACGGCATCATCAAGGGCGGCCAGCTCGCCGACTTCACCGACCCGGCCGTGCTCGGGACCGTCGCCGCGGGCCTCGTCGTCCTCGCCGCCTTCGTGCTCCACGAGAAGCGCAGCGACCACCCGTCCATCGACATCACGTACTTCAAGAACCGCGTCTTCTCCGCGGCGATCTGCGCCATCGCGCTCGTCTTCTTCGCGCTGATGGGCGTGACCTTCTTCGCGGTCTTCTACACCCAGAGCGTGCGCGGCTACACGCCGCTGGAGACCGGCCTGCTGATGCTGCCGCTCGCGGTGGCCCAGCTGATCTTCGCGCCGCGCGCCCGCCTCGTCGTCGACCGCTTCGGCGTCCGGGCCGTGTGCACCGGCGGACTGCTCCTGGTCATGGCGACCCTCGCGGCCTTCACGATCTTCGACACCGACACGCCGATCTGGCTCCTGGAGGTCGTCTTCTTCCTGATGGGCGCCGGCATGGCGCACATCATGACGCCCACCAGCGTCGTGATCATGCAGGCCCTGCCCCGTGAGAAGGCCGGCTCCGCCTCCGCGCTCAGCAACACCTTCCGGCAGGTCGGCGGCGCCCTCGGCATCGCGGTCCTCGGCTCGGTGCTCTCCACGGCCTACCGCGGCGGCGTCGAGGACGAGCTCGCGGCGCTGCCCGAAGGGGCGCGGCACGCCGCGGGCGAGTCCATCGAGGCGACCCTCGGCGTGGCCGCGAAGCTCGGCCCCAAGGGCGAGCCGCTGGTCTCCGCGGCCAACGACTCCTTCCTGCACGCCATGCACGTCACGGCGCTGTGGGGCGCGGGCGTCGCCGCCATCGGCGCGGTGGTCGTCTTCCTGTTCCTGCCGGGGCGCACCCCGGCACAGCCGGAACCGGAGGGGAAGGAGACCGAGCCGGTGGGCGCCGCCGGGCGCTGAGGGAGAATCGGCCGGGCAGCGGCAGCGGAGAGAGGGAGACGGGACGACGTGATCCACAAGGGCGTGCGCACCCCGGGCGACAGTGGCATCGCGAACGGCGCGTCGACCACGAGGGGCGGCCGCGGCCGCCCCAGGAGCGAGGCCGTGGAGCAGGCCATCATCGAGGGCGTGGTGCGGCTCCTGGAGGACGGCGTCCCGCTCACCGAGCTCTCCATCGAGCGGATCGCCCGCACCGCCGGCGTCGGCAAGGCCACCATCTACCGGCGCTGGGACGGCAAGGAGGCCCTCTTCGTCGACGTCCTGCGCGTCTTCGAGGAGCCCGACGCCGAACTGCCCGGCACCTCCATGCGCGACGACCTCGTCTGCCTTCTGGAGGGCCTGCGCCGACGCGGCCTGAACATGCGCTCCTCGGCCATGCTGCACAACGTCTTCGCGCAGATGAAGGCCCTGCCCAAGCTGTGGGAGGCGTACCACGCCACGGTTGTCGACCCCCGCCGCCGCACCACCTACGACGTGCTGCGGCGGGGCGTCGCGAACGGCGAGCTGCGCGCGGACGTCGACATCGAGACGGCCAACGACCTCCTCGTCGGGCCCATGCTGCTGCGCACGGTCATGCGGCCCGACGCCCCGCTCGACGACGACCTCGCGCAGCGCATCGTCGACACCGTCCTGGAGGGGCTGCGGCCCGCGGACCGAAGCGGCGCGTGACCCGTCGGCGGCGGGGGTTGTACGAAAGCCGCGCCGGGTTATGCGCATTTCGTCACAGAGGATGTTCTCGGCCGCAGATCAGGAACCCGCCGCGCCGCGCCGTTCGTCCTGCTGCCTGTACGGCCGTCGCGGACGGCAGGGACGACACCCGATCATCGCCTAGGGTTTCAGGGGCGGGACAGACGGTGTGCACGGCAGGCAGTGAGGCGACGAGAGCATGGCGCAGGCGTATATGACGGAGACGGGCAGCGGCGGCTCGGGGCCCGAGCGCCCGGGGTCCCGGTTCCGACGCCTGCTCGACGGGTGGCGGGGCGACCCCGGCATCTGGCGGCGGGGTCTGGTCACCGCGGGCGTCGCGGTCTTCGTCGCCCTGGTGATGATCTTCCACGCGCAGATCCCGAACAACGTCGGCAACCTCGGCAGCCTGACCGAGACCTTCCTGCCCTGGCTCGGCCTCTTCATCCCGGTGCTGCTCGTCGTCGCCCTGGTCCGCAAGTCGGCCAGCGCGCTGATCGCCCTGCTGCTGCCCGTGATCGTCTGGGTCAACTCGTTCGGCGGCCTGATCACCGACAAGTCGGGCACCGGCGGCGACCTGACCGTGGCCACGCACAACGTCAACGCGGACAACCCCGACCCGACCGGCACCGCCCGGGACGTCGCGGCCTCCGGCGCCGACGTGATCGCCCTGGAGGAGCTCACCGCGGAGGCCGTCCCCACGTACGAGAAGGCCCTCTCCGGCCAGTACAAGTACCACTCGGTGCAGGGCACGGTCGGCCTGTGGAGCAAGTACCCGCTGAGCGACACCAAGCCCGTCGACATCAAGCTGGGCTGGACGCGCGCGATGCGGACGACGGTCGCCGCCCCCAAGGGCGAGGTCGCCGTCTACGTCGCGCACCTGCCGTCGGTGCGCGTGAAGCTCGACGCGGGCTTCACCGCCAACCAGCGCGACAACAGCGCCGACGCGCTCGGCGAGGCCATCGCCGACGAGAAGATCGGCAAGGTCGTCCTGCTCGGCGACCTCAACGGCACGATGAACGACCGTGCCCTGAACGCCGTCACCTCCCAGCTGCGGTCCACGCAGGGCGCGGCGGGCAACGGCTTCGGCTTCAGCTGGCCCGCGTCGTTCCCCATGGCCCGCATCGACCAGATCATGGTCAAGGGCGTCGAGCCGGTCTCCTCCTGGACGCTGCCGGAGACGGCCAGCGACCACCTGCCGATCGCGGCCCGGGTCGACCTCTCCTCGTGACGCCGGCGTCGTCCCTCCTCGACGCCTCCTTTCCCGCCCCCACGGAATATCCGGGGCGAGGGGCTGTGTTCCGCACGTAGAATTGTGGGTTCCGCTTCTCGCCGGCCCCGTCCCCCGCCCCGGCCCGTCCCCGTTCCGTGGAAGGTACTTCTTCATGCCCCTGGCCCTGCTCGCCCTCGCCGTGGGCGCCTTCGGCATCGGTACGACCGAGTTCGTGATGATGGGCCTGCTGCCCAACGTCGCGGACGACCTGCACATATCCATCCCCACCGCCGGACACCTCGTCTCGGCCTACGCCCTCGGTGTCGTCGTCGGCGCCCCGCTGCTCGCCGCCGTCACCGCGCGCATGCCGCGCCGCCGCGTCCTGATCGGCCTGATGCTGCTGTTCGTGGCCGGCAACGCGCTCTCGGCCGCGGCCCCCGACTACCACCTCCTGATGGCCGCGCGCTTCCTCAGCGGGCTGCCGCACGGCGCCTTCTTCGGCGTCGGCGCGGTCGTCGCCACCGGGCTCGTCGGACCCGAGCGCAAGGCCCGCTCGGTCTCCCTGATGTTCCTCGGCCTGACCGTCGCCAACATCGTGGGCGTTCCCGTGGGCACGGCGATGGGGCAGCAGCTCGGCTGGCGCGCCACGTTCCTCGCGGTGAGCGCGATCGGCCTCGCCGCCGTCGCCGCCCTCGCCCTCCTGGTCCCGGCCGACCACGGTCACGGCGACGCGGCCGGGCTGCGCAGCGAACTGCGCGCGCTGCGCAGCGTCCCGGTGTGGCTCGCGCTCGGCACGACCGTCGCGGGCTTCGGGGCGCTCTTCGCCGCGTACAGCTACATCACGCCGATGCTGACCGACGCGGCGGGCTACGCGGAGTCCAGCGTCACGCTGCTCCTCGCCCTGTTCGGCGTCGGCGCGACGGCGGGCAATCTGCTGGGCGGCCGCCTCGCGGACCACTCCCTGCGGGGGACGCTCTTCGGCGGCCTCGCGGCGCTCGCGCTCGTCCTCGTGCTGTTCCCGCCGCTCATGGGCGCCGCGTGGAGCGCCGCGCTCGCGGTGGTGCTGCTCGGCACGGCGGCGTTCGTCACCGGGTCCCCGCTGCAGCTGATGGTGATGGAGAAGGCGTCGGCGGCACCGTCCCTGGCCTCCTCCGCCAACCAGGCGGCGTTCAACCTCGCCAACGCGGGTGGCGCGTGGATCGGCGGCCTCGCCCTGGCGGCGGGCTTCGGCGTGACGTCCCCGGCGGTGGCGGGCGCGGGCCTCGCGGCGCTGGGCCTCGCGGTGGCGGGGGCGGCGTATCTGGTGGACCTGCAGCGTGCTCCGGTGGTGGCGGCGCCGAGCCCCGTCAGGGGCTCGGGGAACTGCGAGACCAGCCCCCACCGGCCCGCAGCTCCCTCACCGCACACGCACGTCAGTCCGTAGCCGACTCCCGCCACCGATTCGTGATCGGCAGGCGGCGGTCCTTGCCGAAGCCCTTCGCCGAGATCTTCGTGCCCGGCGGGTACTGCCGCCGCTTGTACTCCGCGGTGTCCACCATCCGCAGCGTCTTCGTGACCAGCTCCCGGTCGTACCCCGCGGCCACGATCGCGTCCGCGCCCTGGTCACGGTCGACGTAGAGCTCCAGGATCCCGTCCAGGACGGGGTAGTCCGGCAGGGAGTCCGTGTCGACCTGGTCCGGGCGCAGCTCCGCGCTCGGCGGCTTGCTGATGGAGTTCTCCGGGATCGGCGGCGTCTGCCCCCGCTCCTGCGCCGCGCGGTTGCGCCACTTCGCGAGCCGGAAGATCGAGGTCTTGTAGACGTCCTTGATCGGGCCGTACGCGCCCACGGAGTCGCCGTACAGCGTCGAATAGCCCACCGCCAGCTCGGACTTGTTGCCCGGCGCGAGGACGATGTGCCCCTCCTGGTTGGAGATCGCCATCAGCATCGTGCCGCGCAGGCGCGACTGGAGGTTCTCCTCGGCGAGCCCGGTGAGCCCGAGCGAGCCCATGTACGCGTCGAACATCGGGGCGATCGGCACGGTACGGAAGTTGAGCCCCGTGCGCCGCGCCAGCTCCTCCGCGTCGCCGATGGAGTGGTCCGAGGAGTAGCGGGACGGCATGGCGACGCCGTACACGTTCTGCGCGCCGAGCGCGTCGCAGGCGATGGCGGCGGTGATCGCCGAGTCGATGCCGCCGGAGAGCCCGATCAGGACACTGCTGAAGCCGTTCTTCGCGGCGTACGCCCGCAGGCCCACGACCAGCGCGGAGTAGACCTCCTCGTCGTCGTCCAGGCGCTCCGCGTACCCACCGGTGAGCTCCGGCTCGTACGCGGGCAGGGGCTCCTCGGAGAGGGTGACGTGCTCGACGCGCAGGCCGTCGTCCACCACACCGGACGGCGGCTCGGGCGCGGCGGCGGGCAGCTCCAGGTCGAGGACCACGCAGCCCTCCGCGAACTGCGGGGCGCGCGCGATGACTTCGCCGTCCTTGTCGACGACGATCGAGTCGCCGTCGAAGACCAGCTCGTCCTGGCCGCCGATCATCGCGAGGTAGGCGGTGGTGCAGCCGGCCTCCTGGGCGCGCTTGCGCACGAGCTCCAGGCGCTGGTCGTCCTTGTTCTGCTCGTACGGCGAGGCGTTGATGGAGAGCAGCAGGCCCGCCCCGGCGCTGCGGGTCGCGGGGACGCGGCCGCCGTCCTGCCAGAGGTCCTCACAGATGGCGAGCGCCACGTCGACGCCGTGCACCCGCACGACCGGCAGGGTCTCGCCCGGAACGAAGTAGCGGAACTCGTCGAAGACGCCGTAATTGGGGAGGTGGTGCTTGGAGTACGTCAGCACGGCCTCGCCGCGGTGCAGCACGGCGCCCGCGTTGCGCGGCGCGCCCGCGGGCTGGCCGTACTTCGGCTTGGCCTCCTCGGTGCGGTCGAGATAGCCGACGACGACCGGCAGCTCGCCGAACCCCTCGTCCTGCAGCCGGACGGCGAGCGCGCGCAGCGCCTCCCGCGAGGCCTGGACGAAGGACGACCGCAGGGCGAGGTCCTCGACGGGATACCCGGTCAGCGCCATCTCGGGGAACGCGACGAGATGCGCCCCCTGCTCGGCCGAGTGCCGGGTCCAGCGGACGACCGCGTCGGCGTTCCCGGCGAGATCGCCGACGGTCGAGTCGATCTGATTCAGGGCGAGGCGTAGTTGAGGCACGCGGCCCAGTGTAATCGTCAGAGCGACGCGATGCCCTCCGGGCGGGGTGTGGGGCGCCCCACCTGGGACCACGGTGGGACCAGGTGGGCGCCCCGCCCGGTGGCTACTTGCGATAGCCGAGGACCGTCATCATGCCCGCCTCCGCGTGGTACACGTTGTGGCAGTGGATCATCCACAGGCCCGGGTTGTCCGCCTCGAAGTCCACCGTCAGCGTGCCGTTCGGCAGGATGACCGCGGTGTCCTTGCGGGGGCCGCCCACCACGTTCGCCAGGGCGAAGGTGTGGCCGTGGAGGTGGACGGGGTGCCACATCGAGGTCGAGTTGGCGAAGGCCAGCCGGACCCGCTCGCCCGCGCGGACGGGGTGGCGCTGATCGGGGGAGTAGGGCTTCTTGTCGAACGCCCAGTCGTACCCGGCCATGCCGCCCGTCAGCTGGATCCTGATCGTGCGGTCCGGCTTGCGCGCGGGCAGGGCGACCGACTCGTGCGCCCTCAGCTTGTCCGCCGTCAGGACGGAGCCCTTCAGCTCCTCGGGGCGGGTGGCCGCGGTCGGCGCGGCGCCGCCGCCCGTGCGGAGCACCGCGAGGGCCGCCGCCTTCTTGCCCTCGGCCAGCGCGGTCAGCGGGAAGACGCCGTCCCCGGCGGTGACCAGCACGTCGTACCGCTCGCCCATGCCGAGGAGCAGGGCGTCCGTCTTCCGGTGCGCCACGGGGAAGCCGTCGGAGTGCGTCACCGTCATCTCGTGGCCGCCGAGGGCCACGCGGAAGGCCGTGTCGCCGCCGGCGTTGATGACGCGCAGGCGGATCCGGTCCCCGGGGCGGGCGCGGAACTGCGAAGGGGCCTTCGCCGTACGTCCGTTGATGAGGTAGTGGGGGTAGGCGACGTCGCCCGCGTCACCGCCCAGCAGGTCGCTCTTGGCGCCCATCATCATCCGGGAGGGGCCGGACGGCTTCGGGGACGGGGCGGTCCGCGCCGCGGCGTGCGACATGTTCGACATGTCGTGGCCGCCGTGGTCCATGCCGCCCGAACCGTCGCCGCCGTCGCTGCCGCCGCCCATGTCATGACCGGCCATGCCCTGGCTCAGCTCCGCGAGCACGCCGTCCGGGGTCGAGCCGTCCACGCCGTCGACCCAGTCGTCGAGGACGATCACCCACTCCTTGTCGTACTTCAGCGGCTCCCTGGGGTCTTCGACGATCAAGGGGGCGTACAGACCGCGGTCCTGCTGGGTGCCGGAGTGCGGGTGGAACCAGTACGTCCCCGGGTCCGGGACCGCGAAGCGGTAGGTGAAGTCGGCCCCCGGCCTGATGTTCTTCTGGGTGAGTCCGGGGACGCCGTCCATGTCGTTGCGCAGGGCGATGCCGTGCCAGTGCATCGAGGTGGCCTGGGGGAGGTGGTTGGCGAGCGTGAGGGCGAGGGTGTCCCCGGCGGTGACGCGGACCTCCTTGCCGGGGAGACGGTCGCCGTACGCCCACGTCTTCACCGTGGGGCCGCCCAGGTCGAGTCTGGTCTCCATGGCCGTCAGCTTCACCTCGCGGACCCGGCCGCCCTTGCCGCGCTTCTTCTCGGCGGCCGCGACCTCCTTGCCCGCCGGGTCCACATAGCCCTCGGGGCCGGAGGCGCCGCCGGCGCCGTGACCGCCGTGGCCCGAGCCGCCGGAGTCCGAGCCGGAGCAGGCCGTCAGGACTCCCGTCCCGGCGACGGCGGCCGCGGCGCCGAGCAGGGTGCGGCGCGAGGGGGTGTTCGGAACGTGTGTACGCATGACTGAGTGACACCTCGTCGTGGTGGTGCGTGTGCAGGTGGGCGCATCTGCTGCTTCTGGTACACCGCTCGACGCCCGTGGGTTCCCACCGGAACGGCACGAGATGCGCGGGCAGCACGAAGCAGCCGGTGCGCCGACCTATTGGCGCAGCACCGACAGACGAGTCAGCAGGGTGCGGGGCGGCGGCGGTTCGGGGCCCACGAAGTGCAGGAGCCGCCCGAGTCCGGGCAGGCGGGCGGGCGTTCCGCTCGGCCGCAGCAGGCCTGCCCGCAGCAGCAGGACGAGAGTGAAGACCCCGAGGACGGCCAGACACACGGACAGCGGATCCATCGCCATCCCGCCGTGCGGCTCGGGGGCGGGCGCGGCCACGCTCATGACGCGGTCGCCCTCCGCGGGGGCGAGGGCGGGAGCGAGGACGGGGGTGCCGTGCGCCGGGGCGGCCTCGCCGTGCCCCGCGCCTGTTGCGTGCCGGGTGTGCGACGACGTGTCGTGCCGCATGGACGACGACGCACCGGCAGAGGACGACCCGCTCTCGTGGCCGCCCGAGGGATGCCCCAGCGTATGCATGGTCACGATCCCGAAGAGCAGCGCGGCGAGCAGCGTCAACTGCCCGTACCCCGTGCGGCTCCTCGTCCTCGCCATGAGGCGAACCCTACCCCCGCCGGGTATCCGGCGACATGCGGGCCCCCGACGCTGCGACGATCATGAGCGCATGACGACCAAGGACGAACCGGAGCGGACAGGGGCGGGCACCCTGCCGGAACCGGACCCCGCCATCCCGCGGCAGTTCATCTCCTGGGTGACGCTCGCGCTCATGACCACCGCGTCCGTGGCGAGCCTGCGCCCCTCGCCCTCGATGGCCATCTACGGGCTCGCCGCGGTCTTCCTCTACCTCCTGCCCGCCCTGGTCTTCCTGCTCCCCACCGCCCTCGTCGGCGCCGAGCTCGCCTCCGGCTGGTCCGGCGGCATCTACCGGTGGGTGAGCGAGGCGCTCGGCAAGCCGCTCGGATTCGTCGCCGTGTGGTGCCAGTTCGCCATGACCATCGCGTACTACCCGAGCCTGCTCGCCTACGTCGCCTCGACGTTCGCGTACGTCGTCCATCCGAGCCTCGCCGAGAACGGCCTCTACGTAGCGATCGTCATCGTCGTCATCTACTGGACGGGCGTGTGGATCACGTCCCGGGGCACCAAGACCGTCGCCGGGCTCTCCTCCCTCGGGCTGATCATCGGCACCCTCGTCCCCGGCGTCGTGCTCGTCGTCCTCGGCATCGTCTTCCTGGGGCAGGGCAACCCGTCCGCCGCGCCCATGAGCGCCGACCACTGGCTGCCCCCGTGGACCGGCCTCGCCAGCCTGGTCCTCATCGTCAACAACTTCCTCTCCTACGCGGGCATGGAGATGAACGGCGTCCACGTCTCGTCGCTGCGCGACCCCCGCTCGGAGTACCCGCGCTCGATCTTCCTCGCCACCGGGCTCGTGCTGCTGATCTTCATCCTTCCGGCCCTGGCCATCAGCTGGGTGATGCCGTCGGAGGAGCTCAGCCTCACCGCCGGTCTGATGCAGGCCTTCCAGGCGTTCTTCGACCACTTCCACATCGGCTGGATGACGAAGGTCGTCGGCATCATGCTCGTCATGGCCGCGCTCGGCGGCATGCTCACCTGGCTCGCGGGCCCCGCCAAGGGACTGGTCACGCTCGCCCGCCAGGAGGGCTATCTGCCGCCCTTCCTGCAGAAGTTCAACAAGGCGGGCGTCCCGCGGAACATCATGGTCGCGCAGGGCGTCGTCACCACCCTGATCGGTGTCCTCTACGCCTTCAGCAGCGACGTCTCCAGCGCGTACTGGATGTTCTCGGTGATCACCGTGCAGATCTATCTGATCGCGTACCTGCTGATGTTCGTGGCCGTCGTGCGCCTGCGGACGTCGCAGCCGCAGGTGCCGCGCGGCTTCGTGGTCCCCGCCGTCACCTTCGTCGCGGCCGTCGGGTTCATCGCGTCGCTCGCCGCGCTCGTCATCGGCTTCGTGCCGCCCGACCAGTTCGGCAAGGGCCCGCTGTGGCGCTATCTGCTGGTCGTCGGCGGCGGTCTCCTGGCGCTCGGCGTCCTTGCGCCCGCGGCCTTCCTCAAGTTCCGCAAGCCGAGCTGGATCCACCCCGACCACCGGCCGGCCCGTGCGTCCGAATAGCATTTGTCGATCGATGTCCGCATCTACGACGGCAGCCGCATCCATGGTCTCTGAGCAGCAGCCGCGCTCGCGCGGCACCCGGCCCGGGGCCTGCCGGCCCGCCGTCCTGCGTGTCCTCGCGGCCCTCCTGCTGCTCGGCGCCCTCGGGTACGCGAGCTGGTCGGCCGAGGCGTTCCTGCCGACCGGGCTCTCGCCCCTTTCGTCGTACGTCAGTGAACTCGCCGCCCAGGACCAGCCGTACGGGAGGTTCTTCCGCACGGTGGACTTCCTCGCGGGGCTGCTCGTCCTCGCGGGCGCGGTGGGGGCGCTGGTCCGGCTGCCGCGTCAGGGGTGGTGGGCCACGGCGGGCTGGGCCGGGCTCGCGCTGTTCGGGGCGGCCACGGCCGTCGACGCGCGGGTGCTGCCGCTGAGCTGCGCGCCGACCGCGGACGCGGAGTGCGCGGCGCGGGAGGGGGCGGGGGACGTGCCCTGGACGCACGCCGGGCACGCCTTCAGCAGCAGTCTCGCGGTGACGGGGGCGCTGGTCGCCATGGTGCTGCTCACGGTCGCCGCGAGGCGTTCGCCCGGCGGGGCGCGCGCGTGGCCTGCGCTCGCGCGCGGCGGGCCGGTTCTCGTCGTGCTCGAACTGGTCGCCACGGGATGGACGTTGGCGTCCGTCGCGGCGCTGGAGGCGGGGCGGGGGACATGGGGGCTCGGGGTGGGGCAGCGGCTTCAGGTGCTGTTCATCGCGGTGTGGATCGCGGTCCTCGCGTGGTCGATGGCTTCTTCGGCGGCGCGGCGGACATGAGTTTCGTACGTATCGGGGGAGTGCCGCACCACGTCGAGGTGACGGGGAGCGGGCCGGTGTGCGTGCTGAGCGCGGGGCTCGGGCTCGGCTGGTTCGACTGGGATCCCGTGGTGCCGCTCCTTGCTCCGCATCGGACCGTGGTCCGCTTCGACCGTCCCGGCCTCGGACTGAGCGGCCACGCGCGCGTGGCGCCCACGTTGCGGGGCGAGGCGGAGCGGATCCTGCGGGTCCTGGACGCGGTGGGTCTCGGCGGGGAACGGGCCACGGTGGTCGGGCACTCGCTCGCCGGCTTCCACGCGGAGGCGTTCGCCCGGCTGTGGCCCGAGCTGACCTCGGGGCTCGTCCTGGTCGACTCCAGTGTGGAGGAGCGGCCGAGGGTGTTGTTGCCGCGGGGGCTGCGGGTGGCGGCCACGCGCGCGTGCGGGGCGGTGGTGTGCGGGGCGGGGGTGCCGCGGGCGGTGGGTCCTGCGCTCCGCGGGCTGACGGCGCCGAGTCGGTGGGCGGGGCTGTACGGGACCAGCAGGGTGTGGCGGGCGGCGTCGATGGAGTACGCGACGTACGGCGACGTCGCGCTGGAACTGGCCCAGCTGCGGAGGAGCGTGCCGCTGCCGCCTGCCCGGGTCACGGTCCTCGCGGCGTACGGGGGTGGCTCGCGCCGGTGGCTGAACCGTCAGCGGGCGCTGGCCGCGGGCCTCGGCGGGGTGTTCCGCGTCGCGGAGCCGTCGGGGCACCTGGTGATGCGGGACCGCCCCGAGGACGTGGCATCGTCCATCCACCCCACGCAACCCCTCTCCCACCCGCCCACCGGTTTGCCCGGCAGCGGCTGGGAACCGTAGGGGCGCGGGGAACTGCGCGATCAGCCACGATGGATCCGCAGACATACGAGCGGCGGCGTGCCCCTGAAGGGGGCGCGGGGAACTGCGCGATCAGCCGCCACTCGCCCGCAGACACGAACTCCCTCAGCCGCCCGCAGGGCCAGGGCTCCCGCCCCGGAGGGGCCGGACGCTGTCCCGGATCACGATGTGCGTGCCCAGTACGTGACGTTCCTGCCCCGCCCGCGGCGAGCCCGTCAGGGCCCGGCGGACCGCCGTGCGGCCCATCTCCTCGGCGGGGATGTGGACCGTCGTCAGGCCGGGCGTGATGTCCGCGGCCACGGGGTCGTCGTTGTAGCCGACCACCGAGACGTCCTCCGGCACCCGCAGCCCGTACTCCCGCAGCGCGGTGATCGCCGCCGCCGCGGCCCGGTCGTCGCCCCCGAAGACCGCCGTGAAGTCCGGCTTCCCGTCCGCCTTGTCGAGCAGGTCCCGCATCGCCTGGTAGCCGTGGTTCTGCCCGAAGCCGAGGCCGTGGAGGACGGCTTCGCCGCGCGGCACGCCGTGGTCGTCGAGGGCACGGAGGTAACCGGCGAGGCGGTCCTCGCCCGTCGTGTTCCCCGGCTGGTAGCCGAGCAGCGCGATCCTGCGGTGTCCGGCGCCCAGCAGGTGGCTGGTGACGGCATGGGCGCCCGCTTCGTTGTCGTACTCGACGACCAGCGCCGGCACGTCGGGCGCCGGCGCCGGACGGCCGCAGAGCACCAGACGCGAGCCCGCCGCCGCGAGGACCTCCGCGTACCGCGCCATCCGCTGCCGGTACTCGTCGTCCTGGACCGCGCCCCCGACGAGCACCACGGCCTCGGCGGCCTGCTCCCGCATCATCTGCACCAGTGCCAGCTCGCGCGAGGGATCGCTGCCGGTGGACGCGACCAGCGTGAGGCGGCCGTGCTGGGCCGCCTCCATCTCGACGCCCTGCGCGACCTGTGCGTAGAACGCCCCGACCACGTCGTAGGTGAGCACCGCGATCGTCTTGCGGCCCGCGCCCGCCAACGCGCGCGCGTGCGCGTTGGCGACGTAGTCGAGGTCCTTGACCGCCCTCAGCACCTTCGCGCGCGACGCCGTGGACGTCGGATAGTTCCCCGCGAGGACCCGCGAGACGGTCGCCACCGAGACCCCCGCACGCGCGGCCACGTCGCGGATCGTGACCCGCTCACCCACCTGTGTCTCCCTCACCCGTGGCCTCTCGGCCGTCCAACCGACCGGATCCGGGGCGGAGTTGCCCCCACGGCGCCCCTCGCCCCGGACCCATCATCCCGCGCCGGGACCCCGGCTCAGTGCGCGGCCTCGTACTCCTTCAGGAACTCCTCGGCGGACCGCTTGCCGCCCTGCGACTGCCACTTCTGGTGGATGGAGTCCCAGTCGGAGAGGTTCTTGCGGCCGGAGACGACCGCCGTGACGCCGTCCTCGATGATCTGCTGCATCGAGGCGCCCTGCCGGTTGTACGTGTCCGACATCAGGCCCCAGTGGTCGTCGGGGACGAGGAGCGGGACGACCTTCTTCTCCCAGGCGTGCAGCCGCTCGGTGAGGTCGGGGAAGCCGGGGAAGTACAGCGGCTGCGGGGCGTCCATCAGGTAGGGGAAGGGCAGGTTGGTCCTGGAGTCGATCAGGCCGAGCTCGGTGGCGACCGGGTCGCCGTCCTTGTTGTACGTGAAGTGGGTGCCCTCCACGCCGTAGTGCATCAGCTCGTACTCCTTCGAGCCGAACGGCGAGGCGAGCCAGTCGAGCACGCGCAGCATCAGCTTCACGCGGTCCTTGGAGGCCTTCTTGACGACGGTGTAGCCGAAACAGCCGCGGTTTTGCTGGTAGACGGGCGTGACGCCGTCGACGGCGTACGGCTCGGCGACGTCCAGGGTGAACTCGTCCTTGATTCCCTGGGCGTTGGAGATGACGGCGCCCCAGCCGTCGGTCATCGAGCGGACGGTGCCGTTGTAGAACTGGGTCTTCAGGTCCACCTGGGAGATCGAGGTGGCGTCCGGGTTGTACGAGCCGGCCGCCCGCATCTTCGCCATGAACTCCAGCGCGGCCTTGAACTCGTCGGTCCCGTACATGTCGGTGACCTTGCCGCCCCTGATCCGCCACTGGTTGGGCGCGCCGTGCCACATCGCGTGGTACAGGTACCCGAAGAAGCCGACCGTGGAGGCACCGAGGGCGAACTTCTTTCCCTGCGAGGCCTCCTGGGCCATGGCCTGGAAGTCGGGCGCGGACATCCCCGGCCGGTACCCGGCCTTGTCGAAGGCCTCGCGGTTGATGAACATCGCGCCCTGCACCTTGGCGCGCTCGATCGGCAGGCCGTAGATGCGCCCGGCGATGCGGCCCATGCCCTCCCAGGCGTACGTGGGGATGTTGGCGAGGTTGGGGTAGTCCTTGACGGCGTCGCCGGACAGGTGGTCGCTGAGGTCGGCGCACCGGGACTTCACGAACTGCGCCTCCCTCGGCAGCACGTACCCGCCACCGAAGTTGATCATGTCGGGCAGGTCGTCGCCGGACATCAGCGTGGACATCTTGGCGCGGAAGTCCGCGTCGGGCACGACGGTGAACTCGACCTCCACGCCGAGCGCTTCGTTCACCGCCTGCCAGTACTTGTTCCGTCCGACCTCCTTCGGCGGGGTGCCGTAGGTGATCGTCATGACCTTGATCTTCTCCTTGCCGGTCCCCGGCTTCTCGGACATCGCCCGCACGAGCTTCTCCGGGTACTTCGTGTACCCGGGCTGCACGCCCTCGGCGGTCGGCGCCAGGTCGGGGGTGGGGCCCTTCGCCGGGGCGTACGTCGGCCAGGGCACCGCCTTCTTGCCCGCGTTGGAGACGTTGCCGCCGCCGGAGTCGGTCGAGCAGGCCGTCAGGACGGCGGGAGCGGCCAGGGCGGCGCCGCCGACGGCCATGGAACGGAGCAGGGTACGCCGCGACATCGAGGAACCGGACACGTGAATGAACCCTTCGGGACGACGAGTTGGGGGAGGTGCTCAGCCGACTGGGCTCCGGCTCAGCTCTTGATGGCGCCGGTGAGCACGCCCTTGGTGAAGTACTTCTGCAGGAAGGGGTAGACGAGCAGGATCGGCACGGTGGCGATCACCAGGACGGCCATCTGTGTCGTCTGCGGCGCGGAGACCATCCCGGCCTCGCTCAGGCCGGTGTCCGCGATCTGGGAGCCGCCGATGACGTACGTACGCAGGACCTGGGACAGCGGCCAGTGGCCTGACTCCATGTAGATCGAGGCATGGAACCAGGCGTTCCAGTAGCTCACCGCGTAGAAGAGGGAGACCACCGCGAGGGCCGCCTTCGACAGCGGCAGGACGATCCGCCACAGGATGTGCCAGTCACCGGCGCCGTCCAGCCTCGCCGCCTCGTACAGCTCCTCGGGTATGCCCTGGAAGAAGCCGCGCAGCACGATCAGGTTGAAGACGTTGATGAGTACGGGCGCGATGAGCGCGGCGTACGTATCCATCATCCCCATGCCCTTGACCAGAAGGAACGCGGGGATCATGCCGGGCGGGAAGAGGAAGGTGAAGAGGATGAGAAGGAGTACGGGCTTGCCGCCGAAGACACCGGGGCGGGCCAGCGCGTACGCGAGGAAGGTGGTGCACGCGAGCGAGAGGAGCGTGCCCACGACGGTGAGGCCGACGCTCACGCCGAGCGCCTTGGTGACGATGCCGCCGCTGAGGATGGTGCGGTAGGCGCGCAGCGTCGGATCGCTGGGCCACAGGACCCAGCCGCCGTTGTCGACGACCTCGCGGTTGGAGGCGAGTGAGGTGGAGACGATGACGAGGAACGGGATCAGCACGAGCCCGAGAACGACCACCACCGCGACGGCCTTCGCTGCCTTGGTGGCGAACCGGGGCTTCTCCCTCCAGGCGGGCCTGGTGACGTGACCGGTGCTCACTTGTAGACCCCCTGTTCGCCGAGCCGGTGGGCGACCCGGTTGGCGGTGAAGACGAGTGCCGCGCCGACGACACCCTTGAACAGGCCCGCGGCCGCCGCGTATCCGGTGTCGCCGCCGACGATGCCCTGCCAGAAGACGAAGGTGTCGAGGACCTCGCCGACCTCCGGGCCGACCGACTGCCGCTGCAGCAGCATCTGTTCGAAGCCGACGGAGAGGATGTCGCCGAGCCGCATGATCAGGAGCAGGATGATGATGGGCCGGATGCCGGGCAGCGTGACGTGCCAGAAGCGGCGCCAGGGCCCTGCCCCGTCGATGGCGGAGGCCTCGTACAGCTGCTCGTCGACCTGCATGAGGGCGGCGAGGAAGATGATCGTTCCCCAGCCGGCGTCCTTCCAGATCACCTCGATGACGACGAGGGGCTTGTACGCGTCCGGATTGCCGATGATGTCGACGGTGTGCAGCCCGGAGTCGCTGAGGAAGGTGTTCAACAGGCCCGTGTCGCTCAGCACTTGCTGGAACAGGGCCACCACGACGACCCACGACAGGAAGTGCGGCAGATAGATCACGGACTGCGTGAAGCGGCGCAGCAGGTCCGAGGTCAGGCTGTGCAGGAGCAGGGCGAGGGCGAGCGGCGCGGGAAAGAAGAAGACCAACTGCAGCACGGCGATGAACAGGGTGTTCCACGTCGCGTGCCAGAAGTCCGGATCGCCGAACATCCGCGAGAAGTTCTCCGTGCCGACCCAGGGGCTGGCCCACAGGCCGTCGAAGGGCACGTACTCCTTGAAGGCCACCGCGTTGGCGACGAAGGCGCCGTAATGGAAGACCAGGAAGTACACGAGGCCCGGCACCATGAGCAGCACCAGGAAGCGCGTGCGCTGAAACCGTTTCCACAGCTCACCACGGCCTGATTTCCTGCCGTTTGACCCGCTGTCGCTCCTGCCGGGCGGCTTCACCGCCTCGGTTTCCGCCCGGTCCTTCGTCACCGTCGGCACGGCAACCCCTCCGTCGTCGGAACAAGGTGCCCGGAATCTAAAGCGGTTACTGTCCTCGGTCAACCCCCTTGTCCTGCACCGCTCTTGACCCCTGTCGCGGCTTGGTCCTAGCCTCCAAGCGCTGGTGAGTAACCGGTTACTACGAGGGATGGTCACGCGTGGCGGAGCAGGCATTGCGGGCGGATCAGCGGCGGCGGAGCGATGACGACCCGCCGGTCACGGCACTGGCGATGGGCGTCGAGGTCGCGGACCGCGTGTTCCCTCGGGACCTGCGCGAACGGCTTTCCCACAGCGTGGAGTTGGCGCCGAGGCCGCTCTCCGGGTCGCTGACGACACCGGAGTCCCTTGAGGTCCTCTCCGAGACGGAGATCCTGGTCACGGGCTGGGGGTGCCCGCCGCTGACGCCGGAGGTCCTGGCGCGCGCGCCCCGCCTCCGGGCGGTGATCCACGCGGCGGGGTCGGTCAAGCCGATGGTGACGGACGCGGTGTGGGAGCGGGGGATCGTCGTCTCCTCGGCGGCGGACGCCAACGCGGATCCGGTGGTGGCGTTCACGCTGGCGGCGATCACGTTCGCGGCGAAGGGGGCGCTGTCGGCGGCGGCGGGGTACGCGGACGGGTGGCCGCCGTTCGCGGAGCGGGTCGGGGCGGACGCGAGGACGGTCGGTGTCATAGGGGCCTCGCGCATCGGGCGGGGCGTGATGGCGGCGCTTCGCGCGTCGGACGCGGGCTATCGCCTTCTGCTGACGGATCCGTACGTGACTCCGGTGGAGGCCGCGGAGTTGGGGGCGGAGTTGGTGTCGCTGGCTCAACTGTGCCGACGGAGCAGCATCGTGACGGTGCACGCACCGCAACTTCCGGAGACGCGGGGGCTGTTGAGCGAGGAGAAGCTGCGTCTGATCCCGGACGGCGGAGTCGTGATCAACACGGCCAGGGGGTCGCTGGTGGACACGGAGGCGTTGGCCCGGGAGTGCGGGGCGGGGCGGCTGGACGCGTTCCTGGACGTCACGGATCCGGAGCCGCTGCCCGCGGGGCACGCGCTGCTGCGCCTGCCGAACGTCCTGGTGACCCCGCATGTCGCCGGTGCACAGGGGAGCGAGGTGCGCAGGCTCGGTGCGTACGCGGTGGCGGAGGTGGAGCGGTACGTCGCGGGGGCGGAGCTGAGGGGCGCCCTCCGCCGCGAGGACCTGCGGCGCCTGGCGTAGTGGTTGCCCCGCGGCGGAATCGGAGCCTGCCCTTACGGCTTTGCGTCGCGGGACTTCAGCATGGTGGACATCAGGGCGATCTCCGACTCCTGCGACTCCACCATGCCCCGCGCCAGCCGCCGTTCCGCCGGTACCCCGCAGCGCTTCACACAGCCCTCCGCCATGTGCACCCCGCCCCGGTGGTGCCGCGTCATCAGCCGGAGGTACAGAACCTCCGCCTTCTCACCGCTCAGCTTCCCCAGCCGGGACAGCTCCGTTCTCGTCGCCATGCCCGGCATCAGCGCCCCGTCCTCGCCCGCCGGCATGTCCCCCATGCCCATCCACTCCATCGGCGCCCCCTCGGGCACCTTCGGCAGCTCCCACAGGTCGAGCCAGCCCAGCAGCATCCCGCGCTGGTTGGCCTGCGTCTGGGCGATGTCGTACGCGAGGCGCCGCACCTCCTCGTCGTCGGTCCGGTCCCGCACGACGTACGACATCTCCACCGCCTGCTGATGGTGGACCGCCATGTCCCGCGCGAAGCCCGCGTCGGCGGACGAACTCGCGGGCGTACCAGGGGAGTCGGACTCCGTCGCGGCCACCGCCGCCGTGATGCCGCACGCCAGGAGCGCCGCCGCCGCGACACTCCCCACGATCCATTGCGTACGCGGCTTCTTCCGCCACTTCACCGGCTACCCCCGCCTCACTGCGCAAGCCCGTTCGTGCACGCGGCCCCCGGCTCCGGAGTCTGCTTCCCCTGCACGTACGTGGAGAAGAACTCCTTGACCTTCGGGTCGTCCGCGCCCGACACCGTCCGCTGGTGCGCCCACGCCGTCAGCATGACGGGGTCCTTCTGGTCCTTCACCGGGCTCATCAGCGAGTACGGCGTCGCCCTGACCTTCGCCGCGAGCTTCTTCACGTCCGCCGGCTTCGCCTTGTCGTTGTAGGTGACCCAGACGGCGCCGTGCTCCAGCGAGTGCACGGCGTTCACCTCGGGGAGTTCCTTCTCGTAGACGTCGCCGTTGCAGTTCATCCACGCCTGATGGTGGTCCCCGCCCACCGGCGGGGTCATGGGGTAGTCCACGTCCTTCGTCACATGCGTACGCCCGAGCTTGCCCCAGACCTTCTCGCCGTCCTCGGTGACCTTGTACGTCGGCCGGCCCTTCGCGTCGTCCTTCGAGCCGGAGTCGTCGTCGGTCCGGGAGAGGAGGAAGAAGCCGCCCGCGCCCAGCGCCGCGACGACGACCGCGCTGAGCGTGACGGTCAGGGTGCGGACCCGGCGGTCCCGTGCGCGCTCGGCCCGGCGCATCTCCTCTATCCGGGCCTTGCGGGAGGCGTTGCTCGTGTTCTTGGCGGAACCCATGGTGTGTCCTTCGGCAGAAAGAGACGTACGGGACGACGAACGAGAGTCCGCTGATCGTAGTGGGAGGGAAGGCAAGGACCACAGGGGTCTTCGCGTCCATGGCGGCACCAGGAGAATTTGAGGCGCGGATGCGCATTACCTACGCTCGAAGGCATGCGGCTCATGCGATCCACCGACCTGGCGCTGCGCACCCTCATGCGTCTGGCCGTGGCGGAGAGCGGGACGGCCCCCACGACGCGCGAGGTGGCCGCCGACATGGCGGTGCCCTACACCCACGAGGCGAAGGTCGTCGCCGAGCTCCAGAAGAGGGGCCTGCTGCAGGCCCGCAGGGGCAGGGGCGGCGGGCTCGCGCTGACCGAGGCGGGCCGCACGGCGTCGGTCGGCGCGCTGGTGAGGTCCTTCGAGGGCGACGGCGACGTGGTGGAGTGCGAGGGCGTGGCCCCGTGCCCGCTCAACTCGGCGTGCCGGCTGCGCGGCGCGCTGCGCAGGGCCCAGGAGGCGTTCTACGCCTCGCTGGACCCGCTGACGGTGGCGGACATGGTGGCGGCGCCGACGGGCCCGCTGCTCCTGGACATCACGACACGGGACGCGACCTGAGCCCCGGCCGCACCGCCACCTGACCCCGGGGCTCAGGCGTCCTGCGCCAGCCAGAGGTCCGGCCCGAACACCTCGTAATGGATGTCGGCGGCGGCAACCCCCCGCTCGATGAGCTGGGCCCGCACCGCCCGCATGAACGGCAGCGGCCCGCACAGGTACGCGCGCGTACCGGCCGCCGGCGGCGGCAGCGCCCCCAGGTCGGCGAGTCCGGTGAGTTCGGCGGGGTGCCCCTCCTGCGGCCGCTCGTAGAAGAAGTACGCGGCGGCGTCCGGGAGTTTGCCGGTGTACGCCGCGTGGTCGGCGCGCAGCGCGTGCTCGGCGGGGGAGCGGTCGGCGTGCACGACGGTGACCGGGGCGCGGTGCCCGGCGGCGGCGAGCTGCTCCAGCACGGCGATCATCGGGGTGACGCCGATGCCGGCGGAGGCGAGCAGCAGGGGCACCTCCTGGTCGGCCGTCGCCGTGTCCAGGACGAGGTCGCCGTACGGAGCGGAGACCCGCAGCACGTCCCCTTCCCGTACGTGCGCGTGGAGGTGGGTGGAGACCTCGCCCTCGGGCGTCCCTGCGGCCGCCCGGACCCGCTTCACGGTGATCTGCCGTACCGGGGATTCGGCCGGGCCGCCCGCACCGGTCAGGCTGTACTGCCGTATCTGCCGTGCCCCGTCGGCCAGTTGGACCTGCACGGACACGTACTGTCCCGCGCGAAAGCCCGGCGCGGGCGCCTCGCCGACGGGGCGCAGCTGGAAGGTGGCGACGTCGGCCGTCTCCTCGACGCGGCCGACGACCTGCCACTCCCGCCAGGTGTCGCCCGAGACGGCGCCCTGTTCGGCGTAGAGGCGGGCCTCGATGGCGATGAGGGCGTTGGCCATCAGCCAGTAGACCTCGTCCCAGGCGGCGGCGACCTCGGGCGTGACGGCGTCGCCGAGCACTTCGGCGATGGCGGCGAAGAGGTGCTCGTGGACGATCCCGTACTGGTCGGCGGCCACGCCGAGCGAGGCGTGCTTGTGCGCGATGCGGTTCAGCATCACGTCGGGCCGCTCGTCGGGGTGATCCACCAGGTACGTCGCGAAGGCGGCGATCGATCCCGCCAGGGCCTGGCGCTGGGTGCCGGCGGCCTGGTTGCCGCGGTTGAAGAGGTCCCGCAGGAGTGCGGGGTGGGCCTCGAAGAGCCGCCCGTAGAACCGCTCGGTGATCTCGCCGATGGCGGCTCCGACGACGGGGAGGGTGGCGCGGACGGTCGCGGCGGACGGTTCTGACAGCAACGGGACTCCTCAAAGCCGGGTGGGCCGATAAGGGCGCTTTACGTCTCCCTTGTCTGTGTTCAGACGGTAGAAAACTTGCATCTCAGATGCAAGTTAAAGAAGGGCGTGGCAAGCCCGCCGTTACAGAGCCGCCGATCAGCAGGCACTATGGGCACAGAGCGACGAGCGGATCGGCCCGCGGCACGGAGTCCGCAACGCGTTCGAAACCGCGCAGTGGGATGCTCATGTGCCCGATGTGTCCCGTTGCGCGGGTGCAGGCGGCCTGACCAGCAAGGATGGGTGGAAGCGGAAGATGGACAAGCAGCAGGAATTCGTGCTCCGTACGTTGGAGGAGCGCGACATCCGGTTCGTACGCCTGTGGTTCACGGATGTCCTCGGCTTCCTGAAGTCGGTGGCCGTGGCCCCGGCCGAGCTGGAGCAGGCCTTCGACGAGGGCATCGGCTTCGACGGCTCGGCGATCGAGGGCTTCGCCCGCGTGTACGAGTCGGACATGATCGCCAAGCCGGACCCGTCGACGTTCCAGGTGCTGCCCTGGCGCGCGGAGGCCCCCGGCACCGCCCGCATGTTCTGCGACATCCTGATGCCGGACGGATCGCCGTCCTTCGCCGACCCCCGCTACGTACTGAAGAGGGCCCTGGCCAAGACCTCCGACCTGGGCTTCACCTTCTACACCCACCCCGAGATCGAGTTCTTCCTCCTGAAGGACAAGCCGCTGGACGGCTCGCGGCCCACCCCCGCCGACAACTCCGGCTACTTCGACCACACCCCGCAGAACGTGGGCATGGACTTCCGCCGCCAGGCCATCACGATGCTGGAATCCATGGGCATCTCGGTCGAGTTCAGCCACCACGAGGGCGCGCCGGGCCAGCAGGAGATCGACCTGCGGTATGCGGACGCGCTCTCCACGGCGGACAACATCATGACGTTCCGCCTGGTCATGAAGCAGGTCGCGCTGGAGCAGGGCGTGCAGGCGACGTTCATGCCGAAGCCGTTCTCCGAACACCCGGGCAGCGGCATGCACACGCACTTGTCGCTGTTCGAGGGCGACCGCAACGCGTTCTACGAGTCCGGTGCCGAGTACCAGCTCTCCAAGGTCGGCCGCTCCTTCATCGCGGGCCTGCTGAAGCACGCCGCCGAGATCTCCGCGGTCACCAACCAGTGGGTGAACTCCTACAAGCGCATCTGGGGCGGCTCCGAGCGCACGGCGGGCGCGGGCGGCGAGGCGCCCTCGTACATCTGCTGGGGCCACAACAACCGCTCGGCACTGATCCGCGTACCGATGTACAAGCCCGGCAAGACGGGCTCGGCGCGCGTGGAGGTCCGCTCCATCGACTCCGGCGCCAACCCCTACCTGACCTACGCGGTGCTGCTCGCCGCCGGACTCAAGGGCATCGAGGAGGGGTACGAGCTCCCTCCGGGGGCGGATGACGACGTGTGGGCGCTCTCCGATGCCGAGCGCCGCGCGATGGGCATCGAGCCGCTGCCGCAGAATCTCGGCGAGGCGATTTCGTTGATGGAGCGGAGCGAGTTGGTCGCCGAGACGCTCGGCGAGCACGTGTACGACTTCTTCTTGCGGAACAAGAAGCAGGAGTGGGAGGAGTACCGCTCCGAAGTGACCGCCTTCGAGCTCCGCAAGAACCTCCCGGTTCTGTAGAACCCTGAAGGGGGCGCGGGGAACTGCGCGAGCAACCACAGAAAGGCCGCAGACGCGTCTGCCGAGTCATCGGGCAGACGCGTCTGCGGCCTTTCACGGGCCGAGCGCGTGGTTCCCCGCGCCCCTAACGGGGCACGATCGCATCCCGCAGCGGCGTGGCCGCGCGAACCCGGTACTCCTGGATCGCCCAGCCGTTGCCGTCCGGGTCCTTGAAGTACATGAACGTGCCGCCGTCCTGCGGCGCGTGCTGGACCGGCTCGGCGATGTCCAGGCCGCGGGCGACCAGCTCGGCGTGGGCGGCCTTGGCGTCGGGGACGCACAGCTGCAGGCCCTGGTAGGAGCCCGGGGCCGGGCGAGGGCCCTGCACGGTCTCCCAGACCGCGTCGCCCAGGGCGATGGAACAGCCCGATCCCGGCGGGGTCAGCTGGACGATGCGCATGCCCGGCATGACCTCGGTGTCGATGTCGACGTGGAAGCCGAGCTTGTCGCGGTAGAACGCCATCGACCGGTCGATGTCGCTGACCGGCAGCAGGATCACTTCGAGTGTGTATTCCATGGGCCGCAGTACACCAGGGAGTTGGGGCCGTGTCAGCGCTCGAAACGCCACCGCGTCGCCGGCCGCCGTACCGCCGCCTTCTCGATGCTCCGTACGACGACGGACCCCGCACGCGGGCGGAACCCAGCGGTGAGGCCGTAGGCTCGGGCCAGGATTGATCGAACGGAGGCGCGGGACCATGACGCTGCCGCAAGGGCGCAGGAGCAGTACGTTCACGCGGCTGCTGCGGCACGGCTTCACCGATCCGTCCGCGGCGGAGCGGCTCCTGGACGAACCCGCGCTGAGCGCCGTCCGCTCCGACCCGCTGCTCCTGGACGCGCTCGGCGCCACCGCCGACCCGGACCTGGCGCTGCTCGGCCTGGTCCGCCTGGTGGAGGGGCAGGAGGACGACCTCAGCCGGCGGGAGCTGCTCGACACCCTCGTCACCGCCAAGCCCCTGCGCGACCGCCTGCTGGGGGTGCTCGGCGCCTCCGAGGCCCTCGCCGACCACCTGGCCAGGCACCCCCGCGACTGGCGGGCCCTGGTCACGTACGAGTCGGCCGATCTGCACCCCGGCGTGGAGGAGTTCGAGCGGGGTCTCGCCGACGCCACCGACCCGGTCTCGCTGCGCGTCTCCTACCGCCGCTGCCTGCTGGCCATAGCGGCCCGTGACGTGTGCGGCACGACGGACGTCGCCGAGGCGGCGGCCGAGCTCGCGGACCTCGCGACGGCGACGCTGCGGGCGGCGCTCGCCATGGCCCGCGCGGCGGCGCCCGGCGACGCCGCGCAGTGCAGGCTCGCGGTCATCGCGATGGGCAAGTGCGGCGGCCACGAGCTGAACTACGTCTCCGACGTCGACGTCATCTTCGTCGCCGAGCCCGCCGAAGGCGCCGACGAGGACAAGGCGCTGCGGGCGGCGACGCGGCTCGCCTCGCACATGATGCGGATCTGCTCGGAGACGAACGTCGAGGGCACCATCTGGCCCGTCGACGCCAACCTCCGCCCCGAGGGCAGGAACGGCCCGCTGGTGCGCACCCTCTCCAGCCATCTCGCGTACTACCAGCGGTGGGCGAAGACCTGGGAGTTCCAGGCGCTGCTCAAGGCCCGCCCCGTCGCGGGCGACCTGGAACTCGGCGAGGAGTACGTCGCCACGCTCGCCCCCCTCGTCTGGCACGCCGCCGAGCGCGAGAACTTCGTGACCGACGTGCAGAAGATGCGCCGCAGGGTCGTCGAGAACATCCCGGCCGGCGAGGTCGACCGGGAGCTGAAGCTCGGGCCCGGCGGGCTGCGGGACGTCGAGTTCGCCGTCCAGATGCTGCAGTTGGTGCACGGCCGAAGCGACCCCTCGATCCGCAGCGGGTCGACGCTGGAGGCGCTGCACGCGCTCGGCGAGGGCGGGTACGTGGGGCGGGTGGACGCCGTCCAGCTCGACGACGCGTACCGCTTCCTGCGCTCCCTCGAACACCGCATCCAGCTGTACAAGCTGCGCCGCACCCACCTCGTGCCGGAGGACGACGCGGACCTGCGGCGCATCGGCCGCTCCCTGGGGATGCGCACCGAGCCGATCACGGACCTCAACCGCGCCTGGAAGCGGCACACCTCCGTGGTGCGCCGCCTGCACGAGAAGCTCTTCTACCGCCCGCTGCTCGACGCCGTCGCCCAACTCTCCCCCACCCTCGAATACGCTCGGACGGGGGGACCCCCCTCCGGCGAGGCCCGGTTGAGCACCGAGGCCGCCCGCGAGCGCCTGGTCGCCCTCGGGTACGCCGACCCCAGCGCGGCCCTCAGGCACCTGGAGGCGCTGGCGTCCGGGGTGTCCCGCAAGGCGGCCATCCAGCGCACCCTCCTGCCGGTCCTGCTCGGCTGGTTCGCGGACTCGGCGGACCCGGACGCGGGCCTCCTCGGCTTCCGCAGGGTCTCCGACGCGCTCGGCAAGACCCCCTGGTACCTGCGGCTGCTGAGGGACGAGGGCGCGGCGGCGGAGAACCTCGCCCGCGTCCTGTCCGCCGGCCGCCTCGCCCCCGACCTGCTGCTCCGCGCCCCCGAGGCGGTCGCCCTCCTCGGCGACCAGCGGGGCCTGGAGCCGCGCGGCCACGCCCACCTGGAGCAGGAGATCCTCGCCGCGGTGCGCCGCGCGGACGGCGCCGAGCAGGCGGTGACGGCGGCGCGCGGGGTCCGGCGCAGGGAGCTGTTCCGCACCGCGGCGGGCGACATCATCGGCTCGTACGGCACGGAGGACGGCCCCGCGAAGGAAGGCGCGCGTGAAGCGCCCGCCACAAGGGCGGTGGCGGGAGACGGGCGGGCCGACCCGGGCGCGCTGGTGGACCGGGTGGGCACGGCGGTCTCCGACCTGACCGCCGCCACGCTCGCGGGCACGCTGCGCGCCGTGGTCCGCGAGGGCTGGGGCGACACGCTCCCGACCCGCTTCGCGGTCATCGGCATGGGCCGCTTCGGCGGCCACGAGCTGGGCTACGGCTCGGACGCGGACGTCCTGTTCGTGCACCAGCCGCGGGAGGGCGCCGACGAGCAGGAGGCGGCCAAGGCCGCGGCGAAGGTGATCTCGGAGATGCGCAGGCTCCTCCAGATCCCGTCCGCCGACCCGCCACTGCTCATCGACGCAGATCTGCGCCCGGAGGGCAGGAGCGGCCCGCTGGTGCGTACGTTGAAGTCCTACGAGGCCTACTACCGACGCTGGTCCCTGGTCTGGGAGTCACAGGCGCTGCTGCGGGCCGAACCGGTGGCGGGCGACGAGGAGCTGGGCCGCGCCTTCATCGAGCTCGTCGACCCGCTGCGCTATCCGGCGGAGGGCCTCGGCGAGGACGCGATCCGTGAGATCCGCCGCCTCAAGGCCCGCATGGAGGCGGAGCGGATGCCGCGCGGCGCCGACCCGACGCTCCACACCAAGCTGGGCCGCGGCGGCCTCTCGGACGTCGAATGGACCGTCCAGCTCCTGCAGCTGCAGCACGCCTGGGCCGAGCCGGGCCTGCGCACGACCCGCACCCGCGAGGCCCTCGCGGCGGCCTGCGCGGCGGAGCTGATCCCGACGCAGGACGCGGCGACCCTCGACGAGGCCTGGGTCCTCGCGACCCGCGTGCGCAACGCGGTGATGCTGGTGCGCGGCCGCGCGGGCGACACGTTCCCCTCCGACGGCCGCGAACTGGCGGCCGTGGGCCGGTACTTGGGGTACGACGCGGGGCATGTGGGCGACATGCTGGACGACTACCGGCGCATCACGCGCAGGGCGCGGGCGGTGGTGGAGGAGAGGTTCTACGGGGCGCCGTAGCCCGCCTGACGGTGGCGCGCCCCGAAGGGGCGCGGGGAACTGCGCGACCAGCCACGAGGCCCCCGCAGCCGAGGAACGAACCGCTCAGACCTTCAGTGGCGTCAAGGGCACCGCGCCCTTGACCCCCACCTCGCGCGGCAGCGCATACGGCATCGCGCCGTACCACAGGCGGGCCACCGCGAAGCCGAAGGCCAGGCAGATCATGCCGCCGACCGCGTCCAGCCAGAAGTGGTTGGCGGTGGCCACGATCACGACGAGCGTCGCCGTGGGGTACAGGAGGCCGAGGACCTTCACCCACGGCACGGACGCGAGCGCGAAGATCGTCAGGCCGCACCACAGGGACCAGCCGATGTGCATCGACGGCATCGCCGCGTACTGGTTCGACATGTTCTTCAGGTCGCCCGACGCCATCGAGCCCCAGGTGTTGTGGACGACGACGGTGTCGATGAACTGGGTGTTGTTCATCAGGCGGGGCGGGGCGAGCGGATACAGGTAGTAGCCGACCAGGGCCACCGCCGTCGTCGCGAAGAGCACCAGGCGCGTGGCCGCGTACCGCCCGGGATGCTTGCGGAACAGCCAGACGAGAACACCCAGCGTCACCACGAAGTGCAGCGTCGCGTAGTAGTAGTTCATGCCGACGATGAGCCACGTCACCGAGTCCACGGCGTGGTTGACGCTCTTCTCGACGGCGATGCCCAGGTCCTGCTCGATCCGCCAGATCCAGTCGGCGTTCCGCAGCGCCTGGGCCTTCTGCTCCGGCACGGCGTTGCGGATCAGTGAGTACGTCCAGTAGCTCACCGCGATCAGCAGGATCTCGAACCACAGCCGGGGACGGCGGGGCATGCGCAGGCGCTGCGCACGGCGCAGGAGATTCCGCCCATTGCGGTCTTCTTCCTCGCCCGCGACGGGTGATGCGGCGGGCCCTTCGCGGCCCTCGATTGTCGTCACGGTCGTCTCACCCATAGGCACAGAGTCTGCCAGATCCCCGCCCCCCGACCGATCATCCCCTGGTCGGGTTCGGCCCGCACTCCCTACGCCGCAGGAACGACCCCGCGACCCCGAGGAGGCCCTAGGGGTTCCTGGGCGCGGAAGCGGTTGAACCTCGAACCACCAGCTCGGGCATGAAGACGAACTCGCTGTGCGGCGCGGGGGTGCCGCCGATCTCCTCCAGGAGGGTGCGCACCGCCGCCTGGCCCATCGCGGGCACCGGCTTGCGGACCGTGGTCAGCGGCGGATCGGTGAACGCGATCAGCGGGGAGTCGTCGAAGCCGACCACCGAGACGTCGTCCGGCACCTCCAGGCCGCGCTGGCGCGCCGCCCGTATCGCGCCGAGCGCCATCATGTCGCTGGCACATGCCACGGCCGTGCAGCCGCGGTCCATCAGCGCCGTGGCCGCGGCCTGGCCGCCCTCCAGGGTGTACAGGGAGTGCTGGACGAGATCCGCCTCGATCTCCTCGGGAGAGAGGTCCAGCTGGTCCTGCACCGTGCGTATGAAGCCCTCGATCTTTCGCTGTACGGGCACGAACCGCTTCGGGCCGAGGGCGAGCCCGATGCGCGTATGACCGAGGGAGACGAGGTGGGTGACCGCGAGGCGCATCGCCGCGCGGTCGTCGGGGGAGATGAACGGCGCCTGCACCTTCGGCGAGAAGCCGTCCACGAGGACGAAGGGCACGCCCTGGGCCCGCAGCTGTTCGTAGCGCTGCATGTCGGCCGAGGTGTCCGCGTGCAGGCCCGAGACGAAGATGATCCCGGCGACCCCGCGGTCCACCAGCATCTCGGTCAGCTCGTCCTCGGTGGAGCCCCCGGGGGTCTGCGTGGCCAGGACCGGTGTGTACCCCTGCCGGGTCAGGGCCTGCCCGATGACCTGGGCGAGCGCCGGAAATATCGGGTTCTCCAGCTCGGGGGTGATCAGGCCGACCAGGCCCGCGCTGCGCCGGCGCAGCCGCACCGGGCGTTCGTAGCCGAGCACGTCGAGTGCGGCGAGCACGGACTGACGGGTGGCCGCGGCGACGCCCGGCTTGCCGTTGAGCACGCGGCTTACTGTCGCTTCGCTGACCCCCGCCTGGGCTGCGATGTCGGCTAGCCGTGCGGTCACAGGATTGGACTGTACCGGTCGCATCTCAGGCTGCCCACCAGACCGTTGAATCGGCCGGGAGCACGGTCTCGTCGGCGGTGGGCGCGACGTCGGCGCTCGCGAGGAGCAGGGTGCCCGGGGTGGGCAGCGCGACGGGCGACGCGGTGAGGTTCACCGTGCAGACGACGGAGCCCCCGGGGGTGGTGCGGCGGAAGGCGAGCACGCCCTCGGGCGATGCCAGCCAGGTGATGTCGCGGCCCGCGCCGAGCGCCGGGTGCTCGCGGCGCACGGCGAGGGCGCTGCGGTAGAACTCCAGCGTCGAGGTCGGGTCGCCGCTCTGCGCGGCCACCGACAGGTCCTTCCAGTTCGCCGGCTGCGGCAGCCAGCTCGGGCCGCCCTCGGCGGGCCCGAAGCCGAACGGAGCGCGCTCGCCGGACCAGGGCAGGGGCACCCGGCAGCCGTCGCGCGTGCCGTCCTGGCCGGCGGAGCGGAAGAACGCCGGGTCCTGGCGCACCTCGTCCGGCAGCTCGGTGACCTCGGGCAGGCCGAGCTCCTCGCCCTGGTAGAGGTAGGCGGAGCCGGGCAGCGCCAGCATCAGGAGCGTGGCCGCGCGGGCCCTGCGCAGGCCGCGTGCCTCGTCGCCGTCGGCGAAGCGGGTGGAGTGGCGTACGACGTCGTGGTTGGAGAGCACCCAGGTGGCGGGCGCCTCGACGGCGTTCATCGCGGTGAGGGAGCGGTCGATGACGGTGCGCAGCGCGGCGGCGTCCCAGTCGGTCGTCAGGTAGGCGAAGTTGAAGGCCTGGTGCAGCTCGTCCGGGCGCAGGTAGAGGGCGCTGCGCTCGATGGTGGGGGTCCACGCCTCGGCGACGGCGATCCGGTCGGCGCCGTACTCCTGGAGGATCCTGCGCCAGTCGCGGTAGATCTCGTGCACGCCGTCCTGGTCGAAGTACGGCACGGCCTGGTTGCCGAGCAGCTTGACCTGTTCGTTGTGGCCGATGTCGGGCAGGCCCGCCGCCTTGACCAGGCCGTGCGCGACGTCGATGCGGAAGCCGTCGATGCCGAGGTCGAGCCAGAAGCGCAGGACGGAGCGGAACTCGTCGTGGACGGCGGGGTGCTCCCAGTTGAAGTCGGGCTGCTCGGGCGCGAAGAGGTGGAGGTACCACTCGCCGTCCTCGACGCGGGTCCAGGCGGGGCCCCCGAAGATGGACTCCCAGTCGTTGGGCGGCAGTTCGCCGTCCGCGCCCTTGCCCGCGCGGAAGTGGAAGCGGTCGCGCAGCGGGGAGCCCGGGCCCTCGCGCAGCGCCTGCTTGAACCACTCGTGCTGGTCGGAGCAGTGGTTGGGCACGACGTCGACGATGACGCGCAGGCCGAGCGAGTGGGCCTCGCGCACCAGGTCGTCGGCGTCGGTGAGGGTGCCGAACATCGGGTCGACGGCGCGGTAGTCCGCCACGTCGTACCCGGCGTCGGCCTGCGGCGAGGAGTAGAAGGGGGAGAGCCAGACGGCGTCGACGCCCAGGTCGCGCAGGTGCGGCAGACGGGCGGTGATGCCGGGCAGGTCGCCCATGCCGTCGCCGTTCCCGTCGGCGAAGCTGCGCGGGTAGACCTGGTAGATGACCGCGTCGCGCCACCACTCCCCGGCGGGCGCGGAGTCGGTGGTGGTGGGCGCGGCGGTGGCGTGCTGGGTCATGAAGTCCCTTAGGAGTGCGGGGAGTGGTGAGGGGGTCGAGGCGTCAGGACTTGGTGCCGCCGGCCGTCAGGCCCGACACCAGGTTGCGCTGGACCAGAAGGAAGACGAGGGTCGCCGGGATCAGGATGATCACCGAGGCGGCGGTCATCATGGCCCAGTCCGCGCGGGATTCGGTGGCGAAGGTGCGGATTCCGACGGCGAGGGTGTAGTGGTCCGCACCCATGAACTGGGAGGCGTAGGCGACCTCGCCCCACGCGGTGAGGAAGCTGTAGAAGGCGGTCACCGCGAGGCCCGGCTTGGCGAGCGGCACGATGAGCCGCCAGAACGTGCCGAAGGGGGTGAGGCCGTCGACCCGCCCCGCCTCGTCGATCTCGTGCGGGATCGTGTCGAAGTACCCCTTCATCATCCAGGCGCAGAAGGGGACCGCGGTCGTCGCGTACGTGAGGATGAGCCCGAGGTAGTTGTCGATCAGGTCGAAGCGGGCCAGGAGTTCGTAGAGCGGCACGATCAGGACGGCCATCGGGAACATCTGGGTGACCAGGAACGACCACATCAGCTGCCTGTGGCCGGGGAAGCGCATCCGCGAGACCGCGTAGCCCGCGCTCGCCGCGAGGAACACGCCGAGCACCGTGGTGCCGCCCGCGACGATCACCGAGGCGCCGAACCACTGCGGGAAGTCGGTGTCGGTGAGGACCTTGACGTAGTTGTCGAGGCTGAGGTTGCCGAGCACCTCGCCGGGGCTCTGCCAGGCCGTCTTGGGGCCGAGCGAGATGAAGACGATCCACACGACGGGGAACGCGGCGACCAGGCTCGCGAGGATCAGCGTGCCGTGCAGCGCGACCGAGGCGAGCGTCGAGCGCTCCTCGCGGCCGCGGACCTTCTTCACGCGCGGCGCGGCGGCCTTCGCCGGGGTGGCGACGGAGGCGGGGGAGTGGGTGGTTGCTGAGGTCATGGTGGCGGGCCCCCTCACGCCTGCTCGGTCTTGAGCTGGCGGCGGCGGTAGAAGGTCGAGAAGGCGAGGAGGAGGGCGAGGATGACGATTCCGTAGGTGGCTGCGCCGGAGTAGTCGGACACTCCGGTGAACGCCTTGCGGAACGCGAAGGTCACGAGGATGTCCGCCTCACCGGTGGTGTTCTGGCCAAGGAGGAGGTAGATCACCGCGAACATGTTGAACGTCCAGATGCAGCCGAGCAGGACCACGGTGTTGGTCACCGGGCGCAGGCCGGGGAGCGTGACGTTCACGAAGCGCTGCCAGGGGGACGCGCCGTCCATCTCGGCGGCCTCGTACAGCTCCTTGGGGATGGACTGCAGTCCGCCGAGGAGCGCCACCATGTTGAAGGGGACGCCGATCCAGACGTTCACCATGATCACGGCGACCTTCTGGGCGAGCGGTGTCGCGAGCCAGTTCTGGGCCGGCAGGCCGACCGCCGTGATCATCTCGTTGAACACGCCGTACTGCGAGTTGAGCATCAGACGCCAGGCGAAGACGCCGACGAAGGCGGGGACCGCCCACGGCAGGATGAGCAGGGCGCGGTAGAGCAGCTTGGCGCGCATCCTGCGGTTGAGCAGCAGCGCGAGGCCCATGCCGATGGCGATGTGCAGGACGACGCAGGACACGGTCCAGATCACCGTCCAGATCAGGCGCGGGTAGAAGTCGCCGTCCGCGCCGGACAGGACCGACCAGTAGTTGTCGAGCCCGACCATCTCGTACGTCGCCGGGGCGTGGAAGGCGCCGATGTCCCGCGCCACGTTCGCCTCGTTGGCGTTGGTCAGCGAGAGGTAGAAGCCGTAGCCCAGCGGATACAGGACCAGTACCGCGAGGACGATGGTGACCGGAGCCACCATCGCCCAGGCGTACCAGTACTTCTGCCAGGAGTGGCGAAGTGCGGTGATCAACTCAGCCCGCCTCAGCTGCCGATGGTGTAGCCGGGGAGCAGCTTCTTGAAGTCGTCGGCGGCCGCGTCGAGGCCGGACTTCACGGAGACGTCACCCTGCAGGATCTTCGTGTACTGCTGCACCAGCGGCGTGAAGAGGCTGCCGACCTGGGGGAGCGCGACGCGCGGCCGGGCGCTCTTCATGATCGGGTGGAAGCCCTTGATGCGCGGGTCCTTGAGGACCTCGGGGGTGTACGCGGACTCGCGGGTCGGCAGCGTCGCGGTCTCCGCGGCGATCTTCTGCTGGCTCTTGGAGGTGGTCATGAACTGGGTGAAGAGGTAGGCGGCGTCCAGGTTCTTCGAGCCCTGGTAGACGGTGAGGTCGTGGCCGCCGGTGGGGGACTGCGGCTTGCCGGTGGAGCCCGCGGGGACCGGGGCGAAACCGAGGTTGTCCTCGTCGCCCTTGAAGGCCTTGCCCGAGAGGTCGTCGGTGACCGACCAGGGGCCCTGGATCAACATGGCGACCTCGCCGTTCTTGAACGAGGTCTGCATGTTGTCGTAGGCGTTGGCGAAGTCGACCTTCGCCGAGGCCTGGTCGTAGACCTTCTTCGCCGTGGTGACGGCCTTGACGGCCTGGGGCGAGTTGATCGTGATCTTCTTCGACTTCGGGTCGGCGAGGTCGGTGCCCTCGCCGTAGAGGAAGGGGAGCAGGAAGTAGGAGTCGGGGTTGAGGTAGGTGCCCTCGACGCCGGTCTTCTTCTTGATGGTCTTCGACGTCTCGATGAACTCGTCCCAGGTGGCGGGCGCCTTCTCGATGCCGGCCTTCTTGAAGAGCTTCTTGTTGTAGAGGATCCCGAGGGTGTCGGTGACCGACGGGACGCCGTACGTCTTGCCCTGGTACTTCGTGGTGTTCAGCGGGCCTTCGGTGAAGTCGTCCGTGCCGCCCTTGAGGGCGAGGGTGCCGTCCAGCGGGGCGATGTAGTGCAGCGAGGCGTACTCGGGGATGAGGCCGACGTCGGCGCGCATCACGTCGGGGGCGCCCTTGCCGGTCTTGGCCGCGGACTTGAACTTCTGCTCGATCGAGGCGAACTCGACGTTCTCGTAGTTCACGTCGATCTTCGGGTACTTCTGCTCGAAGTCGGCGATCAGCTTCTTGTAGACCGGCGCCTCGGTCGTGGCGTCCGAGGTGTCCCAGTACGTGAGGGAACCGGAGATGTCCTTGGCGGACTTCGCGTTGCCGGTCGAGCCTTCGCCGTCATCACTGCCGCTGCCGCAGGCGGTGGCGCCGAGCGCGAGAGCGGTGACCGCGGCGGCGATCGATATGCCACGTCGCATGGTGAACTCCTGAGGGATGGACCCGCTGTGCCGTCCGTCCCTTCGACGGCCGCCGGGCTGGAGGGAAGTTAACAGCCCTGCAAGGTCTTGCGAAAGACCTTGCAGGGCTCTTTTTCGTGCGCCGGCTCAGATGTGGATCGCCACCGCGCCCATCGCGGGGACGGTGATCTCGGCCGAGCCGCCGGAGACGGTGACGCTGCTCGCGCCGCCGTCGATCACGTTCTCGTACGTCCCGTCCGCGAGGTTCGTCGCGAACGTGTACGTCGCCTCCGCGGACGTGTTGTTGAGCGCCATGAAGCCCTTGTCGCCCCGGCTGAAGCCGATGACATCGGGCGATTTCGCCTGGAAGTTCGTGTATGCCGCGCCGTCGGTGGCGTTGTGGAAGGCCACCGCGCCCTTGACCGCGGCGTCACGGTCGAGGCAGGACCAGCCGCCCGAGCAGTCGGTGTCGGTGACGAAGCCGTCCGCGTTCGGCGGTGCCCCGTCGGCGTCCGACCAGGAGAAGCTGGCGTACACGGACGGCGTGCCGTAGCCGCGGCCCAGCTGGAAGACGGTGGCGAGGGTGGTGGTCGCGCCGTCCTTCAGGCCGAGGGTGTAGCCGTTGCGGTCGGTGTCGTGGTTGGTCACGAAGGTCGCCGACGTGTCCTCGGGGACGAGGCCCCAGCTCTCGCCGAACGTCTCCAGGCCGGAGATGTCGCCCTTGAACTGGTCCTTCAGCTTGCTCGCGTACGTGAAGTCCAGGACGTCACCCGTGTCGAAGTAGTCGCCGGGGGCGGGCGTCGCGCCCGGGTAGACCTCCTGGAAGACGTACGGCTTCGCGCCGGACGGCGTGGGCTCCAGGTACCCCTCGATCGCGGCGAGATCGGCGGCCGGGATGTGCTTGGCGGCGTCGATGCGGTAGCCGTCGACGCCGATGCCGGTGAGCTCGTTCAGGTACCCGGCGATCTTCTTGCGGACCCCGTCCTCCTCCGTCTCCAGGTCGGGCAGGCCGAGCAGTTCGCAGTTCTGGACCTCGGCCTGGTTCGACCAGTCGTCGATCGTGAGGTCCTCGTCCTTGCAGTCGTCGCTCTGGTGGAAGTCGCCGGGGTTCCAGTCGGGGGTGTCGTACTTGTCGGTGACCTTCGTGCCGCCGTAGCCGGTGCCCGGCTGTGCGGAGGTGTGGTTGATCACCGCGTCGACGTACACCTTGATGCCCGCGCCGTGGCAGGTGGCGACCATCTCCTCGAACTGCTTCTCCGTGCCGAACCGGCTGGTGAGGCCGTACGAGTAGGGCTGGTACACGTCCCACCAGTTCAGGCCGGTGGCCTTGAGGGACTCGGCGGGCGGCGCGACCTGGACGGCGCCGTAGCCGGCCGGGTCGAGGACGTCGGTGCACTCGGCGGCGACCGACTTCCAGTTCCACTCCCAGAGGTTGGCGATGGTGTCGCCGTTGGGGACGCCGGTGTCGGTGGCCTGCCGGCCGGCCTGCGCGGGCGTCGCGGGCAGGGTGGTCAGGGCGCCGATGGTCAGGGCGCCCGCCGCGAGCAGTCGCGCGGCGCGCCGTCGTGGTCGTGGGGGGAGGGGCATGGTGCGGCTCCTTGAGGGTTCACGGTGGGGGGACGACGACGAACTCGACTCCAGACGGGCCGAGTTGCGTGTCGTGGTGAGCGTGGAGGGGCTGGTGTGGCTCAGTCAATGCGTCGACTGGAAATTCTTGCAATCCCTTGCTGCAAGATGGACTTGGCGGTACGTTCCCCCGTCATGGCCCAGGAGTTCAGGCACCGCACCGTGGCGGTCACCGGCATCGTTCTCGCGCTCGTCGCGGCCCTCCTCGCCGCGATACCGGCGGGCGCGGCGCCCCCCGACGGCGACGCCCCCCTCGACCTGACGAAGTCGACGGCCCAGTGGATCGACCGCGCCACCGTCGCCGTCCGGAAGGACGCCGTGGCGGCCGCCGCCACCCGGCTCGTCGCCGACCGGGACGGGAAGCTCGCCCTCAAGGGCGGCGAACTCACCGGTACCGGCACGGAGTTGCGTCTCCGCAAGGTCCCCGGCGGCCTGTCCGCGGCCCAGCGCGAGAAGTTCCCGCACCTCGCGTCCTACGCCGCCTACGCGGTGGAGAGCCGGGACCGTGAGCGCCTCGCCGAGGCCCTCACCGGCCAGGTGGTCCTCACCCAGCGCACGGCCGACGGCACCCTCGTCACCGCCACCGGCGTCCAGACCCAGGGCGTCCTCGACGACCTCTACGCCGCGCGCGCCACCAAGGCCTCGCTCGGCCCGGTCTTCCGCAAGGGGCGCCCCACCCTGTCCGTCTGGGCGCCCACCGCGCAGTCCGTCGCCCTCGAACTCGGCGGCGAGCGCGTGCCGATGAGGCGCGACGGCTCCAGCGGCGTCTGGTCCGCCACCGGCCCCGCGCGCTGGAACGGCAAGCCCTACCGCTACGTCGTGAAGGTCTGGTCCCCGAGCGCCCGCGCGGTCGTCACCAACCAGGTCACCGACCCCTACTCGCTCGCCCTGACCACCGACTCCACCCACAGCCTCGTGGCCGACCTCGACGCCAGGTCCCTCGCCCCCAAGGGCTGGTCGAGGCTGAAGAAGCCGCGGGCCGTGCCGATGGGCGACGCCCAGATCCAGGAACTCCACATCCGCGACTTCTCCGCGTCCGACCGCACGGCCAAGGCCCGCCACCGCGGCACGTACCTCGCCTTCACCGACACCCGCAGCAAGGGCTCACGGCACCTCAGGAAGCTGGCCGGGGCCGGGACTTCGTACGTGCACCTGCTGCCCGCCTTCGACATCGCGACCATCCCCGAGCGCAGGGCCGACCAGAAGAGCCCGGACTGCGACCTCGCCTCCCACGCCGCCGACTCCGACAAGCAGCAGGAGTGCGTGACCGCCGTCGCCGCCGACGACGCATACAACTGGGGGTACGACCCCTTCCACTACACGGTGCCCGAAGGGTCGTACGCCACCGACCCCGAAGGGACCCGCCGCACCGTCGAGTTCCGCGAGATGGTCAAGGCCCTCAACGGCGAGGGGCTGCGCGTCGTCATGGACGTCGTCTACAACCACACGGCCGCGAGCGGCCAGGACCCCAAGTCCGTCCTCGACAGGATCGTGCCCGGCTACTACCACCGCCTCCTGGCCGACGGCACCGTCGCGAACTCCACCTGCTGCGCGAACACCGCGCCCGAGAACGCCATGATGGGCAAGCTCGTCGTCGACTCCCTGGTCACCTGGGCGAAGCAGTACAAGATCGACGGCTTCCGCTTCGACCTGATGGGCCACCACCCCAAGGCCAACATCCTCGCCGTCCGCACGGCCCTGGACGCGCTCACCCCGGAGAAGGACGGCGTCGACGGCAAGCGGATCATCCTCTACGGAGAGGGCTGGAACTTCGGCGAGGTCGCCGACGACGCCCGCTTCGTCCAGGCCACCCAGAAGAACATGGCGGGCACCGGCATCGCCACCTTCTCCGACCGGGCCCGCGACGCGGTGCGCGGCGGCGGCCCCTTCGACGAGGACCCGGGCGTCCAGGGCTTCGCCAGCGGCCTGTACACCGACCCCAACTCCTCGAAGGCCAACGGCACCCCGGCCCAGCAGAAGGCCCGCCTCCTGCACTACCAGGACCTCGTCAAGCTCGGCCTCACGGGAAACCTCGCCGACTACACCTTCACCGACAGCACGGGACGTACGGTCAAGGGCTCCGAGGTCGACTACAACGGCGCGCCCGCGGGCTACGCGGCAGCCCCCGGAGACGCCCTCGCCTACGCCGACGCCCACGACAACGAAACCCTCTTCGACGCCCTCGCCTTCAAGCTGCCCGCGTCGACCTCCCCGGCCGACCGCTCCCGCATGCAGGTCCTCGCGATGGCCACGGCCACGCTCTCCCAGGGCCCCGCGCTCTCCCAGGCGGGCACCGACCTGCTGCGCTCCAAGTCCCTGGACCGCAACTCCTACGACAGCGGCGACTGGTTCAACGCCCTGCACTGGGACTGCCGCGACGGCAACGGCTTCGGGCGCGGCCTGCCGCCCGCCGCCGACAACAAGACCAAGTGGACCTACGCCAAGCCGCTGTTGACGTCGGTCCGGGTCGGCTGTGCGGACATCCGGGCCGCCTCGGCCGCCTACCGGGATCTGCTGAAGATCCGTACGACCGAACCCGCCTTCGGGCAGCGCACGGCGGACCAGGTGCAGCGGACGCTGAGCTTCCCCCTGTCGGGCCGCGGGGAGACGCCCGGGGTCATCACCATGCGGCTCGGCGATCTCGTGGTGGTCGTCAACGCCACCCCGGACACCAGGGAACAGCAGGTCGGGGCCGTCGCGGGGAGCGCCTACGCCTTGCACCCCGTCCAGAAAACGGGCGCGGATCCTATCGTCAAGTCCGCGACGTACGAGACAAGTTCCGGGATCTTCACCGTTCCCGGTCGGACCGTCGCCGTGTTCTCCCGGAGCGCCCGCTAGAGCGCTAACTTGGTCGGGCAGGCCCGAGGGGGGTCTGCCCCACCAGCCCCAAAGGGGCCCCGCGTGAGCGCCAACGGCAAGGCAGACACCACGATCCTGGTGGTCGACGACGTCGCCGCCAGCCGATACGCGCTGAGCGCTGTCCTGCGCAGGGCCGGCCACCGCGTGGTCCTCGCGGCCAGCGCCGGCGAGGCCCTCGTCGAACTCGACGTCCGCCACCGCGCCGGCGAACTGCCCGACGTGGCCCTCGTCGACGTCGGCCTGCCCGACATGAGCGGCTTCGAGCTCTGCCGCCGCATGAAGGAGTCGCCCCCGACCGCCGCGCTGCCCGTCGTGCACTTCTCGGCCGCCCGGGTCGCCCCCGCGGACCGGTGCCTCGGCCTCGACGCGGGCGGCGAGGCCTATCTGACGGTGCCCGCCGAACCGGAGGAGATCCAGGCCGTCGTCCGGGCCGTGGCCCGCGGCGCCCGCCACCGCAGCGACGCCGAGGCACAGGCCGGGCACCTCACCCAGCTCACCGAGACGGTCCTGGACGTGCAGTCGGCCCGTTCCTCGCGCGAACTCGTCGAGGCCGCCGCCACCGGTACGGCCCGCCTCACCTACGGCCCCGCCGCCGCGTTCGTCCTCGGCGCGGACGGCGAACTGCGCCGTGGCCTGTCCCGGCGCAGAACCGCCGCCGCACTGCCCGACGACGGCGCGCACGACGCGGTGGCGCGCCTGATCCAGCGCAGCATGTCGGGCCGCGTCGGCGTGCGCAGCACCATCGTGCCCGCCCCGCTGTGGCCGCCCGGCTTCTTCCAGGCCGAGCCGCCCGGTGGCAGTCGCCCACCCGACGGCGCCCGGCTCGCCCTGGCCCGCGCCCGCGAGGGCGGCGTGCCCGTCTGCCTGGCCACACCCGCGTACGCCCACGGCCTCACCGAGGACACCGCACGCCTGGTGAGCAGGCTCGCCCACGCCACCGCGCTCGCCGCCGAACGACTGCTGATGTACGAGATGGAACGCCACATCGCCCTCACCCTCCAGCGCAGCTTCCTGCCCACGCAGGTGCCGCAGGTGCCCGGCGCCGAGATCGTCGTGCGCTACGAACCCGCCTCCCACGACACGGAGATCGGCGGCGACTTCTACGCCGCGCTCGCCACACCGGAGGGCGTGCTCACCGGCATCGGCGACGTCGTCGGCCACTCCCTGGAGGCCGCCACCGTCATGGTCGAGATCCGGCACGCGCTGCGCGCCTACTGCGTCGAGGAGAGCGACCCCAGAGCGCTCGCCGGACGCCTCGACAGGATGCTGCAGCGCTACCACCCCGAGGTGACGGCCACCCTCTGCCTCGCCCTCGTCGACCCGGCCACCGGGCGCACCCGCGTCGCCAACGCCGGACACATCCCACCGCTGGTCGTCGGCGCCGACGGCGCCCGCTACATCGAGGCGAGCGGCCCGCTGCTCGGCCTGGGCCTCGATCGGCCGCAGCCCACCGACACGGTCCTCGGGCCCACCGACCGGCTCGTCATGGTCACCGACGGGCTCATCGAGACCCGCGGCACGGACCTCGCGGTGTCCATGGAGCATCTGCGCGCGGTCGCCGCCGGCGCGCCGCCCGGCGCCGCCGCCCTGTGCGACACCCTGCTCGCCTGCTTCGGGCACGACAGGGGCGACGACATCGCGATGCTCACGCTGCGGCTGAACGGCGACGCGTAGGGCGTCAGCCGAGCGGCTTCTCCAGGAGCAGCACGCCGTACGTGCTCCCGTCGGCGGCGACCTTCCCCGCCAACTCGCCCACCAGCGTGTACCCGGCCTCCTCGTAGTACGTGCGCAGCCGCGGGTTGGTCGACACGCAGTCCAGACGGCACAGCGCCCGCCCGGCCTCGGCGATCCGCCGCTCGGCCCGGGCCAGCATCGCCCGCCCCGTCCCCGGCCGCGCCCCGCGCCGCACCATCAGCCGGTGCACATAGCCCGCGACCGGCGGCTGCGGACCCCACGCGGCCTCGTCGTCCCACCACACCTCGTACGCCCCCGCGGCCTCGTCGCCGTCGTACGCGAGCCACACCTCTTCGGCACCCGACGTGATCAGCCGCCGGAAGTGCGGCTCGTCCTTGTCGCCCGGCTTCCACTGGTCGATGCCGCGCTCCAGCATCCAGTGCGCCGCACCGTCGAAGAGGCCGGTGAGGGTGGCCGTGTCCGTCTCGTCCGCCCTGCGGAACGCGAGTTGTGCCGTCATGGCGATCACTGTAGGGGCGGGCGCGCCCCGCGGGTCGTCTCAGACCCGGGCCTGCGGCACCAGCGCCACGAGCCGCTCGATGAGTTCGGCGAACGGCCCGTCGGCCGGCTCCGAGGCGAGGATGCCGGCGAGGACCCGTGCCATCTCCTCGTCGTAGGCGGCGCTCACCGCGGCCAACGCCGCGAAGTCGTGGACCAGTTGGAGCTCCAGCTCCGCGCGCGGGATGCGCCGCCCGCCCAGCCAGATCAGGGCGGTCGACTCGGCGAGCGAGATCCAGGAGCGCACGACGAGTTCGAGGCGGGCGGGCGGGGAGGTGACGCCCAGGTGCATGAGGATCTGGTCGTACGCCGCCTGCCGCACCGAGTCGATCAGCGCGTTGGTGGTCGACGAGCCGACCGCGGGGCCGCCCCGCATCAGCGCGGAGAAGCCGGGTCCGTGCTCGTCGACGAAGGCGAGGAAGCGCCCCATCACCCGCAACAGCCGTGCCCCGAGCGGCCCTTCGTGCGGCTCCACGAACCGCTCGGCCAGGTCCTCGGCCGCCCGGCGCAACGCCGCCTCGTACAGGCTGAGTTTGCCGGGGAAGTAGTGGTACACCAGCGGGCGCGAGATGCCCGCGGCCGCTGCTATCTCGTCGATGGACACGTCGTCGGGGGAGCGGTGGCTGAACAGTTCGAGCGCGACCCCGATCAACTGCTGCCGCCGCTCCTCGACACCCATCCTGCGGCGCACCCCGGTTGTCATGCGAACACCTTACCGAGCGGAACCGGCCCACCGGCGAACCGGTCCGGTGCCGATCGCGCGCACGAGACCTCACATGTCGAGCACGAGACCTCACATGTCGAGCACGAGCCGCTCGCCGCGCGCCCGTGAGACGCAGATGAGCATGGAGTCGCCCCGCTCCTCGTCCGTGAGCAGCTCGTCCCTGTGGTCGATCTCCCCTTCCAGGACGCGCTGTTGGCACGTTCCGCAGAAACCCTGCTCGCAGGAGTACGCCGTGTCCGGCAGCTCGGCGCGGACGGCGGCAAGGACCGTGGTGTCCGCGGGCACCGCCACCGTCCGCCTGCTGCGCCGCAGTTCGACCTCGAAGGCGGCGTCGCCGTCGGCGGACGTGCGCGGCGCGAACCGCTCCAGGTGCAGTGTGCACCCCTCGGGCAGGACGGCGCCGACGGCCTCCGTCAGAGGCTCGGGTCCGCATGCGTGGACGGCGGCGCCCCGCGGCGTCCCTTCGAGGAAGGCGGCCAGGTCCGGCAGCCCGTCCTCGTCCTCGGCGACGACGGTGACCCGCGCCCCCTCGGGCCCGTCGAGCTTGGCGACCTCTTCGAGGAAGGGCATCGAGGCCCGCGAACGCCCCCCGTACAGCAGCCGCCAGTCGGCCCCGGAGGCCTCGACGGCCCGCAGCATCGGCAGGATCGGCGTGATCCCGATGCCGCCGGCGACGAAGACGTACGAGGGTGCGTCGGTGAGCGGGAAGCGGTTGCGCGGCCCGCGCACCTCGACCTCGGCGCCCACCGCGAGCCGCTCGTGCACCTCGCGCGAGCCGCCCCTGCCGCCCTGCTCCGCGGTGATCAGACGGGTGGCGACGGTGTACGAGGAGGTGTCCTCGGGGTCGCCGCACAGCGAGTACTGCCGCACGAGCCCCGAAGGCAGGACGAGATCGAGGTGGGCGCCGGGCTCCCAGGCGGGCAACCCCGCACCTTCGAGGCGCAGTTGGACGACGCCCTCGGCGATGTTCTCGTGCCGGGCGACCGTCAACCGCAGCGCCCGGCCGCGCGGCTGCCCGGAGACCGGCTCCTCCAGGGCGGGCAGCGGCCACAGCGGCGAGGCCTCGATGCGGCGCCGCATGGCCCGCCTGGCGAGCAGGGCCACGCCCGCGGCGAGGGCGACGGTATAGACGCGCGGCATGTCAGGCGGCTCCCTTCTCGGCGGCGACGGCGGCGGGCGAGGAGGCGAGGTAGGCGGCGGCCTGCTCGGTGCTGCCTTCCCGGGAGGGGTGGTAACTCCGGCTCAGATAGCGGGGGATGGACTTGATCATGTCGCCGGTCGCGGGCAGCGTGCCCGCGCGCCCGCTGCGGTGGAAGGCCCTGAAGCTCGCCTTGCCGTCGACGAGCGTCGGGTCGTTCGCCATGAAGAACCGGGCCCCGCGCTGCCAGAGGAAGACCAGGGCGCTGAAGGCGGTGGCCCAGGTCCTGGCCCGGCGCCGGTAGCTGCCGTCAAGGTGCATGAACAACTCGAAGGCGACGGAGCGGTGCTCGACCTCCTCGGCGCCGTGCCAGCGCAGCAGGTCCAGCATGGTGGGGTCGGCGCCCCTGCGGTCCAGCTCCTCGGCGTTGAGCACCCAGTTGCCGAGAAAGGCGGTGTAGTGCTCGATGGCCGCGATGATCGCCACGCGCTCCATCAGCCACCACTGGCGCGGCCTGCCCGGCGGCAGCGTCCGGTCGCCGAGCAGCTTCTCGAAGAGCCAGTCGACCTGCGCGGTGTACGGCGTCGGGTCGAGCCCCTGCTCCTTGAGGTGCGGAAGCACCTCGTCATGGGCCTGCGAGTGCATGGCCTCCTGGCCGATGAACCCGATGACGTCCGCGCGGAGCCGCTCGTCGCGGACGAGGGGGAGCACCTGCTTGTAGACGTGCACGAACCAGCGCTCGCCGGCGGGCAGCAGCAGATGCAGCACGTTGATGGTGTGCGTGGTGAACGGGTCGTTCGGGAGCCAGTGGAGCGGGGTGTTCTCCCAGGAGAAGGAGACGTTGCGTGCCTTGAGCGGTATGCGCTCGGACGCGACGGGCTCGGGCGCCCGGCTCTGCGTATTAGACATGGCGTCAATGTACTGATGGGTAGTTCGGGGGTACAGGGGTCTGCGCCGGGAACTTCCCTCAGCGCAGGGTCGTCACCTTCGTCCCGTCGGCCAGCTCGCCGCTGAGCCGCGCCCGTGTGGACCGCTCGGTCCTCGTGGCCAGGACGTTGCCGTTCGCGCGCTCGCCGCCGGACGCGGTGATGGACGTGACGTCCTTGCTGCCCGCGCCGAGCAGGTACCAGTGGCCCGCCCGGGACTTCCACAGGACGCCCGCGAGGACCTGCGGGTCGCGGGTGCCGCACGCGGGGGAGTTCTCGGCCTTGGCGGCGACGGCACCGGCGGGCCCCTCGGGCGTCTGGAACTGGGCGAGGACCCGGCTGCCGCCGCCCCGCCAGGTCTCGGCGCGGGTGCAGACCCACGCGGCGGTGCCGTCGCCCTCGGGCAGCGTCTGGCGGGCGTACGCCCAGGAGTTCACGGACCGCACGCCGTGCGAGCGGACGGAGGCCAGGGAGCACGCGGACTTCGTCCAGTCCGCGGCCGTGGCCTCGCGCGGAGCCTGCGGGCGGCCCGTGGTCAGCCGGGCGGGGACGAGCTCGCCGAGGTCGGTCGACATGCGGACGGCCCCGGAGTTGTCGCGCAGCCGCAGCGCGTTCCAGGACGTGCACCGGCCGTTCTGCGCGGGGCCTGCGAAGGGCTCGGTGACGCCGTCGCCGGACCGGGGCAGAGAAGCGGCCTTCGCGCCGGGCTTCAGGAGGTCCTGAACCGACGAGGACGTGATCCAAGGGGCTGTGAGGTACCGGACGTTCCCGTCGGAGCGGTTGACGACGACGGCGCCCGCCTCGGCGCCGGTGGCGCCGTCGACGCGGGCGAAGTCGAGGGCGGCGCCGCTCGTGCCCTCCCGGGGCTCGGCGTACCGGACGATGCGCAGGCCGTCGTAGAGCAGGACGACGCGGGCGGCGTCGACCTCGCCCGCGAAGAGCAGCTGGGCGGGGCCGGGGGGCGCCCCGGCGGCCGTGCCGGGGGTCGCGGAGACCCGCACGGACTCGCCGGGCCTGGCCCAGACGGCGAGGGCGCGGCGCAGCAGGGCCCTGTCGTCGGTGAGGTCGCCGCGCGCGGGCCACACGGAGAAGTCGGTGCGGGCGGAGCGCTTCCAGGCCCCGGCGGCGGCCTTCGTCAACGTGCCGGGATCCAGGGCGGCTTGACCGGCCGGGTTCTGCGCGTACGGGGGCGCGGCGGCGCCGTCGGGCCCCCAGCCGTCGCCCGGCAGGCCGAGCAGCGCCCCGCACACCAGCGCGGCGGCGGCCGCGACGCCCGCGGCCCGCAGGTGCTGCCTGCGCCGCATCAGGTCGGTGGGCCGCGCCTGCAGGGAGCAGGGGTCGAACTCGGGCGACGCGAGGAGTTCGTACCGCGCCTCGACGTCACCGGCCTCGGCGAGGGCGGCTCCGGGGTCGTCGCATCCGGCGGCGGTCAGCACGGCGCGGGCCCCGTCCTCGTCGAGGCGTTCGAGGCCCCGCAGGACGTAGGCGGCGCGGGCGGCTCCCGACAGGGCGGAGAGCCGCTGGTCCAGGGCGAGTTCGTCGGCGCCGCCGGAGCGCGGGAAGAGCCGGAGCCCCCACACCTGGGGGAGCAGCGGCGGCAGTTGGGCCCGCTTGGGCCAGGCCTTGCGCTTCAGGGGGAGCCCGGCGTCGAGGGCGCTGCGCAGGACGTGGAGGCGTACGTACGCGTATCCGGCGTCGCCGTGGCGGGCGGCGCCGCCGCGCGGTGCGGGCACGGCGACGGCGTCGACGGAGGTGCGGCCGCGGGGCAGGGCGCGCTGGGCGAGGGAGTGGGCGGTCAGGACCCGCCGGTTGCGGCCGAGGCTCGGCGGCAGCACGAGGTAGGCCAGCCGGACGAGCCGTGGGTAGTGCTCGACGAGGGCGGCCTCGGCCTGCTCCACGTCGACGACGGGGGCGGGGTGGGACGGGGACGGGGACTGCACATGCGAGGACACGTTCAACAGAACGAGCGAATCGTCGGATGGTCACCTTGCCGCCCGCGGCACGCCGGGTGCGGCACCGCCCCACGGTGGACTTGTCCGCCTGGGGCAGGGGGGGGGAGGCGGCGGCGGAACAGGCCCTGCCCACACGCGGCCCGCGGAGGACGCGTCCCCCCCCCGCCCCGCAGACGAACAGGCCGGGCTACCCGCCCGCGACCCGCCACCCGCTGAACTCCACCGTGCCGCGCGCCCCGTCACCCCCGTTCGTCGCGCTCATGAACATGCCGACGTCCTGCGCGGTCCCCATCCCCGCCACGGTCACCGTCGCCACGTCCCGCCACGTGGCCCCGTCGTCCACGGAACAGGACCCCGTGACCGCGCCGCCCCCGACCCGCGTCAGCCGCAGCAGTACCGGCGCCGCGATTCCCGTGATCCGCTTGTACGTGTCCAGCGTGCCGTCGCCGTTGGTGTCGTACGACAGCACCACCCCGTTGCCCGGCGTGACCGCGAGGTTGACGATCCCCGCGGAACCGGGGCGCCCCAACGCCACCCGGCTGATGATGCCCGCACGGGCCCAAGGCCCGGTCGCGGCCTGGGAGTCGACCCGTACGACCACCGAGACCCCGTCCCGCAGCACCCCCTCCCGGTACAGCGCCCCGAACTCCGTCGTGCCCTTCCACAGATCCGCCCCGCCCCCATGGATCGCGTACCGACCGTCCCACTCCCCGAAGACCGCGCCGTTGTTGCTGTACGTCTCCCAGGAGTCGCTCACCGGCCCCGCCACGAACAGCGTCCCGTCGTGCACGGACCGCACCCTCCGCTCGCCCGCGGGGCCGTACCGCACGGCGATCTCGTACGGGAGCGGCCGCAACGGCCGGTCCAGGGGCGTGTCCGGGGCGCTGACCCGCCACGCGACCTCACCCGTCCCGGCCGCCTCGACCCTCGGCAGGGAGACGGGCCCCGACGGCTCCGCGGCCACGCCGGTCAGCGTGAAGTCGACGCGGCCGGTGGCGCGCAGCCCGTTGACGTTGCGGAAAACGGCCTTAACGCGCGCGTGCCCGCCCGGCGGCATCGACGCCGGATCCGCGGTGACCTCCAGGTTCCCCTGGTACGGCGCCCGCGCCAGAACGTCCCGCACCCGCGCGGCCGTCCGGTACGGAGCGCCGACGGGCCGCAGCGGGTAGTCCTTGCGCTCCCGCGTCCACGGCTCCTCGAACGCGAACCAGTCCACCGGCCTCGGCGCCCGCCCCGCCGCCAGCGCGTCGGCGAGCTCGTCGAGCCACTTCTGCCACCGGGGCACGTAGAAGTCGCCCAGCAGGCCGTGCCATTCACGGTTGCCGTAGTCGTGCAGCCGCCCCGGGTCGGACGTCGCCCGGTCCCCCCACACCGTGATCAGCACCTTCGCGGTCCGCTCGAACTCGGCACGCTCGGCCTCGCTCGTCCCCATCCGCCGCGCGGCCTCCACCCAGGGTCCGAGCAGGAACGCCGCATGGGTGCCCGTCACGTCGTCCGAGAGCCGCATCAACCGCAGCCAGAGCGTGGCCAGTTCACGGAAGGCCGCCTGGTCCTTCCTCGTGTACGCGGCCCGCAGCTGCGGAAGGAGCTGCCGGCTGCGGTGCGCGAGGGCCTGGCGGGCGACGTCCACCAGGTCGTGCCGGTAGGCGGCGCTGCCCCGCAGCGCCCCCGCGACCCCGAGGAGCCCGGAGAGCGCGGCGTCGAAGCGGCCGGGGTCATACGTCAGGGCGCGCGGCGCGTACTCCGCGGCGCGAGCGGCGGCGAGGTCGGGCCGGGCGGCGAAGAGGGAGTCGTGCGGATCGCTGCGCTCGACGGCGGTGTGCTGGTAGGCGGTGTCGTGCAGCGCCCGCCAGGCGGCCCGCGCGGCGCGGTCGCGCCCGCCGTACCGGAAGTCGGCGTACGAGGAGAACCACGCGGCGCGGTCGACGGGCCCCTTCGTCCAGGCCAGTTCGGAGAAGAGCTCGAAGGCGGCGGGGTCCCGGTCCGTCGCCTCCGGCATGAACGCGGTGCCCACCAGCGCGCTGTCCGCCTTGTCGCGCCAGGCGAAGAACTTCTCGTTCCACAGGTGGGTGCGGGCGCCGATGGTCGTGCGCCCGCCGAAGTTGGGGATGGTCCCGAACGCGTACGGGGTCCCGCCCCAGTCCTTCTCCCGGTCCGTCACGCTGGCGAACCGGTCGGAGACCCCGTCGACGATGAGCATCCGCTTCTTGTCGACGGCGTCGAGCAGCGCGGGCAGCGGGTTGGCCTCCCAGCCGAGGATGACCCAGGTGGCGCCGGGCCTTGCCGTGCGCAGTGCGGCCTCCACGCCGCGGGCGGCGTCGGGCACGGGCACGTCGCCCGGAGTGCCGCCCTCGTGCAGCAGGTCCATCTTGAAGAGGTCGGCGGGGCCGAAGAGTTGCTCCTGGTGGCGGTAGAAGGAGGCGGCGACCTTCGCGAACGCCGAGGTCCGCGGGTCGAGCCAGTCGGGTCTCCTGAACCCGTGCCAGACGCCCTGCGGCACGACGCGCGCGTCGCCGCCGTTGCGCTCGACGAAGCCGTCCGGGACGTGACCGTAGTAGCCGGGCAGGACGGGCGCGATGCCGAGCTCCCGCAGCCGCCGCACGATGCGCCGCCCCAACTCCGCCCGTGCGTCGATGAGTTGCCCGGAGAGGGGCCCGCCGTACCCGGACAGGTTCTGCAGCAGCCACCACGGCTGGTGCGAGGGCGCGGGCAGCCACGCCCGCGCCTCGGCGTCGGAGTAGCCGAACTCCGTGAGGACCCGGTGGTACACGGCCTCGGCGCCCGCGATCACCAGGACTTCGTTGCAGCCGTGCAGGGCGAGTACGTCGATCATCCGCTCCCAGTACGCCCAGTCGGCGTACGGCGCGGTGTACCCGTCGTTGGTGTCGTTCAGGGCGAACCGGTGGGGGAGCGAGGTGGACCGCTCAAGGGGGCGGGCCGGCGCGGGCAGCCTGCGCGGCAGGTCCAACTGGCTGCCGTTCCACGTGACATGGGCCCCGCACACGTACTTCAGGTACCAGTGGACGCCGGTGAGCAGCACGGCGGGCGTCGTGCCGGACGCCTCGATCCGCCCGGTGGTCCCGGTGACCCGGAAGCGGTCCTCGCGGCCCCGCCGCGGGACGAGTCTGAGACGGATCTGCTCCGCGTGATGCGGGAGGAGTCTGTTGAGCACGGAGCGCGCGGCATCCGTATCCAAGGCCGGGGCCTCGGCGGGGTGCGCGGCCGCGGGGCCGGCCAGGGCCGGAAGGCCGCCGGCGGCGGCGCCGAGGCCGAGGGCTCCCGCGGTGCCGAGCACGGTGCGTCGGGACGGTTCGGACATGTGTACCCCCTGGGTTGAAGGCTGCGCGCACGGTATCCGTGTCGCCCCGGGGGCTCAACGGTGCATGTGCGGTACGGGAGTTGAGTCAGCCGAAAGGAGCGGGTGGGACGATGAAGGCAGTGCGAGCAGTGCGAGCGGTGCGGGGAGCGCGCGCGAGGCGGGCAGCGCGAGGCGCGCTTTCGGGCATGGGTGTGGGAGTCCTGCTGATGGTGGTGGGGTGCGGCTCGGGGGGTGACGACACACCGCGCACGGCGAGCGGCAGCCTGGAGCAGCTGGCGGCCAAGGCGCGATGCAGGCCCGACATCCAGACGGACGCGGCCGAGCTGCGGCAGGCCACCTGTGTGGGTGGTGCCCGCAACTACATCCTCGTAACCTTTACAAACGCCCGTGGCCAGGCCGAATGGCTCGACGAGGCGAACGACTACGGGGGCACGTACCTCGTCGGCGGCAGCTGGGTCGCGGTCGGCGGCGCCGCCGACATCGCGGCGCTGCGCGACCGCCTCGGCGGGACCGTGGTGGACGCCGCGGGGAGGCACGGCGGGGGCCACCACGGTCACCGCGCGGAGTGAGCGGCGCTCCGGCCGGGATCTCCGGCGGGCGTGGCGTCAGGCGCAGCGTTGGCCGGAGTTGACGCACTTCGCCACGCGTCGCATCAGCCGCTCGTCGAAGACGTTGATGAAGTCACCGTGGTCGGTGACGGGTTTGTGCAGCTGCTCGGGGAAGGAGTCGACGGCGAAGCCGGGCCCCGGCGGCACGTCGTACACGACGCGCTGCACCAGCTGCGGAATGGCGCGGAAGCCCTGCGGGCAGGCGCCGGTGCGGGGGTCGGCGAAGGCGACGTGGGTGCGGTGGTTGGCGCTGTCGGTGTTCTGCCCGTCCCAGCAGCTCTGGAAGTTGAACGTCCGCACGACCTTGCTGCCCTCGGGGCAGATCGGGTACTTGTCCGTCAGCTGACGGTTCTCGAATCCGGTGCAGCTCCACGAGGCGTTGGCATTGGCGTCGCCGTTCGTGAACGCCTTGGCGTCACCGGTGATGATGCGCAGGAAACGCGGCATCGCGACGACCTTGCTCCGCGGATTTCCGGCGAACTTCAGCGTGACCGCGGCGGGTGTCTGGATCTCCCCGACATTCTGGTCCTTGCCGCCGCCGTCGGCCTGGGCGTCGTCCTCGTCCTTTCCGTTCTGCAGCCTCAGGACCGGCCAGTAATAGGTCGACTTGTCGCCCTGATTCCGGCAGCTGGTCCGCCCGTTCGCGAGATCGTCGTCACTGGAGAAGGCGTCCGTCGCCTGATTTCCGACGTAGTCGTGCATGTGGTGGGCGCCATTGCTCACGCCGGGCGCGACGATGACGTTGTCGGGATTGAACTTGCCGTTCTCGTTCCGCCCGCACTTCGTGGTGAAGGTTCCGCGGGATGCGTTGCGGCCGTTTCGGGGGCGGTTGACGTTGGGCTGGACGGACTCGATCTCGACGAAGTCACCGGCGTCGGGCCCGTTGCCGCTCTGCCCTTGTTCCTGTTCCTGTTCCTGTCCCTGTTGCTGTTGCTGTTCCTGGTCGGCGGCGCGCAGGGTGCAGGGCGCCAGGCTGTCGAGTCCTTCGGGCGCGGTTCCGGCCTGGTCCAGGGTGTTCGTGATCCCGGCGAGGGTTTCCCTGCGTTTCTCCTCCAGGGGGGCGAGCAGGGACTCCTTGTCCTGCGCCTGTGCGAACTGCCCGTACGCCTCCGTGATCTGACTGTCCAGGTCGGCCAGTTGCCGGTCCACGTCACCCCGTGCCGCGTCCGGCACCTCCGGCAACTGATTGGCCACGTCCGGGCAGTTGATGGTCGAAGCCTGCTGCCCGGCGCTCTGCGGGGGAGGCTGATCCGTGCCTTCCTCGGCATTCGCGTAGACGTTCACGGCGATCAGGCCGCCGCCGCCCATGAGCAACGCCACGGAAGCGGCGGCCGCCCGGCCCGCGAGTTTTGATCGTTTTCGTGATGTGCGTCGTGAAGTGCGTCCCATGGGGCTACATACGAATCAGTGGCCCGCCCCGTTCAACCGCCCCGGGAATCAGCGCCCTTGATCGAGATAGGCGAGAACCGCGAGCACCCGCCGATTGTCGTCGTCCGAAACCGGCAGATCCAGTTTCCCGAAGATATTGGACGTGTGCTTGGCGATGGCCCGTTCCGTCACGACGAGCTGCGCCGCGATGGCCGCGTTCGACCGGCCCTGCGCCATGAGTTCGAGCACCTCGCGCTCGCGCGGCGTCAGCGCGCCGAGCGGCTGGTCGGTGGCGCGGCGGGACAGGAGCTGCTGGATGACCTGGGGGTCCATCGCGGTGCCGCCGGCCGCGACCCTGCGCACGGCGTCGATGAACTGGGCGGCGTCGAAGACCCGGTCCTTGAGGAGATAGCCGACGCCGCCGGTGCCGTCGGCGAGGAGTTCGCGCGCGTACAGCTGCTCCACGTGCTGCGAGAGGACCAGGACGGGCAGGCCCGGTCTCGCCCGGCGCGCGGCGAGCGCGCACTGGAGGCCCTCGTCCGTGTGGGACGGCGGGAGCCGGACGTCGACGACGGCGACGTCCGGCTGCAACTCCGCGAGGGCCTTGGTGAGTTCGGGCCCGCTCTCCACGGCCGCCGCGATCTCGAAGTCGAACGCCTCCAGCATCCGCACCAGGCCGTCGCGCAACAGGAAGAGGTCTTCGGCTAGGACAACTCGCAAGGGATCTCCATGGTCACCATGGTCGGACCGCCCGCGGGGCTGCTGACGGCCAGTACGCCGTCGAATGTACCGAGTCGGCGTTCGATGCCGCTCAGCCCGGATCCCGATCCGACCGAGGCGCCGCCCTTGCCGTCGTCGGTGACGGCGATGCGGAGCATGCCCTCGGCGTGGTGCACGTCGACCCAGATGCGGTCGGCGCCCGAGTGCTTGATGGCGTTGGTCAGGGTCTCGCTCACCGCGAAGTACGCGGCGGACTCGACCGGCGCCTCGACCCTGCCCGCCAGCTCCACGTCGACCTCGGTGGCGATCGGCAGGCGCAGCGCGAGGGCCTTCACCGCGTCGCCGAGGCCGCGTTCGGCGAGGACCGGCGGGTGGATGCCGCGGACCAGGTCGCGCAGCTCGGTCAGCGCCTCGCCGGAGTTCTGCCGCGCCTTGGCGAGCAGCTCCTTGGCCTTGGCGGGGTCGGCGTCGATCATCGCCTCGATGGTGCCGAGGTCCATGCCCATGGCGACCAGGCGGGCCTGTGCCCCGTCGTGCAGATCGCGCTCGATGCGGCGCAGTTCGGCGGCGGAGTTGTCGACGGCGTCGTGCCGGGTCTCGGTCAGCCGGTCCACGCGCAGCGCCAGTTCACGTTCCCGCATGCTCGTGGTGGGCGCGAGGAGCGTGCGGGCCAGCAGGAAGTGGCCGCGGATGAGGTGGGGGTTGGCGAACAGGCCCACCACCAGGAGGGCGGTGCCGAGCGCGGCGGCCTGGTTCGCGGTGGACTGCGAGGTGACGTGGATGAAGCCGTACCAGTCGCCGCCGCCCGCGTCGACGATCGGCTTCCAGACGCCGAGGGCGAGGACCCAGCCGTACAGCCAGTAGAGCAGCAGCGCGGGAGCGAAGATCGCGGTGATGAAGCCCCCGGTCATGTCGACGAGCAGCCACTGCAGGTCGCGCCAGGTCGCCGGGTCCTTGAGCATCAGCGTGCAGCGCTCGACCTGCCCGGTGACGCCGGTACGCAGTCCCGGGGGGAAGGTCCGGTACGGGACCGGGATCCGTACGTCCGCCCACTGACCTGCCTGATAGCGGCGCAGGGTGGCCCACTTGCGTACGCCGGTCAGGACGACCGGAGTGGTGAAGAGGCCGATCCCGAGCAGGATGAAGGCGATCGACAGGACGGAGAGGACGAAGAGGGTGATCGAGCCCGCGAGGGAGACGATCGACAGATAGAGCCCCTGCCCTCCGGCGACCGCCGCGGTCCGTAGCCTCGTCATGATCATCAATCCCTCTCGTCAAGCTCAAGCCGACCGTTCGCGTGCTGTGCGTCCGGCACGGTGACCAGTCTCGCCGGTGGGGCGGCCCCGGTCATTGGGCCCCCCACCCGAGCGGGGGGTGTACCTGACGACACCCCCCGGCCTCGCCCTGTGCCTCGCCGGGAGGGGGCTTCGGCGGCTGGGGCGAGAGGTCCCGGATTCCTAGCGTGAGTCACGTCTTACCCGACGCTTACTTGCGCAGACTGATGGGGGCGAATCGCCATGAGGCGGAACCTCGCGGCACGACTCGGTGTGTGGAGCGCACACCACCGGAAGGCGGCCGTCCTCGGCTGGCTGGTCTTCGTGGTCCTCGCCACGGTCATCGGCGGGGCCACCGGCACGGTCACCGCGTCCGACGACGAGATGGGGGTCGGCGACTCGGGCCGGGCCGCGAAGATCCTCGAAGACGCGGACATCGACGAGCCCGCGGGCGAGCTCGTCATGGTCACCGCGCGGACCGCCGACGGCTGGCGGGACGCGGCGGCCGACCTGTCCAAGGCACTGGTCGCGACGGGCGACGTACGCGACGTCCAGGCGCCGCTGCCCTCGAAGGACGGTAGGGACGCGCTGCTCCGCTTCGCGATCAAGGGCCCGTCGGACGACGCGGCCGACCGCGTCGGGCCGGTCCTCGACGCCGTGGCGAAGGCGAAGGAGGACGGGGCCGCGCACGGCATCTCCGTCCACCAGTTCGGCGACGCGAGCTCCGAGAAGCACCTGTCCGACCTGCTCGCCGACGACCTGAAGAAGGCCGAGTTCACCGCGGTGCCCCTCGCCCTCGGCATCCTTCTGATCGCCTTCGGGGCCGTGGTCGCGGCGCTGCTGCCGGTGGGGCTCGCGCTCACCGCGTGCGTGGCGGCGTTCGGGCTGCTCTCCCTCGCCAGCCATCAGCTGCACCTCTTCGAGACGACGTACTCCGTGATGTTCCTGATGGGCCTCGCGGTCGGCGTCGATTACTGCCTGTTCTACCTGCGCCGCGAGCGGGACGAGCGGGCCGCCGGGCGGGACCCGGAGACGGCCCTGCGGATCGCCGCCGCCACCAGCGGACGCGCGGTGCTGGTCTCCGGCCTCACGGTGATGGTCGCGATGGCCGGCATGTTCCTCTCCGGCCTGCTCCTCTTCAAGGGCTTCGCCGTCGCCACGATCCTGGTGGTGTGCGTGGCGATGCTCGGCTCGGTCACGGTCCTGCCCGCGCTGCTCGCCTGGCTCGGCGACCGGATCGACGCGGGCCGCATCCCCTTCCTCAACCGCCGCGCCAGGAAGGGCGCGCACGCCGGCGGCGGCATCGCGGGACGCGTCCTGCGGCCCGTCCTGACCCACCCGAAGTTCTTCGCCGTCGGCGCGGCCGCTCTGCTGCTCGCCCTCGCCGCGCCCGCGCTCGGCATGAGGACCGAACAGCTCGGCCTGGAGAAGCAGTTCGGCTCCGACGCGGCGCTCTCCGTCTCGTACCAGAAGATCACCGAGGAGTTCCCCGGCGGGCCCGCCCCGGCCAGGGTGGTCGTCAAGGCCGACGACATCGGGGCGCAGCCGGTGCGCAAGGCTCTCGCCGCGGTGACGGACGAGGCGGGCGACGGCGCCGACCTCACCGTCCACAAGGCGGCGGGCGTGGCAGAGATCGCGGTCCCGCTGCCGGGCACCGGCACCGACGCCGAGGCGAAGAAGGCGCTGTACGACCTGCGCGAGGTGACCGTCCCCGCGGCCTTCGACGGCGTCGACGCCGAGGCGTACGTGGGCGGTGACCTGGCCTCGTCCGAGGACTTCAGCGACCAGCTCGGCAAGGGCATCGTGCCGGTCCTCGCCTTCATCGCGGCGGTGACGTTCCTCCTGATGCTGTTCAGCTTCCGCTCGGTGGTGATCGCGGTGACGTCGATCGCGCTGAACCTGCTGTCGGTGGGCGCGGCCTACGGCGTCATGACCGCCGTCTTCCAGCACGGCTGGGGCGCGGAGCTGATCGGCTCGGAGAAGGTCGGCGCGATCGAGAACTGGATGCCGCTGTTCGTCCTCGTCGTCCTCTTCGGCCTGTCGATGGACTACCACGTGTTTGTGGTCTCCCGGATCCGCGAGGCCCGTGACCGGGGCGCGGACAACCGCGCGGCGATCCGCGAGGGCGTCACGAGCACGGCGGGCGCGGTCACCGGCGCCGCGGTGATCATGGTGGCGGTCTTCGCGGTCTTCGGCACGCTGTCCATGCAGGACATGCAGCAGATGGGCGTGGGCCTGGGCGTGGCGGTCCTCCTGGACGCGACGGTGGTCCGCATGGTCCTGCTCCCGTCGGTGATGACGCTCCTCGGCGACAGGAACTGGCACACGCCGAGGTGGCTGGCCTGGCTGCCGAGGGTCTCGCACGGCGAGGAGGGTGTGACGGACGGCCGTTCGCCGGTGCGGGCAGGCGTTCCGCACGGCGGATCCCGGCCCACTGACAACGCCCCGCTGCAGGGCACTCGTTGACGAGGCCCCCACTGAAACGTCGTATCCCCCGGTGCGGAGCACACGCACCGGGGGATACGCCCAGCTACAGCTACAGCTACAGCTACAGCTACAGCCCCAGCACCTTCGCCTCCTTCTCCGGCGCGAGCCCGACCACAGGCCGGTCCCCCCGCTGCGGCGCGACCCCACCGAGCCCCCGCAACCACTCCCACGTGTCCCGCACCGTCTCGACCACGGGCCGGGCCACGAGCCCCGAAGCGATCGCCTTCTCCGAAGACGTGCGATGCATCGTGTCGTGCACCTCACCCGGCGCCAGCCACACCGGCAACTCCAGCCACGGCTCGACCCCCGCCCCCAGCACCACCTCCGGCGGGGTCCACCGCAGCGTCACGTCACCACCGCCCGCCACCTCCACGCACGCGTCGAGCAGCTCGCCCATGGTGAACTTCCCCAGGGGACTGACCAGGTTGTACGCCCCGTGCAGCCCCGCGGCCGCCGCGTCCAGGACCCATTCCGCGAGGTCCCGCACGTCGACGTACTGGATCTCCAGATCCCGCGGCCCCGGCGCCAGCACGTCCCCGCCCCGCGCGACCCGGTTCAGCCACCACGGCAGCCGCCCGATGTTCTCGTAAGGCCCCAGGATCAGCCCGGCCCGCGCGAGCAGCGTCCGCTCGGCCCCGAACGCGGCGACCGCGGCGAGCTCACCGCCCCGCTTGTCCTGCGCGTACGCGACCGCGTCGGCGTCCGGGTCGCCGTCCACCACGGGGAAGTCCTCGTCGGACCCGGCCACGCCGGGGTAGCGGTACACGGAACCGCTGGAGACGTAGACGTACCGCCCGGCCCGCCCCGCGAGCAGCCGGGCGGCGTCCCGCACCACCCGGGGCGCCGCCGACCAGGTGTCGACCACCACGTCCCAGGTGCCCTCGGCGAGCGCCGCGAGGCCGCCCTCGGCAGTGCGGTCGCCGTGCAGGGACCGCACACCGGCGGGCGGCTCGTGGCGGCCGCGGTGGAAGACGGTCACCTCCCAGCCCCGGGCGAGCGCCGCCTCGGTGACGGCGCGTCCCACGAACTCCGTACCACCCAGCATCAGAAGTCTCATGGAAGGACTCTGCACGCCAGACGGGTGCGAAGGGAACAGAGTTCTGCCGGAGGCAGAGCGAACGGAGCCGACGTGAGCTGAGCGGGCGCGGACCGGAGAAGCCGGCGCTCAGCGCGCGGGCGTCGGCGGCGCGTACTTGTAGCCGACCCGGCGCACCGTCTGGATCGTCCTGCGGTGCTCCGCGCCGAGCTTGCGCCGCAGCCGCGCGATGTGGACGTCGACGGTGCGGCCGTCGCCCACGTGCCCGTACCCCCACACCGTGGTCACCAACTGGTCGCGGGTGTGCACCCGGTGGGGGTGCGCGACGAGGTGCGCGAGCAGCTCGAACTCCAGATACGTGAGGTCGAGGGTCCGCCCGTCGACCTCGGCGGCGCGCTGCACGGTGTCGATGCGGACGGGGCCCGCTTCGGGCGCGGGCCGTTCCGGCGGCAGGACGGGCTCCGCGGCGACGGGTTCCTGCCCGGCCGGCACGAGGACGAGGTAGCCGACCATCGGCGGCTGCCCCGGCAGGGTCGGCAGGGTGTGCTGCGGCGCGGGCAGCCAGGTGGCGCCCGGCGGCAGGAAGTCGGAGATCTGCACCACCTCGTCGGGCGCGACGGCCCGCAGGCGTCCCCGGGCGGCGGAGACGGAGGCACCGGACGCGGCGGCGGTGGCGGAAGCGGTGGCAGTGAAGGTACGGGAGTTCGCCATGGTGAGGTCAGCTCTTTCGCGCGAAGAAGGAGTCGTCGAGAACGAGACGTACGTCGTGCGCGTCAGGCGAAGGCCGGGTGAACGGCTTTAGAGGGCCCGCGCGTTCATCGCGCGGCAACACACCCGGTCGAAGTCGTGGTGCTGACGGGAAGGCCAGAAGGGCTCGAGGTCATGACGACCCGTCGCTGCGTTCCGGTGGCTTCCCATGCCCCCCATTGAATCAGATGGGTGGGTTACTGGCAGTTCCCTCTCGCCCACCGATACGGCCCTCTGACGGATCTTGGCGTGAAATGTGCCCTGTACCAAGGCCTGAGGGGGCGCCCACCGGAACCGGCGGGCGCCCCCTCAACAGGCTTGTGTGCGGCGGGACTCAGACCTGACCGGCCTTCTCCAGCGCCGCGCAGCAGGTGTCGACGAGCAGCCGCGTCACGACGTACGGGTCGACGTTCGCGTTCGGGCGGCGGTCCTCGATGTAGCCCTTGCGGTCCACCTCGACCTGCCACGGGATGCGGACCGAGGCGCCGCGGTCGGAGACGCCGTAGCTGTACTCGTTCCACGGGGCGGTCTCGTGCAGGCCGGTGAGGCGGTCGTCGATGCCCGCGCCGTAGTTCTTGACGTGGTCCATCGGCTTGGAGCCCTCGCCGAGCGACTCGCACGCGGTGATGATCGCGGCATAGCCCTCGCGCATCGCCTTGGTCGAGAAGTTGGTGTGCGCGCCGGCGCCGTTCCAGTCGCCCTTGACCGGCTTCGGGTCGAGGGTCGCGGAGATGTTGAAGTCCTCGGCGGTGCGGTAGAGCAGCCAGCGGGCCACCCACAGCTGGTCGGAGACCTCCAGCGGGGCCAGCGGGCCGACCTGGAACTCCCACTGGCCGGGCATGACCTCGGCGTTGATGCCGGAGATGCCGAGGCCGGCCTTGAGGCAGTTCTCCAGGTGCGCCTCGACGACGTCACGGCCGAAGATCTCGTCCGAGCCGACGCCGCAGTAGTAGCCGCCCTGCGCGGCGGGGAAGCCGCCGACGGGGAAGCCGAGCGGGCGGTCGCCCTCGAAGAACGTGTACTCCTGCTCGATGCCGAAGATGGGCTCCTGCGCGCCGAAGCGGGCCTCGACCTCGGCCAGTTCGGCGCGGGTGTTGGACTCGTGCGGCGTCATGTCCGTGTTCAGGACCTCGCACAGGACGAGGATGTCGTCGCCGCCGCGGATCGGGTCCGGGCAGCTGAAGACGGGCTTGAGCACGCGGTCGGACGCGTGGCCCTTGGCCTGGTTCGTGCTGGATCCGTCGAAGCCCCAGAGCGGGAGCTCGGCGACCCCCGCCGCGCTCTCGGGGCCTGCCAGTATCTTCGTCTTCGAACGGAGCTTGGCGGTCGGCTCGGTGCCGTCGATCCAGATGTACTCAGCCTTGAACGTCACGGGGCCTCATCCTTAAAGCTCGGTACGGCGCAGAACGTGCGGGTGCTGCGGTGCCGTGGTGATGTGCGGCAGCCTGGCAACCGGCGATTTCCCGACCGTTGCTCTCATGTGAACCCCGTGTTACCTGGGGCGAGTATGGCTCACATCACCCGGCGGGCCCCGGCGGGCGTCACTTGATGACCGCGTTGGCGGCCGCGATGACCAGGCCGATCGTCGCGTCGGCCCCGCCGATCAGGACGGCGGAGCGGCGCCGGTAGCCGACCCGCAGCGCGGCGAAGGTGCCCCAGCCGAACAGGAGCGCGGCGTTCAGCATCAGCCCGGCGTAGGTGACCGGGGTCTCGGACCAGCCGAGGGCTCCGGCCGCGATCAGCAGGATCACGGTGGGCCAGCAGGCGATGATCACCGGCCACTCGTCGACGAGCGCCCAGGCCAGCTGTCGCCAGCGGTGGGCGCCCGTGCCGGGCCGGTGCGTGGACATGTGATGCGCGTATCCGTGCGCGAGCGCGGCCGTGCCCGCGGTCACCATGACCCAGGCCGCGTCGTAGTACGGCGTGTAGGGGGTGCCCTCCGACTGCAGTGCCGCGAGCATCGCGCTCGCGAGGACCGTTCCGTATACGCCCCCGAACATCCAGCTCCGCACGGCGCGCTCCCTTCCGTGTGCCGGACGGTGCGTCCGGTCGGCGGCGGTGGAGCCATCCACGCTATGGGGGCATGTGTAACGGTTTGCCGGACATTGCGCATCGGTCGCTGTTCAACCACGGCCGTGCGGCGGCCGCGGCCTCAGCGCGACAGCGCGTCCCGCACCGCCTCCTCCGTGCGGGCCACCACCGCCGTACCGTCGTCCGCCGTGATGATGGGGCGCTGGATCAGCTTCGGGTGCTCGGCGAGCGCCCTGATCCAGCGGGCGCGGCCCGAGGCGTCGCGCGGCCAGGCCTCGCGGTCCTTGAGGTTCAGGTCCTTGGCGGCCTGCTCCGTGGTCCTCGTGATGTCCCAGGGTTCGAGGCCGAGGCGGTCCAGGACGGCGCCGATCTCGTCCTCGGTGGGCACGTCCTCGAGGTAGCGGCGCACGGTGTAGTCGGCGCCCTCCGCGTCGAGCAGGGTGAGGGCACCGCGGCACTTCGAGCAGGCGGGGTTGATCCAGATCTCCATGCGCACACGCTACCCGCGAACCACCCGCCCCAGGCCGCTCGGCGCCGCTCTGTTCGAATACCCCAAAGCCCTTCTGGCCAGCGGCGATTGTCAGTGCCCCGCAGTAGAATCACAGTAGTGTTCGAGGGCGCCCGACGGGGGGTCCTGACCGCGACAGGAGGATGCCTTGCCCGCTGCCGCACTCACATCGAAGCGTGTGTCCAAGACCGTACCGAAGCCCGTCCTGATCGACCTGCCGTACGCCCCGCTGGAGAAGAAGGCGCTCCCCGCCGGACGCCCGCGTGAGTGGTACGTCAACCACAACCGCCGCCTCAAGGCCATGCGCCTGGCCATCGCGCTGCTCGACTCGGGCGTCTATCTGCCGAACCAGGCGAAGAACAGCACGATACGGCGCATGGCGGAGGACGTCGGGATCCATCCGCCGTCCGACATCACCTGCCACATGGTGCGTGCGCTGATGCGCTACAGCAGGTGAGCAAGTGCGGTGCCCGTGGGGCGGGTTGGCCCCGTGGGTCCCGCGTTCTCGCACGATGTCCGTGTGGGCCCGGGTGATTTCCGCCCGGGCCTGTGCGTGCACTTGTGCGATGGGACATGCTGTGGCCATGACCCAGCAGGAACCCGCCGGCACCCGGCCGGCCCCCGTGGGCGAACTGCCGCTCCTGACGACCGCCGAACTCCCGGACGGCGCCCGCCTTCCGGTGCGGGCCCTGCGCGCGCCGGAGCCGGAGCGCTTCCTTCCGTCCGGCTCGGGACCGGCACCGGGCCCGCCCCCGGCCCCGGCGGTCCTGATCCTGCCCGCGATGGGCACGCCCGCCCGCTTCTACCGCCGCTTTGCGCACGCCCTGCGCGACGAGGGCCTGACGGCGCTCACCGTCGACCTGCGCGGCCAGGGCGAGGCGACCCCGCACGTCACCGACCCCGCCGCGCCCGACCACGGCTACCGCACCGTCGTCGAGGAGGACCTGCCCGCCGTCGTCGCGGCGGTCCGTGCCGCACTCGGCACCGAGCCGCCCCTGTACCTCCTCGGCCACAGCCTGGGCGGCCAACTCGCGCTGGTGCACGCCTCCCTGGGGGTGGGCCCCGGCGTCGACGGCGTGGTACTCGTCGCCTCGGGCTCGGTCTGGTACCGCGCGTACGGCCCGCTGCGCGCCCCCGCCCTGCTCGTCGGCGAGCTCCTCATCGCGGCGACGGCGACCGTGCTCGGCCGCTGGCCCGGCACCCGCCTCGGCTTCGGCGGCAACCAGCCCAAGGGCGTCATGCGCGACTGGGCGCGCCAGGGCCGCACCGGGCGCTACGGGGCCAGGGGCTCCGCGCTCGACTACGAAGCCGCGCTCGCCGCCCTGGACCTGCCCGTGCTCGCGGTCGGCGTCGAGGGCGACACGTACGCTCCCGCGTCCGCCCTCGACCACCTGCTCTCCAAGGTCCCGAGGGCCCGCCTCACCCGCCGCCGCTACACCGCGCAGGAGGCGGGCGCCCGGCTCGACCACTTCGCGTGGACCCGCGCGGGCGCCGCGCTCGCCAAGCAGGTGGCGGGGTGGGTGGCCGAAGAGGAGCGGCCCGGCGGGGGAGCGGACGCCGCCGGGCCCGGGAGCTGATCCGGTCACCCGTTCGCCGTATCCGGCATGCGCGCCGGGCCCCGGCCGCATTGGCTGCTGCTGAGGGCCGGAGCGGCGACCGCGGGGCGACCGGCCGTCCGCCGCGAGCGCGAGAGGGGAGCGAGCATGACGACCCCGGAGGCACGCGCGACGACCCCCGAAGCACGCGCGCGTGCGGGCAAGGCCGCCCGCAAACGCGCCTCGCGCTCCTCCCACGGCGCCTGGATACCCTCCGCCGACCGCCCCGACCCGGTGGCCGTCCTGGAGCGCCAGGGCGCCGACCGGGTCCAGGAACTGCTCCCCATCCGCTACGGCCGCATGGCCGCGTCCCCCTTCGCCTTCCTGCGCGGCGCGGCCGCCGTCATGGCGGGCGACCTCGCCGCCCAGCGGCACACCGGCCTCACCGTGCAGCTCTGCGGCGACGCCCACCTCATGAACTTCGGCCTGTTCGCCTCGCCCGAACGCGCCCTGCTCTTCGACCTCAACGACTTCGACGAGACCTGCCCCGGGCCCTTCGAGTGGGACGTCAAACGGCTCGCCGCCAGCGTCGCCGTCGCCGCCCGCGAGAACGGCACGGGCGAGAGCGGCGCCCACGAAGCGGCGCGGGACGCCGTGGCCGCGTACCGCAGGAGCATGCGGCGCCTGGCGGGCCTCGGCGAGCTCGCCGTCTGGTACGAGCGCATCGACGCCCGCGACCTGCCCCCTCTCGCGCGCCCCGGCGCCTGTCGCGACCGCGTGACGGCACGCCTGGACCACGCCCGCAGGCGCACCAGCCTCCAGGCGCTCGGCAAGCTCACCGAGGTCGTGGACGGCGAGCGCCGCATCGTCCACGACCCGCCGCTCCTCGAACCGGTCGGCGCCCCCGACATGGCCGCCCTGCGCAAGATCTTCGGGGACTACCGCTCCACGCTCGCCGAGGAGCGCCGCCTCCTCCTGGACCGCTACCGCTTCGTCGACGCGGCCCGCAAGGTCGTCGGCGTCGGCAGCGTCGGCACCCGCTGCTTCATCGTGCTGCTCGCCGGGCGCGACGCGGGCGACCCGCTCTTCCTGCAGATCAAGGAGGCGGTGCGGTCCGTCGTCGAGGACCACCTGCCGACCGGCCCCCACATCCACCCCGGGCACCGCGTGGTGGCGGGGCAGCGGCTGCTCCAGGCGGCGAGCGACATCTTCCTCGGCTGGATGACGGGGCCCCAGGGCCGCGCCTTCTACTGGCGCCAGCTGCGCGACATGAAGGGCTCCGCGGACCTCGCCGCCATGTCGGCCGACGAACTGCGTGCCTACGCCCGGCTGTGCGGCACCGCCCTGGCCCGCGCCCACGCGCGCTCCGGCGACCGCATCGCGATCGCCGCCTACCTCAGCGGCTCGGACACCTTCGACCGCGCCGTGGCCGACTTCGCGCTGCGCTACGCGGCACAGAACGCCCGGGACCACGCGGCGCTCACCGCGGCGATCGACTCCGGCGTGATCGGGGCGGCACCCGGGATCTGAAGGGCCCTGGCCGTCCTCGGCCCATGGCGCCGCCCGTGCCCGTGTTCACCCTCGGCGGCACCGTCTCCGCGCGGGGCGGCGGCAGTTCGCCCCGCCTGACCGGCGCCGAGATCCTCGCGGCCACCGGCGCGGTCCCGCCGAGCGTGTGGCGGTGGCGAGCGCCGCGGGGCACGGTGTCGTCGTGGTGCAGGGCACCGACCCCCTGGAGGAGACCGGCCCCGGATCCGAGAGCGACATGCTCGGGCGCGGCCTGCTCCCCGCGGGCGACCTGGACGCGCCGAAGGCCGGACTCCTGCTGCACGCCCTGCTCGCGGACGGCGCCGACCGTGCCCAAGTGGCCGACGCCTTCCGGGCGTTGACCGACCGCTAGCCGATCTGGTCCGGGGTGACCGTCAGCCAGCGCTTGTCGGCGGTCACCTTCTGGCCCAGCTCCCGCTGGCGCTGCGCGTTCTTCTTCTTCATCCCGTCGAGCTGCTTCATGTACGCGTCCTTGCGGTTGACCCAGACCCGTACGCCGCCGTGCTCCACGTCCGCGGAGTGGAACAGCATCGGGCCGTCGCTGACCGGGGTGTCACCGGCGGCGAGGAGCGGCTTCCTCCACTCGTCGATGTACGTGTTGATCGCCGCGGGCTTGCCCTCGTACCAGGTCAGCGGCGCCCACAGGTTCGGCGTCAGCTCGCGCTCGCCGAGCTTCTCGCGGTCCTTCTCGCCGAAGCGGCCCTCGGCGATCTCCTTGCGGGAGGTGGTCACTTCACCCGTCTTGCGGTCCTTGAGCTGCATGGAGACGCCGATGACGTTCTGCGGCTTCACGCCGTAGCCGTACTTCGGGTCGCCGAGGACCATGCGCACCAGGTCCTCGGCGGCCGCGCTGACCACGTACACCTCGATGCCGTGCGAGCGCAGCGTCTTGTAGAGCTGCTGCATGCCGCGCGAGAACTCCGGCGCCTTCACCTCGGTCTTCGTGAGCTTCCCGCCCTCGTAGTACTCGGCGGGGATCGGCTTCTTGTACGCCAGGAGCTCGTCGACGTACCCCTTGAGCTCGTTCAGCGTGAAGCCGGAGAAGATCTGCGCGGCCCACGGGTAGCAGACCTGGTCGTCCACCTCGCACAGCCGGTTGTAGTAGCTGTAGAGGCTCTCCTTGTGCCCGGCCTTGTCCTTGAAGGGGATGACCTTCAGGGACGGGTCCATCGTCTTGCGGGTCAGGACGCCCTTCATCTCCAGGAACGGCAGCAGCGACTCTTCGAGGTCGTTGCGGTATGTCGTGTTGTCCGCGTCGAACACGGCGTACGCGCCCTTGTGGTCGTTCTTCGCGATGACCTTGCCGAGCTGCTTCGCGACGGGCTTCGGCCAGTGCGACAGCTCACGGGCGGTGGCCGCCGAGGTGTCGGCGGCGCCGGCCTCGCTCGTCGGCCACAGCGTGCTGCCCGCGAGGACGGCGGCGGCCAGCGCGCCCGTGGTGCCGATGACGGCCAGCTTGCCCTTTGCCCGTACTGCCATGTCTCTACGTCCCTGCCGTTCCCTGAGAGCGATGCGCGGCCCCGTCCGGAGCGGCGCGCAATGCTATGGGGCGACGCCGGCATTTCCCATGATCGAAGTCACCGTGCGCAGGGGGCATGGGGCAGGGGAACACGGGTAGCCGAAGCGGACGCCGGGACGGTGCGGGGCGACCGTGTGCGAGAGCCCTGCGCGGGGCTCGCGTGCCGGACTCACGTGCCGGGTTCGCGTGCCGGGCCGCCAGGCCGAGGACGCCCTGTACGCGAAGCTGACCGCGGCGGGCGTGCGGATCGCGGGCGAGACGAGGACAAGCCGTACGGCAGCCGGGAGTTCGGCACCCTCGATCCGGCGGGAAACCGCTGGTCGTTCGGCACCTACCGGGGCGAGCCGAGGCCCGGGCCGACCCTCTGGACAGGCGTGATAACTTGCGCAAGCCAGTCAAACCCACACCTGGGCCAGGGAATCCGGTGAGAATCCGGAACTGACGCGCAGCGGTGAGGGGGACGGGCGGGGCCACGGCCACTGGGCGTCTTCGGACGCCTGGGAAGGCGCCCCGCCCGGCCGATCCCGAGTCCGAAGACCTGCTGGCGCCTCCGCTCGCACACCGGGCGGCGGAGGTCGTGACGCAGGCCAGGCTCCGCGTATGAGCCGTGAGACTCAAGGGATCACGTGTCCTCGAAGAACCGCCGTATACGTACGTTCGCCCTGCTCGGCGCCGGAGCGCTCGCACTCACCGCGTGCGGCGGCTCCGCGGAGAAGACGGCGGGCAAGGACGCGAAGGGCTATCCCGTGACGGTCGCCTCCTGCGGCAAGGAGGCCGAGGTCGAGGCGCCGCCGCGGCGGGCCGTCTCCCTGGACCAGGGATCCACCGAGATCCTGCTCTCGCTCGGCCTCGCCGACCGCATGGTGGGCACCGGCACGTGGACCGACCCGGTCCTGAAGAACCTGGCCGAGGACAACGCGAAGGTGGAGCGGCTCTCCGACCGCTACCCGGCACTGGAGAAGGTCCTCTCCAAGGAGCCCGACTTCGTCAGCGCGTCCTTCCTCTACACGGTCGGCAAGGGCGGCGTCGCCGACCGGATGAAATTCACCGAACTCGGCGTCCCCGTCTATGTCTCGCCCACCGACTGCGCGGGCAAGGACAACGACGGCGGCGGCGACGGCAAGCGCGTCAGGACGCTGACCATGGACACCGTCTACGGCGAGGTGCGGGACCTGGCGAAGGTCTTCGGGGTCGAGAAGCGCGGCGAGAGGCTGATCGATGAGCTGAAGGGCCGGACAGCGAAGGCCACGAAGGACATCGACGCCTCCGACGTGACGCTCCTGTACTGGTTCGCCAACTCCGACGCCCCGTACATGGCGGGCTGCTGCGGCGCCCCCGGGATCATCACCCGCGAGCTCGGCGCGAAGAACGTCTTCGACGACACGCGCGAGGAATGGCCGCAGATCAACTGGGAGACGGTCGCCGACCGCGACCCCGACGTCCTCGTCATCGGCGACCTCACGCGCAAGTCGCAGTCCGCGGAGAGCGCCGATGCGAAGATCAAGTTCCTGGAGACCAACCCGGCGACGAGGAACCTGACCGCCGTGAAGAAGAAGCGCTACGTCCTGCTGAGCGGCCAGGCCATGAACCCCACGATCCGCACGGTCGACGGCGTCGAACAAGTGGCGGCGGGTCTACGGAAGTTCGGACTGACGAAGTGACGCCCGGCATGCGGGGCGAGCCCTCGCGCCCGCCGACGTCCACGGCGGGCGACGCGGCCGCGCCGGCGCGCGGTGCCGCTGCGGCGGCTGACGCGGTCGCGGCCCGGGGCGTCGGCTCGGTGTCCGAGGCCGCCCCCGCACCCGCCGTCCCGCCGGTCGCGTCTGCCGTCCCGCCGGTTGTATCTGCTGTCCCGCCGGTCGCGTCTGCCGTCCCCTCGGCCGCACCCGCCCTCCCTCCGGCCGCACCCGCCCTCCCCTCGGTCCCCGGTGTCCTGCGGCAAGGGCTGCTGTGGCTCGGGGGCCTCGGGGTGCTCGTGGTGTCCGTGGCCGTTGCCGTCACCATCGGGCCCGCGGACATCTCCGTGCCCGACGTGTGGTCCGCCGTCGCCGCGCACCTGGGGTGGGGCGAGGCGCGGCTCACGCCGATCAGGGACGGCATCGTGTGGAACCTGCGGATGCCCCGCACCCTGCTCGCCGCGGTCTGCGGCGCCGGGCTCGCGGTCTGCGGGGCCGTCATGCAGTCCCTGCTCCGCAACCCCCTCGCCGACCCCTTCGTGCTCGGGGTGTCGTCCGGGGCGTCCACCGGAGCCGTCGCCGTCGTCGTCCTCGGCGTCGGCGGGGGAGCGCTGTCGGTCTCGGCCGGTGCCTTCGTGGGCGCGCTCTGCTCGTTCGCCCTGGTGCTGCTGCTCAGCCACACCCTGGGCGGCACGACGGACCGGGTCGTCCTGTCCGGCGTCGCGGCCATGCAGCTCTTCTCCGCGCTGACGTCGTTCGTCATCCTCGCGGCGGGCGACGCGGAGACCACGCGCGGCGTCATCTTCTGGCTGCTCGGCTCGCTCAGCGGGGTCGGCTGGACGGACGTGTGGCTGTGCGGGGCGGTGCTCGCCACGGCGCTGCTGATCTGCCTGTCCCACGCCCGCACGCTGGACGCCTTCGCGTTCGGCCAGGAGGCGGCGGCGACCCTGGGCGTCCGGGTGGCCCGCACCCGCCTCGTCCTGCTCTGCACGACCGCGCTGCTGACCGCGGCCCTGGTCAGCTCGGCGGGCGCCATCGGCTTCGTCGGCCTGGTCCTGCCGCACGCGGCCCGCGCGATCGTCGGCTCCGGTCACGCGCGCCTGCTCCCGGTCACGGCACTCGCGGGCGCGGTCTTCGTGGTCTGGGTGGACACGCTGGCCCGCACGGTCCTCGACCCGCAGGAGGTCCCGGTGGGCGTGGTGACCTCGCTCATCGGCGTACCGGCGTTCGTGGCGGTCCTGTACCGGACGCGGAGGGCGACGACATGACGTACGAAGCGATGCCCTCCGAAACGGCTTCCCTCGCCCCCGAAGCCCAGCCTCCGGACACCGTCGGCCTCCGCGCCGACCGCGTCACCCGCGAAGCCGGTGGCCGGCTCGTCGTGGACGGGGTCAGCCTCGCCCCGCCCGCCGGTGCCGTGGTCGGCCTGCTCGGGCCCAACGGCTCCGGCAAGTCCACCCTCCTGCGGATCCTCGCCGGAGTCCTCGCCCCGGCCTCCGGAGTGGTCACCCTGGACGGCCGGCCGCTGGCCGACGTCGGCCGCCGCTCGGTGGCGCGCCGCGTCGCCGTGGTCGAGCAACACGCCTCCACGCAGGCCGAGTTGACGGTACGAGATGTCGTACGCCTCGGCCGCGTCCCGCACCGCCGCGCCTGGTCCGCCCCCACGCCCCACGACGAGCGGGCCGTGCGCGAGGCCCTGGAGCGCACCGGTCTGACCGGCCGGGCCGCCCAGTCCTGGCACACCCTCTCCGGCGGTGAGCGCCAGCGCGTCCAGATCGCCCGGGCCCTCGCCCAGGAGCCCCGCGAGCTCCTCCTGGACGAACCCACCAACCACCTGGACATCCAGCACCAGTTGGAGCTGCTCTCCCTGGTGAGCGAACTCCCCGTCACCAGCGTGATCGCGCTGCACGACCTCAATCTGGCGGCGATGTTCTGCGACCACCTGCTGGTCCTGAAGGAGGGCACGGCCCACGCGGCGGGGACACCGGCCGAGGTGATCACCGAGAAGCTGATCGCGGAGGTGTACGGGGTGCGGGCGGTGGTGACGCCGGACGGCGAGGGCGGCCCGGACGGAGGCAGACCCTCCGTCCGCTTCCTGCGGGGTTGAGCTTCGGAGTTCGAACCTGCGGGGCTGAGCTTCGGAGTCTGAGCCTGCGGGGTTGAGTCCCGGAGTCTGAGCCTGCGGGGGTTGAGCCTCGGAGTCCGCTTCCTGTGGGGTCGAGCCTCGGAGTCCGGGCCTGTGGGGTCGAGCCTCGGAGTCCGGGCCTGCGGGGTTGAGCTTCGGAGTCCGGGCCTGTGGGGTCGAGCCTCGGAGTCCGGGCCTGCGGGGCTGAGCCTCGAAGTCCGAGTCTGCGGGGCTGAGTCCCGGAGTCCGAGCTCTCGCGGCTGAGCCCCGGAGCCCGAGCCCTCGTGGCTGAGCCCTTGCCGCCGGGGGACTCCAGTCGCCGGGGACTCCAGTCGCCGCCGACTCCAGCCCTCGGGGAACCCCGGCCGCCGGGAACCCCGGCGGCCGGGGGGGAAGGCGGCCACCACACCCCCTCACTCCTCCGACGCCCCGATCGGCCGCACATGCCGCAGCAGCGCCAGCGCCAGCCCCGCGAGGCCCACCAGCAGTACGGCGCTGATGAGGGCCACCGTGCCGACCCCGGTGGCGAAGGCGCTCCGGGCGGCGTCGGCGAGCGCTCCCGCGGGCCCCTCCGGCAGCCCTTCCGCCGCGCCCCGCACGGCGGCCAGGCTCTCGCGCGCCGCCTCGGCGGTCCGGTGCGGGACGGCCTCCAAGGCGTCCGCGTCGGCCAGTTGGGCACGGTAGACGGCCGTGCCGACGCTGCCGAGGACGGCGACGCCGAGCGCCGCGCCGAGTTCGGCGCCGGTCTCCGACACCGAGGCCGCGGCACCGGCACGCTCCGGGGGCGCCGAACCCACGATCATGTTCGTGCCGAGCACCATCAGCGGGCCGAAGCCGAGCGTGACCACCATGCTGCCCGCGGCCAGCAGGACGGGCCCCGACGACGCGTCGACCCGTGAGATCACCAGGAATCCCGCGCTCGCGAGGAGCAGCCCGCCCGCGATGACGTACGCGGGCCGCACCCGGCGCGCGATCCGCGGGGCGAGGCCGAGCCCGGCGAACGTGCCCGCGACGAACGGAATCATCCACAGCCCCGCGGGCACCGGCGAGAGCCCCTCGACCAGCTGCAGGTACTGCGTGAAGAACAGCGTCAGCGCATGCAGGGTGATCATGCCGAGCAGAAAGACGACGAGCGCACCGCTGAACGCCCGCTCGGCGAAGAGCCCCAGGTCGAGAAGGGGATCGGTCAGGCGCCGCTGCCGCACCACGAAGACCCTGCCGATCACGAGCCCGGCGGCGACCAGGGCGAGGGGGACGGGGGCGAGGCCCTCCCGCGCCAGCTCCTTCAGCCCGTGGATCACCGGCAGGATCGCGGCCAGGGAGAGGGCGACGCTGAGCGGGTCCAGGCGCCCGGACGCGGGGTTGCGGTGCTCGGGCAGCAGCGCGGGCGCGCAGACCAGGAGCAGCGCCATCACGGGCACGCCGAGCAGGAAGACGGACCCCCACCAGAACCGCTCCAGCATCACGCCGCCCACGACGGGTCCGATGACGGCGCCCACCGAGAACGCCATCATCCACAGCCCGATCGCACTCGCGCGCTGCGCGGGCCGCTTGAACATGGTGGTGATCAGCGACATCGTCGACGGCAGCACCGTCGCGCCCGCGATGCCGAGCAACGCCCGTGCGGCGATGAGCAGTTCGGCGCTGGAGGCGAACGCGGCGAGCACGGACGCCGCGCTGAACGCGGCGGCCCCGAGCATCAGCAGGCGGCGCCGCCCGATGCGGTCCCCGAGCGTGCCCATCGTGACGAGGAACCCGGCGAGCATGAAGGGGTAGATGTCGGCGATCCACAGCGACTGCGTGCTGTGGGCGCCGAGATCGGCGCCGAGGGTGGGCAGCGCCATGTAGAGGACGGTGAGGTCCATGGAGAGGAGGAGCGCGGGAAAGGCGAGGACGGCGAGGCCGATCCATTCGCGGGGGCCCGCGGGCGGTGGCTGCGGGTCGGTGCCCGAGGCGGTGTCGGCATACGTGTCGGCACTGGGATCGGCATGGGTGTCGGCACTGGTTTCCGCTGAGGGAGAAGACATGCGTTCAGGCTGGTCGGCTGGGGTTCCGGAAAGCTTCCGGAAAGCTTCCGGAGAGATCAATTCCGGTTCTGCTGCATTACGTTGGGGGCATGCGCTTCGCGATACTCGGCCCCCTGGAGGTGTGGTCGGCAGACGGCGAACGGGTCACGGTGCCCGAGGCGAAGGTGCGCGCGCTCCTCGCCGGCCTGCTGATCCGCGAGGGCCGGCCCGCCCCGGCCGACCGGCTCGTCGACGACCTCTGGGGGCAGGACCCGCCGGCCAGGGCCGCCGGCGTGCTGCGCAGCAAGATCTCCAGGCTGCGGCGGGTCCTCGATGACGCGGAGCCCGGCGGCCGGGCGCTGATCACGCACCAGCCCGCCGGGTACGCCCTCGCGGCCGCCCCCGACACGGTCGACGCGCACCGCTTCCGCGCGCTGACCGCGCGGGCGCGCGAGACCGACGACCCCTCCCTCCGCGTGGAGTTGCTCGACTCGGCGCTCGCGCTGTGGCGCGGTCCCGCGTACGCCGACGTGGCGGGCGAGCCGTTCGCCGAGGCCGCCGTCGCGCGCCTGGAGGAGCAGCGCCTCACCGCCCTGGAGGACCGGGCCGAGGCCCGCGCCGAGCACGGCGACGCCCACCGGCTCGCCGCGGACATCGCCGACCTCGCGGACCTGGTGACCCGCCACCCGCTCCGCGAACGGCTCCGCGCCGCCCACCTGCGCGCCCTGTACCGCGCGGGCCGGCAGAGCGAGGCCCTCGACGCCTACCGCGCCCTGCGCGCCCTGCTCCGCGACGAACTGGGCGTCGACCCCGGCCCCGACCTGGTGGCCCTGCACACCGCGATCCTCAACCAGGACCCGTCCCTGAGCCCCACCCCCACGCCCACGCCCCCGCTCCGCCCGCCGGACACCCCGCGCCCCGCCCCCGCGGACACCCCCGCCGAACAGCCGCACCCCCGCGGCGGCAACCTCCCCACCCCCCTCACCGAACTCATCGGCCGCACGGCCGCGGTCACCGAGGCGCGGGGCCACCTCGAGTCCGGGCGCCTCCTGACGCTCACGGGGCCCGGCGGCGTCGGCAAGACCCGGCTCGCCCTGGAGACGGCCGCCCGCGTCGGCGACACGTACGACGGGGTCCATCTGGTCGAGCTGAGCCCACGCGGAACGACGTCGGCCGGTCTCACGGAGCTGGTGGCCGCGGCCCTCGGCGTCCGCGACGACGCCGGTCCCGCCCCGTCCGCCGCGCACCCCGCGGACCCGACCGGGCTCCTCGCCCGCGTCACCGCCGCGCTCCGCGCCCGCCGCACCCTGCTCGTGCTCGACAACTGCGAGCACGTGATCCAAGAGGCGGCACGGACCGCCGAGTTGCTCCTGACGGCCGCCCCGGAGCTGCACGTCCTGGCCACGAGCCGCGAACCCCTTGCCGTGCCGGGCGAGATCCTCCAGGTGGTGCCCCCGCTCGAACTGCCCGACGCGGAAGGCCCGTTGGAGCCGTCGGAGCTCGCGTCCTCCAGCGCCGTACGCCTGTTCCTGGCCCGCGCCCGTGCCGCCGCCCCCGGGTTCACGCTCGACGCGGACAACGCCGCCCCCGTCGCGGCGATCTGCCGCCGCCTGGACGGCCTCCCGCTCGCCCTCGAACTCGCCGCCACCCGCGTCCGCGCGCTCGGCGTCCACGAACTGGCCGCGCGGCTCGACGACCGCTTCCGCCTCCTCACCGCGGGCCACCGCGGCGCCCCGCCCCGGCAGCAGACGCTCCGCGCCGTGATCGACTGGAGCTGGGCCCTGCTCTCGGAGCCCGAACGCGTCGTCCTGCGCCGCCTGGCCGTGCACGCCGACGGCTGCACGCTGCGGGCCGCCGAGGAGGTGTGCGCGGACGACACCGTCCCCGCCGCCGACGTCCCCGAACTGATCGCCCGCCTCGTCGACCGCTCCCTGGTCGCCACCGTCGACACGGCGGACGGCATCCGCTACCGCCTGCTCGAGTCGGTGGCCGCGTACAGCCTCCAGCACCTGGACGAATCCGGCGAGGACACCCTCGTACGCGAGCGGCACCGCCGCTATTACACCGACCTCGCCGAAGCGGCCGACCGCGATCTGCGCGGCCCCGCCCAGCGGCGCGCGCTGCGCCTCCTGGACGCCGAGTCCGCCAACGTGCGCGCCGCCATCGACGGCGCGGCCCGCGGCGGCGACGCCCATGGCGCGCTGCGCCTGGTCAACGCGACGACCTGGTACTGCTATCTGCGCGGCCGCCTCGGCGGGGCCCGTCGAGGCCTCGACGCCGCTCTGGCCGCGGCGGGCGACGCGCCGCGGAGCGTACGCGCCCAGGGCGAGGCCTGGCGGCACGCCGTCGCCGTCCTGACCCGCACGGCCGAGGCCGCGGCCATGGGGGCGGGAAGCCCGGCCGCCCGGGCGGCGCCGTCGTACGACCTCATCGACGACCCGGTGCAACGCGCCAGGCTCCGCTGGTTCCTCGCCTCCGCGCTGCAGGGCTGCGGCGACCTCTCCGCGGGCGAGAACCTCATCACGGGCGCCCTCGCCGAGCTGCGCTCCCTCGGCGACCGCTGGGGCACCGCCGCGGCACTCGGCACCCGCGCCCGCCAGGCGGTGTCCCTCGGCGACCTCGCCACGCTCGGCGACGCGGGCGCGCGCAGCCTGAGCCTCTTCCGCGAACTGGGCGACGGCTGGGGCCAGTCGCAGGCCATGGCCCTGCTCGCCTACCGCGCGGAGGTCACCGGCGACCACGAGGGCGCGGCCGCCCTGCACGGCGAAGCGCTGCGCATCGCCGAGGACCTCCACCTGTGGACCGACGCCTCCCACGGCCTGTCCGGACTCGGCCGGATCGCCCTGATCACCGGCGAGTTCGAGCGCGCGGACGCCCTGAACGAGCGGGCCCGCCGCCTCGCCGTCGAGCAGTCCGACACCGTCGGCACGTACTTCGCGGACCTCGGCCTCGGCCGCACGGCCCGCCGCGCGGGCCGCCTCGCCGACGCCGAGGCCCGCCTGCGCCCCTGGCTCGACTGGACCCGCGCCATGGACTGGGGGCCCAAGACCGCGGGCCTCCTCGCCGAACTCGGCTTCCTCGCCGAGCAGCGCGGCGACGCGGACGACGCCCTGCGCCTGCACCGCGAGGGCTACGCGACCGCGCGCGCCACCGACAACCCCGCCATGATCGCGCTGGCCCTCGAAGGCATGGCGGGCGCCCACACCCGCGCGGGCCGCCCCGCCACCGCCGCCCATCTGCTCGACGCCGCGGCCCACGTGCGCGCCACGACGTCCACCCCCGTCCCGCCGACGGAACGCGCCGACGTGTCCCGCGTCGAGACCGCCACGCGCGAGGCGCTTGCGGCCGGTTCCACGACCGAGAAAGGCCCCCAGCGATGATCGTGATCGCCCACCTGAGCGACCCCCACATCGACACCGGAGCGAAGGACGCGGGGCGCAGCACCGCCCGCGCCCGTGCCGTCATGGAGTACGTGAACGGCCTCCCGTACGACCTGGACGCAGTGATCGCCACCGGCGACATCGCCGACCACGCGGCCCCGTCCGAGTACGAGGAGGCCCGCAGACTCCTCACGTCCCGGCACCCCCTGCTGGTCTGCCCCGGCAACCACGACGAGCGCGCCGCGTTCCGCGAGCACCTCCTCGGCGAGCCCCCGACCACCGCGCCGGTCAACCAGTCGTACGCCACGGACCGCTTCACCCTCGCCCTGTGCGACACCTCGGTGCCCAGCGAGGACCACGGCCGTCTGGAGGACGAGACCCTGGCCTGGCTCTCGGACCTCCTCGCCGACACCCCGCCCGCGCGCCCGGTCCTGATCGGCTTCCACCACCCGCCGGTCCCGCTGCACACGCCCTACGTGGACGTCATCCGCCAGTTCGAGGAGGACCGCCTGGCCGAGCTGACGGCACGCCACCCGAACGTGACGGCGTTCCTCGCGGGCCACGCCCACACCCCCGCGGCGACGACCTTCGCGAACAGGCCGCTCCTGGTGGCCCCGGGCGTGGTCTCCACGCTCCGCCTCCCCTGGGAGCCCCAGGACCACGCCGCCCACCACGTCCACAGGGACCTGCCGCCGGCGCTCGCCTTCCACGTCCTGGACGAGGAGGGCCGCCTGACGACCCACTACCGCCCGGTCCCGGTCACCTGACGGCCGATCACCTGGGCATCCGCACGTTCTCCCGCTCCCGATGCCGTGATCACTCATGACCGCAGGCCGTGCACGTCCCCACCGCCAAGCCCCGGCACGGCTGTGGACAGGTCAGCCGGGCACGTCCATGCGCTGCGTGCCGACGACCGAGAGCAGCCGCATCGCCTCGGCCGAGGACGAGCCGGGGGCGGCGGTGTAGAGGAAGACGCGCTGGTCGCGGTCGGTGATGTCCAGGACGTCACAGGACACGGTGACCGGCCCGACCATCGGGTGGTGGAACGTCTTGCACAGGACGGGCCGCGCGGCCACCTCGTGGGCGTCCCAGAGCCGGGCGAACTCCGCGCTCCCGGCGCGCAGTTCGTCGACCAGGCCCGTCACCTCCGGGTCGTCCGGGTAGCGGGCGGCGGTGGCGCGCAGATGCTGGACCGAGCTCCGCACGAACGCGTCGGCGTCCGAGGACCCGTACAGCGACCGTGCGTTCGGGTCCGGGCCGAGGAAGGAGCGCCGGACGAGGTTCCGGTCCCTGCGCGACAGGGCGGAGAAGTCCTCCATCAGGGCGGCGGCCAGCTGGTTCCAGGCGATGACCTCGTACGTCGCGGACAGCACGATCGCCGCGGCCTCCGGCAGCCGGTCCAGCAGGTCGACGAGGCTCTGCCGCACCTCGCGCGAAGGCCCGGGCGGCGGACCGGGCGGGGCACCGGCGAGGTGGTGGAGATGGTCGCGCTCGGCCTCCGTCAGACGCAGCGCGCGGGAGAGCTGGGCCAGCACCTCGCGGGAGGGCCGTGGGCCGCGGGCCTGCTCCAGGCGCGTGTAGTACTCGGTGGAGATGAACGCCAGCTGCGCCACCTCCTCGCGCCGCAGCCCAGGGGTACGACGGCGGGGCCCGGCGGGCAGCCCCACGTCGGAGGGGGTGATGCGCTCGCGCCTGCCGCGCAGGAAGCCGCCCAGTTCTCGTCGGTTCACGGCTCCAGTGTGCGGGGACGCGAAGGTGTTCATCCAGGTACTGCCGGTGCCTGGATGAGCCGCGCCCCCCGAGCCAGGCTCGTCCCCATGAACGACAACACCCGGATCAAGCCCGCCACGACCCCCGTCGGCCTCCTCACGGACAAGGTCGCCTTCATCACCGGAGCAGGCAGGGGCATCGGTGCGGCGGCGGCACGGCTGTTCGCCGCGGAGGGCGCCAAGGTGGTCCTCGCCTCCCGCACGGAGGCCGAGCTGAAGGCGGTCACGGAGGAGATCCGCGCGGCGGGCGGCACGGCGGACCACACGCTCCTCGACCTCTCCGACGCGACCAGCGTCCGCGCGGCGGTCGACCGCGCCGTGGAGCTGTACGGCCGCCTGGACATCGCCTTCAACAACGGCGCGACGGGCCAGGAGCCCGGCCCGATGGACGAGCTGCCGGAAGCGGACTTCGACCACGTCAGCGCCGTCAACCTCAAGGGCCCGTGGCTGGCCATGAACGCCGAGATCGCCGCCATCCGCGCCACCGCGAAGCGCGGCGCGATCGTCAACACCTCCAGCGTCGGCAGCCTGATGGCCAACCCCGAACTGCCGGTGTACGCGGCGACGAAGCGCGCCCTCAACGGCCTCACCGCCTCGGCGGCCGTCACCTACGGCCCGGAGAACATCCGCGTCAACGCCGTCGCCCCCGGCACGACGCTCACCGAGATGCTCCAGGAGTGGGACACCAGGTCCCCCGGCACCATCGACCACCTCAACGCCCAGACCCCCCTGGGCCGCGCCGCGGCCCCCGAGGAGATAGCCCAGGCAGCGGCCTGGCTCCTCAGCGACCGGGCGTCGTACGTCACCGGCACGGTCCTCCGGGTGGACGGCGGTATGTGGGCGTCCTGACCCCGGTGGGCACGACCGCGGCCCGGGGCGGCGCTCAGTCGCGCCGCCCCGGGCCCGCGTGGGCCCACGCCAGCACGCTCAGGCCGAACATCAGGACCCCCAGCGGGACATGGACCGACGAGACGTGCGCGACGCCCAGCACGACCTGGAGCGAGGCGAGGGCGAGGAAGCCGCTCGCGTGGGCGACGGGCCGGGGTGAGCCGCCGCCCGGCCGCCAGGCCAGCACCGCGGCGAGCAGGTACAGCATCGACGTCCCGTACATGACCCGCGCTCCGACGTCGTGCAGCAGTTCCCCGTGCGACGCGGCGAGCAGCACCCCGGCGCTGACCGCCTGGCAGAAGAGGGCCAGGGTCTGCAGGGCGATCGACATCCGCAGGAACGCGGCACCGCGCCCCGCCGTGGTCGCACCCGGTCCCGCGGATGTGGTCTGAGAGGCCATGACGTCGTCTCCTCGTCCGCCCGGAAGCGGTAGATCGATAAGGTCTCACCGGCTCGACGACACAGGGACGCCGATTACAAGGTGGGGAACGGCGGCCCGGAACAGGGGGGAGTGGTCATGGGCCTGAACGCACCCGAGCGGGGCGACGCACAGGTAGCCGGTGAGCGGCGTCAACTGATCAATGTGGCCTACCGGTTGCTCGGTTCGCTGGCCGAGGCCGAGGACGCCGTGCAGGAGGCGTACGCCCGCTGGTACGCGCAGCCTCGGAGCAGGCGGGAGGCCGTCAGGTCCCCCGGCGCCTGGCTGACGACGGTGACCGGGCGCGTCTGCCTGGACGTGCTCGGCTCGGCGCGGGCCCGGCGCGAACGCTACGTCGGCGCGTGGCTGCCCGAACCGCTGCCCTACCGCAGGGAGTGGTCCGGCGGGCGCGCCGCCGACGCCGCCGATCCCGCCGAACAGATCACGCTGGACGAGTCGGTGACCATGGCCTTCCTCGTCGTCCTGGAGTCGATGACGCCCGCCGAGCGGGTCGCGTTCGTCCTGCACGACGTCTTCCGCTACCCCTTCCCCGAGATAGCCGGGATCGTCGGCCGCACCCCGGGAGCCTGCCGGGAGCTGGCGAGTTCGGCACGACGGCGGGTACGGGCGGCGCAGGCCCCGACCGCCACGACGCCGACGGGCCGGGCCGAAGTGGTACGACGCGTCAAGGAGGCATGGGAGACCAAGGACATCTCCGCCCTCGTCGGCCTGCTCGACCCCGAAGCCGTCATGACCGCCGACGGCGGCGGCCTGGTCGGCACCGTGCTGCGTCCGGTCGAGGGAGGCGCGCGCATCGCCCAGTACATGATCGCGATCGCCGACAAGGCCCCCGGCCTGCGCCTCCTGGAACGCTCCGTGGCCGGTGCCCCCGGCCTGGTCGCGCAGCACGCGGGCACCACCGCGACGGTCGCCGCGTTCGACGTCGCCGAGGGCCGCGCCACCCGGATCTGGGTGGTCCGCAACCCGGAGAAACTCCGCTTGTGGACACCGAACGAGCCCTGGAGGAACGAGCCTTAGAGGTCTTGGCCTCCAGTGCCCCGCCGACGCGCCGCGTGCGTTCCGTACGGCGGGCACGTCAACCGAGGCGGCGCAGGCGGTGGGCCGCGGCCAGGACGCGGGTGGCCGCTGTGGTGGCGGCCGCCCCGAGCGGGGTGTCGGTCGCGCGGATCAAGCCGACCGTCTTCATGGCCGACGTCAGGACCTCGCTGCCGCGCCGGCGCATGCCCGCCTCGTACCGGCCGACGGCGACGGTGAGTTCGGTGGTGCCGTCGGTGACGTCGCGCAGCCGGCCGAGCAGGGCGGCGGCGTCGCGCAGGGCCGCGCCCGCTCCCATGCCCGCCGTCGGCGGTGTCGCGTGGACGGCGTCGCCGAGCGCGGTGATCCGGCCGGCGGGCCAGGGGGCGAGGTCCCGGGTCCGGGTCGACGCGGCGTTGAAGCGGTACGCGGCCACGGTGTCCGGGGCGGCAGCGGCGATGACGCCCAGGGCGGGCGCGGACCAGCCGCGTTCGCGGAAGCGGGCCAGGAGCGCGTCCCGCAGGTCGTCGGCGCGCAGCTCGCGCAGGGAATCGGTGGCGGCCGACGCGGGGAGCATGGCGCCCCAGATGTAGGTGGGGCCTGTGGTGACGGCCGTCCGCAGCTCGGGGGCGTCGAGCACGGCGTTGCCCACCGGGTCGAGGAATCCGACGTACAGGGCCGCGCCCCGGGGCCCCAACGCGAGGCCGGAGCGCGGCCCGAGGCGCTCCTGCTCGTCGGGGCTCAGGTCCCCGCGGCGCGTCCGGCCGGAGAAACCGACGATGCCCGTGGGGGTATGGGTCGGCCCGCCCGCCAGGTACCGGGCGACGAGGGAGTGCGTGCCGTCCGCGCCCACCACCAGATCGGCCGCGACGGGCCCGGCGCCGTCGACGTACACCTCGGGGGCGCCGTCCGCGCCCCGGCCGACGCCGGTGACCTCCCGGCCCAGCTGGAGGTCCTCGCCGACCGCCTCGGCGAGGAGCGTCCGCAGGGTGACGCGGTCGATGTCCACACCGGACTCGCCGCTGAGATCCGGGCCGTGCCCGATGACCCGGCCGTGCCGGTCCCAGAACGCGTCGCGCTCGCGCAGCCGCAGCGCGGAGGCGGACGCGAGCAGCCGCTCCACGGTCTCCGGCGCGACCAGCTCCCGCAGAGCTGCCTGCGCCTGTTCGTGCAGGGTGATGTGGTAGCCCCCGGTCGACGCCACATCGGTGTCGCGCTCGAACACCGTCACTTCGTGCCCCCGTCGGCGCAGCCCCGCGCCCAACGCGAGGCCCCCGATCCCGCCACCGACCACTACGACCCGCATCTTCCGTACCCCGCATCCCTTGGCGATGTGCCGTGCGGGGCCGACCTTGGCAGGGGTGGTGGACACCGAGTGGCCAGAACCCGCTTAGGGTGCGGCGATGGCGACCACCTCACAGCGCGCGCTGCGGCTGCTCTCCCTGCTCGGAACGCGTCGGCAGTGGCCGCTGCGCGAACTCGCCGACCGGCTCGGCGTCAGCGGGCGCACCGTCCGCCGGGACATCGAGACGCTGCGGCGGCTCGACTACCCGATCACCACCGTCCACGGGCCGGACGGCGGCTACCGGCTCGGCGCCGGGCACCCGCTTGTGTCACTGCGGTTCGACGAGGACCAGGCGCTCGCGGTGGCGGTCGCGCTGCAGACCGCCCCCGGTACGGTGTTCGGCCTCGGTGACGACGCGGCGCGGGCGCTCGCGGTGCTGGAACAGGCGATGCCCGCTCGGCTGCGGGCGTCGATGGAGTCGCTGCGGCTGACCAGGCTGCGCAACTACTGGGAGTTTCCGGGGCCGCCGATCGATCCGGACGCGCTGACGGCCGTGGGGGCGGCGGTGCGTCGCCGCCACGTGCTTGTCGTCGAGCCTTCGGGTGCCGACGGCACCCGCCGTGTCGAGCCCCATCACCTGGTCGTCTGGGCCGCCCGCTGGTACCTGGTCGCCTACGACCTCACCGAGGGTGCCTGGCGGGCCCACCGCGTCGACCGGCTGCGCGTCCGCCCGACGACGCAGACGTTCGCCGCCCGCCATCTGCCCGCGGACAGCCTCGCCCAGTTCGTCATGGGCAGCCACGACCGGGGCGACACGCTCGCCGAGTGGCCCTGCACGGGCAGCGCCCGGCTCGACCTGCCCGCCTCCGTCGTCGCCCGCTGGGCCCCGGGCGGCTCGGTCATCGAACACCTGGACCCCGACCACTGCCGCCTCACCCTCGGCGCCTGGTCCTGGGCCGGCCTGGCTGGCCTCCTCGCCACGTTCGACACCGACCTGGCGGAGATCCGCCCACCCGAACTCGCCGACGCCTGCCGCCGGTTGGCCCGGCGCCTCGACGGCGTCACCCGTCACTGAGCCCTGGCCATGGCCTGCTCGCCGACGCGACGGATCTTGGCATGGGCGGTGTTGTGTCGCCGCTTCCATCGCTTGAGGCGGCGGCCCCGAAATGGGACGCGGACAGGGGCGCCAGCGCCCTGGTACGCCTTGTCGGCCCGGCACTTGAGCCCGGTTTCGGCGAGCGCCTCGAGGATGCCGTGGGTTCGGGCGGCGGTGAGGCCGTGGGCGGATCCGGGGAGTGCGGGCGAGGCCCACAGCAGGCGTCCGAGCAAGCAGAGCCCGACGGCTCGCGGTCAGCCGCCTCCACCGCGCGGGCCGCTGCGGGTACAGGCCAGCCACGCATGCGGTGGTCTCACCGCACTTCCAGCACTCACGCTGCAGTGCCAGGGGCCGTGCGGGGATGGTTGCGGCACATCCGAGTGGCGTCTCGTCTGGAGTTCAAGGACCGGCGCCTGGCTATACACGCGGGGTATACATCCCGTGTAGTGTTCGCTGGACCCGCAGTGGCTGGTACTCGCACCGCCCGCTCCGACCAGTTCGCCACGGAGATCCGTACATGACCGACCCCATCCTGTCTGCCACGCGCCTGCACAAGGCCTACGGTCGGACCTCCGCGCTGGACGGCGCGGACTTCAGCATCAGCTCTGGCGAGGTCGTCGCGGTGATGGGGCCATCGGGCTCCGGCAAGTCCACTCTCCTGCACTGTCTCGCGGGCATCGTCACACCCGACTCGGGACGGGTGACGTACGAAGGGCGGGCCATGGCGACCCTGTCGGACGCCGGGCGCAGCAGGCTGCGGCGGGGCGACTTCGGCTTCGTGTTCCAGTTCGGCCAGTTGGTGCCCGAGCTGACGTGCGTGGACAACGTCGCGCTGCCGTTGCGGCTGAACGGCACCAGGCGCAAGGAGGCCAGGCGCAGGGCGGCCGAGTGGATGGAACGCCTGGAGGTCGCCGACCTGGCGGGCAAGCGCCCCGGGGAGGTCTCGGGCGGCCAAGGCCAGCGCGTCGCCGTCGCCCGCGCCCTGGTCGCGGAGCCCCGTGTCCTGTTCGCCGACGAGCCGACCGGCGCCCTGGACTCCCTCAGCGGCGAGCGCGTGATGCACCTGCTCACCGAGGCCGCCAGGGAGACCGGTGCGGCCGTCGTCCTGGTCACCCACGAAGCGCGTGTGGCCGCCTACTCCGACCGCGAGGTCGTCGTCCGCGACGGGAAGTCCCGCGAGACGGAGCGCGTCGCGTGAAGACGAGCCGCGTGAAGCCCGGCCGCGTGAAGGCCAGTCGTATGCGGCGCCGCCGCGAAGCGCGGGGCGAGGTCCGTACCACTCCCGCTGACTGGGCGCGTGACCTCGCGGTCGGCGTCCGGTTCGCGGTGAGCGGCGGGCGCGAGGGCTGGACCCGTACGCTCCTGACCGCCGTCGGCGTCGGCCTCGGCGTCGCCCTGCTGCTCGTCGCCGCCGCGGTCCCGGCCGTCCTGAACGCCAGGGACGACCGCGGCGCGGCCCGCGACGACTCCGCCTACGGCACTCCGGTCAAGCCGACCGCCGAGACGATCGTCACCGGCAAGGTGGATACCACCTACCGGGGCCAGGACATCTACGGGCGGCTGGTCCAGCCGGACGGCGACCAGCCGGTTCTCCCGCCAGGACTGGACGAACTGCCCGCCCCCGGCGAGATGTTCGTCTCCCCCGAGCTGAAGAAGGTGCTCGACTCGCCCGACGGCGCCCTGCTCAGGGAGCGCCTCGGCCACCGCATCAGCGGCACCATCGGTGATGCGGGGCTCCTCGGTCCGCGGGAGCTCGCCTACTACGCGGGGGCCGACGATCTGGTCGCGGGCGGTGAGAACCCGACCCGCACCGACCACATCGGCAGACCCAGCCCGGCCGACGGTCTCGACTCGTTCCTGATGCTGCTGGTCATCGTCACCTTCGTGGTGCTGCTGATGCCGGTGGCCGTGTTCATCGCCACCGCCGTCCGCTTCGGCGGCGAGCGCCGTGACCGGCGGCTGGCCGCGCTGCGGCTGGTCGGCGCGGACACCACGATGATGCGGCGGATCGCGGCCGGCGAGGCGTTGTTCGGCGCGCTGATCGGGCTCGCGGTGGGCCTCGTTCTCTTCGTGGGCGGACGACGTCTCATCGGTACGGTCGAGCTGTGGCGGATCAGCGTCTTCGCCTCCGACGTGACTCCGAACCCGGTCCTTGCCGCGCTGATCGTGGTCGGCGTGCCGGTCGTGGCCGTGGCCGTCACCCTGTTCGCGCTGCGTACGGTCTCCGTCGAACCGCTGGGAGTCGTACGCCAAGCAGGCACGGTCAAGCGGCGGTTGTGGTGGCGGCTGCTGCTGCCGATCCTCGGCGTGATGCTGCTGTTCCCGATGGTCGACGGCCTCGATCCGACCGCCCGTGTCAACGAGCCGACGATCGCGGTCGGTGCGGTCCTGCTGCTCGCCGGGGTGACGGTGCTGCTGCCGTCGGCGCTGGATGCCGTCGTCGGACGGATACGCGGCGGTCCGCTGCCGCTCCAGCTCGCTGCCCGTCGCCTCCAGTTGGAGAGCGGCGCGTCGGCGCGGCTGGTCAACGGCATCACGGTCGCGGTGGCCGGGGCGATAGCCGTGCAGATGCTGCTCTCCGGACTGGAGAGCCGGTACACGCACGACACCGGCCACAGCCCGGTCCGCGCCGAACTGCGGGTCTCCCGGGACTCCATCGATACGGCACAGCAGGCCAAGGACGTGGCCGCCCTGCGCGCCACGGCCGGGGTGACGTCCACCCTGACGTACACACTCGGCTACGCCAACAAGCCCGACAGCGGCCTTCCCGGGGCCTTCGTGGTGGTCGGCGACTGCGCGACCCTGGGCCAGATCGTCGAGACCCCCGGCTGCGGGCCCGGCAGCGTCTACACCGCCGCTCCGCCCGCTCAGGGCCCGGGCGAGCAGGGCGACGAATTCATCCCGGCCCCCGGCGAACAGGTCGACCTGAACGCCGAGGAGAACACAACCGCGAAGCCCCGAATGTGGACCGTCCCCGCCACCACCGTCCCCACCCGGCTGGTTCCGGACCCGGCGGGCTCCTTCCACACCGGAGTCTTCGCCACACCCGAGGCGATCAGGATCGGCGACCTGGGCGGCGCGAACACCGAGCTGCTGGCGAAGCTGAACCCCTCCGACCGCGACGCGGCCGAGCGGGTCCGCAACACGGTCGCCCGGATCGATCCGCTGCAGAGCGTCGAATACTACGACCAGGTCGAGCAGGCACCGGAGTTCGTGAACATCAAACGCGGCCTGTTCATCGGCGCGACCGGCACGCTCCTGCTGATCGGCGTGGGCATGCTCGTGGTCATGCTGGAGCAGCTCCGCGCGCGGAAGAAGCTCCTCGCGGTGCTGGTCGCCTTCGGCACCCCGCGCGCGGTCCTCAGCCTGTCGGTGCTGTGGCAGGCAGCGCTGCCGGTGGCGCTCGGCCTGGCGCTGGCGGCCGTCGGCGGTCTGGCCCTGGGCGCGATCCTGCTGAAGATGGCGGCCCTGCCGCTGGCCGTGGACTGGGCGGGCATCGCGGTGATGGCGGGCATCGGAGGCGGCGTCGTCCTCTTGGTGACACTGCTCAGCCTGCCACCGCTGTGGCGCATGATGCGTCCTGATGGACTGAGGACCGAATGAGTCGGTATTACTGAGTCTCTTCCGACCTGGCGGTGACGACCGAGAGCTGGATGTGTCTGCACAAGGGTGAAGCGCGCCTGGTGGACGAGTTGTCACCCGTCTACCGCTACGTCCGCGAGACCATCGACCCATGCCAAGATCCGTTGCGTCGGCGAGCAGGCCATGGCCACCCTGAAGGGCTGACGTCCTTCACCACGCATCAGCATGAGACTGGAAAGAGCTCACTACTCGCCACGCCGCTACCGAGCCCGGATGCGAGGATCACCGTCCCCAACGCTCTGGCCAGTGTGACGACCAGCGCAATGTACGCAATACCCAGCTTTCGGTTACGCATGGGTCTTCACTGCTGCGCATAGAGCAATCGCGGCGGTCACCGTCCGGTCGATCCAGAAGACCGCGTCGTCCGGGGTGAGCGCATGCCAGCCGCAGCCGACAGAGAGGGAGCGAAGAAGAGAGCGCACTGGGCCATGTAACTGCCTTCCAAACAGCCGTCGGCCGTGCCTTCCAGGGACGGAAGAACACGGCCGACGGCCCACAGACGGCCCAGGCGAGCGGAAACCCGCTCTGACCTGTGGCGTCTTTAGATGTCGAAGTACAGCTCGAACTCGTGCGGGTGCGGCCGCAGCTGGATCGGCGCGATCTCGTTCGTGCGCTTGTAGTCGATCCACGTCTCGATCAGGTCGGACGTGAAGACGCCGCCCGCCTGCAGGTACTCGTTGTCCGCCTCCAGGGCGTCGAGGACCGCGGGGAGGGAGGTCGGGACCTGGGGGACGCCCGCGTGCTCCTCGGGGGCGAGCTCGTAGAGGTCCTTGTCGATCGGCTCGGCCGGCTCGATCTTGTTCTTGACGCCGTCCAGGCCCGCGAGGAGCAGCGCGGAGAAGGCGAGGTACGGGTTCGAGGACGGGTCCGGCGCGCGGAACTCGACGCGCTTGGCCTTCGGGTTCGAGCCCGTGATCGGGATGCGCATGGCCGCGGAGCGGTTGCGCTGCGAGTAGACCAGGTTGACCGGGGCCTCGAAGCCGGGGACCAGGCGGTGGTACGAGTTGACGGTGGGGTTCGTGAACGCCAGCAGCGACGGGGCGTGCTTGAGGATGCCGCCGATGTAGTAGCGCGCGGTGTCCGAGAGGCCCGCGTAGCCCTGCTCGTCGTAGAAGAGGGGCTCGCCGCCGGACCACAGCGACTGGTGGACGTGCATGCCCGAGCCGTTGTCGCCGAAGATCGGCTTCGGCATGAAGGTCGCGGTCTTCTCGTTGCGCCAGGCGACGTTCTTCACGATGTACTTGAAGAGCATCAGGTCGTCGGCCGCGGCGAGCAGCGTGTTGAACTTGTAGTTGATCTCCGCCTGGCCGGCCGTGCCGACCTCGTGGTGCTGGCGCTCGACCTGGAGGCCGTTCTTGTCGAGTTCGAGGGAGATCTCGGCGCGGAGGTCGGCGAAGTGGTCGACCGGCGGGGCCGGGAAGTAGCCGCCCTTGTAGCGGACCTTGTAGCCGCGGTTGTTCTCGACCGCACCGGTGTTCCAGGCGCCCGCCTCGGAGTCGATGTGGTAGAAGCTCTCGTTCGCCGACGTCTGGAAGCGGACGTTGTCGAAGACGTAGAACTCCGCCTCGGGGCCGAAGTAGGCGGTGTCCGCGATGCCGGTGGAGGCGAGGTACGCCTCGGCCTTCTTCGCGACGTTGCGCGGGTCACGGCTGTACTGCTCGCCCGTGATCGGGTCGTGGATGAAGAAGTTGATGTTGACGGTCTTGTCCCGGCGGAACGGGTCCACGCGCGCCGTCGACAGGTCCGCGCGCAGCGCCATGTCGGACTCGTGGATGGCCTGGAAGCCACGGATCGACGAACCGTCGAAGGCCAGCTCCTCGTCCGGGTCGAACGCCGCCGCCGGGATCGTGAAGTGCTGCATCACACCGGGCAGGTCGCAGAAGCGGACGTCGATGAACTTGACGTCCTCGTCCGCGATGAACTTCTTCGCGTCGTCGGCGTTCTGGAACAACATCCAACTCCTCCTACTCCCGCCCGGGGCGGGACGGGGTTGCAGCTCGTTGTGCGGCCAGTGCGGTGGCACACGCTGGGACCCGACCATAGGGACGGGGGATTTCTCAAGCATGACCCATTTGTTTCGCCGAAGTTAACCGGGCCGGGTGCCCCGGGCCGCCGCACGGCCTCCGTTGTGTCCGTCACGTACGACCCCGCCCGCCCCCGTACGAAAAGGGGCGCAGTACCGTGGACGGGTGGACAACAGGCAAGCAATCGGATCGTGGCTGTCCGGACCGCGCGCGGCCGCGGAGGACGCCGGAGTCGACTTCGGGTACCGGGGCGAGCAGCTCGGACTGCCGGAGGAGGGGCCGGGGTCGATCGCGCGCCCGGGCCGCCGCATCGGCGCCATCGCCGTGGACTGGGGTCTGTGCATGCTCATCGCATACGGCCTGTTCGCCCGCGGTGACCAGCAGGCGATGGGCAACTGGGCCCTCGGGATCTTCTTCGTCATGAGCGTGCTGACCGTGGGCACGGTCGGCTGCACCCCGGGCAAGGCCCTCTTCCGGCTCCGCGTCGTCGCCGAGGGCGGGGGCAGGCTCGGCCCGCTGAAGGTCCTGGCCCGCAGCGTCCTGCTGTGCGTCGCCATCCCGGCCCTGATCTGGGACCGCGACGGCCGCGGCCTGCACGACCGCCTCGCCCGCGCCGTGCAGATCCGCGTCTGAGCGACCGAAGCCACGGCGAGACGTACGAAGACGACGTACGAAGACGAAGACGTACGAAGACGAAGACGTACGAAGACGACGTACGAAGACGACGTACGAAGACGACGTACGAAGACGAAGACGTACGAAGACGAAGACGTACGAAGACGAAGACGTACGAAGACGAAGGCCCCGGAACCGATCGGTTCCGGGGCCTTCGTCGACGTAGAGACGGGGAAGCGGGCGTTACCTGGCCTTCGGGCCGCCGCGCGGCATCCGCATGCCCTTGGGCATCGGCCCCTTCGGCAGCGGCATGTTCGACATCAGGTCGCCCATCGCGCGCAGCCGGTCGTTGGTCGCCGTGACCTGCGGTCCTGTGAGGACGCGGGGGAGCTTCAGGAGCGTCGTGCGCAGCTTCTTCAGCGAGACCGTGCCCTCGGCGGTGCCGACGATGACGTCGTGCACCGGGACGTCCGCCACGATGCGCGCCATCTTCTTCTTCTCGGCGGCCAGCAGGCCCTTCACGCGGTTCGGGTTGCCCTCGGCGACCAGGACGATGCCGGCCTTGCCGACGGTGCGGTGCACCACGTCCTGGCTGCGGTTCATCGCGACCGCGGGGGTCGTCGTCCAGCCGCGGCCGATCTTGTCGAGCACCGCGGCCGCCGCGCCGGGCTGGCCCTCCATCTGACCGAAGGCGGCCCGCTCGGCCCTGCGTCCGAAGACGATCGCCATCGCGAGGAAGGCGAGCAGGAATCCGAGAATGCCCAGGTAGACCGGGTGACCGATCCAGAAGCCGATCGCGAGGAAGACGCCAAAGGTGACGATTCCCACAGCCGCGATGATGAGGCCGATCTTGGAGTCGGCCCGCCGGGTCATCTTGTAGGTCAGAGCGATCTGCTTGAGTCGCCCTGGCTCCGCGGCCGCATCCGCCGCGGTGGTTTCCTTCCTCGCCATGTCGTGAAGTCTACGTGTCCCCGGAAGCGACTACGACGTGCGGGTTGCCACGGCCTCTTCGAGTACGCGCAGCGCCTCGACCCGGTCCTTGGCGCGGCGCCGGTCCTCGAGCACGGAAGTCCAGGCGTTGCGGCGTGCGGTGCGCTGGCCGCCGCTCATCAACAGCGACTCGACGGCCCGCAGGGCGTCGGTGACGGACGGGATGGCGGTGGCGCGAACGGGCGCGGCCTGCATGGGGCCCCTCCTGAAAGCGGCTATGGGTAGGGATGTGCGAGCGGTAATTCCAGGGTCACTGATTGGTGTTACCAGGGCGTGACCGACCGGTCAAACACCGATGAAACCTTGATGCTCCGGCCCAAAACACTGACGCGGCCCATACGGTCCCCTTCACCTGCGGGGATCGTACGGGCCGCGTCATTACGGCCACTACTGGCTGGTAGCTGCTTGTGCGCGGATTCACACGCGGGCGGGCCCGTGGATTCCCGCGCGGGCGGCCCGCGGCGTCACGCGCGGGCGGCTCGTCGCGTCACACGGCCTGCGAAGCCACGTACGCACCACGCTTCTCGATCGCCATCTGGTAGAGACGGCCCGCGCGGTACGAGGAGCGGACCAGCGGCCCGGACATCACGCCGGAGAAGCCGATCTCCTCGGCCTCGTCCTTCAGCTCCACGAACTCGGCCGGCTTCACCCAGCGCTCGACGGGGTGGTGGCGCGGCGTCGGGCGCAGGTACTGGGTGATGGTGATGAGCTCGGTGCCCGCCTCGTGCAGCTGGCGCAGTGCCTCGCTGACCTCCTCGCGGGTCTCGCCCATGCCCAGGATCAGGTTGGACTTGGTGACCAGACCGGCCTCGCGGGCCTTCGTGATGACCTCGAGGGAGCGCTCGTACCGGAAGCCGGGGCGGATCCGCTTGAAGATGCGCGGCACCGTCTCGACGTTGTGCCCGAGGACTTCGGGGCGGGACGAGAAGACCTCGGCCAGCTGGTCCGGGTCGGCGTTGAAGTCGGGGATGAGCAGCTCGACCTTGGTGTAGCCGGCCTCGCGCTCCGCCGTCATCGCGTGGATCTGGCGCACCGTCTCCGCGTACAGCCAGGCGCCGCCGTCCTCCAGGTCGTCGCGGGCGACGCCGGTGATGGTGGCGTAGTTCAGGTCCATCTTCACGACGGACTCACCGACGCGGCGCGGCTCGTCACGGTCGAGTGCCTGCGGCTTGCCGGTGTCGATCTGGCAGAAGTCGCAGCGCCTGGTGCACTGGTCACCGCCGATGAGGAACGTGGCCTCGCGGTCCTCCCAGCACTCGAAGATGTTCGGACAGCCCGCTTCCTGGCAGACCGTGTGCAGCTCCTCGCTCTTCACGAGTTTCTGCAGGGCGTTGTACTCGGGGCCCATCTTCGCCCGGGTCTTGATCCACTCGGGCTTGCGCTCGATGGGGGTCTGGCTGTTCCGGACCTCCAGGCGCAGCATCTTGCGTCCGTCGGGTGCGACTGCGGACACATCGGCTCCCTGTAGCTTCGATTCTTCGGCGCACACCAGGGTACGCCCGTGATGTCGTTGGGCTTACTTCTGGCCAACCTCTGGCCAATGGGGTGCATTCCCCCCGAGCCCCGGGTGTCTCGTCAGGCGGTCGCGGGCTGCGCCGCGGCAGGCGCGGCGGTTCCCGCGTCGGCCTGCTTCTCGATCTCGCGCGGCTTGAGCTCCGCGTTCTCCAGGACGTCCCGCAGATGCCGCTCCACGACGGGCAGCACGTCGGCGATGGTGATCTCGCGGCCCAGCTCGTACGAGAGGGACGTCACGCCCGCGTCGCGGATGCCGCACGGGATGATCCGGTCGAACCAGGTGTTGTCCGGGTTCACGTTCAGCGCGAAGCCGTGCATCGTGACGCCCTTGGCGACGCGGATGCCGATCGCGGCGATCTTGCGGTCCTCGCGGCGCTGGCCCGCGTTGGACGGGGCGTACTCGGGGCCGTTGAACCGGGCGTCGAACTCGTCGTCCTGCAGACGCGGGTCGAAGTCCAGGGAGAGCCCGCCGAGCAGCGGGCGCTGCTCCACCGGATCGCCCAGGACCCACACGCCGCTGCGGCCCTCGACGCGCGTGGTCCGCAGCCCGAACTCCGCACACGTACGGATAAGTGCCTCTTCCAGGCGGCGCACGTGTGCTACGACGTCCACCGGGCGCGGCAGCTTCTGGATCGGGTAGCCCACGAGCTGGCCGGGGCCGTGCCAGGTGATCTTGCCGCCGCGGTCCACGTCGATGACGGGGGTGCCGTCCAGCGGGCGCTCGCTGTCCTCGGTGCGGCGGCCCGCGGTGTAGACCGGCGGGTGCTCAAGGAGCAGGCAGGTGTCCGGGGCCTCGTCGGCGAAGCGGGCGGCGTGCACGCGGCGCTGCTCGTCCCACGCCTCCTGGTACTCCACGGCGTCCGGGCCGAAGCCCAGCCGGACGAACCGAAACTCACTCACGGCAGGTGCCTCCCTGAACGTTCACCGTGCACATATCGCGCCTCTGCCACTGTACGGGCCCACCAGGGCGGCAACTCCAGCCCGGGTTCCTCACACGATCGGATGAATGAGAGGCGAAGGCGGCGATGAGGGCTGTGATGGCCGTTACATTCGCGCCGTTCACGAGGCCATAAGGGCTGTTCAAGGCATGGCCCGGAAGGCAGGAGACCGCACCGCTGATGACGGAACGACCCCCGCAGCGCACCCCAAACCGCCAGCTTGCCGCTCTCATTTCGGAAGCAGGGTTCTCCAATGCGGGCCTCGCGCGCCGCGTCGACCAGCTCGGGCTCGAGCACGGGCTCGACCTGCGCTACGACAAGACATCGGTGACCCGCTGGCTACGCGGCCAGCAGCCCAGAGGCACCACACCCGCGCTGATCGCCGAGGTCTTCACCAGACGGCTCGGGCGCCGGCTCTCCGCCCAGGATCTCGGGCTCGACGCGTGCGCGCCGGTGTACGCCGGGCTTGAGTTCGCGGCGACCCCCGAGGAGGCCGTCGACATCGTCGGGGGCCTGTGGCGCAAGGACTCGGGGAGCCACGCGGAGCTGCGGAAGATCGCCTTCACCCCGGCCGGGCTCGTGGTGCCCAGCAGGGACTGGCTGATCGGTCGGGCCGACGAGCGCGTCGGACGCGGCGAGCCCGACCCCGGGCACGCGCGCGTGCCCGTCCAGGGGCGCCCCGCGGTGCCCCGTCAGCGGCAGGGCCCCGACCGCGGGCCCGGGCAGCGGGTCACCAGCGGCGACATCGCGGCGCTGCGCTCCGTCGGCGAGCTGTTCCGCGCGCTCGACCACGCGTACGGCGGCGGTCACGCCCGCCAGGCCCTCGTCCGCTACCTGGAGCACGAGGCCGAGCCGATGCTCCGCGGCACCTACGGCGAGCAGGCGGGGCGGCGGCTCTTCGCGGCCGCCGCCGATCTGACCCGGCTCGCGGGCTGGACCTCGTACGACATCGCGGCCCACGGTCTCGCCCAGCGGTACTACGTCCAGGCGCTGCGCCTCTCGCAGGCGGCGGGCGACCGGGCCTACGGCTCCTACGTCCTGGTCACGATGAGCCGCCAGGCCGTCTACCTCGGGCACGGGCGCGAGGCCGTGCAGCTCGCGCGGGTGGCCCAGCAGGGCATCGGCTCCTCGGCGCCGCCCGTCGTGCAGTCGCTGCTGTACGCGGCGGAGGCGCGCGGGCACGGGGTGCTCGGCGAGGTGCGGGCCTGCACGGCATCGCTCGTCCGCGCCGAGCGCTCGCTCGAAGCGGCGCGGCCGGGGGACGACGTGCCGCACTGGGCCCGGTTCTTCGACGAGGCCCAGCTGGCCGACGAGTTCGGGCACAGCTACCGCGACCTGCAGCAGTACCGCGCCGCGGCCCAGCACGCCGAGCGCTCGCTCCAGCTGCGCGCCCCCGCCTTCGCGCGCAGCCGCCTGTTCTGCCGGGTGGTGCTCGCCACGGCGCGGCTCGGCCTCGGCGAGCTGGAGCAGGCCTGCCAGCTGGGCGCCGAGGCCGCGCAGGCCGCGGGGGAGATGCGGTCGGCGCGCGCCCATGAGTACGTACGCGACTTCGAGCGCCGCCTGGAGCCGTACCGGGACGCGGCTCCGGTGCGGGGGTATCGCGACAGGGTCGCGGCTCTGGGGTAGCCGTCGCCGGGGCGGGTTCGGCGCCGCCGGGCCGCGTCGTCATGGCTGATCGCCGTTGCGGCGGGGTGGAGGGGCCGGACTGGATCAGTCCGGCCCCTCCCCCCTCACCTCGAACGCGCGACCTCCTCGGGGCTCAACGCCTCGTCCCACGTCGTCAGGTCGTCAGGTCGTCAGGTCGTCCACGTCACCCCGCAGACTCGCCTTCTCCGTGCCGATGGACTGCGGGGGCGGCGGGATCGACGCGGCGACCGAACCCACCCGCTTCCCGTCGACGTACAACGTGGTGAGCCCCTGGGGCGCGACCCGGGTCAGCCGTGTCCAGCGGTCCAGCCGCAGGGTGTGGCCGAAGCCGAAGTCGGCCTCGCCGTAGCGCGTGAAGCCTGCGGGGCCCGGGAGTTCGGCGCGTCCGGAGGGCAGCGCGATGGCTCGGGCGGTGCGCGGGTCGATGAGGATGCGGGTGGCGCGGGGGACGACGTCCGGCGGGGCCTGCGCTCCGGCGGGCTCCTCGCGCGGGGTGTCGGCTGGGGCCGCGGGCAAGGCTGCAGCTCCCATGACCAGGCCGAAGCTCCCATGACCAGGCCGAGGATGAGCGATATCACCGGCAAGGTGCGACGCACGTCGGTCCTCCCGCTGCTCGGCGGTCCGGGTGGGACCGTAACCGTGTACTGCCCGTGTGGCGAGGGGAGTTGCAGGGGCCGGTGGGGTGTAGGGGCGGGCGGGCACAGGGAGAAGCCCCCGCGTGGGGGGCGCGGGGGCTTCCGGGGGAGCTGGACCGGAGGTCGGCGCAGAGGTCGGATGGGTCAGGCCGCGGCGGGCAGCGTCTCCTGGGTGTAGGAGGGGGCGATGCCGAAGTCGGTGAGGACGGCGTGCGCCGCGCGCCGCCCCGAGTGCAGGGCGCCCTGGACCGTGCCGGTGTCCCGGTGGTCCCCGCAGACGTAGAGCCCCGAGAGCAGTCGCACGGGGCGGCGCAGGTCGTGCGGCGGCGGCATGGCGGGCACGGCCTCGCGGGTGTGGTGGACGGCGAGGAGCTCCCAGCGGTGGGTGGCGGTGCCGTACAGGGCCGCGAGGTGGGCGAGGACGGTGCGCTCGTCGGGCGGCGGGCCGAGCACCGTGGAGGAGACCAGGACGCGGCCCGCGGGGGCGCGTGACGGGTCGACCTGGCTGACGACCGCGGTGTGGGCGACGGGCCCCGCCCGGTCGGCGTCCAGGAGCAGCGCGGGCCCGTCGAGCGGCGGCTCGGGCGCGGCGTGGTGGACGACCGTCACCTCGTGGAACGGCGGTACGCGCAGGCCGGGGAGCAGCTCGGCCGCGGCGCGGGCGTCGGTGGCCAGCAGGACGGCGCGGCAGGGGATCTCGCCGTGCTCCGCGGTGGCGACGGAGGTCGTGGAGACCGAGGTGACGCGGACGCCGGTGCGGACCGTGCCCGTCGGCAGGGCCGCGGCGAGGAGCTCGGGCAGGACCTCGGCGCCGCCCTGCGGCAGGCAGAGGCGGCCGCTCGCGAAGGCGTGCAGGGCGAGGTCCGCGCACCGGCTGGAGGTGGTCAGGCCGGGGTCGCAGAGCAGGGCGGAGAGCAGCGGGCGCAGAAAGCCCTCGATGGTGCGCGAGGGCAGTCCGCGTGCGGACAAGGCTTCCCCGGCGGGGAGTTCGGGGCGGGCCAGGAGGCGCCGGACGGGCGTCGCGGCGAGCCGGGCGAGGGCGGCGCCGAGCCGGGCCTGGTCGAGGGCGTTGCCCAGCGGGGCGGTGCGCGGGCCGGTGCCGGGTGCGGTCCTCGCGGGGGTCCGTGCGGCCCGCGGTCCGAGGGGGGCGCTCGCCAGGGCGCGTGCCGCCGTGAGTGCGCCCCTCGCGCTCCGTCCGGGCAGGGGCTCCGCGGCGCGGTGGTGCCGCCCCTCGCTGTGCACCAGGAGGCCCGGCGCGAAGGGGCGCAGGACGAGCGAGTCGAGCCCCGGCGTGCGGCGCAGTTCCGGATACGAGGTGGTGAGGAGCTGCCCGATCCTGTCGAGGCGGAACCCGTCGACTTTCTCGGTCGACATCCGGCCGCCGACGTAAGGGGCGGCTTCCAGGACAACGGTCGTTACACCGGCGCTGGTCAGCCGATGCGCTGCCGAGAGCCCCGCGGCCCCGGCTCCCACGATGACGACGTCCGCATGGTGCGCAGGCTCTGGCACGTGCCCCTCCCGAGGTCGCGCGGCTTGTGGGGTCCTGATGCCCCCGACAGGGCCAGGGAATACCCGAGTTCGGCACGAGGGTAGGAGTGGTTCCGGTCCGGGGCACTCGCGCATGCACCGGGCACGGTCGCACGCCGGTCGCACGGCCGGCCCCCGCGAGCCCCGCCGCCACGCCCCCGCGAGCTCTTCGCTCCGCTTCCCCGGCCCCTACGCTCCGTTTCCCGGGCCTCGCCGCCCCGATCCCGGCCTCGGCGCCGCCCCGGCCCCTACCTCAGCGCAGCCCGGATCGCCTCGTCGATGCCGGGGAACGCGAAGGAGAAGCCGGACTCCAGGAGCCGGGTCGGCAGCACCCGTTGGCTGCCGAGCACGTCCCCGGCCATCTCGCCGAGCACCACGCGCAGCGCGGGCGCGGGGGCCGTCAGGAGCGTGGGCCGGTGCAGCACCCGCCCCATCGCGGCCGTCACCTCCCGGTTGGTGAGCGGATCGGGCGCCGTGAGGTTGACCGGGCCCGACAGCGACTCCGTGTCGACGAGATGGCGCAGGGCGGCCACCTCGTCGTGCAGGGCGATGTAGCTCCAGTACTGCCGGCCGTTGCCGAGGCGCCCGCCGAGCCCCGCCTTGAAGAGCGGGAAGAGGCGCCCCCAGGCCCCGCCCTCGCGGCCCACCACCAGGCCGTTGCGGGCGAGGACGGTGCGGATGCCGGCCTCCTGCGCGGGCGCCGCGGCCTCTTCCCACTCGACGCAGAGCGCGGGCAGGAAGCCCTCACCGGCGGGCGCGCTCTCGTCCACCGCGCGCGATCCCGTGTCTCCGTAGTAGCCGATCGCGCTCGCGTTCACGAAGACCCGCGGTGGCTCGTCGAGCGAGGTCATGGCGGCGACGAGCGCGCGGGTGCCGAGGACCCTGCTGTCCCTGAGCTCCCGCTTGTAGGCGGCCGTCCAGCGGTGGTCGCCGATGCCCGCGCCCGCGAGGTTGACGACCGCGGAGCAGCCCGCGAGCCCGGCCGTGTCGACGTACCCCTTCTCGGGGTCCCAGCGCACCTCGTCCTTGGCGCGGGGCGCCCTGCGCACCAGCCGCACCACGTCGTACCCGTCGGCGGCGAGGGACCGCGTCAGCGCCGTGCCGATGAGCCCGGAGGCACCGGCCACGGCGACGCGGGACTGTGTGGTTTCCATGGACCCCATCCTGCCGCGAAACGGCGGCCGGGGACCTGCCCCGGAGGCCCGTGGCGGCGCTGCCCGTAAAGCCGCGGTGGCGCGCGGTCCGCCCGCCGTACAGTGGCGCCATGCCGGACATGCACATACGCACCGCACTGCCCGAGGACGACGACGCGCTCGCCCGCCTCGACCGCGACACGTGGTCCACGCTGCACGCGGTCCAGCCCCGTCCCGAACCCCCCTTCGAGCCCTTCTTCAACGACCGCTTCGGCCCCCGCGACCACCTGGTCGCCGAGTGGGACGGCCGGATCATCGGCTATGTGAAGCTCGGCTTCCCCACCCCGCTGCTCGTCAACGCGCACGTGCGCCAGATCCAGGGCTTCGTCGTCGCCGAGGAGGCGCGCGGCCGCGGCGTCGGCAGGCGGCTGATCCGGGCCGCCATGGACGAGGCCCGCCGCCAGGGCGCGCTCCGCATCACGCTGCGGGTCCTCGGGCACAACACCCCGGCCCGCAAGCTCTACGAAGCGGAAGGTTTCGTCATCGAAGGCGTCCTGCCCGGCGAGTTCCTGCTCGACGGGGCGTACGTCGACGACGTCCTCATGGGCCGCCTTCTCTGAGACCCCCCTTGGGGCGAACACACCTCGCGGACCGGCCCGGGGTGCGCCCGCCACGCGCGCGTAGGAGCGTGAAGACGTACGCGGGAAGGAGCGCACCGGTGATCAGGGCCGCGGCCAGTCGTCGGGACCAGGAGGAGTGGGGCTGGCTGCGCGGTGCGCCGCCGCCCCGCTGGGTGCGCGGCGCGCCGCCCGTGCTGCTCGCCCTGATCTGCGTCGTCCAGCTGGCCACGCCCAAGCCGGTCGACCTCGGCTTCCTGCTCGCCGCCGTCCCGCCGCTCGCCGCCCTCGCCTACGGCCCCGCGGCCACCGCGGTCTTCGGTGGTGCCTCCATCGCGCTGATCGCCCTGCCGGGCTTCGGGCTCGACAGACCCGGGGAGAGCGACGCGGCGACGGTCGCCTTCGTGGCGCTGCTCAGCGTGCTCTTCTCCTGGCTGCGCAGCCGCCGCGACGCCCAGCTCGTGACGGTCCGCACCGTCGCGGAGGCCGCCCAGCTCGCCGTGCTCCCGCCGCTTCCCGAGAAGGTGGGGGCGGTGCGCTGCGCGGGGCTCTACCAGGCAGCGCAGCGCGGCACGCTGGTCGGCGGCGACTTCTTCGACGTACGCAGGGGGCCGTGCGGGACGCGTGCGCTGGTCGGCGACGTGCAGGGCCATGGACTCGCCGCCGTCGGCACCGTCGCCTCGCTGCTCGGCGCGTTCCGCGAGGCGGTCCTCGACCAGCCCGACCTGGACGGCGTCGCGGCCCGTCTCGACCGCAGGCTCGTCGTGGACTCGGCGGGGGACGAGCACGCCGAGCTGTTCGCGACGGCGGTGCTCCTGGAGTTCCCCGACGACTCCTCCGTCGTACGCGTCGTCTCCTGCGGCCACCCGCCGCCCCTGCTCCTGCGCGGCGCCGAGGTCACCGAGCTCGCGGTGGCGCCGGGCGCGCCGCTGGGCCTCGGCATCGCGGGCGTCGCGCCGCCCGAAGAGCTGACGGTGCCGCTGCTCGCCGGGGACCTGCTGCTCGCGCTGACCGACGGGGTGAGCGAGGCGCGGGACGCGTCCGGCGCCTTCTACCCGCTGCCCGAACGGATCGGCGCGCTGGTCAAGGCCGACGCGTCGCTCCTGGACGACCCCGCGGAGCTCACGGAGCGGATCTGGCGGGACGTGAAGCGCCACGCGGGGAGGGTGCGGGACGACGTGACGATGATGGTGTTCGTACCGGAACCGAAGCGAGGTCCGGAACCGGAGCGAGGCCCGGAGTCGGAGAGAGGTCCGGAGCCGGGCCCCCGCCGAGCGCCCTGACGGTCAGTCCCGCGCCCGGGTCGACAGCCCCATCCCGCCCATGAGTTCCCGCAGGCACCGCACGGCGAGGTCCGCGGGCGAGCCGGGGCCCGTGACGTCCGCGTCCGTCTCCGACCACGTCTCCAGGGCGATCCGGATCGCGTCCGTCGCCGCGGCCGCCGCGAGGCGGACCTCCAGGGCGCTCGCGCCCTCGCCCGCGAGCTCCGCGACGACGGGGCGCAGCCTGTCCTCGGACTCCTGGTTCACGCGGTACCAGACCGCCCGCAGCGCCGGATCGTCCACGGCGGCGCGCAGCAGCCCGCGGGCCTGGCGCAGCCCGTCCGCGGCGGCCTCGTCCGGCGCGGCGAGCGCCTCGGAGATCGCGCTCCGCAGGGCATCGGGGAGGTCCGCGCCCGGTTCGCTCGCGGCGAGGAGCGCGCGCCAGCGCTCCCCGCCGACGGCGAGCAGCGGGCCCACCGCGTCCTGCTTGGTGCGGAAGTACCGGTAAAAGGTGCGCAGCGAGACCCCGGCCCGGCCTGCGATGGCCTCGGCCGTGGTGCCGCCCGGTCCGTGCGCGGTGAAGAGCTCGGCCGCGGCGTGCGCGATCTCCAGCTGGGTGGCCAGCTTGCGGCGCTCCGTGAGGGAGAGGGGCGGGGTGGACGACTGGGTGCTCACGCGTCGAAGCCTACGCCGCACGAGCCAGGTAGGCACGCCAGGTCGAAGTGGCACAACGTGCCATGCAGGCGTAACGTGTAACGCACAAGTGGAACCATTGCGAGAGTGAGTGGGAGAACGCCATGAACGCCACGAGCGCCATGCAGACCCTGAACCGTTACGAGGGGCGCCGCGCCCTGGTCACCGGTGGCGGCTCCGGCATCGGCCAGGCCACCGTGCTGCGCATGCTGGCCGAGGGCGGCACGGTCGTCGCCGCCGACGTCAGCGAGGACGGCCTCAAGGACACCGTCGCCAAGGCCGGCGCCGACGCGGAGCGCCTCACCACCGTCGTCGTGAACATCGCCGACGAGGCCTCGGTCCGCGCCGCGGTGGCCACCGCCACCGCCGCGCTCGGCGGCCTGGACGTGCTGGTGAACGCCGCGGGCATCCTGCGCTCCTCGCACACCCACGAGACCACCCTCGACGCCTTCAACCAGGTCATCGCCGTCAACCTCACCGGTACGTTCCTGATGATCCGCGAGGCGATCCCCGCGCTGCTCCGGGGCAACGGCCCGGCCGTGGTCAACTTCAGCTCCACGTCCGCGATGTTCGCCCACCCGTACATGGCGGCGTACGCGGCGAGCAAGGGCGGCATCCAGTCCATGACGCACGCCCTCGCCAGTGAGTACGGCAAGCAGGGCATCCGCTTCACCGCCGTGCAGCCGGGATCCATCTCCTCCGGCATGACCGACGGCTCCGGCGCGAGCCGCCAGAGCGTGGGACCCGGCCTGCCCGAGGACGCCGACATGAGCCTGTTCGTGAAGCTCGCCCCCGCCCTCGGCCAGGGCTTCGCGGGCCCCGAGACGGTGGCCTCGGTCGTCGCGATGCTCGCCTCGGACGACGGCCGCTTCATCACCGGCACCGAGGTCCGCGTCGACGGCGGCACCCACTTCTGAGCCGGAGGAGGCCCACGACCATGAGCACCGCGGCAGAGACCTTCGGCGGCAAGGCCGCCGTCATCACCGGGGCGTCCGCGGGGATCGGCGCCGGGTTCGCCCGGCACGCCGCGTCCCTCGGCATGCGGCTCGTCCTCGCCGACATCGCGGCCGAGCGCCTCGCGGCGTTCGCCGACGAGCTGGCCACGGCGGGCGCCGAGGTCGAGGCCGTCCCCACCGACGTCGCGGACCCGGCCTCCGTCGACGCGCTCGCCGACCGTGCGTACGAGCGTTTCGGCGCCGTCGACCTGCTGGTCAACAACGCCGGGATCATGGCGATGGGCTACTCCTGGGAGATCCCCGCCGAGCGCTGGGACGCGGCCCTGCGCGTGAACGTCGGCGGATACGTGAACGGCATCCGCTCCTTCGTGCCGCGCCTGCTCGAACGCGGCACGAAGGCGTGGATCGTCGACGTCTCCTCCGTCGGCGGCCTCTTCCCGAGCCCGCTGATGGCGCCCTACAGCGCCACCAAGTTCGGCACGCTCGCGCTCACCGAGTCCCTTGCGTACGAGCTCCAGATGAAGCGGGCGGACATCCAGGTGTCCGTCGTGCTCCCGGACTCCGTGCGCAGCGAGATCTTCCGGGCGGCGGAGCCCGGCGAGGGCACGCCGCCCGAGGTCGCGGGCTTCAACGCGCGGCTCCAGGCGCGTGCCGACGCCCAGGGCATCACCGCCGAGGAGCACGCGCGCCGCTGCTTCGAGCAGATCGCCGAGGGCCGCTACTGGGTCACGCCGCAGCCGGAGATGATCGACGCGGGCCTGCCGCCGCGTACGGAGATGATCCTCGGCCGCACGAACCCCTGCCTCGACCTCGGCGCCGTCTAGCCGAGCCCCAGCAGGGCGGCCGGCAGGTCGAGGACCGAGGTGAGCAGGGAGCCGAGCGGGCCCGGGCAGGACGGCTTGACCGCGTGCGCGGGATCCAGGGCGTTCAGCGCGATGCGGGTGGCCAGCGGATCCGTCGCGGTGCGCTGGTGCCCGGCCCGGTTGTCGGGGCAGACGTCCTGCAGGTAGACGTTGCTGACCTTGTCGCCCTGCAGGAACTGTTCCCGGGGCGGGGTGACCACGGTGTCGTACTTGCTGGCGATCACCTGGTACGTCACACCGGGCAGGGTGTCGCCGCCTGCGTTGAGCCGCGTCAGGAACGTCGAGCCCGCCATCTGGTCCGTGCAGGCGGGGCAGGGCAGATCGAGGATGTCCCCGGTGGGCAGCAGGGCGGCGACGGGCGCCAGCAGGGCGGCAAGACCCCAGTCGTCCTTGAACAGCGAGTCCAGGAACTCCGAGCGCGTGCCGTGGTTGGAGGGGGAGATCCCGACGAGCGTGCGCACCTTCTTCGCGCCGCCCTCGAACTTCATGTACTGGCGGGGCATCATCCCGCCCTGCGAGTGCCCGACGACGTCCACCTGACCGGCGCCCGTGGCGGCGAGGACCCCGTCCACGAACACGGCGAGCTCCTTGGCGGACTCGGCGACCCGCCCCACACCGCCCGCCACGAGGCTGAGCGCGCCGCCGGTCCTGCCGTAGTCGAGGGCGAAGACGCAGTACCCCGCGGCCTTGTAGACCGGTGCGGTCTTCTTCCAGATCAGCCCGGACTCCAAGGTGCCGTGCACCAGGACGAGGGGGCGCGGATGGCCGGATCCGGGCCTGCAGGACCAGTCGTTGACGCCGAACGCCCCCATGTTCGGGGTGGCCAGCTTCCGCGCCGCGGGGATCGGGTCGGCGGCGGGCGCGGACCGCGCCGTGGCGGGACCGGCAGCGGTCGCGGTGACGGCCAGCGCGGTGAGCAGGGCACGGACGAGGAAGCCGCGGGAGGAGCGGAGGGCGGGGGAGGAGTGCGAGGTACGGGACACGGGGTCTCCTGGGGGAGGCTCGACGGGATCATCGGTGCCTCACGTTTCCCGCGCGGGCGCGCCCCCGTACCGCCCCTTGAGCCGTCCGGGAAGCCGCTCAGTCCGCCATGAAGCGGTCCCACAGCTTCGGATACCGCTGCGCCATCACCGCGTCGTCCTCGAAGTCGATCGGCGTGCCCTCCGGCTCCGGCGGCGCGGGCGGGATGCCGAGATCGGGGGCGACGACCCCGGTGAGCTGCTCGTACGCCTCGTCCGCCGCGTAGCCGAGCTCCTCGCCGTCCCCGTCGAGCTCCTCGTCGAAGTCGTCAAGGAGGTCGGCGAGCGCGTCGGGATCGTGCACCGCGCCCTCGAAGACCTCCCTGCCCTGGCCGATCAGCCAGCACCGGAAGTAGTCGAAGGCGTCGTCGCTCGCGCCGCCGAGCAGCACCCAGGCGGCGCCCCACAGGTCCCAGCGGTAGGCGCGGTTGTAGCGGGACTCGAAGTGGCGGGCGAAGTCGACGACGGAGTCCGGATCGGACTGCAGCAGTCTCTCGACGAGCAGCTCGGCGTGGTCCTCGGGGTCGCCGCCGGCGGCCTCACGAGTACGGTCCACGATCTCCCAGAACTCCGTCTCGTCCATCACGGGTCAAGCATCGGTCCTGCGGAGTGGGGGCGCACGCGGAGTGCGCCGGAATGCGGCTGTCTCGTTATGCGTGCACATGCCCATGGAAAGACCGACAGAAGGTGTCGGCATTCGGTGGCAGCCTCGACCACATGAACAGCACACAGCCGCACACCCCGCAGCCCCTCACCGGAAAGACCGCCCTCGTCGCGGGCGCCACCCGCGGCGCGGGCCGCGCCATGGCCGTGGAGCTCGGCCGCGCCGGGGCCACCGTGTACGTGACGGGGCGGACCACCCGCGAGCACACCAGCGAGGTCGGCCGCACCACCGAGACCATCGAGGGCACCGCCGAGCTGGTGGACGCGGCAGGAGGCAAGGGCGTCGCCGTGCCCACCGACCACCTGGAGCCCGAGCAGGTCGAGGCGCTCGTCGAGCGCATCGACCGCGAGCAGGGCCGCCTGGACATCCTCGTCAACGACATCTGGGGCGGCGACGTCCACGTCGAGTGGGACAAGAAGATGTGGGAGCACGACCTCGACAAGGGGATGCGCATCCTGCGCCTCGGTATCGAGACCCACATCGTCACCAGCCGGTACGCGCTGCCGCTGCTGGTCAGGAACCCCGGCGGCCTCGTCGTCGAGGTCACCGACGGAACCGAGGAGTACAACGGCCCCCGCTACCGCAAGCCGTTCTACTACGACCTCGCCAAGGCGGCCCCGCTGCGCATGGCGCGCGGGCTCGCCCAGGAGGTCGCGGAGTTCGGCTGCACGGCGCTCTGCCTCACCCCCGGCTGGCTGCGCTCGGAGGCCATGCTCGACACCCACTTCAAGGTGACCGAGGAGAACTGGCTCGACGGGCGCGAGCAGAACCCGCACTTCGCGATCTCCGAGACGCCGACGTTCGTGGGCCGTGCGCTGGTCGCCCTCGCCGCCGACCCCGACGTGGCGCGCCACAACGGCACGTCGCTCTCCAGCGGAGGACTCGCCCAGGAGTACGGCTTCACGGACGTGGACGGCTCGCGGCCCGACGCCTGGCGCTACCTCACCGAGGTCGACCAGGAGAGCGAGACCGCCGACGTCACCGGCTACCGGTAGAGCTCCGCCGTCCGCGCCGAGGCCTGCGCGAAGCGTTCGCGCAGGCTCAGCGGCTCCAGGACCTCCACCTCCGGGCCGAGCCCCATGAGCTGCGTATAGGCCACGTCCTCGTTCTCGACGGGCAGGGTGAGCGTCAGCAGGCCCCTCGCGTCGGGCTCGCCCGCCGACTCCAGCGCCTCGCGCGCGGAGACGGTATCGGTGGCGTACGGCAGTCTGCGCACCCCCGCCTCGGAGAGCCGCACCACGACCTCGGACCTGAGGATCGCCCGCGCGAACTGCGCCGCACGCTCCTCCCAGAAGCCCGGCAGGTCGAACTCCTCGTCGCGTACGAAGCGTTCCTCGCCGGACACGACGGCGGTGAACCGGTCGATGCGGTACACGCGGTACGACCCCGAGTCCGGCACCCGCGCGCACAGGTACCAGACGCCCGCCTTGAGCACGAGCCCGTACGGCTCCAACTCCCGCTCCACCTCGGCCTCCTGGCGGCGGTAGCGGGCCGTGACCCGGCGGTCGTCCCACACCGCGTCCGCGACGGCGGGAAGCAGCTCGGGCGCGGGCGTCTCCTTGAACCAGCCGGGCGCGTCCAGATGGAACCGCTGCGAGGCGTTCTGCGAGGCGTCCCGCAGGGAGGGCATGAGCGCCGCCGACACCTTCAGACGGGCGGCCGACGCGGCGTCCTCCAGGCCCATCTCCCGCAGCGCGCCCGGCACTCCGGACAGGAACAGCGCCTCGGCCTCGCTGCGCCCGAGCCCGGTGAGACGGGTGCGGTAACCGCCGATGAGCCGGTAGCCGCCGGTGCGCCCCCGGTCGGCGTAGACGGGCACGCCCGCCTCCGACAGCGCCTGCGCGTCGCGCGTGATGGTCCGCTCGGACACCTCAAGCTCGGCCGCGAGCTCGGCGGCGGTCATGGAGGGCCGTGACTGGAGCAGCAGAACCATCTTGATGAGGCGGGCAGCGCGCATACGCCCATGATGCCGTGTACCAAAACGCCCGCCCGTTCACCGTGAGGTGAACGGGCGGGCGGGTGGGAGACATCCGCCGCGCAGCGGCGGCCTCGAACTCCCGAAGGCTTACAGCCCGTACTTCGCCCGGGCTTCCTTCACCGCGGAAGCAGGCACCTCGCCCCGGCGGGCGAGCTGCGCCAGCGCGGCGACCACGATCGACTCGGCGTCCACGCCGAAGTGGCGGCGCGCCGCGTCCCGCGTGTCGGAGAGGCCGAAGCCGTCCGCGCCGAGCGAGGAGTAGTCCTGCTCGACCCACTGCGCGATCTGGTCGGGGACCTGGCGCATGTAGTCGGAGACGGCGAGCACGGGGCCCTTGGCGCCGTCGAGCGCCTGGCGCACGTACGGGGTGCGCTCCTCGCCGCGCAGCAGCGCCTCGTCCGCCTCCAGGGCGTCGCGCCGCAGCTCGGTCCAGGACGTCGCGGACCACACGTCGGCGGCCACGCCCCACTCCTCGGCGAGCAGCTTCTGGGCCTGGAGCGTCCAGTGGATGGCCGTACCCGAACCGATGAGCTGGATCCGCGCGGCGTTGGCCGCGGGCGAGAGCCCGGCGGTCTCGGCCGTGTTGAAGCGGTACAGGCCCTTGATGATGCCCTCGTCCACACCCGCGGGCTTCGCGGGCTGCGGCATCGGCTCGTTGTAGACGGTGAGGTAGTAGAAGACGTCCTGGTCCTCACCCGGGGCGGCCTCGCCGTACATGCGGCGCAGACCGTCCTTGACGATCGCGGCGATCTCGTAGGCGAACGCGGGGTCGTACGACAGCGCGGCGGGGTTCGTCGCGGCGATCACCGGCGAGTGGCCGTCCGCGTGCTGCAGACCCTCACCCGTCAGCGTCGTACGGCCGGCCGTGGCGCCGATGAGGAAGCCGCGGCCGAGCTGGTCGCCGAGCTGCCACATCTGGTCGGCCGTGCGCTGCCAGCCGAACATCGAGTAGAAGATGTAGAAGGGGATCATCGCTTCGCCGTGCGTCGCGTAGGACGACGCCGCGGCGATGAAGTCCGCCATCGAACCGGCCTCGGTGATCCCCTCGTTGAGGATCTGGCCGTTCTTGGCCTCCTTGTAGTACATCAGCTGGTCGCGGTCGACCGGCTCGTACGTCTGGCCCTTGGGCGAGTAGATGCCGAGCGACGGGAAGAGCGACTCCATGCCGAAGGTGCGCGCCTCGTCGGGGACGATCGGCACCCAGCGCTTGCCGGTCTCCTTGTCGCGTACGAGGTCCTTGACCAGGCGTACGAACGCCATGGTCGTCGCCACCGACTGCGAGCCGGAACCCTTGTCGAAGGAGGCGAACGCCTTGTCGGCGGCCTGCGGCAGCGCGGGCAGCGGCTGCGTACGGCGGGCCGGGGCCGGGCCGCCGAGGGCCGCGCGGCGCTCCTGGAGGTAGCGGACCTCGGGGGCGTCGGCGCCCGGGTGGCCGTAGGGGACCACGCCGTCGACGAACTGGCTGTCGCTGATCGGCAGTTCAAGAAGGTCACGCATGTTCTTGAACTCGTCCGTCGTGAGCTTCTTCATCTGGTGGTTCGCGTTCTTCGACGCGAAGCCCTCACCCAGGGTGAAGCCCTTGACGGTCTGCGCCAGGATCACGGTCGGGGCGCCCTTGTGCTCCAGGGCGGCCTTGTACGCGGCGTAGACCTTGCGCGGCTCGTGGCCACCGCGGGAGAGGTGGAAGCACTCCAGGATCTTGTCGTCGGACAGCAGCTTCGCCATCTCGACGAGCGCCGGGTCCTTGCCGAAGAAGTCCTCGCGGATGTAGGCGGCGTCGCGCGTCTGGTACGTCTGCACCTGCGCGTCCGGCACCTCGCGGATGCGGCGGATCAGGGCGCCGGTGGTGTCGAGCTGGAACAGCTCGTCCCAGGCGTTGCCCCACAGCGACTTCACGACGTTCCAGCCGGCGCCGCGGAACTGGGCCTCCAGCTCCTGCACGATCTTGAAGTTGGCGCGGACCGGGCCGTCCAGGCGCTGCAGGTTGCAGTTGATGACGAAGGTCAGGTTGTCCAGACCCTCGCGGCTCGCGAGCGCGAGTGCCGCCGTCGACTCGGGCTCGTCCATCTCGCCGTCGCCGAGGAACGCCCACACGTGTGAGGCGGAGACGTCCTTGATGCCGCGGTTGGTGAGGTACCGGTTGAAGCGCGCCTGGTAGATCGCGGAGAGCGGGCCCAGACCCATGGAGACGGTCGGGAACTCCCACAGCCAGGGCAGGCGGCGCGGGTGCGGGTACGACGGGAGGCCGTTGCCGCCGGCCTCCTGGCGGAAGTTGTCGAGCTGCGTCTCGTTCAGACGGCCGTCGAGGAAGGCGCGGGCGTAGATGCCGGGGGAGGCGTGGCCCTGGATGTACAGCTGGTCGCCGGAGCCATCCCCCTCCTTGCCCTTGAAGAAGTGGTTGAAGCCGGTCTCGTACAGCCAGGCCGCGGACGCGAAGGTCGCGATGTGGCCGCCGACGCCGTACTTGGAGCCGCGGGTGACCATGGCGGCCGCGTTCCAGCGGTTCCACGCCGTGATCTTCCGCTCCATCTCCTCGTCACCGTCGATGGACGGCTCGGCGGAGGTGGGGATGGTGTTGACGTAGTCGGTCTCGAGGAGCTTGGGCAGCGCCAGGCCCGCGCCCTCGGCGCGCTCCAGCGTGCGGCGCATCAAGTACGCGGCACGGTGCGGCCCGGCCGCCTCGGTGACGGCGTCCAGGGAGGCCTGCCATTCGGCGGTCTCCTCGGGGTCGCGGTCCGGGAGCTGGTCGAGCTCGCTCGGCTGGATTGCGGAGGGGTCGGTCATTGCGCCGCCTTCCTGAGTCGGAGGGGGTCCCCTGTTCGGTAAGGGGTGGGGGTGCCCGGTGTCTTGGCAGGACAGGGCGTGTGGCTCTGGTGCGGAATCGTTTGTGTGACTCGGCCACAGGGCCGTCGTCGACTGTAAGCCCGTGATCGATGATCGATCAAAGCGTTGAGGGAAAAACTTCTCCAGATCGAGAAAGTCGGCATCCGGTGCCAGGAAAGAGGGCACCGGGTGCCTTGGATTTGAAGGGTTTACGCAGGTGGGAGCACGTCTGCGGGAACAGGCACACGAATGAGCGGAGGGAGAGGCAGGGGGAGAGGGAGAGGGCCGGAGCCCGGCTCCGGCTCAGGCCCGCGGCGCGCAGCCCAGGACGTGGGCCTTCACCAGCTCCGCGATGGCCGGATCACGCCGCTGGAACGCGGAGACCAGGGCCTCGTGCTCCTCCGCGTACGACTGCTGGACCGTGCCCAGCCAGCGGATGGACAGGGCCGTGAAGACCTCGATGCCGAGGCCCTCCCAGGTGTGCAGGAGCACGGAGTTGTCCGCGGCCCGCACCAGCTCCCGGTGGAAGGCCACGGTGTGCCGCACCTGTCCGGTCCCGTCGGAGGCGCGGTCCGCCTCGTAGAGGGCCGCGACATGGGGCTCCAGGGCCGAGCAGTCCTCGGCGAGCCGCTCCGCCGCGAGCTCCGCGGCGATGGCCTCCAGACCGGCGCGGACGGGGTAGCTCTCCTCCAGGTCCGCCGCGGTCAAGTTCCGTACGCGCACGCCTTTGTTGGGCGCCGACTCGATCAGCCGCAGCGTCTCCAGCTCGCGCAGCGCCTCGCGCACCGGAGTCTGCGAGACCTCCAGCTCCACGGCGATACGGCGCTCCACGATGCGCTCGCCCGGCTTCCAGCGCCCGCTGACGATCCCTTCCACGATGTGCTCGCGGATCTGTTCGCGCAGCGAGTGAACGACGGGCGCGGTCATGTGGGCTCCTCAGGCAGGGGCAGGCAGGCACCCCAGGGCGTTGTGACCCCTAGACAATACGGCGACGCCCCCGTCCGGAAACCTCCGGACGGGGGCGTACGCGCTGATGAGACGAGTGTTACAGCCTCATCGCCGGGCGAAACCGGCAGACGGACTACAGGCCGAGCTCGACCTCGAACTCGCCGGCCTCCAGGATCGCCTTGACCGCGGTCAGGTAGCGGGCGGCGTCCGCGCCGTCCACCAGACGGTGGTCGTAGGAGAGCGAGAGGTACGTCATGTCGCGGACCGCGATGGTCTCGCCGAGGTCCGGGTGGTTGATGACGACCGGACGCTTCACCGTGGCACCGATGCCGAGGATGGCGGCCTGGTTCGGCGGCACGATGACCGTGTCGAACAGGGCGCCGCGCGAACCGGTGTTGGAGATCGTGAAGGTGGCGCCCGACATGTCGTCCGGGGTGAGGCCACCGCCACGGGCCTTGCCCGCGAGCTCGGCGGTCTTCTTGGAGATACCGGCGATGTTCAGGTCGCCCGCACCCTTGATGACCGGCGTCATCAGACCCTTCTCGGCGTCCACGGCGATGCCGATGTTCTCCGAGTCGAAGTACGTGATGGTGCCTTCGTCGTCGTTGATCCGGGCGTTGATGACCGGGTGGGCCTTCAGCGCCTGAGCCGCGGCCTTGACGAAGAACGGCATCGGGGAGAGCTTGACGCCCTCGCGAGCCGCGAACGCGTCCTTCGCCTTGGCACGCAGCTTCATCAGCTTGGTGATGTCGACCTCGACGACCGAGGTCAGCTGGGCCTGCGAGTGCAGCGCCTTCATCATGTTGTCGCCGATGACCTTGCGCATGCGGGTCATCTTGACCGTCTGGCCGCGGAGGGGGGAGACCTCCAGGGCCGGGGCCTTCGACGCGGCGGCCGGAGCAGCGGCGGCGGCCGGAGCCGGGGCGGCCTTCTTGGCCTCGGCGGCGGCGATGACGTCCTGCTTGCGGATGCGGCCGCCGACGCCGGTGCCCTTGACCTCGGAGAGGTTCACGCCGTTCTCGGACGCGAGCTTGCGGACCAGCGGGGTCACGTAGGCACCGTCGTCGGCCGGGGTGACCGGGGCCGGGGCGGCGGGCGCCTGCGGCTGGGCCGGGGCCGGGGCGGGGGCCGGAGCGGCGGGCTGAGCCGGGGCCGGAGCGGCAGCGGCGGGCGCGGCCGGGGCGGCGGGAGCCGGGGCCGGAGCGGCCGGGGCGGCCGGCGCCGGGGCCTCGGCGGCGGGGGCGGCCGGAGCAGCCGGAGCGGCGGCGGCCGGAGCGGCACCCGGGGCACCGATGACGGCGAGCTTGGCGCCGACCTCGGCGGTCTCGTCCTCACCGACGACGATCTCGAGCAGCACGCCCGCGACCGGCGAGGGGATCTCGGTGTCGACCTTGTCCGTCGAGACCTCCAGGAGGGGCTCGTCGGCCGCGACCTCCTCGCCGACCTCCTTCAGCCAACGGGTGACGGTGCCCTCGGTGACCGACTCACCGAGCGCGGGCAGCGTGATGTCGGTGCCCTCGGCGGAACCGCCGGCGGGGGCGGCCGGAGCGGCGGGCGCCTCGGCCTGGGCCGGGGCCTCCTGCTGCGGGGCCTCCTGGGCGGGGGCGGCGGGGGCCTCGGCCTGCGCCGGGGCGGCCGAAGCGCCCGCGTCGCCCGAGCCGTCGTCGATGACGGCGAGCTCGGCGCCGACCTCGACGGTCTCGTCCTCGGCGACCTTGATGGAGGCCAGGATGCCGGAGGCGGGCGAGGGGATCTCGGTGTCGACCTTGTCGGTCGACACCTCGAGCAGCGGCTCGTCGGCCTCGACGCGCTCGCCCTCGGCCTTCAGCCAACGGGTGACAGTGCCCTCGGTGACGCTCTCGCCGAGCGCCGGAAGGGATACGGAAACCGCCATGGTTTCTGTTGCTCCTTACGAATTTGCGGAAAGTCTGGTCGTCGCGCCCGTGTGACTGAAGGGTCAGTCGTGGGAGTGCAGCGGCTTGCCCGCCAGGGCCAGGTGCGCCTCGCCCAGCGCCTCGTTCTGCGTCGGGTGGGCGTGGATGAGCTGGGCGACCTCGGCCGGCAGCGCCTCCCAGTTGTAGATCAGCTGGGCCTCGCCGACCTGCTCGCCCATGCGGTCGCCGACCATGTGGACGCCGACGACGGCACCGTCCTTGACCTGGACGAGCTTGATCTCGCCCGCGGTCTTCAGGATCTTGCTCTTGCCGTTGCCCGCGAGGTTGTACTTGAGGGCGACGACCTTGTCCGCGCCGTAGATCTCCTTGGCCTTGGCCTCGGTGATGCCCACGGAGGCGACCTCGGGGTGGCAGTACGTCACCCGGGGCACGCCGTCGTAGTCGACCGGGACGGTCTTGAGGCCGGCCAGGCGCTCCGCCACCAGCATGCCCTCGGCGAAGCCGACGTGCGCGAGCTGGAGGGTCGGCACCAGGTCGCCCACGGCCGAGATGGTCGGGACGTTGGTCTGCATGTACTCGTCGACCAGGACGTAGCCGCGGTCCATGGCGACGCCCTGCTCCTCGTAACCGAGGCCCTGCGAGACGGGGCCGCGGCCGATGGCGACCAGGAGGACCTCGGCCTCGAAGGTCTTGCCGTCCGCGAGGGTGACGCGCACGCCGTTCTCGGTGTACTCGGCCTTCTCGAAGAACGTGCCGAGGTTGAACTTGATGCCGCGCTTGCGGAAGGCGCGCTCAAGAAGCTTGGAGCTGTTCTCGTCCTCGACGGGGACGAGGTGCTTGAGGCCCTCGATGACCGTGACGTCGGTCCCGAAGGACTTCCACGCGGAGGCGAACTCGACGCCGATGACGCCGCCGCCCAGGATGATGGCGGACTGCGGGACGCGGTCCAGGGTCAGCGCGTGGTCCGAGGAGATGATGCGGTTGCCGTCGATCTCCAGGCCCGGCAGCGACTTCGGCACGGAGCCGGTCGCGAGGAGGACGTGGCGGCCCTGGATGCGCTGGCCGTTCACGTCCACGGAGGTCGGGGAGGAGAGCTTGCCCTCGCCCTCGATGTACGTCACCTTGCGCGAGGCGACGAGGCCCTGCAGACCCTTGTAGAGGCCCGAGATCACGTCGTCCTTGTACTTGTGGACGGCCGCGATGTCGATGCCCTCGAAGGTGGCCTTCACGCCGAACTGGTCGGCCTCGCGCGCCTGGTCGGCGATCTCGCCGGCGTGCAGCAGCGCCTTCGTGGGGATGCAGCCGTTGTGCAGGCAGGTGCCGCCGAGCTTGTTCTTCTCGATCAGGGCGACGTCCAGGCCCAGCTGCGCTCCGCGCAGCGCCGCGGCGTAACCGCCGCTACCACCGCCGAGGATCACTAGGTCGAAAACGGTGCTGGCGTCGTTCGCCACGTCACGTCCTCCATGCATGTGCGCCGTACGCCGGACCCCTTTTCGCGGGGGACGACCGGTCGGTCGGCTGGTATTCGGCCGCTCTTGTTTCGGCCCTTTGGTGGGGGCCCTGTCCTGCCGAGAACCCATCTTCGCACTTGTCGGCGGGAGACGGGACGCCGGGCCAGGCTGTGAGACGTCTGATCCACCGTCTCCAGGGGTTACCACTGCGTATGAACGTACGGATTTCGTCGAGGGCGAAATCGCGCGGGGCCCCGGACGCGGGAACGTCCGGGGCCCCGGTGCGAAGGACCCGAATCAGCCCAGGTCGCCCGCGGCCGTGTGCTCGGCCAGACGGACCAGGGTGCGGACCGCGGAGCCGGTGCCGCCCTTGGGCGTGTAGCCGTACGGGGCGCCCTCGTGGAAGGCCGGGCCCGCGATGTCCAGGTGGGCCCAGGTGATGCCCTCGCCCACGAACTCCTTCAGGAAGAGGCCGGCCACCAGGCCGCCGCCCATGCGCTCGCCGATGTTGGCGATGTCGGCGGTGGGGGAGTCCATGCCCTTGCGCAGGTCCGCGGGGAGCGGCATCGGCCAGGTCGGCTCGCCGACCTCCTCGCCGATCTCGTGGATCGCCGTACGGAACGCGTCGTCGTTCGCCATGATGCCGAAGGTGCGGTTGCCGAGCGCCACCATCATGGCGCCGGTCAGCGTCGCCACGTCGACGATCGCGTCGGGCTTGTCCTCGGAGGCCTTGGCGATCGCGTCGGCCAGGACGAGCCGGCCCTCGGCGTCGGTGTTCAGGACCTCGACGGTCTTGCCGCTGTACATGCGCAGGACGTCGCCGGGGCGGGTCGCGGAGCCGGAGGGCATGTTCTCGGCGAGCGCCAGCCAGCCGGTGACGTTCACCTCCAGGCCCAGGCGCGCGGCGGCGACGACGGCGGCGAAGACGGCCGCGGCACCGGCCATGTCGCACTTCATCGTCTCGTTGTGACCGGCGGGCTTCAGCGAGATGCCGCCCGAGTCGTACGTGATGCCCTTGCCGACGAAGGCGAGGTGCTTCTTCGCCTTGGAGTGCGTGTACGAGAGCTTCACCAGGCGCGGCGGGGCCTCGGAGCCCGAGCCGACGCCGAGGATGCCGCCGTAGCCGCCCTTGGTGAGCGCCTTCTCGTCGAGCACCTGGATCTTGATGCCGTGCTCCTTGGCGGCCGCGGTGGCGACCGCCGCGAAGGCCTCGGGGTTGAGGTCGTTCGGCGGGGTGTTGACCAGGTCGCGGGCGCGGTTCAGCTCCTCGCTCACGGCGATGGCGCGCTCGATCGCGGCCTTGTACGCCTTGTCGCGGGGCTTGCCGCCGAGCAGGGCGACCTCGGCGAGCGGGCCCTTGGTGTCCTTGCCGTTCTTCTTCGCGGACTTGGCGCCCTGGTCCTTGTACGCGTCGAAGGAGTACGCGCCGAGCAGCGCGCCCTCCGCGATGGCGCCGGCGTCCTCGGCGTCCTCGACGGGCAGCGCGAACGCGGCCTTCTTCGAGCCGGTCAGAGCGCGGGCGGCGGCACCGGCGGCGCTGCGCAGCGCCTCCGTCCCGTACGTCTCGTCCTTCTCCGGGACCTCGCCGAGGCCGACCGCGACGACGACCGGGGCCTTGAAGCCGGACGGCGCGGGCAGCTTCGTCACCTCGCCCTCGGCCCCACGGGCGCCGAGGGTCTCCAGGACGGAGGCGAGCTTGCCGTCGTACGCCTTGTCCACGGCCTCGGCGCCGGACGCGACGACCAGGCCCCCCTTTGATCCAGCGCCCTTGGCGACACCGACGACGATCGCGTCGGCGCGCAGACCGGACGCGGCGGCGGTGCTGAGAGTCAGAGCAGTCACGGTGGTGAGGTCCTCTTTCAGTGAGTTTCAACGGGCTGTGGGGTGGTGAGCCCGTCGCGAGCCTACGCCCGTGAGCGCTGCGGTGCGCCTCACTGTGTGTGTTCGGCGGGGTGTCGGGTTCGCCGGGGTTTCGGGGTGAGCGTGTGTCAGGAGAGGCTGAGGGCCACCAGTGAGACCGTCGCCGCCGTCTCCGCGAGGCCGCCGAAGACGTCGCCCGTGACCCCGCCGAACCGCCGTACGCAGTGCCGCAGGAGCAACTCCGCGGCGCCGAGCGCGAGGACGACGGCCGCCGCGCCGCGCAGGACGTCGTACGTGCCGAGCAGCGCCCCGCAGGCCGCCGCCCCGCCCACCACGAGCGCGGCGACCAGCAGCGCCGCGCCGCGCGGGACGACCCCGGCGACGGCGGCGCCGAGGCCCTCGGGGCGGGCCGGCGGCACCCCGGCGCGGGCGGCCAGGGTGAGGGCGAGGCGCGCGGCGGTCGCCGAGACGACGGCGGCGAGCGCGCCGCGGGCCCACGATGCCTCGTACAGCTGGCAGAGGACGGCCACCTGGGCGAGCAGCACGAAGAGCAGGGTGATGACGCCGAAGGGGCCGATGTCGGACTGCTTCATGATGCGCAGCGCGTCGTCGGCGGGCTTGGCGCTGCCGAGGCCGTCGGCGGTGTCCGCGAGGCCGTCGAGGTGCAGGCCGCGGGTGAGGGCGGCGGGGGTCGCCGCGGTCGCCACGGCGGCGAGGAGGGGGCCGCCGCCGAGGACGGTCAGGACGCCGCCGACCGCGGCGGCGAGCAGGCCGACCACGAGCCCGGCCAGGGGGGCCCACTGCATGCCCGCGCGGGCCGCTTCGCGGTCCCACCTGGTGACGCGGACGGGGAGCGCGGTGAGGGTGCCGAAGGCGAAACGTATGCCGTCGGCGGGGGAGGTTCTGGACACCGCGGAAGGCTACCCCGGCGGAACTCCCCGCCCTGCGGATCGCTCTTGGGGGACGGAGGATGAGCCCATGGGTGACTGGTGGTACCGGAACATCGTCGAGCCGGGGAAGCTGCCGCTGCTGCTCGCGCTGCTGTCCTTCGTGGGGTCGTTCCTGGTCACCCGCACCATCACGCGCCTCATCCGGGCGGGCAAGGGGCCGTTCCGCAACATCAGCTCGGGCGACGTGCACATCCACCACGTCGTGCCGGGGATCTTCCTCATGCTGGTCGGCGGGTTCTGGGCGGTGGCCGCGGGGCGGCACGGCGTCGGGCCGCTGTACGCCGCCGTCATCTTCGGGATCGGCGCGGGGCTCGTGCTCGACGAGTTCGCGCTGATCCTCCACCTCGACGACGTCTACTGGAGCGAGCAGGGCCGCAAGAGCGTGGAGGTCGTGATGCTCACGGCCGCCCTGGTGGTCCTCGTGCTCACCGGCTTCACGCCGTTCGGGGTGAACGACCTGTCGGTCACCGAGCGGCACAACCGCGCCCTGTTCGCGCTGAACGTCGGCGTCAACTGCGCCTTCGCCCTGATCGCGCTCCTCAAGGGCAAGCTGCGGACCGCCCTGATCGGCATGGTGGTCCCCTTCGTCGCGCTGGTCGGCGCGATCCGGCTCGCCCGCCCGGGGTCGGCGTGGGCGCGGCGGTTCTACCGCAACCGGCACCGGGCACGCGCGCGTGCGGGGCTGCGGGCCTTCCGGCACGACCGCCGCTGGTCGAGGCCGCGCCGCAAGCTTCAGGACTGGATCGGCGGCTTCGTCGAACCGGATCCCGGCCCGGCCCCGGAGGAACCGGAGCGCGTCCCGCCGCGCCGGTGACGCACCGCGGAGAGCGCGCACAGCACGAACACCGCGGCGAGGGCGGCCAGGTGCTCCCGGCCCGCGAGGTTGTTCTTGACGGCCACCTCGAGGATCATCACGGCGACCACCAGGGCCCCCGTGAAGTACGCCCGGTAGCGCCAGCACACGTAGAGGGCGAGGCCCACCACGGCCGCCGACGGGCCCGTGTCGACCACCTGCGCGTCCGAGGCGGGCAGGCCGATGGGGTTCTGGGGGCCGAGCTCGATGCCCACGCGCGCGTAGAGCGTGCCGGCGAGCGTGGCCGCGTACCCGATGACGAGCGTGCGCCACCAGCCGAGGCAGATCTCCGCGATGCCGAAGACCAGCAGGATCTGCGCGAGCGCGCCCCACACGGGCAGGTCGAGCGCGGGCACGAAGAGCGAGAGAGGGGTGCGCAGCAGGGCCAGCCAGAGCGGTTCCTCGGCGCGCACGGAGCCGATGTTCTGGACGAACTGGTAGCCCCAGGACTGGTTCTGCACGTACTGGAACAGCGCGGTCAGGCAGACCGCCGACAGGGTCATGGGCACGGCCCGCCACCGCCGGGCGACGAGCGCGTCCCGCACGGTGGAGAACAGCGGTCCCCACTCGGCGCGGGCGTAGCGGGCCAGGGTGCTCATCGTCTCGACTCCAGATGTTTGCGGTGCAGCCACTTCGGCAGACCGGGCGCTTCGAGGAAGCCCTCCGCGCGCGCCGATGCGATGCCGATGCGCAGCAGGTCGCCGCTCTTCTCGAAGAGGAGGAACCGGGGTTCCCAGATCGGCCGGTACTTGGCGTTGGCCCGGTAGAGGGACTCGATCTGCCACCACCGCGAGAAGAAGCTGAGCAGCGAACGCCACAGGCGCAGGACCGGTCCCGCGCCGAGCCGCGAGCCACGTTCGAAGACCGAACGGAACATCGCGAAGTTCAGCGAGACCTGAGTGATCTTGATCTCGGGGGCGCGCTGCAGGAGTTCGATGACCATGAACTCCATCAGGCCGTTCTCGGAGTCGCGGTCACGCCGCATCAGGTCGAGGGAGAGGCCGTGCGGGCCCCACGGCACGAAGGAGAGCACGGCCCTCAACTCGCCGTTCCCGTCCGTGCATTCGAGCATCACGCACTGCCCGTCCGCCGGGTCGCCGAGCCGGCCGAGCGCCATCGAGAAGCCGCGCTCGGTCGCCCCGTCGCGCCAGTCGTCGGCGCGGCGCAGGAGCTCGGCCATCTCGTCGTGGGGGATGTCCTCGTGGCGGCGGATGCGGACCGTGTACCCGGCGCGCTTCACGCGGTTGTACGCCTGGCGGACGGTGCGCATGGCGCGGCCCTCAAGGGTGAACTCCGCGATCTCCACGATGGCTTCGTCGCCCAGCTCCAGGGCGTCCAGGCCGTGTCGCGCGTAGATCGTGCCCGCCTCCTCGCTCGCGCCCATGACGGCGGGGATCCAGCCGTGCTCGCGGGCCTCGGCGAGCCAGGGGTCGATGGCGCCGGGCCAGGCCTCCGGGTCGCCGATGGGGTCGCCCGAGGCCAGCGAGACCCCGCCGACGACGCGGTACGCGACGGCCGCCTTGCCGGTCGGCGACCACACGACGCTCTTCTCGCGGCGCAGCGAGAAGTAGCCGAGCGAGTCGCGGTCGCCGTGCTGGTCGAGCAGCGCGCGCAGCTTCTCCTCGTCCTCCTCGGTGAGCGGGTCGACGGCCCTGCGGGAGCGGAACGCGGCGTACAGGACGGCGCAGAGCAGCAGCGCGCTCAGGACGTTGATGGAGACGTTGACCCAGCCGGGCGTGGTGATGCCCTCGAAGCGCTTGTCGTCGGCGGCCAGCGAGACCAGGCGCATGGTGCCGTAGCGCCAGCGGTCCAGGAAGGTCGAGCGGTAGTCGTCGTGGGCGGTGTTGGTGAGGGTGACGAGCAGCGTGGCGATCAGCGAGGTGACCAGGAGCCCGCCGACCGCGACGACCGAGGCGAGTGCGGGGTTGGAGCGGTCGCCCTTGGCGTAGAACTCGCGGCGCCCGACGACCAGGGCCGCGACGAAGGCGGCGGTCAGGACGAGGGAGATCCAGTTCTGTGCGTACTGGCGGATCTCCGGGAAGATCATCGCGAAGGCGAAGAGCAGCAGGAAGAGCCCGCTGAGCACGAGGTTGAGGATCCATGCGGCGCGCTTGCGGCGCCGCATGGTGATCGCGAGGAACAGCGTGAACAGACCGGAGGCGAAACCCGCGGTCAGCAGGTACGGAGTGAAGTAGTTCTCCGTGTTGTGCTGCCGCAGGTCCTGTCCGAGGGAGACCCAGACCGCGCTCAGAAAGTTGATGAAGGTGACGGCGCGGAGATACCAGACGGCGAACCCCGCGGCGCGGCGCTGTATGACGGTGCGTGACTTCTGTCGCCCGGTGACGACCTGCTCATCTCCCATGAAAAGGGATCATATGGGGCGAGCGGGCGGTGTGTTGTGCCAGGTTGTCCGGTTCTCGCCCTACCCTGGCGCCGTCGCCTACTCGGCGGCTGCCTCGGAGGGTTCCTCGGCCGCCTCGGGGGACTCCGCCTCCGGCGCCGCGGGCTCCTGCTCGGGCAGCTCCGCGGCCAGCGCCGCGGCGGACTGAACCAGCGGCAGCGCAAGCAGCGCGCCCGCTCCCTCGCCGATCTTCACGCCGTGCGAGAGCAGCGGTTCGAGCGCCATCCGGTCCAGCGCCTTCGCCTGTGCCGGTTCCCCGCTGTCGTGTCCCGCCAGCCACCAGTCCGGTGACCGGAAAGCGACCCGCTGGGCCACCAGCGCCGCCGCCGACGCCACGACGCCGTCGAGGATCACCGGCGTACGCCGCACCGCGCACTGCAGCAGGAAGCCCGTCATCGCGGCGAGGTCGGCGCCGCCCACCGCGGCGAGGAGCTCCAGCTGGTCGCCGAGGACGGGGCGGGCCCGCCGCAGCGCGTCCCGCACCGCCGCGCACTTGCGCATCCACGCCAGGTCGTCGATGGCCTCGCCGCCCCGCCCGGTCACCACGGACGCGTCGGTCCCGCACAGCGCGGCGATCAGCGTCGCCGCGGGCGTCGTGCCGCCCACGCTGATGTCGCCGAGCACGACCAGGTCGGTGCCGGAGTCCGCCTCCTCGTCGGCGACGGCCATGCCCGCGCGCACCGCCTGTTCGGCCTCCTCCGCGGTCAGCGCGTCCTCGATGTCGATGCGCCCCGAGCCGCGCCGCACCCGGTGCCCCGCGACCTCGGCGGGCAGCTCGGACGGGTCGCAGTCGAGCGCCATGTCGACGACCCGGACCGGCACGTCGAGACGGCGCGCGAGCACCGCCACCGGGCTCTCGCCGGCCAGTACGGCGCGCACCAGATCGGCGGCGCCGCCCGCGGGCCGCGTGGAGACCCCGAGCTCGGAGACCCCGTGGTCGCCCGCGAACAGCACCACGCGGGGCCGCTCGACCGGCTTGACCGGCACGGCCGACTGGGCCGCCGACAGCCACTCGCCCAGCTCGTCGAGGCGGCCCAGGGCGCCGGGCGGCAGGGTCTGCCGTGCCCTGCGCTCCTCGGCGTCGCGGCGCACCCCGCCGTCGGGCCGCTCGATCAGGTCGGTGAAGTCGTCGAGATTCAGCGAGCTCATTCGGCGAACAGTACCGGGAGCGGTGGCGGCGTTGCTCGAACGGTCCTGCGGGCGGCGCACCCACTCAAGTGACGGTCCGTCAGGTCGGCCCGTCGTGCAGTTACGCCATGTGATGCATTGGATTCATAGCGTCATTGCACGGGCGCTGATGATCCCTTACGTTCCCGTTTGTATCGGATTGTCGTATCGCAGCTGAAACCAGACGAAACAGCCGCACCAGCTGTACCGCGTACCGCCGCACTGATCGCACAGAGGAGTCTCCTCCCGTGACGCACACCGTCATCGGCGTCAGCCCGTTCGGAGAGCCGGACGCACGACTCGCCGCCGCCGTCAGCCGGTCCGGGGGGCTCGGCATCCTCGACCTCGGCCCCGGCGACCGCCGCGCCCGCGAAGCCCTCGGCCTCGCCCGCCAGTGGGCGCCCGGCGCCTTCGGCGTCCGCATCCCGGCGGAGTGCGCCCTGCACCCCGACGACCTGAACGACCCCGAAGGGACGGGACCGCACACCGTCCTGCTCGCTCCCGACGCCCCCTGGCGCATCGCCCACGTCCAGGCCCCGACCGTCGTCGCCGAGGTCCGCAGCGTCGCCGAGGCGCGGGACGCGGTGGCCCAGGGCGCCGCCGGCATCGTCGTACGCGGCAGTGAGAGCGGCGGACCCTGCGGCGAGCTCTCCACCTTCGTGCTGCTCCAGCACGTCCTGGCCGACCCCCGGATCACCGTTCCCGTCTGGGCCTGCGGCGGCGTCGGCCCCCGCACCGCCGCGGCCGCCGTCCTCGCGGGCGCCCGCGGCGTCGTCCTCGACGTCCAGCTCGCGCTCCTGGACGAGGCACGGCCGCCGGCCGCCGTCGCCGCACTCCTGCGCACCGCCGACGGCTCCGAGACCGTCGTCGTGAACGGCCACCGCGTCCTGGACCGGCGCCGCCCCGGCGTCCCCGCCGCACTGCGCGAGCGCCTCCTGCCGCTGGGCCAGGACGCGTTCCTCGCCGCCCGGTTCGCCGAGCGGTACGGCACGGTCGACGCCGCCGTCCGCGCGGTGCGCGAGGGCATCGAGGGGTCGCTGCACGCCGATCCCGGCGTCCTGCGCGGCGGCTCCGCGATGTGCCGCGCGATGGGCACCGCGCTGCCCGTCGCCCAGGGCCCCATGACCCGCGTCAGCGACCAGGCGCGGTTCGCCGCCGCGGTCGCCGACGGCGGCGGCCTGCCCTTCATCGCGCTCGCCCTCGCCGCGCCCGCGCAGACCCGCACCATGCTGGAGCAGACCAGGGCGGCGCTGGGCGAGCGCCCCTGGGGCGTGGGCATCCTCGGCTTCGCGCCCGAGGAGGTGCGCACCGCGCAGCTCGAAGCCGTACGTGAGCTGCGCCCCACGCACGTGATCATCGCGGGCGGCCGGCCCTCGCAGGCCGCGGCCCTCGAAGCGGACGGCATCAAGACCTTCCTGCACGTGCCCTCGCCGGGCCTGCTCGGGCAGTTCCTCTCGGCGGGCGCGCGGCGCTTCGTCTTCGAGGGCGCCGAGTGCGGCGGGCACATCGGACCGCGCAACAGCTTCCCGCTGTGGGAGGCGCAGCTCGCGGTCCTGGAGGACTTCCTCGACGCGAGCGGTGACGACAGCGACGCCGTGGACCCCGGCGACGTCCAGGTCCTGTTCGCGGGCGGCATCCACGACGAGCGGTCGGCGGCGATGGTCGCGGCGCTCGCGGCCGGGCTCACCGGGCGCGGGGTGTCCATCGGCGTCCTGATGGGCACGGCGTACCTCTTCACGGAGGAGGCCGTCGCGTCCGGCGCCATCCAGCCGCTCTTCCAGAGACAGGTGATCACAGCCGAGAGCACCGCTCTCCTGCACACCGCGCCCGGCCACGCCACGCGCTGTGTCCCCAGCCCCTTCAGCGACGCCTACCAGGCGCTCAAGGACGAGCTGCGCGAACAGGGCGTCCCCGACCGGCAGGCCTGGGAGGAGCTGGAGCGGCTCAACGTCGGACGGCTCCGCATCGCCAGCAAGGGCATCGAGCGCATCGGCGACGAACTCCTCGACGTCGACGAGCAACGCCAGCTCGGCGAGGGCATGTTCATGGCCGGCGAGGTCGCCGTGCTGCGCGGCGCGACCACCACCGTCGACCGCCTGCACACCTCCGTAGCCGACGGCGCCGCCGACTTCTACGCCCGCCGCGCCCGCGACCTGAAGGCGCGCGAGCGGCCCGCCGAGCGGCCCGCGCCCGAGCCGCTGGACATCGCCGTCGTCGGCATGGCGGGCATGTTCCCGAAGGCCCCCGACCTCGCGACCTTCTGGGCGCACGTCCTCGCGGGCACCGACGCGGTGACGGAGGTGCCCGAGGGCCGCTGGGACCCCGCCCTGTACTACGGCGACGACGCCGACGCGCACGACGTCTCGGCCTCCCGCTGGGGCGGCTTCCTGCCCGAGATCCCCTTCGACCCGCTGGCCTACGGCATCCCGCCCACCTCGCTCGCCAGCATCGAACCCGTGCAGCTGCTCGCCCTGGAGGCCGCGCGCAGGGCGCTCGCCGACGCGGGCTACGACCGGCGCGAGTTCCCGCGCGAGCGCACCTGCGTCGTCTTCGGCGCCGAGGCGGGCAGCGACACCTCGAACGCGACGACGCTGCGGACCGTCCTTCCCTCGTACGTCGGACGCCTCCCCGAAGAACTCGCCGACCAGCTGCCCGAGCTGACCGAGGACTCCTTCCCCGGCATGCTCGCCAACGTCATCTCCGGGCGCATCGCCAACCGCCTCGACCTCGGCGGCGCCAACTACACGGTCGACGCGGCCTGCGCCTCCTCGCTCACGGCCGTGGACGTGGCCTGCAAGGAGCTGGCGTCGGGCGCCGCCGACGTCGCGCTGTGCGGCGGCGCCGACCTGCACAACGGCATCAACGACTACATCCTCTTTTCCTCCGTCCACGCCCTGTCCAGAACGGGACGCTGCCGCACCTTCGACGCGGACGCCGACGGCATCGCGCTCGGCGAGGGCGTCGCCTGCGTCGTCCTCAAGCGGCTCGCGGACGCCGAGCGCGACGGCGACCGCGTGTACGCCGTGATCAAGGGTGTCGGCAGCGCGAGCGACGGCCGCTCGCTCGGCTTGACCGCGCCGCGGCCGGAGGGGCAGCGGGCCGCCCTCGAGCGCGCGTACGCACAGGCCCGCGTCTCGCCCTCGGAGGTCGGTCTCGTCGAGGCGCACGGCACCGGCACGGTCGTCGGCGACCGCACCGAACTCGCCACGCTGAGTGGGGTGTTCGAGGAGGCGGGCGCGGCGTCCGGCCGCTGCGTGGTCGGCTCCGTCAAGTCCCAGATCGGCCACACCAAGTGTGCGGCGGGCCTCGCCGGACTCATCAAGACGGCCCTCGCCCTGCACACCGGCGTCCGCCCCGGCACCCTCCACGTCAACGCGCCGAACCCCGCGTGGACCCCCGAGGGCCCCTTCGCCCTCCACGACCGGACGCTGCCGTGGGCCGAGCCCGCGGGGCAACGGGTCGCGGGCGTCAGCGCGTTCGGCTTCGGCGGCACCAACTTCCATGTGGTGATGAAGGGGTACGAGGGCGGGGCCCCGCCCCGGCACGGCGCGGACGCCTGGCCCGCCGAGCTGTTCCTCTTCCGCTCGGACGGCGCGGTCCAGGAGCTCCTCGAACTCTGCGAGGCGGGGGAGCGGGCGGGCCGCCCCTGGCGCCTGCGCGACCTCGCGCTCAGCGCGGCGCGCAGGGCCGAACAAGGGGCGGGCGCGGGACCCGTGCGGGCGGCCGTGGTGGCCGATTCGCTGGACGAACTGCCCGCGCTGCTGCGGACGTTGCTGGCGGGCGAGTCGGCGCCGGGGGTGTTCAGGAACGCGGGGGACGGCGGCGGCCAGGTCGCGTTCCTCTTCCCCGGACAGGGCAGCCAGCGCCCCCGCATGTTCGCCGAGCTGTTCGCCGCGTTCCCCGAGACGCAGCGGCACCTGCGCGACGCCCCGGTGGACGCGCTCTTCCCGCCCGCCGCCTTCGACGACGCCGAGCGCGCCGCCCAGCGGGCCCGCCTCACCGACACGCGGTGCGCGCAGCCGGCGCTCGGCGCGGTGTCGCTCGCCGCGTACGACGTGCTCAGCGGCCTCGGCGTGCGGCCCGACATGGCGGCCGGGCACTCCTACGGCGAGCTCGTCGCCCTGTGCGCGGCGGGCGCCCTCGACTCCGCCGGGCTCGGCGCGCTCAGCCGCGAGCGGGCCGACGCCATCCTCGCGGCCACCTCGTCCCGCGCCGACGGCGACCCCGGGACCATGGCGGCCGTCGCCGCGTCCGCCGACGACGTGGCGCGGGTCCTCGCCGAGGCGCATCTCGTACGCGAGGTCGTCGCCGCCAACCACAACGCGCCCTCCCAGACGGTGATCTCCGGCCCCACGGAGGCGGTCGGCCGCGCCGTCGACGCGCTCACCACGGCCGGCTTCGGCGCCCGCGCGCTGCCGGTCGCCTGCGCCTTCCACAGCCCGCTCGTCGCCGGGGCGGTGCCCCGCTTCGCCGAGGCGCTCGGCCGCACGCCGGTGCGGGCTCCGGAGTTCCCGGTGTGGGCCAACCTCACCGGCACGCGCTATCCCTGCGCCCCTGAGGACGTACGCGGCCACCTCGCCGAACAGATCGGCGCGCCCGTCCGCTTCGCGGAGCAGATCGAGGCGATGTACGACGCCGGGGCGCGGATCTTCGTCGAGACCGGGCCGGGCACGGTCCTGACCGGCCTGGTCGGCAAGGTCCTCGGCGAGCGCCCGCATGTGGCGCTGCCCTTCGAACCCCGCCCCGACGCCGGGCTGCGCGGCTTCCTGGAGTGCGTCGCGGGGCTCGCGGTGGCGGGCGTGCCGGTGGCGGCGACGCGGCTGTTCGCCGGGCGCGACGCGGTCGCCGTCGACGCGTCGGCGGTCCCCGCACGGCCCGGCTGGACGGTCGACGGCCATGTGGTCCGCACCGCGGGCGGTGACCTGCTGCCGGGGGCGCTGCACCCCGCGCGACGCATCCCAGGGCTTTCCCGACTCATCACGGAGACGACGACTGTGACCGGTTCCGGTACGGACAACACGACGGGGGCCCCGGTGGACCGGGACGCCCTGCTCCACGAATTCCTGCGCAGCAGCCGCGAGATGGTGGCGGCGCAGCGGGACGTACTCATGACGTACTTCGGGTCGGGTGGGGTGCCGGTCGCTCCGGCCGCGGTGGCCGTGGAGGTGGCTCCGCAGCCGCAGCCGCAGCCGCAGCCGCAGCCGCAGTCGCAGCTGTCGGCCCGGCCGGAGCCCGAGCCCGAGCCGCAGGTGGAGGCTCCGGCCGAGGTGGATGTGCTCGGGACGGTTCTTGCGGTGATCGCGGAGCGTACGGGTTATCCGGTGGAGATGATCGAGCCGGATCTGGATCTGGAGGCGGATCTGAGTGTCGACTCGATCAAGCGGACGGAGATCGCGGGGGAGTTGGGCAAGCGGCTCCTTGGTTCGGGTGTGGATCTGCGGTCGTTGCCGGACGCGGAGCTGGAGGAGCTGACGCGGGCGCGCACGGCGTCGGGCATCGCGGAGTGGCTGACGCCGAGGGTGGCGTCCACGCCGAGCACGCCCGGGCCTGAGCCGGAGGCTTCGCCCGAGCGCGAGGTGGATGTGCTCGGGACGGTTCTTGCGGTGATCGCGGAGCGTACGGGTTATCCGGTGGAGATGATCGAGCCGGATCTGGATCTGGAGGCGG